>NZ_JAAIKR010000013.1 GCF_018221465.1 Shewanella intestini | reverse complement strand
TTGATTTAAATGCTTAAATAACCATCTTAAATCAAGCTAACTCGGTGGTTGCTAATGCGTTGCAGAAGCTGCTATGCCGTGTCAGTGGATGCGCATTATAGGCAGATTTGAGAACGGCGCAAGGGCTTTTTTGAAGTAATTTAGCAAAAGTGATTCAACAGATGTTTTTTTGGACTAAACGTGCAAAAAAGGGGCGAAACGCCCCTTTTTATCGTAATAATATCGCTATCGACCAAAGAATCGCGTTTCTTGTTTGATGGATATCTGTTGGTTATTAATGGTTGTCGACACAATAATATCAATATCATTTATGCTTTTGCTTAATGAACTTGGACTAACCGCAATACTAATCGGCAATGTGATAACTTCACCTGCTGCAATCTTAATGGACTGTGGGCCAATCCAATGCGGGTTATCTAAGCCTGTCACGCTTAATTGATACTGTTGTTGTTGCTCGGTCTTATTAAGTAGCTTAATAGTATAGGTGTTTTCAATTTCACCTTGGCTGTTATCTCTATACAGTGCGTTACGGTCACGAATAATATCCATCCGCACTGGAGAGATTGTCGCGCTGGCATAAATAAAGACCAGCACCATTACGGTTAATACGATGCCATAACCAAGCAACTTAGGTCTAGCAACCTTTTCCTGGCTTCCTGCTAATTTGTTTTCAGTGGTGTAGCTGATTAAGCCTTTGTCATAACCCATGCGCTGCATGGTGTTATCACAAGCATCGATACAAGCACCACAATTAATACACTCATATTGCAAACCATTACGAATGTCGATGCCTGTTGGGCACACCTGAACACATAAGTCACAATCGATACAGTCGCCTAAACCTAGTGCTTTAGGATCAGCTTTACGCGAACGTGGACCTCTTGTTTCACCTCGCATGCTGTCATAACCGACAATATAAGTGTTCTTGTCGAACATAGCTGATTGAAAGCGCGCATAGGGACACATATGCAGACACATAATCTCACGCATCCAACCAGCATTACCGTATGTTGCCAAAGTGAAGAAGATAACCCAGAAATAAACACTGCCATCGGCATGAAGAGTAAAAACATCAACATATATAAGATGGGTGGGAACGAAATAGGACACAAATGTCATTGCTGTTAATAATGACACCATAATCCATGAAAGGTGTTTAGCTGCTTTACGCCATATTTTATTAAATGACCATGGCATTTTATCCAGTTTAATACGCTTATTACGCGCACCTTCAAACTTTTCCTCAAACCAGATAAAGATAAACGTCCACACCGTTTGTGGACAGGTATAACCACACCAGACTCTGCCTAAATAAGTCGTGACAAAAAAGAGTCCAAAGGCAGCAATCATGAATAGCGCGGCAAGTAGGGTTAAGTCTTGAGGCCAAATAGTTAACGCAAACACGTGAAACTTTTGTTCAGATAAATTAAACCATACCGCTTGACGATCTCCCCAAGGCACCCAAGGCAATATAAAGAAGAACAACATAGCGACCCACCCCATACGACGCCGGAGTGAACTCCAAACCCCTGTTACGGCACGAACGTAAATGCGGTTTCGAGGATTAAAGCGATCAGCTTTATTGGCATCGGGCTGATGAATTTTAATGCGATTTGGGGGCGAACTATCCTTGATTTTTGATTCCATGCTCATTTTACAGCCTTACTACATTAACATTACAAAGAAACTGGAATAGTATATACCTTTCTAACATCAACTCGGACAAAAATATGAGAGGTTGGATTTTTTTAGCCATCGTGGCAGGCATTCTTTATTTCACCGCCACTAAAACCGACAAACTGGATACACCCATTGCGTATGTTCATCACTTTTTTAATGACGCTGAACATAAAATAGATAAAGCAACGGGTACCACTATTCAGCGAACCGACAAGCATTTACCCAAATTAGCTGCTGACTTAGCTGACAGACTGACCCCTGAAGAAATGACAGTTGCACAGCAAATATTCACAGATGAACGCTCTGTGGCTGCATTTAAACAGCAGTATTGTCAGCACTCATACTCTCGTCACGACACATTAAGCGCCGAAAACCTACAATATATCTGTGACCAACTTTAATGCCCTGTCAATTAGGCGTCACGCGACTCACAGATCAACGGAGTATAGTTAACGCTTTTTAGACTCAGCATTGACCTGAAAAGCAAATCAGCCTAGCCTTTCATGCAAGCATTCATAGGATCACTATGAAACACAGTTTGGATAAAAGGTTAGGCTACTTATGACTCAACAAGTTTCAGATATTTTTGACCCCACCTTATGGGACACCGTGCCAGGTTTTGACTTTGAAGACATCACCTATCACCGCGCCAAAGATCAAGGCACGGTACGTATTGCGATTGATCGACCTGACTGCCTCAATTCATTTCGCCCTAAAACTGTAGATGAACTTTACCTCGCATTAGATCATGCTCGCCAATGGTCAGATGTCGGCTGCGTGCTATTAACAGGTAACGGCCCATCAGCTAAAGGACAGCATTCTTTTTGCGCCGGTGGCGATCAACGCATTCGTGGTAAAGACGGTTACAAATATGAAGGTGACGAACAGGGTAAACCCGATGTCGCCAGAATGGGACGGTTGCACATATTAGAAGTTCAGCGGCTTATCCGTTTTATGCCTAAAGTTGTTATTGCCGTTGTTCCTGGTTGGGCTGTTGGTGGCGGCCACAGTTTACATGTCGTATGCGACTTAACCCTTGCATCAAAAGAACACGCTGTCTTTAAACAAACCGACCCTGACGTAGGCAGTTTTGACTCAGGTTACGGCAGTGCTTATCTGGCGAAAATGATTGGTCAAAAACGTGCTCGTGAGATTTTCTTTTTAGGCTTTAACTACACGGCAGACGAAGCATTTGATATGGGCATGGTCAATCGCGCGATTCCACATGCAGAGCTTGAAACAGCAGCATTAAATTGGGCCAAAGAAATTAACAGTAAATCGCCAACAGCAATGCGGATGCTTAAATATGGCTTTAACTTGCCAGACGACGGACTTGTTGGCCAACAACTGTTTGCTGGTGAAGCGACTCGTCTTGCTTATGGCACTGGCGAAGCACAAGAAGGCCGCGATGCTTTCTTAGAAAAACGCGATCAAGACTTCAGCCAATTCCCTTGGCACTATTAATGAGTAAGACACGGCAATAACCTCCCATGATGTGCTTTTTCAATAGCAAGACATTATGCGCTATGTGCAACAAAGCCTATCAAATGAGATAGGCTTTGTTGTCACTATATGTCCATTGACAAAAACACCTTTACAAACCAAATGATAATGATTATCATTTGCGTTAAGTTATTTTGTTAAAGGCTAATATCATGAAAAAGACACTTACTTTTGCACTATTGCACTTCGGCGTAGCATTCACTGTAACCTATCTATTAACTGGCAGCGTCGTTCTTGGCGGTGCAGTTGCGTTAATCGAGCCCGCTGTAAACACGGTTGTGTTCTATTTCCATGAAAAAGTCTGGAAAAAGTTTGAAACAAAACAATCTTCTTTAGTCGCGGCCTAGTATGAGCAACCGCGATACTGGGTGAGTTAGCAGTAATAATACCTAACTCATTTACCGGTGGAGCAATCGTGCCCCTCAAATAGCGATGAAAGTTAGCGCAAAGTTGAATATTGTCTGCGTGCAAATGAAGATAAAAGTAAGTTATAAATCCTTATAAACGGCCTTTGTCATAAAAGTTTCACAAAAAAATTATCCCAACTGACACGGTACGTAATATACAAATAAATCGCGCCAAATGCTTAACCTAACCTTAAGCTAACCTTTTCTTATGACTTAACAATGTCACATCGTTACCCTTTAAACAAACACACATCACCAGTGATGCTCTAGCTTCCACAGTGCCTGCTCCATTTTAATAAACCGATAAAATCACATTCCACAAACCCACTCTCACCAAAAGAGCGGTAACGAAACCTCAACACTCTCAAACCCAAAAGCTAATTCACATCAACACTAAATAGCCTCTGCACTCATTCATTGTCACTTAACTGTAATACTTCTCTGTCTTAATGCGTTTGCCCCACATGAGGCGCTTACTTAAATGAACGAACACATTGAAAACAAATCCACTATGAACAGAGTAGGAAAAACAATGAAAAAGGTTATTGGCTTATTAACAGCAGTTGGCATGATGACTGCGCCACTAGCACAAGCTGAAACAGTGACTGTTTCAGGTTCAACATCTGTCGCACATGTTATGGAAGTGCTTGCTGAAAGATACCAGCAATCAACAGGTAAAAACGTTGAAGTACAAAGCACAGGTTCATCAGCAGGTATTCGTGCTGCGAAAGACGGTACCAGCATGATTGGTATGTCATCTCGTAATATCAAACCAAATGAACTCACCCCAAAAACACAAAAAATTGTCATTGCACGAGATGGTATTGCAGCGGCAGTAAATAAAGCCAACCCAGTGTCGAACTTGACCCAAGAGCAAATTTCAAAAATTTACCGCGGCGAAATCAAAAACTGGAAAGAAGTTGGTGGTGAAGCTCGCCCAATCGTCGTTGTAACACGTGAAAATGGTTCAGGTACTCGTGGTGCATTTGAAGACATCATGAAGCTACAACGCGTTGTTAATGGCCACAAAGTCACGGCTATCGCAGCCACCGCTCAAGTCGGTAATGGTAACGGCATGATTAAAACGATTGTTGCCAACAACCCATATGCAATTGGCTATATCTCACTGGGTTCTGTAGATGACTCATTACGAGCGTTATCAGTAAACAATGTCAAGCCAACTGACGCGAACATCGCTGCTGGCGACTATCAAATTGCTCGCCCTTTTATCGCATTGATAGATCAAGATACGCCGCAAAATGCCAAGTTGTTTATTGATTTCATTATGTCAAAAGACGGCCAACGCATTGTGGCAGAAGAAGGTTACATCCGCGTTCAGTAAATATTGAATGTAAAGCAATTAAGAAGGCTTCGGCCTTCTTTTGCTGTTGAAAAGTATAAACGAGGTGTAAATGGAAACGGCAAGTAAAATGGGACAAGTGACAACATCGCTCACTCCCGCCAAAAAAATCGACTGGATAGAGCGACTCTTTCACGGGTTGTTCTTTATCAGTGCAATGGTAGGGGTCATCTCTGTAATTACCATTGGTTGGTTTGTTTTTTATGAAGGGCTACCAGCCTTTAAAGAAGCAGGCTTACTGAACTTTATCTTTGGTAGGGAATGGCTGCCACCTGCACTTTACGGCATATCATCAATGATTGTCGCCTCGCTTATTTCCACTGTTGGTGCAGTATTGATTGGTGTCCCTATTGCCATCATGACTGCCGTGTTTTTAGCTGAAATAGCCCCTAAATGGATGGCAAATATTGTCAGACCTGCGGTTGAATTATTAGCGGGTATTCCTTCTGTCGTTTATGGCTTTTTTGGCTTAATCGTTATTGTCCCAGCCATTGAGGCGGTATTTGATATTCCTGCAGGTAACACACTGTTGGCAGGGATTATTGTATTGGCAATTATGATTTTGCCTACGGTTATCACTATTTCAGAAACCTCAATACGCGCACTGACGCCGACGTATAAAGCAGGCGCATTAGCGCTGGGCGCGTCGCACATTTACACAATTTTTAATGTATTACTGCCAGCAGCTAAAAGCGGTATTTACACCGGCATCGCCCTTGGGATTGCCCGCGCTATTGGTGAAACCATGGCCATCATTATGGTAATGGGTAACGCCCCAGCAATGCCAGGCTCATTACTTGAGCCTGCCCGTTCATTAACAGCCAACATTGCGATGGAAATGGCTTACGCAACAGGTATCCATGCAAGCTCACTTTATTCAACTGGCATTGTATTATTAGCATTTATCATTTTGCTCAATGCAGGCCTACTTTATCTTAACCGTCAACGAGGACATGCCTAATGACCCAACTGACTAATAAGCAAACCCGTATGCGCAAAGACCAAGCGATGATGGCTGGTGTTTGGGCTTCAGCAGGGTTAACAATTATCTTCTTACTGTGGGTGGTTTGGCACATTTTATCCAATGGCCTTAGTCACGTAAGCTGGGAATTCATCACCGGATCTTATACCCGTATTGGCGAAGCCTCTGGTATTTGGGCAATGATTATTTCAACCATTTATATGGTTGGGCTGTCATTGGGCATCGCCGCTCCCATTGGCATTATGACCGCAATCTTTTTAACTGAGTACGCTAAACCAGGCAGTAAATTAGTGGCTGGCATTCGTTTTTGTATTGAATCGCTAGCAGGTATCCCGTCAATTGTTTACGGCTTATTCGGGATGACATTTTTTGTGACAGTACTTGGGCTTGGGTTCTCAATCATTGCCGGGGCATTAACATTATCGATGTTAATTTTACCAGTACTAATCCGCACTACAGAAGAAGCACTAATAGCTGTGCCGATGAGTTACCGCGAAGGTGGTTACGCTTTAGGTAGCTCTAAAATTTATACTATCTGGCGTTTAATCTTACCTAATGCACTGCCTGGCATTGTGACATCAATTATCCTCAGTACGGGCCGCGTTATTGGCGAGTCGGCACCGGTATTCCTTACCGCCGGCATGGTGACACAAATTCCAGAAAGCGTACTGGATTCAGGTCGAACACTTACCGTTCACCTATACAAACTAACCCAAGAATTATTTACACAACATGAGTGGAACCAAGCTTATGCAACGGCCACTATCTTGATCGTACTGGTTCTATTATTAAACCTAGCAACCAAAATTATTGCTGCACGTTTTGATAAACACTCACATTAAGGCAACTAAAATGAACAAGCTTGAAGTCAATAATCTCAATCTTTTTTATGGCGAAAACCACGCATTAAAAGACATTTCATTGCCAATCCCAGCCAAACAAGTCACGGCATTAATTGGCCCATCAGGATGTGGAAAATCAACACTATTACGCACACTTAATCGCATGAACGACCTAGTAGAAGGCGTGAAGATTGAAGGTGATGTAATGTTTGAAGGCGAAAACATCTATGCCGACATTGACGTAAAACAATTAAGAATGCGCGTCGGTATGGTGTTCCAAAAGCCAAATCCTTTCCCTATGAGCATTTATGACAACGTTGCTTTTGGCCTTAAAGCCCAAGGCGAAAAAGACAAAGAGCTCATTAGCGAAGTAGTTGAAGAGTCACTGCGTAGCGCAGCGCTTTGGGATGAAGTAAAAGAACGCTTACATACACCAGCAATGGGATTGTCGGGTGGTCAACAACAACGTCTGTGTATTGCTCGTGCTATTGCAATGAAGCCGGAAGTGATTCTAATGGACGAACCAACCAGTGCACTGGATCCTATTGCAACGCATAAAATTGAAGAGCTAATGGATGAGCTACGTAAAAAGTTCACCATTGTGATTGTGACGCATTCGATGAACCAAGCAAAACGCATTTCAGATAAAACCGCGTTTTTCTGGATGGGTGAACTCGTTGAGCATGCTGACACCGACACACTATTCCAACACCCTGTCGATAGCCGTACCCAAGGTTATGTGAGTGGTGAATTCGGTTAAACCTTAACGCTTATCCCTCTGCAACTCCTAAGAAAAGCTGAGTAATTAATAACTCAGCTTTTCTGCATCTTGTTCACTAAATTCTTTCACCGCCTTACGGGCAAGGTAACGAAACGGATACGCCTTAATCATTTCTTCAAAAGGTTGAATCGCAAACGCCCAAAATATCGATGCATCAAAATACAAAATTAATAATGCACATAACGGAATAGAAATAACCCATTGACCGGTGAAGTTAATTTTAAACACCGCCGTGGTATGCCCCATCGCCCTTAGTACATGTCCATGCACAGTGTTATAACCGCGCACTAACGGTAACAAGATATACAGCGGCGCAATAATCGCTAATGCTTGATAGGTCTGTGCTGTCATTTGTGGGTAAATATCAGCAATCCAAAAGCTTAATCCCCAGAAAAACAACATGGTGACAACTGAAATCGCCACCGCCAAGTTAATACTCACATTAACGTTATCTTCTAAGTCGTCTAACGTCTTTGAACCAATGGCTTGGCTAATTGAAATGGCAGACGAATGCGCCCACGCCGTAATAAACTGGCCACCAGCGCGCATCCATGGCAATACAAGTGTAATTGCCACATACGCATTAATCGATAATTGCGAGTACAACAGCTGATACACGCTCACGCCTATCGACAACATCGTCACATTGGCCGCAACAGGGAAAATTTCAATAAAATGACGACGTATATTGTCAATCATCTCAGTGACCGTCACCGACAATCTCAATGCGACATCGTCAAGGTGATAAACACAGCTGGCCAAGTAAATAAACCGCACCAATATCGCAATTAAACTGCCCATTGCTGCGCCTGTTACGCCAAATTGCGACGTAACAGCAGTGCCGTAAATAAAGGCATAAGACAACAATGCGTTAATGGGCATTTCAATTAAGTAACCTTTAAAGGCGACTTTGGTTTTACCTAAACTATTAAACAGTGCAATACACACTTGCGTCACGGCATTAAATAACACCACATACTTGGCCACACCAAGGTAACGTAGCGCCTCTACTTGCAAGTCTTGATGCTGAGTTAATTGCTCAACAATTGAAGTTTCAAACAGCTGCAACAGTAACCAAAAAAACAACCCAACGCCCAAGTTAATGCTCATACCAGCCCAGCAGGCCTTTGCTAATCCAGCTGCGCTTTGTGAACCAACTGCGCGGCTCATGACCAATTGAGTTCCATTGGCTAACGCCATTTGAATACCCATAATAAATGCCACTATGGTGGTCGCAATTCCCATCGCAGCTAACGACACCTCACCCAGTGACGACACTAACAAGGTGTCAATCATCAGCATTGATTGCATCAATAATGCATTAAGTGCTAATGGCCACGCTAAGGCAAGGTTAGAACGAACATACGGGTTACGGGCATAGTGAGAAAAAGGCATTAATGTCACCAACGGTCATTTATCTTTAGGTGTCTGTATTACGCAGCGTTCATCACGTCGCAAACGGCTTGGGTAAAATAGGGGGTCGATTATATTTTACAAAACAAAAAGCCTGAGATGAACTCAGGCTTTAAAATTAACCAGATTATTGTGCTTGGTTCAAATTACGCAATATGTACTGCGCCTTTAAAGTTCACGTTGTGGTCATTAACCGTCAATGAGGTTTCCGTTTCGTCTGTCACGCCGACTTTATTAGACACAAACACGTTAACTTCTTTGCCTGAGTTAAGGGTTAACTTAACCGCAGAACCAGCGTCGGTATGGGTTAATACTTCAACCTTGTCTACCTGACCACGCGCATCGGTGCTGGCTTCAATCGCTTCGTTAAAGTAACCGTGCGTTTCATAAACGTTAGCAAACATATGTGTGCTTCCTTTTTGACGCAACATCATCAACGGTTCGCTGCGTAGGTTAAAGTCAGGGTCGTTAGCACCAGTACGAGCAAAGATCACTTCGCTACCTTGGTTAGCGCTGCTTACCATTGAATAGTAGCTATTGCCCATTAACCAACTCACTAAACTGCCTTGTTCAACATTACCGCTCGCCACATTCCACAAGTGTTGATAACCAGACTTGTCACCAAGAGGCTTGAGCTTGCTTGCCATTTGGTAATCAAAGTCGGTACGGATAATTTGACCACTGTGATGCACAACATAATCATAAGTGTGCTCTTGTTCACTGGTTAAGCGGAATAAATCCAATACCACTGGTTTAGCAATACCTTCAATTTCAAACATCACGACGGTACGCTGCTGATCCACACCAGGATAATAACCGCGAACAAATGCGCTCATAGCCTGCTGTTTTTCTCCTTTAACAAAGAAGTGAGACTCACCCCAACGTGCTTCAGCCGTTGCGGTGTCACCTTGGTTTTGGCTTGTTTGATCAACCACGACCGTATTGTGCGCCACGGTTTGTTTACAGTAGCTTTTGTTTTCAGGAATATAACGACCACCAAATTTGGGCTCTACGTTAACCCAGCGGCCAAAACCATAATCATGGGTCACTTCTTGGCCGTGGTTAAATAAGCTTAAATGCAAGGCATCGAAATGGCCGTGGTCTAACGCTGAATGTAATTTATGGTCGCTGCCATGTTGGCCAAACCATAATAACGCCATGGTGTCGTCATTTTTCACGTCGCGATGACGTAAAATAGAAATCCCGCCGCGGTCGCCTTCTGCGCCGTCAGTGAGCTGCAAGCTGCCCCAGTTAAAGCCAGCCAGTTCACCGGCATTTGCCACACCATCAGACAATGCCGCACCTGAACCATGAACCCATACTTTATCTTGATGCACGGCCATCGACATTAAGTTTTCGTCTTGGCTATAACGTTTAAAGCACACGCTAGTCGCAATTAATACGCCTTCATCTTTAATGTCCATCGTTTTAGATGAGTCATTTAATGCTGGCAACACCCCATTTGGAAATGCGGTAGACATAACCGCATAAGTGGTGGTTTTAATCACTTGATCTTTTAAGTCGTAAATACCAATTTCTGGCTGACGACGCTCAATGGCCTCAGCAAATAAGTAAATAGGACGTAATGAGAAGCGGTGATAATAAGGGCCTTCCATGTAATAACCGTCAGGCGAGAACAATTGCGTTAACTGAGCAATAAAGCCACCAGATACGCTGTCACCTGCTAGGCCATAAAGCGCTTTATCGACACTGGCTTGGTCATTAATGGCATAACCACAAATACCCACACCAGCTACAGCCCAAAGTCCGTGGTTATGGACAATGTCAAAGTCATGCGCGTAAGTATCAACAAACAAATCAATCATCGGACGGAACAGGTCATTTTCAATTAACTGTTGCTCGTCTTGGGTCAACTCGTGACGAATACAAGAATAGGCACACGATGCATAAAGCATCCACATGTTCTCATTCAATGTTTGATGGAAAATACGCCCTGGAGGGTTACTATCACGGCTAGTATTAAGCTCAAAGCTGGTATAAACCTTGGCATATTCCACCAGCATGGTTTTAGCATAATCTAAATAACGTGGATCTTGAGTGATCAGATACAACCGACCCGCTAAGTCTAAATGAATATAGTTTTGCTTATGACGGTTATGTTCATATCCGCCAGCTTCACCGTGGCCTGGGATTTCAATACCAATTGGCAAGTAAGCTTCAAGTGCAGCAACTTCAGTTGCAATAGAGCGGCCCATTAAACTATCTGTGTTTAAGTGAGTACGTAATTGTGCAGCTTCTTCGAAGCTCATTAATAATGGCTGGTAGCTCATAAAATTAACCTCTTTGCTCAACAGCAAAATAACCTTGCCATTGGAATGTTTGATTGTTGAACGTTACGCTGTTATCGGTTGTTGGTGTAACACCAACTTGGTTGCTTACCATCACGACTAATGTTGCATCTTGAGCCACAATTTCAATCACTGAACCTTGCTCATTACTGCCAATAACATTCACCTGAGTAATTTGACCACGCGCTTCGGTACTTGCCTCTACCGCTTCATTAAAGTAGCCGTGCGTTTCTAATACGTTAGCAAATAGCGTGTCTTTTGCTTGGCGACGTAACACCATGCCTGGTTCGCTGCGTAAGTTAAATGATGGGTCATTTGCACCAGAGCGAGTAAAGATAACTTCATCATCTGCGCTCACGGCACTTAACCACGTGTAGTAACTGCTGCCTTGCAACCAGCTCACTAATGCAGTGTCGCTTGCCTCGGTAGTCGCTTTACCTTGGGCAACGTTCCAAATATGTTGATAACCAAAGTGATCACCCAATGTGGCCAGCTCACTGTGAGTTTGGTAGTCAAAGTTAGTACGCACAATCTGTCCGTCGTAATGCAATGAATAGTCATACTGGTGGTTCTGATCACTGATTAAGCGGTATAAATCAACTAAAACAGGTTTAGCTAATACACCATGGTTAACCATTAACACGCTGCGCTGTTGGTCAACACCTGGGTAGAAGTCACGGCAGAATGCACTCACACCTTGAACGGCGCTATCATCACCACTAAAGAAATGTGGTTCACCATGGCGACTATCGGCCAATTTTACGTCAAAATTATTTTGACATTGTTGGTCAACAGCAACGGCATTGTGGGCAATCGTTTGGCGAGCATAAGACTTGTTTTCGTCAAGGTAGCGGCCACCAAATTTAGGTTCTACGTTAACCCAACGGCCAAAGCCGTATTCGCGTAAGACTTCTTGGCCATTATTGAAGAAACTAATCCCTAAGGTGTCAAAGTGACCATGACCCATACCGTGCTGACCGTAGTTCATCACTAACTGGTTCACATCGCCATTGTCAGCTTGCATACGCATAAAGGCTTGTGCGCCGCGATCGCCATTTGGCCCTTCGTTTAGCTCAACACTTGGCCAGCAAGGGGTTAACTTAGCTTGGTTTTTAGCAAAGGCTGCTGATAAGACTTGACCACATGGGTTAACCCATACGCAGTCTTGAATTTGTGCCATGCCTAGAATGTCATCGTCAATACCGTAGTGTTTTGCATAAAGGCTTAGCGCCACAACCACACCCGCATCACACACATCCATAGACAATGAAGCATCATTTAGCGCTGGGAACACACCATTTGGATAAGCCGTAGCTAACATCGACTTAATGGTTTTACCAATGACTTGGTCATTAAAGTTAAAGATGTCTAGCTCTGGGCGGTGACGGTGAACGGTTTCGGCAAATAAGCACAATGGGCGAATCGCATAACGATGGTAATAAGGACCTTCCATATAATAGCCAGAAGGGGCAAACAGTTTACTAATTTGTGCAAGGTAACCACCTTCAATGTCGTCACCTTTTAAGCCGTGAATCGACATTTCTACATATTCAGGCTTATCAATCGCTAAACCACAAATCGCAACAGCAGCAACAGCCCAAATACCGTGGTTGTGAATACGGTCAAAATCAAAGCTATATTGTTCAGTGAACATATCAAGCATCGGTTGGAACAAGCCAGCAACAATGGTTTGCTGTTGCTTTGCTGACAACCAATGACGAATGCAGCTATAGCCTAAGCTTGAATTCAATAAGAACACATGCTCGTTTAGAATTTGGTGGAACAAACGCCCTGGAGGGTTAGTGTTTAACTGCTCGTGGAAGCCTAACTTTAAATACTTATCAGCGTAAGCTAATAGTAGGTCGGCAGTATATTGGGCGTATTTTTCTTCACCCGTCACCAAAAATAAGCGACCTGCTTGATTGATGTATTGGTAGTTCTGTTTGTGGCGATTATGTGCATAACCACCAGCTTCACTATGACCTGGGACTTCGACCCCTAACGCCATAAAGGCATCGGTATCAGCAATCAAACTCGTTAAGCTTTTACCCATTAGGCTATCAGTGCCTAACTCACTCGCGATTGACGCGATTTCTGACTCTTCAAAAAGTACCGCTTTTATGGCTTGCGACATGTTTACCTCAAACTGGAAGCTACGAATTGCATCTAAAATAATACAAATTGACCTAAATTACAGCATATAAAAACCATTTATAGACTTAGATCACTCATAAAAACCCTAATTGTTTGATTAATGCGATAACCACCAATTAACACCCATATATTCGCCAACACGCCAAAAAGTTAAAAATCAACAACTTACAATGTTAACAAACGAAAACAATAACAACAAATACGAAGCAGATCACAGATACGGTAGATTTGTATTACAAATGCGAGTATTTTACGAGTACACTACGTTCATATTAAAACAGACTGTTGAGTAAAACTTATCCCGCTTATTTCACAGCGATAGTCGTTAACTCAACAAATACCATAACCAATGATGCCCCCCATTTCGTTGATGCAGTTATTCAAATGGATATCACGATATGGCATTTCACAGGAGAATAGAGATGAACCCATTTTTTGAAAATGACAAAACAGATTGGGAAGACCTAGGTGACGGCTTATCACGCAAAATTATTGGTTACACTCCAGACCTGATGGCTGTTTTCGTAAAATTCGAAAAAGGCGCAATTGGCCATCCACACACTCATGATATTCATGATCAAATTGGTTATGTTGCAGCAGGTAGTTTTGAAGCCGAAATTGATGGCGTTAAAAAAATCCTTAAAGTTGGCGACGCATATATTGCACCTAAAATGGTGATGCACGGCGCGGTAGCATTAGAAGAAGGCAGCATGTTGATCGATATGTTCAACCCTGCGCGCCAAGACTTTCTATAAAAAATAGAGGAACCAATATGTCTATGTTGAATGTCGGGATCATTGGCGAATGCATGGTCGAACTGCAACAGCGCGATGGTTCACTCGCACAAAACTATGGTGGCGACACCCTTAACACTGCGGTTTACTTGTCACGCCTATCAAAAGGCAAAGACATGTCAATCAGCTACTTCACCGCACTCGGCCAAGACTTTTTCAGCAAAGAAATGCTCAAAATTTGGCAGCAAGAAGGCATAGACACACAACACGTTCAGATTATGGATAACAAACTTCCTGGATTGTATGCCATCGAAGTAGACGAAACCGGTGAACGCAGTTTCCATTACTGGCGTAATGATGCCGCTGCTAAATTTTGGCTTGAACAAGCAAGTAGCCAACTATTAGCCACATTAAGCCAATTTGACGTGTTGTACTTGTCGGGTATTAGCCTTGCCATCTTAACTGAGCAAAGCCGCGCAGTATTATTCGACGTGCTTAAACAATGTAAAGCCAATGGCGGCAAAGTGGTATTTGATAACAACTATCGCCCTCGCTTATGGCGCGATGCCGCGCAAGCCAAAGCGGTTTATCTTGAAATGTTGGCATTAACCGATATTGGTTTACTGACCTTTGAAGACGAAGAAGTCTTATTTGGCGACACCGAAATAGCACAATGCTTAGACCGCAGCTTTACCCTTGGCCTTAGCGAAGTTGTCATTAAACGTGGCGCGCAAGAATGCATTGTAGCAACTAAAGATTCGCAAATTAGCGTACCAGCAACACATGTCGACAATGTTGTCGACACGACCTCTGCAGGAGACTCGTTTGCCGCAGGTTATATGTCTGAGCGTTTACTTGGTCATGATGCCACCTTAGCAGCTAAAACTGGTCACGCACTTGCTGGCATCGTTATCCAGCATAAAGGTGCAATCATTGACCTTGCAGCAATGCCAAGCCAAGTTTAATCGTTAATAACAATTATATTTATTAGCCAAATTACTCTGAATATCCCAAAGGAAGTGACATGAGCACGCTAAATGAAAGACTAAAACAATTGCAAGTGATCCCAGTGATTGCAATTAACAATGCTGATGATGCCGTTTCATTAAGTAAGGTGTTAGTTGAAAACGGCATGCCTTGTGCAGAAATTACGTTTAGAACACCCGCTGCAGCGCAAGCAATTAAAAATATGCGCGAAGCTTATCCAGACATGTTAATTGGTGCTGGCACCGTGCTTAACTCAGAAACGGTTGATGCCGCAATAGATGCAGGCGTTGACTTTATTGTGAGCCCAGGCTTTAACCCAACAACGGTTAAATACTGTCAGCAACGCAATATGCCCATTATTCCAGGAGTGAATAATCCATCGCTTGTTGAACAAGCAATGGAAATGGGTTTAGACACATTGAAGTTTTTCCCAGCAGAACCTTCAGGCGGCATTCAAATGCTTAAAGCATTAACTGCGGTTTACCCAGTAACTATCATGCCTACGGGTGGTGTATCACCAAGCAATATTAACGACTACCTTAATATTGATGCCGTAGTTGCTTGTGGTGGAACGTGGATGGTGCCAGGCAAACTTATTGACAACCAGCAATGGGACGAAATTGGCGCGCTAGTACGTGAAGCCGTTGCCGCACTGAACGCTTAACGATTTGTTGGTATTGATAATCTGAGTCACCTATCAATACTTGTCAGGCCCAAATGACTCATTTGGTACTCCAAAGACCAAAGTTAAAAGGTGCGCCTTGCTAATCCTCAGGGCGCATTTAACCTTACGCTCCTGTTATGCATTTATGTTTAACAGTAAAAATAAATATAATAATATGCGTCACGCAAGTGGAAACAACTCTATCCCTGACACGGAGTTCGGGGATTTTTTCCTACCTCTACGGTTTAAATACCGCTTTAAAAACCCCTTTACTATGACCAAACAGTTTTACCGACAACGCCATAAATAACTCGGCGGTGGCAATGGCATCTACCGACGCACTGTGACCATGATATTCAGGTAAACCATAACGTTGACGAATAGACGCCAGTCGATAATCGCCATCTTGTTGATGCTGACGATTCGCTGACATCGACTTTTCAATGGCTAATGTGTCAAGCCACAATAACGGCATTGGCGGTAACCCAAAGCGCTTATACACATAATGGTCGACAAATTGCTGCTCAACTTGCTTAGCGTGAACCAAAAGCAATTTGCCCTGCATTTGTTCAAACATATGCATCATTACGTCATCAAGTTTGCGCGCCTCGCGGACCATTTGCGGCATAATATGGTTTATCACTGCCGTTTCAGGACGAACAACCCCTTTAATAAAAGTATGATCAACACTAGAAAGATCAATGGTTTTACCCTGCATGGTGACGTAGCCCACACTTAAAATATGATCAACCTTGGCATCTAAACCACTGGTTTCAATATCGACCGAGAAATACACTAAATCCTCAACTGGCGCATAGAGATCAGGCAGAGGTTCTTGCAAGAGTTGTTGTAACTGTTCTGGCATGGTGGGGTGAGCGAGCAAATAAGCCTTACGCGCCCGCGCTAAGCGCGACAACGGATGAAAATAATTAAGCCACTTATTCATATAATCGTCCTACTTAAAGTAGAGTTGATATTACTTTGCAAAGGTGTGGTTTCGCTAACGGTTAGTAATGGCTAAATCGAAGCTTTGATGCTTCTTGCATATTACTGATAATCCTAAAGACATCTTTTAAGTGCTTACGTTCAAACGAGCTAATCATGCTTGGGTCCATATGATTATCTGGTACTAATCCTGCTCTTAATGACGTTAGCTGATGGTCAAAGCGTACTTGGGTTAAAAAGTAAAAAGCTTCAATAATGTCTTTAAAGTCATTTTCAACTAATAGCTTCTTCTCTACCGCATACTCAAAACGCTCGCGAGTACCGCTACCACTGCAACCGACGGCCAAACCATAAATACGCGCTAAATCGACAATTAAATTTAATGCGTACTTTTTAATATTGAGGGTTTGAGTGTTATTGCCGCCCTTTTCAAGCACCAATTTGTTGAAAATGCCTAATGGCGGTTGTACCCGCACTGCATCGTTAACTAACGACGGTAAAAACTGACGTTCATCTTGAATCAATTGATGTAAATGTTTTTGCAATTCAGCAGATAAGGATTCATTGCCGTATAAACTGCGTACTTCTAGAAACACGCTGACATTCATCAACATGCTGTATTGCGGATTACTGACCCATTTGCTGTAAAACTCTTTCCATACCGACAAAGTTTGGCACCATTTGGTATTCGAGGCCATATAGTGACCACTGCAATTTGGGAAACCACATAAGTCGAGACTATCAGTAACAAATTGGGCAAATTTAGCAAAATAAGCTTTGTCTTCATCGGTGGCCGAATTCGTCAAAATAAGCGCGCTGTCTTGGTCTGATAACATATGGATTTCATTACGCGCATGCGATCCTGCCACAATCCAGTTAAAGTCACACGGTGGCGGGCCAAATTTATCTTCCGCCATTTGCAATAAACGGCGGTTATAACCGTCCATGATCATCGTCATTAATTGACCGATAATTTCCGAGTTAACCTTACCTTCAACCAACGCTTCAAAAATCGCTTGGCGCTCAGGTGTTAACTGCGCCAGCGCTTCGACGGTTTCGCTATATTTGAGTTTCTCAATTAAGAAAATCGCCTGCATACGGTGCTTTTGCACTAAATGCGATGACGTTAACAAACCAATCACCTCATCGCCTTTAGCAATAGGTAAACTGCGGATGTTGTATTCCATCATTAACGAGGCCGCTTTAAATACCAAGTCATCAGGGCTAATAGTGATCGCAGGAGATGTCATTACTTTACTGACAGGCAGTTGAATATCTACACCGTCAGCAATCACTCTTTTGGTCAGGTCTCGGTCGGTGATCAAGCCAACAATTTTCCCCTGTTGTTTTACTACCGCGGTAAAGCTTCTACAGGTATCACGCATCTCTTTGGCGACCTGTTGAATGCTCATATCCACATCCACCACGGCAACTTGACTATGGGCTACATCAGAGACCTTTTTAAGAAATAGGCCTTTATCTTTATTAGACCACACCACATTAAGTGCAGAGCGTAAACGCGACTGCGCCCCAGAGGAAATGCTTTCACTAAACTCTTGATGTTTTTTGGTCAGTTTTTGCAACTTACTGTGAGGAACAAGATAAAGCAGAGTATTTTCTATCGCGGTTGCAGTATAGCCTTCACGAGCATTTTTTAGCGGCGCTAAAAAAGTAAACCCAAACAAATCTTCTGGGCCCATTTTCGAGCGCAAAACACCATCGGGTTTACGCTGCTCCATCGAGCCGGTACGAATGATATAAAGGTATTGTTCATTCGAGTCTTCACTAAATTGAATCTGATCGCCGCGCCCAAGATAGGTAATGCTAATGCAACTAGCGACATCTTTTAACACCGAAGCAGGCAGAAGGTTGAAAGGATCGATTTGACCAATAAAATCAACAATATTAGGAATTAAGGATTCATCCATCTGACTACCCATTCTAGTGACGATATAATTTGTATGATTTATATCATAACCCACTTTTTAAGATAATGGACAACGCTTTAATGCGTTTCTTAGCTTAAGATCAATGAAAGTTAACATTCACCCCGCCCAGCTAAATGGGGGCAATTTACACGCTATTATCCTGTTTGTATTTGCTGGGGTATGAGAGGCAGTTGCTCATGTCAATATCATTAAACGCCGTTGTTGAGCAACGCGCCCAATAAAAAAGGCCAATGTGAAAACACATTGGCCTTTTTTATCAATGATAACGTTATTTAATCGCTTCTAACTCATGGTCACTTGCAGTTAATAAAGCTTGGCTTGCTTGGCGGGCTTTTTCGCTATTTCCCGCCATAATGGCTTCATAAATTGCACGATGCTCTTCAATACAGGTTGTGCCGCGTTTCGATGCATGATGAAAGTAACTTTTAAACATGGTCGATAATACGTTAGCAAACGGTAAGAAGAAGCTGTTGCCAGTAGAGATAAAGATTAAGCGGTGGAACTCTAAATCCACATCAACCCAGACATCTTGATCAAAGCCTTTGGCGATGCTGTCCATTTTTTGAAACAGTTCAGACAATTGCATACGTTGTTCAACCGATGCAAAACGTGCTGCACTCGCACATGCTTCTGGTTCAATCGCTTTACGTAATGCCAAAAATTCTTCGTATAGGTAAGCGGTTTTTTCCATGTCTATCAGCCAATCAAGTAGCTGAGAATCAAGGTAGTTCCAATACTGCTGTGGACGCACTCGAGTGCCGACTTTCGGCTTAGACTCAAGTAAACCTTTAGAGGTTAATAACTTAATGGCTTCACGCAGCGCAGTACGACTGACACCAAATTGGGTGCATAAGTCCATTTCGCCAGGAATAATCTCCCCTTCTGGCAGCTCACCTAAAATAATACTCCGCGCCATTTCACAGGCAACTTGCACATGTAAGCTTCTTTTTGAACCGCCAATTTGTGTAAACTTCGTACTCATGTTGTGGCTATCCCGTCTATGAATTCCACGTTAATTAATACAAAAGGCCGCGCTGATAGGTCGTTTAATGAGTTGACTTGTAACGCGTGGTGTCACTCTCGCCACAGTATTGAGGCGACGTCACCTAAGTGAATGTTGCGCGTCAAACTAAGCAAGTAAATGGCACTTTCGCTTGTCCTATAAATAGTAAAACTCATCCTTGGTTTTATATTTCAATAATATAAACAATTTAATAAGCGATTTTTTAAGTCACTTACTTTAACGATATCCTATGGCTAAACAGCCTTTTACTCTCATCAAGAATTTTTACATACCATCAAAAGTGGTATTTTCTATGTGGATTGATATTACCTGTTTTTGGCAAATAATAATATTAATGTGTTAACAATTGTGATGCGTAAAGAATAAATAAGGTTCATCCTCTATTGCGCTTTACACTAAACGTGATTGACCTAAAAACCGCCTCAATATCTGATGTAGATGAAAAAATGCCGCTTGCATCCATTAATTAAAAATGGGCAAAGCGGCATTTTGTGTCGGTTTTGGTTTGCAAAGGTAACACAAAGGTGATGTAGCTAGGGACTACCCCCCTTATGAGTCACTCAGTTAAAGGTTAGAAACTGTATTTATAACCTAACTCAACTGCGGTATCGACTTTACCATACCAATCATAACCACCGTTGTTTTCAGCTTTGTGGCTGTTTTTCTCTAGTTTTGATTTGTACTTATACTTAGCATAAAGCGTGTGCTTCTTCGCGTGGGGTAAACGGTAGTTTACTGCGAACTCTTGCTCAATCTTATGCTGTTTATTGTTGTCATAAACATGCTGCTCTTCGCCTGAGCTATTAAGCGCAGATGAATGCTTTTGGAAGTAGATAACGGTATAAACAAAACGGAAGTCATCCCAGCGGTAAGTAAACCAAGAGTCATATCGCATTTCTCTGTTGATATCATCACGGTAGCGATCACCTGTTGACATTCTGTCTAGGTTTTCACTGTAACGCGCACGGAATTTAACGTTAAAGTTGCTATTAAATTTATACCCGTAATAAGCACCAGTACGGATGTTATTAGCCCCTTCTTTGGTTTGGTAATCTAATACCGCCCCTACGCGGTGATCATTATCGGCACCAAAACGGTATTCATAGTCAGTTTTAAAGGTTAACTCATACTGTTTAGGCGCAAAACCACGGTCTAATTCAGTTTCACTGCGGTCATATTCCCAAACTTGTTCAACACCAAACTTGAAACCGTTACGCATACGGTGACCAAATTCAACTTTAGGTCGGGTTGTACGACCGTCGAGTAATTTATGTTCCCATTTTATTGCAATGGTACTTTTACCAGGCTTAAGATAATCTTCATCAGCCTGAGCGTTAAAACTTAGTGCGCCCAAAATCGCAAGTGCTAGATACTTCTTCATAATACTTTCCTAATATTTCGATAATCTAATCGGGTTAATGCGGTTTATTCAGCAGCATCTACTGCGTCAGGGCCCACTTGGTCAGCCGTTAGCATGACAAGTCCAGCTGCGCCTTTACCGTCAACATTACCGCCTGCAGTGGCAAGGAATAGTTTGTTATCTGCCACCGTTTCGGTCAGTTCTGCACTACCATTAGCCATTAGGTCACGTTCACCTTCTACTTCAGGGTAAAACCCTTGCGTATTTAAATCAGTCACTGCAAATACGTTACCAGCCCAAGTTGAAGCGGCATCGAGCTCACAGTCATCACGCATACCTTTGTCGCTTGAGTTAACACCATCAACACCATTGGCCACTAAGTTATTTTCAAACTTAACGACCGAGTCATTAGTACAAGCGCCAGACTTACCAAAGATAAAGCCTTGTTTTGCGCTCACAATGGTGTTGTTAGCAATGGTTGATTCTGCTTTCTCTGTCACGCCAGGATCAATTTCAGCTTCAAGTACTGAAATCGCGCCGACCTCGTTACCGGTTTTAGCGCGACCTGCGTTGTAGATATAGTTATTTGTTACCGTGTGACCTTTAGAGATAATACGAATACCCGCTTCATATTTACCGCTGTCATCACCTAAGCCTTCGTTAATGAAAATGTTGCTATCAGCCGTGTTATTTACACCAGCTTCTAGTGACACAAAGCCGTTACTACGAACAAAGGTGTTATGGTCAATGCTGTTACCACTGGTACGCACATAGATAAGGCGACGAGAGGCATTTACATCAGTGAATAAGTTTTCAGTGATGCTCGCATTGGTTACACGATCTGTGTCCTCATTGCTTTTAATACCGATACGAATACCGAACGCTTCGTTAGTACCGCTAAAGGTGTTACCTACGGCAAAGTTTTGGAAATGATTATGTTTAATTACCACGTCTTTATAAGAGGCACTTGAACCTTGAAGCGTAATAAATGAACCTTTTTCATTTGGCTTATCGGTGAACAAGTTATTGATAATTTGAGTGCCTTCACCACGCACCATCACCCAGTCAGTGATATCGCCTGAGTGACCAGCAGAAGCGAGATTAGTCCCATCAATCGTTAATCCAGAAAGCACAACACCAGCAGGTTTACTTTCAACCGTGCCATATTCAGTCCCCATAGAACTAGAGGTACCGACGTTAATTAACGTGGTAGTTGATGAGTCTTTACATGTTGGGATAACGTCTTTGAAAGTGATGTTATTTAACTGCATATTGTCAGCGGCAATCACCACACAACCGTCGCCGCCATTAATGACCGCTGCATCACCAAATTCACTACCTTCTTCGCCATCATAAGCAGCATCGCCACCAATTAAGACAACAGGCATTTCACTAGCAAGCACTAAGTTACCTAAACCAGTAAAATCAACAGTGTTATCTAACATGATGACAAGTTTACCGTCATCATTTTGGTCAGTTGTCGATTCAATAAATGAACCTAATGTGCTGATATCAGCGGCACCAAATACTGCATCGGGCTTCAAATCTGTTACTGGTGGTGGTGTTTCTCCCCCACCATCACCATCAGAGACATTTGGTTTATCATGGAAATCACAAGCAGATAATGTTGTTACAGCAAATACAGCACTAATAAATAGCGATAATTTATTAAGTTTCATACAACGTCCTTTATCTTTATAGTCTAATAATCAATTATTTAGTAATTGTGTAATTGGCACCGGTCTCGGCCATCGTCAGTACTTTTAAGCCTTTCGCTCCACCATCAAAATCCACGGCTTCTAATAAACCGTTTGGTGCAACCTTTAGCTCTGGCTCAGAAGTGCGAATACCTTGAGTGGGTAACTCAACGCCTGTGGTTGGGCCAAAGTACAATTCGTTTTCATAAGTTGGATTAACGAGCTTCGCAACATCATCATTACCTTTAATAGCTAACGATTTTTTAACTTTTGCATATGACAAGTTGTTTTTGAAACTCACATCAACACCAGCAAATACCGTCGATACCTTTTTGTTGTCATATAGGCTGACACGGTGCATCTTGTCTGAATAAAGGATGTTTTGACGCGAGTTTAAAATGGTGTTGTTTTCAATCGTAACCTTGTAAGGCGTGGCTTGTTTATTTAAGCCTTTGCCTTTCACTTCAGTGCTTAAACGCTCACCGTTTTGCACATCAGTAATCCCCGTATTAATGGCAATGCCACCACGGACATTACCTGTGCCCATAACACGTTCAATGTAGTTATTACGGATAACATGGCCTTCATCGTATAAACGAATGCCGCCTGAACGGTATTTGCTGTTACCTAAAATAACGTTGTTTTCAACAAGGTTATTGGTACCGTGACGCAGTGAAACCATTGATGAGCTGTTCATAATGGTGTTGCCACGTAATATGTTACTACCTGATTTAAATGACACTAATTCAGTTTCACCGTCACACTCATAAAATAAGTTATCTTCAATTAATGTGTGAGATGGGTAGATAGAACTTTTTGAATCACCAACACGAATCGCTTCCCAACTATTTGAGTTGTAACGAATAGCAGAGCTGATATCGAACTCTTCATATTGGTTATGTTTGTGATCATAGAAAAGGTTACCTTTAATGACATGGTTGTCAGCAGTGGTGTCACCTTTTGCTTTTTGAACACCGATTAAGGTGCCGCGCTTATGCTTGCCTTGGAATGTGTTGTTCAATAGTTTGTTGTTTTTACCATATAGCGTTACCCATAAGTATTTTGGGTATTCATCGCGGCGGCTATCTGGTTGATATTTATATTTGTCGTTGAAAAAGAAGAACGTTGAGTTTTGTAGGGTGTTATCGTTACCGCGAAATTGTAATCCGCCCATACGCTCAGCTGGACCACCTTCAGTAAACACCACACCGTCTACAGTAATGTTGTTACCTTCTAATACCATTTGAACTAAACCCGTGAACCATGTTTTACCTGGCACTTTGGCTTTAATCACGACATTGTTTGCTGTAATGCTAAATTTACCTAAATCTGGGTACTTACCAGGTTCAAGCACCAGCACATCTCCATCAGCAAGTGAAGTTAACTTACTTTTTAGTGCTGCACTATCAGCAACTTGAATAGAACCAGATGTGATTACTGCCTTCTCATTTTGCATGATAGACGCAACAGACACTTGGTTGACTTGCGTACCTTTAGCGACTTCAGCGAATTGTTCAGTGGCACACCCACCAAGTAAACCTAAAGTTACCAAACCTGCAATCAAGCTAATCTTCATTAAAATCGCTCCCTTAATTTGTGTTATATTATTGTTTTATTTTTAACGATTTTAATCTGTGACATAGCGCAAACTTTTTTGACAATTATCTGCATCATTTCACTAACATTTAAATTATTGCAAATATAACCATTTAATTCAATAACTTAAAGGTATCGGTAAACTACCGTATAAAATTCACAGTCAAATTTATGAGTCAAGTCACATATAAATACGCAAAATAGCACTTTAACAAACACGTTTGTATTGTATTATTTATTAGACTATTTTGTTGGAACTATGAAATGAAAAAAATAATAACAATCACCTTAGCAATGAGTCTTTCGTTAATACTTTCAGGCTGTGGTGGCAGTGACAGTGGCACTGAAACCGCACCAGAGATACCAAGTACCCCCGACGTGCCTGAAACGCCAGACATACCAACAGGTTACGAATGGAACATCGAACAATGGAAGATTACTCTACCTATAAGTAGGGATGAATATTACGGCCAAGGAGGAGAGTCTGCTGCAGAGTTAATCCCTGCTGACTGTAGTGGTAAAGAATGGTTTTCAAATGAAACTGACCTACCGTACTTTTGGGTTGATGAGCATGACAAACGCATGCACTTTGTGGTTAATCTCGCCGATAAAGGCGCAACCACAACCAATTCAGATTATGTTCGCTCCGAACTACGTGAACTGTATCAATATGAAAATGGTAATAAATGCAGTAGCAGCAATCAAAACTGGGAGATAACAGGTCGTCACTCATTACACGGGCAATTACAAATAGAACAATTCCCCACAATCAGTGGCCAACAACCTAAAGTTATCGTGGGTCAAATACACGGTTATGAAATCAAACAAGCATTAGTAAAATACCAGTGGGAAGGCGAGAACACGCCTGTAAGAGTGATCCTCAATGATAACTTTGCCGACAACAACTCAAGTGATTGCGGCAACTGCCAGTCATTTAGTGTTGAACTTGCCACTGTCGCAGCAAATACACCGTGGAGTTACGATATTGTCGCAGATAAAACCGAGCTAACATTATCGATGACGGTCAATGGTAAAACCACCACCAAAGTATTGCCATGGGGCGTGGCGGTAGAAGCTAAAGATGGTAAAAAGTACACCTTAACCAAAGACTGGCTTAACGAAACATTCTATTTTAAAGCCGGTATTTATCCACAAATACAGCCTAATACCACTTATCAAAACCAAATTTTTGAAGTGTCGTTCGACAAGATCAATATTGAACACAAAAACTAACTCAACAATCACCCGTAAGCCCAACTGACTCACGGGTGTTTTTTACCACTTTCATACCAAGCAGCTTATTTTCATCAATATTTTTTAGGCATAAAAAAACCGCTAACAACACGTTAGCGGTTACAACGTGACCCGAAATGACAAGAGATGACTTAATCAGATTCATCTCCAACTCAAAACAGGCTACTCAAAACAGGTATTTACACGCCAACAAGCAACGCTATCGATAACTCAAACACTAAGTCACCTCACCAAATCAAATCAAACAAGTCATATTAATTGTATTAATTCATGCTTTCGTGAAGTGTGTTGCTTCAATAATAAAGATATTAAACCACCCAACTACCAACGTATAGCCATAAATGTAATACAAATTACAATTTGTGGTTTTACGCAGCGTTCATTTTTTCAAAATGGATCAACATCACAAGAAAACACTAAACCCTTATTTTTTATGTGAAAATAATTTTAAACAGCAAATTAATTAACAGATCACCCAAATAACACTAACAACCAGATCTGGGTCACAGCATATAAATTGCTTAAAACACAACTCAATTGTATTATTTAACATCTAGTACACTTTCACTAAAGGATGGTATTGTGAAAAAGATGACATTACGCCCAATGACCCTGATATTAGGTGCTCTCGCCTTCACGCAGCCCGTTTTAGCCGCCGATTTTGTCTTTTTAAACGAAGATGTTTTACAACATAACCGTACTGTACTGCAGTCAGACGCTGCATCAGTTTCTATGCAGCAAGCTTACCAACGCTTATTAGAAGAAGCTGACATCGCCATGAAAGCGCCGTTATTTAGCGTGACCAACAAAGGAATGACCCCACCAAGTGGCAGCAAAAATGATTATTTGAGCATTAGCCCTTACTGGTGGCCAGACGAAACCCAAGCAGACGGTTTACCGTGGATACGCCATGATGGCAAAACCAATCCCGCCTCTAAAACCAACGAAACCGACTCTCGACGCATTGGTAAATTTACCCGTTCAACCCGTGCGATTGCCTTGGCATATTATTTTAGCCAAGACGAAAAGTACGCCAAGCAAGGTATTGAGCTAATTAGAACTTGGTTCATTAATGACGCCACCAAAATGAACCCGAACGTTAAGTATGGCCAAGGCGTACCTGGCCGTGCTGATGGACGACGCAGTGGTATTATTGATACTCGTACACTAGCCGATCGTCTACTCGATGCAATTGCGATTTTATCGCAGTCAAAACACTGGACAGATAAAGACGAACAACAAATAAAACAGTGGTATAGCGACTATCTAGATTGGATGTTAGAAGCAGACTTAGCTGGCGGCCCTAAAGGCGAAGCCAACGCACTCAATAACCATGGCACTTGGTACGACTACCAAATTGCAGGCATTTCATACTTTTTAGGCAATGAACACCTAACAAAAGTGATGGTGCAAAAGGGCAAAATGCGTATTGACACTCAATTTGCGGCCGATGGTTCACAACCTCACGAAATACAACGCACTCGTGCTTATCACTACCATTACTTTAGCCTTGTTCCTTTAGTGGGGATTGCTCAGTTAGGTGAAAAAGTGAATGTCGACCTTTGGCACTACAAAAATGCCCAAGGCGGTTCATTAGCAGCTGGTATTGGGCTAATGGCTAGCTATAACGACCCACAAAAGCAGTGGCCTTATAGCCAAAAAGATAAACGCCGCAGAGTAGAGCGGATGACAAGTTTGTACTTAAAAGCGGGCAAGTCTTTAAATAAACCACAATGGATAACCCTTGCCAAGCATACCGACTTTAGCCAATTTTCAGTGAAAAAGAACCTCGCTGAAGTGTGGGAACAACGTGCTGTTGAATTACTCCTTAACAAACAATAATCACGATAAATAATACCCAATGTGTTTATTCATTGGGTTCTTCAATCGTCAAGCTTGTCTTGGCTAACTATTTAGTTAAGACAAGCCCTAACGAGGCTTTTATGACATTATTTAAACCAACCACATTCGTTTTAGCTATATTGGGCAGCGTGGGGATCAATGCAACAGCAACAGCGGCAAATTTAGCCGAACAACAAGCACAATATAAAGCACGGCTGACGCAACCGTTAGACCCAAGCAAAGCCCCTTCGCAAAATTTTGATTTATCTAAAATGAAAATCAACTTACCTGTGCCAGACCATAAACCTGCCCGCAAAGGTAAAGTAATGGAAATTGAGATTGAACAGCTTAACGACCCTATTCATCCTTATACCAACCATTTTTGGTTTTACACCAACCCACAAGATGGTGCGATGGTGATGGCGTCACCTAACACCGCACCCACAACCAAAAACAGCAGCAATGCCCGCTCAGAACTAAGAGTAATGTTGCGTAAAGGCACAGCAGAAATGCACCCTCGCCACGCGGCAAACAACTTTGTAATTGCTGCTCACTCAACACCCGAAAAATTTGGGGCAATAGGAGGTGAACTTAGCGCAACATTAGCAGTAGATTGGGTTAGTACCAGTGGTGATGACAGTAAATTCCCTGCTCACTCTGTAGTCGTTGGTCAAATTCATGGCCCAAGTAAAACTGAACCGTTAAAAATTTACTACCGTAAAATGCCTAACCACGAGTACGGTTCATTATTTTGGAACTATGAGATTTACCCGCAAGATATTGACCAGCGTAAGGATATTCCAATTGCCATTTGGGGCGATCCTTCCCTCACTAAAGACAGTGCGGACCCAGTCAATGGTATTAAGTTAGGCGAGTTATTCAGTTATGACGTGACTATTAAAAATAACATTATGACACTGACATTTGTTAAGCACCCTGGTACATCAGCAGCCCAAACCAAAATCTTCAAAACGGATTTAAGCAAACCCTATCCTGGTGAGCCATTAGATCAAGGTTACAAGGATGCTTGGATGTACTTTAAAGCAGGCGCTTATAACCAATGTAACCAAGGCACCAAGCACCCAACCTGGGGCACAGGCTGCTCAAATAACGGCATTGAAGCTGGCGACTACACGCAGGTGAGTTTTTATCAACTCAATTTAAACCAATAACGCCAATTGTGCACAACTTGTTTGGTGTAAACCAAATCCACGCTAAGTAAGATACCAAGGGGAGTCAGTTCCATCCCCTTTTTTTACCGCCCCAAAAATGAACTTTCCCAGTCAACGCCTCATAACCTAAAACAGCAATTGATTAATTTGTTGCTTAACATCATCAACCGTTGGCACCTCAATACCACATACTGTCGCCTCATCAACAGCCTGATGATTAACATCAATGAGCGCTGTCATTTGATTAAGATCTTTTACCGTTTGGCAGCCGTCATACACATCCGCCGCAGTCACGGCCAGCATCACCCCAATACCAACATAAGGCACTGCTTCGCCCATAATGGATGAGGTGTTTCTAACCACACCTTTAACCACCCGCTTTGAGATCCGCCCAGATATCCTTTTCACTTGCACCATATTGTGCTTTTTCAGTTTCAATTGCTTTTTTAACTGCGCATTATTTAATTTAACCTTATTAAACTGGGCAGACTTGCCGTGGCCAAGCAGTGCTTGAGGCGACACATATGACAACGCACCATGCAATGCATCAAACACATTGGCGCTGAGCACCGTTGCCACATTTAACCCCAATGACGCAATCACCGTTATTGCCCACAACATGGTTTTGTACTTCATTGTCTTATCCTTTAATGCATGAATCTAAGCTTAGTTAAACACGGCGAGCCAATCATTTATTTAGCGATCACGATTAAACTGGGTTGAAGTTGATAACCCTTAAATCAATGCATAAATTCACTAAAAATAAAAAAGCCACCTGATTGCTCAAGTGGCTTTTATGATAGCGATTTTTAGTGGTCTGAACCGACTAGCGATTCACAACATCTATCTTAATCGTGGTTTAAGAGTTCGCTTTTGCTTCAGCGGCATCTTCAATTTTGTCATCAACGGCTTTGATAAGTAGCAGACCCACTGACAGTACAATGGCACCACACAACACAAAGATGAAGCGTCCAGACAATTCATTTGGTAAGAAGAACATCGTCATAATTGCGATACCTGCAACAGAGATTAAGGTCCCTAGCATCTTGCGTTGCTTGTTATCGAGTTTCTTCTGTTCATCATCTTCTGACACAAGTGGTGTATCTAAGTTCTCAAAGAACTTATCGACATCTTTTTGGCGCGCTTGTGACAATGGTTTGTAGAACAAGGTCGATAGGCAGAAGAAGCCTGCGGTAAAGATTAAGTGACCAACAAGACCAATTGCAACAACCAGATCAGACCATTCACGTGAAGTCAGTTTTTGAGACAAGCCCAATACAGACTCAACCATTTCTGGTGTCACCATAAAGCCGACGAAGAATGAAACAAAGCCACCAACAATCAATGTACCCCATGCAGCCCAGTCAGGTGTTTTCTTAATAAAGAAGCCACAGAATGCTGGAATCGTCATTGGGAAACCGATCAAGGCCCCCACATACATCATGGTGTCGAATAGGCTTAAACCTTTGAGCGAGTTAATAAATAACGCGACTAAGATAATGGCCACACCAAAGAAAGTTGATGTCAGTTTAGACACCATGACTAACTCTTTTTCGTTCGCTTCAGGGCGAAGAATCGGTTCATAGAAATTTTTAACGAAGATACCTGAGTTCTTATTAAGACCTGAATCCATAGAAGACATTGTTGCAGCAAACATTGCAGCAATTAACAGCCCCACCATACCTGCAGGCATGTATGTTTGTACAAAGTAAAGGTAAGCAAAATCAGCGGCTTTACTACCCGCTTCAGGGTAAGCGGCTGCTAAATCAACACCTTGACCAGCAATAAACCAGCTTGGCATAAACCAAATAACCGGGCCAACGGTCATTAATATACAGGCCAGTAATGCTGCTTTACGTGCATTTTTAGAATCTTTAGCCGCAAGGTAACGGTAAGAGTTAAGCATGTTGTTAGTAATACTGAACTGTTTTAAGAAGATAAATACCCCCCAAACAGCAAAGATACTTAAGTAGTTAAGGTCAGAACCAGCAATAAATGACTCTGTAGGGAAGTTTTCAATAATGTTCGTTACGCCACCGCCATGAATAATGGCTGCAACAGCACAGGTCACGGTCACTGCCATGATCACTAACATTTGTAAGAAGTCCGACGCAATAACCGCCCAAGAACCACCGGTAACGGACATAACCAATACTACTAACCCCGTTAGAATAATGGTGGTTGTCATATCAAAACCGAAGATACCAGAAGCAATAATTGCGAGACCATTTAGCCAGATACCCGCAGTAATGACACTGTTTGGCATACCTGTCCAAGTAAAGACTTGTTCGTTTGCTTTACCAAAGCGCATACGGATGGCTTCGATAACAGTGACGACGCGCAACTGTCTAAACTTAGGCGCGAAGTATAAATAGTTCATTAGGTAACCAAAAGCGTTAGCTAAGAACAAAATGGCAACGGCAAAACCGTCAGTGTATGCTTTACCTGCTGCACCGGTAAATGTCCAAGCGCTAAACTGTGTCATAAACGCAGTTGCCCCTACCATCCACCACAACATATTTCCGCCGCCGCGAAAGTAATCACTGGTATTGGTTGTGAATGATCTAAACATCCAGCCAATACCGACGAGAAATAGAAAGTAAATTCCTACAACAATCGTGTTAAGTTCCATTGTTCTACCTTAATCTTAGATGCTTTAGTGGACTATAATCTATAAGTCGCGGTCAATTGTACTACAATATAGCAAATATGTGATCAAACGCATAACACTAAATCATCTATCCAATATGTGTCGTATTTTTCACTCGTTTGCGCATAAAACCAAAATCCACCCCACATTTAAAACCAAAAAATAAACACCTAAAAACATATACTTACAAACAAACAAATATGGCGAAGGATAAATTACCCTTATCAATATTAACTATAACTAAATGCATGCCAAATATTTGTTCATAACAATAACGTAAATAAAATCCGCTCAATTGTAGTATTTATAAAAACACGTTGATCGTGATAACGTTATCATCATGATGATAAGCACTGCCAAACAATATTAACCATTCCTGTTTTAGCAATACCTTGTATTGGCTTTTTTATTCAATAAATTCATAATCTAATTTCAACGTCTTGAATATTTACTTGTAACACAACCCTTGTTCTAGCGCGTGTTTAACGGCATTTGTATCAGCTGACAAACAACAAAAACCCACAATTTTCCACCGTAAAAGCCACAGTAGATAACGCATTAACTTGCACCTTTTTCAGGTTCGCTTTACCCTCTGTGGCTTGTTGTTCGCTCACACATAACACTTTCTTTATGGCTAAACCCAACAAAAAGCTGCCCACTCGCACTGTCGATATTTTCTGCCGTCGCTGCAAAGGGCAATTATTTAAATACCATAAAGGAGGGAAAGGTAGTTTGGTGAAGTGTTTTAAGGAGCGAATTGCCGTTGACTACACAACCGAGCTTGGCGTGTGCCCACATTGCCAACAGGTGTTTGGCCGTGACACATTGGTTCGTGGTACCCCAGCATTAAAAATGATTGGCACCAAAGTAACGATGAAATAATCCAGTGACATACTCCAACAACCCGACGATTTGAGCATGCGACTGTAATCAGTTAGCGAAACCATCAATATTTGCAGTTAAATGTATTAAGGTAATAATTGATGACCGATCGTGAGCAACTTTTGACGCAGCCAATTATTCACCGGGTCTTGTTCAGCTTGTTCATGCCAATACATGTGTACCGGGATTGGTGGCACCTCAAACGGTAAAGGTGACACCGCAATAGGCAGTTTTTGCTGCAACATGCGTGCATACGCATTGGGCATGGTGAGCAACATATCACATTGGCACGCCACCGACGCGGCGGCAATATAATGCTCACAACGTAATACCACATTTCTGCTGACACCATATTTAGCCAACGCCATGTCCACCGTATCAATCGTCGATCCCTTTAAAGACACCACGCCATGCGAATAATGTTGATAATTTTCAACATTAAGCTCAGCTAAAATGGGGTGGTTTTGCCGACAAATTAACGAAAAGTGCTCATCGCATATCAACTGGCTTTTAATCCGTTTACTGGTGGGTGTGAGCATATCTATTACCAAGTCGACATGCTGCTCAGTTAACAACGGCTCAATTTCAGCAAGGGTAACTTGATGACTATCAATCCCAATATTGGGTGAGTTTTTGACAATATCGCTCAGTAAAGGTGGAAAGAAAATCGACTCTAAAATATCGCGCAACCCTAAGCGCATTATCCGAGGTTGATTAAGTACATCGTTTAACCCATCAATATTGGGTTCAGGATTTAAGGTGTTATAAAGCTCTGCCAATGACTTATCAATACTCGGCATCATTTGCTGACAAAACTCAGACGCCACCATTTTGCGCCCAAAACGGACAAACAAGGGGTCGTTATATTTACTGCGTAAGCGCGAAAGCGCATGGCTCACCGCGGGCTGAGTTAAATGCAGCTGCGCTGCCGCACGGGTAATCGACCCTTGTTGATATACCGCCTGTAAAACAATAAACAGGTTCAAATCAATTTTACTATGAATCATATTAATATTTACTCATTAACAAGCATCATTTGTATTAATACTACTTAGCGGTAGCCTAAAATTAAACCACTTTAATGAGAATGATGATGACTTCGATTGAACAGCAAATACAACAAAGCACTCGCGGCGATGCCCAGTTTAGTGTGCCGCGCCCGCCGGTATTTGACGACTCAATAGCTGAGCAAACATATTTAAAGCAAAGACTTGCCGCAGCTTTTAGAGTATTTGCCTTACACGGATTTGACGAAGGACTCGCTGGACACATTACGGTACGCGATAACATTGACCCCGACACATTCTGGGTAAATCCGTTGGCGATTCATTTTGCCCTGATTAAAGCATCAGACTTAGTTAGGGTTGATCATCAAGGTAATATCGTTGAAGGTCATCACCCCATAAACAACGCGGCGTTTGCTATTCATTCACGTATTCACCAAGCTCGCCCAGATGTGAATGCCATTGCCCATGCCCACACCACTTATGGCAGAGCTTTTTCAGCGTTAGGACAGCAGCTGCAACCCATTTCCCAAGACGCATGCGCCTTTTATAACAACCATGCATTACTAGACACCTTTACTGGCGTAGTTGCCCAGCTCAGTGAAGGCGACATGATAGCAACCGCATTAGCAGACCATTGCGCAGTGATTTTACAAAACCACGGCTTATTAACGGTAGCAAGCAGTGTCGACGCCGCTTGTGCGATTTTTTGCAGCATGGAGCGCTGTTGTCAAAGCCAGTTGCTGGCACAAGCAGCAGGACCACTTAAATTAGTCGACCACCAAACCGCGCTGCATACACGACAAGTCAACGCCTCTACGATTGTGACATGGGGAAATTTTCAACCTTTATATCAGCAAGTCCTTGCCCAAGACGCGAGTTTTTTAACCTAGGCTGATAGCTTGGTATCTTCAATAATTGCATTTAGCTAAAACGGCTCATTAAAACAGGTAATCCACAATGACAGCGTCTGTGTTAACCCAAGGCTTATTACCTTTGGCTATTGCCCTTATTATGTTTGGTATGGGCTTAAGCCTAACAATGACAGATTTCACGCGGCTATTTAGATGGCCTAAAGCGATGGTATTGGGCTTAATTGGACAAATATTGTTACTGCCGTTAATGGCGCTTCTCATCAGCGTAGCACTTGATTTGCCACCAGCAATGGCCATTGGTTTAATGATTTTATCTGCCTGCCCCGGCGGCACAACATCAAATGTTATTAGCCAATTAAGCCGCGCTAACCTGGCTCTTTCGGTGACATTAACAGGCTTAAGCACCCTCATTTGCTTACTCAGTACGCCGTTAATCATTCAATGGAGTCTGAATCATTTCAGCAGTGATAATCCTGTCGCGTTTTCATTATTAACCACAACGGTCGGCCTTAGCGCACTGACGTTACTGCCTTTGGCGCTTGGAATGTGGGTTAATCGCCATTGGGTGGTGAGCGCGCAAAAAATAGAGCCTATCTTTAGGCGCTTTTCCGCCATTTTCATGGTGCTAATGATTGCGGGGATTTTATGGCAAGAACGACAAATGCTGTCGCAATCGTTTAGCGACATGTTTCTAGCTTGTGTGCTACTTAATTTCACCAGTGTTGCCTGCGCGGTGTTGTTGTCACGCTTAGGCGGCTTAAGCAAACAAGATGCATTAACGCTCTGCATAGAAATAGGCATTCAAAATGCCACCCTAGCCATTCTGATCGCCATGACGTTTTTGAATCGCCCAGATTTAGCCGTGGCCGCAGGGGTTTATGGCGTAACCATGTATCTTGGCGCGGGGTTCATTGTATTGTGGGCAAAATGGCCAAATAAACAGCTTAGTGCGGTATCGATAAAACCTCGCCCATAAAACCAACCACGTTAGCTTACTGGCATCAATCTAAAGCCCATCGCCCCACACCGCTATCAACAGGGTTAAAAGATGTGCTTAATATTGTCTTTTAACCATGTTAAGGCGGGGTCAGCTTCGCTGTCTTGATGCCAATAAAAATGGGTATTTAAATTCGGTACATCAACGGGCATAGGCAATACCATCAGTGAGTCATCTAACAATTGCTTAGCAATAATTGACGGTAAGGTGAGCAAATAATCGGTGTTTTTAATGACATTTTTGGCCGTATAAAAGCTTTGGCAGCGTACTTTGTTTTGTCTATTAATTCCTTGTTGCAACAAGCTTATGTCTTCAATCACGTTACCGTCAATACGATTAGAGACCACAATATGTTTAGCCGCCAAATAGTGCGCTAATGATAATCGGTGTTCGCTAAAACGTTGTTTATCGACCAGCACCACAAAGTGGTCGCTCGACAAATTAGCATGCAAAATAGGCGCTTGAATTGGCCGAGCAATATCAATAACGACATCAACCAACCGATGCGCTAACTGGCGGCTCATATTACTGCGGTCGAGTTTAATACTTTTTAAAAACGCATTGGGCGCATGCTGATTTAATTGTTGTACCAGCTTGGGTAACACTATTGGCTCTAATGCTTCATGAATCGCCACAGTAAAGGTTTGCTGGCTTTGCTTGAGCTCAAACTCACCACAACGTTGCAGCACAATACGCAACTGAGACAGCAACGCCATCACCTGCGGCGCCATTTGTTGACACGCGGGTGTTGGCTCCATTATTTGCCCCTTGCGGACAAACAGTTCATCCCCTAATGACGCCCTTAACCTTTTAATGGCATGACTCACCGCTGATGGGCTGATAAATAACGTTTTGGCCACATGTGTCATGTTGCGTTCAACATATAGTGCTTCAAAAACTTTCAGTAAATTAAAGTCTATTTGCTGCAGCTGTTTTTCATTCAACATTTATCATCCCTCACAAGCTAGGCCACAACTATGAACCAAATTCATTACATGCTAACAATATATTTCACTTAATTCATTCAAACACCTGTATTAATGTAAATTGCACTGACCGATTTGGAGCAAAAAATGGACTTTCAAGCCAGCGAAAAAAGCCAAGCATATTTGGCCAAGCTCATCGCCTTTATGGATGAACATGTATACCCACAAGAACAAGCAATTATTGCTGAAAACCGCCGCTTAAATGAACACACCCTGTGGCAACATTGGCAAGTCCCCAGCGCAATAACCGCCTTAAAGCAACAAGCCAAAGCGGCAGGCTTATGGAACCTATTTTTACCTGATGCTGACTTAGGCCAAGGTTTATCTTGCCTTGAGTACGCCCCGCTTGCAGAAGAAACCGGTAAAGTATTCTTTGCTCCTGAAATATTTAACTGCAACGCGCCTGACACTGGCAACATGGAAGTCTTGTATCACTTTGGTAATGCGCAACAAAAGCAACAATGGCTCACCCCGTTGCTCAATGGCGATATTCGATCCGTCTTTGCGATGACCGAACCTGATGTTGCCTCGTCAGATGCGACCAACATGCAAGCCCGTATCGACGTTGAAGGCGATAACTTAGTGCTTAATGGCACGAAATGGTGGACGACAGGGCTTGGCCACCCGAATGCAACCGTCGCTATTTTTATGGGGTTATCGAACCCTGAAAACGCCAAACACAACCAACATTCCATGGTCATTGTGCCGCTTGATACCCCGGGCGTGACAATCAAACGTATGCTAACAGCCAACCAAGACTACGACGCACCATATGGTCATGGAGAAGTTCAGTTTACTGATGTTCGTGTGCCCAAAAGCAACTTACTTGTTGGTACTGGTAAAGGTTTTGCCATTGCTCAAGGACGCTTAGGCCCTGGGCGGATCCACCACTGTATGCGCGCGATTGGTGCTGCTGAGCGATGCTTAGCATTGATGATCAAGCGTGGCATGTCTCGCGTTGCATTTGGTCAGCCAATAATAAAACTCGGCGGCAACCTAGAGCGCGTAGCACAAGCAAGAATGGCCATTGATCAAGCACGCTTATTAACACTCAATGCCGCGTGGAAAATAGACAACGTGGGGGTAAAACATGCCATGACCGAAATATCAGCCATTAAAGTCGTCGTACCTAACATGCTGCAAATGGTCAGTGATATGGCCATTCAAGTCCACGGTGGCAGTGGCGTATCAGGTGATGTGCCACTGGCGTCATTTAACGCCATGGCGAGAATGCTTCGCCTTGCTGACGGCCCAGATGAAGTCCACATGGCAATGGTGTCACGCTTAGAATTAGCGAAGTACCGCTAATGAATAATTTATCCCCATATCGAATACTCATTACTGGCGGCGCAAGTGGCTTAGGTAAAGCCATGGCATTAACGTGGGCTAAGCATTATCAACAACAAGATAAACCCATTGCCATTTGCATTGCTGATATTCATCCACAAAGGGCATTAGAAACCCTTGATGCTTTAGATAGCTTGGGCGCAAACGCATTTTTTTGTCATTGCGATATAAGCCAAGATGATGATGTTACCCATTTAAGACAACAGGTTATCAAAGAATTTAACGGCGTTGATTGCATCATTAACAATGCCGGCGTGGCAACCGCAGGCTCACTTACCAGTGAAGATATTGCACAATGGCAGTGGCTATTTAACATTAACCTTTATGGCATGGTGCGGGTTTGCCAAACCTTTGTCGATGATTTTCGCCGCCAAGGCAACGGTTACTTTATCAATATTGCCTCTCAAGCCGCCTTAACCCCAACGCCATTAATGGCCAGCTATAACGCCGTTAAAGCTGCGGTAGTGTCGTTTTCTGAAACGTTAAAGCTAGAATTATGTGCAGATAACATTGCGGTAAGTGTTGTGTGTCCGAGTTTTTTCAAAACCAATTTAAATGAATCGCTGCGCTCAAGTGAAGCCTTAATGCACAACACCGTGGCGCGTTTATTTGAAAAAGCTGACCTGCACGCAGATGAAGTAGCGCAACACATTTACCAGCAAGCTCAACAGCAACGGTTTTTAATCTTGACGCACAAGTTAGGTAAACGGGCTTATTTTATGAAGAAATTCCTCCCGGTGGAAGTCTACCTAAAACGTGCCATTGCAGGCACAGCCAGATTGGTAGCTAAATCCAGACAAGCGCAGGAGAACAACAAATGAATCAGGCCATCATTGATAAAGCACACTCGGTTAGACAAGGCGAAGAGCTGGCTTTGGCTTGCCTTGGCCCTTGGTTGCAATCTCAAGCGTTAAATTTGCATGGTCAGCCCACCGTCACCCAATATGCTGGTGGCGCATCAAACTGGACTTACTGTTTAAGCTATGACAATACCGATGTTATTTTGCGCCGCGCACCAGCAGGAACAAAAGCAAAAGGCGCACATGACATGAAACGAGAGTTTACCTTGCAACAAGCGTTGCAACCGGTATACCCATACGTGCCCAATATGCTGAGCTTTTGCGACGATCCTAATATTATTGGCACTGACTTTTATGTCATGCAAAAACTACGCGGCATTATTCCACGCAAAAACTTACCCAAAGATCTCAGTACCAGCCCACAACAAACCCAACAGCTGTGTAAAAACGTCATCGATTGCTTAATCGAGTTGCACCAAGTTGACTACCAGCAAGCAGGCTTGAGCCATATAGCTAAAGGTGAAGGTTACATGGCGCGGCAAATAAGTGGTTGGAGCAAACGCTTTATTGACGCAAAAACATGGAATGTACCTAGCGGTAAATTTGTCATTAACTGGCTTGAAAACAACATGCCAGCCAATGAACGCATTTGCTTAACCCATAATGATTTTCGTTTTGACAACGTAGTGTTAGACCCACAAGACTACACCAAGGTCATTGGCGTGTTAGATTGGGAGTTAGCAACCTTAGGCGACCCATTAATGGATTTAGGCAATATGCTTGCCTATTGGGTTGAGGCGGATGATGACTTTCTAGCGCAAGCCACACGCCGCCAACCAACGCATTTAACCGGCATGATGACCCGCCAACAAGTGATAGAGTATTACTTAGAAAAAACCGCCATACGTTGTGACGACTTTACTTTTTATGAGGTGTACGGCTTATTTAGGTTAGCAGGCATAGTGCAGCAAATTTATTATCGTTATCATCACAAACAAACCGCTAATCCGGCTTTTAAACAGTTTTGGGTGTTTGTGCATTACTTACTTTGGCGTTGTAAAAAAGCCATTAAGGCGCAACAGCGCACCAAGCTGACATCAACGATTACTTCAGCCACATAACGAGGTCATAATGGGTTGTATTTATGTAGTTAGGCATGGGCAAGCGTCAGCATTAAGTGACGATTATGATCAGTTATCAGCTAAAGGTGAGCTGCAATCGCAAGTGCTGGGGCAATATCTCGCCGCCCAGCAGCTTACAGTTAATAACGTAATAAGTGGCACCATGAAACGCCACCAACAAACGTCAGCACTTGCGCTGCAGTCGTTGCCACAGTTAAGTTTGTCAGCACAATGGCCAGAATTAAATGAATTAGACCATCAAAATATCATTGCTAATTACGACCCGCGCTTTAGCAGTGCCAGCGCCATGTTACCCTTTGCCAAACAGGCGGATAACCCAAAAACATTTTTCTTAGAGACGTTTGGTCTAGCCATACAGAAATGGACTCAATCCACAGATAGTCACGGTTACAGCGAAACTTGGCCACAATTTGTCAGTCGTATGAATAACGCGTTAAATAAATTAATTAACCACGCCAACACTCACGGCAATGTAATGGCATTTAGTTCTGGTGGACCAATCAGTCTATTTTGTTGTCAGGCCTTAGGGATCCCGCTGACTCAGTTTCTAAAAGTTAACCAAACACTCGTCAATGCTGGACTCACCAAATTTATTACCAACAAACAAGGTCAGCTAAAACTGTCGACCCTAAATCAACACCACTATTTAGAATCCCCGCACGCTAATACACCCGAACATACCACCCTTATTACTTATACTTAATGGACGACTAGTATTATGAGAACCAATATTCTGATCACAGGCGCAAGCTCCGGCCTTGGTAAAGGAATGGCAATGGAATTTGCTAAAAAAGGCCACAATTTAGCCTTATGCGCGCGTCGGGTTGAGCGTTTAGAAGAGCTAAAACAACAACTCTTGAATATCAACCCACAGATAACGGTCATCATAAAGTCACTCGACGTAAACGACCATGATGCCGTGTTCAACGTGTTCAACGCATTTAAACAAGAACTTGGCACGCTTGACCGCATCATTGTTAATGCTGGCATGGGTAAAGGCGCATCAATTGGCCGTGGTTATATGCATGCCAACATGCAAACTGCGCAAACCAACTTTATTGCAGCAATCGCTCAATGTGAGGCTGCGGTAGAGATATTTAGACAACAAAAATCGGGACATTTGGTCACAATGTCATCCATTAGTGCTTTGCGTGGTTTTAGACGTGCGATGACAGTTTATGCCGCCACGAAAGCCGCATTAAGTTCCCTCACCGAAGGTATTCGCATCGACCTGCTAAAGACAAATATTAAGGTCAGCTGTATTCATCCAGGGTTTATCCGCAGCGAAATTAATGAAAAGGTTGAAAAAGTGCCGTTTATTGTCGACACCGAAGCGGGATGCAAAGCCTTGGTTAAAGCGATTGATAAAGAAAAGCCAACCAGTTACGTGCCTACTTGGCCTTGGGCGTTGTTACACTTTTTAATTCGCATTGCGCCGGTCAGCATATTGAGCAAAATGAGTTAAGGACGAATATTTACCCAAGCTGATGAATTCAATCCCATTTCTATTTACTTGAATTCATCAGCTTAAGGTGAGCGGCATATCACTCACCGATATATACCATTAACAGCAACAAACGCCATAACCACCAAAGCGTTGAGCCTTCATTATTGCCCCCTCAACGCTTTGGTATCCCGATTTAACGCCTTGGTTAAAAATATGATGTTGTTTTAAGCTTGATGCTAAAAACGAAAGTAGGTGTGATAAAAGAAATACACCGTGATAAGGCTGCTCATCACAATCACAAACTGCCTCATATGGTGCTGCGGAATTTGTTTCGACACCCTAGCAGACAAGTAACCACCAATTAATGTTCCCACCAATACAACACTACCCTCAAACCAAGCAATGCTGTCATTTGCAATAAACAAAATAATGGCCATTAACGACACCGACGATGACACAATTAGCTTAATGCCGTTCATGGTATTAATGTTGGTGTAGCCTGCCAATGCTAAATAACTTAGCGCAATAATCCCTAAACCAGCATTGAAAAAACCGCCATAAACACAGATACATAGCAAAACTAAAAATAACAACGCCGCACCGAACTGCGAAGCATATTTGTGCTGCCCAGATAAGCTTTTTGCAAAGGTATTTATTTTAGAACCAAAGACAAACAATAATGTGGCAAACAACAGCAGCCACGGAATGGCATGTTGAAACACACTTTCTGACGCCCACATCAACAACAATGCACCAATTGCACCACCAATTAAACTGGTAAAAATGATGACAGTAAGCGCTTTGCCGTGGCCTTTTAGCTCGCGACGAAACGCATACGCGCCACTTAAATAACCAGAAAAAGAGGAGAAGGTATTCGTTGCATTAGCACTAATGGGCGGCACACCAACAAATAACAAAGCAGGAAAGGTAATAAAGCTGCCGCCACCTGCGGCTGAATTTAACACCCCACCAACAACGCCTGCAATAAACAACAATAGTATTTCAAACACCATATAGACTCACTGGGTTATAAAACGACAAAAAGACACTCGTCAAGCTAGGTTACATAAGACACCGCTAACCAAGTAGCTTCTAATTTAACTTTGTTAAATCAGCTTTAAAAGCTGCTGTCATCCTCCCTTAAAATCAAAATGTTTTAAATAGCGTTGTCCATTTTCACTAAACAAAATGGAGAATCACAGGAAAAAGACACGCTTTACAGCAAGCCAAATGGTTAGTGAGTCTGGCGCACTGTTAGTGCCAGCGTTATGCCGCAAACATAATGTCGGTAAAAGTACCTGTTACAAATGACAACCAAAATAGGATGATATACAAGCCTCTGATTTACCCCGTATAGGTGAATTAGAAGCAGAGAACGCCAAATTTAAAAAGATGTTTGCTGATGGTCAGATCAAGACAAACCCTCGTGAGTTTAGAAGATACACCTTACTACCACTGTTGTTCGCGCATGGTACGTAAGGCGTTTTTGTGTGGTTTTGATAAATCGACTGGTGAGCACTTTGAGATCGCCGAGCGTGGGTTGATTCACGTATTGTAAAATTAGTATATTAATTATGGGTGGTAAGTTAGTTGTCCTGTCCCAGAAAATTTCGCGCTGGGCGGCTGGGTGATGCAAGGGAGTATAGCTGTTGATATCCTCTTGCTCGGGTGTGGGCGAAGCGCCACGACGTTGATTTTTTTTCAAAAATAATATAACAAACTTTGGGGCAAAACCTTCTCAGAGCAAAAGGAAAGCTATGACAACAAAGTTTTAAACTTTGTTGTCATAGTTCCAATCTTTATTGTCGAGTTTCAAACTTTAATGTCCATCAACAACAAAAATTTCATTCTAACTATTATTCTACCGTTACAGACTTAGCCAAGTTACGCGGTTGGTCAACGTCGGTACCTTTAATTAGCGCCACGTGATAAGACAGTAGTTGTAATGGAATGGTATAAATTAACGGAGCCATAAATTCATCACAATGCGGCACAGGGATCACTTTCATGGTGTCGTCTGACTCAAACTCAGCGTCAACATCAGCAAAGACATACATTAAGCCACCGCGCGCACGGACTTCTTCAACGTTTGACTTAAGTTTTTCAAGTAATTCGTTATTTGGTGCAACCACAATCACAGGCATATCGGCGTCAATTAACGCTAAAGGGCCGTGCTTTAGTTCACCTGAGGCATAAGCTTCTGCATGAATGTAAGAAATCTCTTTTAGCTTTAATGCGCCTTCCATTGCAATGGGGTATTGGTCACCACGGCCAAGGAATAATGAATGACTTTTGTCTGCAAAGTCTTCTGCTAATGCGGCAATGGCATCATCTAATCCTAATGCTTGTTCCACTTTTGCAGGCATAGACTGCAGGCTTTGCGTTATCGCTGCTTCCATTTCTGCAGACATAGCATTATGGCGACCAATTGCGGTAGTAAGCATTAACAAACCCGCAAGTTGCACGGTAAATGCTTTGGTTGAAGCAACACCAATTTCAGCGCCGGCTTTCATCATATAAGCCATGTCAGATTCACGCACAAGTGAAGAACCCGGTGCATTACAAATCGTCAATGTGGCTTTGTAACCCATTTCTTTCGCTAGGCGCATTGCAGCTAAAGTGTCGGCGGTTTCACCTGATTGGGAAATGGTAACTAATAAACTATTTGGAAACAGGTGTGACTTGCGGTAACGAAACTCTGATGCAATTTCAACATTACATGATACACCAGCCCAATCTTCTAACCAGTAACGTGCTGCCATACCTGCATGATAACTGGTACCACAAGCAATAATTTGCACGTGTTTGATGTCTTTTAATAGTTCCGCGGCTTTGTCACCAAAGGCGCTGTCTAATACTTTACCGCCAGCAATACGGCCATCAAGTGTATGAGCAATCGCCGTTGGTTGCTCATAGATTTCTTTAAGCATGTAGTGGCGATATTCACCTTTGTCACCAGCATCGTGTGTGACTTCAGACTCTTTGATTTCACGCTCAACAGGAGTGCCTTCAACGTCAAAAATATTGACTTCACGACGAGTAACTTCCGCTACATCACCTTCTTCTAGGAAAGCAAATGAACGCGTCACGGGTAATAGTGCAAGTTGATCAGAGGCAACAAAGTTTTCCCCTAAACCATAGCCAATAACTAAAGGGCTACCGCTACGAGCTACTATCATGCGTTCGCTGTCACGGCGGTCAATCACTACCGTGCCATACGCGCCTTCAAGCTGTTTAACACTGGCTTGAACCGCACTTAATAGCGTTTGATTAGTTTTAAGTTCGTGATGCACTAGGTGACAAATAACTTCGGTGTCGGTGTCTGATTCAAACACATAACCGTGACCTTTTAACATGTCGCGTAATTTGTTGTGGTTTTCAATAATGCCATTATGCACGACGGCAATGTCGCCTTGTGATTGATGTGGGTGAGCATTACGTTCACTTGGCTCACCGTGTGTTGCCCAGCGGGTATGAGCAATCCCCGTTCCACCAGCAAGCGGGCTGGTATCAAGTGCTGATGACAATTCTTGTACTTTACCAACACGACGAGTGCGCGTGAGTTCGCCGTTATTTAATACTGCGACACCTGCGCTGTCATAGCCGCGATATTCTAAACGTCTTAGTCCTTCAACTAAAATTTCTGCTACGTCTCTTTGCGCTACTGCGCCAACAATTCCACACATAATTTTGACCTAAAAATAATAATTTAATGATAATAATTTGTTGTAGATTACGCCTGCGTAATCGAGTCGACATAAGGGGCTAAAATAACCTTTACGCCGTGTTGTTCAATACTGTTAACCGCCTGCTGGGGAAGCCTGTCGTCAGACACAAACACACTAATATTGCTCCAAGGTAGCTCAAGGTTAGGAATGCGCCGGCCAATTTTTTCTGATTCAAGCATCACAACAACCTCCCGCGAAACCTCAGCCATCACTTTGCTTAAGCCGGTGAGTTCATTGAATGTTGTTGTACCTCGCGCTAAGTCAATGCCGTCAGCACCAATGAACAGTTGGTCAAAATTGTATGACCGTAAAACTTGTTCTGCTATTTGGCCTTGAAATGATTCTGAATGCGGGTCCCATGTGCCACCGGTCATCAATAATGTCGGTTCATTTTCAAGCTCTTGAATTGCGTTCGCCAGTAATAACGAATTGGTCATCACTAACAAGCCGCGTTTATTGTTTAATTGCGCAATTAGCCCCGCGGTGGTGCTGCCACTGTCGATAATAATGCGATTGTGGTCGTTAATTAATTGTGCAGCGGCTTTAGCAATTGACAGTTTGTTGGGCGCAATTTTGCTGGAAAATGATTGAATGACTTCATCAGGTACGGCAACTGCACCGCCATAACGGCGCAGTAATAAACCGCTTTTCTCTAATGTGGCGAGATCTTTTCGAATGGTCACTTCAGAGGTTTCGAAACGTAAGGAAAGCTCTTCAACACTTACTTCGCCTTGGGCGTTGAGCAAGTTAATAATGCTGTGACGACGCTGTTGAGTGTTTCGTTTATTCATTTATCTTTCATTAAGTTTCGATTCGAAAGATACATTATAATCAAACGAAACTTATTTGCTATATTTTTAAGCGTAAAAAAGCCACTATCGAATGATAGTGGCTGATGTTTCTAACAAAATGTGCTGATTTAGAATAGCACTTGCAATGCCAAACTCACGTGGCGACCGTCACCAATGGTAACGTCGGTATTGTTACCACCTGCAAGGTATTCGCTATCAAATAGGTTTTTGATATTCATCCGCACGCTGACGTCACTGCCTTTAATGTTCATCGAATAAGCAGCACCTAAGTCAAAGCGTACATAAGCATCTTTGGTGATGGTGTTAGCTTGGTTGGCATAGCGCTCACCCACATAAATAGCACCAAAGTTAAAGGCTAAGTCTTGGGTCATTTCATAACGAGTCCAAATATTGGCTGACCATTTTGGCGCATCAATGGGTGTTTTGCCATTTAATGCATCTGACTCTGGGCGCACATATTCTGCATCAAGGTTCATCATTGAACCGGTCATAAACCAGCTATCACTTATCTGACCTTGTGCGCCTACTTCAAACCCTTTATGGCGTTGCTCGCCCGACTGAGTCGTAATTGTAGTGTTGTCGTCAATATCTTCAGTAACGGTCACGTTGTCGACCGTAATATCAAACACCGCACTGGTTAATAATAAGCTGCCATCGAGTAGTTCCCACTTGGTGCCAATTTCGTATTGAATACCATATTCAGGGTCTAGATTCATTTGGTCATTAACGTCGTTTTCATCGTTAACAATGCTTTGTGGGGTAAAGCTTTTAGAATAATTGGCGTAAATACTCCCATTGTCTGTTGGTGAGTAGATGACCCCAAATTTTGGCGATACAGCATAGCTGTTGTTACCTGCACCATCACGCTTTTGTTCGTCATAACGCACGCCTGCAAGCGCCTGCCATTGATCGTTAATGGTAATAAGGTCTTGGAAGTAAAAACCATAATGCTTGTATTCGGTGACTGACTTGTCAGTATCTCGTCTGTAGTCAACATCGGGGCGGTCAATCGGTACACCAGGGGTAACATCGATAACGGTTTCACCGTTTTCACCAAGGTAGCTATCACGTAGCTGACCATAGTAATAATCAAGAATGTTAGCGCCAACTAATAGTTGATGGCTTATTTCACCGGTGTACACCTCGCCAGTGAAGTCTACATAAGCGGTTTTGTGCTGCCAGTCGTCATAACGGTCAAACGGTTTAATCGTGTAACCATCTGTCATGGCGTCTTGGTTGTATTGCGGTGATGAGTCTAAGCGTTGCCGATTAAACTGTTGATCGTTAAAACCAGTTTTGACTTTCCAGCTATCAGATAAATGGTACGTTAAATCAAGTCCTAAATTGGAAATGGTGTTGTCAGTAAATGCCCAAGACTGATCCCAGATAATATCATTACCACCAATTACTTCACCGTCGTCATTTAACCAACCACCACGGTCAATACCAGTTTTATCTTGGGTATGGTCGTATTTAACAGCAAGTAATAAGTCGTCGCTAATATCAAATTCAAGGTTAATATAACCTAACCAGCGATCACGTTCTTGATTGCTACCATCTTGATATTCACGTGAATACGTAGAGTCTTGCTTTACTAATACACTGCGATAACGAATGGTTTCAGACTCATTTAGCGCGCCACCAGCATCAAGTTGAAAACGGGTTGAACCATTTTCATCAGTATCAAAACCAAATTCAAATTGGGTTTCAGCGGTTGGCTTTTTGGTTACCATATTAATCAAGCCACCAGGGCCTGATTGACCATAAAGCATGCTTGATGGCCCTTTTAATACTTCAACTTGCTGCAGTGTTTCAATGGGTTGAACATAGTGTGACCATTGCTGTTGGCCGTTAATCAAAAAACCTGAACCCGAGGCGAGTTCAAATCCACGGATATTGAAAACCTGACGGTTCCATTTTTCACTTCCGCCAGTCACACTAGAATCATTCACTAATACTTCTGATAGATTCGTTGCAAGTTGTTCGTCAGTAACAAAGTCTGGGATAACGGTAACAGATTGAGGTGTTTCGAGGATTGACATATCACCACGCATCGCACCTGATGATGACCCCACTTTATAGTCGTTAAACTGACGTCCGGTGACGGCAATTCGTTCAATATTGCCATCATCAGGGGTAATATTTCCTTCAGCATTAACGGCTGTAGGAGTAAAACAGGCGGCGATTGCTAACGATAAGCAAGATAACTTAGTTAATGATTTCATCCATCAATCCATTCACATTATGTTGATGCGGGCAATGATAAATGAGAATTATTTTCATTAAATATTATTTACGTTAACTTTACCTTGTTAGTTAATTTGTTAACAAAAAAGGAAGGTTATGTAACCTTCCCTTTGGGGTGTTATATGCAATAGAGATTATTTTTTTGGCTGTTTTACTGGTCGATGCCAGTCAGCAATGTGACGCTGTTTTACTCGAGTAATCACCAATTCATTTTCGCCAACATCACGAGTGATAGTTGAGCCAGCACCAAGCGTTGCACCGCGGCCAATAGTTACTGGTGCAACTAATTGAGTGTCACTACCGACAAAGACGTCATCTTCAATCTTGGTTAAGTGTTTATTGGCACCATCGTAATTACAGGTAATTGTGCCGCAGCCAATATTTACCCCAGCACCAATTTCAGCATCGCCGAGGTAAGTTAGGTGGCCAGCTTTTGAGCCTTTGCCTAAACGGGCTTTTTTCATTTCAACAAAGTTACCAATATGGCTGTCTTCAACCAATTCAGAACCCGGGCGCATACGTGCAAAAGGCCCTGCACTACTTGCTGGCCCTACTGTCGCGTTTTCAATAATGGTATAAGGCTTAATTGTCGCGCCATCAGCAATGGTTGAATTAATCACAATAACACCTGCACCGAGTGTCACATTATTACCTAAGGTCACCTTGCCTTCTAATACCACGTTGACGTCTATCATTACGTCCATACCCACGCTGACGTCACCGCGAATATCAATTCGAGCAGGGTCACGCATATTGGCGCCAGCAATCATTAGCTTTTCAGCTTCTCGTTGCTGATAAGCACGTTCAAGTTGTGCCAGTTGCACGCGGTTATTTGCCCCTTCAACCTCAATAGCTGACTCAGGTTGTGCTGTGGTAATGTCTACGCCATCAGCATGTGCCATCGCAATAATATCTGTCAGATAGTATTCACCTTGAGCATTACTATTAGAAAGTTGGCTTAACCAATGTTTTAACTGTTTACCCGGTACAGCCATAATGCCGGTATTCACTTCATTAATAAGTAATTGTTCTGGGGTGGCATCTTTTTGCTCAACAATACCGATAACGTTACCGGCACTGTTGTCGCTATTAGCTACGCGTACAATCCGGCCATAGCCGGTTGGGTTAGCTAAGTTGACGGTTAAAATTGCCAAGCCATTTTCGGTTCTTGCTTGTAAAAGCTTTTCAAGTGTCGCTGCTTGAATCAGTGGCACGTCACCATAAAGAATTAACACGGTGTCATCATCAGCGATATTTGGGTTAGCTTGTGCAACAGCATGTCCTGTGCCTAATTGCTCAGCTTGTAATACCCAATTAAGTTGTTGTTCACCAAGTTTGGCTTGGAGTTTGTCCGCACCGTATCCGTATACCAATTGAATGGCATCACTACCGATACTGTTGGCGGTATCGATAACATGTTGCACCATGCTTTTATGGGCAATGGGATGGAGAACTTTTGGGAGATCTGAACGCATGCGAGTTCCTTTGCCTGCGGCCAAAATCACAACATTAAGTGTCATGGATATTTCCTTGATCTAATCACAATGAATTAACTGGTTTGTTTGGCAATTTTAATGGAATAGCCAAATAAAAGCGACTGTCGCGTAATTGCTGGTTGTTTGTTGCTAATAGGTTTAGACGTTTTAATCATTTGACTAAAATATCACCTAACACTATTATATCGTATAATTACAATATAACGATTTAGTTTAATTTGAGGTAACAAATGCTAACTCAATTTACGCCACTATCTGCACTGTTAGGTGGTGCTTTTCTTGGCTTTGCAGCGTTATTACTTTTAATTGGCAACGGAAAGATTGCCGGTATATCTGGAATAACCAGTAAAGCTATTAACCCTAAACACGCTAAAAGTTGGCATTGGAGCTTTGTTTTAGGATTAATCGTCGGCCCACTTTTATTGCCGTTGAGTCGCTTTGAGTTACCCCAAAACTTCGACAGCAGTTGGCTTGCTATTATTGTGGGTGGCTTTTTAGTCGGCCTTGGTAGCGTGATAGGTTCTGGGTGTACCAGTGGTCATGGAGTTTGTGGTATCGGTCGTTTTTCAAAACGTTCAATTATTGCCACGATTACTTTTATGTTCACCGCGGTTGTGGTGGTGTTTTTACGCCAACATTTTGCAATTAGCTTATAGGAGCCAACAATATGCCAACGGTTATCGCTTTTATTGCAGGGTTACTATTTAGTTTTGGGCTGGTTATTTCGCAAATGGTTAACCCAAGCAAGGTCATCAACTTTTTAAATATTACAGGGACTTGGGATCCAAGCTTAGCTTTTGTGATGCTTGGCGCTATTGCGGTGTTTGCTAGCGGCTTTTTTGTTCTCAAGCCAAATAAACCGCTTTTTAATAGTGAGTTTGATCTTCCAAGTAAAACAAACATCGATAAGCCGCTTATTATCGGCGCAGTTTTATTTGGTTTAGGTTGGGGAATAACAGGCATTTGTCCTGGACCAGCTCTGGCAAATATCAGCGGATTATCTCCAAAAATATGGGGGTTTATTTGTATGATGCTGGTGGGAATGACAATAGCAAATAAGGTAAAACAGCATAAATGAAACTAGAAGAAATGCAGGCTAATGCTGCTCAGGCTGTTAACTTACTTAAAGCAATGGGAAATGAAAATAGATTGATGATTCTGTGCTTATTGCACGATAAAGAATTATCGGTGACCGAGCTTAATCAGCAGTTAGCAATTCCGCAGTCATCATTGTCACAGCAATTAGGGGCATTGCGACGAGAAGGCTTTGTTAACACTCGAAGAGCGTCGCAAACAGTGTATTACTCATTATCGAGTACCGAGGTAATTGAAGTCATCCACACATTGCATAAACTTTATTGTAAATAGTTCGAGTCATTAGTCATTAGTCATTAGTCATTAGTCATTAGAAAACGATAAAAAATTTCAACAAAAAAGGCGCCCTAAGGCGCCTTTTTTTAATCAAACAAAACCTTATTTGGTGATGTTCTTTTTGATGGTGTCGACAACGCGAAGCTGTGCAATGGCTTGAGCTAGCTCAACCGCTGCTGCTGCGTAGTTGAAGTCAGCGCCAGCATCCGCCATAGCGGTTTCTGCACGGTGTTTAGCTTCTGCAGCTTCTTGCTCGTCAATATCATCTGCACGTTTAACAACGTCAGCCAAAACAGAAATTGAAGTTGGTTGAACTTCCAGGATACCACCTGAAAGATAAAACAGCTCTTCAGTTCCATCTTGTTTAACGATACGTGCCATGCCAGGCTTGATTTTGGTCAGTAATGCTGTGTGACCAGGCATAATACCTAATTCACCATCTACACCCGTCACTTGTAGCGATGCTACTCGATCAGAAACGATATGATTTTCTGCACTTACAATATCAAGCTGTACTGTCGTGGCTGCCATCCGTTCTCCTTTAAACTATCATTCTGTATTAATACAGCATCAATAGTTATTTTTTGTTAGCTTTCTCAACGGCTTCGTCGATTGAACCAACCATGTAGAACGCTTGCTCTGGAAGGTGATCAAACTCACCATCTAGAATACCCTTGAAGCCACGAATGGTGTCTTTAAGAGAAACGTACTTACCTGGAGAACCAGTGAATACTTCAGCAACGAAGAAAGGCTGTGAAAGATATTTTTCAATCTTACGAGCACGGAATACAGTTGTTTTATCTTCATCAGATAATTCATCCATACCTAGGATCGCAATAATATCTTTCAGCTCTTTATAACGCTGAAGTACAGTTTGAACACCACTAGCAACATCATAATGTTCTTGACCAACAATTTGCGGGTCAAGCTGACGTGAAGTTGAATCCAATGGGTCAACCGCTGGATAAATACCTAACGAAGCAATGTTACGTGACAGTACAACAGTCGCATCTAAGTGAGCGAAAGTTGTCGCTGGCGATGGATCCGTTAAATCATCCGCAGGTACGTATACGGCTTGAACAGAGGTAATAGACCCTGTTTTAGTCGATGTAATACGCTCCTGAAGTACACCCATCTCTTCAGCCAATGTTGGCTGGTAACCTACTGCTGATGGCATACGGCCTAGCAGTGCAGATACTTCAGTACCCGCTAAGGTGTAACGATAGATGTTATCAACGAAGAAAAGAACGTCTTTACCTTCGTCACGGAACTTCTCAGCCATTGTTAGACCAGTTAGTGCCACACGTAGACGGTTTCCTGGAGGTTCATTCATCTGACCATATACCATGGCCACTTTATCTAGAACGCCTGAATCTTCCATCTCGTAGTAGAAGTCGTTACCCTCACGAGTACGCTCACCTACACCAGCGAAAACTGATAAACCTGAGTGTGCTTTTGCGATGTTGTTAATAAGTTCCATCATGTTGACGGTCTTACCAACACCAGCACCACCAAACAGACCAACTTTACCACCTTTAGCGAATGGACATACAAGGTCGATAACCTTGATACCAGTCTCTAAAAGTTCAGTTGTGTTTGATTGATCTTCGTATGAAGGAGCTTCACGGTGAATCTCATAACGATCTTCTTCACCGATAGGGCCAGCTTCATCTACTGGTTGACCTAATACGTTCATAATACGGCCAAGGGTTTTTTCCCCAACCGGAACGGTAATTGGTGAACCAGAGTTAACAACCTCTAAGCCACGACGCAGACCATCAGAAGAACCCATAGCGATGGTACGAACTACACCACCACCTAATTGTTGCTGAACTTCCAGCACTAATTCTTCACTTTTGATCTCTAGAGCGTCATATACCTGAGGTACGGCATCATGTGGAAACTCAACGTCCACAACCGCGCCAATTACTTGGACAACAGTACCTGTGCTCATGATTAATCCTCTAAAACTTGTATTCGTTACCTAGCCTAAACAGCAGCAGCACCTGAAACAATTTCCGACAGTTCTTGCGTAATCGCAGCCTGACGAGCCTTGTTATAGACCAACTCCAAGTCACTGATAAGTTCACCAGCATTGTCCGTCGCAGCTTTCATAGCAACCATACGAGCTGCTTGTTCTGATGCGATGTTTTCAACAACACCTTGGTAAACTTGAGACTCTACATAACGCACCAATAATGTTTCCAAAAGTTCTTTTGGATCTGGTTCGTATAAGTAGTCCCAGTGATGAGAAATCTCATCTTCTTCTGACTTAGGCAAAGGTAGCAGCTGTTCGATCACTGGCGTTTGCGTCATTGTGTTAACAAATTTGTTGAACACAACGTACAAACGATCCAACTTGCCTTCGTTGTATGCTTCTAGCATGACGCGTACTGTTCCAATCAAGTCAGCGAGCTTTGGCGCATCGCCTAAACCTGAAGTGAAAGCAGAAACTTGTCCACCAAAGCTATTGAAGAATTGTACGCTACGTGCACCAATAGGGCAGAAGTCTACTTCTACTCCGGCTTCACGTTGCTTCTTCACGTCTGCGACAACCTTTTTGAAAAGGTTAACGTTCAGACCACCACAAAGACCACGGTCGGTTGACACAACAATGTAACCAACTCGCTTGGCTTCTCGGACTTCCAAATAAGGATGCTTATATTCGAGAGAACCTAGCGCTACGTGACCGATCACCTTACGCATATTTTCTGCGTATGGACGACTAGAAGCCATGCGATCTTGTGCTTTACGCATTTTGCTCGCGGCAACCATTTCCATTGCAGACGTGATCTTCTGAGTGTTTTGTACACTCGCGATCTTGGTTTTAATCTCTTTAGCGTTGGCCATCTTTACTCTCCAATCTGGACCTGAGGTGCCAAAGCACCTCTAATTTTTACCAGGTTTGGGTTTCTACGAACTTGTCCAAGCCAGCCTTCAACTCACCTTCGATGTCGGCATTGTAGTTGCCAGTTTCGTTGATGGTTTTCATTAGGTCAGCATGTTCACTGTTCATGAAAGAGAGCAGAGACGCTTCGAAATCACCGATTTTAGCTAAAGAAACAGCTTTCAAGTAGCCTTTTTCAGCTGCAAAAATAGACACAGACTGAGCAGCAATACTCATAGGAGCATATTGCTTTTGTTTCATTAGTTCGGTAACACGCTCACCATGCTCAAGTTGAGCACGAGTTGCATCATCTAAGTCAGATGCAAACTGTGAGAACGCTGCAAGCTCTCGATACTGTGCAAGTGCAGTACGAATACCGCCAGACAGTTTCTTGATGATCTTAGTCTGCGCTGCACCACCTACACGAGAAACTGAGATACCTGGGTTAACAGCAGGACGTAGTCCAGAGTTAAACAAGTCAGTTTCAAGGAAGATTTGACCATCGGTAATCGAAATTACGTTAGTCGGTACGAATGCAGATACGTCACCAGCTTGAGTTTCAATAATCGGTAAAGCAGTCAAAGAACCAGTTTGGCCTTTAACTTCACCTTTAGTGAACTTCTCAACATACTCGGCGTTAACACGTGAAGAACGTTCTAACAGACGAGAGTGAAGATAGAATACATCACCTGGATATGCTTCACGTCCTGGTGGACGTTTTAGCAGTAATGAAATCTGACGGTAAGCAACTGCTTGCTTAGACAGATCATCATATACGATTAGTGAGTCTTCACCGCGGTCGCGGAAATATTCACCCATTGTACAACCAGAGTATGGAGCCAAATATTGTAATGCTGCAGCTTCAGAAGCTGTAGCAACAACAACAATGGTGTTCGCCAAAGCGCCGTGCTCTTCAAGCTTGCGTACTACGTTAGCAATAGTCGATGCCTTTTGGCCTACTGCTACATACACACACTTAATACCAGAGTCTTTTTGGTTGATAATTGCATCAATCGCAAGTGCTGTTTTACCAATCTGACGGTCACCAATGATTAATTCACGTTGGCCACGTCCGATAGGAATCATTGAGTCAACAGCTTTATAACCAGTTTGCACTGGTTGGTCTACTGATTTACGCTCAATTACACCTGGTGCAATTACTTCAACAGGAGAGAAACCATCGCTATCGATTGGTCCTTTACCGTCAATTGGCTCACCTAATGTGTTGACTACACGGCCTAAAAGACCACGGCCAACAGGTACTTCCAAAATACGGCCTGTTGTTTTAACTTTATCGCCTTCTGCCAAGTTGGCATAAGGACCCATTACTACGGCACCGACAGAATCACGTTCTAAGTTCAACGCGATTGCGAAACGGTTACCTGGCAGCTCGATCATTTCACCTTGCATCACATCGGCTAGGCCATGGATGCGGATGATGCCGTCACTTACTGCAACGATAGAACCTTCGTTGCGAGCTTCACTAACGACTTCGAACTGCTCGATCCGCTGTTTAATCAGATCGCTGATTTCAGTGGAATTCAGTTGCATGCTCAAACTCCCAATTACGACTGCAGCGTATCAGACAGACGCGAAATTTTTCCGCGGACCGAGCCATCAATGACTAAGTCTCCTGCCGTGATAATTACACCAGCAATAAGGCTGGTATCTATGCTGCAATTCAGCTTAATTTTGCGTGCTAAACGTTTCTCTAAAGAAGCGTTTATTTCTTGTTGTTGCTCTGAGGTTAGCTCGGTAGCTGAAACAACATTTGCTTCAACTTCTTTCGCATGCTCACGTTGCATCTCAACGAATAGTTGAGCAACAGCAGGTAGCACTACTAAACGACCGTTTTCAGCCATTACCTTTAACAGGTTCTGAGCTTGCTCGTTGATTTGCTCACCACACACTCCGATAAAGAGTTCGGCAAGCTGTTTACTAGCTAAAGAGCCAGTGAGTAAAGGCTGCATAGTGTCGTTTTCACTAACTAATGCGGCGAAATTAAGCATTTCTGCCCAATTTTCTAAGTCTTTACTTTCAAGAGCAAAATCAAAAGCTGCCTTTGCGTAAGGACGAGCGATGGTGGTTATTTCAGCCATAACTCAAGCTCCTTATCAAAGTTCAGCAACAAGTTTATCAACTATGTCACTGTGGGCGGCTTCATCAATCGAACGTTCAAGAATTTTTTCTGCGCCAGCTATAGCCAATGCAGCAACTTGCTTACGCAAATCTTCTTTCACGCGATTGCGTTCAGCTTCAATTTCTGCTTGACCTTGAGCGATAATTTTAGCTCGCTCGGCATCGGCTTCAGCTTTTGCTTCATCGACAATCTGTGCTTTACGCTTGTTAGCTTGATCGATGATTTCATTAGCACTAGCTTTTGCATCTTTCAATTGCTCGGTCGCTTTAACTTGTGCTAGCTCTAAATCTTTGCTTGCACGTTGCGCGTCAGCTAAACCATCAGCAATTTTCTTTTGACGCTCTTCGATAGAATTCATCAAAGGAGGCCAAACATATTTCATGCAGAACCAGACGAATAGAATAAAAGCTATTGCCTGCCCTAGCAGAGTTGCGTTTATATTCACCGCATACTCTCCTTATGTTTGCAAATTAGAAAATATACCTAAAAAGGCACGATTATCCCGCTACAGCAAACATTATGTATAGACCCAGACCGACGGCAATCATTGGGATCGCATCAACAAGACCCATAACAATAAAGAACTGTGTACGTAGTAAAGGAATTAGATCAGGTTGACGAGCAGCACCTTCAAGGAACTTACCGCCAAGCATACCAATACCAATAGCGGCACCAATAGCTGCTAAACCCATCATAAGAGCTGCTGCGATGTACAACAGATCCATATTTAAATTTTCCATTTAAAACTCCAAAGTATTGCTTATTATTATTAACGAAATGGCTTAATGTTCTTCAGATGCTTGAGATAGATAAACTATCGTTAACACCATGAAAATAAATGCTTGTAACGTTATAACTAAAATATGAAATATCGCCCAAGGTACTGAAAGTACCCATTGAGACCACCACGGCAATAATCCTGCGATAAGTATGAAAATCAACTCACCAGCATACATATTACCAAAGAGTCGTAGACCCAATGAAATAGGCTTAGAGAGTAATGTTACACCTTCAAGGAGCAAGTTAATTGGTATAAATGCCCAGTGATTAAATGGCTGTAACGTTAGCTCTTTTGAGAATCCCTTTATCCCTTTTATCTTAATGCTGTAATACAGAATCAAAATAAATACGCCTAAAGACATTGATAATGTCACATTGACATCAGCAGATGGCACTACGCGAAGATAAGGAACGCCCATTAACATAGAAGCATGTGGGATGAAATCAACAGGAATTAAGTCCATAAAGTTCATTAAGAAAACCCATACGAATATGGTTAATGACAATGGTGCAATAAGTGCATTCTTCCCGTGGAAAATATCTTTCACAGTGTGATCGACAAACTCCACAATCATTTCAATAAAGCATTGAAGCTTACCCGGCACTCCTACAGTTGACTTCTTAGCTACAGATCTGAAAACCCAAAGGAAAATCACACCTGTAAGAACAGAGAAGATCAAACTATCGATATAAACGTTCCAAAAACTGGCCTCATCCGCCACCAATCCCAATTTTGCAAGTGAGAGGTTGGTAAGATGATGACCGATATATTCTGAAACTGTTTCAGGCCCAGACATAACTCATCCTATTTTTTGTAGTTTACTAATAATAAAGGCGCGAAAACACTCACACCAAGTACTATTAAATAGGTTAGTTTTAGTGGAGTGAACTCCACTTGCAAACACACATAGGTCGCAATAAATAAAATGATGGTTACCAGTATTTTTAGTGCTTGGCCTAAATAGAACGACATTAAAATGCCTTCTGCGGTCTTCGCGCTAAAAACACAAAAAGCAAAAATGCTATTTGCAATAAAACAGATCCCACCGCCAATAAGCGCTGAAAATCCTGACTGATAATCAATCACTAATCCTAAAGATATAGCAACCGCACAAACGACAATAAATTGGATCATCAACAGCGGCTTAGTTAAGCTACGGTTTGATTCAATTGTCGAAGGTTTCATGTATTTGTACCTTTTATATCTCACAAAACAGCATTTTGTGAGTAGACAGGTAAAGCGTGCGAGAACTGACAATAATGATAAAAATAACTTTTTAGTCACTTTTTGGCTTTAAAGGCAGCTTTTAAGTGAATTTCTTAGTTAACTAATTGCTTATTTAACATAAGAAATGCACTTTCTCACTTTTATGTTTTCTTACATTTGTTAAGATTGTTTTCAGAAAAAACTATCTGTAAAAAAACGTAGCAAGTATACCTTTTTTGCCATCCAATGCAACGATGGCATTGGGAAAAGAGGCCTTTTAAGCCTATATATAATTAAATCGATATAAACAACACAAAAAATACTTTCACCTAAGAATAACAATTAATTCTTTTATGTAAAATCACCTGATTTTACTAACAATTCCTTCTAATTCTTCTAAATTTTGATAGTTAATTACCATTTTACCTTTGCCTTTTTTATTGTGAGATAAAGACACTTTTGCACCTAATATTTCAATTAACTGAGTCTCTAAACGCTCAACATCATGATCTTTGCTCGCTTTTTCAGGTGTCTTAGTCGGATTTAAGGCTTTATTAACTAATAATTCAGTTTCCCGAACAGTCATTTCTTTGGAAGCAACCAATCTTGCTAGCTCTGTTTGCATATCCCCTTCAATACCAAGCAGCGCTCGAGCATGGCCCATTTCAATATCACCACGCTCAAGTAGCACTTTAACAGGCGCATTTAAGCTATTGAGACGTAATAAGTTTGACACGCTGACTCGAGATTTGCCTACCGCATCAGCAACTTGTTGATGGGTTAGCTCAAATTCATCTTTTAAGCGTGCAAGTGCAATTGCTTCTTCCATGGCATTAAGATCTTCACGTTGTATGTTTTCTATCAACGCAATTGCAACAGCTGCTTCGTCAGCCACTTGTTTAACTAAACAAGGTACGTTATCAAGGCCGGCAAGTTGAGATGCTCTCCAGCGGCGCTCACCTGCGATAATTTCATATTTGTCATCGCTAACCATACGTACAACTATCGGTTGAATAATACCTTGTGAACGAATTGATTCCGCAAGTTCTTCAAGCGCTTCTGGTGACATATCTTTACGTGGTTGATATTTTCCAGGTTGCAATAAGTCTGTGGCAAGCGTTAATAAATCATTAGCTTCTTTAGCTTGGGCATTATCAATTTGACTGGTTTTTTCGTTAGCCACATGACTCTTACTTAATAAGGCGTCTAAGCCTTTTCCTAAACCACGTTTTTTTAATGTCATTTGTATTTCCTAAGCTTCTTTGGCTTGATTTTGTTGTTCAGCTCGACGGATTATTTCCCCTGCAAGGGCTAAGTAAGCCTTTGCTCCAGCACTACTTTTGTCATAATACATGGCTGGTGCACCAAAACTTGGGGCTTCTGCTAAGCGAATATTGCGTGGAATAACCGTACGATAAACTTTTTCACCAAAGTGCTGTTTTAATTGATCAGATACATCATTAGACAAACGATTACGTGGGTCATACATTGTCCGTAAAATACCCTCAATGGTTAAGGTTTTATTGACCATCGCACCCAATTTAGTAATGGTATCAATCAGTGCGGTTAACCCTTCTAGCGCAAAGTACTCGCACTGCATTGGCACTAATACCGAATCAGCAGCAGACATGGCATTAACGGTCAACATGTTTAGTGATGGCGGACAGTCGATAAAAATATAATCGTAATCGTCTTTTATCGACTCAAGTGCATTACGCAAACGAATTTCGCGGGCAAAGAACTCCATCAGTTTGATTTCAGCGGCGGTGACATCACCGTTACTGGCTATCAGATCATATTTACCCGCGGTGTCTCTAACGACAATTTCTTCAAATGGTTTTTCTTCTACCAGCAGTTCATATGCGGTATTTTCAACTTCATATTTATCAACACCACTTCCCATTGTGGCGTTACCTTGCGGGTCGAGATCGATTAACAAAACACGTCTTTTCGTGGCTGCTAAAGATGCAGCTAAATTGACACACGTTGTTGTTTTTCCAACGCCACCTTTTTGGTTGGCTACGGCAATAATTTTACCCACAATGTCATCCTGTTATAAATTATTGATGTCCGGTAATATTTTAAACACTTTTACTTACGTCAATTGCGTTTTAGCGAGAAATTTTTAATAAATGACGTTGTTCTTCAAGTGTTGGTACGGTTAGGGTTATGGTATCAATCAGCGTAAACCCAGTAGGCATATTTTTGAGCTCGTCTGCTGATAATTGCCCTTTTAAAGCATAAAAAATGCCGTCATCACTTGGAAGATGGTGACACCACGTTAGCATATCTTCTATTGATGCAAAGGCGCGGCTTAATACACCATCAAATGTTTGTTCTGGCTGATAAGCTTCAACTCGGCTTTCAACTGATTGAATATTATCAATTTTAAGTTCGAATTTCGCTTGTTTTTGAAAGCGGATCCGTTTTCCTAAACTATCAAGCAAAACAAATTCTTTATCCGGATTTAAAATAGCAAGCGGGATCCCTGGTAATCCTGGCCCTGTTCCTACATCAATAAAGCGCTTGCCTTCAAGGTGGGCTGATACTGCTAAACTGTCCATAATATGGCGAATTAGCATTTGCTCAGGATCACGCACAGAGGTAAGGTTATAGGCTTTGTTCCATTTGTGAAGCATATTCACAAACCCAATAAGTTGTGTCTGTTGCTGCTCAGTTGCACAAATATTCATTTCGGCTAAGTAGCCACGTAGCTGGTCAGATAACACAAAAGCCTCGTTATATTTTAATTCGATCTGCCGTTATTATGATGCGCTAAAAGCACGAAAGGAAGCCTTTCGGCTCCCCTTACTATTTAAGTTACAAAAAACAGCTGTTTTAAGCACTTTTTTTCAATAATCCACGTCTTTTAAGGTGAACTAATAAAATTGAAATTGCTGCGGGTGTAATACCTGAAATTCGTGATGCTTGACCTACAGTTTCAGGTTTATGACTATTTAGCTTAGCAATGACCTCATTAGATAATCCGGGGACTTCTTGGTAATCAAGTGTTAAAGGCAATAATGAACTTTCATGACGAACAGCTTTATCAATTTCATCTTGCTGACGTTGTATGTAACCTGAATATTTTACTTGAATTTGCACTTGTTCAGCAGCGCGTTCATCAACAATTGCAGGGCCAAACCCTTCAAGAGAAGTTAGTTTGGCATAATCCATTTCTGGTCGACGTAACAAGTCTTCAAAAGAGGCTTCGCGAGAAATAGGTGTATTTAACACTGGATTTAAAACGCCTAGCAGTGGTGAACTTGGGTGAACCCATTGACTGCGTAAGCGCTGTAGCTCAAGCTCAATGGCTTCTTTTTTCTCACTATATTTCTGCCATCTATTATCGTCGACTAAGCCTAATTCACGTCCTTTTTCAGTCAGACGTAAATCAGCATTATCTTCACGCAATAATAAACGGTATTCAGCACGGCTAGTGAACATACGATACGGTTCTTTGGTACCTAATGTTGATAAGTCGTCAACTAGCACCCCTAAATAGGCTTGATCACGACGTGGACACCAAGCTTCTTTGCCTTGCACTTGCAGTGATGCGTTCATGCCAGCTAATAACCCTTGTGCCCCTGCTTCTTCATAACCTGTGGTGCCGTTAATTTGTCCGGCAAAGAACAAGCCATTAATCGTTTTGGTTTCAAGTGAGCTTTTCAGATCTCTTGGGTCGAAGTAATCATATTCGATAGCGTAACCAGGGCGCACGATTTCGGCATTATTTAAGCCTTTAATCGAACGAACTAAATTAAGCTGAACGTCAAATGGTAAACTAGTAGAGATCCCATTAGGGTAAATCTCATTGGTGGTTAACCCTTCAGGTTCAATAAATATTTGGTGAGATGATTTATCAGCAAAACGATTGATTTTATCTTCAATTGAAGGGCAATAACGTGGGCCAATGCCTTCAATAACACCCGAATACATTGGGCTACGATCAAGTCCACCACGAATAATATCGTGAGTTTGTTCATTGGTATGAGTGATATAGCATGAGATTTGCTCAGGATGTTGTTCCACATTACCGATAAATGACATCACAGGCAGTGGATTATCACCTTTTTGTTCCGTCATTTGACTGAAATCAATGGTGTTTGCATCAATTCTTGGTGGTGTACCTGTTTTTAAACGACCAACTCGAATTGGTAATTCACGTAAACGATGGGCTAATGCAATGGCTGGCGGATCACCTGCTCGACCACCACTGTAATTTTCTAGTCCAATATGAATTTGACCACTTAAAAATGTGCCTGTCGTTAACACGACACTTGGCGCTTCAAAAGCTAATCCCATTTGGGTGACAACACCAACCACTTTTTCATTTTCAACGATTAAGTCATCAACTGCTTGTTGAAAAATACGTAAATTCGGTTGGTTTTGAAGTATTTGTTGGATTTTTTGACGATAAAGTGCTCTATCAGCTTGAGCACGTGTCGCTCTTACTGCTGGGCCTTTACTTGAATTTAACGTTCTAAATTGAATACCTGCAAAGTCCGTTGCAATAGCCATTGCCCCACCAAGCGCATCGATTTCTTTGACTAGGTGGCCTTTGCCAATTCCGCCAATAGCAGGATTACAAGACATTTGACCTAAAGTATCGATGTTGTGAGTTAACAATAGGGTTTTTGATCCCATTCTTGCTGCAGCAAGCGCAGCTTCAGTTCCGGCATGACCTCCGCCGACAACTATGACATCAAACCGTTCGTGAAAATGCATTACGTGACCTTCAGTAAATTAATGAAATTTTGATCGTGGTTTCAAATTGAGCGGATCATTTTACCACTGACTGTACACAAGGTGAAAGATCAATTTTTGGTGTTTGATCTAGGGTGGTTTGCTTAATAGATCTTAAGATCTTTTTAAAGAGATCTTTATTATCTCTTATTATTAAGGAAGCCTTTTTCTGTGCGTAACTCTATTTTTTGTTTTAAATCATGATTTTGTATGCTTTCAATCATGTGATCAGATGGCGATCAAACTAGAGATAACTTGGGGATAGATCGGCTAGTTATCCACAGGGGGAAACATTGAGTCGATCTCACTGAAAACTGTACAAGGTTATGATCGGATAAAATAATAGTTTATCCACATATTTATTAAATAAGATCATAATATGTGGATAAATCTATTGTTATTGTGGGTATATATCTGTGTTATTCAGTTTTTAGATTTATTTTAGCGGTTAAATGGTGTCTTGCCATTGTGATAACCACGCGAGAGCGGGTTCTTCAGGTACCGGTGTATGTTGCACATCGATTTGGATCTTATCCACACACTGGCTTGATCCTGCCTGTGTAAACAATTCCACCAGCTTTTCTGGACCTTGACAAAATGTGTCATAACTTGAGTCGCCAATGGCACAAACGGCAAATTTTACCTTACTAAGATCGGGTTGAAACAACATGATCTGTTTAAAAAATGGTTGAATATTTTCTGGAAGATCGCCTGCTCCGTGTGTCGAACACACTAAAATCCATAATGAATATGTCGTTATTTCATCCAATTGTGGATCTAAAAAGACTGCTGTTTCATGACCGAGTTCTGTCAGCTGCGCTGCCATATCGTCAGCAACATATTCTGTGCCACCTAAAGTTGTGCCTACAATTAACGCTATTTTGGTCATTTTTTATTCCCAATTATTATCAATGTAGATAGTTTACTTGGTTTTGATTTCAGGTGTATTGCTATTGTACTGGTGACGGCTAATCGGTCATTTTATGGTTAATATCGCGAGGGTAAGCAGTATTATCGTGACAGTGGATTACGCGAGAATGGTTATTTTAAAGGCTGTTAATTTAGCTGATACAGTGTATGCACATTTAAGCTTTGATAATCCCTCAGTGCTGCCTATGCCGACAACTAAAGGTCAAATAGGAGGTCAATTATTGCGTTGTAAATGGGTAAAAGCGTAGGCTCGCTTGTGATTATATTCATCTTGTTCGTTAAAAGTGGATAGATAATAAATTACCAGCTTTTGAGTAATTTTTTTAATAAACCTTCGAGTTGTTGTTGTTCATCGAGGGTGAGTATTGCCATTTTTTGTTGTTCTTTTTGATGTAATTCAACCACTAACTTTTCAATTAATACCTTGCCTTTAGGGGTGAGTTTTACCAATTTACTGCGTTTGTCATCTGGGTTGTCTACACGGGTAATTAATCCTGCTTTTTCTACTCGATTTAATACTTTAGTGAGTCCACCTGAGCTAAATAATAAAGAATGATATAAGGCGGTAGGTGATAAACAGTAAGGCGCGCCAGATCTTCTAAGTGTGGTTAAAATGCCAAATTCAGCCCCCTGCAACTGGTATTTTTGCTGGACATTATTTAACACCACGTCGATATGATAATGGGTTCTAATCAATCTAAGAATCGCTGGCGTAATGGTTTTATAAGCTTCCGGCCAATGTGTTTTTGTGGAATACAAAATACTGTCGACAGTTTCTTGTTGCTGCAAAATGATGAAACCTTAGTTATGAGTTAGGTGTTTAATATATCTTGCTAGAAAGCTAAATGCTAGGTATTATCTTTCTAGAAAGATATATAGAGGTATAAATGCAACAATCCATATCAAAAAGCTTAATTTTTCTGTTGGCGGCTGTTTTTGCAATGACGCCTTATGCCATAGACTGTTATTTACCCGCTATCCCTTCAATTGCTGCTGACTTTAACGTTAATACAGCCATGATTTCTGTCACCGTTAGTATGTATATTTTTGGCATGGCGGTTGGCCAATTAATTGGTGGACCATTATCTGATAAATATGGGCGTCAACCAGTGATGTTTGCTGGATTAGTCATGTTTGGTGTATGTAGTCTAATGTTGGCTATTGCTGATTCATTATCGTATTTTTGGTTTTTGCGCTGTTTGCAATCAATTGGTGGTGGTATTGCTGTGGTTGGCGTACCTGCCACTATTCGGGATAATTCTGAAGGTAAGGAGGCCGCTAAGCTGTTTTCTTTGGTGATGCTTATTATGATGATTGCCCCTTCAATCGCCCCAGCAATGGGTACTTTAATAATGACGACAACGAGCTGGCATTGGATTTTTATTTCTTCTGCAATGTTCGCCATTTTTGTCGCTATTATGTCATTTTTTATCATGCCCAAACCTAAAGCTAACATTAATTCCATTCCAAGCGGCGGCTTTATGAGTGTGCTCAAATACAAACCTGCTCGGGGTTATTTAATTGCGGTGGCATTTTCTTATGCGGTCTTAATCACCTTTATTACCAATGCGCCATTTGCCTATTTGGTGAAATTTGGTATTTCGGAAGCCTTATTTTCAGCCCTTTTTATTGGTAATGTGATTGGTGTGGTGACGGTTAATCGAATTAATGCATATTTTCTTAATCGTTATGAAGCTGCGCGAATGTTAGTGGTGTTTTTATGCTTGCAGTTATTTGGTGGTGGTATTTTATTTGCGTCATTATTCTTTATGCCAGACAATTTGTGGTTTGCGGCCGCAGGCTTTATTACTTGTATGGCCGCCACAGGCGGTACGATGTCTAATGCCAGTGCTTGTTTCTTAAAGTTTTTTGCAAAGAATGCCGGTACAGCGTCAGCATTAATGGGCGCAACTCAATTTTCTGTCGGTGCGTTGATAAGCGGGTTAACGGCTTTATTTTTACATGATTCATTATGGCCTATGATATTGGTGATGTTCAGTTGCGCTGCATTTGCTTTGTTGTCGACGATGAAAACCAATCATTATCATCAGTCTCAACAACTTGTTGATTAAACGCTAAGGCAGGCATTAACTGTTTGGTGATAAAAAGGGATATTCATTGCTGAATATCCCTTTTTAGTTCCTGCTTTTGAGCTGATTTATGCTTTGAAGTTAGCAGCATGAAAATGCAGATGATCTTCTATAAAGCTCGAGATAAAGAAATAACTATGGTCATAACCTGGTTGGATGCGCAATTCTAGTGGGTAATTAACGGTTTTTGCCGCAGCGACTAATGCTTGAGGGTTTAGTTGCTCGGCTAAAAAGTTGTCGTCACTACCTTGATCCACCAGCGCTGGGATATGTTTATTGCTGTCAGTTAATTGCGTTATTAACGCACTACTGTCGTATTGTAACCAGCTTTGTTTATCCTGACCTAAATAGCCTGAAAATGCTTTTTGTCCCCACGGGCAAGTTGTTGGCTGACATATTGGGCTAAATGCAGAAACACTGCTGTATTTGTCGAGGTTTTTAAAGGCAATAGACAATGCGCCGTGCCCACCCATTGAATGACCACTGATTGCCCGTTGTTGATTGACGCCAAAGTTGGCTTCAATAACGCTGGGCAGTTCATTTACCACATAATCGTACATGCGATAGTGTTGGTTAAATGGTGGTTGGGTAGCGTTTAAATAAAACCCTGCGCCTAATCCAAAGTCATATGCATGGTTGTCATCATCTGGCACATTATCGCCTCTTGGGCTGGTATCAGGAGCAACAATTGCAATGCCTAATTGGGCAGCAACCTTAAATGCGGCCGCTTTTTGCATAAAGTTTTCGTCAGTACAAGTTAGCCCTGATAACCAATACAGCACCGGTACGGATTGATGTTGTGCTTGCGGTGGTAAAAATATAGCAAAGCGCATTTCGCACGATGTAGCGTCACTTTGATGACTAAATTGTTTGTGCCATCCGCCAAAGGCTTTAGTGGCACTCACTTGAGTTATCGACATTGTCTTTCCTTTTATCTAAACCAAAATACGGCGTTATTTTATGTGGCTAAAGAATAAAATACCCTTTTATCGATGACGGATAAAAGGGCTTAAACAGCTGCTAATCGATATTATTTATCAAAATGAATCACGCTACGGATACTCTCGCCTTTATGCATTAACTCAAAGGCTTCGTTGATATCTTTAAGTCCCATTGTATGAGTAATGAAATGATCTAACTTAAATTCACCATTTAAGTATTGTTCTACAATACCGGGTAATTCACTACGACCTTTAACACCACCAAAAGCGCTACCTTTCCAAACTCGACCTGTCACTAATTGGAATGGACGGGTTGAGATTTCTTGGCCTGCACCAGCAACACCAATGACCACTGACTCGCCCCAGCCTTTATGACAACATTCTAGCGCGCTGCGCATGACATTAACGTTACCAATACACTCAAATGAGAAATCAACACCGCCATCAGTTAACTCAACAATGACATCTTGAATGGGTTTGTCGTAGTTTTTAGGGTTAATGCAATCTGTCGCGCCAAGTTTAGTCGCTAGCTCAAATTTCGATTCATTTAAGTCAATACCGATAATGCGTGATGCACCCGCCATGGTTGCGCCAATTATGGCCGATAAACCAATGCCACCTAAACCAAAAATAGCCACAGTATCGCCTTTTTGAACTTTAGCGGTATTGAGCACCGCGCCCATACCGGTTGTGACACCACAACCTAATAAACAGACTTCTTCTAGTGGCGCTTCTTTATTGACTTTCGCCAGTGAAATTTCTGGTAATACTGTGTATTCAGAAAAAGTTGAGCAACCCATATAATGGAAAATAGGTTCACCGTCTTTATAAAAACGAGTGGTACCGTCAGGCATTAAGCCTTTACCTTGGGTTTCACGTACTGCGCTACAAAGGTTGGTTTTACCTGATTTACAGAATTTACATTCGCCACATTCTGCAGTGTAAAGAGGAATAACATGATCGCCCACTTTTACGCTGGTTACGCCTTCACCAACCATTTCTACTATTCCGCCACCTTCGTGACCAAGAATCGCTGGGAACACGCCTTCTGGATCATCGCCGGATAAAGTGAAAGCATCAGTGTGACAAACACCCGAAGCAATAATCTTAACCATTACTTCGCCAGCTTTTGGGTACATAACATCAACTTCTTCTACTGATAAAGGTTGGCCTGGTCCCCATGCTACAGCGGCTTTAGACTTAATAAATTGTGCTGACATTGTGTTTGTCCTTATTAAAGATGAATGGCTAAATTGAATCTACTTAGTGTAGATGAGATTTTATCGAGATAGATCTATTGTAATTATTTTCTGTCAGTTGATAATAAGCTTAAATAGCAAATGACTTTTACGAGAAGGTAACAATGCTACCATGGGAAGGTGTTTATGAATTTGTCGCAGTGGCTGAAACTGACAGTTTTACCGTAGCAGGAAAGCGTCTAGCCATTTCAACCGCGCAAGTTAGCCGTCAAATTAGCCAGATTGAAAATAGATTAAATACTAAACTTTTTTATCGCACGACTCGAAAAGTGTCACTTACTGAAGAAGGCCAAGTGTTTTATCGCCATTGTAGACAAGTGATTGATGGCCTTGAAGAGGCTGAGCGTGCCATTAGTAGTTTGCAAAATAAACCACAAGGGTTAATTAAACTGACAGCACCTGTGACTTATGGTGAGAAGTTTATTATGCCAATTGTGACTGACTATATGCAGCAATATCCTGATGTAGAAGTCATTTGTGAACTCACTAATCGACAATTAGATTTAGTCGACGGTGGCTTTGATTTAGCAATTCGTTTAGGGCGGTTACCTGATTCGAGCATGATGGCAAAACGTTTAGCCAGCCGTGAACAGTTTGTTTGTGCTGCACCTGAGTATATTAATCGTTTTGGTGCACCATATAAGTTATCGGAACTCAGTCAGCATAATTGCTTAATTGGTTCGCAATCGCATTGGCATTTTACTGAATCTGGTAAAGACAGGAGCATTAAAGTGCAGGGGAATTTACAATGCAGTAGCGGTATTAGTTTGCTTGATGCGGCATTAAAAGGGTTGGGGATTGTGCAATTACCTGGTTACTACGTTAAGCAAGCAATTAGTGAGAATAAACTAAAGGTGTTATTGGCCTCTTTTCAGCAAGCAAAAGAAGGCATTTGGGCTTTGTATCCACAAAACCGTCATCTATCGCCTAAAGTGAGGTTGCTAGTTGATAAACTCAAAAGTAATCTTTGTTAATTGCTTATTTATTAAATAATGTCTCTATTAAATATAAATCTTATATAAAGAAAGCGAATTTAATAAAATGAGTTAGTGTTTATCAATTATCAATTATCAATTATCAATTATCAATTATCAATTAACAATTTGGAACAAGTTCCAGATTGTTAATTATCGTTTATTTTTTATAAAAATATGCTTCGTCATTCATTTATAAAACCCTACCTCTTTATATATAACTAAACCTAGGTTAATTCCCTTTTTGGAATCAATTCCATCTTTATTATTGCGGTGTCAATTAAAAAAAAGGGTGATGACCTATGAGTAATATAGATCTATTAGGACGCCGTAAATTTATTGCAGGACTAGGTGCCGCAGCTGGTGCTGCAATGGTTTCGCCTGCAATGGCTGTGTCTGAAAAAGCAGATGGTGTTAAGTGGGATAAAGAATTAGAAGTCGTTATTATTGGTTCTGGTTTTGCTGGCTTAGCGGCAAGTATTGAAGCAATTAAGCTTGGCGCTAAAGATGTGCACATTTTTGAAAAAATGGCTTACTTTGGTGGTAACTCAGCGATTAACGGTGGGTTATTTGCTGTTCCTGGTTCTCCAAAGCAAGCAGAAAAAGGTATTAAAGATTCTGTAGAACGTATGGTTGCAGATCAATTAGCTTCAGGTCGTGGTATTGCTGATGAAGGATTACTTCGCCATGTTGCATCTCATGCAAATGAAGCATTACAAATGACACTTGAAGCTGGTGCTGAATTCCATCCTTACTTGCAACAGCTTGGCGGTCATTCTGTTGCTCGTACATACCAAACAACAGTAAGTTGTGGTGCTGGTATTACCCAACCTTTATTAAAAATGAGCCGTAAAATGGGCGTTCATACCCATAATCGTTCTAAATTTGAAGGTTTCCTTATTGGTAAAAATAATGAAGTGGTTGGCGTTAAAATGCGCGAAAATTACCACTTTGGTGAAAATCAACCAGGTAAAGTACTTAATATCCGCGCAAAACGTGGCGTGATTGTCGCTACTGGTGGTTTTGCTCAAAATATCAACTTGCGTATGGCGCAAGATCCTACCTTAACAGCTGAAGTAGGTTGTACCAATGCACCTGGTGCTACTGGTGAAGGTATGTTTGAAATGTTCCGTCTTGGCGCTGTACCTGTTCATTTAGCACATATTCAATCTGGCCCTTGGGCGTCACCTGATGAAGGTGGATTTGGTTATGTTTCTAACTATTCTATTTTCAACTTCCCTCATTCAATTGCGATTAACCGCCTAACAGGTAAACGCTTTATGAATGAAATTGCTGACCGTAAAACACGTGCAGATGCTGAACTTAGCTGCCGTGATGAAAAAGGAAATGCATTACCTCCAATCTTAATTACTAGCTTTAAGGATTCTAAAAAACATCCTAATACAGCCAAAGTCATCAAGTATAACGTAGGTTGGAAATTTGATTCTGTTGAAGAACTTGCTTCTCACTTTAAAGTGCCATTAAAAGAACTTAAAGCGCAAATCAAAGAATACAACGAATATGTTAAAACGGGTAAAGATACTCAGTTTGGCAAAAATATGACTAAGGCAAAAGATAAATATATCCAAGCGCCTTTTACTGTTGTTCGTTTGTGGCCAAAAGTACATTACTGTCAAGGTGGTGTTCAAGTGACCAAAAAAGCTGAAGTTAAAGATAGTTTTACTGGTAAACCTATCCAAGGCTTATATGCAGCTGGTGAAGTGTGTGGTGGTATTCATGGCGTCAGCCGTTTAGGAAGTTGTTCTATTCCTGAATGTATGGTCATGGGAATGACCGCTGTACGCAGCATGATGAAAGCCTAACCCAATTAACAAGAGGAATTATTGATGAAAACATTAAAGATGATGCTTGCATTGGGACTACTTAGTTTAAGTATTACATCAGCTCAAGCAGTACAAATTAGAGATTTCCATAAAGATGTCATTGGTCGTGATTGTAAAGCTTGTCATGATCATGGCATTAAGCAGTTTCCTTCAGATGAAGCTTGTTTGAAGTGTCATAATATTGATGATTTAGTTAAAGCGTCTAAACGTCCTGAAGAAGATAAATGGCAAAATCCACATAACAACTTGCACTATGGTAAAGATTTACCTTGTCAAGAATGTCATGCGGAACATAAAACTAAAAAACCTCTTTGTAGTAATTGCCACACTTTCAAATTTGATAAGCATATAGATTAATTTATATATTATTGTTTTTAGCTACATTATAAACAATTAAAGAAGGTCCTAACATTATATGTTAGGACCTTCTTTTTTATTAATCTAAATACTATGGGCAAACAAATATGACTTGAGTCAAAAATATAAAAACAGATTAAGTTTGTTTTATGAAATAGGTGTTAAAACGATTTTTGGAAACGATTCCAAATATACTATGTTGTGGTTTTATAAAAAATATAAATAAATAGGTGATGTATGAATAGTAAAATGATATTAGCAGCGCTATTACTTTCTAATGGTGTCGTGGCTGCAGAAATCCCAGACTTCTTAGATGCGAATGATATTAATTCTGCGCAGTTTACTTGTTTAGGTGAACAACCTACATATTCTGCAGCAGATCAAAAGTATATTGATACTTTATGGAATGAGACGTTAAGCTATTTAGAAGCTTATGCTGTTGCACTAACCAATGAGCAAGAAAGTAACTGTTTAAATTCAGATAAGGCTTTGGTTGATACCACTGAAGGTGGCCAAAAAATGTGTATCATGGATAGACGTGATATGAAATTAATGGTCAAAAATATTTATCAAGTCATTAATAATAAAGATGCTGCTAAAAAATGTTTTGGTGCTCGTGAAGATGTTAATTGGATATACAATCCAGGTGGGGAGTTAACTAAAAACTCACCAGTAGCACAACACTTTAAACGCACTACATTTAAAGAGTTTTTTGATAAAAAAGTAAAAGATAAAAAAGTTAAAAATTACGGTAAATCATTTACCAAAAACTTCTATAAAATGGTGACTGGTGATGAAGTTAAAATGCCAGCAGTTTTCCCATATGACATCAGTGCTAGAGCACTACCTAACTTATGGGCTGCAGCAGGTTGGTTCCCTATGTATGCTGAAGAAAGTAAGCGTAATGAGAAGAATTTTGATAATGTTCGTGGTGGTTATGCTTATGCAGAAATCTTTGGTCACTGGGGCTTGTTGCGTATTGATGAAATCAATGGTCAAAAAGTAGGTGCTGAAGTTGGTATGACAGTGCAATCAGTTGATACTTTATACCCATTCCATAACCATGCTATCTCTGAAATTTACTATAATATGCGTGTACCTGCCTGTGTTAATGAATTTAAAACGCTTGCTGTACGTGAAGATTCCCCTTTAGTTAAAACCGTTAAAGAAGACGACAAAATCCGTAAAGTTCAATTCGATGTTGGTCAACATAATTCGCAAACTTTGTGGTTATCGGGCAGTGCTAACAGAGACTCTCTAGTTTACTTACATCAAAACACTATTCACGCGTTTGAAGTTGATGGTTCTTGTGAAGCCAAACCTGAAGAACGTGCTTTAGTATCCGTATGGGCTCGTAGTAATGCCAATGATAAACGCAATGACTATGGTACGACTCGTCTTTGTGAATCCGCTAAAAACCCTGGTACGCCAGCTAAACGTGGTGAAGTTATTCAATGTGATTTAACAAAAGCTAAATGGTAATAACTTGCGTGTAAAAACGTGATTACTCATATCATAAGGTGTAAATATCTAAAAATTTACGATATAAGCCTTTAACAAGGTCGGCCTTATTAACTAGTCCAAGTTATACCGTATTTATTTTAGATGTTTTTTATATTAATGCTAAGTCATTCATTATTGGATGATTTAGCAAATAAAGGATATTTACTTTTATTTTAACGCTATCTTACCTTTTAAATTGATAGTTATTATTTTTATTAAAGTAAATACCCTAAAATATAATTAGGGTTTCTGATGAAAAAACAACTATTAAGTCTAGCCATTGCTGGTGTTTTATTACCTGCATTTATGAATTCAGCTGTTGCTGATAATTTAAACATCGGTGGTTCAGTTCGAGCCAACTACAGCTATAGTCAATATTCTGATACGTCAAAAGACAAGTTAGGTGATTTTGATTTTAATCTAGTGTCTGTAACGTTTAAAGATAAATGGAATGATATCGGTGTGGCGGCTGAATATCGTTTTTATAAAGGCTATGATTTTTTAAAATATGGTTATGCATACTGGGATGTTAACAAAGATTTTACCCTTAATGCAGGTGTTATTAGCAAACCTTTTGGTAACAAAGGTTATGCATCACACAGCTGGTGGTATAGCTTAAATTACTACTTAGGTTTTGAAGACGATTATGGTGTAGGTATTGGCGCTGCATATAAGAATGGTGCCTCACTTACTGAGTTAGCTTTTATTAAAGATGCAGCATATGGTGGCAGTGATCATCGTGATTTTGCTGGAACTGTTGCTACGGGTACCATTAAAATTGATGATACTCATAGTACTGACTATAACAACGAAGAAACCAACACCTTAGTTGGACGCCAAAGCTATACTTTAGAAACGGGTGACTTAACTACAGTGATTGGTGCTTCTGTTGAATATGGACAACTTTATAATGCAACAGCTGGTGAGAATGGCGATACTCTGAACTATGCCGTTCATCTTGATATGAACTATGATGGTTGGGGATTTCAAACACAATATTTAGCTTATGACTACGACCAATATGATGATGGTAAGATTGATCCAAATAAGATTGGTATGGGGATGTTAAACGGTTTTTATGAAGCTGCCAGCAAAGGTAAGGTATTAACGGCTAACTTATCAAAGAAAATTACCACATCTTGGGGTAACTATACTTTATATAATGATTTCAGCATGATTCAACCCGATGTTGATCAATTTGATGACTCTGTATTAAATACTACTGGTGTTTCAATCAGCTACGGTCCAGTGTTTGTTTATGTTGATTACTATGCCGCCAAAAATGTTCTTTGGCTTGGTGGAAATAGCTTAGGTTTGACACAAGCGAATGATGATTGGGAGCATCGCTTTAATGTTAATTTAGCTTATTACTTCTAAATATGATTACTTGTAAATAAACAAGCTAAAAAAGCCAACGTTATCGTTGGTTTTTTTATTATTATACTTTAAGTTTTTGAAACTTTAGCTAAATTTTTCACATTGGCTTTTATTAATGATATTAGCTGTTTGGTTGCATTGGTTTGAGTTTTAGGATTGAGGTAAATAGACTCATTAAAGGTTGGTAAAATTGGTAACCCATGTTCTATTGGATCTAATATTTGCATTTTATCGTTTATCATAAATTCAGCGACAGGAGCGATAGTAAGGTCATTTTCAACTGCCATACACAGTGCTTGTGGTGATGGAGTTGACAGTAATACATTAACTGAGCGCATAGTTAATTGATGATTTGCAAATACCTGAGCGCGAATAGGGCAGTTTTCAGGGTAAAGCGCCATTGGAATAACACTACGTTTATGGGCATTACCGTGCTTTGAGGCAACCCAATGAAAGTGTCGCTCAAACAGTAATTCTCCGTTGATGGGTGGCTGCCAATGAGTTGCTACAATAATATCGAGTTCACCATGTTGTAAACGTTTAAATAAATTGCCGCTAACATCGGTACTTATTACTAATTCAATACAAGTAAATTCGCGAATAAACTCTAATAAACAGCTATTTAAATATCGTGTAATATAATCTGTAGGCACACCTAAGCGTATGATTTCTTTGTTTTGGCATTCTTTTAATTCACATATCGCTTGTGAATTTAATTGCATCATTTTATAGGCATAATTAAGTAACGTGACTCCAGATTCTGTTAACGTTACCCCTTTATTATCACGGATTAATAAGGGTTGACCGACACGTTCTTCAAGTTTTTTTATTTGCAAACTTAAGGTTGATTGGGTTCGACAAATTTTTTCCGCAGCCTTTGAAAGATTGCCATTTTCTGCAATAGCAATAAAACTTTCTAACAATTCAATTTTTAACATAGGCTTAACTTATATTGGTATTGAAATAACTAATAGTGACATCATTATTACTCAATACCCTATTAGTAAAAAGCTTGTTATTGTATGAATGTGAAGTGATATCAAATTATAGCTAAAGGGTAAGGTGTGTATTATGAGTAGTTGGCAGCAAAGAGGGGATTACTTGGTCGAAGTCTCCCAACGTAGCTTAAAAGGTCATAAAACGTTTGATTTATGTCGCTCTCATTTAGTGAAGGCTAGCCAAATATCAAAGGGGACTATTTATAATCATTTTCCGACAGAGGCTGATTTAATGGTTTCTGTCGCTATTGATAATTTAAATAGTTGGTATGCACAAACAGAACTTGATAAACAAAATGACCAAACGCCTTTAATGCAATTTTTATTTCATCAATGCTGGCGTTTACACGATATTTTAGTGAATAAAAACTTTGTTATTGAACGCGTTATGCCTAACGCTGAGATATTATTGCAAGCCAGTGAAGTTTATCAGTTAGCGTATAAAAAAAGTTTTGAAACTTATATTTCATGGTTTAACAATATTGTTAATGAAATAGGTAAAGTAGAAGGATTTAACCGCGCAGAATTAGTGCTTAATTATTTACGCGGAACAATGATTAATAGTGATGATGCCGAAAAAGATGGTCATGATCCCCAGCTATATCATCAATTTTGTTATGCCATTGTGCATTTATTAGGTCATTCTGATAAACGGTTACCTGGAGTCACAACTTTTCAAACTTGGCTAAATCATTTGCCGCAACAGCAATCTGCGGCGTAAGGTTTACTTAAAGCCGCTATTTATAATCTGGATAACGCCGTTATTGAAATAATCAGTCTGATCATATTTATTTTTGAATCAGCTTAATATAATCCATTACTTTTGCTTTTGTCATACTGGTAATTTTTTTAATTTTATCAAAAGTGACAGCTTGCTGAGGTTGGTGCTGTTTAATGGTTTCAAGTTGCTGTAACCATAAATATCCTGTCATGGTGGCATCGGCTAATGCACGGTGAAAAACACCGTCATTAGGCAGTTGATGGTATTCAACTAGTGTGCCGAGCTTATGATTAGGTGCATCTTGGTGAATACGTCGAGATAACAGCAATGAACATGCAAATTGCCCTCGATATTGATGACCGATACGCTCAAACTCAGCATCTAAGAACTTTTTATCAAAACTGGCATTATGTGCCACTAAGTTAAACTCGCCAATAAAGCTTGCAAACCGGGTCATAACGGCTTCACAGCTTGGTGCATCGAGTAGCATTTTATTACTAATACCGGTGTATTGTTCAATAAAACTATTTACTCTGCGACCAGGGTTCATTAACTCTTGAAATGAATCGACGATTTCTCCGTCTACAATTTTAACTGCACCAATTTCAATCGCGCGATCACCATTATCAGGTGATAAACCTGTGGTTTCAAAATCGAGAACTACAACACTATTTGCCAAACACATTAATAAACCTCATTTTCAACGTTGTGCTACTTACCTATGCAAAAAGAGCTAAAGATTTTGCCAAGTAAGTCATCTGAGGTGAATTTACCGGTAATTTCAGATAATGCCATTTGGCACATGCGCAGTTCTTCTGCTAACAACTCTCCTGCTTGGAACACTTCGAGTTGTTCCTTACCTAGTTGTAAATGACTTGAGGCGAGATCTAACGCTTCTAAGTGGCGACGACGGGCAATAAAGCCGCCTTCTAAATTACTTTGATAACCCATCAGAGATTTTAAGTGTTGCTTTAACTCTTCTACACCTAAACCTGTTTTCGCTGAAATTCGGTAGACATTATAACCTTGCTCATTAGTATGAGAGAGTGACTCAGCGGTTAAATCAGCTTTATTGCGCACCACGGTGACGCCCAGTTTGGAAGGTAAACGGTCAATAAAGTCTGGCCATATATCGTGAGGGTTTATTGCGTTGGTGGTCGTGCCATCAACCATAAACAAGACTTGATCTGCTGTGGCTATTTCATCCCAGGCGCGCTCAATACCAATCTTTTCAACCGTATCAGCTGTTTCTCGTAATCCCGCGGTATCAATGATGTGTAGCGGCATGCCATCAAGGTGAATATGTTCGCGCAGTACGTCTCGAGTGGTGCCAGCAATTTCGGTGACAATGGCTGACTCTTTACCTGCTAGAGCGTTTAATAAACTGGATTTCCCCGCATTCGGGCGACCTGCAATAACGACTTTCATGCCTTCACGGATAATTGACCCCTGTTTGGCACTGGCTTTTACCGAGTCGAGTTTGTTTATGATGTTATATAACGCGTTGGCAATTTTTCCATCTGATAAAAAGTCGACCTCTTCGTCAGGGAAATCAATGGCAGCTTCGACATATAAGCGCAAGTTAGTGACTTGTTCTACTAACTGGTGAACCTCATCTGAAAACTCGCCCTGTAGTGAATTTAGCGCACTTTTAGCGGCTTGTTCGCTGGTCGCATCAATTAAGTCTGCAATGGCTTCTGCTTGGGTTAAATCTAGCTTGTCGTTCATGAATGCTTGTTCACTGAACTCACCGGGTTTAGCAATGCGTAAACCGTCAATTTCCATCACTCGTTTAATAAGCATATCTAGAACAATTTGCCCGCCATGGCCTTGTAGTTCTAATACATCTTCCCCAGTAAATGAATTTGGGCCTTTAAAAAATAGGGCAATACCTTGGTCGATAACATGGCCATTGGCATCGTTAAAATCACCGTACTGGGCGTAACGAGGTTTAGGTATATTGCCTAATATAGCTTGGGCGACGTTAGAGGCTAAATCACCTGAAACGCGAATAATACCAACACCACCTCTTCCTGGGGCGGTTGCTTGAGCTACGATAGTGTCTGTTGTCACGGTAGTACCTGCTTTTTTATAAAGGAAAAGGCGACTGGTTAAGTCGCCTTTTAATAAATTATATGAGGTCGAGTCTAAGGATTATTTTATGCCTTTTTTCGCCAAACCTGCATAAATAATCTTTTGCTGAGTGATTGCAACAAGGTTACCAACCAACCAGTATAGAACGAGACCTGCTGGGAACCATAAGAAGAATACGGTAAAGATAACCGGCATCCACTGCATCATTTTCACTTGCATAGGGTCCATTGTTGGTGCAATTGGCTGCATTTTCTGCATTGCCCACATTGAAATACCCATTAATATAGGCAGGATGTAATATGGATCTTGAACTGATAAATCGTTAATCCATAACATGAATGGCGCATGGCGTAATTCATAACTCTCAAGCAATACCCAGTACAACGCAATGAAAATAGGCATTTGGAAGAGAATTGGTAAGCAGCCACCCATTGGGTTAACTTTTTCTTTCTTATACAACTCCATCATGGCTGGACCCATCTTCTGACGGTCGTCACCAAAACGCTCTTTTAGCTCAGCCAACTTAGGTTGCAAGTTACGCATTTTAGCCATAGAGGTGTATTGCGCTTTTGTCAGTGGGTACAAAATACCACGAACAGTTAGCGTAATTAGAATAATAGCCATACCCCAGTTACCGACAATTGATTGGAAGAACATCAATAACCAATGGATTGGAATCGCTAACCACCACAAGAAGCCATAATCAACAACGAGGTTAAGAGACTCTGAAATAGCCGACAGTGCTTTTTGATCTTTAGGACCAACATAGAATTGCGCTTTAATCTCTTGTTGGGCTCCAGGGGCTATGTCATAAACCTTACCACGGAAACCAATATTGGCTAATTGCCCCTTACTTACACTTGAGAAAATCGTATTGGTATCTTCTGCTGGTGGCACCCAAGCTGAAACAAAGTAGTGCTGCAGCATTGCTGCCCAACCACCAGGAGTCGCTATATTGAGGTTACTTTTTTCCATGTCTTTAAACTTATACTTCTCGTAACGGGTGTCTTGAGTTGAATAAGCTGAGCCACGGTAAGTTGGCATCATCATATGGCTTTCTGATGGTTTTATTGTTTGTTTTATTTGACCATACATTTGCAGCTGCAGTGGTTGCGCTGATGTATTGCTGACTTGGTAATCAACCGTGATGTCGTATTGTCCACGGGTAAAAGTAAAGCTTTTTACAAACTTAACGCCATTTTTATCAGTGAAAGTTAACGGCACGGTTAACTCTTTTTGACCATCAGCAAAACTGAATGTATTTGATGATGCAGCGTAATGAGGACGACTTGTTGAACTGTCGATACCATTACGACCAATTAGGCCACTTTGAGCTATATAGGTGAAATCTTTATTTTGTTCAAGTAAGACAAATGGGTCTTCTTGATCTATTTCGCGTTTGTGTGCAACCAATGCTGCATGAACAATGTCACCACCAATAGGGTTAATTTTAATGCTCAATGTATCCGTATTAACGGTAATGAAATCTGCATTCATTGGTAATTGAACTGGAACGCCAACACTGTCGGCTTCAGGGACGTCAGCGCTATGGTCGGCAGCTGGCGTTGAGTGAGTAGCCACTTGTTGTACTTGTTGTACTTTTTGTGGTGCTTGATCAGTTTGCCATTGTTGCCAAAGCAAAAAGCTGACAAAAACGAGACCGATTAGCAAAATATTGCGTTGAGATTCCATAGTCTATTTATTACACCTGTTTTTTTTGGGTGGGACGGGATCACTACCGCCGGGATGTAAAGGATGACATTTTAATATGCGTTTGCCTGCAAACCAACAACCTTTTATCGTTCCATGCATATTAATTGCTTCAATTGCGTAATGGGAGCAGCTTGGGGTAAAGCGGCACCGTTGTCCTAGCATAGGACTAATTAAGAGTTGATAGCCTCGAATAGCCTTGGTGGCTAACCATTGTAACGGCGACTGAGTTTGCGCCATAGTTTCTCTATCAATTTATGTAATTGGGCATTTTCCATATCGACCACACCGTTGCGAACTAATACAACAATGTCGATATCAGGGATATCATGCTGATGCAAACGAAAACTAGTTCTGATCACTCGTTTAATTCGATTACGGTCACTGGCATTTTTTACAAAACGCTTAGCCACAGTTAATCCAATACGAGGATGTTGCTGGGAATTAGGAATCGCGAGCAGGGTTATTTCAGCAGAGGATGCTTTGATTGGATTGGTAAATACAGATTTAAATTGCGCGGGAGTTAATAATCTTAACTCCCGCTCAAAGGTATAACTAGTCACCTAATGCTACCTACTTAATTAAGCAGATAAACGTGCGCGACCTTTTGCACGACGACGTGCAAGCACCTTACGGCCGCCAACAGTGGCCATACGAGCGCGGAAGCCGTGAGAACGCTTGCGCTTCAGGTTGCTAGGTTGAAAAGTACGTTTACTCATGATGGCAATCCGTCTTTGTTAGTGAATAAACCTTATCTCCAAAATAGAGGTAAGGGCAAAAAAGAGGCCGAATTGTAATCACTTTACCCGCCAGCGTCAACTACGAAAGCGTGCTAATCGTGAAATTCTGCCTAATATTCTTTAAATCATTCTTGCCATAACCACCAGAAGGTGTGGATAACTCTGTTAACTAACACTATATCTTGTGGATCTTAACAGGCAAAAACAGATTAAAGGGCGGCTATTATAGATCAAAGGTGATCGGTTAATAAAGCCGTATATACGTCAAATTATCAATAATTGGATCGAAATTGATCTTTAATGATCCAAGATATCCACATACAATGATCGCATTGGGGATAAATATTATAGAAAGGATAGCGATCATTGATGTCTCGCTATAGAATACCCCTCCTTTGAAACAGATATTTGGGGATAATTAAGTGGCGGTTTCACTTTGGCAACAATGTATCGGCAGATTACAAGATGAGCTTTCTGCTCAACAATTCAGTATGTGGATCCGTCCGTTACAGGCTGAAATGGATGGCGATACGTTAGTACTGTATGCCCCAAATCGTTTCGTACTTGATTGGGTTCGAGACAAATATATTAATATTATTAATCAGTTTTTTACTGAACAATTAGGTGGTGATGCACCTAAATTACGTTTTGATATTGGTAGCCGTCCTTCTGCGCCTGTTGCACCTAAAAGCCCTGCAATTGCTCCTACAAAACCGGTCAGCACTCAAACACGTCCTCGTGTTGGTACGACTTTTAATGCCCAAGCAGAGCCGATGATTGATGCCAATCATCGTAGCAATATAAACCCTACTTATCAGTTTGATAACTTTGTTGAAGGTAAGTCGAACCAATTGGGTAAAGCGGCAGCCTTACAAGTGGCTGAAAATCCCGGTGGTGCTTATAATCCGCTGTTTTTATATGGCGGAACAGGTTTAGGTAAAACCCATTTATTACACGCCGTCGGTAATGGCATTATTAAGAATAATCCACATGCTAAAGTGGTTTATATGCACTCAGAGCGCTTTGTGCAAGATATGGTAAAAGCATTACAAAATAATGCTATTGAAGACTTTAAACGCTACTACCGGAGTGTAGATGCTTTGTTTATTGACGACATTCAATTTTTTGCTAATAAAGATCGATCTCAAGAAGAATTTTTCCACACCTTTAATGCATTGTTAGAAGGTAACCATCAGGTTATTTTAACCTCAGATCGTTACCCAAAAGAGATTGACGGGGTTGAAGACCGTTTGAAGTCTCGCTTTGGGTGGGGATTGACCGTTGCTATTGAGCCACCAGAGCTTGAAACCCGAGTGGCTATTTTGATGCGTAAAGCTCAAGAAAGTGGCATTAACTTGCCCGATGAAGTGGCTTTCTTTATTGCCAAACGGTTACGTTCAAACGTGCGTGAGCTTGAAGGGGCGTTAAACCGTGTGATTGCTAACGCGAATTTTACTGGTCGTCCAATCACGATTGATTTTGTCAGAGAAGCATTAAGAGACCTCTTGGCACTTCAAGAAAAATTAGTCACTATAGATAATATTCAGAAGACCGTAGCTGAATACTATAAAATCAAAATGGCTGATATGTTGTCAAAGCGTCGTTCACGAAGTGTGGCTCGTCCTCGACAAGTGGCGATGGCATTATCAAAAGAACTTACAAACCAAAGCTTACCTGAAATTGGTGATGCATTTGGTGGCCGTGACCATACGACGGTATTACATGCTTGTCGTAAAATTGCGCAACTGCGTGAAGAGAGTCATGACATTAAAGAAGATTATGCTAATTTAATTAGAACGCTGTCTTCTTAAAAATCAGGGAACGTGGACTTGATGAAATTTTCAATTGATAGGGATGCCCTATTAAAACCATTACAATTGGTTTGTGGTGCGGTTGAGCGTCGCCATAACTTACCCATTCTTGCTAACTTATTGATAGAAGTTAGTGAAGACTCACTTAAAATGACCGGTACAGACCTAGAAGTTGAGCTTGTTGGCCACGCTGCAATTTATGGCGAGATCCAAGTCGGTCGTACCACGGTACCTGCGAAAAAATTACTCGATATTGTAAAATCTCTTCCTGATCAATCCGCGCTTAAAATTGAGCAACAAGACAACCGTTGGTTATTACGTTCTGGTCGAAGCCGCTTCACGTTAGCAACGCTACCCGCGGAAGATTATCCGAATGTAGAAGCGTTTGAAGCTGAGATTGAATTTAGTATTAAGCAAGGTGTGTTGAAATCAATTATCGACTCAACACAGTTTTCAATGGCAAACCAAGATGTTCGTTATTACCTTAACGGTTTGCTTTTTGAAACCGAAGGTAATGTATTAAAAGCCATTGCAACTGACGGACACCGTTTAGCGTTAAGTCATCGTCAGGTTGAAACAACATTGCCAGAAAAACAGGTTATTGTGCCACGCAAAGGGGTGATTGAAATGTCACGCCTACTTGATACTGATGATGCCGATATCACCATCTCTATTGGCGACAGCGCTATTCGTGCAACGACTCATGCCGCGGTGTTTACCAGTAAATTAGTGGACGGCCGATTCCCTGATTATCGACGCGTGTTACCTAAAGGCGGCGATAAAATTGTTGTTGCTAGCCGTAATCACTTTAAGCAGGCGCTTACCCGTGCTTCTATTTTATCTAATGAGAAGTTTCGTGGTGTCCGCATCCAACTTGAACCAGGACTGTTGAGAATTACCGCCAATAACCCAGAACAAGAAGAAGCTGAAGAGATTATCGACGTTGAATATGATTCAGAAAACCTTGAAATAGGGTTTAACGTAAGTTACTTACTCGATGTATTAAATAACCTTGCCAGTGATGATGTACGAATCACCTTAATTGACGGTAATTCAAGTGCGCTGATTGAAAACCACAAAGAAGAAGATTCAATGTATGTGGTTATGCCAATGCGCCTATAAACGCGTATCAGGTAAGCTAAAAAGGTGCACAATAAAGATGCACCTTTTTTTGTTTTAAGGCTCTAAATCTAACAACAGGCGCTCATGAGTTTAACCCGTCTCAATATCGACTCCTTTAGAAATATTCTTAGTGCAAAATTAACACTAAGCGAAGGGCTTAATCTTATTTATGGTGAAAATGGCAGCGGTAAAACCAGTGTGCTTGAAGCCATTTTCTTTTTAGGTATGGGGCGTTCGTTTCGCAGCCATTTATCACAACGTGTCATTAATAACGAGCAAGATAACCTGACGCTATTTGCGCAACTAAACACTCAAGAACGCACCACAAAGGTGGGATTACGCCGTGCTCGTAATGGCGATATTGACGTTAAAATTAATGGCGATAATGTCAAACGTTTATCTACATTAGCCGAAACATTACCGATTCAAGTTATTACCCCTGAAAGCTTTTCATTACTGTTTGAAGGCCCTAAATCACGACGTCAATTTATTGATTGGGGGGCCTTTCACAGTGACCCTCATTTTCATCAAGCCTGGGCAAAGACTCGCCGAATTTTAAAGCAACGAAATCAGCTTCTTAGAAATCAATCTTCCTATTCCAACATTCTTTTTTGGGATAAAGAATTGGTACGGTATGCTGAGGTTGTTACTGAGATACGAAATCAATATGTAGACTCGTTAAATGGGCTACTAAAGGGTATAATAACGGAGTTTTTACCTCAGGTTGATTTAAAGGTTTCTTTTACCCGAGGATGGGATAGCAAAACGGAGTATTTGCAGCACCTTCAAAACCAATATCCTCGAGATTTAGCTTCCGGATTTACCAGTGGCGGCCCTCATAAAGCAGACTTACGTTTGCGAGTGGGCAACTTGCCTGCTCAGGATGCTTTATCACGAGGGCAGTTAAAATTATTAGTCTGTGCACTGCGTATTGCACAGGGAAAGTTGCTTAAACAACAGCTAAATAAAAACAGTATTTATTTGGTCGACGATTTACCGTCTGAGTTGGATGCAAAGCATAGGCAGCTATTGCTGAAACAGTTAACGGAAACGGGCGCACAAATTTTTGTTACCGCTATCGATCCTGCAGCAATAGTCGATTCGTTATCTTTACCTCCTGAAAGGATGTTTCATGTGCAGCAGGGCAAGATAACGGTTATTGAATAACAACGAGAGAGAAATATGTCTGAGAATAGTTACGATTCTTCCAGTATTAAGGTATTAAAAGGCCTTGATGCTGTACGTAAGAGACCGGGTATGTACATTGGTGATACTGATGACGGTACTGGGTTACATCACATGGTATTTGAAGTTGTCGATAACTCTATCGATGAGGCGTTAGCAGGACACTGTAGCGAAATTACCATCACTATTCATGCCGATGGCTCAGTCTCTGTTCATGATGATGGCCGTGGTATTCCGGTTTCTATTCACCCTGAAGAAGGGGTGTCAGCTGCAGAAGTTATTATGACGATACTGCATGCTGGTGGTAAGTTCGATGATAATTCATACAAAGTGTCAGGTGGTTTGCATGGTGTTGGTGTCTCTGTTGTAAATGCGCTGTCAGAAAAACTGCAAATGACCATTCGTCGCGATGGTAAAGTTTATGAACAGTTCTATAAAATGGGGGTTCCAGAAGCGCCAATTACACCGATAGGCGACACAGATAAAACCGGCACATCCATCCGTTTTTGGCCAAGCACCGAAACCTTCTCTGACACGTTATTTTATTTTGATATTTTGGCTAAACGTGTTCGTGAACTTTCGTTCCTTAATTCAGGTGTTGGTATCCGTCTTGTTGACGAACGCGAAGATGGCCGTGATGAATTTTTTAAATATGAAGGCGGTATTAGCGCATTTGTTGATTACCTAAACCGCAATAAAACCTCAGTTAACAAAGATGTATTCCATTTTGTACAAGAGCGTGAAGACGGTATTACTGTTGAAGTTGCGATGCAATGGAATGACGGTTACCAAGAAAGTATTTATTGTTTTACCAATAACATTCCACAACGCGATGGTGGTACTCACTTAGCGGGTTTCCGAGGTGCGTTAACACGTAACTTGAACAGCTACATGGAACGCGAAGGGTTTAACAAAAAAGGTAAAACTAACGCAACGGGTGATGATGCGCGTGAAGGCTTAACAGCGGTTATTTCTGTTAAAGTGCCAGATCCCAAGTTCAGCTCACAAACGAAAGACAAGTTAGTTTCAAGTGAAGTAAAAAGCGCAGTTGAACAAACAATGGGTGAGAAGTTAAACGACTACTTACTTGAAAACCCAGTAGATGCAAAATTGATTGTGGGTAAAATTGTTGATGCAGCTCGTGCTCGTGAAGCCGCGCGTAAAGCGCGTGAAATGACTCGCCGTAAAGGAGCGTTAGATTTAGGTGGTTTGCCGGGTAAGCTGGCTGATTGCCAAGAAAAAGACCCAGGTCTTTCTGAAATTTATATTGTGGAAGGGGACTCTGCTGGCGGATCAGCCAAGCAGGGGCGTAACCGTAAAAACCAAGCTATTTTGCCACTTAAAGGTAAAATTCTTAACGTTGAGAAAGCACGTTTTGACAAAATGCTTTCTTCACAAGAAGTCGCAACACTGATCACCGCACTCGGTTGTGGTATTGGTCGTGATGAATATGACCCAGAAAAAACCCGTTACCATAACATCATCATTATGACCGATGCTGACGTCGACGGCTCGCATATTCGTACCTTGTTGTTGACCTTCTTCTTCCGTCAAATGCCTGAATTAATCGAGCGTGGTTTTGTTTATATTGCTCAGCCTCCACTATTTAAAGTGAAGAAAGGTAAGCAAGAGCAATACCTTAAAGATGAACCGGCATTAACTGAGTACTTAACTACTCAAGCGCTTGATAATACCCATATTTACCCAAGCCAAGGTGCACCTGGTATTTCTGGTGAACCATTAGAGCGATTGGTTAATCAGTTCCGTGACGTAGAAGCTATTATTAATCGTTTAGAAAAACGTTACCCAACCAACTTGACCAATAGAATGCTTTATCATCGAGCTGTTACTGTCGAAATGATGGCAGACGAAGCCGCTATGCAAGCATGGGCACAAACGTTTATTGCTGACTTAACAGAACGCGAATCTGACGGTGTTATTTACTCTTCTGCAACGGTATTAGATGCAGAGCGTCAAACTTACACTCCAACTGTCACTATTCGTAAGCATGGTATTGATACTCAATATGCATTTAGCTATGACTTCTTTACGTCAGCTGACTATAGCGCTATTGCTCAGCTTGGTAGTGCTATTGAAGGCATTATTGAAGATGGTGGTTATGTACAACGTGGTGAGCGAGTCAAAGAAGTTGAAAGCTTTGTTGAAGCGTTAGATTGGACGATGAACGAAGCCAAGCGTGGTTTATACATTCAACGTTATAAAGGATTGGGTGAGATGAACCCTGAACAATTGTGGGAAACGACAATGGATCCTGAAACGCGTCATATGTTGCGTGTGACCATTGACGATGCCGTAGGTGCTGACCAACTGTTCACTACCTTAATGGGTGATCAGGTTGAGCCTCGTCGTGACTTCATTGAAACCAATGCGTTAAACGTAGCTAACTTAGACGTGTAGTTATTATGCGTTATTAAAAATAAGGCACCTTCGGGTGCCTTATTTTTTTATCATATTCTTATTACTGATTGGTAATAATGGGCGTAAAATATATTCAAATTATAAAATTGCTATAAGGTCAAAACCGTGGTGGTTGGCTTATTTAAAAAACTGTTTAATATCCGTGATAAAAAACCGCAGCCTAAATTTACCGGTGCCTCTGCTTCAGTTAAACGTCAACAAAAGCAACAAAGCCTTGCACAATCAATATCTAACTCGGCTAATGCCGATGTCGCTCAACGTATGCCTGTAAAAACAGAACAAAGCTGCGCTGCTGCCGTTGATTTAGCTTCGCTATTCTATGGACTGTTATTTTCTCAACAATCTCATGCAATGAGTGGCACAGCGAATAACCTTGAGCGTAAAGTGATGGCTGAAATAGAAATCGCTTTAAGTTCAGTTAAAGACATTGCTGATACTGTTCTTAAATTACCCAATAAAATTATTGAATTAGATAAAAAACTTGCTGATGAAAGTATTGAAAATAAAGAGTTACTTGCATTAATTGAGCAAGATCCATTGTTGAGTGTGGAAGTGCTAAAACTGTGTAACTCTGCCGCATTTAAGCGCAGTGAAAATGATGTCACGAGCCTACAGCAAGCGCTTGTTCAAGTCGGTCGAACACAATTACGACGCTTTGTGACTACGTGTTTATCACGCGAAATGATTGATATTAAGCCTATTTACTTTCGTCGCTTTGGTGCGCAAATTTGGCGTCATTCAATGCAGGTAGCTTTTTTAGCCAGTGAGTTGGCTGACGAAGATGCTGATTCTGCTTTTTTGCTGGGACTGTTGCATGACGTTGGCAAGCTTGCCATTTTCAAATTGATCATCGATGCATTTTATCAAGCAGAACCCGGAGAGCAGCCAAGATCATTACTTTTCAGTCAGGTAATGACAACGAAATCTTTAACGTTAAGTGCGCTATTGGCCAAGCAGTGGCAGTTACCAGCAACGTTTTCCAGCAACTTAACTGAGCTGGCTAATACCAGCATTGAGCCTCAATCTGGCTTATCTAGAGTGATATGGCAAGCAAACATTATTAGTGAATGCTCTATGCTCAAACAGGCTAATAAATTGCCTGAAACAACGTTAGAGATGCTAATCGAAACCGTTGGTGTTTCAATGGCCGATTTTGAGGTGCTTCATCAAAAATTACAGCAATTTTAATGACATTATTATTATCGGTATGCGTTTGTTTTTATCAAGGCTGTACTTGTGCTAACCGTATGATTGTTAAATAAAATATTCTACAAAACAGCGTTATTTTTATGGTGTGGTGTTTTTTATCATCATGCCTGTTGCCTGTTATTAGGCGACGATTATTGTTATAAAGGTTGTCTTACAAATTGTGATGATGAGGCATAGAGGGGACACCGTCCGAGTCTTGTCTGCTTGCTACTTTAAAATTAATACAACGAACGAATACAAAAAAGCGCCTATTGGCGCTTTTTCATTATGATTTAACTGCAATTGCAGGCAATCAATACTTATTGAAGTAGCGAAATATCCGCCGCGTGAAGGAATTGCTCACGTAAGCTGCTTAACAGCGCTAAACGGTTATTCTTCAGCGCTTCATCATCAGCCATCACCATGACATCTTCGAAGAAGGTATCAACACTGTCACGTAAATCAGCCAACAAGGCAAGTGCTTGTTGATAGTTTGCTGCAGCAAATAAGGGAGCCAGCTTAGGCTGAAGTTCAGCTAATTTTTCAGCTAATGCCTTTTCAGCCGCTTCAACTAACAAGCTTGAATTAACCGTTGTTGCTACATCACCGTCAACTTTGGCCAAAATGTTAGAGACACGTTTGTTTGCCGCAGCTAATGCTGATGCTTGCTCCAGTGTTCTAAAGTGAGCTACCGCTTTAATACGGCTTTCAAAGTCAGCGGGTGAAGTAGGGCGACGTGCTAATACCGCTAAAATAACGTCAACACTTACTCCGTGATCTTGATACCAAGCGCGGAAACGACCCATAAAGAACTCTAATGCTTGTTCGGCAACGTTATCATTGCTTAGGTTTTCACCGTGCAATGATTGTGCTTTAGCAATTAAATCAACCAAATCTAATGGTAGATTGTTCTCTAAACAAATCCGAATGATACCAATGGCAGCGCGGCGTAATGCAAATGGATCTGCAGCGCCTTTTGGTGCTTGGCCAATACCAAAAACCCCGACTAAAGTGTCAAGTTTTTCAGCGAGTGCAACACAAATAGAGGTTGGCGCACTCGGTACGGTATCGCCAGAAAACTTCGGTTTATATTGCTCAGCTAAGGCGAGGGCAACAGCTTCAGTTTCACCATCAAGGCGAGCGTAATGCATGCCCATGGTGCCCTGAAGATCGGTAAATTCCATGACCATGTTGGTCATTAAATCTGATTTAGACAACAAACCTGCACGAGCAGCTTGGTCGCTATCAGCATTTATTTTAGTGGCAATGTAACCAGCCATTTCTGAAATGCGGTTTACGCGGTCTTTAATGGTGCCAAGTTGCTTTTGGAACACGACTGTTTCAAGGCTACTTAAACGAGATTCAAGGCTATTTTTCTTGTCTGTTTCAAAGAAGAACTCAGCATCAGCCAAACGAGGACGAACCACTTTTTCATTACCCGCAATAATTTGTTGTGGGTCTTTAGACTCAATGTTGGTGACAAAAATAAAGTGAGGTAATAACTTGCCGGCTTTATCAAATACTGGGAAGTATTTTTGATCGCCTTTCATTGTGTAAACCAAAGCTTCTGCTGGCACGTCTAAAAACTTTTCTTCAAAGTTCGCGGTAAGCACAACTGGCCATTCAACCAATGACGTGACTTCTTCTAATAAGTCTTCTTCTAGCTCAACAACACCATTGATATCTTTTGCCGCTTGTTGTGCACCTGCAACGATTATATCTTTACGGCGTTGATAGTCGGCCATAACTTTGCCTTGGGTTTCAAGCTCAGACAAATAGTTATCTGCGTGGCTCAATTCAAAGCTTTTTTGCCCCATAAAACGGTGACCACGAATGGTACGAGCTGATTCAACACCTAATAATTTACCGGCAATAAGTTCATCGCCAAGTAACATGGTAACGGTATTAACAGGGCGGATAAATTGAATCTTATTACTCCCCCAACGCATTGGCTTAGGAATAGGTAACTTATCTAATGCTTTTTGCGCCATGTCGGCAATTAAGGTTTTGGTTTCAACACCAATCACACTGGCTTTATGTAATAGCCATTCGCCTTTGTCGGTTTTTAATCGCTCAGCTTGCTCAACCGTAATACCATTGCCACGTGCCCAACCCATAGCAGCCTTGGTTGGATTACCTTCGCCATCAAATGCTTGCGCAATGGCAGGACCACGTTTTTCAACAACTTTATCTGCTTGAGCAAGTGCAAGCTGGGTAACTGATAACGCTAAACGGCGTGGTGCGGCATGCCAAGTGGCTGTTTCGAATCCAAGATCCGCTTTAGTGAGTTCTTCAGTGAAGTTTGCTAAAAACGATTCGGCTAATTTACGTAACGCTTTTGGCGGTAATTCTGCTGTACCCACCTCAATGAGTAAGTTTTCAAATTTCATGCTAATTCCTCTACTTACACATTGGGAAGCCAAGAGCTTCACGGGCTTGATAATAGGCTTCTGCTACACCTTTTGCCATGGTGCGAACACGCAAAATATAACGTTGACGTTCGGTTACCGAAATAGCATGACGCGCGTCGAGTAAGTTAAACGAGTGCGATGCTCTCATCACTTGTTCGTAGGCGGGTAGCGGTAGAGGTTTTTCTAGACCAAGTAGGTGCTGACAAGCTTTTTCACAATCATCAAATTGCTTAAATAGCACTTCAACATTTGCATGTTCAAAGTTATAGGTCGATTGTTCTACTTCGTTTTGGTGGAAAATGTCACCGTACATGACTTTACCCATTGGACCGTCGGTCCATACTAGATCGTATACGCTGTCGACTTCTTGAATGTACATAGCGAGTCGCTCAAGGCCGTATGTCATTTCACCTGTAACGGGAGAACACTCTAAGCCACCAACTTGTTGGAAGTAGGTAAACTGTGATACTTCCATACCATTTAACCAAACTTCCCAACCTAAACCCCATGCACCAAGCGTAGGAGACTCCCAGTTGTCTTCTACAAAGCGTACATCATGTACATTCATGTCGACACCAAGTGCTTCTAATGAGCCTAGGTATAGTTCTTGAATATTATCAGGTGATGGCTTTAAAACTACTTGGAATTGATAGTAGTGTTGCAGGCGGTTAGGGTTGTCACCGTAACGACCATCGGTTGGTCTGCGAGACGGTTGTACATATGCGCTGCTCATTGGTTCTGGCCCTAATGAACGCAAAAAAGTCATAGGGTGAAAAGTACCTGCACCGACTTCCATATCTAATGGTTGTACGATTGCGCAACCTTGCTGCGCCCAGTATTCCTGCAGGGTCATAATAAAGCCCTGGAATGTTTTTACGTCGTGTTTCGTCGTCATGTCCGCTTATCTACTGGTTAGGCTGAATAGAAAATGGTATTGATTATACCTTGTAGATAACGGCTTATGTAGGTTATTTTCTAACGTACTAAGCAATTTTAATTTTGGATACAAGATTATGGATATCAAACGCTGCCATTGGGTAAGTGAAGATGAAATTTACCAACGTTATCATGATGAGGTTTGGGGGCGTCCGGTTTACGATAAACAAGATTTATTCGCAAAGCTTTGTTTGGATGGGCAGCAGGCGGGTTTATCTTGGATTACTATTCTAAAAAAACAACAAAACTATGAAGCGCTATTTGCTAATTTTGATGCCAATATTATTGCTACCTTTGATGACGCCAAAGTAGAGGCTTTATTGTTAGAGCCTGGCATTGTTCGTAATCGCTTAAAGGTTAATTCAATTATTCGAAATGCTAAAGCCTTGCTAGCGTTTGAAGCCAATGGCGGTGATTTTAGCGAGTTCCTGTGGAGCTTTGTTGGTGGGAAACCTAAAGTCAATCACTTTTCTTCAATGGTGCAGGTCCCGGCACAAACTGCAGAGTCTGAAGCAATGTCCAAAGCACTAAAAAAATTAGGTTTTAACTTTGTCGGTCCAACAATTTGCTATGCCTTTATGCAGGAGGTTGGCATGGTTAATGACCATACAACGGACTGTTTCCGATACGGTCAATAAGATGTTCATCTGTGAATATAAAAAAAGGGTGTTCCACGTGGAACACCCTTTTTATTTTATTCATGCTTAGGTTTACTTATCTTCAAAGAAGAATGTCTTGCGTTGACGTTTATCACCATTAAGCTGGTTCATGGTTTCTGCGTTGTACAGTTTACCGTTTGCCATGGTGTAAGTGACTTTATCAGTTGAACGGATATCTTTAAGTGGATTTCCGTCAATTACGATTAAGTCAGCTAACTTACCTTCTTTAATAGAGCCTAGTTGATGATCCATGCCAAAAGTTGTAGCTGGGTTAATGGTTGCTGTTTTAAGTACGTCCATGTTGCTCATACCTCCTTGAGCAAACATCCACATTTCCCAATGTGCAGCCAAGCCTTCTCGTTGCCCGTGTGCACCGATATTAGCTGGAATGCCTATCTCGTTTAATTCATTGGCAACACGAGTAACATTAAAGTGGTTGTAATGTTCATCCGGTGCTGTGGTACGGCGCATTGAACGCGCATTAAGTAAGTCGTCAGGGACATACATGCTTAACCGTGGATGTGCCCATACGTCCGTTTTGTCGTACCAGTAGTGCTCGCCAGAAATGCCACCATATGCAACCACTAACGTTGGAGTGTAAGCCACTTCAGTTTGGCTCCAGAATTGTTTGATGTCATTGTAAATTGCACCTGCCGGTAATGAATGTTCAACAGTCGTGTGGCCGTCGGCAATCATCGTCAAGTTATGCTGCATTAAGCTGCCGCCTTCAGGAACGACCATCATTTCAAGCTCGCGTGCGGCCTGAATAACTTGTTGACGTTGGTTTCGACGAGGCTGGTTGTAACTTTTAACACTGAATGCGCCTACTTTCTTCAGACGTTCTAAATGGAATTTAGCGTCATCAAGTGAGTCAACATGAGAGGTGTAACCCGGTGCATTTGCACCATATAAAATGGTACCAGTTGAGAATATCCGTGGACCAACAATGTTACCGGCTTTTTGTTGCTCTGAAGCGGCAAAAATTTCGGTAGTGTCATTAGATGGATCGTGTATTGCGGTTACCCCAAGTGATAAACCTGAATACATTTGCCAGTTTTGTTGCGGGATAATTTCATCATCACCTTGTGCGCCGTGTGCGTGAGCATCGAATATTCCCGGCATAATTGTTTTGCCTTTTATATCGATAACTTGTGCGCCACTTGGTACTTGCGTGCTAGCATCGCCGACCGTGATAATTTTGTTGTCTTTAACAATAACCACACCGTTTTGAATGACTTTGTCATTTTCCATAGTGATAACTTGTCCGCCAACAAATACTACTGTTCCACGTGGAACATCTGCGTCAACTTTAAAGCCGATATTATTGATTGCTGGCGCAGGTTCAGGGTTTTTATCGGAATAGAGAGTGTCAACTTTGGCTTGGTAAAGTTCTGGTCCTAAAGTCCAATAAAGTTCATTACTGTCATTGTTCCAGCTGATACTCTCGCCAGCTCTAACACTTAACTGAGTAACTGGTAGGTTATTGGCTTTTGGTCCAATACTGACAGTTTCACCATGCTTAGCAAATGGGGTGACATAGACGCGGAAGCGTTCTGCAAATGCTAAATGCTCGCCGTCTGGTGATACTCTAAATTCGGTGGCATGTTTACTGCTGTAGTGTGTGCGTTTGTCGTGACCTTGCAGGCTGATAGAGGCCAACTCTGGTGTGTCACCATAGTCCATGAAGTACACGCGGGAATTATCATTACCAAATTGGGGTTGATAACCGCTCGCGTTGATAAAGGTGGTTTGTTTACCTTTTACATCAACTTGATATAAGCCTGGCTCTTGTGACCAAGTGCGAGGAGTGACATATCCGCCTTTTGCTTTACGAAATACAATGGTTTTGCCATTAGGAGAAAATGTTGGTTCAACATATTTACCGGGTTCAGTGGTCAATTTTTTAGATTTACCGCCACGAGCACTAATGACCCTGACTGAACCTTGATCTTGGTCATTCCACGTTGTGTAGACGATTTTTTTACCGTCTCGAGACCATTGTGGGAAAAGCTCGTTAACGTTGTTAGCCAAGCGAGTCAGTCGCTTTTGCTTGCCATCTTTGATATCACGTATCCAAATTTTACCAAGCGCTTCAAATACCACTTTTTCCCCATTAGGCGAAACCTGTGCCATTCGTAGCATTTTTACATCAAATTGGTCTTTATCAAGATCTTGGGCAAAGCGTACTGAAGGCTGAACATCAAGCTGCGTTTTTACGCTGAACGGGATATCAGAAACCGTTTGTTTATCAACGTTTAAACGGTTAATTTTGCCGTTAGCCCAAAATACAATATCTTTATTGTCTTTAGTCCATGACATTGTTGGGTATACACCATGAATGGCCCATGTCTCTTGCATGTCACGGTCTAACTTGTCATAAAGCTTGGTGCGTTCACCTGATTTTAAATCTAATAAATATAATGTTGACTGAAAGCCGTCGCGTTTAATGTAAGCGAGTTTTTCACCATCAGGGCTAGGGGTTGGTCGAATTGCGCCACCCGTTCCTTGTATAAGTACTTTGATATCGCCTGTTACGGTGTCGTAACGTTTGATTTTGTAAATACCTTTGACTGAGTCTTTTGAATAGTGAAAGGTCTTTCCTGGTGTAGCATCTTGGCTGAAATAGATATACCGACCGTCTGGTGAGTATGCTGGTTCACCTAAATCTTTTTGATCATTCGGGCGCTCTGTTAATTTTACGCCTTCACCACCAGCTACGTGATACAGCCAAACTTCACCAGCGCCAAGGCTGCGGCTTGCGGTGAAATGCTTTCTGGCAACAATATATTGTGAATCAGGACTCCATGCTGGGCTGTTTAGTAATCTAAACGTTTCTGTGGTTACAGGGTGTGGATTGCTGCCATCAGCATCCATTATCCATATATTATCTCCGCCATCTTCATCTGAGGTAAATGCAATATATTTTCCATCTGGGCTATATACAGGTTGCATTTGCCACGCGATACCCGTCGCGATTGGTTTGGCTTCACCACCTGAAATAGGCATTTGGTAAATATCGCCTAATAAGTCAAAGACGATCGTCTTGCCGTCTGGTGAAACACTCACATTCATCCAAGTGCCTTCATTTACACTTATATCGACTTTCTCAAGTGGTGCTTCTGCAGGGGCATTAACCTGCCATTGTTTTTTTTCGTCTTCAGCAAAAGCGGTGGTTGATATCCCCAGCGTTAATGCAACTGCGGTATAAATGGGAGTGAGTTTTTGAGTAAACATATCATTTCCATTGAACGTTATTGTTATTAGAATTTGAGTAACAACGAGGTGCAACTCAATACGATGGTGACAATTTATCTCATAAACGACAGGTTAACGATAGTTTATTTATGTTTCTTTTTATGACAATAGCTGTTGCATTTGTGATGTGGTTTTAAGTGGTAGTTTGAGATCTGTATGTGTATCGGTAGGTTTTAATCTGTTGATGTTGATGTTGATGTTGATGTTGATGTTGATGTTGATGTTGATGTTGTGAGTAGTGGATATTTGGTAGTGATGGCATTTACTGATTAATTTTGCCGTTATTGACTGAAGCAAATCAATTTTAGTGTTATCAGGTTCTGCTGGATGTTGGCATAAATACGTAGATTAAGTCAGCTAAGCTATAACCGAATAGCAATTACGTTTTCTTGTGAAATATTGATTGATATGTTGAATCTAGCTCGGGTGTTTATGGCTATTTTATAACAACGGTATCTGCAATTGTAATGTGACCGCTAGCGATGACTTTTGCGGTGATACCGCCGCGCCAATCCAGTGTCAGCGCCGCTTCTAAACCGGTAACTGATTTTTCCATTTTGCTGCAAGGGTCTGTTTCTCCTGTGATTTCTAAGATTGTACTCTCACCAAGGTAGATGCGTTTCCCAACATCAGTTGCGCAAAAAGTATAGCCATCAATAAGTAGGTTTACTCGTCGAGTCAACCAGTCTAGTTGTTGATTAAGCTCATCACAGGCTTGTTGCCATTGTTGTTGCGACATGATGGTCACTTGGCGTTTTCCTGGGCGGCCAAAAATATCATTTTCGACACCGGATTCTGTGGTTACATTAGCAGATTGAAGCGGTTTCATGATGCCGCGTTTTTTATCTTTAAAGGCAATAGCTGCTAATGTTGGCATGGTTATAATCCCTTTTTGATTAAGTAGCGGTAAGGTGTCGTTGCGGTTTCACTTGAAATTAAGGTGTGATCCATAAATTCACAAAAGCTTGGAATATCACGCGTTGTTGCTGGATCATCAGCAATGATCAATAAGGTTTCGCCATCAGCCATTTTTCTAACCGTTTTGCGGATCATCATTACGGGTTCTGGACAGCGTAATCCAAGCGCATCTAGTTGATGGTTTGCTTGTTCATTTGTGGTATTCATCGAAACTCTTTTTACGAAAACGGGAAAGAACTAATTTTACGCCGGTAAAATTTTGTTGCCAAGTTTAGTGTTGGCTAATGTGATATTGGCTGTTTTTTAGCTTTAAGTTGCTTTTTACTAAAAAAATAATTTTCCTAGAATATGTTTCACGTGGAACAACTGTCGAAGTAGAAAAATTAAAAAAAGGCTCAATTTTATAATTAAATATAAAATCGAGCCTTTTTGTAAATTGTCAGTAACTAAAACAACAGTACTCAGACAACCATAATTTTGCTATTGGTGAAGTTTAATTATCAACACGTTCGAAAACGGTTGCAATACCTTGGCCTAAACCGATACACATTGTCGCTAAACCTAACTTGGCATCTTTTGCTTCCATCAGATTTATTAAGGTCGTTGAGATGCGCGTACCTGAACACCCTAATGGATGACCAAGTGCAATTGCACCACCATTTAAATTAACTTTTTCGTCAACCACGTCCATTAAACCTAAATCTTTTACGCAAGGAAGTGATTGAGCGGCAAAAGCTTCATTCAGTTCAATGACGTCCATATCATCAATGGTTAAGCCTGCTCGAGCGAGCGCTTTTTTCGTTGCGGGTACTGGGCCATAACCCATAATTGCAGCATCACAACCGGCAACGGCCATTGAACGAATACGTGCGCGAATAGGCAAACCAAGTTCACGTGCTTTTTGTTCTTCCATAACTAGCATGGCAGATGCGCCGTCTGATAGTGCAGACGATGTGCCAGCAGTAACCGTGCCATTGGCCGGGTCAAACACTGGACGTAAACCCGATAGTGATTCAATTGAGGTTTCTGGGCGAATTACTTCGTCGTGAATAACGCTGACTAATGTGCCGTTTTCGTCGTGACCTTCAATAGGGACGATTTCACTAGCAAAACGACCTTCAACTGTCGCAGCATACGCTCTAGCATGTGAACGCACCGCAAAAGCATCTTGCTGTTCTCGGGTAATACCATGCATTTTCCCAAGCATTTCAGCGGTTAAACCCATCATGCCAGAAGCTTTAGCGACATTGTTTGCTAGGCCTGGGTGGAAATCTACCCCGTGGTTCATTGGTACATGTCCCATGTGCTCAACACCACCTACGATAAAGGTGTCACCTTGACCGGTCATAATGGCGCGTGCCGCTTGATGAAGCGCATCCATAGAAGAGCCGCATAAGCGATTGACCGTAACCGCACCAGCTGTTTTCGGGATACCAGCAAGTAATGCTGCGTTACGGGCAACATTAAAGCCTTGTTCTAGCGTTTGCTGCACACAACCCCAAATGACATCTTCAATATCATTTGGATCGAGGTTGGGGTTGCGTGTCAGCAATGATTTCATTAACTGTGCAGATAAGGTTTCTGCACGAACGTTTCTAAATACTCCAGCCTTAGAACGGCCCATTGGAGTTCGAATACAATCTACTATTACAGCGTGTTTCATGATGTTAGTCCTTAACCGCTAAATTTAGGCTGGGTAGTAGCTGCCGTTGTTGGCTGCTAGTTCGCGCATTGTGTCAGTCACTTGGTATAGACCACCAAGGTGTGCATATTTGTCAGCTAATGCGACAAAGTTGGCCACGCCCATCGTGTCAATATAACGGAATACACCACCTCTAAATGGTGGGAAACCAATACCGTAGACTAAGCCCATGTCGCCTTCAGCTGGAGAAGCAATAATGCCTTCTTCTAAACAGCGAACCGTTTCAATGACCATTGGGATCATGCAACGTGCAATAACTTCATCAGCAGCAATCTCTTTTAGTGCGCCAAATTCATTGCTAAGTAGTTGGTAGCTTGTTGGATCAAGATCTTTCTTTGGCTTACCGCGACGGTCGAGTGAATACTGATAAAAACCAAGTGTATTCTTTTGACCAAAGCGCTTGTTTTCAAACATGATATCGATAGCATCTTTACCATTTTTGCCCATACGTTCAGGGAAGCCTTCAGCCATTACGGCTTGTGCATGATGACCTGTATCAAGGCCAACAACGTCAAGCAAGTAAGCTGGGCCCATTGGCCAGCCAAATTGTTTTTCCATGACTTTATCTATTTTTGCAAAGTCTGCGCCGTCAGCTAATAAGCCACTGAAACCAGCAAAGTATGGAAACAATACGCGGTTAACAAAAAAGCCCGGGCAGTCGTTGACTACAATTGGGGTTTTGCCCATTTTGCTGGCATAAGCAACAACAGAAGCAATAGTTTCCTCTGAAGAGTTTTCGCCGCGAATAACTTCAACCAATGGCATTTTATGCACAGGGTTAAAAAAGTGCATACCACAAAAACGCTCTGGTTTTTGTAAACTTTTGGCCAGTAAATTAATTGAAATGGTTGATGTGTTCGAGGTGATGATCGCGTCATCGGCCACGTGTTGCTCAACCTCTGCAAGTACTGAGGCTTTTACATTTGGATGTTCAACAACGGCTTCAACCACAACGTCAGCACCTTTTACTGGTGCATAATCTAACGCAGGAGTGATGTTGTTAAGCACTTTTGCCATTTTAGCAGGCGTTGAACGGCCACGTTTTACTTGGGCTTCAAGTAGCTTGGCTGCTTCTGATAAACCAAGTTCAAGTGCCGGTTGCGCAATGTCTTTCATTACAATAGGAGTACCTTTGCTAGCACTTTGGTAAGCGATGCCTCCGCCCATTATGCCTGCACCCAAAACAGCGGCACTGTTTACCGCTTTCGCTGACTTAGCTGCTTTTTTGGCTTTGCCTTTTACCACTTGGTCATTTAAGAAAATTCCAATTAAGGCGGTAGCAACTTCAGTTTTTGCTAATTTAATAAAGGCTTGGTTTTCGATTTTTAACGCTTGTTCGCGAGACTGTGTTGCAGCCTTTTCAATGACATCAATAGCCATCATTGGCGCTGGATAATGTTTCCCCGCCACTTTAAAGACCATGCCTTTTGCGGTCGCAAATGACATCATTGCTTCAAGTTTTGGCAGCGTTAATGGCGATAATTTACGATTGCGACGGGTTTGCCAATCAAGCTTTCCTGCAAGCGCATCTTTAAGCATGTTAATGGCTGAAACTTCTAGGTGCTCAGGTGTAACGACGGCATCAACTGCACCAACAGCTAGCGCTGCTTGTGGTTTTTGTGGTTTACCTGTGGTGATCCACTCTAATGCGTTGTCTGCACCAATTACGCGAGGTAATCGAACGGTGCCACCAAAACCGGGAATTAATCCTAGCTTGGTTTCTGGAAGTCCAATGGTTGCGGTGGTGTCGGCAATACGCAAATCAGTGGCTAAAATGGTTTCACAACCACCGCCAAGAGCGAAACCATTAATGGCAGATATCGTCGGGAATGGTAAGTCTTCTAATTTATCAAATACGGCACTTGCTTGTTCAACCCATGTAAGTAGGGTTGCTTCGTCTTGTTGGAATAAACCAAGGAACTCTGTGATATCAGCACCAACAATGAAGGTGCTTTTCGCAGAGGTTAGCATAAGTGCTTTTATATTTGATTGTTGGTTTAGGCTGTCTAATGCAGCATCTAATGAGGCGAGAGTTTCTCTATCGAACTTGTTGACCGAGCCCGGTGCATCAAAGCACAGCTTGGCAATATTATCTTCTAGTAACTCAACCTTAATGGTAGGGCTTTGGTAGATCATTGCTTGCTTCCTTATTGCTTAAAACGACTTCCACGTCTATTTGCTGTGTGGTTTTTGAGCATGTTTTTTCACAGCAAAATAGGTCATCTGTTGACCAATTGCTCAACAGTGTGCTTCTAAATGAATCAAAATACAACACCCAATTTAAACGATCGTTTAATCTCTGGCGGTAGTGGCTGATTTTTTTATCTTTGTGGTAAACTGACCGATAGGAAACTTATTGCACAAGGATTGAAAATGGATCAGCTTGGTCACTTATATCATGCTCATGTTACTGAACTTAACCGTCGCGTCGCTGAGATAACATCACGCGAGAGTATTGACGGACTTATCATTCATTCTGGCCAATACCATCGCCAGTTTTTAGATGATTTGAGTTACCCATTCAAGGTTAACCCGCACTTTAAGGCTTGGTTACCTTTACTCGACAACCCTAATTGTTGGATTGTTGCTAACGGGGTAGATAAACCGACATTGATTTATTTTCGACCGGAAGATTTTTGGCATAAAGTCAGTGATGTGCCAGAAGCATTTTGGACTGAACACTTTACAATTAAGTTGCTGACTAAAGCAGATAGAGTGGCGGAGTTATTACCGCAAAATACAAAAGCATGGGCATACATTGGCGAGCATTTAGATGTGGCTGATGTGCTGGGTATTACCTCGCGTAACCCTGACGCGGTGCTGAATTATTTACACTTTCATCGTGCAGATAAAACCCATTATGAATTGGAATGTTTAAGACGTGCTAACCAAATTGCCGTAAAAGGTCACTTGGCAGCGAAGCAGGCGTTTTATCAAGGTGGTAGCGAGTTTGAAATTCAGCAGCAATATTTGTCTGAAATTGGCCAGTCTGAAAACGAAGTGCCATACGGTAATATTATTGCGTTAAATGAAAATGCGGCTATTTTGCATTACACCGCACTCGCTCATCAAAGCCCTGCGCAGCGTCGATCTTTTTTAATTGATGCTGGGGCAAATTATTACGGTTATGCGGCTGATATTACTCGCACTTATGCGTTTGAAAAAACGCATTTTTACGACTTAATTGTTGCCGTTAACCAGTTACAACTCGACATTATTGACATGATGAAACCGGGGGTCAAGTACCCAGATCTTCATATTGAAACCCATGTGAAGTTGGCGCAACTACTTAATACGTATGGTATTGCCAAGGGTGATGTTGAAAGCTTAATTGACCAAGGTGTCACCAAAGCCTTTTTCCCACATGGACTTGGGCATATGTTAGGGCTACAAGTGCATGACCTTGGCGGTTTTGCACATGATGAACGTGGCACCAATATTCCTGCGCCAGAAGGCCATCCATTTTTACGTTGCACAAGAACATTAGCGGCTAACCAAGTGCTCACTATTGAGCCGGGTTTTTATATTATTGATAGTTTATTAAATCAGTTAAGCCCTGAAGCCAAAAGTGTAATTGATTGGCAGCAAGTTGACCAACTCCGACCTTACGGTGGTATCCGTATTGAAGATAACGTCATTGTTCACCAAGACCGCAATGAGAACTTAACCAGAGAGCAAGGTTTAATTGACTGAAGAATTTTTAATTCCTGCTAAAAATATCGAGCTTGAGGAGGAGATAAAGCATAGCCGCTTTATCTCCTTTATGTTTCATTGTCCTAGTGCTGATGTCATGAAGGCAGAGTTGGGGCGCATTAAGCTTGAATTTCCAGGTGCTAGCCATTATTGCTATGCATTTGTGGCTGGGGCACCGACAAATTTAATTGATATGGGATCGTCAGATGACGGTGAACCTAGCGGCAGTGCTGGACGGCCAATGTTGGCGTGTTTACAAGGCGCTAACATTGGTGAGCTCGGCGTGATTGTTGTGCGCTACTTTGGGGGCACTAAGTTAGGTGTTGGTGGCCTTGTTAGGGCATATAGCTCTGGGGTAAAAAAACTCATACCTCAGCTTGAAACCTGCCTTAAAACGTTGCGCTATAGTGCCAATATTGTTTGTGATTATGGTCAGTTAAATGACATTGAATACGTGATAAATCAATGTGAAGGCATTATTACCGACAAGCAGTTTTCTGCAACAGTGACTGTGACGTTTGAACTAGCAAAAGCCCAGCAAAGTAAATTTAATCAGCTATTAGCGACTCAAACTCAAGGTGCAATGCAAGTTAAGTTTACAGCGTGATGTGTAAGTGACAAAATGTCAGCCAATTGTTAATCGTCCAATATGATTATTGGCTAACTGAACTTACATGCAATATAAAACCATAATAAGAATTACAGGTTTACTCATGGGATTGTTTTCAATCACCATGTTGCCGCCCGCGTTGGTGGCGGTATTTTATAAAGATGGTGGCGGCACCGCTTTTATTCAGGCATTTTGCGTTAGTGTATTTTTAGGTTTTTTACTTTGGTATCCCAATCGGCATCAAAAAGCGGAGTTACGCACTCGGGAAGGCTTTTTAATTGTGGTATTGTTTTGGACCGTACTGGGCTCTATTGGCTCGTTGCCGTTTATCTTTTCTACCGAGCCCAATCTAAGCTGGACAGACAGTTTTTTTGAATCCTTTTCTGCGTTAACCACTACCGGTGCAACCGTCATTACAGGGCTAGATTATCTCCCTAAAGCGATATTATTTTATCGTCATTTACTGCAATGGATGGGCGGTATGGGGATTATTGTGTTGGCGGTGGCCATTTTGCCTTTATTGGGTATTGGTGGCATGCAGTTATATAAAGCTGAAATTCCAGGCCCAGTAAAAGACAGTAAAATGACCCCGCGTATTGCTGAAACGGCTAAGGCACTTTGGTACATTTATTTACTGCTGACGATTGCTTGTGCAACGGCATACTATTTTGCTGGCATGGATGGATTTGATGCTATATGTCATTCTTTTTCTACCATCGCTATCGGTGGTTTTTCCACTCATGATGCCAGTTTAGGTTATTTTGAAAGCCCCTTAATTAACGTTATTTGCGCGGTATTTTTACTGATAGCCGCGGTGAATTTTAGTCTGCATTTTGCCGCATTTTCTCGTCGGGGTATTAACGTTAAAGTCTATCTAAAAGATGTTGAATTTAAGGTGTTAATTGCGGTTCAGCTTATCTTAACCGCTATTTGTTTTGTGACGTTATATCACACAGGTATATACGATAGCGCCGAAAAAACGCTTGATTATGCTTTTTTCCAAGTGGTGTCAATTTCAACAACAGCAGGGTTTGGAACTGAAAGTTTTTCTTCTTGGCCGTTGTTTTTACCTATGTTGTTAATCTTTTCTAGTTTCATTGGTGGCTGTGCGGGCTCTACAGGTGGCGGCATGAAAGTCATTCGGCTTATTTTGTTGTTCTTGCAGGGCTCGCGTGAGCTAAAGCGCTTAGTTCACCCTAAAGCGCTATATTCTATTCGAATTGGCTCAGTTGCGTTACCGGACCGAATTATTGATGCCGTATGGGGGTTCTTTTCAGCATACGCATTGGTGTTTTTTATTTGTATGATGCTGTTAATGTCGATGGATATGGACACCACGACAGCGTTTAGTGCAACGGCGGCAAGTTTAAATAACTTGGGCCCTGGTTTGGGTGATGTTGCAGATAATTATGCCTCAATTAGTGACGGGGCCAAGTGGGTATTGGTGGTGGCGATGCTATTTGGTCGTTTAGAGGTGTTTACACTGCTGGTGTTATTTACTCCTACATTTTGGCGTAATTAACCCTAGGTTGTCTTTAGGTGGATTATTCGTGAGGTTGATGACTTATCTTGGGAGGGGAAAGCGAGATGATTCGAAACCTTTTGGGTTACAAGGCGTCTTTAATCCGGTTTTATCTGATGGACTCTTTCCAATCTGTGATCGTTAATGTCGCTTAACGTTGGCTTTTTTGACACACTCACGGGTAATAATTAGCGAGGTGGAAACTTAATGGCAAATATTTTAGTGGTTTATTATTCTCGCGGCGGCCACACCGCCAAAATTAGTAATGCGATAGCGCAAAAGATTGTCGCAATAGGTAATAGCTGTGATGTGATTAATTTAAATGACACTCAACAGCCAATTGATTGGGCTCAATATGATGCTGTGGCGCTAGGTGCTTGTGTTTTATATGGCTCATACCACAAGTCAGTATTTGAATTTTGTCGTCAACATCATCAAGACTTAGCTGCACTGCCCAATAGTTTCTTTTGTGTCAATGTGGTGGCAAGAAAACCAGAAAAACGTATTCCAGAGAACAATAAATACTTACAGAAGTTTTTAGCACTTTCAGATTGGAAGCCGCAAGATGTTAAAATTATTGCTGGTAAAGTCGATTATCCATCGTGGAATTGGTACGACAGTTTGGCAATTAAATTAATTATGAAGATCACCGACGGCCCAACAGACAGTAAAGCGGTTATCGATTACACCGACTGGAATGATGTTGATGTATATGCTGAGCATGTAGCCCGTCTCGCGCAAGCATAACCACCACAAAGATTTGATCTAAGCGTCGAATAAAAACTAAAAAAGCGTTATTAATGTTAATTAATAACGCTTTTTTATGGTTAATTTAAGGCAAGTAACTTGCTACCTTTACGATTAAATATCAGCGTTAACTCACGCCCTTATTCGCCAACCTTAATGACATTAATAGCGCCAAAACTGTGGGTGGAATAACACTGCAATCGTTAAAATCTCTAACCGCCCTAATAACATTCCTATTGATAATAACCACTTTGCCGCATCTGGCAAGCTAGAGAAATTACCTGCTGGCCCAATAATTGGCCCTAGGCCTGGCCCTACATTAGCAACCGCGGTAATTGCGCCAGTAAAGCCGGTGACGGGGTCTAATCCGCATAAAACCAATAGAATAGAAAGGCTGATAATCGTAAGAAAAATTAAGATAAAGAAGGTCACCATTGAACGGACAATATCGTCTCTAATACGATGGCTATTATAGGTTTCAGTAAAACTAGCGTGAGGGTGAAACTGTTGTTTTAACTGTTGTCGCATGACAGCAAATGCAATCTGAAAGCGGAATATTTTAATCCCACCAGCAGTTGATCCTGAACAGCCACCAACCAACATTAAAAACAAAAATACGATACCTGATACCGCTCCCCAAGCTTGATAATCTGTCAGACCAAAGCCTGTTGTAGTGACAACGGAAATAACGTTAAAGCTACTTAGGCGTAATGCATCCATAAAAGGAATGGTTTTGTGGATACTCAACCAAATGGCTAAGGTGACAGAGACCAATGTGACAAACAACAAGAAGCCTTTGACCTGCTGGTCATTCCAAATGCTCATGTCACGTAATCGAATAGATTGAACAAACATCAGCAGGGGTAAACCACCTGCGAGCATGAAAATAATACCGACCCAATGCGCAGCAGGCGAAAAGTGTGCCATGGAGGCGTCAGAGGTTGAGAAACCACCGGTAGAGAGCGTGGTCATTGCATGGTTGATTGCTTCAAACCAGCTCATCCCAGCAAGGTTGTAGGCCAAAATACACAGCAAGGTGAGCATGACATACACTTGGAATAAGTATTTGGCTAAATGCTGGGTTCTTGGGGTACTTTTATCGCTCCAGTCGGAAGATTCGGTTCTAAATAAGCGCATACCACCGACGTTTAAAAATGGCAAAACTGCCACCGCCATGACAATAAAGCCAATGCCGCCAAACCATTGTAATAATGAGCGCCAAATTAGGATGCTGTGATCGGTTGTATCTAACCCTGAAAGCACCGTTGAGCCGGTCGTTGTTACTCCAGACATGGTTTCAAAAAACGCATCGGTATAACTAATGCCATGATAGAAAGTAAACGGAAGTGCGGCAAATAGGCTGATAACGAACCATGTCATGCTGGTTAAGAAGAACATGTCACGTATATTAAGCTCTACGGCTTTAGTGTCACTCGACTGGATTAGCAGTATGGCTGCACTGCCAGTAATAATTGATGAAATAATGAAATCAGCAATGGTTTCTTCAGCGTAATAAACTGAAAAAACCATCGGGATAAACATAAACACCGTTAAAATAGAGAGAAAAATCCCTAAGATATAAATAAGAGGTTTAATGTTTAACATAAGGCTTAAAAGAAAAACGCACTAGGTTGGAAAAGTTTTTCCACATCAGAAATATATTTCTTGTGGACGAGGAATAACACCACGTGATCACCTTGCTCAATAATTGTTTTGTCATGACCCATCAACACTTCATCTTTACGGACGATTGCACCAATTGTCGTCCCCGGCGGTAGTTTGATTTCGCTGATGCGTTTACCCACCACTTTAGAGGTGTTTTCATCACCATGAGCAATCGCTTCAATGGCTTCAGCTACTCCGCGACGTAGTGAATACACATTACAAATATCACCTTGGCGAATATGCGTTAATAATGCTGAAATGGTTGCTTGTTGAGGTGATACGGCAATATCGATATTGGCTTCTTGGACGATATCGACATAGGCTTCACGCTGAATAAGTACCATGACCTTTTTTGCGCCCATACGCTTAGCTAATAAAGCCGACATAATGTTGGCTTCATCGTCATTGGTTACCGCAATAAATACGTCTGTTTGGCCAATGCTTTCTTCATTGAGTAACTCTTGAGCGGAGGCGTCACCATGGAATACGGTGGTTTTTGTCAGTTTTTCAGACAATAACTCAGCACGTTCTTTATTATGTTCAATCAATTTAACTGAATGCTGGCGCTGTAACTGCTCCGCTAGGCCAAAACCAATGTTACCACCACCGGCAATCATGATATTACGATAGGAGTTATCGAGTTTTTGCATTTCACTCATGACCGCACGAATATGACGACTGTCAGTTAAAAAGAAGACTTCATCATCCGCTTCGATAATCGTCGTCCCACGAGGCATGATGTGCTTACCTTGGCGGAAAATAGCTGCAACCCGGGTATCAATATTAGGCATGTGTTCACGCAGCGTTGCCAGTGCATTACCAACTAACGGACCACCATAATAAGCTTTTACTGCAACTAAACTCACTTTACCACGGGCAAACTCGAGCACTTGCAGTGCCCCGGGGTAATCAATTAAGCGTTTGATGTAAGTGGTTACTAACTGTTCGGGCGCGATAAGTTCATCAATAACAAAGCCGCCACGAGGTTTTACATCACCGGTTTTCACTTCGGTGTTGATAAACAGCTTTTCTTGCATTTGTAGGTAAGGCTCTGAGCGAATGCGGGCAATTTTGGTTGGTGTACCATAGAGGCTATAAGCTATTTGGCATGCCGCCATATTACATTCATCGCTGTTAGTGACAGCAATGAGCATATCGGCATCTTCAGCACCGGCTTGCTTTAACACATTCGGGTGTGCGCCATGGCCTGCGATGACACGCAAATCAAACTTATCTTGGAGCGCATTTAACCGAGCGCGGTCATTGTCGACTAATGTAATATCGTTATTTTCGCCAACGAGGTTTTCAGCGAGTGTGCCACCAACCTGTCCAGCACCTAAGATAATAATTTTCATTGCGTAACGCTTACCTTATTGGTCTTTCACTAAACGAGCGTAGTAAAAACCATCCATATTGTTTTGACCGGGTAATATTTGCCAGCCGATATCTTGTGGGTTCTGTTGCTGAGCAATCGTAACTAACTTGGCGTCGGGGGTTCGTGCCAAAAATTGGCTTATTTGGTCACGATTTTCTTGTGGCAAAATAGAGCAAGTTGCATAAAGCAATGTCCCACCAGGTTTTAACCACGTCCAACAATGGTCAACAATTTGCTGCTGTAAAACCGCCAACTCTTCAATGTCGTTATTTTTGCGTAACCACTTAATATCGGGGTGACGACGAATAACGCCAGTGGCTGAACACGGTGCATCTAATAAAATTTTGTCGAATTTACCACCTTGCCACCAACTGTCAATATTGGCAGCATCACCATGAATAACTTGCGCTTTTAAATTTAATCTGTCGAGATTTTGTTGCACTCGTTCAAGGCGTTTGGCGTCAAAATCAACCGCAGTAAGGTTAATTTGAGGTGCTAATTCTAATAAGTGGCATGTTTTCCCACCGGGGGCTGCGCAGGCATCTAAAATGACCTCGTCAGCTTGTGGGGCGAGTAAGGTTGCAGCCCACTGCGCAGCACCGTCTTGTACTGATGCCGCACCTTCTGCAAAATTGGGCAAAGCGGTAACATCTTTTGGACTTGCTAATAAGATTGCGTCGTCACTTAATCCCGCAGAAGCTTCAATATCTAAGTCAGATAACGCTTGCAAGTATTGCTGGCGAGTTTGCTGCAGCTGGTTATTGCGCAGCCACATTGGAGGACGTTGATGACTTTGTTCAATCACCTGTTGCCAGTGCTGTGGATAAGCTTGTTGTAAACGCTTAATTAACCAAGCTGGCGTATTGTAAGTTAAGGTCTCTGCTGCTTCACTTAATGGTGCTTTTTGGCGCTCAATATTACGCAGTACGCCATTAACGACTTTCACTAAGCCGTTAAATTTTAACTGTCGGCACGCTTCAGCGGTTTCTGATACTGCAGCACGTGCTGGAATGCGGGTAAAATATAGCTGGTAGCAACCAACAATGAGCAATTGATGCAAAATGCGTTGTTTGCCCTTAAATGGCTTAGTAAGGCAATCACTGACGCACTTATCTAATTGTGGCAATTGGCGCATCACGCCGTAGCAAATTTCAGCTAATAAACCTTTGTCTTTGCTGTTCTGTAATTTTTGTTGTTGATCAGGTAACGCCACCGATAATGACAACCCGCGTTCAAGCACATCAAAGATAGCTTTTGCTGCTAAGGCGCGTACGTTCATGTTATTGCGCCTCTACAGTTAATTGAGAGCCAACTTCAAACCAGTCGGCTCGCGAGTTAAGAACATCGGCTGCGGCTAAGGGTTTTTTATTTGGTAGTTGCAATGTTTCAATCACTAATGCGCCATCAGCAGTTGCAACGACAATGCCTTTTTTGTCGGCGCGAATGATGGAGCCTACCGCGGCGTTGTGTGCGGTTGAATCAACACTGGCTTGCCATACTTTGATGGTGTGCTGGTGGTGACTAAAATGACTTGTTGGCCATGGATTAAACGCGCGGACTTCTTGCCATAATTGTGTGGCTGATTTACTCCAGTCTAATTTTGCTTCTTCTTTTGATAGTTTGGCTGCGTAGTTAGCGAGTGCTTCATCTTGTTTTTCGGCGGTTAGTTGGCCTTGGCTTAAGCCTTCGAGCGCTTCTACCAACGCTTGAGGCCCTTGAATAGCGAGTTTTTCATAAAGCGTTGCGGAGGTGTCGGTCTCTTCAATGGTGAGGTGGGTTTTTAATAACATATCACCCGTATCAAGGCCGATATCCATTTGCATTACGGTGACGCCCGTTGCGGCATCGCCAGCCCAAAGTGCTCGTTGAATCGGCGCTGCACCACGCCAACGTGGCAAAATTGAACCGTGGACGTTAATACAGCCTAAGCGTGGTGTATCTAATATCGCTTGCGGTAAAATGAGTCCGTAAGCCACAACCACCATAATGTCTGCATCAATGGCTTGTAATTGTGCTTGTGCTTCTTCGTTACGTAATGATTTCGGTTGGTACACCGTAATGTCATGTTCCAGAGCCAATGCTTTTACTGGGCTTGCTGTTAGTTTTTTGCCTCGCCCAGCTGGTCGGTCTGGTTGAGTGTAAACTCCGACAACTTGATGAGCAGAGTCTAGCAATGCTTGTAAATGTCTTGCGGCGAAATCTGGCGTACCAGCAAAAATAATTTTTAACGGTTTCAAAGCTTTTCCTATGCGTTTTTAGCGGCTAAACGAGCTTCTTTTTCAAGCTTGGTTTTAATTCGTTGACGTTTCAGTGGAGAAAGGTAATCAACAAATAACTTGCCTTTAAGGTGGTCGAGTTCATGTTGAATGCAAATGGCAAATAGCTCGTCTGCTTCAATTGTAAATTCTTCACCATGACGGTCTTGTGCCTTTAAGGTCACTTTTTCAGCGCGGTCTACTTTAGCATAAACACCAGGGACAGACAGGCAGCCTTCTTCATTGGTAAAATCACCACTGCTGGCAACGATTTCTGGGTTGATGAAGATAATAGGGCGTTCAACCTCGTCTTGAAGATCCATCACAATTAATTGCTGATGGAAGTCAACTTGAGTGGCAGCAAGACCGATGCCTTTTTCTTCATACATGGTTTCAAGCATGTCATCAATTTGGGTTTGTAAAGCCGGACCGAAATCTGTCACTGGCTTTGCAATGGTGCGTAATCTTTCATCTGGAAAGCGTAAAACATTTAATAGTGGCATATTTAAACTCTTAACAAGTCTGTCAAATTTCAGCCAGTTAGCTATACTGGCACAGGCAATTAGGGTAATTTTAATCCTAACGGACTATCAATAACAGTAAAAAGCGCTATTTAAGCTTAATAACATGGACCTCTGCATGAGACGTTTACTAATTCTGGCATTTTTGGCTTTAAATATAACTCAAGTCAATGCTGATACACTGACATTAAAAGCAGGGCACCCTGATACTTATGTCGTTAAAAAAGGCGATACGCTTTGGGATATTTCAGGATACTTTTTAAAAGATCCGTGGCGTTGGCCTACATTGTGGGGGCACAACCCACAAATAGCTAATCCTCACCTTATTTACCCTGGCGACAGATTAACCTTGGTGTTTATTGACGGTAAACCTCGTCTGGTTGTTAAGCAGCACCTCGTTAAAAGTGTTGAAGGCCGAATTAAGCCTAAAAATGGGGCGATTCCGGCCGTTGATTTATCTCTTATTCATCAATATTTAAACCAAAACCGTGTTGTAGATGAGCAATGGCTTGATGGTTTACCTATCGTATTAAGTGGTGAAAGCCCGTCCCGACATCATATTATTGATGATATTGTTTATGTGAACGCGAAATTACCAAGTGGGCAAAAGGTACTTATATATCAACCTGCCCGTGAGTTTACTAATAAGGACTCTGGTGAGGTTCTCGGTCGTGAAATTATTGTCTCAGCCAGTGGCCGTGTGGTTGATTCAGGTGATATTTCTAAAGTGCAATTACTGAGTAATTTACGAGAAACGAGAGTGGGCTTTAAAGTTGCTCCTGTCGATGATGACTCATTAATGCCTGCTTATTTTGTACCGCAAGCGGCACAAACTGAAGGCGCTTCAGTGTTAGCTACCGTGGGTAATATTCGCGAAGTGGGTAAGCTAGATGTGGTGTATTTAGATAAAGGCAGTGAAGACGGTGTGCGCCCTGGCAATGTATTTTCAATTTACCGCGACGGTGAAGAAATTATTATTGGCAATGACGGTGTACCAGTACGTGTTATTGACCGAACATCATATGAAAAAGTATTAGCTTATTTTTCTGAAGATAATGTGACGAAAATGCCAGATATCTTCCATGGTAAGTTGATGGTGTTTAAGGTTTTCGATAAAACCAGCATGGGGTTAATTATGCACAGTGATCGCCCTGTACGTGTTGGTGACAAGCTGATGATCCCAGAGAAGTTAACCTTAAAGGGGCAATAATTTCAGATAAGCTGGTCGATTGGCTAGTTGTTTATGCAGTTTCTGGGCTAGGACCGGCCCGGATTAAGCAATTATTAACTTACATGGATGTAGAGGAGTTACGGTTAAGGTTAGAGTTTGAGAAACAAACTCTACCTTTGCCCACTCAGCTAATCAATAAGTTGCGCCTCGCTCCCGACAAAGTTGAGCAGGCGCTCTCTTGGCTTAATGCCAATGAACATCACCATATTATTACCTTGTCTGACCCTTTATACCCTCCGCTGCTTGCTCAAATCATCGATCCTCCTCCACTATTATTCGCTAAAGGCGATATCTCAAGTCTACTGTTACCAAGTATTGCATTGGTTGGAAGCCGCAATGCTTCCCCTGGCGGAATTGAGGTGGCTAATACGCTAGCGGCTCAATTAACCATTGAGGGTTTTAGCGTAACCAGTGGTATGGCATTAGGCATTGATGGTGCTGCACACCGAGGCGCGATAAGCGCGGGTGGTTCAACTATGGCGGTATTAGGCTCTGGTCTTGAAAAAATATACCCACAGCGCCATCGCTATTTATATCAAGATATTATAGAAAATGGTTGTGTAATAAGTGAGTTATGGCCAGATGTTGGGCCATTTGCGGGTAACTTTCCCAAGCGAAATCGTATTGTGAGTGGACTTTCTGTTGGGACGGTTGTGGTTGAGGCGACCCAAAAGAGTGGTTCACTGATTAGTGCGCGATTAGCCATGGAGCAAAATCGTAACGTGTTTGCTGTCCCGGGGTCAGTGTTAAGTGGTTATCATGAAGGTTGTCATGAGTTAATTCGAAATGGGGCAACACTTGTGGAGACTGCGGCCGATATAATAGAAGAGTTAACGAGTTTATCGCACTACCACCTTGAAGAAGTGCGTGCGCGTCACCATATAGAAGCCAAGAGTAATTGTAGTTTGCCATTTCCTCCCCTGTTAGCTAGTGTAGGATATGAAACAACGACGATAGACCGTGTCGTTGAACATAGTGGGCAATCGCTAGATCTGGTGTTAATACAAATGCTTGAACTTGAATTACAAGGGTGGGTTACCGCGGTACCCGGTGGTTACGTCAGATTAAAGAGGAGCTAGCCATGTTTGATATCCTCATGTACTTATTTGAAAACTATGTTCATAGTGAAGCCGAACTATTGGTTGATGAAGACGAGCTAACAAAAGAGTTAACTCGTGCAGGATTCCATCAGGTTGATATTTTAAAGGCATTAGCTTGGTTAGAACATTTAGCGGATTTGCAAGAAGCTGATACACCATATCTTTGCAATCATGCTCAACAATCGTTTCGCATTTATACCAAAGATGAAATGATTAAACTAGATGTAAGTTGCCGTGGCTTTTTATTGTTTTTAGAGCAAATACAAGTACTTAATGTAGAGCTTAGAGAGATGGTAATTGATAGGGTAATGGATCTAGATGAACCCGTGTTAGTGTTAGAAGACCTCAAGTGGGTTATTTTAATGGTACTATTCAATGTGCCTGGAAATGAGTCTGCTTATGAGCAAATGGAAGACCTCATCTTCGAACAGCCCGATAGTAGGCTGCATTCGTAACGAGGTATAAATTAAGGAGGCTAAGCCTCCTTTTTTGATCGTTTATTATAAGATTGAGAACCTGATGTCGAAAATTGACCAACAATTGTTTAATGCCCATGAACATGCTCTGGCAAAAGAGTTTGAGCTTTGCCCAACATGTGGTGGTGAGCTGGCTTTAAAGCACAGTAAAAACGGCAGTTTTGTTGGCTGTAATAATTACCCCAGTTGTGATTATACTCGCCCTTTAGTGCAATATGAATCTATTGATACTGAGGTGATTGCCGGTTCTCAATGTCCTGAATGTGGCCATGAAATGGCGATAAAGTCAGGCAGGTTTGGTATTTTTATTGGGTGCACAAATTATCCTGATTGCCATCATATTGAAAAGTCGAATCAACCTAATACTGAAGTAAAGATACCTTGTCCTCACTGTGAATCTGGGGTGATGGAGTCGCGCACGAGTCGCTATGGGAAAACCTTTTATTCTTGTAGTGCTTATCCCAAATGCAAATATATTGTAAATTACCCACCAATTGCACAAACTTGTCCCGATTGTGGCTTCGGTATACTTGTTGAGCGTAAAACCGCATCTGGGCATCGTCTTGAATGCCCGCAAAAAAGCTGCAAATATAAACAAGTTATTTAGATTACAGACAATCGGTCTAATCGACGAGTACATAAACCCTAAGAACATCAGCATAATTAAGGAAAATAAATGCAACAATTACAGCCATTTGAGGTTGGAAACCTTATCGAAAATGGAGGGGTAATTGCTTATCCAACAGAAGCGGTTTATGGCTTAGGTTGTGATCCTGACAATAAACAGGCGATAGAAAAGCTGCTTCAAGTGAAGCAACGTTGCTGGAAAAAAGGTTTAATTTTAGTCGCAGCAGAAATCGATCAACTACAAGCATATGTGGACTTCAGTCAGTTAACTGCTGAGCAATTGGTGTTGGTCAAACAAAAATGGCCAGGGCCGTTTACTTTTATTATGCCTGTGGGTGAAACTACACTGCCTATTTTGAAAGGTGAGTTTGATTCTATTGCGGTTCGTGTTTCGGCTCATCCTGTTGTAAACCGTATTTGTCAGGCGATTGGTAAGCCGTTAGTGTCAACAAGCGCTAACTTAGCGGGTGAGCAGCCCATTTTAACCTTGCCAAAAGTATTAACTGACTTTAAAGATAAAATTGATGCCGTTGTATTAGGGGACTTAGGTCAACAATTGCAACCTTCAACCATCATAGATGCCCGCAGTGGCAAAATCCTTCGAAATGGAAATTAACACTATGGCACATAACTTTTCCTCAACCCAAAATAATAAAAAACCAAATGTTGACGAAGTAAAAGCGTACTTAATTGGCTTGCAACAAACTATTTGCGAAAGATTAGAAGCATTGGATGGTAAAGCTCAGTTTCAAGTTGATAGTTGGCAGCGTGAAGAAGGTGGTGGTGGTGGTGCCAGTCGAGTATTAACCGCTGGTGGTATTTTTGAGCAAGCAGGGGTTAATTTTTCCCATGTTACTGGAGATGCGATGCCTGCATCAGCAACTGCGCATCGGCCTGAACTGGCAGGGCGTAGTTTTGAAGCCATGGGCGTGTCCTTAGTCATTCATCCTAAAAATCCTTATATACCGACAACACATGCAAATGTGCGATTTTTTATTGCAGAGAAAGAGGGTGCCGATCCGGTTTGGTGGTTTGGTGGCGGGTTTGATTTAACGCCGTATTATCCATTTGAAGAAGATGTGATTGGTTGGCATCAAGCTGCGCACGATATTTGTCAGCCGTTTGGTGATGAGGCTTACCCTAAATATAAAAAGTGGTGTGATGATTATTTTTTCTTACCTCATCGAAATGAAACTCGCGGTGTAGGTGGGTTATTCTTTGACGATCTCAATGAAGCTGGTTTTGAGCAAAGCTTTGCTTTCATGCAGGCGGTGGGCAGTGGCTTTATTGATGCTTACGAACCCATTGTTACTCGCAATAAAGATCTTGAATACCAAGATGAAGAACGTCAATTTCAACTATATCGTCGTGGTCGATATGTTGAGTTTAACCTTGTTTATGATCGTGGCACTTTATTTGGGTTACAAACAGGCGGGCGAACTGAGTCGATATTAATGTCAATGCCACCTCTAGTACGCTGGGAATACGGGTTTACGCCAGAGCCTGACTCACCAGAAGCTGAACTGTATGAGGTTTATCTAAAACCGCAAGATTGGTTAGCAAAAGCGAACTAGCCCCTTAAACGCTTAGTGTACAAATAAGCAGTAAAGAAAGCCTGAATATCGTAAAGATATTCAGGTTTTTTTATGCCTTAAATATTCATTTTTAGCATGGGAAGCTCTTTTGCACAGAGAAGCCAAAAGAAAAAATGCAGAATGAATGAACTCGCGAAGGCCCATTAATTAAAGTGATCTTAAATGAAAACAATTATTTGATATTTTGTTAACGTTTTGAAACCAAATAAATATGAAATTGTATTTATTTACTCAGCCAACTTGTTTAAATTAACGCAAAATAACAAGGAGAGCTCCATGGCTAAATTCGCCTCTTGCGCGGTTGCAATCGCGGTTTCAATTGTTTTGATGGGTTGCCAACCTACAGAGCAACAAGATCCAAAAGTGACAATTAACAAAAATCCTTATCCTAGTACTTATCAACCTCTTGTTAGCCAAAGCACGTTAATTACCAATGCCACCGTATTAACCGGTACAGGCAAACGCCTTAATAATGCTGATGTGTTATTGGTTGACGGTAAAGTCAGTGCGGTGGGTGTCGATCTCGTTGCAAAAGATGCTATTGAGATCAACGCGCAAGGTAAATGGGTTACACCGGGGATTATTGATGTGCATTCTCACTTAGGGGTTTATCCAAGCCCTAGCGCTGAATCACACAGTGATGGCAATGAGATGACTTCTCCAAATACCGCCGAGGTATGGGCAGAGCACAGTGTTTGGCCACAAGATCCTGGCTTTAATCGTGCCCGTGCAGGTGGCGTGACCACGCTACAAATTCTACCAGGCTCAGCAAACTTAATTGGCGGCCGAGGTGTGACCTTGAAGAATATGCCGGCAACAACCATGCAGGCAATGAAGTTTCCTCAAGCACCTTATGGTTTAAAAATGGCTTGTGGTGAAAATCCTAAAGGCTTATACGGGAAACGTAAACAAGCACCAATGACCCGAATGGGAAATATGGCTGGCTATCGCCAAGCATTTATTGACGCGACACAGTACAAACGGGCTTGGGATAAATATGAAGCAGACTATGCCAAAGGTTTAAACCCACAAGCGCCAAACAGAGACTTAACCCTTGATACCTTAAAAGGGGTGTTAGATGGGGAAATCATCATCCATAACCACTGCTATAAAGCTGAAGAGATGGCGATGATGATTGATTTAGGCAAAGAATTTAATTACCACTCAGGTACATTCCACCACGCGATTGAAGCTTACAAAATTGCTGACTTACTCAGTGAAAATGGCAACTGTGCTGCAATGTGGCCCGATTGGTGGGGATTTAAAATGGAAGCATACGACACCGTAATCGAAAATGTTGCCATTGTTGATAGTGCTAAAAATGCTTGCGCTATTGTGCATTCTGACTCATCAACCACGATTCAGCGTTTAAACCAAGAAGCTGCCAAAATTATGTATAGCGCCAATACCAATGGTTTTATGCTAACAGAAGAGCATGTCATTGGTTGGATTACCTCAAATGCGGCTAAGTCATTAGGTGTGGCAGACAAAACGGGGTCGTTACAAGCTGGCAAAAATGCTGATGTCGTTATTTGGAATACCAATCCATTTAGTGTTTATGCACAAGCTGAAAAAGTATTTATTGATGGCGCTAAAGTTTATGACCGCGATGATGAAAAATACCAAGCCATTAGTGATTTTCTATTAGGTCAAGAATAAGGAGCGATGCCATGAATAAAATAAAACACACCATGGTTGCGCTATCTGTAGCCAGTACCTTAGTGGCAACTACTGCATTGGCGCAAAGCGTAGCGATAGAAAATGTCACCGTGCATACTGCAACAGACGCAGGTGTACTTAATAATGCGACGGTTGTTTTTGGTAACGGTAAAATTACTGCCATTAATCCTAGTGTTATTTCTGCACAGACGGTTATCGATGGTAAGGGGAAAATCCTTACACCAGGCTTTATTGGCGCGCTAAATACCGTTGGTTTGGTAGAAGTGGGTCAAGTGAAAGACAGTCGCGACACTAGAGACGATAAAATAGATATTCTCTTTGATCCCAGTTTTGCTTTTAACCCTAAAAGCACGGCAATCGCCTTTGCACGTAAAGGCGGTCTAACGACTAGTGTAGTTAACGCTGATGGCGGTGAAGGGATTTTCGCTGGGCAAACCTTTAATACACAAATGAATGGTGAGTGGGACAGTATCTTATCTAACAAAGGAGCATTAGTGGTGCACCTTGGTGCGTCACACGAGGGTTCTCGCGCAGTTGGTATGCAAGCGTTATTTACTCAACTTGAAGATGCTAAGCAAGCGCTTATCGATGACAAAGATAAAGCAGATACAGACGCTGTCAATGATGAGTCTAAAATACTCAATGCCGTGTTAAGTGGCGATAAAATCTTGGCCGTAAAGGTGGATAGAGCCAGTGATATTTTAACGTTACTGAAATTAAAACAGCATTTCCAATTACAGCTAGTGCTGATTGGCGCGGCAGATGCAGTATTGATAGCGCCACAAATTGCCGCGGCCAATGTTCCTGTGGTGATGAATGGTTTACGAAACTTACCTGAGAGCTTTGATTCACTGCATAACTCACTCGATAATGCTGCCAAACTGCAACAAGCGGGGGTAAAAGTCATCTTAACTGCTTCACACGGTGCTCATAGTATTTACGCGTTACGTTATGTTGTTGGCAGTGCCGTTGCAAACGGTATGGACTATAACGCGGCATTAAAGTCAGTTACCGTGAATGCGGCAACGACATTTAAGATCGATGCCGGCGTGGTTGCTGTTGGTAAGCGAGCCGACTTAGTGTTATGGAGCGGTGACCCATTTGAGTACTCGACACAAGTTGACACCATGTGGATTGGTGGAGAACAACAATCCACAACAAGTCGTCATGATAAATTGCGTGATCGTTACACAACTGAGTCAAACATGCCTAGAGCATATACCCGCTAAGCGAGTATGATAGTAGGATAAACCTATTCATACTGACTTTAGGAATTTTGATGACCGACAAGTATGCCGTCTTTGGCAACCCGATAGCGCAAAGCAAGTCGCCATTTATCCATACGGATTTTGCCGCACAAACTCAGCAAAACCTAAGTTACGAGGCTATATTGGCGGGCGTGGATCAGTTTCCTCAGTCATTAAGATTATTCTTCGGCCAAGGTGGAAAAGGGGCAAATGTTACCGCGCCTTTTAAGCAACAGGCTTTTGAGCTTTGTGATGAGCTGAGCGAGTTGGCTCAGCTTTCTGGGGCGGTGAATACCTTAATTAAGTTAGCCGATGGACGTATTCGTGGTGATAATACCGACGGTGTTGGTTTGGTGACGGATGTAGAAGCGCATTTTGGTGAACTGACGCATAAACGAGTTTTGTTGGTCGGTGCTGGTGGCGCTGCACGCGGTTGCCTCAAGCCACTGCTCGATGCCGGTGCGAAGGTGACACTTTGCAATAGAACCTTTACCAAAGCGCAGGCTTTAGCTGCCATTTTTGCTGATATTGGTGATGTGAATGCTTGTGAAATCGCACAGCTATCTCAACCATTTGATGTTGTTATCAATTCAACATCAGCAGGATTAGCTGGCGAGCTGATTACGTTGCCAAGCGAGATAATTAACGCTCAAACCCATTGCTATGATATGACCTACAGTGCGCAAACCACGCTGTTTAATCAGTGGGCAGGTGCACAAGGCGCTAAAAGTGTGGCTGATGGGTTAGGGATGTTAGTTGGCCAAGCTGCGCAAAGTTTTTATGTCTGGCGTGGTGTTAAACCTAATATGAGTGACACCATGGCCCAATTACGCTTACAAATGGCTCAATAACAACAAAGGTAAATGATGAATCAAGCAATTCAATTTGATAATGAGCTGGCCATCAGTGAAAACTCGGTGATGTTTAATGCGCAGCAAAGTGGTCAGGTGTTACCTTGTATTATTGGCTTTGATGTTTTATCTCAATTGGCGCAATTAACTGGCTCTGAGCAGGTAGATGTGGTTAATGCCGATAATGCAGCTGCGCTATTTGAGTTATTACGGTTTGATATTGAAGACTTAGCAGAAACATTGATAAAGCAAGAACGTGTTAATGACGCTGGTGAAGTGATTATTAATTGCTAACCATGGTTTGTGTGAGTATGTGTTTTTATCGACAACTGACGGCAGTAAGCGTTTAACTGACGTTCAACCTACAATACGAGTTATTGTGTTTGATATAAATTACCAATAATGCGTGAACGTATTTATTTAAAAGTTGCCATAAATAAATGAGGCAAATTAAAAGTGACCAGTTTGGTCGCTTTTAATTGTTACATCATAAGCGGCTAGCGCATGCTAATCCTGCAAATATTCATTTTTTAAACGAACATAATTATCTGCCGATTGTGCCAAAAATGCGATTTCAGCATCAGTTAATGCGCGTGCTTGCTTACAAGGGTTGCCCATATACAAAAAACCACTCACTAAGGTTTTATTTGGTGGCACTACGCTACCAGCTGCAACCATGACGTCATCTTCAATAACAACCCCATCTAAAATCACCGCGCCCATACCAACCAAAACCCGATTACCCACTTGGCAACCATGAAGCATGGCCTTATGCCCGATAGTGACGTCATCACCAATAATTAACGGATGGCCATTGGGCTTAGCTGCTGATTTACGAGTAACATGAAGTACCGACCCATCTTGAACATTAGAGCGTTCACCAATGCGAATAACATTCACGTCACCACGGGCTGCAACTAACGGCCAAATACTGGCATCTGTTGCTAAACGGATATCGCCTACCAACACACAGGCTTCATCGATATAGACACTGGAATCAAATTGTGGAGAAATGCCTTTGTATGCGCGAAGTGACTGAACCATGGAGTTTCCTTTGATTTTATATCATTTTTGGATGGACAATATTACGCCAATGTTATCATGATTATGGGTTTTTAAGGTTAAATCTGTGCTTTGTTGAGTTTGACTTGTTTGTTGTCATAGTAATTTATTACACTGATTTCAATTAAGGCTCTTAGGCTAGGTATAGTCGTTTATGAAGATTGTTATTGCTGGAACAGGTTATGTTGGTTTATCCAATGCCATTATTCTTGCGCAACATAATGAAGTTGTTGCATTTGATATCAACCCCACTCGCGTTGAACAACTTAATCAACGTATTTCTCCTATTGTGGATAATGAAGCTGAGGATTTTCTCAAAAATAAGGAATTAAATTTAACTGCAACGTTAGATAAGCATCAAGCTTTTGTTGGTGCTGACTATGTCATAGTTGCTACTCCCACTGATTATGACCCTGAAACCAATTATTTTAATACCAGCTCAGTAGAGTCGGTTATTAAAGATGTGATTGAAATTAATCCACACGCTATCATCGTGATCAAATCAACCGTGCCAGTGGGCTACACTAAAACATTAAAGCAGCACTTAGCACATGCCAATATTATTTTCTCGCCTGAATTTTTACGTGAGGGACGGGCGATACATGACAACTTGTTCCCGTCGCGAATAGTGATTGGTGAGCGCTCACCCCGCGCCGAGATGTTTGCTGGGTTATTAGTGGAAGGGGCGATTAAAAAAGATGTACCCGTATTATTTACTGATGACACCGAAGCCGAAGCGATTAAATTATTTTCAAATACATACCTAGCAATGCGGGTGGCTTATTTTAATGAGCTTGATACGTATGCCGAAAGCCTTGGATTGTCTTCACGGCAGATTATTGAAGGTGTTGGTTTAGACCCGCGTATTGGCTCTCATTACAATAATCCATCTTTTGGTTATGGTGGTTATTGCTTGCCCAAAGACACCAAACAGTTGTTGGCCAACTATCAAGATGTGCCTAATAACATTATTGGCGCGATTGTCGACGCCAATACCACGCGTAAAGACTTTATTGCTGAGTCAATATTAAAGCGTAAGCCACAAACGGTAGGGTTATATCGGTTAATTATGAAAACTGGATCAGATAATTTCCGAGCATCGTCAATACTAGGAATTATGAAACGCATTAAAGCCAAAGGCATTAATGTGGTGATTTACGAACCCGTAATGGAACAAGACAGTTATTTTAATTCTACTGTAGTACGTGACCTTAATGACTTTAAACAACAGTCTGATGTAATTGTATCGAATAGAATGATGGATGATTTATTGGACGTAGAAGACAAGGTTTATACTCGCGACCTATTTGGTTCTGACTAATTACCGTTGCAGATGAACCAATAAAAAACGCATTCAATTGAATGCGTTTTTTGTTTTAAACTCTAAAGCATAAAGCGCGAGTAGATGTCGAGTGACTCTGACACTAAGCTTAATGAATACTACGTTTTTGCGGAATAGCTAAATATAAACCCAATAGAATAAAGCCAATGCCGAGCATTTTAGCGCTGCTTACTGCTTCATTAAGCCAAGGTAAGCTAATTGCGCCTAAGTACACTAAAACGTAACTTAAGCTTAAAATAGGGTAAGCCGTTGAAAGTGGTAAATGCTTTAATGCCATCACCCAACACAGCATTGATAAAGCATAACAACACAGGCCGACTAATACAGCACTTAAACTTATATAACTAAGCTTAATGATGGCCAGTAACTCTAATGGGCTTACCAATAATTGCAGTTGTGGCCATAATTGATTAAGCGACCCCATGCCCCATTTCATGGCTAATTGCGCCGTAGAAATTAACATAACACTCACTAGAGCCAACACAATACCTTGGTTGTTTTTAGCGTTAACTACCATGCAATACCTCCGCTAAGTAGTGCCACTCCAACCATGATAAATGCCACGCCAAGCCATTGTTTCAGCGCAATGACTTCATTAAAACAGTACTTTGACATTACCAGCATAACGATAAAGTTAATGCTCAATAGTGGATACGCGGTTGAAACTTCCCAATCAGTTAGTACCGCAAGCCAAGTTAACGCGCCCAAACCTAAGAACAAAATACTGAGGATGATAGGCTTGTTAAAGAGCTTTTGACTTAAGCTCAGTGTTGGCTGCGCCTCTAAAAAAGCAGAGGCGCGTTTTTGCCAATACTGGCTCAAAGAACTTGCGATAACCGACAAGCAAAATAAAATTAGCGTCATCAGGTTACTGATCTTTTTTATAGTAATACACGCGATACTTACCTCGTACCACTTTTTCGTCTGGTGGCGTCAAGTGGTCTGGTGTTTCTCTTTCTCGGAATAAAATCATCACCGAGTGCTGTTGTTGCTGGTGGCGAATAAAATGGTTTAAATCATCTTCAGCCACATAACGATGGCTAGAGTCAGAGTAATTTAACCCATAAGTTAGCTCACCTTTAGCACCGGTTAGATACACATCGTCACGCTTAAAGTACCAACTAAATGCCGACATTGAACTTGGGTGGTCGGCCATTAATACCGTATTTTCAGTAATTAAAGAACTCACTTGGTTGAGCACTCTTTCTGGCATTTTCCCATCAATACTAATGTTAGGAATAATGGCCCAAACTAATAAAAATAAACTTAACGGCATTAACATGTAACTGGTGACTTTTGCTTCAAGGCTAGTCACCTTAATGGCGACAATGGCTAAGCTTCCCCATGAAACAAGGACAAATGCCAATAACCATGGTCGATAGGTTTCATCTGCTGTTAGCGGAAGTTTGCCCATGTAAAACAGGATTAATACCGCAGCGGCCACGACAAAGAAAAATCCCGCATTCACCCAAGAACCGACAGTAAAGCTTTTGGATTTTTGCTTAATAGCGGCAATAATGCCTTGAGCTAAAATAATCGCTATTGGCGCCATGCACGGCAATATATAGGTGGCCAGCTTGCCCTTTGCAATAGAGAAAAATACAAAGGGAATAACCGCCCACAAAATCGCGTAGCGAATTAAACGCGAGTCCCATTGTCCTGAAAGGTGCTTTAGTGCACTTGGGACAACAAATAGCCACGGTATAGTGCCAAGCAATAAAAATGGCATGTAATACCAAAATGGAGATGCATGTTGTGCATCTTCAGCGGCAAAACGTTGTATATGCTCAATCCAGAAAAAGTAATGCCAAAAGTCAGGCTCTGCGGCATGAATGGCTAATGCCCATGGCAGGGTGACAATTAACGCCACCAACATGACCCACCAACCCCATTTGAGGATATCTTTTAGCTGCTTTTGCCAAATCATAAATGGCACCACAACAATCACCGGTAATGCGAGTGCCAAGAACCCTTTTGTGAGTAATGCAAACGCACAAAATAGCCCAGCCAAACCATAATACTTTACTCTTGATCGACTTGTGGGTGAGTCAGCGGCATAGAAAAAGGCGGTAAATGCAGCGGTGAGCCACATGTTTAGCATGCCATCAAGTACGCTGTAAGAGCCTAAATTAATGACTAAGAATAAACTCAGGAATACTGCGGTGGTTACCCACGCTTGTTGTCTATTAGCAAACCTTGCCACTAATAAAAACAGACAAAAAGCCGCGCCAAAGGTGCTAAACGCCGATGCAAAACGGGCAGAGAAATTATTTTCGCCAAAAATCACCTGAGAAATAGCATTCATCCAATGGCCCATAATAGGTTTTTCAAAATACCTAATGTCATTGAAGGTGGGAACTACCCAATTATTATTGTGTACCATCTCGCGGGCGATTTCGGCATAACGTAACTCGTCTGGAGACCATAGGTCACGCATGCCAAGGGGTAAGATATATAACGCGATAAAAAATAGCGGCACAATGACCGCTAGATTAATTTTATATTTAGCCATTCTTCATCCAATTAAGAATTTGCAGTTTTTTCAACCATTGAACGTTGATGAGTTAACCAACCTTCACGTCCTTCAAGCTCAATATTAACAATTGAGTCTTGCGGTAAACTTAATTTGTCACAATCATCGAGTAATTCAATTAAAGGAACAAATTCAATATTTTGAGCGCGAGCTTTTACTATTAACTCTTCAAACATATCGGCGCACACAATGCCTTCTACTTCCGCATGAATGGTATAGACATTAAGTTTGCTAGATGAAATGCGCTTGATAATTTCATCATTGTAGTTTTGTTGGTCAATATTACCTTGGCCGATAAGCTCATCGTATGTTGGCAGCGTCACAGGTATTTGCGGTGTTAAACCTTTACCGGGAATAAAAATCGATTCACCCCGACAATCACTGTTGTATTGAAAGGCAAACTTTTGCTTTTCAACTAAAGTTTGCTCAGTACAACGCCAACCGGCAACAGCACTGCTTGAAAGCGACTCGCCAATCAGGTTTGTTAACAGGTCATGACCTTTTTTTATTTCGTCGTGTAATTGCTCAGCTGACATAAAATCGGTTTTCATTTGCCACTTGTGGTGGTCCCATGAATGGAGCCCCATTTCATGACCTGCTTGATGAGCTGCACTAATGATATGTTTTAGCTTTTTACCGATGATAGGGCCTGGCCAAAGGGTGCCACGAATAAGAATATCCCATCCGTACAAACTGGCCGCTTTTGAGCGCAGCATCTTTTTTAAAAATGCAGGGCGCAAAAGACGCCAAATATGACGTCCCATGTTATCTGGGCCAACAGTAAAGAAAAATGATGCCTTGATGTCATGCTTTGCAAACAATGACAATAACTTCGGCACCCCTAAACGGGTGCCTCGATAAGTATCAACATCAATCCTAAGACCGACTTTCGTTACTGGTTGTTGGCTCATTTTTGCTCTTCAACAGCAGTTTTTAAGAAGAAATCTAAAGTATCTTCAATGGTTTGATCCATCATGATCTTAGGTTCCCAGTTAAGCAATTTCTTCGCATTTGCAATACTAGGACGGCGATGTTGCACGTCTTGATAACCGTCACCATAGAAAGACTGGCTTTCCACTAGGTTATAACCTGCAAATGGCGGGAATTGATCACGTAAAGGATGTTGTTCAAACTTCTGTACTAAGGTTTCTGCCATGACTTTAATGCTGGCTTCGTTATCTGGCGAGCCAATATTAATAATTTGGCTGTCACATAAGTTATCTTTGTTTTCAATTACACGGAATAACGCTTCAATGGCTTCTGAAATATCTGTGAAACAACGTTTTTGTTCGCCACCATCGATTAACTTAATTGGAGTACCTTCAACTAAGTTCAGAATCAGCTGAGTGATTGCACGGCTTGAGCCAACACGAGCTGAATTTAAGCTATCTAGACGTGGGCCCATCCAGTTAAATGGACGGAACAAAGTGAATTTTAAGTTGTCTTTTTTGCCGTATGCCCAGATAACTCGGTCAAGTAATTGCTTTGAGGTTGAGTAAATCCAACGTTGACGATTAATTGGACCGGTAATTAGTGGCGATGTATCCTCATTAAATTCTTCATCAGTACACATGCCGTAAACTTCAGACGTTGATGGGAAGATAATGCGTTTGTTGTATTTGACACATGCACGGACAATTTTTAAGTTTTCTTCAAAATCTAATTCGAATACTTTTAATGGATTACGTGTGTATTCAATTGGTGTTGCAATCGCAACTAGCGGCAATACGATGTCACACTTCTTAATGTGGTATTCAATCCATTCGTTATGAATAGTGATGTCACCTTCAACGAAGTGAAAATCAGGGTGAGCTAAATGCTGCTCAATTTGATTTGAGCTCATATCCATAGCGTAAATTTCGTATTGACCATCATCGAGCAAACGCTTGGTTAAATGATTACCAATAAAGCCATTTGCCCCCATGATTAATACTTTTTTGCGGCGAGTTGCAGCAATGACAGCACTCGCTTGTGGGCCAAAACGCATGCCAGCAACAAGGTGCATTTCGGTTGACAGTTGATCGCCGCTAAGGAATAAGCCGTTTTCAGTTTGACCGGCATTAACAACAATTGAACCTTGAGCACATGCAATTGTTAATGGCTTAGTTTCTACAATGCTACCAGGGGTTACGTCATAACTTTTTTGTGATGCAGTTGCACTCCAAATAATAACTTTACGTTCGCCTAAGAATGAAAATGCACCAGGGAAGGGTTCGGTAACCGCACGAATTAAGTTGAACACGGTGCGTGAATCATTAGTCCACTTTATTTCACCGTCAGCAGGCGTGCGGCGGCCAAAGTAACTTGCTTGGTTTGCATCTTGCTTCGTTAATGTATGACTACCATTAACAATTTTTGGCAGCGTCTCTGCCAATAACTGGCTGGCTACCTGGGTCATTGAATGATGTAAGGTTGCCGCAGTATCGGTATCAGAGATAGCAATTTTTTGTTGAGCGACAATATCGCCAGCATCAGGTTTAGCTGTCATGGTGTGTAAAGTGACACCTGTTTGCGTTTCACCATTAACTAGCACCCAATTGATAGGTGCGCGGCCGCGATAGTGTGGTAACAATGAGCCGTGTAAATTGAACCCGCCTTTAGGGGCGATATCCAGAATTTCTTGACTCAACATATGACGGTAGTAAAAAGAGAATAAGGCATCTGGTGCCATCTTTTTGATTTTTTCAATCCATAAAGGATGGTTAACATCTTCAGGTGCAAAAACAGGAATGCCTTTGTTAGCAGCAAGCTTGGCAACTGATTCAAAAAAGACATTTTCATTAGCGTCATCAACATGAGTGAAAACGGCGGCAATTTCAACACCACTTTCAAGCATGCTCTTAATAGCTGCGCAACCAATGTTGTGATAAGCAAAAACGACTGCTTTCATAGAATTTCCTTACAAAAGTTAAAATATAAAATTTATGGTGATTATTTGTTTTCGTCTGATTCGCGTGCATCTTTTGTGGCTTCACCAACAAGGATGTCTTGCACGTAATATCTTGGTCTGGCTCTTACATCAGAATAAATTCGGCCAATGTATTCGCCTAATAATCCTAAACCGACAAATTGCGCACCAATGAAAATAAACAACACAGAGAAAAGTGGGAAAACACCATCAACGCCCCAAGCTGCGCCATATATCACACGCAATATCATTAAAAAGGTCGCTAACAGAAGTCCTATTGCCGCTATTCCGCCGCCAACAATACTTAACATACGTAATGGGGCGGTGGTCATGCTGGTCAGTAGGTCAAACATCAAATTGATGAGGCTTAAAAAGCTGTATTTAGATTCACCTGCTGCGCGTTCATCATGATGAACATCTATTTCCGCTGTATTTCTAGCAAAGCCGTTGGCTAGAATTGGAATAAAGGTGCTGCGTTCATGACACTCAAGCATGGCGTCAACTACATGACGACGGTAAGCGCGTAACATGCAGCCGTAGTCATTCATTTCTACACCGGTTGAGCGCTTAACGAGTTTGTTGATGAGTTTAGAAGGGTAACGACGAAGACGACTGTCTTGACGATTACGACGAACCGTTCCAACAGAGTCAAAACCTTCTTCTGCTTTAGCAACTAAATTAGGGATTTCTTCAGGCGGGTTTTGTAAGTCAGCATCTAAGGTAATGATTAAGTCACCTCTAACATGTTCAAACCCTGCCATTATTGCGCTGTGTTGGCCATAATTACGGTTTAATATAATCCCAACGACATGGCTATCTTGCTCAGCTGCTGCGGCTTCAATCAGCTCTGCACTTTTATCGCGGCTGCCATCATCAATTAGAATCAGTTCAAAGTGCTTATTCATTGAGTTAGCGGCTGTTAATGTGCGTCTTAATAATTCAGGCAGTGTGGCTTCTTCGTTGTATACCGGAATCACAATCGAAACGAAGTCGATGCTTTGGTTATGCTTCATGTTTATTGTCCAACAATGGTTTTTATTGCGCTGATTACTCTATCTACATCTTCTATTTCCATTTCAGGGAATAAGGGTAAAGAGCAAATTTGTTCGCTGTTAAATTCGGTGTTGACCAAGTTAGGGGTAATTGCCCCAAACTTAGTGTCGTAATTCTCGCGATAATACTTTTGCGTATGCGCCGCTTTAAAGTGAATACCTGCGCCAATGCCTTCGACTTTCAAATGAGCGATCAGTTCATCTCTATTGATGCCCGCTTTTGATTGATCCACTCGTACTATTAATAAATGCCAACAATGGGTATGAGGGTGTGTGGGGACACTTAAGGGGGTAAAGCCAATAAGTTGTTGTAATTGCCTGCGGTAATGTTGCGCTAAAAGAGTGCGTTTATTGGTGATTTGCTCAATCCGAGATAATTGCCCTAATGCTAAAACTGCGCAGATATCAGGCATGTTATATTTGAAACCGGGCTCAATGACTTCAGCTTGAGGTGCACGACCTTGTGTTTCACGGTCAAAAGCATCAACGCCTAAACCATGGAACTTTAAGCGTCTAACTCGCTCTGCAAGTGCAGCATCATGAGTCGTTAATAATCCGCCTTCTGCTGTGGTGATATTTTTGATGGCATGCAAAGAAAATAAACAAGTACCGGTTTGGCCTATTGGGCGGCCTTTATACTTACATCCCATCGCATGGGCTGCATCTTCAATAATTGGCAGATTATATTTTTCACCTAATGCATAAAGGGCGTTCAAGTCCAAACTCGCCCCCGCATAGTGGACAGGAATTATCGCTTTAGTGCGCGGTGTGATTAACGGCTCAATCAATTGTGCATCTGTCATTAATGTATCAGCATCAACATCAACAAAGACAGGCTTAGCCCCTATTAGTGTAATGAGGTTAATGGTGGAAACCCAAGTTAATGACGGGGTGATGACTTCATCGCCAGGTCCAATTCCCAAAGCAAGTAACACTAAATGCATACCTGCCGATGCGCTACTGAGTGAAACTACATGCTCTGTATGAGTGTATTCTTTTACTTGTTGCTCTAACGCAGCACTTTTCGGGCCGGTAGTGATCCAACCGGAACGTAAAACATCGACGACAGCTTGAATGTCTTGCTCATCGACAGCAGGTCGACATAAAGGAAGAAATTGTTGATTCATTTTAAACCCATTAATTGTCAAATTTGACCAAATAAAGACAGGGTGTTCCAATCTTCATATGTATCTCACCACAGAGCGTAATGATCGATTATATCGGTTTCTTACTTCCATAGAAGAGGCAAAACTTAATTAAAGATGAAAAAGAGGCTATTTTTGTTCAAAAAATGTGATAACTGGAATATGGGTGATAGATGCTCTGATGCTCTATCGTGCAAACACAGCAGATTGTCGTTACCATCATCATCTATTATCAATAATGTAGGCACTCAATACCAAAAGCTTCTAAAACTATGATTAAAGAGTGGGTGATAAATGATATTTATAGCCAGAGCTCTATTAACAGTAGGGTATATAAGTTATCAGATATTGAAAGCTTCGATGGAAGATGTTTAATCTAAATAAGAAGAATCTAATCAAACAGCCCGCTACTTTGTGCTTGTTAATACCATCTGCATCATTACAAATAGAATGCCCTATAGCGTGAGGGGCAAAACAAGAAACGCGATTCTTTGGTCGATAGCGATATTATTACGATAAAAAGGGGCGATTCGCCCCTTTTTTGCACGTTTAGTCCAAAAAAACATCTGTTGAATCACTTTTGCTAAATTACTTCAAAAAAGCCCTTGCGCCGTTCTCAAATCTGCCTATAATGCGCATCCACTGACACGGCATAACAGCTTCTGC
>NZ_JAAIKR010000012.1 GCF_018221465.1 Shewanella intestini | reverse complement strand
GACACGTTAATACGGCTAATTCGCTGTAAATCATCATACTGATATGTCTCTGTTCGACCGGTGATAAGATTTGTTTTTGTATTGAGCAAATTTAAATCATTATAATCAAAATTGATATTTTGAAGATTATCACCAGCTCTAACAGTTTTGATGTTAGCAATCTGTCCTGTATTAGACATGCGTACGATACTTTGTTGGGTTCCATTACCAAAATCAACATGACTTGCTGATATCAACGCATCTTGTTTTTTGATAGTAAATAACATCTCGGGTTGCATCGAATGATGCGCCGTAAATAATGTTAATGCCAACACATCGAATGTATTGTAACTTGTTGTTCCGCTGATACTACCGATAGGATGAGTGGTGGCAAAGTGCAACGATGGCAGCAATTTCTCTGCGTTATTCAGCGCATCAATAGGAAAAGCAGAAAGCCCATTAGTACAACTTTTTAAGATGTCTGTATGGTGGTTATCAATCAAATTCCCACCTAACAAACCTCTCACTATTGATGTTGTAGTAGGCGGAGGGGATGCGCCAAATGATTGTCTGGCTATTGCCCCAAAAGAATGCGCAGCCGCCACCGAAGCACTCATTGCTCCCAATGTATGCGCATGACTTGCTATTGCTGGGTTAATTGCACCTGTTGCATGAAAACCACTTGCTATGGCAGGATTAATCCCTCCAGTAAAATGCACCCCGCTTGCAATTCGAGGGTCAACGCCATTATGCAAAGGGTTGTAAGGTAAGGCATTTCCTCTTTCGTGGTCTGCTACTATTTTTTTCTGAGCATCACAACTTGCTTGCATTGACTTTAGATTGACATAAACCTGTTTAAGTTTTTTGTAAGCTGTGTAAAAGTTTTTTGCCTCAAGCGTCGAAGATATGAAAGATTGACCATTATTTAAACCTTTGACTGAATCTAAATAGCCATTGAGATAATGATTTTCAATTCCTAAACCGTCTACAGTTTGGTTTTTAAGTTGTCCTGACGAGGTATAGTTGTAAGTAACCAGATTGGTCACCGCATGCCCACTACTGGTATCGTAAACGCTCTTGCTTTTTTGTAGCCCAGAAGGGAAATAAGTCCGTTGTTTTCTATAGGTGACACGTCCTGACAATGATGTTTCTGACTTGAATTCTCTACCTAAACTATCAAAATAATAACGATATTGTTTATGGTCTTTTGAACTGCTCTTAGAGGTCAAACGCCCCAAGTTATCAAAGGCATAATTAACAATGTCGCCATTACCATAATGTTCACTTGTTAGATTATTAAAGCTGTCATGGTCGAACGTCAGGACACCAATGTAAGGGTCAACGAGTTTAATCTGTTGCCTTGCGCCATTATAAGTGACATGCCATTGCTGATTAACAGCATCTGTTATATTTGAAATACCAGCCCAAGGTGCATATTGATAAGAGACATTATCATTTAAGGCATTTTCTATGGAAATAATGCGACCAAAGCCATCATAACTTATTGTTTTGGTGTTATTTTGATTATCACTAATGACAACATCAGGCTTGCTTAACGAATTATAATGGAAGGAAAGGTTATTGTCTGAAGGGCGGTTAATACTCAGTATTCGTCCTGCGTCATCATATTTATAGTGAGTAAATTGTGGAGAATACCCCTTTAGGTAGGGCAAGCTTAATGATGTCACCAAATCATTAGAGTTAAAGGTACGTGACACTGCAGACCAGGAAGTACCATCAACAAGCTTTTGAGACTTCTCAACCCATCGTTGTTTTGCATCAAAATAGTTTTTCTCTTCTGGCGCCCAAGCGCTTGTTTTATGTACTAAATATGTGCCCGGCTCGCCAATATGGCTAAATGTAAATTGATAATGAGTTACCTTATTTACTGAAGGTGCAGCTTTGTTATAGCTTTTTTCTTGAATTAAGTTAAAGGCGGCAGGAGAGTATTGAGTCTCGGTAATATTTTGACCTTGGTCAATATGATATACCGTATTTTGTACTGTGTTATCAAAACAATCCGTACTTGCATTTATCCAATGCGAACCACTTTCAAGTATTTGATGTTGAAATAATATACCTGAGTGATTGCTGGAACTCGGACATTGTTGCAACACATGGGTGAATTTTTCTTGTCGATGACTGATAGGTTTTGTTGTGTTGTCCGCGGTATTACTCGCTGACACAATTCCATAACGGTCATATGTCAGCGCGATTGTTTGTGTCAGAACACTGTCTATATAGCGTTTTATTGTTGTAGGATTAACTGTATTGTCATAAGTATAATCTTGTTTATCTTTATGTGTTCCTATTAGGTCATCAACGTACATTATCGTACGACTAACAGGCCTATCCAACTCCCATTGCGGCTTGATTGGGTTTGAATTTGCGTATGAGAATGTGATGTCACGACATCCTTGCTTCTCTTTGCATTCTTTTACCTTTAAAGGGTTACGGTAACTATCAAAGGAAATATTGGATTGACTGTTTGTAATTCCACTTTTCGTTTCTGTGTACCCTTTATCCAACACGTTATAAGCTAATTGATGTGGATATTCGTATCCAGTAGTGGCCCCCGAATGCGTAACAGCAGAAGATATAAGTTCAAACGAATGTACTTTTTGATATATAAGCTTCCCACTGAGTGTCATCTTGGTGGAATAAGGGTGCCCTGACAATAATGGATCGGGATAAAAGATGGAGTTTGTCACTCTTTGGCCAAGCAGAGTATTCTCTGTCACCTTTACTGTTTGAAAGCCTGACAATAAATGTAACTGAGGGTTTTTAACGAAGTTATAATAACTATAATCTAGATTTTTCTTAAATCCTTTTGCTGAGCTGGTTACTTTCGTCACAACCAATTTGTTTGCTGAAACGACCCCCAATGACGAAACTAACGAAACCGCGCTACGTTGATGAGAAGGCTTACCATACTCAATGTCAACATGACGCCCCAATCCATCTGTTATTGTGTTAAGTGTGCCTTTTTGAGCCTTGGATAATAATATTTTGACACCATTGGCATTGGCCCCAACTATATCTACCACCCCATCACCATTGACATCGATTAATTTTCTTGGTGGAACCTCAAACCATATTTGGCTAACAAATCTACTTGCTTCACCCCAGTTATTATATCCAAGCCCTGTTATTGCTTCTTTTCTTACTCGGTCATAACCACTTCTGCGACCAAAAGATGTCGTCCATAAACGAGACGGCAATAATGACGCGCCATCATTTAATGCAACATAAACACCATCATCTTTATATTCAACAAAATCAGCTAATCCATCGCCATTTACGTCTTGAAATTGACGCGGGTAAGTTACACGGCTAACTAATCCATTAGATAAGTCATCCTTGCGATTAATGATGTTACGTTGATAATTGTTAATGTCGTTACTAAATTTATTACCGCCTGATAGGAATTCAATTGCCGTTTCTTTATCGTTGCTGCTTGTTTTCAATCCCTGTTCAAAATAAAAAAATGTCCCATTTTTATCAATAACCGCTTTATCTAATCGACCATTACCATTTAAATCAGCAACAAAAACTTCTCGTTCACACGTTCCTTGCGTATCAAATAGCTTAGGGCGTTTAAGGCTTGCTCCCGTTGAACTAGATATTGCGATGGTATTTAATGGACTAAATTCATCTTTATTCGTCACACCTTTTTGCGCCCTAAAGCAGCGTTGAGGCTGACTTTCTAATGCCGAAGACACAAATGTTGGCTTATCACTAGGATTAGTAATATAAGGATTAAATTTAATATTGGGTAAGAAATGGATGCTGTTTTCTTTATAGAGACTAATACTAGATGCTAGAGCCGACTTTGATAAACCGTGACTGTAGTAATCCCCAAACTTGTAATGTTCCTGCGTTGCCTTAGCAATACTATAAAATACACTGATGTCATTAAACTTCACGCTACCATAATTATCTACATCTTTAATTTGAGTATCTGAAAGGCCTAATTTGTTAGTAGCGAACGAATGACGTGAGTTTGCATCATCTTTGTTTGAATAGCCATAAGTTGGCACTTCAACCAAATCCATAAAGCCATCATTATTAATATCAGCGTAATGAATATCTCCTGTAAGGTATTGCATATCTTTACAATCAACCGTGTGGGAGGTGCCAACTCGGTCACTACATTTTATACTGCGGTCATACACCAATTTAAAAGGCGAAAATGTTTTATTTTGCCTATTAAATTGACTAATAAATACACCAGTATTAGTTGTGACAGCAATATCACTCCAGGAGATGCGCTTACCCAAAGGACCCATATCAGTCTCGTTAAGTAAATCAATTTTTATAGATTTAATGTCTTTGAGTATATTTTTGTTATGAAAAGCACTTGAAATTGCCGCGCTTAGCGGTAGCGCTTGTGAGGCAGAATAATTACCTGATTGATTAACGCTGACCACCACCTTGTTATTTTGGTTAATTCCGACAAAATCTTTATCCCCGTCTCCATCAACATCACCAAAAGTAAAATCGTGCAAGTTTTTATAATCAGTTCCATTTAATGTTTGGGGTAGAGAAAGTGCGGGTAACCCAGTAGATTGATAGGTGAATCTAGTTGGTGATATGCAATGATACATATCACTGCAACGTGTTATTTCACTGAGATGCTTGGCAATATAATCACCGTTAACTTGCGCGTTATCGACGGTTAAACGATATTGATAGAGTGAGGAGCCATTAAATGAAAATTCAATATTATCGATAACATCATCGAGTTTAAATGTGCCACCATGTCCTGATATTAATTGAGGTGAAGAAGACTTATAATTAAATTTAACTTGGAATTGTTGTCCACCGAATTCACCTTTTTTAAATCCATACTGTATTGTTTTCAAACATAGAAAACAGTCCCCTGAAAAATCCCACTGATAATTTATTACATTATTATTCTTATCATACTGCTCAGTTCTGGCTAATACATATGCATTGTCGTTATTTGTGTTGGCTTGATATACACCATAGCCACCATGACCATCATATACTTTCATTTTTGTCGGTAATGGATGTTCGTTATCCGTACCATAATCAACGATTTCAGCTTTAATATTATCATTATTAATTTGACGATATTCAGCACCACGGCTTCCATGTTTACCATTAACAAGTACTAACCGTTTGCCATCAAGACATAAATCGGGCACATATTCATGATGATGCCAATAATGTTGAGTACGCTCGGGGGCAATACAGGTTGAAATTGTGGATTTTGCAGAAAGCGCCCAGCCTTTAGTGAATTCGTTATTGGCAATATTAGGGTTATAGTCAAGGGCAAGTGCTGGAGTAAAATGATTGATTGAGTCTGGAACAATTAACTGGATATGGTAATTAGGATCACCGAAATTATTGACATTGAATTGTCCATCAATAGTGCCTACTTCATCGGCTAATATAGGAAAAGAAATAAATGTGAATATCATTAATGACAGGATAATATTTATCTTCTTTAACATTCCAAGTTCCAGTATTTTTTATAAATTTAAGTTCATTATTTATACACGCCAACAGGCGTAAAGAATAATTGACAATAATCACAGTTTAATCATTTAACTACGTTACTTTCTATACTCGAATATTAGTAAGGTTAATAAATAGTAATACATCTAGATATATTACCTATAATTCAGATATTAATGTCTTAGAACGAACTATCACCGAGGAAATGTTTGAAGTTTTAGCGGCTTGTTATTGTATTTAAACAATTTACCGCAAAATTAGTCGAGTGCCTCACTCTAAATTAATTCAAGGAACAAGCGATGAGACAAGCAATTAATTAACCTGTGATTTACATCTCAGTTATTTCACCAAAAAAAATTAAACTTGCAACCCAATTGTTAACATCACAAGATTGGAGCTAATAAATAATATGGGTTATGAAATTGATATTTTAGCAGTAGGTGAAAAATCGAATAGCGGTGACGCTATTGCACTAAGGTATGGCAACTTACATGGGGGTAGAGACGAACAAACAGTAATCATTATCGACGGTGGTTATAAAGATGATGGTCAAAAATTGCTTCATCATGTGAAAGAGCATTATTTAACTGACGAAGTGGATTTGGTAATATCAACGCATCCAGATCAGGACCACATAAATGGCTGATGTGGTCAAGTAAATTTGTACACAGTTAGGGGAGTTATTATAAGGAAAGGCGCTGACGTGAACTAGAGCATCGGATGAATTCAATGAAATATACGCCTTTGATGATGGCTGCATAAATGGATGAGCTTAATTTATTCAAAACTATGATTGAACACGGCGGCCGATGGAAGAAGACCTATACAATACCTGTAGGGGTAATCTCAAAAAATAAAGCGATTAATTGTTTGGATATTGCTATTTATTATAAATCTACAGCTGTATCTACATATATCAAAGAACACTTAATGTAATTTAAATACAAATAGGTTTACTAATAAAGATAAGCGCTAGAAATTTGTCAGCTTATGGTTATATTTTATGTCAGCTTATGGTTTTATCTTTGAGCTAAGTGATTGAAAGCAGTCTACTGGCTATGTCAGGTTATGCTTGCAGCGACAGCGTTGTTGTTTAAAGCATAAGTTGCTTCCCGCGACAGCTGTTGTTTAACGTATAAGCCTGCATTGCTGCGACAGGTTATCTATAAGGTGAAAAAAAGGCTTTACCTCAACCTAGCTTGAGGTTGTAAGCTGCCCAGCAACAAATTAGCCCCTCTTTAAGTCAGTTAGGTTATAGCATGCAACAACAGCAATTAACGCAATACTTTCAACGCATTGGTTTACCCATTAATACTCAAACATCATTAGATAACTTGCGTCAAATTCATCAGGCGCAGCATCGTTCATTACCATTTGAGAATTTTTCAGTCATTAACGGCCAAGCTATCAACCTTGATGATGATGCGATATTTGAAAAGCTGATCCATCAACAACGAGGCGGTTATTGTCATGAGCTTAACGGCTTGTTATTGAGCTTGCTTAGTAGCTTAGGTTTTGAAGTACGCGCCTTACTGGGCAGGGTGCATTTACTTGAACAGCCTACTGGCCGTGGTCACCGCGTGTCGTTAGTGACCATTGATAATAAACCATGGTTAGTGGATGCAGGTTTTGGTGCGTTTACTCCACGTGCGCCCTTACCGATAAGATTAAACGAGCCACTTTATACTGACTTGCAATGTTTTCGCTTTATTGAAGACGATCGCTTTGGGGTGATGTTGCAAATCCATCACCTTGATGCTTGGAAAGACTTATACAGTTTGGACATGACCTATGTCTGCGATAACGATTTAGTGGTAGCAAATCATTTTTCGTCAACACACCCTAGCTCGCATTTTACCTTAATGTGCATTGCCGCTATCGCCACTGCAGAAGGCGTAACAACGTTAGCTAATCAACATTTGAAAATCACAACGCACAGTGGTGTCATCGAACAAGAATTAACGGATAAGGCAGCATACTTTACCGCTTTAAAAACTCACTTCGGCTTAGTGCCTGATATGCCTTTTAGCTTGATTCAGGCTTGTTTTGATGACAAATAACCTTGAATGAGTGACATATTTTTAGGTGATAACTGTGCTATGAGCAATTAGATTAACGTGTATTTATGCTTTGTCATCTTAGCTTAAATAAAGTGTAAGCTTGAGTCTGACATGAAGAACGACTCTGAGTGTCCTATACTGCTTTAAAGTCTATTAATCAGATAAGAAGAGGTGTCCATGCTAGGTGAAAACCATTCCCTGTTGAACGAGTTTCCAGAACATAAAGATATCATTGTCAAACTGGTTGCAAGCGATGAACGCTTTGCAGTTGATACCAAAAAATATAATGACTTAGACGAAGAAATTAGAAAGTTAGAACTAAGAGGTGCACCGATTGATGATGAAGCCATGCATCAATTAAAGCATCACAGAGCAGAGCTTAAAGATTCATTGTTTCAGCGACTTCACCCATAAACATGGTTCTTTCAAGCGGGTGATCAAATGAAGCTTGAATAAATAATCACAAAAACCTAACAAGCCATATTGAGCCATTCAATATGGCTTGTTGTTTATTAACGCTTCGATAGCCTTGATAAGTATTCCAACGAACCAATTTGCCATTTTGCATGCTGTTCAATTTATTTAATCCTTAGATTATCTGATGCCCAAAACCACAATCTTGGCAATGCAATGTATAAGACTCTTTGCGTTTTTGTACTTTAGTGTGCTTACTTTGGCATTTATGGCAGGGGTGTTTCATTTGAGTATTTTTAGCGCATTGGTTGCAATGAATGTAGTAACCATATTTTCCGTACATAGCGGTATAGTTTGTTAATTCAGTGCAATGTTTACAGCTTATCTTATTCTGTTTGGCTGTACCGTTTGTTGGCTCATATATTGATGACTGAAGTTCAGTACTTCTGTTAAAAATTCGGTTTCTCTTATTCTTCTCTTTACGCTGTTATTGCGTTGTCACCCTCCCAACTAAGCGTTTATCTATTGAGTTTACATCTCAGCCATGATTGATAGCGGTCAATTCACTGGTCGATAAGCGATGAATGTAAGAAAGTATGTCTTATAGCAAGGTAGTGATGCAGCGGCATTACATCATCAATGCAAATATCACCATTTAAGTTTAAGTGTTTGTTTAGTCTTACTAATTGTTTGGATTTGATGGGTGTTTTGTTGTTGTGAGTTCCCCAAATAAACTATTGATATCGACATTAAATAACGACACAGTTGTTACTTTGTAAAAACATGCAAAGTTACCGAGTAAAGGCTGTAACTTTTAGTTGTAAATCTCTAAAATCGTTAACATAAAAATAATGACATTTTGGAAGTGAGTTCGATGAATTCCCCCCTTACTGCAACGTTAATTGCAATCTCGTTGGGCATATTAGCCGGCTGCAGCAGCAAAACGTATATTGATGATAAGCAGGTTAATCCTGAGTTGCCGCAAACGTGGCATACCAGTGCTCAATCATTACAACAAAACCAACCCTGGGTCGATGCCATTGCCACGCAACAGTTGTTAGAACTTGCCAGCATTGCACTTAATCGTAATCAAGACCTTATTCAACTGGCCTTAGATGTAGAAGTTAACAAGCAGCAGCTTGTTGTTAGTGACGCTAACTTTTGGCCTGAACTAACGGGTGCACTCAACACTGGGCGAAATGGCAATAATGACACCCAAACTAACACCAACAGTTTAAGCTTAGATGTAAACTACGAGATAGATATCTGGGGCAAATTATCTGATAACGCCAGAGTCACCAAGCTAAACCTACTAACCGCTGAAGCGAATTATCAACAAGCGCGCGACAATTTAGTGGCCGAAGTAGTGAGTGCTTATTATCAAGTAGTGACATCGCAACAACTGGTTAAGTTATATAAACGCCGCACCGACAATGCCAAGGTTAGCTTTGAGATTATTGAGTCAGGTTATGTGCAAGGATTAAATACCGCGTTAGATGTGTATTTAACCCAAAATGAATTTTATAACGAACAATCGAATCTTTATGGTCAACGTACTCAGTTAAATTCTGACATCCGCCAATTGGAGCGTTTATTAGGAGGGTATCCAGCCGCTAAATTAATGGTTAACGCCAAACTACCACTATTACCTAAAGGCATTGAAGTAGGCGTGCCTAGTGAGTTAGTTAAACGTAAGCCTGCACTGCAAAGTGCTTGGTATCAACTGCTCGCCCAAGATGCCAGTGTCGCGTACACCCAAAAACAACGTTACCCATCATTAAAGTTAGGTGGCAGTGTTGGCACTAATAGCAGCGAGTTTGGCAATTTATTTGATGGCGACTTTAGCAGTTGGTCTGTGTTTGCTGGGCTAACCTCACCGATTTTTAATGCTGGGCGCTTAAAAGCACAAACAGAGCAACAAAAACTGCAGCTGAAACAACAAGAGCAGCAATATCTCAGCACCTTATTTACTGCCTTTGAACAGGTAGAAAACGCCTTAGACCTCGATGCTAGCTTGCAGCTGCAATATCAAGCAACCCTCAAGTCGCAAGCCAATGCGCTACAAGCCGAAACCTTGTCGTTTGAACAATATCAACTCGGGCTACAAAGTTATACCACGGTGCTCGACGCCCAAACACGCTCGTTTGTGGCACAAACCTCTGTGATCAATTTAAAAAATCAAATTATTGCTAACCGTATTCAATTGCACCTAGCGTTAGGTGGCGATCTTGATGCTGGTGTAACCCAAGATGAATAATATTATGAATAAAAAATACCTTGTCCCAGCCGTCATTATTGCCGTTGTTGTTGCCGTTATTATGGTGATTACCAGTAATCCACCTAGCTCAAAGCGCGGTGGTAAAAAGCCTGTGAGTAATGTCGCAGTAGAAGTTCGGCAAATTATTCCACAAAACTATCAAATTGAAGTCAGCAGTTTTGGTGTGGTAAAACCGCGCACTCAAAGTTCTTTAGTGACCCAAGCCTCTGGGCAAATTTTGTCAATTAGCGCTAACTTCCGTGAAGGCGGCTTTTTTAATAAAGGCGAAGTGTTAGTGCAACTCGATGACAGAGATTATTTGGCTGAGGTAAAAATTGCTCAAGCAGGGTTATTGCAAGCCAAACAAGGTCTGCAAGAAGAACAAGCCCGCGTTGACCAAGCATTGATCGACTGGAAACGTTTAGGCAATGGCCGTGAACCTACTGAGTTGGTACTACGCCAACCACAATTAGCTGCAGCGCAAGCCGCTATGTTGTCTAATCAAGCCCAACTTGATAAAGCGTTATTAGCATTAGAGCGGACTAAAATTGTTGCGCCATTTGATGGCCGTATTTTAGAAAAAAGTGTCGATGTTGGCCGCGTAGTGACAACTAATGCACAGTTAGCCACTATTTACGCCACCGATTATGTTGAAATTCGTCTGCCAATTAATAACAAAGATTTGGCGCTAGTTGACCTTCCTGAGCAAGGTAAAACCGCGGTTGCACCAGTGCAATTTGAGTCAGACCTTATTGGGGTTCAACACTGGCAAGGACAGTTAGATCGCACTGAAGGTGCAATAGATAACAGCTCACAACAACTGTATGTGGTGGCTCAAATTGACGATCCATTCAGTTACCAAAGTCACAAGCAAATGCCCCTTAAAATTGGCCAATACTTAACGGCCAACATTCAAGGAAAAGTATTAACGGATGCCATTGTCATTCCGACTAAATCAATCTATCAAGGCAGTTACGTGTATGTGGTGCAAGCGGGCAAGTTATTGCGCACGGAAGTGTCGGTATTGTGGCAAAACAGCCACGATGCGGTGATTGCATCAGGGCTTAATGCAAATGATGACTTAGTATTAACCTCATTAGGGCAAGTCAGTTCTGGTACTCCTGTCGCCGTTGCTGGCATGGACAAGCCAAATAAAGAACGAGCCCAGCGTTCAGGTGATATGGCCAAGGCTGACCGACCTCGTAAAGCGGATAAAGACACTAAGCATAAGGAGGCGCAACAATGATTGCTTGGTTTACTCGTAACCATGTTGCGGCCAACTTATTAATGCTGTTTTTGTTGGTGATTGGCTTAGGTTCATTATCTACTCGTATTCCGCTTGAGGTGTTTCCAAGTGTCGATTCAGAAGTGGTATCAGTAAATATTTCACTGCGCGGTGCAACCCCTGAAGATGTCGAGCAAGGGGTGACTATTCGTGTTGAAGAGGCGATACAAGATCTTGAAGGCATTAAAAAGATCACTTCTAATTCTTCTGAGGCAGCATCAAACGTCAGTATTGAAGTTGAAAGTAGCTATGACCCGCGTGAGTTGCTCACGGATATTAAAAGCCGAGTTGACGCTATTAATACCTTTCCTGCAGACGCTGAAAAGCCAGTCATTGCTCTGGCGCAACGTAAGCGTGAAGTGATTGCTGTTACCGTTACCGGTAAATACAGCGAAAAGGAAACCTTAGAATTTGCCGAAGTTGTGCGTGATGAGTTATTGCGCCTTGATGGCGTTACTCAGCTTGATTTAAGTGGGGTTCGAAACTACGAAGTCACCTTAGCGGTGCCGCAAGATAAGTTGCAACAATACCAACTTACCTTAAGCGAAATTGCCAGAGCCATTAATGCATCGAGCACGGATATCTCCGCGGGTAACTTGAAAACCCAAGGCGGCGATATCTTATTGCGCTCAAAAGGCCAAGCGTACTATAAAGACGAGTTTGCTAACATTGCTATTAAAACGGCGGCAGACGGAACGATTATTCGTTTAAGCGACATTGCCAATGTGATTGACGGCTTTGAAGAAACCCCCGTGCGCACACGTTTTAATGGCGAACAAGCCGCATTTATTGATGTGTACCGTATTGGTCAACAAAGCGCGATTGATGTGGCCGATAAAGTGAAAGGTTACATTGATTCTCGCCAAGCCACTTTGCCAAACGGTTACAGCTTAAGTTACTGGGATGACGACTCAGAAATTGTTAAAAATCGTATTGCCACTCTTGCAGGCAGTGCCATGCAAGGGGGCATTTTGGTCTTGTTATTGCTGACGCTGTTTTTGCGTCCCTCCATTGCTTTTTGGGTGTTTATTGGTATTCCCGTGTCGTTTATGGGTGCCTTTATCTTTATGCCGTTTTTCAATGTGTCACTGAATGTGATGAGCCTATTTGGGTTTATTTTAGTGCTGGGGATTGTGGTGGATGACGCCATTGTCACCGGGGAAAATATTTATAGTCATTTAAAAACGGCTCCCAACGGTGAAATAGCCGCAATTAACGGTGCCAAAGAAGTTGCTGCACCTGTTACCTTTGGTATTTTAACCACCGTGACTGCCTTTTTACCGATGATGTTTATTGAGGGCAACCGCGGCGCTATTTTTGCGCAAATCGCCATTGTGGTGATCCCCGTGCTGCTGTTTTCATTAATTGAGTCTAAGTTCGTGCTGCCAGCGCATCTTAAGAACATTAAGATGCGCCACCAAAATCAAAAGCAAAACCGCTTTGAAAAAATGCAGCAAAACTTTGCCGATGGTTTTGAACGCGCCATTATCAGGTTTTACCAACCGGTTTTACGCATCGCCTTAAAAAATAAAGCCGCGACATTAAGCTTATTTACTGGGATGTTGTTTATTATTTTTGCTCTATTAATGACAGGCTGGACCAAGTTTACCTTTTTCCCGCGCATTCCAAGTGAAACCGTACGCTTAAGCTTGACTATGCCTGCGGGCACACCGTTTGAAGTCACGAATAAGCACATTATTGATATTGCGGCTAAAGCCAAAATATTGCAGGACAAATACATTGATGATGACACTAACCAAAGCATTATTTTAAATATTTTGGCCAGCACAGGTGGCCGTGGTGGCACTTCAAATGCGGGCAGTGTTCGCTTTGAAATTACCCCGCCAGAAAAACGTGAATCTGATATTACCTCAGGACAATTATTGGCCGAATGGCGACGGATGGTTGGCAATGTACCCGGTGCTGAGTCGGTAACTTACCGTGCTGAAATTGGCCGAAGTTCTGACCCAATTGATGTGCAGTTAAGTGCCAATTCACTGGAAACCTTACGAGAAATTGCTGATCAAGTGAAAACGCATTTAGGCACTTATCCAACGGTGTTTGATATATCTGACAGCTTATCTAACGGTAAAGAAGAGTTGCTTATTGAACTGACAGAGCAGGGTAAAGCATTGGGCTTTACTCGTGAAGAAGTCACTAATCAAATACGTAGCTTCTATTTTGGTTCGCAAGTACAGCGAATTCAACGTGGACGTGACGATATTCGAGTGATGGTACGTTTACCGTTAAATGAACGTCAATCATTAGCCGATTTAGAAAAAGTGTTGATCAGTACCAGCCAAGGCGCACAAGTGCCATTGGGGCATGTCGCTAAAATGACCGCAGGCAAAAGTCCGTCAACCATTAAGCGTATTGACCGATATCGGGTGCTTAATGTCACTGCCGATGTTGATAAAGACAACACCAATATGACCATCTTGCAGGCCGACTTAAAAACCTATCTTGATGGCTTAGTGGCTCAATACCCTGGGGTGCGCCATTCACTTGAAGGTGAGGCCAGAGAGCAAAGTGAGAGCTTTGGTTCATTGCAATGGGGCTTAGTGTTTGTGTGCTTTATGATATACAGCTTATTGGCGATTCCATTTAAGTCATACATACAGCCGTTTATTGTAATGAGCGTGATCCCATTTGGTTTAATTGGTGCGGTAATAGGGCACTGGATAATGGGTTCAGCATTAACTATTTTCAGTATTCTAGGGATGCTGGCGCTGGTGGGCGTAGTGGTGAATGACTCGTTAGTCTTAGTTGATTTTATTAATAAGAAACGTGCTAAAGGTATGGACTTAGTTGAAGCGGTATTAACTGCCGGCGCCAAACGCTTTAGGCCCGTTATGCTAACCAGTTTAACGACCTTTATTGGCTTAATGCCGTTGTTAATGGAGCAATCGACTCAGGCGCAGTTTTTAATTCCAATGGCAATATCACTGGGCTTTGGGATTATCTTTGCCACCTTTATTACGCTCATTTTAGTGCCGGTTAATTACATGGTGGTTGAGCATTTCAAAGGGGTGAAAGTGGACGAAGCCGAGTTTGATAGAGACTACGGCGACAGTTTTGCCCCTGAGCCAATGGCAGGACGTCATCCGACACCAGCGGCCAACTAACGCTAATATGGTGCGCGCCATGGTTTACGTGGCGCAGCGCCAAATAAGGCGGGCGCGTTAATGGCGGTCAATCGGTTAGCAATTACCACCACCGTTATGGCCATTTTTACGCGTATACGACACCAGATTCCCCTTAGCGTCGAGCTGAAAATCACAACATTGATTAAATAGCGCATACAACGACTGACGACTTTTTTGTACCCGCGACTTTAACGTTGAATACTTGATGTCTTGTTGCTCAGCATAGGTTTTTTGGGCAATCCCTTCTAGCTCTACAGCAGTAAGTAATGCCGCCTCATCTTTAGATAAACCTTTTATAAAAGGGGTGATGCAGTCGGTCATTTGCTCAAAAATATCATCAGTTTCTTCTAATGCACAATCATGCTCTTGCTGTAATTCACTGGTTTGATTTTTGGCGCGTTTACGATAAAAATCAATCATGGTGTGATTAGCTATTTGAAACAGCCAAGACTTGAGTTTTTTCGTGTCTTTAATGGTTTCTAAGTTGTGATAACTCTTGATCAATACTTCTTGCAGTAAGTCATCAACATCAGCATGGTTTGAGACATTTTTACTGAGAAAAGCACGCAAACTACTGCGATATTCCGCCCAAATGGTTTCAATGCTAATCGTGGTTGGGGCTACCATAAACACTCCTTCAAGGTGGGTTAACGTCATGCAAAAGCGCAGCTGATAACCGTGTGAATGAACCATTATCCCAAAGATATTGCTCGTTAGTGACATGTTGCTTTAATGCATCAGATTCACCTTCAATGTATTCAATAATGGTGTCTAACTCAAATGGTACAGTCGCCATATTTGTCACCATAACGGGGACTTGAGCATTAGTTTAGAGCAAAACACCATTGTGGTTTGTCACTTAAACGCATGTATTTACTTCTATCGGCAAAGTTTGCCGCCGCGAATACTGTGGTTTCGCGTTGCACAAATGGGCAAATCTTAGCGCTAATTCGGTGGCGCATATCAGATGTCTTTAACGCCGTTATTCAAACTGATTACTCATAAGACGAAGACCGCTAAAAAAGACGACCGTTTTTTATTAATATTGTCATCGACATGAAATGGATTAATAGCAAGTGTGAAGCCAGTATCACCAACCGATAGCCACGAATGCTAAAACCACAAATAAACAGGCCGTGACTTTTCGTATTAACGCTAACGGTAATTTGTCGGCAGAAAGCTTGCCGATGAGCACCACGGGGACATTCGCTAGCAACATGCCGATAGTCGTGCCTATCACTACCATCGCTAATGCATCCATGTATTGTGCGCCCAAGATAGAAGTCGCTATTTGAGTTTTGTCACCAATTTCGGCAATGAAAAACGCTATAAAGCTGGCGACAAAGGGCCCTCTATTTGACACTTTCTCGTCATCATCGAATTTATCTGGCACTAAAATCCATGCAGCCATCGCTATAAAGCTTGTCGCGAGCACCCAAGTTAATACCTCTGGTGACAAGTAATCTGCAATGACAACGCCTAAATATGCCGCTAATGCATGGTTGGTAAGGGTGGCTAAAAATATTGCAGTAATGATGGGTAATGGTTTTCGATAGCGACTGGCAAGTAACAACGACAGCAACTGGGTTTTATCACCAATTTCAGCAAGGGCTACGGTAGTAATCGATACGGCTAATACGCTCACAGGGAACTGACTTATGGAGGCGGGGAACAGTGATAAACCTAAGACAATGCCCACGCCCCACCTCGGTTAGTGTTCATTGTCTATGGTCTCACTAAATTCAGCTGGCGCTGGATCTTGTACACCATGGTGATTTTGCACCAATTATGTTGATGTACAAGCCAATTAAATCAATTAAACATGCCACGTGGTGCGCATGGGTTTAATGATTGTTTATGGCAAGTTACTCCCCAAAGACGCGGCAATTGTATGCGCGCGGAACAACATAATCAAGCCTGTTGTCACTCAACAGTGTTGGTGTATTGACACAAACTCTTGCAAATTATTGGGCCATTTTTGCAGTAAAACGGATGATTTATCAGGTTAATTTTGCCACACTGGCCAGCTAACAATGATGAAACAAATTATGCAATTTACCATTACAGTCACCATGTTCTTTTTGCAGCCTATGTCAAAGGTGGCGGATGTTGTCGTTGCAACAACCATTAAAATAATCAATAAAAAAAGGGATGCCCCATGAAAGCAGTATCACTGGTTTGCGCCAGTTTAGCTTTGGCGTTTTCAGGTATCAGCCACGGTGCTGAAATCGATAAAACCAATATTCAACGCCTTGGCCCCGTTGCCGTTAGCACCTCACAACCCTTGTCTGTTGGCGCTCACAGTGATGTATTACGCAGCAATTTAGTTCAGTCGTTAAGCCAGTCACAACAAGGGATGACACTATTTGGTGATGACTATTCATGGCATGTAGCCACTAAATCAACCGATAAAAGCGGTTGGGTGGCTTACAAGGTGCAAATTAGCACTGAGCGCTACACTCAAGGTACCTTAACGGTTGCAGGTTTAGATAATCCGCAAGTATATGTAAACGGTGAGTTGCTTAAATCGGGTGCAGAAGCTGAACTGAACTTACGCACGGGTGATTACCAAGTGTTGGTTTTGGCCGATGGCCGCAGTAAAGATGTGCCGTTTAGCTTAGATTGGCAAGGTAAGGCAGAGATCGATAGCCCAAGCTTTGTTACCACCGACACGCACCGTGTGTCGTATGAGCAATTGTTTGATTCAAAAGTGATTAGCGCCTTAACCCTGTCACCTAATGGTAAGTATTTGCTACAAACCAGCTCAGAATATTTAGCGGGCAATGGCGATAAAGCCACGAAAGTGACGGAATTAGTGCAAGTGTCTGATAAACGAGTGCTATACCGCTGGCAAGATAACGCTCCAACTAGCGCGGTGTGGGCACAAGACAGCAAGCAATTGGCATTTGTAGCCAACAAACAAATACAACGGCTTAATATAAAAGACATGAGCATTAATGTTGTTAGCAGCAATGTTGACAATGTGTCTAATCTTCAATGGTTTGGCGATAATTTATTATTCAGTTGGCAAAAACCGTTTAAGGCCGATGAAAAGGCGACCACTAAGCGCTTTCAGGCCCTGCAAGACCGTTGGAGTTATTGGCGTAACAACAGCCAAGTTTATTTATTAGATGTAGATTCTGGCTTTATGCGTCAGTTAACCCATGGCAAATTGAGCAGTAATTTACTCGACCAAAACGCTGCGAGCGGTAATGTGTTAATCACTCGCTCCCCTGTTGATTATAAAGAACCGGCGCATAGCTTGACGCAACTGATTGAGCTTAATGTTAATTCGTTAGCGGAAACCCTTATTGGCGAATATCGTACCTTTAATCACGCTACGTACACCGACGATGGCATGTACATTATGGCTGGGCCTGACTTTATGAATGCCCTCGGCGTGCAAGACAAGTCTGTGGTGGTCAATAACTACGACGGACAGTTGTACTGGCGCAGTAATGACGGCAACGTGGTGGCATTAAGTAAAGACTTTGACCCTGCTATTGGCGCAGCAAGTAAGCTTGATAATGACGACTTAGTGTTACGTGTAAGCGAAGGTGACCGTGGTCAACTGTACTTATATGACTTCAGCCGTCAGCGTTTTAATAAGCTCAAAACGGGCGTTGATATGGTGAATCGCTTTAGTGTCGCCTCGGGTTTATCTAAGCCTGTGATTGCATTTGCTGGTGTGTCAGCGACGGTGCCACAAAAAGCATATTTAATGAAATCGGGCAAAAAGACATTGATGTTTGATAGCCAAGCACAAAGTTACGCCAACACGCGCATTGGTCAAATACAAGATTTCGATTTTACCAATAAACATGGCCACAATATCGATGGTCGTGTGTATTTACCGACGGATTTTGATGCCAATAAAAAATACCCTGCATTGGTATATTACTATGGCGGCACGTCACCGGTAACTCGTAACTTTACCGGTCGCTGGCCGTTTAACTTATGGGCTGCTCAAGGTTACGTGGTGTATGTATTGCAGCCAAATGGCGCGACGGGTTATGGCCAAGCGTTTAGTGGACGTCATGTGAATGCGTGGGGCGATTACAGTGCTGACGATATTATTGAAGGCACGCAAGCGTTTTTAAAAGCCCACAGTTTTGTTGATCCAAAACGAGTGGGGAATATGGGCGCGTCTTACGGTGGCTTTATGACAATGTATTTAGCCACTAAAACCGATATCTTTGCCGCATCAATGGCGCATGCTGGTATCAGTAACTTGTCAGCATATTGGGGATATGGCTGGTGGGGTTATGGTTACTCAGGGGTGGCAAGTAAAGGTAGCTTCCCATGGAATAATCGTGACTTATATGTAGAGCACAGCCCGCTTTATCATGCTGATAAAATTAACACGCCATTACTGTTGCTACACGGTAATGCTGACACAAACGTCCCCGTGGGTGAAAGCCATTACATGTACACCGCATTGAAGATGTTAGATAAACCAGTGGAATTAATAGAGTTTAATGGTCAAGACCATCATATCAATGGCCGACAAGCCCGTTTTGATTGGTGGGATGTAACCTTAGCGTGGTTTGATATGCAATTAAAAGATCAGCCACAGTGGTGGAATGCACTTTACCCTGAAACAAAAGCGACCGAGTAACCCGGTTAGTTATTTGCGGTGGCGAATCCACCGAACAAATGGTGCTTAATTATGTCGGCTTCAACGGTTGTTGGAGCCGACTTTTTTATGGCTGCAAACGGATAAATTAGGTTAACACATGCTTGCGAAAACGAATTTATTAGCACTGAATGCTGCTATTGAGGCTGCACGTGCTGGTGAGCAAGGTCGTGGTTTCGCCGTTGTAGCTGACGAAGTCAGAACGTGAGCAAGCCGAACTCAAGCAACGACTATTTAAATTTCTGAAATGATCACTAAGCTAAAAGTCGCTTCAACTCGTGCTGTTGTTATTTAGATTTTGTCTTATTTCTCCTTTTCAACTTAGGTGTTTAAGCCTACTTATTTCTTGTTATTGCCGTTAGCTTAACAACGTATATAGGCATTTAGTTTACGCTCATCACTTGGTTTTCAGCAGCTTGGATCAGTTTTTCTAACTCACCACTGGCAATAAGTTGTTTGATTTTCTCATCGAACAAAGGCACCAAACTGGCGTAGCGTTGATTGAGATAAATATATAACGCATGCTCCGCTAAAATGGGCTGCAGCGGAATGATGTGGTTGATATTTTTTTGGTTAAGGTACTGCAAACCATCAATATAACTGGTGACAGCAAGGTCGATTCGCTTTAACTCAAGTAGGCGCATCATTTGTTTGGTGGTCATGACTTGCATGACGTTGCCAGCGAGGTTGGCATAGAATTCGGTATGTTTTACGCCTCTGACAATGGCGATATTAGCTTGTTCAATCTGGTGTACTAATGCTTGATTTTGCAGGTTTGTAGTTAATGAAAACGCGGTCGTTTTTAACGAGTAATATGGGGTGGGTATTCTCACCACATTGGTTTTATTATCCCCATAAGAATCAATCCTCATAATCTCCCCGGCGGCATTGCCAAGTAAAACGCCACGTTCTGCGCGATCAGCTGGCAATAAGGTTACCCTCACTTTTAAGTTGAGTTGCAGACATATCTCTTCAAACACCATTTTCCCTACTTCTTGTTCAGATAGGTTCTCTATGCCATAAAAATGCAAGGTGTTTGCAACACTAGACGTTGCGCATAAGCTTAAAAATAGCCCCCAAATAGTCGACTTACACCTTGATACTTGAAGGATGATGATACGGGGAAATTGAATCATGAAAATGCCTATAAAATTTGTAGCTCAATAATAAGCGTATGTTAGTTATCGCATTTTTGCGAATTTTGAACGAAAAAATTGTCATTAAAATTAGGATGGTTACTCAATGGTTTGTAACAAGTTCAATCATCTATAGCCGTTAAAGAGCAAAGATGAATTTGGGGGAGGATGTGTGGGTTAGCCGTGTGTTTTTGTAACGACTCACTCGTTGAGGGGAGGGCAAAACAGAAGGTTGTGTCGTCGCCTCATAAGAGCGTTTGCCGCAACTTAGTTGCGCTATTGATAATACTCGTTGTAATTGGGCACGTGTGCAACCCAAAATGGCGGCGTTCCAATGTGTGCTTGCAGTGCATCAATTAATTCACTGACAATCGGTGTTGGCTTACGGTGTGGATAAATGGCATAAAACCCCATGCCCATATTGGACAAACCATAGTTGGTGAGTAAAGGGACGAGGTTGCTTTGAGTAATAGGTGCGGTGAGGTTAAATAAATCTACCACGCAATAACCTATGCCTGCTTCTGCTGCTTCCATCATCGTGCGCACGTCGCCAACACGATAATTACCGCGCATTTTAAAGGTTTTAAAGTCACCGCCATGGGGCTCTGTCGTCATGCTAAAGGTGTCTAAATTAGCGTGTCCATTGTGATAAATTACGGCAGGTAACTCAGCAAGTGCTTGTGGTGTGGTGGGCTGGCCGTGCTGAATAATAAAGTCTTTTGATGCCAAGACAGCAAAATGTGAATTAGCAATTTTTCTGGCAATTAAGTTTGATTCAGTGAGCTTACCTACCCGAAAAGCCACGTCAAAATGGTCGCTAATAATATCGGTGGGTTTGTCATCTAATGACAATGTTACCTGCACATGTGGATAAGTTTTCATAAATTTTATCAACACAGGGTGTAAGTACTGTTGTCCAAAATGTACTCCCGCGCTAATGCGTAATTTACCTTTTAATTCAGACTGATAAGCATTGGCAATGCTTTGTATTTGGGTTAAATTGCCCATCAATCTTTGAGTTTGTTCAAAGATTTCTTCACCGGCGGGGGTTAATGAAAATGAGCGCGTCGAGCGATTTAATAATTGAACCCCAAGTGCCGTTTCGAGTTTTTTTATTTGCTTTGACAATAATGAATTATCCATGTCATGTAAGGCCGCTGCTTTAGTAAATGAGCCTTGTTGTACTACATCGAGAAACAGAGCAAGTTGCTTAGTGCGTGAAGGCATAGCGTGGTTCCTTAGACACTGATGACACTAACATGAGTTTATTAATCTTAACATTATGTTGCAATGACAGCGATCTCGATTAAACAAGCCCAAATGCACCGACACAATTAATCACGCGGTATATAATGGCCGCTTCATGATGTAGTGCTTTCATAAACTCATAAACTCATAAACTCATAAACTCATAAATCCACAAATCCACAAATCCACAAATCCACAAATCCACAAATCCACAAATCCACAAATCCACAAATCCACAAATCCACAAATCCACAAATCCACAAATCCACAAATCTAAATGATAATCATATTTATTTAAGGTTGGTTTTTTGTTATCGTAGTCAAGTTGATATCTGTGGTAGGTAAAACTGATGAGTGCAAAAGCGCCCTGAAAAAGCTGAAGAAAAAATCGAAAAAAGTGACCAGTAAGTCGCTTAAGCAGCTTAATGCCCTCACTGCCAATGTTAACCGCAATGGTGAGGTTGCTGCTTCACTTAGTTCCCCTTTAAGCCCACAGTTAACCAAAGAACTCAATCAATTATCTGAGCAAGTGATCACGAATGTGGTTTCAGAGCTCATCCAGCCATTAAACCCGGTGCTTTCATGGTTTCATCATGGCCAAGCGCGCAGTAAACCGATTGTGGCCTTATCACCTTCAAACGACGTTGTTTCCCCTAAGCCCGCAGCAACACCCGCGGCGCGTATTGCTGTGAATGCCCGTCCTGGACAATCTATTTTACGGGTGCCTTTAAAGTCACCTGCATGTAAACGTTGTCCTGCATTAGCAGGCGGTTATTGTAAATGCGCCGCGAAAAAGTTTAATGTCACTGTCTAATCAGCTGTCACTCTTGACGGCCTTTTAAGTGAGCTAATTGCTTTTGTTAATACAATATTCACAGCGTATCGCACACCATTAAAATTGTTGATTGCTAAGATCATGGTGCTTGCCTAATGAGTCATTATGGCAATATCACGGCGAAGAAAGGGACTTATAGGGGGAGGAGAGCGGCAAGCAGGTAAGTCGGTAAATTTAAGCTGCGCTCATGATCATTTTGCTTACGGCAGGGCCAACTAATCTTGAAAGTGCAATACCCGCCACGCCTTTTACAAATGTTTTTGTACCGGTCGTCACGGCAGTTTCCACAAATGATGGTTTATTGTTTTCAACTAACCAGCCATGGCTTTCAAGTATTTCTAATAAGCTATCGCAATCTAATTCTTTGTTATCAAAGGTAATAGCCACAGAACCTGCATATTGTTGATGTTTGACATGCTTAACCGCATCAATTAATTCAAGTTGTTCAATTAAGGTGCAAACCTGCAATTTATTCTCTCGGATAAATTCAGAGCGAACACGTAATCTTTGCTGGGTTTTATGCACATAACAATTCATACAAGCACCTAATTGATAATCATTATCGTTAATGTTACCACTTGGTCTTGTTGCTGGTAAAGCCCCTTTAAACAATTATTTGTTAATCTTGAAAACGGGTTTTGTTTAATTCTAACTTGGTCACACTTAGGCTATTTATCTGGAATAACACTGCTAGGTTGAAGACATTAATAAGATTAATCAAATCAGATGATAACGAGATCGTTTCATTTTCTAGCCACCCAACAATACTATTTTTCAGTTTAAATAAGATGTGGCGAAACATGATCTGGCACAAATAAAAAATGGCGTGAATTCGTATAATAATTTGATGGAAAAATATTTAAATAAAGTAATGAAAATGCGACGTTGGGTGGTGATAGCTCATCATGTTCCGGGTCGTATTCGTCTCAAATATAAATTGGGTTTAGTGGCTCAACTTATGCAGTTTAACCTGAGTAACGTAGACGAAGTTATTGAACAGGTGCCTGCATTTCTTAGTTATAAGCTGAATAAATCAACAGGCAGCATTGTCATCGAATATGACGCCAAATTGGTCACTCCACAATGGGTTGAGCAGTTATTTGGCGAGTCAGATGAGCAGGCTAAACAGGCTTACTTCGCATTCGCACAGTATTTATCTGACCAAGGAATTACCCCATGAGTCAACATTATCAGCAGGCAGGTTATGCGCCGCAATACGGGCATGACAATGCGCAACCGGATGCTCAAGCACAAGCTCAACAACCGACGCAGCAGCAACCTGATTGGCAGAACCAAGTTCCGCCACCGCATATGAATCAGTATCCACCGCAAATGCCACCGGGATATTATGCGCAACCTCAAGGGCAGCCTCATGCGCACCCTTATCAAGGTCAAGCGTCTATGCCACCGCAGATGCACCCCGGTTACTATCACCCTGGTTACAGTCATCCACATTATGCACCACACCCAATGTGGGGACACCCACAGATGATGCCTCCGGGATACTACCCACACCCACCAATGCCAGAACAAGCTCCCGCGCAAGCACAAGCTAATACAGATGAAAGCGATCCATTTATGGAACAAGCTCAAGCTATGTTAGAGCAAGCGCTGGGTGAAGAAGCTGGTATGTTTAAAGAAATATTAGGAAGTTTAGGTATGAACGATAAAGAATTTTGGAAAGGCGCAATGGTTGGCGCAGCAGCGGCATTACTACTTAGCAATGACAAAGTACGTGGCAAGTTAATGGATGTGGTTTCAGGTGCAGGTGACATGCTTAAAACCGGCGGCTGTAAAGTAAAAGACTCTGCCACTGATACTGCTCAAAGCGTCAGAGAAAGCGTTAACAATGGCGGCGAAATTTTTAAAGATACCTACACCGCCGGTAAACAAGGTTTCCAACAATCAGTAGAACGTCACAACCAACAACCTGTTGACAACATGGCACAAACCCCTGCTGAAACGGATGAGCTTGTGACAGAAATTAGAAGCTTAGATGAACAAGAAATGAAACCGGTATGAGTAATGCCAGTAACCAATTAAGCCCTACTAATCGTGCGTTACTAGTGGGCGCAATGGTTGGCGGCGGTGCATCCATTGCAACGCAATGGTCATCATACAAGCAAGGCGATATTAACGCCGATGCTATGGCGGCTAAAGCCACTAAGTCAGCGATTCAAGCTGCGGCAATTGGCGGTTTAACAACGTTTGTTGCTGGCAAAATGGCGGGGCGTCCAGCACTGTCGTTAATGACTATTTTGGCCGCGGGCGCTGCGGGTTTGTATTTAGTTGACCAATTTTCAGGAAAAAACCGTTATGAATAATTATCCACCTTATGGATACCCAGTGTATGGTCAGCCTCAGCAAGACCAAGCTACGCAGTCTACCTCCCCAGCGGCAACGCCTTATAAAGCACAGAATACCAAAACCCATTTTATGATGGGGCTAGCTGCAGGTGCGGCAGTGGCATATTTGTTAAGTAACAAAAAAGTACAACAAAGTGTGGCTTCAACAGGTGAAAAAGCCTGGTCAACGGTCCGTGGTGAAGTTGAAGAGCTCAAAGAGCGCTTAGAAGACACCCAAGCTGAGCTAGAGTATTACCGCAACCTGCATAAAGGCGACTAATGACATCTTTGCGAGTTAAACATCATATTCCAGGACGTATTCGCTTTAAGGTTAAACGTGACGTTGAGCTAGAAGATACCGGCGATTGGATTAAGCAAAGTGTGATGGCTATTCAAGGCATTCGCAGCGTGAGAGTGAATGAAGCTGCACATTCCATTGCCATTGAATACGACGTTGCGCTGTTAGATAAGGACATTGTTGAGGACAGACTCGCTCAGTTAGATTTAACTCAAGCCCAGTTAGCTGAATCTGAACACCAATTCACCCGTGGCGATATTGCCATGAATGTTATTGGTACTTTATCTGCCGCACTTTTGCCCAAAAAATGGGGGGCAATCTCTACGGCGACATTAATTGCGCCGACCCTTTTAGAGGGTATTTCAGAGGTTAAAAACAAACACGTTTCAGTTGAAGTGCTTGATGCTATTGCCGTGGGCTTGTCTGCTTATCGTGGTGATTATCGCACCGCAATGATGACTCAAACCCTTATTAGCTTAGGGGAATACATGGAGCAAGAAACATGTCGTAAAAGCGACAAGTTACTGGCTGACTTGATGATCCCGCAGCAATCAATGGTTTGGCAAATATTCCCTGATGGCAGTAAAGCCAAAGTCAGTTCAGCAGTACTTGTTGAACACGACATGATTGAATTGGTTCCCGGTGATGCGATTCCAATTGACGGCGTTATTATTGGCGGCGCGGCACTAATAAACCAAGCGGCGTTAACTGGTGAAAGTGTCCCTGTAAGACGTGAGCTAGATGCCACAGTTTACTCAGGCTCAAGTGTCTATGAAGGCACCATTCAAGTCCGCGTTGACAAAATTGGCAGCGAATCAACCACCGCTAAAATTGCGCAGCTGATTTATGATTCATTAAGCGAAAAAAGCGAAATTCAGCAAGTCACCCAAGACATGGCTAATCGACGGGTAAAAATTACCTTAGGTATTGGCGCTGCGGTATTTGCATTAACCCAAGACATTAACCGTGTGGCATCAGTATTTTTGGTTGATTATTCATGTGCCTTAAAGCTCAGCACTCCAGTGACCTTTAAATCCATTATGTACCGCGCAGTGCAGCAAGGTATTTTGCTTAAAGGCGGCAGTGCGATAGAAAAGCTAGCTGACATAGATGTATGTGTGTTTGATAAAACAGGCACGTTGACTCACGGTGATATGGAAGTGACTGACGTGGTGCCATTTAATTGCCAAGGCGACCATTGTGCCCGCGACCTACTGGCGATGGCGGCATCGGTTGAAGAGCACAGCAATCACCCGTTATCACAAGCGGTGGTCAATGCCGCTAAACATCATCAATTACCGCATATTGATCATGGTGAAGTGGAATACGTTATTGCCCATGGGCTAAAAAGTACCGTTAATTCACACTGTTTAGTCATGGGCAGTCGTCACTTTTTAGAAGTGCATGAAGGCGTTGATTTTAGTGCCTTTGAGCAACAAATTAGTGAATATGAAGCCAAAGGCCGCCACTTAATTTTTGTGTCTCATCAAAGTGAACTAATGGGCATGATAGGTTTGCGTGACCACTTACGTGAAGATGTTTATCGCACCTTGGAAGATTTACGTCAATTGGGTATTCCCAAATTGATGATGATTTCAGGTGACAGTGTTTATAAAGCAAACATGTTAGGTGACGACCTTAAACTTGATAAGGTATTTGCCCAAGCGACACCTGAGTCTAAGTCGAGCATTATTGAAAGCCTGCAACAGCAAGGGCATAAAGTGATGTTTATTGGTGATGGCGTCAATGATGCGCCAGCATTAACCAAGGCAAATGTTGGCGTGGCAATGTGTAAGGGCACAGAGCTTGCTCGACAAGCGGCTGATGTGGTATTGCTTAAAGACGATCTTTACAGCGTGGTAGAAACCTATCAGTTGTCACAAGTGGCGATGAACATTATCCACAGCAACATTAAAGTGGCTGAATACGTCAATAGCGGCATTATGTTAGCGGCGGCAATGGGCTGGTTAAACCCAACCATGAGCGCATTGCTGCATAATGGCACGACATTGGGTATTTTAGCGCGTTCATTGGCAATAAAAAATCCGCCAAAACACGCGCAGTTGAATTAACGGTTAATCAATTGACCCAACATTTAAAAAGCTCAGTTTAACTGAGCTTTTTTATGGATGTTATTCGCCTAAATACGCCTAAGGATAAACAAAATAACCAGCTTATAAGGTTATTTTCTCGGGCAGTTGGCGCATTTGTTACCGGCGGCAGTTTTATAAATACAGCAACAGCTTGAGCGATTAAATATCAATTGCTTGGTCGATTCACTGTACTGAATTTTATTCACATGCGCTTGGGGTAAGTTTAACGCGTTGAGCCAAAGTGTGGCCTGATTACGAATAAAACAAACTGACATTTCAGGATGAGAGTGTTGCAGCAGTAACAGACGGCTTAATAACGCATCGGCAATTAAATGCTCTACAAATCTTGGTCGACAACGAAACGACCGGTCTAGGTCTGTGCGTAAGTGTTCAAAAATACGTCTTAATTGTTCACCTGCACGATTAACCAGTTGTGCATTCTCACCGGTGTCACATCTTGTGCATGAGAAGCTAAAACCAGCAATAAGCCCATTTTTGTGAGTCTGCGATAAGCTGCACAGATCAGGCAAAACCTTACAGTGATAAATAGCAGTAATGGCAATGTACAACGGTTGCCATGTAAGTAAATTCCAACTGCGCGTTAACCAATAAGCGGCGCCCGCTTCTGGAGATTGCTGTTGTAAGCTTTGGTATAAAGCGCGAATAGAGCTGAGGTTAGAGCGCGCCAAAGAAATGGTTGATGGGTCTTGTTCATCCATGATTTGCCATTCACCCTTTAAATAAGGCGAAACCTGTTGGCATTGTTGGTATAAACCACGAAAAACAGCTTGATTCATAAAAGGGCTCTTGTTGCTTACCCAAATGCACTTGTTAAGGTTAATTTGGGTAAGACAATTAGATAGACTATAACGTTAGTAATCGGGTGTTAAAACTGATAATTAACGCTCAATTTCACCGTACGTTCAGCGCCATACCAGCAGTTCGCTGTGTCATAACAGGTGTAATAATCTTTGTTGAATAAATTGTTGGCAGCCAAATTAATACTGGCACCTAACAAGCTGGTGTCGAACTCACCTAGGTCATAGCCAACTGATAAATCCGCAAGAGTATAGGCACTAACTTTGGCACTATTAAGGGCATCCATTTGCATGTCGCCAACATAACGAACGCCGCCACTTACGCGCACACCCGCTAGTTTTCCATCATCAATTTGATAATTTGCCCACAATGAGGCGGCATTTTTAGGCACATAAATGGGTTGTGTACCCTGTAAGCCATTACCACTGTCTTTGGTGATTTCCATGTCAATGTAGGTGTAGTTTACGGCAACATCGACATTGTCTGTCATGAACCATTTACCTTCAAATTCGGCGCCGCGCGACTCAATTTCACCCACTTGAAGTTTGTCACCCCATGGATCGTCTGGGTTGGCCATTAAGGCGTCGCTTTTGACAATATTGAACAGTGACACCGAGGCCGTTTTACTTTGATCTTCTGAGGCGTATTTCAGCCCTAACTCTAATTGATCACCCATTTCAGGCTGGTAAGTGGAGCCGTCTGTTTTAGTGCCCTCAACGGGTTCAAAGCTGGTCGCGTAACTGGCAAATGGCGCAATACCATTGGCAAATTCGTACATGGCACCGACACGATAAGAAAACTGCTGTTGGTCAGCTCCGTTGTCAGTACTGCCACCGTCATAGGCATAATGACTTGAGGAGCGGTAATCGTCATAGCGGCCGCCAACAATTACAATCAGGTTATTGGCGCGCATTTGGTTTTGAAAATACACCCCAGTTTGTTCCACTTTCACCTTATCATTAGCAGCGGTTGAAACGGTTAATTTACTTGGGTCAATCATGTCGTTATTTGGATTAAAAATATTAAAATCACCAAATTGACTAGTGGTGCCAAACTCTGAATACAGTGAGTCACCATCCATTTTTTGATAATCAACACCCAATAATAAATTGTGCTCAATGTTGCCGGTATGGATTAAGCCAGACAATTGGTTATCAACCGTAAAGCCACTTGAGCTTTCGTCAGTACTGTAAATATTGCGGTCTAAATTACCTGTAATAGGGTCAAAATTAGCTGCTAGGTGGTAGGTGTTTTTTTGCGATAAGTTAGCATCCATATAACGAAAATTTTGTAAAAATGACCAGTTGTCATTAAAGCTGTGATTCAGTTTATAACCGGCTAATACAAATTCACGCTCAAAAGCGGACCAGTTTTTATCACCTGCTAATGTCGATGCACTCGTGCTGCCATTAGGATTGTCATAAATCATTCCTGCAGAAGGTAATGAAGAGTTCATGCCCATTGCAGGATCTTTTTGATAGTACAAATTGACATTGATGTAGGTGTCGTCAGACACGTTCCAGTCTACCGACGGGGCAAACACATAACGTTTTTCTTGCGTGTGGTCGACCTGACCATCTTTGCTGCGAGCAAGGCCAATCACCCGATACGAAAAGTCACTGTCGCCAAATTGTCCTGTGGTGTCGATAGAGGCTTCAACTAAATTTTGATTACCAGTGGCAACATTCACCGAGGTTGCTGAAGTCGTTTGTGGTGTTTTGGCAATCATGTTGACCATGCCACCAGGTGGCATTGAACCATACAGCACAGAAGTTGGGCCTTTAAATACTTCAACTTGCTCAAGGGCAATCGGGTCGATTTGTGGTTGTAAGTTCCAACCTTTTAATGACTGTAAAACCAGGCCGTCGTAATAGCTTTGGTTGACATCAAAACCGCGCAAATTAAAGGTGTCATACATGGTGACTGCGCCACCTTTTTGTTCGGTGGTCACCCCTGGCACATAGCGTAAAGCTTGATTTAATGAGCTGACGCCACGCTGTGATAATAACTCACCATCTATGACCGTGACACCTTGTGGTGTTTCTAATGGGGTTAATGATGTCTTGGTGGCCGTATTACGGTATGCCTGACCTAACACGGTAATGGTTTCAATAGTTGCGTCTGCGGTGTCGTTATTTTCGCTCGCGTTAGTCTGAGCTGAAAATACCATTGCCGCACCAATTGATGCCGCCATTAATGTGAGTGGAAATGCCTTTTTATCACTGATGGAGATCATGCTGTCCTCTTTACGCGGTTAAAAACCTGCCTTAAATACAAATGATAATGATTATCAGGTGCAAATGATAACTTATTCTATTTGAGCGTATTTAACAATTTGGTGCATGAAGCTGAAAAAAGAGGTCAACCACCAAAAATTGCGAGGGAAATCACATGTATTAGCGCGGAGAGATTGACCGAATTGGCAACCAGTATTCCATTTGTTTTGGGTCATCCATGTTTGGGGTGAGCACACCATAACGTTCAAGTTCAAACCCTGGCACGCTTTCAAAGCCTGATTGAGGTAGCCAGTCGCAAATTAACCATTCAATTAACTGACTAAAACCGCTGAGTAAACCATGGTAAGCCACTACCGCATATTCTTGGCTGGGGATGATAAGCGTTTTAAGTTGAGCGTTAGTGACGATATTAGGTGTTGTTACATCCGTATCGCCAAAGTCTAATGTGGCCCAATAATGTAACTGAGGCTGTTGTGGTGTCTGTTGCTGAGTGTCAATAATACCCACAAGTTGGGTATCTAAAATTGGCTTGCAAGTTACCATACTAAATAATTGCTGCCAGAGGGCGGGCACAACGGTGTCAAAGTCAGGAGTATCAGCTAAAACACCATTAAGTGGTGTTGAAATGCCATAAACCGTAAAGGCAGGCTTGTGTTCAATTCGGGTTTGCAAAGAGGTGCTATCAATAAAATGTTCAGCACGCTGGGTGATGGTGTTGCGTAGCCCGACTTTGGTGCCTCGTTGTCGGTATTGACTTGGCGTTAAGCCAAAAAACTGCTTAAAAGCCCGACTAAAACTGACCTCAGAAGCAAACCCCAGTTGATAGGCGATATCGAGCATTCTATCGGTCGTGGTTACCACTCTTTCTGCGGCCATACTGAGTTTGAGTTCTCTGACATACTGTGCCAGATTTAACCCCGTTTGTTGCTGAAAAATACGCTGTAACTGCCATCGGGAAAGATGACTTTTCTGGGCAAGATCATCGAGACTAAGTGGCTGGGTTATATGACGGTGGATGTAGTCAAGCAGGTGCTCTGTACGGCCATAAGGTGATAGGTTTTTCATATAAAATGCGTCTAATAAGCCAATATTAATTTGGTCATTGATAAAATGTTTAATGATAAAGCATACACGTTTATGTGCTTTGGTGACCATGTAAATACCATTTGGTGTGCTTGCATCATGTGGCAAAGCGTCAAGAAGACAACGGCTTAATCATGCTAAAATCGTGGCGTGAAGATTACTTATGAGTGGTAAAAAAGCGCTATCGTCTGATTGCGCAGATGGTCAATCAGACAGATAACGCTTAAGTAAACACCAGATGAGGGGGGTGAGTTAAGGTTTTGGGTGAAGAACCCTAACTCACAAGGGGAAAACGTTAGAATGTATAGCTTAATTTCACCCAAGCATTTCTGCCGGGTTCATTGACTTGGAACATAGGTTCGCTGCCGGGGATATCATTGCCTGCACCGGAACGACTGACATGTTCGGCATAAGCGATATCGAATAAGTTTTCAACACCAAAGCTAATTAACACATCATCGTGTGACCATGAACCGTTAAGAGAAAGAGTGCCAAAACCACTGCTTTTAGAAAGGTCTTGGCCTGAAATGTTACCTTCGCCAATTGAGACGTTATTCTGTGCTGCAACCATTCTCCAAAACAGGCCTGCGGTCCATTGATGGGCATCATAGTTAATTGATATTCTGCCTTCAAGTGGTGAAATTTGCCCTAAAGGCTTTCCTGTTGTGTCGTTATCACCATGACTGTAACTGAGTGTTGTTTGGGTTGACCAATGTTGATTTAATGGATACATCACCCCAATTTCACCGCCCCAAATCGTGGCATCGATATTATAGGCTGATGTTTTAGCAGGTGTTGCGTCGATTAAAATATAATCATCTACTTTGCCGTAATACAGCGCCGATGATATTTCAACATCATTTTTATAAATCCAACCCAAATCTAATTGGGTGGTTTTCTCAGGTACTAAATTAAAGGCTTTTTGAGAAGCATCATTTATGTCTGCTTTCATGAATTCCCAAAAATCAGGAATTCGTTTGGCATGACCCCCACCAAGGTAGTATTCGCTGTGGTTTGATAGGTACTCATAGCGGATAAATCCGCTCATTAAATTGTCATCACGTTGACCTTTTTGAGCAACGAAAAGGGCGGTGTTCCATTGATCAAGACGTAAACCGGTTAATATTTTTCCATTAATCGATGGGCTGTTTAATCGGTAGTTAGACTCAATAAACAAACCTAAGTTTTTATAACTCATATTGTCAGCATATGGCTTATTGAGTAAATCGTCTAAACCATTATCAACATTCTGATCAATCGACCTGCCTGCATGAGTACTTTCCATATAGTCAACGCCGACAGTGGTTTCCCAGTTGTCATACGTTGTTATGTCTAACCATAAGTGACCCCCTGTGGTTTTTCGGCGAACATTCACTCCAGAGTTATTACCTTGGTCAAATTGATCCATAATATGGTCGTTTTCGTTGCTATAGACTTGAAATTCAACGTTGCTCACCCATTGAGAATCAACGTTGTGTTTAGCGAGTAATGTGACATTTTCATTATCAATTTTGCGGGCTTTGTTGGCTCGATCGGCATATTCTGCGTTCCCACTTGAACCGCCGTAAGCTAACTCAACCACGCTATTTTCATCCGGTGTCCAACCTAAAGCGATGTTGTAATTATTTCGGTCATAACTTGATTGCACCTTATTACCCTTACCGTCGGTGTAATGTTCGCTTTGTGACTTGTTCATATCAAAGTCAACGTAATGGGTTTCATTACCGGCTTTGAGTTCAACTAAATAATCTTCACGACCAAATGAACCTTGGGTAGTACTCATTCTTCCTTCAACATTTTTGCCAACGAAGTTGTTGCGATCTTTTTCAAATAACACCGTACCGGCAGAGCCTACTGGGCCATATTTTACCGTTTGTGGGCCTTTGATTACCGTAATGGCCTCATAAGCTTCAGGGTATATATAAGCTGTTGGCGGATCCATGCGTCCACCACACGTGCCATACACATGCTGACCATCGTCAACAATGCTGATCCGAGAGCCTCCCATGCCGCGTAAGGAAGGATCACCGCCTGCACCACCTTTACGGCTGATACTAAAACCGGTGATCGTTTTTAAAAAACCAGCTCCATCATAGGCTGGTAATGGTAAACGTGGCTTTTTAGGATCACTGGTGACTTTTGATGGTTGGTGCATGAGTTCACCAGTGATGACAATATGTTCATCGCATTTTTGAGTGCTACATTTTTCATTATTACACTTTGTATTTTTACATTTTTCATTATTACAAGATGTAGTTTGATGATTAGCTAATGCAATCTTCGGATAATATATTGCACTCATTAATATTAATAAAAAAACTGAATTCATTTTCATAATTAAGCTCGCTGGTTGTCAGTTTATTAAATCTAATTAAATCTAATTAAATTTAAGCGCTATTATAAAATCAAAATGAAGCCATGTTGTTTTTATTTTGTTATTTTATAACTCGCGTCACAACAAATACGTTTAAATATTAACAATTGGTTTTTTTATGCGATCTTTGTCTTGTTGTTTAGGCTTGTGAATAAAAGTATTTTTGTTTTTAGATGGTTTTTTTTGATTTTATAATAAAGTTTTAATATTAACTTTTACTAAATGTTAAGGTCGAGAAAGGCTAAGGAGTGGCATTAATTTTATTGATGTTAATTTCATATATAACATTGCTTTATTAGCGTATTTGAATTGAGTTGAACTGCATTAATTTACTTCTGTCAATGGTTTAGGTAACAAGTTATAAGAGAAATACTTGAATGTATTTGTAACAAACAGAGTAATTGAGGTTTTAATCACATCCATCAATTATTGTTTTTAATACAATAATTGATGAAGGATCGTGCTTTTTTATAAGAGCTAAAAATATGTGAGGGGAGTTTAAGTTGATAAAAATCACAGCCTACTTGGAGTTAAATGAAGAGGCAACGCAGTTAGAGGACAGTGTTAACGGTGTAACGATAGCGTTAACTTTTTCCGAGTCTGCTGTGTTGGCTTATCTATTACAGAGTGAATCTGTTTGTACTAAAGAGAGCCTACTTGAGGTCGGATGGCCAAATCGTGTTGTTGCTGCAACATCATTAACACAATGTATTAGTACATTACGTAAAAAATTAGAACCTTATTCTGAGGTGATTTTAAAAACGGTGGCTCGGCGGGGTTATGAATTACACGTCGCTAAGCAATCGACAATTAAAGTATTAGCGGTTAATGATGCTAAATCATTAAAATCGGCATTTTTAAATGCGTCGATGATAGTGAAAGTGATGGGACTTATTCCATTATTGGCGGTAATGTTGGTTGGATGGTATTGCAGTGATTATCATCAAGTGATGAAACAGATCAGTCATTGGCATGCTGATAAAATGATGCCGTTAAATATTGGCGGCGTAAAAGCAGATACGCCGGTTTTGTATCAATCAGGCGATGACAACTTCACAAGTTCAATGTGGCAAAAACATTTAAATGCCGAACATAACCACATCGATGGGCTTCAAAATATCAAAAGTTTTGCCTCACATGTTGGCAGTAACTACTCAATCGCCTCTTGTTTAAATGTCGTTGATAATCAATGTACTGGTAGTGATTTAATCAATATAACTGCAATAAATAAGACGCCTGCTGGTCTTGATATGGACCAGTTTATTCTACTAGCCAAAAAATTAGAAAAACGGATCCGCTATAACAAAATCATTATCTCAGAAAGTGATGATGAGGTTGACTTTGATACGACAGAGCACTCTTATCATGCTGATGTTTATTTCCCTAGAGCCGGAAAGCGACTATTTCGATCGGATATGAGCTTGTCATTGATTTATGAGGAAAAAGATAAAGGAATTTTTTACTCATCTGTGTGTATCACCGATGAAGATTGCCTAACATCGCCTATCAAATATAAACTAAATGGTGAATTTACCCAATACCATAAAATGATAGATGGCATGGACGTTGATGTTTTCCTGGTTAAAGTTAAAAATAAAGAGTTTATTAAACCTGATGTTGTTACCCCTGAAGCCATGCACTTTTATCGTTCAATAAGAAAGCACAATATTAAAGATAAAGTGATATATTTTTATCGTATTCATACTGATGATAAATCTGCAGTCTGGATTAACCCAATATTAGGTAACATTGTTGCTTGGTATGAATATAAACCCGTGGTGATGTAAGATTTAATACATCATGCAATGGCGAGTGCTAAATTTAACTATTCGATTAAATAGCCGTGATCATAAAATGGATACTATTTTTAGCTTCAAAAGTGTCAGTTACACTCTGACACTTTTGAGGTCTATTGATTACTTTCCTGCATATTTAGCCGTGAGCTTCTCGAGGTATGGCTGAATATCTTTATCACTCCAATCTAAATAACCACGCAAGAATCCCACTAAGTTACCTGAACCATCCAGAATATATGTTGCTGGTACGACATTTGCCGGCATGATTTGGTCAATATCCATGTTGGGGTCAAGCCACGTTTTAAAGTCAGCAAGATTATATTTTGCTAAAAACGGGGCGACTTTTTCACTTTCTTCATCAATAGAAAGCGGGATTACCACCAAGTCTTTATCTGCATTTTGTTGTCTAATGGCGTCGATTTGTGGGATTTCTTTAATACATGGCGCACACCATGTTGCCCACAAATGAATAAAAACGAGCTTACCTTTAAATTGATTTAAATGAATAACATTGCCTTGCGTATCTGAGAATGCCAGATTAGGCACTTTTCTCGCAGAAGACATTTCAACGAATCGAGACATTATCATCGGTTTTAAAATAGCGTCTCCAGTGTTATAAGCAACGTGATTAGGTATGGCGGCAACAGTTGAAAAACTAAATAATAAAGATGACGCAATTAATGTCATTTTAATTAAATTATTATTTGAAAAAAAATTGTGGTTGGTTTTTTTAACGATCATTATTATTTCCTGAAATAGGTTTAATTGTTTTTTCTCATTAATAAGAAAATACCAATAAAAGAAAAGATGACCAGAGTTAAAGGGAATAACCATAAAAATAGCGTGTTATTATTTAACGATGGCATATAACGAATTTTCTCTCCGTAACGTTCAACTAAGAAATTGATAATGTCATTTTTAGACTGGCCTTCTTCCAGCATAAAAAAAATCTGCCCTTTTAGTTCGCTGGCAATTTGACTCTGTGAGTCAAAAAGGTTTTGATTAATTGCCATTGGACATCGCAGCTCTCTGGCAATCTCAAACCCTAAGGCTTTCTTTTGTTCAGCTGAATAATGCTGTCGAGTTTCATGTTGCTGGGCATTGGCATTTGAAATTTGAAAAATGGTTAACATAATAAAAATGACAGTGGCAATCTGTTTAACAGCATTATTTTTTATCAGTGCTAGATTCATTGCTGTTCTCCATTGATGAGGTTTTTTCTTGCGCAGAGTCTTGATTGAACAACGGCGCTTTCTTTCTACAAATGATTAATAATAAACCGCTCAACATCATCATTAATGCCCCAAGCCAAATCCAATTTACTAATGGTTTGAAATTGATACGGATTAAATATTCGTTGTCATTTAAATGAGGGTGGTCAGTGAGTTGTTGACCCATTGATATATAAAGATCGCGCCAAAAATGGCTTGAAATGCCTGCCGCGGACATTTGCATCGCATTGCTTTTGAACGTTTGACGCTGTGGGTAGATATGGGTAATGAGTTGTTCGTTGTCCGCATCTTCAACCCTAATTTTCGCTTGAATGGCGCTATAGCTTTTAAGATCGACTTCTTGTGTTTCTTCATAGATAAAATTATAACCTGCCAGTGTTTTACCTTGTCCTGGACCCATTCGCAGTAGCTCTTCTTGTTCAAAATTAGAAACGAATGTTGCCCCAAGAACAGAGATGGCCACACCAACATGTGCACAACACATAACATAAAATCGCAGTGATGATTGTTGTGGGCCTTTGGTGGTATTACGTGCTGAAGCACGACGCTTAATGAGCACGAATAAGGTGGCACTAATGATCCAGATGCTAGTGAATAAACCTAGAAATAACCAGATATCAAATGTGCCTTTGGTGATAACGCTTATCAGCACAGCAAGTGCTGCACAGACAAACATAAGCACTAAGGGTAGGGTTAAAGCCGATAACGGGCTTTTTTGCCAATCAATCAAGGGTGCCAAGCCCATCAGTAAAAAGATTAGCGAGGCAATTGGAATAAATATGCTATTAAAGTAGGGCGCACCGACCGAGATGCGTGTTCCTGTGATAACTTCAATAATAAGTGGGTAGCATGTCCCCAGTAATACAGATGCTGCTGCAACCATTAACAACACATTACCAAGTAACATGACAATTTCTTTTGAACATAAGCTATCACTGATCTTGTTGCGGCTAATTTGGGCTTTTTGAGCAAATAACGCCATTGCTGTTCCTGCAAACACAATTAACAGGGTTAAAATTGACATCCCTCTTGTTGGGTCTGATGCAAAAGCGTGAACAGATTGAACCACGCCGGAGCGCACCAAAAAACTGCCAAGTAAACTGAGTGAAAACGCTAAAATACCAAGGAAAATACTAAACGAACCTAATATGCCGCGCTTTGATGTCATCAGAACCGAGTGCAACAGTGCTGTCGAAATTAACCAAGGAATAAACGAAGCGTTTTCTACAGGATCCCAAAACCACCAGCCCCCCCAACCCAGTTCGTTATACGCCCACCAAGAACCAAAAGCATTCCCTCCGGTTAAAAATACCCAAGCCAATATTGCCCAAGGTTGCATGTATCGTGCTAGCTGTTTAGTGAGGCCGCCACTGAGCAACGCGGCGATAGAGGCGGCAAAACAAATCGTTAATCCGACATAGCCAAGAAACAATAAGGGAGGATGAATGATAAGGCCGATGTCTTGCAGTATCGGGTTGAGGTCGCGCCCCTCTATTGGCATTTCTGGCAACAAGCGTGCAAATGGGTTTGAGGTGAAAACCATAAACAGGCTAAATCCGAATATCACTAACGCTAAAACCGCAATCATTTTTGTATGGAACAGATTCGATTCTTTAGGTGCATAATTAAAAATAATTGTTCCCCAAAGAGATATAAAAAATACCCAAAATAACATGGAGCCTTCATGCGAACCCCAAATAGCCGCTATTTTATAAAATAGCGCTAATTGCGTATTAGAATTATTAGCAACATAAGCGACAGAAAAATCATTAGTGACGAAACTATAACCAAGAATAACTAATGCAGAGGCTAAGGTTAAACAGACAAGCGAGTTTAGTGGTTTGGTATAACCAAGTAAGTATGCATTATTTAATTTTATACCCGCTATCGCCGTAGTAGATAAAATCAAAGATAGCACCGTAGACAATATTATTAGAAATAAACCTATTTCTGGGAACATACTAATACCTATCACTCATTTGTATTTGGGTTTAATTAAGGTTGTTTAAATTGTAATTTTATCAACGTTAGTATTGAACAACGTTAAATTATTCATTGCTACTCGTTGAGGTTACGATTGTGTTCTTAAATGCTTGAGTAAGGTTAGTCTAGGTTGTTTATAAAAGATGAGACATGGTTCAAAAAGAAAAGTGACAATTAATACGCAATGATACATTTTAGATTTATCAGATCTAAAAATAATTTTTTAGATCTAAAAACCCATTTTAATATATGACAAATTCACACTTCACCTCGCTTAAGTTATTGTTTTTTATTGTTTATTTGGCTTTTATTTTTTGTGATAGCTAATGCGTTTTTTTTTGTGATCTTGAACCTATTCTTATTGGTTGAAATCAGGAGAATAAGCCTCGCTCAGTTAGAAAGTAGTTTAGTGAATGATTAGTTTTTGTTGTTCCACATTTAATTAAAGCTTTATAAAGTTGATAGTGTAAATTAACTGGCGGTTATTTTTAACTTCAATTAAGCAAACTTAAATGTATATATAAAATAAAAATATTTATAAATAAGTAGGAGTTAATGATGAGACGATGGAAACACAAGGTAGCATTATCAATGCTGTTTTGCTTTGCTACCATTGGCACTGCAAATGCTGCAGGCGGTAAATATAACAGCGTACCTGAAATGGGTAGTTCAGCGAAAAAGTCTTTAGCTGAATACCAAGGGATGGAAAAAGTAAATGGCGTTAAAACGCTTCAAGATTATATTGTTCAAGAAGCTGATTTATTCGACTTCTTATTTGAGAATCACCCATTATTTAAATATCAAAAATCAGGTAACTTAGTTGGTGATTACCATATTAGTGACCGTGGTGAAGAGTATTTAGATACAGGTAATAGCCTAGATTATAGTGCCAAAGTTGGGACGCCTCGCGCAGTTCAATATCGCTTAGGTGCTAAATCAATTCTTGATTATCCAAATAACTTTGTTGGCCCAGAAAAGTGTGCTGAATGTCATGCTACGCAGTATGAGAAATGGCAACGTTCGCGTCATGCGAAAACAATTCGTTTCCCTGGTGAGCATCCTGAAGTGGATAACGACCTAGAGAAAACCATGTACAACACGAAAGATACTTCAATTTTACCTGATGGTATTACACCTGATGTTATCTACGCGACCGTAGGGACGCCTCGTACCAAATATGGCTTTATCGATGCATGGTTAGTACGGGGTACATACCACATTGAAGACGGCTTACTTAGAGACGGAACCGGTAAAATGGTTGCGGGTGCTAACCAGTTCTCACGTGGTTGGGCTGAATGGTTAACCCCTGAAATGTCTAAGAAAATTAACGATGTTATCCCAGAGTTCCCACTGACAGTGGCTGATTTTGGTGCGTCAGGTTCTCACCAAGTTGGTATGAGCTCATATGGTGCAAAATACCGTGAAGCGATGTTGTTCCAACCGGCCAGTTCTTATTGTGAAGTGTGTCATACCTTCAAGTTTGACTTCCAAAACAAACAAGAATTTTTCGATGCGTTGGGTGACCCTAAAAAACTACAAGAACATACCATTTCTCGTGGTATCGCTTGTGAAGAATGTCACGGCGCTGGTGGTCACTTAGATGGTGGTACAGGTGGAATGCAGTCTAACTGTGAACGTTGTCACCAACGTTTCGAGTATGACCCTGTTCTTGCAAAAACCCCTGAAGCGGAAGAAAAAGCAGAATATGCCTTTGGTGTGAAAATGAAGTCTCTTTGCCCATCTTGCGGTACAGAAGGCTCGCAAATGTACAACTCGATGCATTATGAAAAAGGCATGCGTTGTACAACCTGTCATGACCCGCATGAAGTGACTGACGGCACTTGGATGTCAGGTATCACTAAACCTAAGTTGAAAAAAGACTGTAAAGATTGTCATGAAGCACAAACGCTGATCGCTAGCAACACTGACACTCATAGCAGCCAAACTTGTCAAAGCTGTCACATGCCTAACATGGGCAGTTGTGAAAACTTCAAAGCAATGCAGTTCCCTGATTCAGCTGGTTTCGATGCCGTTCGTAAATCGCACATGTGGAAAATTGATATTGACCCTGTCCGTAAAACACTCAACCCACCAGAAGGTGAGCCTCGTATTCAAGGCCCTAACGCAGGTAAAGGTTGGACTGTTGCGAAAAATGACGAAGGTCGTTCTTACCTCGACTTAATGTGGTCTTGTGCTCGTACTGCGATTTCAGACCATGATGTTGTTGAGAACAAAGGTTGTCACAGTCAATTCCAATCAGAGCTAGAAACTGGATTGCATTATAAAGACCAAGTGCAAATCTACGGTGAAGTAATGAAGTGGCAAAAACCCATTAAAGAAGTCTTTGCAAGTGTTGAAAAATCACTTGTACGTATTGACCAATTATTGGAAGTCACCAAGTTATCAACTGAAGATAAAACTCAGGTACTAATGCTTGCTGAAAAAGCACAAGAAACTGTTGATTTAATTAGAAAAGATGGTTCTTGGGGTGTACATGGCTTCCGTTATAGCCAAAAACGTCTAGATGCAGCACAAACTTATGTTACTCAAGCGCAAAATATTCTTGATGGCACAGGTTACAAAGCAAACTAATGAGTTAAACCTTTAACCTCCTCGACACCGGAGTCAGTAGTAGAAGGTGTCGAGGTAATAGAGATAACAATGATGAAAAAAGGTCTTAGTAAACTACTCGGTACGTTATTAATACTGGTCAGTTCAAGCCATTGTTTTGCTGGTGGAGGTGGTTCTGAAATGGCCCCCGCACCGCGTTATGAACATCAGCTAAACACCATCACGATGCAAGAAGTCGCCATGCTAGTGGGTAAAAAAGATGTTTACTTTTTTGACGTCAACACCTTGGAGTTATGGGCAGAAGGGTTTATTCCAGGCGCGGTGTATTTCAACGTTAAAGATTGGAAAAAGCTGTTACCTAAAAACAAAGATGCACAGATGATTTTTTATTGTGCTAATCGACTTTGTAATGCAAGTGAGATTGCTGCTCGAATGGTGATGAAACTCGGTTATACCAATGTAAGGCAAATGCCTGATGGTATTTATGGCTGGCGCTTAGCCAACAGAGTAACCGAAAAACCATAACAACGGATGTTAGCTAATCGGTGTGCAACTAATTTAATAAACGAGATGACAAATATGAAAAAATTTACCAAAACTGCTATCGCTATCGTAACCAGTGCCTCTGTGTTCCTTGCTGCTAATTGTGTGGCAAGCACCAATTTAGATACTGACGTTAACAAAGAGTCTTACAGCATAGGTGCTTCAATCGGCAAATACCTATCAAGTCAAATTTATTCACAAACAGAGCTGGGTGCCAAGGTAAATGTTGAATTGGTGATACAAGGTGTCGTGGATTCATTGAAAAATGAGACTCAGTTTTCAGACGAAGAAATCCTGACGTATTTGAATCAGCGAGCTGAACAACTTAATGCGATAAAAGTCGCTACCGAAGAAAAAATAGCGCAAGAAAATATCGCTGCGGGTAAAGCGTACCTAGCAAAAAACAAATTAAAAAGTGGTGTGAGTGTCACTCATTCCGGTCTCCAATATGAAGTGATTTCAGAAGGCGAAGGCCGCAAACCAAACCCACAAGATGTGGTTACCGTTCAGTACAAAGGGTACTTAATTGACGGTACGCAATTTGATAGCACTTACGAACGCAATGAACCTAATCGTTTTGCATTGATGTCAGTGATTGACGGATGGCAAGAAGGGATCCCATTAATGAATGAAGGGGCCATTTATAAATTTACTATTCCATCGGAACTGGCTTATGACACTAAAAAAGTTGGCATTATCCCACCCAGTTCCACATTAGTGTTTGAAGTTGAACTCTTGAAAGTTGAAGCACCTGGTCAGAACTCCCACGGTATGGGACTCAGTGGCATGGGAATGGGTGGCATGATGGGTAGTGCGCACTAGTTATTTAAAAGCCCATATATTCAATAATTTAGAAAATAAGAGAGTCGCTATGAGTTATCTTGTTGTTGGCATAATTTTTTGTCTGCTTAGCGTTATAACGTGTGTTTGGACTCATCATCTTCAAACTCATCATCTCAAACGTTGTGAACTAACTGATGAAAAAGCACCATTAAAAGTAAAAGGACAGACTTTTAATGGTGCAGTGCCAGCGGCAATTTCTTTAGTAATGATATTGATACCTTTAATGGTTTATAGCCATGTTGGTCGTTTTAGTGAATGGGACAAGGGAGTCGTTGATGAAAATATTGATTATCTGATCGCCGCAGATATCAATAAAAATGCAAGAAAAGTAAATGAGCAACCCAATAATGAAATTGCATTATTAAATTTAGCTCAGGCTTATGCTGATGGTGGTTTGTATGCCGAATCCGTTGTTACATTGGATGATTTAATCGCCTTAAGTGGTGAGAATGCAAAAACGCTGGGGATGAAAGCAACAGCGATGTACTACCGTGATGGACGCGAAATGAGTTTAGAAACCAAATTGGTTCTCAGCAGAGCATTAGCTTTGGATAAATTCGAATTCCAATCGCAGTTACTTATCGCGACAGATGCATATTTAAATCAACAATATACCAAAGCAATTGCCCACTGGAAGTTATTGCTGCAAAGCGATAACCAAAGTTTTAATCGAGCGTTAATTAATAATGCAATTTCTAAAACCGAGCAAATAATAACTAGTCGTTCAGTGACTGCATCTGAGTAAAGTCACATAAATAATATATAGGTCAGCACTGGAGCTGATAGATGGAGGATGCTGTGAGTGAAAATAGAGAGAGACGGAGGTTTCTTAAATGCTTAGGAGCCAGCTCTTTGATAATAGCTCCCTTAGGGTGCAGTTCTGTCAAGGAGGAATCAGATTCTAATAAGCCGCATTATGTAATGGTTTTTGACCAAAACAAATGTACAGGCTGTGGAGAGTGTAAAGATTCTTGTAACGTCGCAAACAACTTACCAGATGGAAAGTCGCGCGTATTACTCGAGCAACTTTCTGGTGATTCAAATGATGCTCAATGTCTGGATAAAGGGACTGAGGATAATCTATGCGATCGCAAATATGTACGGGTTTCATGTCAACAATGTCAAAACGCGCCTTGTGTCACTGTTTGCCCAACAGGGGCCGCTCATCGTGATAAAAAGACTGGCATTGTGACAATGGACGCATCGAAGTGTGCAGGTTGTAAGTATTGTATTGCTGCATGTCCATATGATGCACGATTTATTAATAATGAAACGGATGTTGCTGACAATTGTGATTTTTGTTTGAACAGTAAGTTGGTGAAAGGTGAGTTACCTGCGTGTGTCACTCAGTGTCGATACGATGCATTAATTTTCGGTGATATGAATGATCCGACGTCGTATGTGAGCAAGCTTTTGAAAGTAAAAGATGCGGTAAGAATTAAACCAGGATTTGGCACACAACCTAGTTTGAGATACATACCAATTGTTAAGGTGGGGGTGTAACTATGGACGGAACTATGGATTTTACCATTGGGCTTTCTAATGGTATTGCTTGGCCTTGGCCTATTGCAGTTTATTTGTTTTTTGCCGGTATATCTGGTGGTGCATTAGCAACGGCGATATTTATCCGATTTTATAAAAAACAAACAACGAATACTCCATTGTATAAAGCGGCGGCACTTATTTCTTTCGTGACGATAAGTTTGGGGATGTTGTGCTTAGTCTTAGATTTAACTAACCCATTATTTTTCTGGCGAATACTGGTTTTTTACAACTTGAACTCAGTTATGTCTATTGGTGTTATTGCGTTGACGGCATACATCCCGTTAACCGTAGTCATTTGCCTCTATGCATTAGAAGAAGAAATTCGAAGTATTCCAGCGTTAAGCATGCTGGTACCTATTATCGATAAGCTTCGGTCTGTTCGTCAGCCTGCAGAAACAGCGGTATTTGTTTTAGCGTTAGCGGTATGTGCTTATACCGGTTTCCTTATTTCAGCATTAATTCGTTTCCCAATAATTAATACTTCGGTTTTACCAGCATTATTTATTGCGTCAGGTATTTCTGCTGGTGCAGCTGCGGCAAAAATGCTGGCGGTTTCATTATTCAAAGCAGACCGACATGGTCACGATATGAAATTGCTACATGGTGCTGAATGGCCAATTATGTTCGCTGAAATCATGTTCATTTTCATGATTATTATGTCACTGATGACCGGTAATGCCGGTGCACAAAGTGCATTTGAAGCGTTCCATACGGGGAGTTGGGCAGCGGTGTTCTGGCTTGGTGTTGTTGGGCTAGGTTTTGGTGGTCCACTATTACTGAATTTTGCCACTAGTAAAGCATTTCGCCACTCAGCTAATGCATTTTATGCCGCAGGCATATGTGCAGTAAGCGGCATGATGTGTTTACGTTTATTTATTCTTTATGCGGGACAAAACTTCGCCATTTAGAATGATTTTTTAGTGAGTAGGCCGATGGTGTTTGTCTTGGTGATTTATCACTGTGGGCTAACCAGAGGCCGAAAACTTATGTTATCGATTCCGGGGGGGGATCATCATGAAAAAATTACTCGGGTTACTTGTACTTATTCCATTGTTATTTGCTTGTAGTCAAGAAATTAATACCGCGACTGCGGCTAGCGCGCAGCCAATACATGACCATGACCGTTGTCATATGTGTGGCATGATCATCAAAAATCATCCTGGCCCTAAAGGACAAACACATTTAAAAGGCACAACGCAAAATCAAAGCTTTTGCTCTACTCGAGACATGTTCATCTTTGCGTTACAAAGTGAAAATAAACGCCAAATAACAGATATGTTCGTCCACGATATGTCGAAAACGGGTTGGGATCATCCTGCTGACTCGGCGCTTATTGATGCAAAAACGGCTTGGTATGTTTATGGTTCTAATAAAAAAGCCGCAATGGGCCCGGCTGTTGCTAGTTTTGGCAACGAAGCCTCTGCACAAGCATTTGCACAAGAATATGGTGGAAAAGTGCTTCGTTTTGAACAGATTACAACTGAATTATTAACAGGCTCTAAATAAAGGTCATTAACATGACTGCTATTATGCGAATAAATCTTTCTTTGTTGTTATTCGTCAGTGTGTTACATAGTGACTCTTCGGTTGCGGCTATTTTAACCGCAACCAATACCCAACAGCTGCAACATCATCTACTCACTCACAAGCCTACGGATACCTTAATGATTAAAGCGGGTATCTATTCTGGCCACTTTTCTATTACCGCACCTATTCATATAAAAGGAGAACTTGGCAGTGTCATTGACGCCAACGGTAAAGGGGTTGCGTTAACGGTTGCTGCGAGCAATGTGACAATTGAAGGTCTGACAATCAACAATTGGGGGGATGATCTTTATGAGTTAGACGCGGCAATATTGATTACCGAAGATAACAGTCATATCAATATTTTACATAATACGCTATCGGGAACGGGGTTTGGCATTCGTGCAGATGACAGCGATCATTTAACGATTAAAAATAATATGATAACCGGTAATAAAGGCATTCATATTCTTGATAGAGGTGATGGTATTCACTTAAATCATGTGCGTCATGCGCGGGTGTTATCTAATGAAATCTCAGCCGTGAGGGACGGTGTTTATATTGAGTCTGGAGATCATAGTTTGGTCTCAAATAACCGCTTTTCTAATCTGCAGTACGCAATACACTATATGTATAGTCAGCATGATGAAGCGTTTGCCAATGTCGCTAACAATGTCTATGGCGGTTATGCCATTATGAGCTCTAAGTTCGTCTATTTACATGATAATAAAGTTAATAATGCGCAAGAGTTTGGTGTATTACTCAATATCACTAATGGCGCTAGAGTTGAATCTAATCACATCTCCCATATTCATAACCCGTTATCTCAACCTACTTTAGGTGATGAAGGCAAGGGGTTATATGTCTATGGCGCACGCGATAATAATATAAAGGATAACGTATTCTCTGAATGTGATATTGGTATTTCTATGGCGATGGGTGGAGAGAAAAATCGTGTTTATGGTAATGATTTTATTGATAATTTTGTGCAAGTTAAATATGTGGGCGATGAATTGTTACAGTGGAGCCATCAAGGGCAGGGCAACTATTGGAGTAGCTATGTGGGGTGGGATACTAATGGTGATGGAGCGGGAGAAAGCCACTACCAACCCAATGATGCGTTAGATAAATTATTTTGGTTATATCCAGAAGCCAAGTTTCTACTTAATAGCCCCGTTATTGCATTATTACGTTGGATAGATTCTCAATTAGCTATTGTGGCCCCTACTGGCATTATCGATGACTATCCAGCGATGAACCCCTTGTCCAAGCATAAAAGTAATTAAAAGTGAGTCAGCTTATGAGTCATTCTCTTGCTGTGTGCCAAAGCCAACCGATAGTGAGCTTAACAGATGTCTGCTTACAATTTGGTGACTTTGCCGCATTAACAAAGGTCGATTTCGAAATATTTCCAGGGCAAACCTTAGCTTTGCTAGGCCATAATGGTGCGGGTAAATCAAGCTTAATAAAATTAATTTTAGGCTTGTATCAACCGACGCGTGGTCAGATTAATATTGCCGATAAAAAGCAATTGAACTTAGGCTATTTGCCTGAAGATGTTAGCTTTTATGACAAGCTTACGGGCAAAGAAGTGCTGAGTTATTTTGCTGCACTAAAACAAGTTAACCCTAGTAAAGTTAACCAGTTAATTGAAGAATTTGAATTGGGTTATGCCCAGCATCGCCCCTTAAAAACCTATTCGAAAGGTATGAAGCAACGCTTAGGCGTTGCGCAAGCAATCTTGTCCGAACCTCAAGTGTTGTTACTTGATGAACCCACGGTAGGACTTGATCCGCAAGCATCGCAGTTCTTATATAAAAAAATTGATCAGCTTAAACACCAAGGCTGCGCCGTAGTTGTGTGTACTCATGAGTTAGCCATGATTGAACAACACCTTGACCGTGCGTTTTTAATGGCCAAAGGCCACAAACTAGCGAGTGGTACGTTAAGTGAATTACGTAAATTAAGCGGTCTTAATACTCACATTACGATGACTGCGATTGAGCAGCGGATTAAAGGCGACCGTTATTTGCAATCTTTGTGTCGTGATAACGCATTAGAGGTGGGGACTAATCAGCGAGATGAGATGATTAAATACTTAGTGGCCACGAAAAATATTACCGATTTTAATGTATTAGAACCGAGCCTAATGGATGTTTATCGTTACTTTATGAGGCAAGTCTTTGAGCTTGAAACCTCCGCAGCAACGGTACAGCCATCGCGTACTGACACGCCTTTATTTCAGCAGTTATTACGCTATTTTAAGCCACAAGTAGGGAAAGGTCATTATGAATAGTCGTATTTCTACCTCCCCGATAGTTATTGTTGCTAACAAAGAGCTACGCGATAGTTTACGAAATCGCTGGGTGTTATTTATGGGCAGCTTATTTTTACTGTTGTCATTGTCGATTACCTTCGCAGGCAGCGCGGTAAGGGGGGAATTTGTTTTACCTGCTTTAACGCAGTTGATGTCGAATTTGTCGACGGTGTCAGTATTTATCATCCCTCTGGCGGCGATATTACTCAGTTACGACAGTTTTATTGGTGAGCAAGAATCGGGCACGTTATTGTTATTGCTGACTTACCCTATTAGTCGCACCCAAATATTAATCGGTAAGCTTATTGGTCATAGTGTGGTGATGATGATCACCATTAGTTGTTCATTTGGGTTAACCGCTATTTTATTGTATTTCGTGAGTGGTAAATACGATGCCATTGAACTACTTAACGCTTTTGTGGTGTTCATTACAAGCAGTTACCTTTTAGCCGCATACTTCATTGTGCTTGGTTATATTGTCAGTTTAAGCGTTACCGAAAAGGCCAAAGCCGTTGCAGGGTTACTATTCTTATGGTTCTTGTTCGTGCTCGTTTATGACCTGTTATTTCTGGCCATTTTAGTGGCGGATTTCTCATTTGTGGGTGAGCGCGTGACTCATGTGTTAATTGCACTGAATCCAACGGATCTTTACCGTGCCATCAACGTTATTAATTTGGATGACACAAACGCCAGTGTGTTTTTTGTCAATGATGTCACTTTGAATAAAGGGGTGATGTATTTAGTTACCGCCGCGTGGGTTGGATGTTTAACGGCAGTATCATTGAAAATATTTAAGTATAAACATTAGCATTAGGTTTGTTTATCGATAGTGACCGGTGGTGACGTTAATAGGAATGAAATTAACGCGATAAAAGCCGTCCACATGATAGGAAAGAGCTAATAAGATAAATAACGCAGAATAGCTTAGCATCGCTTGGCAGGATGTTGACTCTTTATGATGTGGCACTTTGTATTTCGCTGCCATATGATCTTTTACCTGCCATTAATGGGGGGGGAGATAACGTATTGGTTATTAACCTAAATGGGCTTATTTTAACTTTGCTAGTGGTGGATTGTTGAAGGTTGCATTAACCAGTTGGCCAATGGTTTGGTCATCACTATTAACGTGAGCATAGGTGCGAATACCAATAATTTGTACCTGTAAAAAACGCGCTAATGCTTGCGGGGTTTGCTCAGTGTCAATGTCACCATTGGCTTGTGCTTGAGCGAGCAATTTTGCAAATTCACCTTCTACTACACTAAGCGACTGCTTTGCTTGGGCTAATAAGTCAGCGTTTTCTTCGGTTAATTCGGCAACCGTTTTTACTAACATACACATGCCACTCGGTGCGGGTGTTTTTTGGCCTGCAATGGCCTTTTCTACAAATAGTTTAAGTGCTGCTAATGGCGAGTCAGTTTTGGCAACACAATCATCTAATACGTCAACACCTGATTGCGCATAATGATCCAGAGCTTCTTTAAATAAACCTTCTTTACTGCCAAAGGCGGCATAAATACTGCCTGGGCGCATGTCGATAACTTCTTGCAGATTACGCATTGAAGTGGCATGGAAACCTTTTTCCCAATACAAATTGGCAGCACGATGAATAATATCTTCACGGTCAAATTTAGCGGGTTTAGTCATACTATGCTCGATTAACGGTGTGGCGGATTGGCGCATAACAGCTCAAGTCACGGTGGTTTGCTGTTGCTCTATTGCGGTTCAATACACTGATTGAACACTTGCTCAATTATAGTTTGAGCCACAGGTCTCGTCCAGTGGTTTAGCGCACATTTTCTACACTAAAAGCGTTTAGCCATTGGCCAAACGCTTTTAGTGTCAGTTGAGTGGTTGATTTTGCACTGAAAGTGCTGGCCAACAAAGAGCGTGATTACGTTGCTTTTGGCGCTTGATTGGGGATGCGAAAGGCAATGGTATAGGCCACAGGTAAGACGATTAATGTCAACACTGAGGCAAAGCCTAGACCGAAGATAATGGTAATGGCCATTGAACCAAAGAAAGCATCAGGTAATAACGGGATCATCCCTAACATAGTGGTAATTGCGGCCATTAATACTGGACGCACACGGCTAACTGAAGAGTCGATAACCGCTTTGTAGGGCTCTTTGCCTTGGCTAAGCTCAAGGTTAATTTGATCCACCAATACAATGCCATTTTTAATGATCATCCCAGTTAAGCTTAGTAATCCAAGTAACGCCATAAAGCTAAAGGGCGCATCAAACAACAATAAGCCCGATACCACACCAATTAAGGCTAACGGGACGGTAAACCAAATGACCAGTGGCTGCCTAACTGAGTTAAATAACAGCACGGTGATCAAAAACATGGCGAGATATCCCATTGGAATTGAGCTAAATACCGATTGCTGTGCTTCTGATGAGGTTTCGTATTCACCGCCCCATTCAAGAGAGTAGCCTTCAGGTAACGGTATAGCTTCAATGAGTGGGCGGACTTTTTTAAATACTGAGTCAGCCGTTTCATTGCCGCCGTTAATCGGGTCGGCTAACACCGATAATACCCGCTTGCGATCACGGCGCATGATTAACGGGTTTTCCCATTCGCTGTCGAACTTAGACACGACCTGTGTTGCGGGGACAAATGAGTTATTGTCGGCGCTCCATACTTGCAGCTTCCACATGCTTTGGGCATCTAAGCGTTCACTTTGCGGGGCTCGAGCAATAATGGGCATAATATGGCTGTTTTCGCGGAACACGCCAACTTGTTTACCGTTAAAGTTAGTGAGTAAGGCGTCATCTAAATCGGCTTTATTGATGCCGGTTTCACGCGCTTGCGCCATGGCCAGTTGTGGCCTAATCATCATAACTTGATTGCGCCAGTTATGCCTGACACCAACGGCGGTGGGTTCGTTATTTAAAATTGATTCTGCTTGCGTTGCCAGATGACGAAGCACTGCGGGATCTTCACCATAAAAACGCGCTTCAATTTTGGCTGCGGGGCTTGGTCCATTTTCCATGTATTTAAAGCGATATTGTGCTTGTGGGAAGCGCAGGCTTAAGTCTTTTTCTAATAAGCGCATGTATTGATTGAGCGACTCAAGATCGGTCATTTCCAGTAGCAACTGTCCATAAGAGCTGTAGCCTTTTTCGGGGACGTAAGGCAGTACAAACCGCTGCGCACCTTGACCAATCACCGTTGTTAAATTCACCAGGCCAATGTCATCTTTGGCTTGGTCGTCCATGATGCTGGCTTCAATTTGGCTCAGTGTGTGTTCGGTTGCTCTAATATCGGTACCTTCTGGCATCCATACATCGACAAAAAATATTGGCGTGTTTGAGGCAGGGAAAAAGGCATTTTTAATATAACCAAAGCCAGACACCGAGGCGATTAAAGCGGCGATAACGGCAAGAATCGTTAAGGCTCTAAAACGAATAGCAAGCTGTAAGCTGGCGCGATAAGCATGGAATAACCAGCCTTTGTATGGATCTTCATGAGCAATATTTGCTTGAGTATTACCATCTTTAAACATGATGTTGCAGAAAAATGGTGTGAGGGTCATTGCTGTTATCCAACTAATCGATAACGAAATAAGCAGCACTTGGAATAATGAAACACAAAATTCGCCAGTGTCGTTGTCAGACAAGCCGATAGGCGCAAAGGCAATAATGGCGATAATGGTTGCACCCAATAAAGGCCATTGGGTTTGCGTTATCACTTGTTTGGCGGTTTGAAGGCGCGTTTGACCTCGTTGTAAACCAATAAGAATACCTTCTGTGACCACAATGGCGTTATCGACCAGCATGCCCAGGGCAATAATTAATGCCCCTAAAGAGATGATTTGCAGCTCAATATTAAGCACTTTCATCACCACAAAGGTGCCAAGGATTGTTAGCAGTAACACCAGCCCAATAAGCACCCCTGAGCGTAAGCCCATAAATAGCAATAACACGCCGATGACAATTGCAACTGATTCTGCAAGGTTAACGAGAAAGCCGTGAATGGTTTTGTCGACTAATTTGCTTTGATCGTAGACGGTGTCTAATGACATGCCAATAGGCAATTCATTGCTTAATAAAGCCATTTTCTTATTAACGGCTTCACCGACATTCACAACATTGACGTCGCTTGAAAATGAAATGCCAATCGACAAGGCGTTAAGCCCTTTAGCGTGATAGATGCTTTCAGGTTGTTCTTGGTCGTCTTTATAAATGGTGGCAATGTCGCCAAGGTAAACTAATTTGCTGCTGCCAGGCGGACTGATCAGTAGACGCTCCATCTGCTTCACACTGTTAAATTCGCCCGTTGGATTAATTCGAATCCGCTGGGTGCCAATTTTCACGCTGCCGGCATTTGATACCACATTTTGGTTGTTAATTAGGCCGTATATATAATCTTGGTTTAAGCCTAGAGCACTCAGTTTTTGTTGGGATATTTCTACCACCATTTGCTCGTTAACTTTGCCGGCAATCGTGACCTTTTTAATGCCGTCGACTAACACTAATTCGCGGCGTAAAAAGTCTGCATAGTTTTGCAGTTCACGGTTGCTGTAGTCTTCACCGTGTAGATTTAACAAAATACCGTAAACATCGCCAAAATCGTCAATGACTTTGGGGCTATACACCCCTGGCGGTAATGTTGGGGCTGTGTCATTCACTTTACGACGCACTTCATCCCACACCTGTGGTAATTCACTTTTGTCGTAGTTTTCTTTAATGATGATTTCAATTTGTGATAAACCAGCGCTATTGACTGACACGATGTGCTTAATGCCATCGAGTTGTTGCAGGGCGTCTTCGAGCGGCAGAGTAACTTCTTCTTCAATCTGTTCAGGGGAAGCACCGGGATAACTGGTGATCACAAGGGCGTTTTTAATGGTGAATTCAGGGAATTCAAGTTGCCCAAGTTGAGTAAACGACAAACTGCCACCAATGAATAGCAATAAGGCAAACATCCAGCTCACTACCTTATGGGTAATGGAATATTCAGCAAAATTCATGGGTTATACTCCGCGTTGCCAGTGCAATGGTTTAACAGTTTGATTCGCTGAAAGGTACTGCACGCCTGCAACAACAATTTGTTCGCCTTTGGTCACACCCTCTATGATTTCAATACCGTTGGTGGTGACATTGCCAATATTAACGATACGTTCTGTCACGGTGCTGGTGGTTGGATTAAATACCCAAACAATGGTTTTGCCGTCGCTGTCTCGTTTTACTAGTGCTGAGGTAGGAACCACGGCGCTAACTGGTGAAGGCTCGTTGATGTGTAGTTTCACTTCGGCGCTCATGCCGGGCAATACCATTAATTTTTGTGGTCGTGGCAAGGTAAAGACGGCTTCATAAGTTTGAGTACCAGGTGTCACCTGAGTGGCGTGTTCTTTTAAACGTATTGCATATGCGGTGTCAGGGCTGTTGGCGAAATACACTTGTGCGGCGTTGATGGTGGATAACTGTAGCTGGCTGATACTATTAACAAGTGACTCGGGTACCTGGATGACCACATCGATAGTATTGTTTTTTTGAATGGTTAAAATGGTTTGGTTGGCTTGTACCATCTGATAATTGTCTAAGGCGATTTTAGCAATGGTGCCGTCATATGGAGCTTTAAGCTGGGTGTAACTCAGTTGGTCCTTGGCATTGGCAAGGTTGGCGCGGGCTGACTTTAATTGGGCTTTTGATGCGTCATATTCTGCAGGTGAAATAAGGGCTTTTTTTAGTAATGCACCTTTGCGCGTAAAGTCGGCTTCAGCAAGGTCATAGTCAGCTTCGCGGCTTAATAAGGCATTTTTTGCATCGCGATCATCAAGACTTGCTAATACGCTGCCCTTGCTGACGAGCTGGCCTTCAAATAAGTTGAAATTAACTAAGTGTCCAGGTACACGAAATGCCAAGTCAGCTTGTTTAGTTGCCGCAACTTTAGCAGGAAAGGCTCGAGTTGGCTGGGTGCTAATGTCGGAAACTGTTATCAGCTTGACCGGTCGTATTACCATTTCCGCTTGTTTTTCTGGTTCAGAGTGACATCCAGTTATCAATAAAGAAAGTACCAAGATGGACAATGGCAGTGACAGACATTTCATTTAGTTGAGCCTCAACATAGCGTAGTGATTTAAATTACAATGCAATTTTACAATGGGGCGCAACCATATCAGTTATAAAGGTTTATTAAAATGGGATTATTTGGAATCGACAGTTCCAAATAATGAAACTAAATGCTTGCGCATTAATGCCCCAAACCAATATAGTGGGATAAAGAGTTTTATTTAAATAAATTAGTGGGTTAGCTAGGTTATGAAAACAGAAGATATCACCTTATTTCATCGTATTGTTGAAACCGGCAGTTTAGTTGAAGCGGCAGATATGCTGAATTTACCTAAATCAACCTTAAGTCGGCGGTTGCAGCAATTAGAAGATGAGTTAAAAGTGAAGCTATTTCATCGCCAAAGTCGCTCGATGACGTTAACGGCATCGGGGAGTCATTTCTATGATAAAAGCTTGCAAATTATGACGTCGTTGCAGCAAGCCGTTGCTGAATTAACCGACAAACAAACCGACATTGATGGCCATTTACGGATATTAATTTTTCCTATTCCTGAGCTCATTTATATCACTGAAGCGATTTTATCGTTTATGGATATCAACCCCAGCATTACTGTTGAGGTGATTGTGAGTGCTGAGCCGCAGGATATGATCCGTAACAATATCGATTTAGCATTTATGCTAGAAGACTCGTTTAACGAGAATGACATGGTGGCGCGCCATATTATTGATGAACCGGTGATTTTTTTAGCTAGCCCGGCTTATTTAGCTAAAGCTGGACGGCCAATTAAAGCGGGTGAGTTATCTGAGCATAATTTGATTTTATTTCGTTACCCTAATGGCAAAATTTTCAATGAAGTGCCTTTTGGAATTAACGAGACGTTAAAAGTCACAGGTAACTTCTGTGTCAATAACTTAGAAGTGTGTCTTGCCGCAACGTTAAGCGGTAGAGGTATTTCTATGATGCCATTAACTTATTGTCAGCAATATATTGAGCGTGGTCAGGTTGTGCGGTTGTTTGAAGATGTGCCGCCTTATGTGGGTAAGTGTTTTTTGGTTTATCCATCGCGGCGTTACATTAGTTTAGCTAGTCAGCGCTTTATTGACTATGTGATGAAGTCGATTGAAAGTCGCCCTTATGAACGCTACTGCCAAGTAGAATAAAACCATCATTTATCGTTGCGACAAGCAAGTGGGGCAATATTCATCACGATGGCGACATTTAACTGTTAATGGTTGTGAAGACGATTTGGCAAGGTGGGCTGCACATAATTTTGGCAGCGTTGTTTGATGGGTTGGCTTGGGTCAAGTAGCCAATGGTTAGCTTTTGCTTGCTGCAAAAAGTCAGCGTTTAGCATCGGATTTTCCAGTTCAAATAACTGTCGCTGTGATAATTTGCTTTTGATTAATATGGGGCAAAAATGTTGATAGAAAAAGTCATCAAAAATGCCGTTTTCCATTATCGACATTAACCCTTTTTCAATGCGCTCGGCGAGTTTTGGGGCATTAGGTGAAACATAAAATACCGTCGGTAAAGGCATGTACACTAGCGTAGACTCATCAATCATTAGTTGAGGATATTGCTGCTCTCTTGAGTCAATCTCTTGATAAACTTCATTAATTCCGCGGCTAAAGGTATCAAAACGCTGTTTGATTAGCATGTGGAATAAACCGTCATAGTTAGCACCATTCACCATTTTAAAGCCATTATATTTCATAATTTGATATGCCGACCAAGAATGCATCGCCCCTGTGGGGATTGATTTTAATTGTTGCAGATTACTGATTGAGGGCAATAGGTTGCTATCGGAGGAGCGGATGATGAAGACCCTAAAGCCTTGGATACCTTTACGAATAGGGATGTTAACGGCCAATAGTTGTTGGTCCCATTCTTTACTTGAAACTTGTGGCATAACGTTGATGAGTTTACCGCTTTTTAGTTCGGCAAGCGTGCGGTTACGGGTCATGGCAATGGGGGCGTTATGGATATCCGCTGCGCCATATTGCTCAGCCGTCTGCTCCATCACTAACGTTAATAAATCATGGGTATAATTGTAGCGGGCGTCATTGTTTGAACTGGGCTTATTAAGGATCACGATATCAAGCGCCCAAGCCGTATTAATGAGGCTGAGGTTGAACATGAAAATTGAGCAATAACAGAGCAGTTTTTTCATCTATCACCTTGTTTTTAATCAACTTGAATTTGACCTGGTTAGGCACAGATAATGAATACTATCGCTATTTGAGTTGCTTGTCTGCTGAGGATGCGTTGCTCGGGCTGACTAACGAAAGTTATTTGTGGTGATTTAATCAAGAATATATGGGCGTCTTTGCAAACGAAATCAATATTTAAGCAGACAAAAGTACGATTAATTTGCCATACTAAGTACAAGTTTAACAGGCTGTTTTTGTGCATAAAGCCTGCAAGAAAGGGCAAAATGAAGCTAACGTTTATCCATTTTAGATCAAAAAGTCGCCAACAAGGTGTTAGCCTTGTTGAGTTAGTCACCACCATTTTGTTGATTGGTATTATTTCGGTGGTTGTTTTGCCGCGCCTTTTTTCAGATACCACCTACAGTGCATTTACGTTACGCAATGAGTTTATTTCTGAGTTGCGTCAAGCACAATGGCGCGCGATGAATAATTCTGACCGTTGTTATGCCATTGACGTTAGCAGCAGTCAGTATCAATTACGCCAATACAGTGGCCGCGCAGGTAATCAATGCACCGGACTGGTTAGAGCCGATGAAGCTCATCGCCTTGACGGTAGCGCGCAAATTGCGCTTACAAGTAATAATAGCCAAACATTCTCGGTAAGCTTTGATTCATTAGGGCGGGTTATTGCGCCTAATTGTAATGGTGATTGTTTCACCGTGTCGGCCAGTGACACCGTTAAAATAGCTGTCAGTTCTGAAGGATATATTCATGCGCTTTAAGCGAGTTAACCCTAGTGAAAACGGGTTTACGTTAATTGAACTGGTCATTGGTATGTTGGTGCTCAGCATTGCGCTAGTGATGATGACCAGCATGTTATTTCCGCAAGCCGATCGCGCGGCACAAACCTTACAGCGGGTGCGCTCAGCTGAGTTAGCACATTCGGTAATGAATGAGATTTGGGGGAAGCGTTATGATCAAAATACCAACCCTAATGGCGGCACACCAGCATGTGGAATCACAGGGCTGTTAGCTTGTTCAGACACGCTTGGCCATGAAACAGGTGAAGGGCGTAATGACTATAATGATGTTGATGATTACCAAGGCTTAACGATAAACAGCAATATGTTCGATTCATCAGATACTTACCTTGATCATTATCCTAACTTTGGTCTTGAAGTGAGCGTAGCATATGTGGTTCCTGCCACTAAAGCCGCCAAACTGATCACCGTTACCGTGACAACCCCTAACAATGAAGTGATTACTTATCAATCGGTGAGGAGTAATTACTAATGGCCTTAACGCATTCCCCTCGTTTACATCCCCTTAAACAGGTGGGTTTTACCTTAATTGAGATGGTTACGGTTATCTTAATCTTAGGTATTTTAGTGGTTGGTGTGAGTAGTTTTGTTATTTTTGGCACGCGCATTTTTGTTGAATCGAGCTCGGTGGATCAAGTGTTAAGCCAAAGTCGTTACGGTATTGAGCGCATGACTCGTGATTTACGCAATGCCGTGCCCAATAGCCTAAGATTAACAACCGACTCAAGTGGCTTGTATCAATGCATTGAATTTGTACCGATATTAGCAAGTAGCAGCTATATTACTGCCCCAATTGCTCCGCAGCCTACGGCGACAAGTATGACCGTTTTTAATGGGGCATCTTCCGTCGCTGGTGGCGATCAAGTGCTGCTTTATCCGCTTACTGAAGCTGAGGTATATAATCCAAGTGGCACAACCGCGAAACGTTTTAGCGTGCAAAGCAGTGCAGTAGCAGGAGATGAGCTGACGATTAACTTTGCAAGTCGTATCCGCTTTAGCGAGGATTCTCCCCTTAAGCGCATATACTTTGCCCAGCAACCGATTAGTTATTGTTTTGTGCGCGGCGCGTTAGCCGAACAAGCTGATTTAAAAATTTATCAAAATTACGGTTATCAAACCTCACAGCCCACCCCTGCCAGCATGGGCTCGGGGCAGTTATTGGCGCAAAATGTCACCAATACTTTTTCTATAGAACCCGCCATTATTTTAACGCCGTCTAACTTAGTGACGAATGCTTTGGTACATGTTCAACCTCGGTTTAGTGTTAACGGTGAAACGTTTCAATATCAACATCAGGTGCAGGTGATTAATGTTCCATAGTCGCAGCAGCAAGACGCAGCAAGGCAGTGCGTTAATCATTGGTATATTTGTCATTATTGTCATGTTCTTATTGGCAGCAAGTTTGCTGCGTATTGTGGACGATGCCGATGAGTCTTTTTCTATGGAAGTGTGGGGGGCTCGGGCGTTCAACTCGGCTAACAGTGGTGCTGATGCCGCATTAGCGCAATTGTTTCCTGTTAATGGTGTCCCTCAAGATTGCAGCAGTGTTTCTACGTCGTGGACGCCACCTAATAGCGTCGGTTTTCACGGTTGTAGCGTGACAATCAGTTGTAAGATGGTCACGGTAGGCACTCGTTCGCAATTTACTATTAATAGTAATGCCAGTTGCGAAACCGGAGGATGCGGCAGCGATAGCACGACAGATTGCTTACGAGTCAATCGGCAAGTGGAGGTAGAAGCGCGTGGGAATTAGATGGTTTAGCCAAGTATTAATGTGCGCGATAGCGTTGCTAACAACAGGTTCAGCGCTTGCATTTGAAGATATTGATTATGATACCTACTTCCCTAATGTGGTCCAAGGTCATCACAGTAATACTGCATCTTGTCGGAATAATAATGGCACCCAGTTAGTGATATTTAACGGCCAAATTAATGGTACCAATGGTCAATCGCTGCCATTTTGTAGCAGTAATAAAACTAATGGGATGCAAAACAATACATGTGATGATGGCGCTGGTGGATATACGTATTGTGAAATTACCGGCTCAGATATCAATGGTTTTAATTTGAACCGCAATGAGAATAAATTTCTTAGCAGTTCCGGTACAACCAATATTGATTGGGGGCGATGTACTGCAAGTGATAATTTGGGACCTGCAGAAAATGAATTTGGTACATTGATTTTAGATAAAAGTGGCTGTGAGTTAACTTTCGCATCAACACGACAAGAATACCGAATTAAACGTTTAATTTTAAATAGTAATTCGGTGGTAAATTTACCCGCAGGTGATTATTGGGTTGACGCATTAGAAATTCAGGGTGGTACGCCTACGTTTAATGTGTCTGGTGATGTGCGTTTTTTTGTGAATCAATCGATTCAGGTAAATGGTTCGTTTAAGGTTAAACAAAACGCTGATAGCCGCTTTACAATGATTGCCTACAATAACATTAACTTCAATAACAGCGGTGTCGACTTTAATGGTTACTTATATGCTGATGGCAATATCGTCATTCATAATAAAAGTGAATTTTATGGCCGTATCACCGCTGGAAAACTTGAGATTAGTGATCAAAGCGTTATCAACGATATAAAAAATCCTACAACACCCTTTCATATTCAATACGGTAAAACGAGCAACGGCACGGTGACTTTTGACTCGCCATTTCCAGCAGGAGTGACACCGTTAGTCTTTTTAATGCCTACCGTGTCTGAAACCAATAGTAATAATGACGGCCCTGCATCGGCTTTTTTGGTCGGTACGCCAACCGCAACAGGGTTTAGTTGGACACAAGAGGAATCCCCTTCACCTAATAATCGATATGTGCCATCGCAAAACATGCCTGAAATGCATTGGATTGCGGTGACGCCTGGTACGCATGAGTTAAGTAATGGCAGCCAATTGGTGGCGGGTACGGTTGATATTGATGAGGTGATGTTTGGCAGTAATTCACCTTATACTGATATTACCGTGCCCAGTGCGAACAATGTGTTATTGCATCAAATTCAAACTCACAATAATAACTGTTGGTTCACTACGACCTCGCAATTTAGTAATAACGGCCCCGAAATTGCCATAGATACTTCCGAAGTTCGCACTAACTCAAGGGCGTGTCAGCCTGCCAATTTGGGTAATGGTCAGATTCAAAATGAATCAGTGGCTTATTTATCCGTTGCCAGTGGCGCTGGTACGTTAGCGCTTAACGGTGAAAATGTGCAATACCAGTTTACTGGTGGTGCGCAAACTTTTACTGCAGGAAATATTCAATCATTGGCTTATCAATGTGGGGTCACCACCACTCTTTCTGGTTTTACTTCCCCGCCGATATTCGTTGCGGGTAAAAACAGCCGCAGAGGCGGAGATGGTGGTTGGTTAAGGCGTTGTCAGTTAACGAGTAATGTGGTGAGTATGGCTGTTGATGAAGACACTTACCGCGATACCGACCGTCGTCATGTTTGGGAAAATTACAGCTTTATGGCCTTTGAATCGACACCTGTTGGGGTGGTGATTGACCATTTTGAGTTTGACCACAGCGGCGGTGGACTAACATGTGCGCCTGAAACCTTAATCCTAAAAGCCTGTGCCAATAGCAGTTGTAGCCAGCTAGTGCCTGATGCGATTACCGCGAATTTATCTCCAGCAAGCATTCCGGGTGGTGGCGGTTGGGTTGGCGGTAATGTAGTTAATATTAACGGTGGGCAAATCGCGCTTAGTTTGCGCCACAACACGCCGGGTATGGTGAGCGTGGATGTGGCTGATTCGACCCCCGGGGCTAATCCGACTAACCCAACGTTGTGCCGCATTTCAGGTGGTAATGCCAGCGTGGCAAATTGTCAGTTAATCTTTGATGACAGTGGCTTTTTGTTTGATGTTGCCAGCGCCAATAAAGACAGTAACGGCAATATGGCAAAACTGGCTAATAAACCCTTGTCTATGACCATTTCTGCGGTGAAAAAAGATGATGCTAGTTTGCAGTGTGTACCCACCTTTGCCAACGAGGCTAAAAGCCTTGCGCTTTGGAGCTCATATATAGATCCTAATACTAGCGGATTAGTCGCCAGTTCAGCGGTTTCTATTGACGGCACCTCAGTGGGTAAATCACCAACAGCAGCAACGCCGTTAACGGTTAATTTTAATGCTCAAGGTCAGGCCAATATTAGCCTTAACTACCCTGATGCTGGGCGTATTCAAATTGATGCTCAATATAGCGGTAGCGGTGATGAGGCCGGGCTGGTGATGACAGGTAATCAGCAGGTAGTGAGTTTCCCCGTTGGGTTATGTGCCAGTTTACCAGAGGCCAATGCCAGTTGCTCAAGTGGCGACAGTAGCTGCAGCGCATACAAACATGCCGGCGAGTCGTTTCCGATTGAAGTGCGCGCAAAAGCGTGGACGTCTGATAACGACAATAACTTTTGTGATAACCCTAATACGCCTAATTATGCCCACAATGGCATGACGCTTGGCCATGAGCTAGTTGCCCCAGCAGCAGGTGAAATAGGGGCGTTAACTAACACGCAATATGATCATGTTGCAGCAGGCAATAACCTTAATACGGTAACGCAAGCGGTGAGTGAGGTTGGGGTGTTTAACTTTACAATAAAATCACCCAGCACGTATTTAGGGTCAGACTTTTACAATATTCCTCAAGCGAAAACCGGTAATACAGGGCGCTTTGTGCCTGCCCGTTTTGCGGTGAGTGGGACCAGCGTGTTACCCGCTTGCGGTATGTTTTCATACATGGATCAGCCTTTCCCAATGGCAATGAACATTAGCGCGCAAAACACCAGTTCTGCGGTGACTAAAAACTATTTTGGGGACTTTGCTAAGGCCACAGCCAGCTTAGAGGGCGAAAATAACGATGACGGCGTTGAGTTAAGCAGCCGCTTAAGTGCATTACCAATCAATGCAGGTTCATGGTTGGCCGGTGTGGCAACGGTTGACAACAGTTATCAAGCCAGCTTTAGCCGAATTGCGCCACCAAATGTGGATGGCCCATTTACCAATTTAGATATTGGGGTCAAAGTGTTTGATAATGACGGCGACCTTGCTTATGTTGCAGATCCTGATATGCGCGCTAATACCGCGGGTAATTGTACCACCCCAAGTAATACCTGCACCGCCAAGCGCATTAGTACTCAAGATTTACGTCAAGGGCGAGTGGTATTAGCAAACACTTACGGCCCTGAAAACGAAACCTTAACGATGCCAGTCACGGCGCAATATTGGGATGGCAGCACTTGGCAAACCAGTAGTAATGACAATTGCTCGGTGATTAGCGGTAGTTTATCGTCTGGCACCACTTACGCGCCTGCACTAGGCGTCAATGAAACGGTGCAACGCAGCGCTCAGTCGGCACAAGTGCTTAATGGCCAAGGCCAGTTATTGTGGCAAAATGTAGGCAGTAACAATTACCGTGGTCAAGTTATGTCATCGCTGGCTGTCGACAATTGGTTGCAGTGGTATTGGAATTGGGACAGCTTGTCACCTAATGTGTTGTCTGATCCACAAGCCAGTGCTTTCTTTGGTCGTTATCGAGGTCACGACCGAATTATTTACTGGCGTGAAATTAGACAATAGTGCTTGGTTGGCGCGATTTTGTCGTTGTAAGCTAAATTTAACTTAAACAATAAACGCTGAGCACTAAGAAATGGCGATAATGGTGTTTTATCAGAGAACATTTTGTGCTGATAAAAACCACAATAGTCATCATTTCTTGGTGTTTTTTAGCTTTTATGAATGCTTTTATAAAAAAAAGTGGCTGATTAGCAAATGTTAACCCCTTCGGTCTTGTAGAAACGGGGTTGCGTTGATAAAGTTAGCTGATTTTTCATTCTTCTGACTTCACAGAAACAGGCCTGATTCATGTTCAAAAAGTTGCGCGGTATTTTTTCAAACGACCTATCTATTGATTTAGGGACGGCAAACACGCTTATTTATGTCCGAGACGAAGGTATCGTGCTAAACGAACCCTCAGTTGTGGCGATCCGAGGTGAGCGAACGGGTAACGGACAAAAGTCAGTCGCCGCCGTGGGAACCGACGCAAAACAAATGCTGGGTCGTACTCCGGGTAATATTCAAGCTATTCGTCCAATGAAAGACGGTGTGATTGCTGATTTCTATGTAACTGAAAAAATGTTGCAGCACTTTATCAAACAAGTGCATAACAATAGTTTCTTCCGTCCAAGCCCACGTGTTTTGGTGTGTGTGCCAGTTGGTGCAACCCAAGTAGAACGTCGTGCTATTCGTGAATCAGCAATGGGCGCAGGCGCGCGTGAGGTTTACCTTATTGAAGAGCCAATGGCTGCTGCAATCGGAGCGGGTTTACCGGTGTCAGAAGCGACAGGTTCAATGGTTGTGGATATCGGTGGTGGTACAACTGAAGTCGCTATTATCTCGCTTAATGGTGTGGTGTACTCGTCATCAGTACGTATTGGTGGTGACAAGTTTGACGATGCCATTATCAACTATGTTCGTCGTAACTACGGCAGTTTGATTGGTGAAGCAACTGCTGAGCGCATTAAACACACCATTGGCACCGCATACCCTGGCGATGAAGTCCTTGAAATTGAAGTTCGCGGCCGTAATTTAGCTGAAGGTGTGCCAAGAAGCTTCACCCTTAACAGCAATGAAATTCTAGAAGCACTGCAAGAGCCACTCTCTGGCATTGTTAGTGCTGTCATGGTGGCACTTGAGCAGTCTCCGCCTGAGCTAGCGTCAGATATTTCTGAACGTGGCATGGTATTAACCGGTGGTGGCGCGTTACTACGTGACCTTGACCGTTTATTAATGCAAGAAACTGGTATTCCTGTCATGGTGGCAGAAGATCCGTTGACATGTGTCGCTCGTGGTGGTGGTAAAGCCCTAGAGATGATTGACATGCACGGCGGTGACTTATTCTCTGAAGAGAACTAATTGAGCAGATAATATCTGAATGAAAGTGGGGCGATAAGCCCCGTTTTTGTTCTTATAAGTACAATATGAAACCAATTTTTGTCCGCGGTATCTCGATTCAATTTCGTCTGGCACTGGCTGTTATTTTGTCGGTGGTGTTAATGATATCTAATCAACGGCTTGAGCCTTATCGTCAATCTCTTTCAAGCCTGCTTACCCCTATTCAATATCTTGCCAATGTTCCCGGCGTATTGCTCGACTGGTCCTCTGAAACATTAGCGACCCGCGACATGTTATCGGCGCAAAATAAACAGCTGATGCGTCAACAATTATTAATGTCAGAACGTTTACAACGTTTTGAACATTTACGCCAAGAAAACGTGCGTTTACGCGCTTTACTGGGTTCGCCTGTACATATGGATTCACGCAAGGTTGTCGCCGAGGTGATTGAGGTCGCAAGCGACCCGTTTCGTCAGTACGTGGTGTTAAACCAAGGTGCGAGCAACGGTGTGTATCATGGTCAACCCGTAGTGGATGCACAAGGTGTGGTTGGCCAAGTTGTTGAGGTCAGTAAATTTACCAGCCGAGTGTTATTAGTGTCTGACTCAACTCACGGCATTCCTGTTAGGGTGACCCGTAATGACGTACGTGCGATTGCCAATGGCACCGGTGACATAGATGACATTGAATTACGCCATGTGGCCAAAAATACCGATATTGTTGCGGGCGATTTGTTAGTGACATCTGGGCTTGGGAATCGATTCCCTGAAGGGTATCCCGTCGCGAGGGTCATGAACGTATCTCGTGATGAAGGCCAAAATTATGCCGTCATTAATGCCCAGCCTTTAGCAGCATTAGACCGTATTCGTTATGTATTACTGATTTGGCCAGATGAACCTGCTGTCGATACTCATTTAAGTGAACACCTCATTAAACAAAGCGTTGAAACCCAACTTGGTTCAAACAGCGTGGCCTCAACAGCGAATGGAGAAGGACAATGAGTGCTCATGTAGCAAATGGTCGCTTAGTTGTGTGGCTGACCTTTTTTCTTGGCGCAATGTTTCAAATTATGCCATTACCCAAAATTGTTGAGGTATGGCGACCAGACTGGCTGGTATTAGTTGCGATTTACTGGGCGATGGCATTGCCGCATCGATACAACATTTTAACGGCGTGCTTTTTAGGGGTGTTGTTAGACATTCTCCTTGGTGCCACTGTGGGCATTAGAGCCTTGGCTTTTTCATTGGTTATTTATGTTGTCGTGATGCATTCACAGCGATTAAGAAACTTTCCGCGTTGGCAACAGTCGCTGTTGGTTTCGTCACTCATTTGCGGCTATCACCTAGTGGTTTTTTGGGTGCAATACGTGGTTGTTGGAGAAACGCCGATTGATGTGGTGTTATTTTTGCCCGCTATTTCAAGTGTGTTCATTTGGTGGTGGTTGTTTTTAGTGCTCCGCAATTTGCGGCGATTATACAATGTGAGATAGCGATGTGTTAATTGGCTGATAATGCATATCAGCCAATTAACTGCGGACTTAACGTGATCAAATAGGTGAATAAACATGACATGGGTTTTAGCTTCTACTTCGCCAAGACGCAAAGAACTACTTGCTCAAGCTGGGTTTAGCTTTGCCGATTTTAGTTTTGAGCAAGTTGCGCCTGATATCGATGAAACCAAATTAGCTGCTGAAACGCCGCAGCAATTTGTTGCACGTTTAGCCGTCGAAAAGGCGCACGTTGGACTGTCGTTATCGACTCAGTTTCAACAGCCAAAAGTCCTAGGTTCAGACACGGTTGTTGTCATTGATGGTCACGTGCTTGGTAAGCCCAAAGACCGCGCTGATGCGAAGCATATGCTTATGCAGCTTTCAGGACGCGAGCATCAAGTGATGACCAGTGTTGCGATAACAGACGGTACAACGACGATGAGTCGAACATGTATTACTCAAGTGACTTTTTGCACACTAAATGAAACCGATATTGACGCGTACATTGCGACCAATGAGCCAATGGATAAAGCTGGCGCGTATGGTATTCAAGCATTAGGCGGCTGCTTTGTTGAGCATATTAATGGCAGTTACTCTGCTGTTGTTGGCTTACCATTAACGCAAACGCGTGAACTATTACACGCCATGGTTCAGCACTCTGACATCGTAGCCTAAGCGGCCAGTGATCTGCGTGAACTACGCTGATTTATTACCGTTAAATTAACCTTTTAACTGCAGTCTTATGCACCCAATGCCGGTGGTTTATGAATAATAAAGTACAACGTAAAAAAGGGTCTGAACTACTGATAAACGTCACCCCAACCGAAGCGCGAGTCGCTTTAGTTGAGCATGGTGTCCTGCAAGAAGTGCATATTGAACGGCGCATGAAGCGTGGTTTAGTCGGCAACATCTATAAAGGAAAAATCAGCCGAGTATTGCCAGGTATGCAAGCGGCATTTGTTGATATTGGGCTTGAAAAAGCCGCTTTTTTACATGCTTCTGATATTGTGCCGCACACGGAATGCGTTGCCGACGGTGAACGTAATAACTTTGTCGTGCGTGATATTGCGTCTTTAGTTCGCCAAGGCCAAGACATTATGGTGCAGGTTGTTAAAGACCCTTTAGGCACCAAAGGCGCACGGTTAACCACTGATATCACTTTACCTTCTCGTTATCTGGTGTTTATGCCAGGCTCGAGCCACATTGGTGTTTCTCAGCGAATTGAGCAAGAAGAAGAGCGCAGTAGACTTAAACAAATTACCCAGCCTTATGTTGACGAAGACGGTGGGTTTATTATTCGCACCGCGGCTGAAAATGTTGGCGAAGATGAGCTGGCACAAGATGCGGCTTTTTTGCGTCGAGTGTGGGCTAAAGTCAGTGAGCGCCGCAAACGCAAAGGCGCGAGATTGCTATATCAAGACTTAGCTTTACAAGTGCGTATAGTGCGTGATTTTGTTGGTGAACAACTTGACCATATTCAAGTCGATTCAACCCGCACCTTTGAAGAGCTCAATCAGTTTGCGCACGAGTTTATGCCTGAAATTGCCAATAAGATTGAACATTATGACGGCCCAGCACCTATTTTTGAGCTGTACGATGTCGAAAATGAAATTCAACGCGCACTGGGTCGCAAAGTCGAGTTAAAGTCGGGCGGGTATTTGATTATTGATCAAACTGAAGCCATGACCACGGTTGATATTAATACTGGTGCATTTGTTGGCCATCGCAACCTAGAAGAAACCATTTTCAATACTAATTTAGAGGCCACGCAAGCCATTGCCCGCCAATTACGCCTGCGCAATTTGGGTGGTATTATCATTATCGACTTTATTGATATGCAAAAATCCGCCCATCAAGACCGTGTATTAAGCAGCTTGCAAGGCGCGCTAGACCTTGACCGTGTAAAAACCAGCATCAGTGGATTTTCAGGTTTAGGCTTGGTTGAAATGACCCGCAAACGTACCCGTGAAAGCCTAGAACATGTGTTGTGTTCTGAGTGTCCTGCCTGTCAGGGAACGGGGAGCATGAAAACCGTCGAAACGGTGTCCTATGAAATTTTTCGGGAACTCATCCGCTTAAATCGCACTTATCAAACTGACGAGTTTTTATTGTATTGCTCGCCAGCGGTGTACATGAGTTTAAGTGGTGACGAAAGCCATTTACTGGCCGAGCTTGAAGTCTATATTGGCAAACGGATCCGCTTACAAAATGAAACCATGTACGCACAAAACAAATATGATGTGGTGATGGTGTAGTGGCAACAAGTCAGTTAGGTAAAGTCAATCGTATTTGCTGGCAGTTGGTTGCTGGCGCACTCGTGTTATTTGCCCTTATGGTCAGTTTAATTCGTGGATTATTGCCACAACTGGCCGACGTTAGGCATGAAATTGTTGATTATTTACAACAGCAGTATCAACTTGAAGTACAAGTGGGTGAGCTGTCTGCAAAATGGCAAGCTTTTGGCCCTGCACTAACGGTACACCAACTGGTGATCCCGCAGCAAAACGCCATGCCCCTGACGATTGTGGCTGAAAACGTCCAGATTAAACTCGACTTCTGGGAGTCGCTTATTAGTTTGTCACCACAAATCGATACCGTGGTTTTTGACGGTCTAACATTATCGCTAGACATTGATCACGTCTCTAAACTGAAAACCAACTCAGCAGCCAGTCATGATGTTGACTGGCTATATGCTTTGTTTCTTGAACAGTTAAAGCACTTTTCTATAACCAATGCAAAACTGCAGTTATTAAGTCAACATCATCAATTTAGACCTATTTTTATCAAGGATTTGCAGTGGCTTAATTCAGCTGGACGTCACCAAGGTCAAGGTATCGTTCATGTGGAAGAAAATGCATCAGACAAAGAACAACTCAGTATTCGTGTTGATTTACTCGGTAACGGTTATCGGCCAAATACGATTGCGGGTGAGCTTTATGTCGCGGCTAAATCACTGGATTTAGGTGAGTGGGCATCAAGACAAGACGATCCACAGTTTGATTTTAAGCACATTGAATTTGAAGGGGTGATTAACCTTGAAGCTTGGGTCGCATTTTCAAAACGCAGTGTACAAGATGCGTTGCTAACATTTGAACCAAGTTGGCTAAAATGGGGGTCAAAAGATAAGCCGCATCGCTTAGATATTAAATCAGGGCAATTGACATGGCAGCCTAATGAGCAAGGCTGGTTGTTAGACTCTCATCAATTAAACTTTGTGACTAACGGCGAGCCTTGGCAACCGCTTAGCATGGCGGTGAAGTATCAACAAGGTGACATGTTTGCCAGTATTAGTCCTGTGTCGTTAAAACATTTCACGCCATTATTACCCTTAATTCCTGGTATTTGGCAACAAGAAGTGGAAACGTGGCACTACGTGAACCCACAAGGCAGTGTGGGGCCCATTAAGCTTTATAAACCTGACGGACAACCGTTACGGGCCGATGTTCACTTGAACCATATTCGCTGGAATGCCTATAAAGCCATCCCGGGGATTAAAGGCATTGACCTTGATCTTAACTGGGCCAATCAACGACTGAGCTTCAACTTGCCTGCCCAAAACTATAGCTTAGATTTTGCCAACAATTTTAGACAAAACTTAGCTTTTAAAGGTGCACCTTTAAATGGCTATTTCGACACGCAATCACTTGAGTTGGTCGCGCCGCATATTGGCTTGAGTAACCAAGATATTGCGATTGATGCTAACTTGGCTTTAGCGCTGGCTCATGACGCTAACATGTCACTTGCGGCTAACCTGGCAATTAAAGATGTCTCACAAGCGCAAAAATACTTTCCACGGCAAAGCATGAGTGAAAACCTGGTTAATTACTTAAAAAGTGGCTTAGTGGCCGGTGACATTCCAAATGCGAAGGTATTGTGGAATGGCCAATTTAATCAATTCCCATTTGATGATAATAGTGGCGTATTTCAAGCACAATTTACCTTAAATGATGCCACGTTTTCATTTCAGCCAAACTGGCCCGCCGTCACCGACTTAACCCTTAATGCCTTATTTAATAATGCCGCTATGCACTTAGATGTTGAGTCTGGTTTGTTAGGAAAAGTGCCAGCAGATGGTGCGCAAGTCGCCATTGAGCGCTTTCAGCCCCATTCAGTTTTAACGGTAAAAGCGGATTTACGATCCGATGCTAAAGATGCAATTGATGTCATTAATCGCTCACCACTGCGTACTTCTGTTGGGCATACGCTTGATGTTGTGCAAATTCATGACACCATTGCAACGCAATTAGACTTAACGATTCCGTTATTTAAAGGGCAGGCGCCGCTTTCTAAAGGTACGGTGTCGTTTGATAACAACAAGGTGTTTATCAGTAAGCCAGGGCTCAATCTTGAGAGTGTTCAAGGTAAAGTTAGCTTTGTGAATGACCGTGTTCAAGGCCAAGGAATTAGCGCGCAATTATTTGATCAGCCGTTGCAGTTTGACTTTAATACCCAAAAACAAAATAAAAACACCGCCTTAAACATTAATCTAAATGGCAGCTGGGACTTACAAAACCTGCCGGCTAATTTTACTAACCCATTAACTGATTTTTATCACGGCACAATGGATTGGAACAGTGATCTGCTAATGGTATTCGACCCTGACGGGTATACCTTACGCGCGCATGCAAGTTCCAACCTTGTAGGCACGGAATTTACATTGCCGGGCAGTTTTGCTAAATCGGCAATTGAACCTCGTTTAATTGAAGCGGAATTAGTGGGTGACAATGTACGCACCTCATTAAGCGTTAAGTTGGCCAATCAAGCCGAGTTTTGGGGCGAGTTTGCACCTGATAGCGGTGAAAAACTTGCTCATTACGATCTCATGCTTGGGCGCAGATTCAAATTAGGCGATCAACTCTTAAAGCAAGATGGTCATCTACAAATTGATTTACCCGATGCGCAGTTAACGCAGTGGTTACCGGTAATCAACGGCTTCACTAAAGGGCAGGCATTAACCTTGGCTGATGCTGCTACCGACAAGGTTAATCAGGTCGATAATACCAGCTCGGCACAACCAGCAGACAGTTCAAATACTGAAACTGCAGCTCCAGCGTCATTGTCTGAGGTGGCGTCACAGCCACTAACTGAAACCACTAGCGAAACGCCTTCAATTCAACGTGGATTTTTCCCTCCACTTAAAGCCATTGATGCAGATATTGGCCAATTGCATGTCATGGGACAAACCTTTGAGCATTTATCGTTAGCAGCAAAACCACTGACACACGTATGGCGTTTTGATGTGGATTCTGACCAATTTGCTGGCAATATTGATTTTTATCCACAGTGGCGAGAACAAGGCTTAAAAATTGTAGCCAAAAAACTGTATTTATCGCCCGAGATGCGCAGTGAGTCCGCGGCTGAATTTACCGCGGGTGAAATATTAGATTCAGTCCCCACATTAGCGGTCAATGTTGATGATTTTCAGTTTTATGGCATTAAGTTTGGCAAGTTAGTGCTTCAAGGTAATCCGAATGATCAAGGTTACCGCTTTCAAACCATTAGCTTGAATCAACCCGCTGTTAATTTAACCGCTAATGGCCAGTGGCAACGTAATGATGGCAAAGATTTCACCCGTTTTGATGTGAAAATGAACGCCACTAAATTTGATGATTTATCCAAAATGTTGGGGATTAATCTGGGGATTAAAGATGCACCACTTAACCTTGTGGGGAGTGTCAGTTGGCCACAGGTGCCATATCGATTCTCGTTAGCGGAACTTAACGGTAAAGTGAAGTTTGATATTGGCAAAGGGCACTTGTCTGAAGTCAGTGACAAAGGTGCGCGCATATTATCGCTATTTAGTCTCGACTCCATTTTACGAAAATTATCATTAGACTTTAGCGACGTATTTGGCCAAGGCTTATATTTTAATCGCTTTAACGGCCAATTAGATATCGACAATGGAGTGGTTAAAACCACCAACACGGAAATGGATGCCATTGCCGGAAATATGAAAGTGAGAGGCTACACCGACCTAACTACGCGCAGCTTAAATTACGATATTCGCTTTGTGCCGCAATTAGCATCAAGCGTCCCCACTGTGGTGTTGCTTAGCACTAGTGCATGGACATTAGGTATTGGTGCGTTTGCATTAACTAAGGTACTTGAGCCTGTGATTGAGGTCATTTCAGAAATTCGTTTTCGCTTAACGGGGAGTATGGACGCGCCAAAACTGGAAGAGCTAGAACGCAAGAGTAAAGAGATTGAGATCCCTAAAGAAGTGCTGCGTGACACTCAACATGAATCTCAACAAGGTGCGCCGCAAGAGTCTCAACAGCAGCCGGCGACTCCGGTATCGCCAGCGTCACCGCAAACCAATGATATTGCACCTCAAAAGCAAGACGATAATGTCGATACTGTAACGTCTGCTGCAGGTATTGAGCATGATCTAACCAATGTACTTGCCGCCAATGATGATGTTGCAACCGTTTCTTTAAGCGGTCATTATCAAATAAGGGGTGACCGTTTATCTGGTCAACCCATCGCCGAGCTTTGTCCGCCTGTTACTCAAGGAGTGCCTCATGCAATGGAATTTACTGCAGTGTCAAAGCAGCTCAGACATCCAAGCAAACTTGCGCTTTATCGAGACGCAGCTTAAACAGTTACCCCGACACGACAACGAGCCTCAATTGGTGGTGTTGCCCGAATGCAGCTTGCTATTTGGTGGCCACGAAGCCGAACAATTGCAACATGCTGGCACTGACGATGACAACCCGTTAGCAGACGCGCTGGCAACAATGGCCAAGCAATATCAGCTGTATTTAATTGCCGGTACAATGCCGTTTAAGGCTGCCAAAAACAAAGTCTTTAGTCGTTGTTATGCCTTTGACGATAATGGCCATACATTAGGCCATTATGACAAAATGCACTTATTCGATGTCGATGTGGCTGACGGCACTAAAACCTACCGTGAAAGCGACACCTTTGCCGCCGGTGAGCAACTTACTGTCATTGATACTCCCTTTGGTAAAATTGGCCTCGCCATTTGCTATGACTTACGTTTTGCTGATTTATTCCGGGCGCTACGCTTAATGGGCGCAGACATCATTGTCTTACCCTCAGCGTTTACTAAAGTGACCGGACAAGCCCACTGGCAAGTGTTATTACAAGCCCGTGCGATTGAAAACCAATGTTTTATATTGGGTGCTAATCAATGGGGTGCGCATAATCAAGGACGTCGTGAAACCTTTGGTCATAGCATGATAGTTGACCCTTGGGGGACGGTTTTGGCACAAAAGCCGCAGCAAACAGGTTGGGTGCAAGTTCGCCCAGATATGCGCCAATTACAGAAAATTCGCCAGAACATGCCTGTTTTAAGGCATAATCGGTTTAATGCACCTAGTGTTACATCCTAAAGCGCAGCGCCAATGGCGATGCGACAGATAAAAGAGAACAGTGAATGCCTTTTTTAGCCCAAGTAGAACAAAGTTTATTACAAGATGGTTTAACCCTAGATGGCCTGCAAGGTTATTTAGATCAGATCCATCACCATCAAGTGGATTTCTCTGATCTGTATTTTCAAGGTAGTCGCCATGAATCTTGGGTGCTTGAAGATGGCATCATTAAAGAAGGCAGCTTCCATATTGAACGTGGCGTAGGTGTCCGAGCGATTAGCGGTGAAAAAACCGGTTTTGCATATGCTGACGAAATTAACCCTGTCGCACTTGAAGCCGCAGCATTAGCGGCTAGAGGGATTGCCAGCAGCGGTCAGTCACAAACGGTTAATGCCTTTACGCACCAATCTCAAACTGCACTTTATAGCAGCGCAGACCCTATTGCTGCCATGGTTGAAACCACCAAGATTAATCTACTAAAGCAAGCCGACGCTTATATTCGCAGTTTAGATGATCGTATAATTCAAGTGGTTGTGAGTTTATCAGGCGTGCATGAAGAAATCTTAGTTGCGGCCAGTGACGGCACATTAGCGGCAGACATTCGTCCGCTAGTACGCTTTAACTGTAGTGTGATTATTGAACAGCAAGGTAAACGAGAACGCGGCAGTGCCGGTGGCGGTGGTCGCCATGATTACAGTGTATTCCTTGAAACTGACGCTAATGGTTTGCCTACCAGTTTTGAATTTGCCCGAGAAGCGGTAAGACAAGCACAAGTTAACCTGCATGCCATTGATGCCCCCGCAGGCGAAATGACGGTGGTATTAGGTAATGGCTGGCCGGGTGTATTATTGCACGAAGCAGTCGGTCACGGTTTAGAAGGCGACTTTAACCGTAAAGGTAGCAGTGCATTTAGCGGCAAAGTTGGCCAACAAGTGGCATCTGAATTGGTCACCGTGATTGACGATGGCACCTTAAATAACCGCCGCGGTTCATTATCGATTGATGATGAAGGGGTGAAGACACAAAAAACCACATTAATTGAAAATGGTGTATTAAAAGGCTACATGCAAGACAAGCTTAATGCGCGTCTAATGGGCGAAGCGCCAACAGGTAATGGTCGTCGTGAGTCTTATGCTCACTTACCATTACCACGTATGACCAATACCTATATGACGGCGGGCGAAAGCGACCCACAAGATATCATTAAATCGGTTAAAAACGGCGTGTATGCACCAAACTTTGGTGGCGGTCAAGTTGATATTACCTCAGGTAAATTTGTGTTCTCAGCGTCTGAAGCATATTTAATTGAAAACGGCGAAGTCACTCAAGCAATTAAAGGCGCTACCCTGATTGGTAACGGCCCTGAAGCCATGAGCCAAATCTCTATGGTGGGTAATGATCTTGAGCTTGATAAAGGCGTGGGCGTGTGTGGTAAAGACGGCCAAAGTGTACCTGTTGGTGTTGGTCAACCAACCTTGAAACTCGATAAATTGACGGTAGGTGGTACTGCTTAATAGCGTGTGGGTTGTCTACCGATACCGCGATAGTCTTGAGTGGTTAGCAGGTTAGCAGGTTAGCAGGTTAGCACTATTATTGAGGCTGCTAACCGCCAGCAAAACCACACAAGACTAGCTAGACGAGCAAGATTATCGGTAGGTAATGTGATGGCTTATCAGATCTAATATTACTGCACGCCCATTTTTAGTATTTAATCGTGTGCAAATGAAATTGAAATAGCTAAACTATAATTAGTGTAAAAGCTCTAAAAGGGGAAGCGATGTATTCAAGTAGGAAGAAGCATGCAAATGGCGTAGCCGGTAAAATATTTGCCACTCTTCTTTGTTTGCAACTGTTCTTGGGCTTATCTGCTGCGCACGCGCAAACTGAAATGCCGCAGCACCGTGTTGGTAGCCAAGTGTCATTTTTACAAGCTTGGCAGCAATTACAGCAGGTGAGTGACAAGCTGCAAGCCGACCAACAACAAGTTAATCGCGCCCAGGCAGAACAAGATGCCAGCGACTCGCTTGACTATCCCTCAGTTGATATTGCCGGCAGTTACACCCGTTTAGCTAAGCCAATTGAACTAGATCTACGAGACTTAAACCCACTTGCCGCATTAGACCCCGCAGCACTTCCGCCAGCCCTAGGTGGTGCCATTGCGGCAATTCCTGGCTCGTTATTTATTACTCCATTTACCGAGCAAGATATTTTTCGCGCCAGTCTACAAGCCATGTGGCCGATTTACACTGGTGGAAAAATTACTGCGGCGCAAGGCATAAAAGCGGCGCAAGTCACTGAGCAAAAACAGCAATATACCTTGTCACAACGGGAGTTATTTTCCACCTTAGTGGACCGCTACTTTGCCGTGGCCGTTACCCAAAAGGTGGCGGCGACTCAGGCAGAATTAGTCGCATCATTAACTAAACATGCACAACACGCCAGTAAACTTGAGCAACAAGGACAAATTGCGCGCGTTGAACTGCTTAATGCTCAAGTGGCGCTCAATAATGCCCAAGTGCAAATGCGCCATGCGCAGCGACAACATGAAATGGCGCAAATAGCCCTGTCGCGAATGCTACAACTGCCAAGTGTGGCGCCGACATCGCATTTATTTATGTTGCCGCACCAACCTTCATTAGTTCGACTCAATAAACTCACCCAAGCAACCCATCCGGCGCTGAAACTCCTGCAAGCGAAAGAGGCACAGGCTAATGGGTTGGTGAAGTTAGAAAAAGGTTCATATTACCCAACAGTGTTTTTGTACGGTAATTACACCTTGTATGAAGACGACAGCTTATTTGCCAAAGTGGAACCAGACTGGAAAGTCGGTGTCGGGGTAAAAGTACCGTTACTGAGCCGAGATGGTCACAGTGGCAAAGTACAGGCGGCTAAAAGTGCGTTACTGCAAGCTAGGCATATGAAAGCGCAAACAAAGCAAGATCTTAGCTTGCTAGTCGACCAGTCATATCGACAGCTACTACAAGCCGAAGAAGAAATTAATGCCTTAAATAGTACCTTGGCATTAGCGAAAGAGAATCTGCGTTTACGTGAGTTAGCATTTAATCAAGGCTTATCAACGTCGGTTGAACGTGTCGACGCCGAAATTAAGCTTAATGGCGTTAAAACTCAGCAATTGGCGGCGCAATATCGTTATGTGCAAGCTTATGCCAAATTAATGATGCTAAGCGGCCAGCTCGATGAATTTGTCAACCGGGTGCAACATCAAGATTTAGCCGCAGATTCAGCGCTACGTATTACCACTCCATTATCGCAAACTGCGTTATTACAAGGGACGTCTCATGCAGGCCAATAAAATTTTTGCTGTGCTTACTGTATTACTATTAGTCGGCGTGCTTGGTTATGGCGTCAATCAAGCGTTTGTTGAAAAGCCCGTTACCTTGCAAGGGCAAATTGAAGCGCGTGAATACAATATCTCGTCCAAAGTGGCTGGGCGCATTGAGCAAGTCTTTGTGCGTAAAGGCGATGATGTAACTAAAGGCGATATTTTATTTGCTATCGACAGCCCTGAGCTGAATGCCAAATTGATGCAAGCCGAAGGTGGGCGTGATGCGGCAAAAGCTATGTTGCAACAAGCTGACAACGGCGCACGCAGCCAAGAAGTGATGGCTGCAAAAGATCAATGGCATAAAGCCAAAGCCGCCACTGAGTTAATGGAAAAAACCTACCAACGGGTTGAAAACTTATTTAGTGACGGTGTGGTTGCCAGACAAAAACGCGATGAAGCTTATACCCAATGGCAAGCGGCTAAATTTACTGAGCAAGCCGCAAAAGCGATGTATAACATGGCGCAAGAAGGTGCGAGGGCTGAAACTAAAGCCGCAGCAGCTGGCAATGCGCGTATGGCCGAAGGGGCGGTAAAAGAAGTGCATGCGGTATTAGCGGATAGCCAAATGCGTGCACCTAAAACCGCCGAAGTCAGTGAAGTCTTATTACAAGCTGGCGAGTTAGTCCCAAGTGGGTTTCCGGTGGTGAGTCTGATTGATATGTCAGATGCATGGGCGACATTTCAAGTGCGAGAAGACCAATTAAGCCATTTTAATAAAGGCGATAAGATCAGTGTTTATTTACCCGCTCTAAAACAAGACGTTGAATGTGAAGTGCAGTTTATTAGTGTGATGGGTGACTTTGCGACTTGGCGTGCGACCGAGTCGGGCCATGACTTTGATATGCGCACCTTTGATGTTGAATTACGCCCGCTGACACAGGTTGACAACCTGCGTGTTGGCATGTCAGCTATTATTCGTTTGTAGGCCTCGATAATGACAGGGTTATTTCGCCGAGAATGGAAAAATCTGTGGGCTGATCCTTGGCAGTTAGCGTTACTCACCTATATTCCAATTCTTACTATGTTGTTGTTACTGTGGATTTTTAACTCAGTGACACCGCGCGATTTACCTGTTGCTGTTGTTGATTTAGACAAAAGCCAAATGAGTCAAACTCTGGCGCACAAGTTAGAGGCGAGTCCGTCCATTAAGCTGGTGAGTTTTTACAATCTTGATGAAGCAAAAACTGCAATGCACAACGCAGACGTATTTGCGCTGGTGGTGTTTCCTGACAATATGCGTAAAGACTTACTCACCGGCCACAGCCCTATTATTGATGTGCGTTATAACAGCCAATTTTTATTAGTCGGTAAGTTATTAGCTAGCCAAATTCAACAAGCATTAGGGGCGGGTTTAAAAGACGTGTCGATGTACTTGCAATATGCCAGAGGCATTCCCAAGGCGCAGGCCGAGTTAAATCTGAGCCCGATAGCGATGCAAATTACCCCGCTTTATAACCACAATAGTCATTATCAAATATTCCTTATGCCAGCCATTTGGATTGCGTTGGGGCAAATTGTGATGATGCTAACCTTTGCCAATAGCCTTGGGCGTGAATTACGCCACCATAGCGTGGCACAGTGGCTGCAATTTGGATTGTTGCGGGCACTTTGGGTTAAGGCTGCGGTGTATATCCCGTTGAGTGTTGTGCAATTTAGCGCGCTAACTTTACTGTTATTCCAATACTTATCGCTTGATGTTAACCACGCATTTTTATTGTTATTACTGGCGCAAGTATTGATGACAATAGTGGTGTGGTTAATCGTACTGACCATTTTTATGACGTTGCGTGATAGTGCGCGGATGGTGAGCTTTTGCACTGCGTTATTTGCACCTGCATTTCCGTTTATGGGGGTTACATTCCCAACCAATAATATGCCCATTGCCGCGCAGTGGTGGCGTATGTTAATGCCCTCAAGCCATTATATTGAACAGCAAATGGCGGTATTGCATTATCACGCCTCATTAAGTGAGCTTGTGATGATGTTAACTCAATATCTGCCGTTTTTATTGCTGCTACCTATTACCTATTTGGGGGCAAGGAAACTGCGGGCCGCAATAGCTTAGAGTATTATCCGAAGACGTCAGCTTAGGTAACAAGCCTAGACAATGATTGTCATCATGCTCTTTGTATTTAGAGAGTGACCGCGGCAACATGATGATGGTTGCAAGCAATAATTTCCGTTAAATTAGCAATGAATAAGCAGGAGCAATAATGCGATTTTTGACATTTTTACGTCATGAGTTATTTGCTATTTTATCCGATAAAGCCATCGTGATTACGATGTTTGGCGGCGTGGCTTTCTATGCCTTTTTATATCCGCTACCTTATTTGCATAACGTGCCGAGCGAGCAACCGATTGTTGTGGTTGATCATGACCATTCAAGTTTTAGCCGTTTACTTATCCGTCATGCTAATGCGTCGCCTAAATTAGACGTTGTGGGGTTGGTGCAATCAGACCATGAAGCCCAGCAATGGATTGAGCAAGGTAAGGCCAAAGGGTTGGTGATTATTCCTCAAGGTTTTCGCCGCGACTTAATGCTGGGCAAAGGCGTAACATTGGCTATTGCTGGTGATGCCAATTACTTTTTAGTGTATTCAGCTATTGCGCAAGGCATGGTGAATGTAGGATTAGATGGCGCTAAACACATCCAATTTGCAGGTATGTTGGCTCGTGGTGAAGATGCGCACAAAGCGCAATTAAGTTTACATGCGCTTACGTTAAACAGCGTACCTTCGTTTAATACGACATTGGGCTACATGTCTTATATTTTGCCAGCGGTATTATTACTCGTGCTTCATCAAACCTTGCTTATTGGCTCAGGGATTTTAGGTGCGGGGCAATGGCGTAAACATGGTTATTGGCGTCGAGTGTCGCCGCTAATGTTAGTCAGTGGCCGTATTACCATGTTTAGCTTAATCTATATCTTGTTTAGTAGTTTTTATTTTGGGTTTTGCCACTTTTATTATCAGCTTACCGTTGCGGGGCAGATGTTAGATATTGCTTTGGTGGTGCTACCATTTATCTTAGCTAGTGCGGCTTTTGGGGTGGCAATGAGCTGCTTGTTTACCCGCCGCGACATGCCTACGCAAGTGATATTGCTTATCTCGATGCCTATTTTGTTTTCGTCAGGCTTGGTATGGCCGCTGGCGTTAATTCCAGAGCCGATTATGTGGCTAACACAAGTTATTCCCGCTGTGCCAGCGATGATGGCAATGACCAAACTTAATCAATTAGGTGCTGACTGGAGCTTGGTTTTACCAATATGGCTACAACTGTGGGGGCTATTTGTTACCTTTAGTGTTGTGGCATATTTTGGCGTTAAAGCACGGTTATCTGCAACGGTGACAGCAAAAGGGGGCGATGCTAGCTTGTAGGAATAAATACTAAAATAGCGCCTTTATAACACTAAAAAGCCTTTGCGATAAATGTCGCAAAGGCTTTTTATTTCACTGCTACTGCTACTGCTACTGCTACTGCTACTGCTACTGCTACTGCTACTGCTTCTGTTTTAGCTGCATGAGTAAGATTGGCAATTGGTGCTTTATAGTAAGGTCACATTAAAGTTAAACGTGCTATTAATACCTTTTGGAGTAACAGTTCTAATAGTGATGTTACTTACTCCACTAGTCCCATTATGTTTTAAGCTAAACATGACATTTGAACCGCCTTCACGGGTGGCATTGCCTACCACAAAGTTGTCATAAACTAATTGACCTTCGCTAGCAGTAATATCAACCGTGGTGCCATTTGGTAGCATTTGGTTTGCATCATCGGTTAGTCGTACTTGGAAGCTAGTGCTACTATTGGCCGCAATGTCAGTGATATCAGTATTCACATCATTAATTGGCCTGTTATCTTGCTTTAAAGTAAAGTCGGCACTAGAGCCTGACATTGTGAGCACAAATGCGCTGCGAATATAAGTTTTGTTGGCTTGAGCTTGTCCACATAGCGCGCCATCACATTGTGGGCCGTTGAATAAACTGTCGGCATCTTGATAACTACTTACGCCAGAGGTATTAAAAAATGGCTCGCCAGAGTCATGGCTACCAGACTCGTTATCGTCACGATAAGCATCGGCTAAATCACTGAATCCATTTGGGTGGTAAGTTTCAACGTCCATCCCATTGCCAGCACATTCAATGGCATTGCCTGCATTGTCCAAACAGGCATTGGCGATAGCATTACCGTCGGCATCGGTAAACATACTGTCACCGTCAGTATCAAAGAAGGTTTCATGTCCTAGGGCGTAAGCCAAAATCGTCACCCGATGGTCGCTTACCCGTGGATCGGTTGATGTCCATATTACGCTACAAGTGCCGCCCAGTGTCAGACATGATGGCTGTATTTGCCCACCTTCAGCGGTAAAGTTAATGGTGGTGTCATCAGGTGCGGGGTTGCCAAAACTGTCTGACGCATAAACGCTCACTTCTACGTCTTCGCCATTGTATCTATCGGCTTCAGGGTTAAAGACTGATGGCGAAATGGTAAAGCCAAGCTGCTGTGGCAGGCCGGTATTCACCGTTAATTGTTCCGATTGACTGCTCACGGTTTCATTGGTGTCAGGGTCGGTTGCTGTCGCGACGACTCTGACTGGTGTTGGCACGGTACCCGATTGCACTCTGACGCTGGCAATGCCTTGAGCATTAGTAATGCTTTGATCCGTTTCTTTACCATTAGCAAAACTTAAGCCGCCAATGACAGTATCAAGGGTAAAGTCAACCGTTTGCTGCGCGGCAGGTTGACCGTTGGCACTGGTGACTAAAAAGGTCACTAAAGAAGATTCTGTTGAGCCAGTGCCGCCAGCACCTTTGATTCTAATTTGGGTAGGCTCTGCTGACACAAAGCTTAAATTTGATAAGGTTTGACGCGACAAGGTAAAGTCTAAATTGGCATTGAGATTAATGTTGCCAATCGTCGCTGTTGCCGTGATTTGGTCGTTACGTTCGCTGTTGCCACTACAAGTGGTGTCAGAGAAAGTGGAGCTGGCCGTACCTGATAACGTGGTGACAGGTGAGTCTAATGAAGCAAGATTATTGCTTGAACAGTCCGAACTAAAGCTCACGGTTGCCGGTGTTTGCAAGCGGGTGATCGTACCGTTGTTGTCGTCGGTAACAATGGTTGCAGTTATCCCAAATGAACCACCTGCACTAATGGTGTAACCGCCATTACTGTCGGCGCTTAAGGTGGTACCTAGCTCACCTTCAACAAACGTATTGTCACTGGTGAAGTGACCGATTTTTAAGGTGCCTTCTGGAATGGCTTCATCTGCGGCGCGCACTTCGTAAAAGCTGCTACCGCTGAAAGTTTCATTTTGGTAATCAATCGTTGCCACTAAGGTGGTTGCACCCAGATCCGATTCAGTCGCAGTGTAAGGCACTGATGCCATACCTTGGTCATCGGTCAGTGACGTAGCCGGTGTTAGGTTTGCGCTACCAGCCTGAAAGGTGACGAGTTGATCTGCAACACCTTGGTTATTCGCATCGACAAACTGAGCCTGTAATTGCACAGACTCATCGACTTTAAAGCGAGTAACAACACCGGTGGCATTAGTTATTGACGTTGTTAAGGTGTAATTCGTTGCTGGCGGCAGAGCTTCGGTGGCTTTGAATTCATATGTGCGGCTGTCGGTAACCGCGTCGCCTGATGAAGGGGTATGCGAAGCGGTAAGCGTACCAGCAATAGCCGTTTGGTTGGGCGCTGATACAATCGCGGTTGCGTTGCCGTTGCTGTCAGTTAATGTGGTACTTGGGGCAATGTCGGCGTTGTCAGATGAGAAATCTACCAAAATGTTTGCCACGTCAGTGTTATCTGCGGTGACATTTGCCACGGCGCAAAAGCGCTCATTAGTGGCAAACTCACGTTGTTCGGTCGCGCTGTCGCATTGACCGTTTACAAACGCATGGTAGCTTAATGCCACTGCATAAGTGGCATTTTCTGGTATGGTCGCCGTGCTATCATCTGATGGGCCATTACACCCTGCGGCTAAGAAGAGGGAGGCAATCGTTAACGGTAACGTTTTTAAGATTGATTTTAGCCGCATTGGCAACATCCTTATTATGGTAGAGAATTAGTCTTCGATTGAATCTCGCAAATATTTGAACAATTCAATATTGGCTTTAGACTCAGGTGTTTTTTGCAACTCTTTGTTGGCTTGCCTAACAAGTTGACGCAGTTTTTGGCGTTCAAGTTGAGGGTTATCATTCAACAGTTCTTGAATGGCGTTGTCGCCTTCAGCTAAAAGACGATCGCGAAGTTTTTCAATAATTTGCACTCGTGCAGCTTCATTGTTATTTTTATTCAACACTTTAGCCAATGTTGCTTCGATAGGTTCGTGATCAAAACCACGCATTAGTTTACCTATGTACTGTAAATGACGGCGGTAAGCTTCCGTTTTTTGCTTAATGGTTTTGGTTTTGAGTACGGCATCATAAAGAAATTCGTCAAGTTCCATTTTATCAAGCTGGGTTTTGCTCAATGCAATTAGCTTCATCCCAAGGGCTTGTGCGTCTTCACTTTCTTTTTTAAATTCAGTACGGCTGACGTAGTTTTCGTCATGGTCAAACGGCTGCTGGAAGTGTTCTGAATCACCAACAATTTTCATAGTCATTAACCTCAATAAAATATCCCCTAATGATAGCACTTTATTCAACGGCATCAGAATAAAAAATCCGCCACAATGCCCGAATTTACCGACAGTTATCAAAAACACAGCGAATTTGATATGCTAGTGCCCATCCGATTTTTCAAAGAGTATTCTTGTGGCTTCTCATCAAACTTCATCGCCTGCATCTAGCGGCAATTCAACACGTATTGACAGTCAGTTACCGGCTTTAAAGGCGGCGGTTAGTGAGGCGTTAGAATATGCCAAGCAACTTGGCACGTCTGCAGCAGAAGTGGCGATCAGCAAACAACAAGGTTTATCTGTTTCAACCCGTGATAAAGAAGTTGAAACTGTTGAATTTACTAAAGATGGTGCATTAGGTATTACCGTGTATCGTGACGGTGCAAAAGGGAATTCATCGACCTCAGATTTATCATCGCAAGCCATTAAACAAGCAGTAAAAGCGGCGGATGATATTGCTAAATATACGTCGCAAGACCCTTTTAGTGGCTTGGCAGATCCAGAGTTAATGGCCAAAGACATTCGTAAGCTTGAGCTGTATCACCCTCATGATATTGACGCTCAAGGCTTAGCTCAACTGGCTATCGACAGTGAAATTGCAGCGCTTGATGTGAGTGAACGTATTAAGGCGTCCGACGGCGCGAGTGCCAATGCGCACACCGGCGCGAAAGTATACGGTAACAGCCACGGCTTTTTAGGTGGCTATTGCAGTTCACGTTACAGTTTGAGTTGTGTGGTCATTGGTGAGGAGTTAGACGGCAATATGCAGCGTGATTATGACTATACCGTATCACGTCAATTCAATGGTTTACTCTCACCAGAAGCCGTAGGAATTAAATCTGCACAAAAAACCCTTAACCGTTTAGATGCGCGTAAAATTGCCACCACTAAATTACCAGTATTGTTTTCACCTGAAATAGCCACTGGATTAATTGGCCACTTTATTGGTGCGATTAGCGGCAGTAGTTTGTATCGTAAGTCGAGTTTTTTGCTTGATTCACTCGGTACGCAAGTGTTTCCTGAGTGGTTTAATATTCAAGAGCAACCTCATTTATTATCAGGGCTTGCCAGTGCTAACTTCGATAGCGAAGGTGTGGCAACGCAACAGCGCAATATTATTGAAGATGGTCGTTTAGCCACCTACCTATTAACCAGTTATTCGGCACGTAAATTAGGTATGACTAACACCGGCCATGCTGGTGGCATTTATAACTGGACCTTAAAAGACAGCGGTCAAACCTTTGCTGAGTTAATTAAAGCCATGGGCACTGGGTTAATTGTTACTGAGGTCATGGGGCAAGGTGTAAATGCAGTAACAGGTGATTATTCTCGTGGAGCTGCGGGTTTTTATGTTGAAAACGGTGAAATTCAATATCCAGTAGAAGAGATCACCATTGCAGGTAATTTAAAAGATATGTTTATGGGCGTACAAGCTGTCGCAAGCGATCGCGACTTACGTTCATCTATCCGCACTGGCGGCATTTTGCTAAACGAAATGCAGATTGCAGGTAACTAATTTCTTAATGGTCACAGACCTTGGTGTTATCACCTTGGCCAGTTAACCGCGTTAATCGATGCCGTTGTTAGCACTTAATTGTCGCATATGGATTTAAAGCGATAATGTAAGCTATTAAAATTACTATTTTAAAGCCCCGTTAAACCAAACGTTTAATGGGGCTTTTTTATGGTTCTGTGTCGCATTATCTGTGTTAGGTTTAGGTTGCCGATATAAACCTAATATCTAGCTGATTTTATTTAGTGCTAATTTAATGATGGCGAACAAACACTCGTCGCAAGTAAGCCTGTTAATAACAGTTTAGTTTTGGGCTAACGTCTTGGTTATGTTTGCTTACGATTTGTGTCATTGACGATATTGTTAATTGCGTGGTGCTTATCTATGCTGGAGTCGAAAAACTCACACTAACAATAAGAGACTCGCATGAAAGTATCCTATTTTCTTCGCTTGTTGATTGTTCTGCCTTTAGCGGGACTGTCATTGCCAAGTATTGCAGCGTCTTCGGCGCAAGCATCAGCAAGTTCATTTGGGCGTCATATTCCAATAGACCAGTCGGTTGTAACCGAGCATAAGACTAAAATTAACGGTAAAAATGTGTCTTACACCGTGACTGCAGGTACACAACCTGTGTGGGATGCGTTGGGTGAACCTATCGCCACGCTGCAATATACATACTATAAACGCGATAATGTTAAAGACCGCGCTGCGAGACCGTTATTGATGTCGTTTAACGGCGGCCCTGGTTCTGCTTCGGTGTGGATGCACATTGCTTACACCGGCCCTAAGGTCTTAAATGTGGATGACGAAGGTTATCCGTTACAACCTTATGGGGTGAAAACAAATCCCCATTCAGTACTTGATGTCGCTGATATTGTGTACGTTAACCCTGTGAATACGGGGTACTCGCGAGTGTTGCCTGATAAAGACGGCAAGATGCCAAGCAAAGACAAACAACAAGCGTTATTTTTTGGGGTGAATGCCGACGTTAAATATCTAGCGGAATGGTTAAATACTTTTGTGACGCGCAATGAGCGTTGGCGCTCACCAAAATATTTAATTGGTGAAAGCTACGGCACCACACGGGTGTCAGGCTTAGCATTAGAATTACAAAACAGGCAGTGGATGTACCTTAATGGTGTGGTGTTAGTGTCGCCAACGGACTTAGGTATTGAGCGAAAAGGCATTGTGAAAGCCGCTAACCGCTTACCGTATTTTGCTGCAACAGCGTGGCATCACCAAGCGTTATCGCCCGCGCTGCAACAGCTCGATTTAAGTGAATTACTGCCAAAAGTTGAAGACTTTACCATTAACGACTATTTGCCTGCGCTTGCGATGGGCGGATTTATTTCACCGCAGCAAAAGCAATCCATTGCTGAGCAAGTGGCGCTTTATTCTGGTTTAGATGTACAAACCGTATTGGATGCCAATTTAGATATCGCGCCAAGTTATTACTGGAAAGCGTTATTAAGAGATAAAGGTAAAACCTTGGGGCGTCTTGATTCACGTTATCTAGGGATTGATGAGCAAAATATTGGTGAGCGCCCTGACTATAATGCGGAGCTTACCTCGTGGTTGCATTCGTTCACTCCCGCAATTAATGCCTATTTACGCGATGAGTTAAATTACGTGACAGACGTGAAGTACAACATGTTTGGCGATGTTTATCCGTGGGATCGCACTAACAATAATGCAGGACGTAACTTGCGCCAAGCGATGGCACAAAACCCGTATTTAAATGTGATGATCCAATCCGGTTATTATGACGGTGCGACTAACTACTTTGATGCTAAATACAGCCTAAGACAACTCGACCCGAGCGGTAAAATGCAGTCGCGGTTACAATTTAAAGGTTATCGCAGTGGGCACATGATGTACTTACGTGCAGAGGATTTAAAGCAGTCTAATCAAGACTTACGCCAATTTATGTTGTCGACGTTACCTGCTAAAAACCAAGCGGCTAAGTACCCATTAAATTAACCGAGTTTGCCGCTTTTGTTACAAGGAACCACAAAAAAGGATGGCTATCAGCCATCCTTTTTTATGCGATTAATAAACTGATTAGTCTACTAAATCATAATCGCGTTTTAAAATAGCGATGATGTCAGCTTTAGGGTTAGCGGATAATTCAATTTTATGACCCGCTACTTTTTCAGCGACACCAGTATAGGTGTTCGACACATTCATCATTGCATTTAATGGCAGGGCGTTATCACGAGCGAGTGCTTCACGTTCTGGCATTCTGTTTTTATTCAGCAAAATATCAGCGTCGTCGAAATGGTTTAACAAGAATTGACGGAAACCTTCTTTTGAGTTCTCAACAATGTTGCCGTCGCGATAGGCTGCGCCGTCCCATATACGTGAAGAGTCAGGCGTACCGACTTCATCCATGTAAATGAGTTTTGACTGACCGTTGCGGTCGGTGACATAACCAAATTCAAATTTAGTATCAACAAACACTTGGTCAAGTTTGGCTAACGCTGCTGAAATAACCCCAAAGCCTTGTTTTAATAACTGCTCATAAAGGTCGATGTCAGATGGCTGCTCAAAACCAAATGCGGCAAAGTTCGCTTCAATATCTGCGCGGCTAATATTTACGTCATCTTGTGCTGGTACTCCCGGAATGCCGGTTAAAATACCTTTGGTTGACGGCGTAATTAATAGCTCTGGCAGTTTTTGGTCTTTAGTTAACCCTTCTGGCAAAGTAATACCGCAAAACTCGCGTTCGCCTTTTTCATAAGCGCGCCACATTGAACCGGTAATGTATTGGCGACAGATGGCTTCGACTTTAATAGGTCGCGCTTTTTGAACAATCCACACAAATGGATGCGGGATATCTAAAATATGGCTGTCGGCTAAGCCGTTTTCTGCAAACAGTGTAAACCAATGATTTGAAATAGCATTTAATGCTGCGCCTTTGCCCGGAATACCTTGCAAGTTATCTTCGCCATGGAAGATACAATCAAATGCCGAGATACGATCGCTGATCACCATAATTGCTAATGGCGTATCAGCAGGAACCTCATACCCTTTTTGCTCAATTAAACGACGGCTGTCAGCGTCGGTTAACCAATAAACGCTGCGGACTTTACCGCTGTGTACGGGTTTATCAGTACGGATGGGTAAATCGTTATTCACGGCTAAAACAGAATCGGCAAGACTCATGACGAGTATTCCTCTGAAGAAAGGTAGGGGGAGTATTAATGGCGGCTATTTTACCTGTTATCTAAGCCTTTGCCACGGGAAAGGCGGCTTGAAATAGGCTTTTTGAATATCAGAACAATCATCGCTGAAATCATCAAAAAATTTAACCTAATTGATCGTTTTTGTTAGCTAAAACCTCTGTTTTCAATTGCTGCGGTAATGTAATGTTCTGAGTTGCAATGGCGCTGAATGTGCCGTGGGGGAAATTCATGGTTACTGAGTAACCTCGTCACGACAACTGACAAGCAAGCATAAAAAATGGAGCCATTAGGCTCCATTTTCAATATTGATTAAGCGGTTAGCTTATTCGCTGTCACGTGGTTTACGTGGACGGCGGTCACCAGAGGGTTTGTCACCACGAGGACGACGATCGCCAGATGGACGGTCACCACGAGGACGACGGTCATTACGGTCACCACGAGGACGACGGCTACGACCTTGCTCAGGGAAGGCTTCACCTTCTGCTTCGCGAATGTTTAATGGACGACCACAAACACGCACTTTTCTTAAGTGTCCAAGTACGTCTTTTGGCATACCGTCTGGTAAATCAACGGTAGTCACTTGATCAAATAATTGGATTTGACCAATGAAGCGGCTTTCGATGTTCGCTTCGTTAGCAATAGCACCAACAATGTTACCTACGCCAACACCGTTGTCACGACCTACGTCGATGACATAACGGTTCATTTTAACGTCTGGGTTGTCTTTAAGACCGTCTGGCTTACCGAAGCTAGTCGGTACAGGACGACCGCCACGTTCACGACCTCCTCGCTCACCACGCTCACCACGATCACGACTACGGTCATCACGGTTGTCACGTTGACGTTCTTGAATAGCAGGCAGTTGTAATGGACGCTCTGCTTGAACTTGTTGCAGTAATGCAGCAGCCAGTATATCGGTGTCGATTTCTAGTTGTTGGCATAACTGAGCAACGGCGTTTTTCATGAAATCTAAGTCGCCATTAATGGTTTCTTGGATTTGCTCGCCTAAACGAGATAAACGACGCTCTGCAACGGTTTCAGGGCTAGGGACTTTCATTGGCGAAATACGGCTTGACGTCGCACGCTCAATGGTACGTAACATGCGCATTTCGCGGTTTGTTACGAAAAGGATAGCCATACCAGTACGACCAGCACGACCTGTACGGCCAATGCGGTGAACGTAAGCCTCAGAATCATACGGGATATCGTAGTTAACTACGTGTCCGATACGGTCAACGTCAAGACCACGAGCTGCAACGTCTGTGGCAATTAGAATATCTAATTTACCGCGTTTTAGTTGGTCAACGGCGCGTTCACGTGCTTGTTGGTTCATGTCACCATGTAGTGGTGATGATGCATAACCACGTGCTTCTAGCTTTTCAGCTAATTCGACACAGCTGTTACGAGTACGAACGAAGATGATAATACCTTCAGTATTTTCAACTTCTAATACACGTACTAACGCTTCAAGTTTGTTGTGTTGAGACACTTGAACAAAACGTTGGTCGATAGACTTAACAGTTGAGTTAGTCGTAGAGATACTGATATGAACAGGATCGGATAAATGCTTGTTAGCCACACGTTTAATTTGCTCTGGCATGGTTGCAGAGAAAAGGGCTAATTGGCTGTCAGCTGGCTTATGTTCTAGTACCCATTCGATGTCGTCGATGAAGCCCATTTTTAGCATTTCATCTGCTTCATCAAGCACTAATGCTTTAAGCGTATCAAGTTTTAACGTACCACGACGCATGTGATCCATTACACGACCAGGCGTACCAACCACCACTTGTGGGCCACGGCGTAGCGCACTAAGTTGTTGATGCATGCTTTGACCACCGTAAATAGGGAGTACTTGGAAGCCTTTCATGTGTTTGGCATAACTACCAAATGCTTCAGCAACCTGAACAGCAAGTTCACGAGTAGGTGCAAGCACAAGGACTTGAGGTGCGTTCAGCTTTTGGTCAACACTGTTAAGTAATGGCAGTGCAAATGCACCTGTTTTACCCGTACCGGTTTGTGCTTGGCCTAAAATATCTTTCCCTTCCATGAGTGGATCGATACTAGCAGCTTGAATAGGAGTTGGTTTTTCGTAACCTAGATCGTCAAGGGCACGAAGCAAATTCTCGGATAAACCAAGTTCGCGGAAAGTTCTTTCATCGGATGACATTGAGTTGTAGCCTTGTGGGTATGCACGAGAGATAAAGTTTCGTGCTTGAGTTTCACAGACAGAAAATCAACCCCGTGTCGATTTCCCGTTTCAAAAAGGGCGATATTATAGCAATCTTTATCGCATTTGACTATAAAAAAACATTTATTTGTTTAAAGCTGGCCTGATTTTTGATAGTAAAATGGGGTGTTTAGGTGAATTCTAAAGTATTAAATCATGATGTAATTTACTGATTATTCTTACGCGGTTGTGGCTTGGCATCCAGTATTAATATCGCTGACTCAATAACGGCTGCCATGAACCAATAGTTAAGCGTATCAGCAGTATCCGTGGTTTGATGGTAATGTTTATGAGGCGGTACGCCAAGGTAAACCCATGGGATATTCGCCTGATGAAATGGGTAGTGATCAGAGGCGCGTAACCAGTTAACGCGATGCAAACGACTATTTTTTAAAATGCCGCGTTTAGTGGCAATACACAGATTGTTTTGCTGATAAAGTTGCCACTTTAGCGAGCTAAAATCGATGATATTGTTATCGCCTGCAATGTAGATACTGTTAGATCGAGGCGCGTGACCTATCATATCGAGATTAAGCACCAGTTCTACGTGCATGTGTTGTTGTTCAATAATACGCTGCACAATGGCATAACCACCATGAAGCCCTAACTCTTCTGCATCGGTAGCAACCACCAACAAATTTACCTGTTTACTTATCGGCATTTGAGGCCATTGTTTGGCGATAGCCAGCATGCCGCTGACACCCGATGCATTGTCATCGGCGCCATTAAAAATCTTATGCCCCCGCTGCCCTAAATGATCATAGTGAGCGGTGATTACCCGCCAACGATGAGACGGTTGCTTGGCTGGACTTACCGCGACAAGGTTAACCCCGATGAGACGACTAAATTGATAATCAAACTTAAAAGATTGTTTAAACGCAGCGGCTGTATTGTTGTGATAAATGGTGTGGTGTTCTTGTTGAGCTTGTTGAGCTTGTTGAGCTTGTTGGGCTTGTTGGGCTTGTTGGGCTTGTTGGGCTTGTTGAGCTTGTTGGGCTTGTTGAGTTAACCATGGTTGTAAGCCGATTTGGCTAAAGCGTTGACTAAGGTAGGTTTGTGCCTTGATTGACCCCATTGTTTGAGTTTTACGTCCCGCCATGTTGTCGGCGCTCAGTATTTCAACATCGGTTTGAAGCTGTTTTAGGTTAACCCAATGGTGCTCAAAGGGTTGTTTGCATTGATATTGGCTGCTGCATGCACTGGCCAGTAATAACATTGCAAGAATAAGGAATGTGGACCAAGGCAATAAATGGTAATCGGGCAAAGACGCTCCAAAATGATGTCAGGCTAAGCAACTTGCATTAAGCATAGTCGCTATTAAGCCTTTCATCTTGCGTCTGTTTTTGATGCCAATGAGCTGGTTACAGTCACTGGCATTGGTTAAGGTTATGGGTTGAAACTATTGCGTTAGTTCAATACGCCACGGTTAATGTTTGAGTTCATTAAGTGAACTGCGTACTTGAGACTACTTTTTACTTTTAGCCCGCTGTTTATGTAGTGCTAGCATCGGCTTTAAGAAGCGAGCCGTGTGCGAGGTTTTGTGTTTGGCAACATCTTCAGGTGTGCCTGTGACTAATATCTCGCCGCCACCTTGGCCGCCTTCAGGGCCAAGATCAATAATCCAATCGGCAGTTTGAATGACATCTAAATTATGCTCAATTACCACAATGGTATTACCTTGTGATTTCAAGCGATGCAGGACTTCAAGCAGCAGTTGAATGTCGGCAAAGTGCAAGCCTGTTGTCGGTTCATCTAAAATATACAGGGTTTTGCCTGTGTCGCGTTTAGACAGCTCTTTTGCAAGTTTAACCCGCTGCGCTTCACCGCCAGACAAGGTGGTTGCACTTTGGCCTAAGCGAATATACGACAGGCCGACATCCATTAAGGTTTGCAATTTACGGGCAATAGATGGAATCGCATCAAAGAAGGTGCGCGCGTCTTCAACCGTCATTTGCAACACTTCATGAATGTTCTTGCCTTTGTATTTGACCTCTAAGGTTTCGCGGTTATAGCGTTTGCCTTTACATGAATCACACGGCACGTAAACGTCAGGTAAAAAGTGCATTTCTACCTTAATCAAGCCATCACCTTGGCAGGCTTCACAGCGACCGCCTTTAACATTAAACGAGAACCGTCCTACTTGGTAACCGCGAGTGCGCGACTCTTGTGTACCAGCAAATAATTCACGGATTGGGGTGAAAATACCGGTGTAAGTGGCCGGATTTGAGCGAGGGGTACGCCCAATCGGGCTTTGGTCTATTTCGACAACTTTGTCGCAATTATCCATGCCGTTAATGCTTTTATACGGTGCAGGTTCATCCACGGTGGCACCGTTTAATTCACGGTGAGCAATTTTATAGAAGGTGTCGTTAATGAGTGTCGATTTACCCGAACCTGACACCCCAGTGACGCAAGTTAATAGCCCAACAGGAATGGTTAAGTCGACATCTTTCAGGTTATTACCGCTCGCACCTTTTAGCTCAATGACTTTTTTGGTGTCGATTTTAGTGCGGTTATCGCTAATGTGGATTTGCTTGGTGCCAGAAATATATTGCCCAGTGACAGAATTAGGACAATTAATGATGTCATCTAACGTACCTTCTGCAATCACTTCTCCGCCGTGAACCCCTGCACCAGGACCAATATCAATCACGTGGTCAGCCATGCGAATCGCATCTTCATCGTGCTCAACCACAATGACGGTGTTACCTAAATCACGAAGGTGAATTAGCGTTTGCAGTAAGCGTTCGTTGTCACGTTGATGCAAACCAATTGAAGGCTCATCTAACACGTACATCACCCCAACGAGCCCAGCACCAATTTGGCTGGCTAAGCGAATACGTTGCGCTTCACCGCCAGATAAGGTGTCAGCTGAGCGTGATAAGCTTAAATAGTTAAGCCCGACATTGACTAAGAAACCTAAGCGTTCGCTAATTTCTTTTAAGATTTTTTCAGCAATTTGCGCCCGTTGGCCTTCAAAGCTGACGCCGTCGAAATAGTCTTTAGCTTCACCAATTGACCATGTGGTTAAGGTAGGCAGGTTAAGGTCGCCAATAAACACGTTACGGGCTTCTTCACGTAAGCGTGAGCCGCCACAACTGTTACAGGGTTGCATATTAATGAATTTAGATAGCTCTTCACGTACCGAGTTACTTTCGGTTTCGCGGTAACGGCGATCCATATTATTTAAAATACCTTCAAACGGATGATTACGTATCACTACGTCGCCACGGTCATTGACGTATTTAAAGGCGATTTTCGTTTTGCCTGAGCCAAATAAGACGATCTTTTTCACTTTATCGCTGAGGCTGGCATAAGGTTGCTCAACATCAAATTTATAATGCTCAGATAAGGATGTGAGCATTTGAAAGTAATAAAAGTTACGACGATCCCAACCTCGAATCGCGCCACCTGCCAGTGACAAATCATCATTAGTGACTACCCGTTCAGGGTCAAAAAATTGCTGGTGACCTAAACCATCACAAGTTTGACATGCTCCTGCGGGGTTATTGAAAGAAAATATCCGTGGCTCTAGCTCGGCCATTGAATATCCGCACACCGGACAGGCGAAGTTAGCTGAAAACACTAACTCTTCTTCATCGCTGCCATCCATAGAGGCGATTTTTGCAATACCGCCCGACAGTTCAAGTGCGGTTTCAAAAGACTCCGCTAAACGTTGCTTGAGATCCGCGCGCACTTTAAAGCGGTCAACGACTACTTCAATGGTGTGCTTTACATGTAAGTCAAGGGTTGGAGGATCCGTTAGATCACACACTTCACCGTCAATACGGGCACGGATGTAACCTTGAGCTGACAGGCTTTCAAGTAATTTTACATGCTCACCTTTACGATCGTTAACCACTGGCGCTAATAGCATTTGGCGACTGCTGTCAGGCAGAGTTAATACTTTATCGACCATTTGGCTGACCGTTTGTGCAGCAAGTGGTGCGCCGTGAGTCGGGCATCGAGGTTCACCAACGCGGGCAAATAATAATCTGAGGTAATCGTAAATTTCGGTAATCGTGCCCACGGTGGAGCGTGGGTTGTGAGAGGTGGACTTTTGCTCGATTGAAATCGCCGGACTTAAGCCTTCAATATGATCAACATCGGGCTTTTCCATTAAGCTAAGGAACTGACGCGCATAGGCAGAAAGCGACTCAACATAACGACGTTGTCCTTCAGCATATAATGTATCAAACGCTAAAGAGGACTTTCCTGACCCTGACAAGCCGGTAATCACAATGAGCTTATCCCGCGGGATAGTTAAGTCAATGTTCTTTAAGTTGTGAGTTCTTGCTCCGCGTATTTCAATTTTGTCCATCGAACACTCTTCACTCTAGTACCAAACATAATAGGGCAGTATCGCACAGTTTTAATGATGGTTTTAGCACAATTTAGTTGCCGATTAAGGCAATCGAGTCAGCCAAATGTGGAAACATAAACGGGTTTTTGTGAGGTTGATTTGCGACAAACAGAACGCAATGCGATTAAATTATCAACATGATGAATATCAATCACTGCTTTATAAGCAAAGTGTGATTTCCTTTTGAGCTTAGTTCTTTCGCTGTGCTAACATGCGCTCTTTAAATTTTAACGTAGAAAAGGCAATTTCATGGCCAGTAATGGACTGTCAGGAGTTGAGAAAAAAGTCGCCGCGTCATTAGCAAGTGTATTTGGCTTGCGCATGATGGGACTTTTTATGATCATGCCCGTATTTGCGCTTTATGGTCAGCATCTCGAAGGTTTTTCACCACTTTGGGTGGGTATCGCAATTGGTGCATACGGCTTAACCCAAGCCATGTTACAAATTCCAATGGGAATGTTGTCTGATAAGTATGGCCGTAAGCCCATCATTCTAATTGGTTTGGTGTTATTTGCTATTGGTAGTGTCGTGGCTGCGATGTCTGATACGATTTATGGCGTCGTGCTTGGACGAGCCATACAAGGTATGGGGGCGATTGCTGCTGCGGTATTAGCACTTGCAGCAGACTTAACCCGTGATGAACAGCGCACCAAAGTCATGGCCATTATTGGTATTTGTATTGGGTTATCTTTTGCCTTGTCGTTACTGATAGGCCCAATTGCTACGCAAGCACTTGGATTAAGCGGCTTGTTTTATTTAACTGGTGTATTGGCTATTGCCGGCATGTTTATTGTTTTATTGTTTGTGCCAAACCCCGTTACCCAAGCACCTAAAGGTGATACAACTGCCGCGCCTGAAAAGCTAAAACGCATGTTGCGTGACCCGCAATTATTTAGGCTCGATGCCGGGATATTTATTCTACATTTAGTGTTAACAGCCGTGTTTGTGGCATTACCGCTTGATTTAGTGGACGCTGGATTGATTAAAGAAAAGCATTGGATGTTGTATTTCCCTGCTTTTATTGGGGCATTTTTCTTAATGGTGCCGTTAATTGTGATTGGGGTGAAACGCAATAACACCAAAACCATGTTCCAAATTGCGCTGGTGATTTTGATGATTGCCTTAGCATCAATGGCTGCATTTGCTGACAATTTATGGGTGTTAAGTGTGGCAGTGTTGCTATTTTTCACCGGCTTTAACTATTTAGAAGCGTCATTACCAAGCTTAATTGCTAAATTTTGTCCTAATGGTGATAAAGGCTCAGCGATGGGCGTATATTCAACTAGCCAATTTTTAGGGGCGTTTTGTGGTGGTATGATTGGCGGCGGTGCGTATCAATATCTAGGTGCTTCTGGAGTATTTTTTGCAGGGTTAGTATTGATAGCCGTGTGGTTATTTTTAACCTTAGGCATGAAAAATCCCGTGTTATTAAAAAGCTATACGTTAAATGCCGTATTTAATGACCGTGAACATGCTCAACATATGGCGGCACAATTGAGTGAATTAACCGGTGTGGTTGAAGCGATTGTTGTGGTTGAGGAAAAAGTGGCTTACCTAAAGGTTGATGATAATTTCAATTTGAGCGAAGCCCGAGCTGTGTTAGGCTCTGTCAGTTAGATCTTTTTTAGATCGCTAGAAACATATTTAAGATTATTAAGAACGTCTCAGGAGATTTTGATGGCCAGTCGTGGTGTAAATAAAGTAATTTTGGTGGGTAATTTAGGTAAAGATCCTGAAGTGCGTTATATGCCAAATGGTAACGCAGTAGCCAATTTTACTGTTGCGACCAGTGAATCGTGGAAAGACCAACAAGGTCAAATCCAAGAACGTACTGAGTGGCACAATATCGTCATGTACCGTCGTTTAGCGGAAATTGCGGGTGAGTACCTTAAAAAAGGCTCAAAAGTTTACTTAGAAGGTAAATTGCAAACCAATAAATGGCAGGATCAAACTACGGGTCAAGACCGCTACAAAACTGAAATTAACGCTATGGAAATGCAAATGCTTGATAGCCGCAATTCAGGTGGTGACAACCAAGGTGGCGGTTATCAAAATCAGAACCAAGGTGGTTTCCAAAATCAAAACCAAGGCGGTTACCAAAATCAGAGTCAACAACGTCAGCAGCCTCAACCGCAGCAACGTAACAGTGCTCCACAAGGTCAAAACCAAGGTTATAATCAAAACCAAGCACCGCAACAAGGGCAAAATCAAGCCGCTCCTGCACCGCAAGGTGGTCAGCCTGCTTACCAACCTAAACCGGCAGCGACTCCACAAGGTAATTTCCAACCACAAAATCGTCCCGCTCAACGTCCTGCGCCGCAGCCACAGCAGCCGCAGCAACAAAATCAGAGCCAAAACCAAAACTTCACTCCAGATTTGGATGAAGGTTGGGATGACGATATTCCGTTCTAGATCTTACGTCATTTAAACACGCCACAATAACCGTTTTTAAATGCAACATATCTAAAAAAACCAGCAGCAATGCTGGTTTTTTTATGTCTGTAATAAATGCACCGCGAATGAGTGAGTGGAGGTGCACTCTGTTCATTTTTAACTTCGCGCGATAAAGCGTTGAGTTGCTATCGTCTACCTACAATTATCCCTATTGCGATTTGAGCGGATTTTCTGTAAGCCACCAATATAGAACAACATTCTTCCAAATCTTGCTGGTCTTGTCGCTCTTGCTTAACATTACCTTGCCAATATAGCGCATTAATCATCTCTATATTGGCAGGTAAACGTGTAAATAAATTTCGCTAAGGTTATTACCTCAGTGCTAATTTACGGCCGTAAATTAGCAAATAAACTGCAGGGATAACAAATAGCGACAATAGTGGCGCGGTTATCATGCCGCCAATCATCGGTGCGGCAATTTTTTGCATCACCTCGTTACCACTGCCGCTGCCCCACATAATGGGTAATAAGCCAAAAAAGATGGTGGCAACGGTCATGGCTTTAGGGCGTATTCGCATCACTGCACCGTCAATTAGCGCGCTAATTAAGTCGCCGCGATGGTTAAAGTTGCCTGCCAATTTCCTATCGTTAATGCTGTTATTTAAATACACTTGCATGACGACGCCAAACTCTGCCGCCACTCCCGCTAGGGCTATCATGCCAACGGCAACCGCCACTGAAAAATGATAATTAAGTGCAAACAACAACCATGCGCTGCCAACTAACGCAAACGGTAAACTCAGCATAATGACACTGGCTTGAACGACAGAGCTAAATGTCATCATTAACAGCATAAAGATGACGGCCAGCATCACTGGGATCAACCACTTCATTTTGGCCTCAACGCGCTGCATATACTCATATTGGCCAGCAAAGCTGTAGCTATAACGTGCGGGTAATGTAATGTGCTTATCTAATGCTGCCTGTGCGGTGGTAATGTACTCGCCAATGGACACATCCTGTAAGTCGATAAATACCCAACTAATTAAGCGACCATTTTCACTGGCTAGCATTGGCGCACCGTCACGAATGGTTAAGGTAGCAATATTTTTCAGTGGTAGGTATTTGCCGCTTTTGGTGACAATAGGTAAGTTATGCAATTTATCAATGTTGTCGCGCAACGCCCGAGGATAGCGAATATTAATTGGGTAACGTTCTTGGCCTTGAATAGACTGGCCCACTTGCATACCACCAATAGCCATTTGCACCACATCTTGAATGTCATTTAAGGTCATGCCGTAACGTGCTGCATTGATAAGATTTGGTTCAATATCAATATAACGGCCACCAGAGGTGCGCTGAGCAAAGGCCGATAGCGTGCCAGGCAACTGGCTGACAACGGCTTCTATTTCACTGCCAATACGTTGAAGTTCATCTATGTCTGCGCCTGAAATTTTAATCCCCACAGGTGTTCTCACCCCGGTGGATAACATATCAATTCGGGTTTTGATGGGTTGCACCCAAGCGTTGGTCATCCCCGGTACGCGTACCGTACGTTGTAACTCTTCAATAATGGAGGTTAATGTCATGCCCTCGCGCCAAGTACTTCTAGGGTTTAGCATGATGGTGGTTTCTAACATGGTCAGTGGTGCAGGGTCGGTTGCGGTGATAGCGCGGCCAACTTTACCGAATACGCTCTTTACCTCAGGTACGGTTTTAATTAACCGATCGGTTTGCTGCAATATTTGGGCGGCTTTGGCTGCACTGACACTCGGTAATGTGGTTGGCATATACAATAAATCGCCTTCTTCTAGCTCTGGCATAAATTCACTGCCCATTTTCATCATTGGGTAACTGGCACTGGCAAGGGCGAGTAAAGCCAACAAAATGGTCACTTTAGGGAAGCGAAGCACTCGATGTAGCAATGGCTGGTAAATGGCAATCAGCACTCGGCTAACCGGGTTCTTTTTCTCAGCGGGTATCTTACCTCGCACAAAATAGCCCATTAATACTGGGATTAAGGTAATAGCAAGTAACGCGCTAGCTGCCATAGCAAAGGTTTTGGTATAGGCAAGCGGATGAAATAACCGACCTTCTTGCGCCTCTAAAGCAAACACTGGCACAAAGCTCAAGGTGATGATTAACAAGCTGAAAAATAATGCCGGCCCAACTTCAATAGCGGCGTTTTTTACCAGCTGCCAATGGGCTTCTCCAACCGGAGGTTGGCCATCATGTTGTGCTCGGTAGCGTTCTAAGTGTTTGTGGGTATTTTCTACCATCACAATGGCGGCATCGACAATAGCGCCAATGGCGATGGCAATGCCACCTAGACTCATAATATTGGCGTTAACCCCAATCAGGTTCATAACAATAAAACTGACTAATATTGAGATTGGAAGTGAGATGATTGCCACCAAGGTTGAACGGGCGTGCAGCAAGAAAATCAAGCAGATAACAGCCACGACTAACATTTCTTCCAGAACTTTATGGGTTAAGTTATCGACGGAATTGAGGATTAACTCTGAGCGATCGTAAGTGATCACTAACTCCACGCCGTCAGGCAAACCTTGCTCAATTTGTTTAAGCTTATCTTTGACGTTATTAATGGTATTAAGAGCGTTTTCGCCATAGCGCATGACGACAATGCCGCCAACAACTTCACCTTGACCATCAAGCTCTGCAATGCCGCGTCTTGCCATAGGGCCGACTCTAAGGTGAGCCACATCTTTCATCAGCACAGGTGTGCCAGATGCTGACACAATGCCTAACGGTATGTGTTTAAAGTCGGCAAGTGTTTGGCGGTAACCTGTTGAAGTCAGCATGTATTCAGCTTCGGCCATTTCAATGACCGAGCCACCTGCCGAGCTATTAGATTGATCAAGGGCATTTTTAACGGTCATTAAATCAATTTGATAAAGCGCCAACTTATGTGGGTCAACAATGATTTGGTAAGCTTGCTCCATACCGCCGATGGTGGCGATTTCAGACACGCCAGCCACGCTTTGCAATTCAAGTTTTAAAAACCAATCTTGTAATGAGCGCAGTTGGGCTAGGTCATTATTACCGCTGCGATCGACTAACGCGTATTGAAATACCCAGCCAACGCCTGATGCATCTGGGCCTAATGTGGGGCTGACATTGGCAGGCAGTAGGCTTTGGGTTTGTGACAAGTACTCCAATACTCGTGAGCGTGCCCAGTAAATGTCAGTGCCGTCTTCAAAAATGATATACACATATGAGTCACCAAACATGGAAAACCCACGAACAGTTTTTGCGCCTGGTACGGCTAACATGGCACTCGATAAAGGGTAAGTGACTTGTTCTTCAACTTGTTGCGGTGCTTGACCGGGATAAGCTGTTTTTACAATAACTTGAACATCTGACAAGTCAGGTAAGGCATCTAAAGGGGTCGTACGCATGGCTTGGTAGCCAATTAATGCGATAACCGCAGTAAGTACTAACACCAATGTGCGCTGTTTTATCGATGCGCTGATGATTGTTGCTAACATAGTGCGCTCCGATTAATGATGTGCATGAGGGGGGGGATTAGCGGCGTTGTCATCAGTCAGTCTTTGCAAACTGCCCTGAATGCTAGCTTCTGAATCAATTAAAAATTGCCCAGAAACCACAACAGTGTCACCGACATCGACCCCTGAAATAATTTCCGCTTTTCCTTGAGCCATCATGCCGACTTTTACCACCACGGAGCTAAAACTTTGATCATTGCGCTGCACGACAACGCGATTTTCGTGTCCAGTTAGAATTAAGGCTTCAATTGGCACACTGGTAACATGACGTTTAGGGCCACCAAAGAGCTTTACCTGCACCAGCGTGCCCGGTTTTAATTGCTTTTGTGGATTATCGAGTTTGATTCGTACACGCATTGCTTTAGTGGTGCTATCAAGTTCAGGGTAGATATAATCAATGCGTGATTCGATATCAAATAACCCTTGAGCAGTGGCCGATACGGCTACTGGACGACCTTGTTGTAGCCAACTTTGTTCATTTTCAAACACATCGGCAATGACCCACACACTGCTTAAATCGACAATTTCAAACAAGGTGTCACCGGGTTGAACATACATGCCATGACGAACATTAAGCTTGCTGATAAAACCGTCTTGTTGTGCATAAAAGGGCACGCGATAAATGGTTTCGCGGCTTTGCTCAATTTGTTTGATGGTTTTGGCATTCATTCCCAACAGCTCAAGGCGGAGCTTAGCTTTGCGCAATAATCCTTTACCGCGTTGAGCGTCTTGTTTGAAGTAATCTATTGCTTGCATGTAGTCATCTTGTGCGTTGACCAATTCTGGTGAGTAAAGCTCATAAACTAATTGCCCTTGTTGTACCCGTTGGCCGATGCTATGCACCATTAATGACTCCATCCAGCCGTCAACCCGACTATGAGCGTGACCAATCGTGTTTTCGTTATAAGCCACTGTTCCTTGAGTACTAATAAACTTCCATAATGTCTCTTGGGTGACGGTGTGTGTGCGTATTGCTAATGCTTGCTGCATTTCACCCGAGACATTCACTGTCAGCGCTTGGTCATGATTGTGGCGTGTAATGAGTTCAAGATTCATCCCACAAATGGGGCATGTTCCAGGTTTGTCAGACACCACTTGCGGGTGCATAGGGCAAACATAATGTTCTGATGTGGTATTGGCGGTGGCGGCAGAACTTAATATTGAAAAGGTAAAAATAACTAACAACATGAACTGTTTAACAAGTTTCATGGTGGCGCTCCATCAAGCAAGAGCCGTTTGTGTGGCATATAGATGACCAACAAAAACAGCAAAAAACAAAAGTTGTGAATAATTAACCGATGCTTGAGCGAATGGGCGGTTTGAAATCTTGGGATAATAATATGGAGGGGAACTGACTTGCTATCGCGATTAAACGCTGTGTTGTTTGCTGATGATGTTGCCAAATATCTGCATTAAGTAATGCGGCATTGAACACAATGACAACGCAGTGATTGCAATTGCCTTGGCAGCTATTTTCGCTGTCACAACATGAACCTGTTTGATTGTTGGTAACAGCATTAGCAGGGTGGTCATGGTCACAACAAGGCGCGCTAGGCGTTGAATCGCCGTGATGACAGCCTGGTTTGGTATCAATCGATTGATGAGTAGCTGCTGGGGGACTATTGGTTACCATTAATTGGCTATTAGCAAGCGCCAGTTGACTGACGAATGTCAGTAACGTGAAAGCTAATAATCCAAATTTTGATATTAAGTGAACCATCGTATTCCCAATGCAAGAGATTAAATTAAGAATAACATGAACGATGTCACAACGCTGGTTGATATATGATATTTGTTAGACAATATCTCTTGTCGTTTTAACGTTTATTTGATGATGAGGTTAACTTGGTGCAGGTTTTGATTAAGTGGTTAAATTGTAACAAATAGCCTATATTTTTAATGTGAGCTTAAAAAGTGAAATAAGTTCTTGAAATTTTATAGATCTGGCTCTCAATTTTGAGTATTAATATCTTTTTTTATAATAAAACCTAGATTGAATCAGTTTTTTATAACTAAAAGAACCTTAAACTTAGCGATATACAAAAAAATTCTAATTTTTTGACTTTTTTACGGAGAATGAGTGATGAACTGGCGTGCACTTTTTAAACCTAGCGCAAAATATTCGATTATTGTACTGATTTTAGTCGGTGTAGTAGCTGGTGTTGTTGGGTACTTTGCAACACAACAAACCTTACATGCAACAAGTCAGGATGCTTTTTGTATGACTTGTCACAGCCACCATTCATTGAAAGATGAAGTATTGGCTTCTGCTCACGGTGGAGGACGTGCTGGTGTTACTGTTCAATGTCAAGATTGTCACTTACCTCATGGCCCTGTTGATTACTTAATCAAGAAAATCATTGTATCTAAAGATTTATATGGTTTCTTAACCATTAAAGATTTCAACACTCAAAAATGGTTAGACGAAAACCGTAGAGAACAAGCTGATACAGCACTAGCGTATTTTAAAGCTACTGATTCTGCTAACTGCCAACACTGTCATACTCGTATCTATGAAAACCAACCTGATACAATGAAGAGAATGGCTAAAATGATGCATTCACGTAATGCTAAGCAAGAAGGCGCAAAACGTAAAACGTGTATCGATTGTCACAAAGGTGTTGCTCACCCTTACCCTAAAAAGTAACTGACAAGCAGTCTTAAATAAGACACGATAAAGATTAAACCTCGTCGATTGACGAGGTTTTTTTATGTCTAATATTTTGACTTGCTGACTTGCTGACTTGCTGACTTGCTGACTTGCTGACTTGCTGACTTGCTGACTTGCTGACTTGCTGACTTGCTGACTTGCTGACTTGCTGACTTGCTGGCTTGCTGGCTTGCTGATATTGGTAAGGTTGATCTTGGTGCTGTTTTCCTCGGCTTAAACGTTGGTATCAACAAGGACTTGATGTCCGTTGCTGCAAAAGTTGATGGTTTACTATCAAGTGGATACTTTTTAATAACCATGGAAGGGAAGTTAATGCTGCTAGGAGGCAATGGTGTGATAAACAAATATCACTTAAAGATAGTTATCAGTGTTTACGGTTAATTTGGCTGGTAAGCCTAAGCAATACCGCTAGGTTGCAGTTATAAAAAAATCTACTGCTGGGTTTAGTACCAACGGTAGATTTTTTTGATGATAATAACCAACAACAGTACAAAGCAGATATTGCGCTTAATTGTCTGCCATTTGGCTGATTAACTTTTGACGATACTGCATTAAGGTAAAAGCACCAAATATAAAGGCTTGCAGATAGTCAGTTGCCTTTAACACCATGGTTTTAGCAAAAATGGTGTGAAACATTGCGACCTGTATAAGATGCATAATCGCGGTAAATAACATAAAGAAATTAAGTAATACGCTCGCCTTACTTTCAAATGGCATCAGCAAGTTATATGTCATTAATACCCACATAGCTGCAGTGAGAATTTTTCCAAACAACACAAATTTATTCATGGCGCAGTGATGACTCCTTTTATAATAACAATCACTTAAGCTTGATATTGGAATAAGCGATAAGTTACCTGCCCAGCGACCTTTTCTTTTAGTTGTGTCCAACTTTCAGGAAACGCTAACGAGGTTAATTCTGTTTCAGTTTCAACGTAAATTAAAGCTTCGTCATTAAGCCATTGATGTTGGTCAATTAAGGCAATGGTTTTACTGGCAAGCTCTTTACGAAAAGGAGGGTCGATAAAGACCACGTCAAAAGCTTGTGTTGGGGCGGTGGTTAAAAACGCTAATGTATCTGCTTGAGTGACCACCGCATTGTCGCAGTTTAAGGTGGTTAAGTTTTGTTGTAACTGTTTGGCTGCATTTTTTTGCAACTCTAAAATTTGGGCAAAACTAGCATAGCGTGACAATGCCTCAAGGCTAAGTGCACCGCTACCTGCAAAGCAATCTAATACCCGCGCGCCGCGAATATCTGTCGCTAACCAATTAAATAGTGTTTCACGGACACGGTCAGTTGTGGGTCTAAGGCCTTCAAGGTCGTGAATGGGGAGTTTTCTTGAGCGCCATTGGCCTGAAATAATTCTAACTTGACCACTATTAGTAGACTTAGAAGTGGGCTTTTTTGCCATGTGATCCTCATGTTTTTGCCTGAACAAAGAAAGTGGTAGACTATGCCACAATCTGCATTGTCGCTATTTTATATCAAACTCACGAATAAAGCTGATGTTCAACATTAATAATGTTGTCAGCGTGAGATATCATGACAATTCATTCATCAGTATTCATATAACGCATTGGTAGCAAACATGGCAAAGAAAGGCTTTTTCTCCTGGTTCCGTAAAGACAAAAAAACAGCTCCTGAAGTTGAACAAACTCCACAAGATAATCAAGCAGAGCTGGAAGCTGAAAAAGCCTTAGCTGAAGAACAAGCGGCTGCACAAACTCAAGCTGAACAACAAGCACAAGCTGAAGCTCAAGCGGCAATAGAAGCCGAAGCAGCACGACAACATGCGTTAGCACTTGAAGCCGAGGCGGCGGCCAAAGCTCAAGCTGAACAACAAGCACAGGCTGAAGCTCAAGCGGCAATAGAAGCCGAAGCAGCACGACAACATGCGTTAGCACTTGAAGCCGAGGCGGCGGCCAAAGCTCAAGCTGAACAACAAGCACAGGCTGAAGCTCAAGCGGCAATAGAAGCCGAAGCAGCACGACAACATGCGTTAGCACTTGAAGCCGAGGCGGCGGCCAAAGCTCAAGCCGAGCAACAAGCGCAAGCTGAAGCTCAAGCGGCAATAGAAGCCGAAGCAGCACGACAACATGCGTTAGCACTTGAAGCCGAGGCGGCGGCCAAAGCTCAAGCCGAGCAACAAGCGCAAGCTGAAGCTCAAGCGGCAATAGAAGCCGAAGCAGCACGTCAACATGCATTAGCTCTTGAAGCCGAGGCGGTGGCCAAAGCTCAAGCCGAGCAACAAGCGCAAGCTGAAGCTCAAGCGGAGCAACAAGCTCAAGAGGAAGTAGAAGCGCTAGCACTGGCGGAACAAGATGCAGAGCAAGCACAACCTGAACCTCAAGAAAAACCTAAAAAAGAAGGTATGTTTGCCCGCTTAAAGCGTGGCTTAATGCGGACAAGCGAGAACATTGGTTCAGGGTTCAAGAGCTTATTTTCAGGTAAAAAGATTGATGATGACTTATTTGAAGAGTTAGAGGAACAGTTAATTATTGCTGATGTTGGGGTTGAAACGACCACTAAATTAATTAATAACCTGACAGATCATGCTTCACGTAAGCAGCTTAAAGATGCTGAAGCACTTTACGATTTACTTCGTGAAGAAATGCAAAAAATACTTGAACCAGTGGCGATTCCATTAGTGCCTGAAAAAAGCGATGGTCCATTTGTTATTTTAATGGTCGGCGTAAATGGTGTCGGTAAAACGACCACGATTGGTAAATTAGCAAAACAGTATCAAAAACAAGGTAAATCTGTCATGTTAGCTGCCGGTGACACCTTCCGCGCTGCGGCCGTTGAGCAATTACAAGTTTGGGGGCAACGTAACGATATCCCCGTTGTTGCCCAGCATACAGGTGCAGACAGTGCCTCAGTATTATTTGATGCATTACAAGCGGCTAAAGCGCGTAACGTAGATGTATTGATTGCCGATACAGCAGGGCGTTTACAAAACAAAAGTCACTTGATGGAAGAGTTGAAAAAAGTCGTGCGGGTAATGCAAAAGCAAGACCCATCAGCACCACATGAAGTGATGCTAACGCTTGATGCCAGCACAGGCCAAAATGCTATTAATCAAGCTCAGTTATTCCAAGATGCCGTTGGCGTAACAGGGATCACTTTGAGCAAACTTGATGGTACTGCTAAAGGTGGGGTTATCTTTGCCATTGCAGATAAATTAAATATCCCAATCCGTCACATTGGTGTAGGTGAGCAAATTGATGATTTGCGTACCTTTAATGCCAGCGATTTTATTGAAGCGCTGTTCGATCAAGAAAAAACGGACAAATAACGATTAAACAGGAATGACGGACTAAGCATTTATGATCCAATTTGAGCAAGTCAGTAAAGTGTACTCTGGTGGACAAAAAGCGTTATTAAATGTCAATTTTCACCTTCAAAAAGGGGAAATGGCGTTTTTAACCGGCCATTCAGGTGCAGGTAAAAGCACCTTGCTTAAATTGATCACGGTGATTGAACGCGCAACGGCCGGCAAAGTGAGCATTAATGGTCACGACATTGCCAAAGTCGGCGTGAAACACGTGCCTTATTTACGCCGTAATATCGGCATGATATTTCAAAATCATCACTTATTAATGGATAAAAGTGTATTTGATAATGTCGCGCTGCCGTTAGTCATTGAAGGCTTTTCTCACGGTGAAATTCGTAAACGGGTTGCCGCGGCACTCGACATGGTGGGGCTGTACGGTAAAGAGCGTCATATTCCAATAATGTTGTCAGGTGGTGAACAACAACGCGTTGGTATTGCGCGGGCAATTGTTAATAAACCACCCATTTTATTGGCTGACGAACCGACAGGTAACTTAGATCCTAAATTGTCGATGGACATTTTGCGCTTATTTGAAACCTTTAACGATGCTGGTACAACGGTGTTAATTGCTACGCATGACTTAGGGCTTATTGCTCGAATGAAATACCGCACTTTAACCCTTCGCCAAGGCACCATGCTTGGTGGTGAGCCTTCAGGTGCAATGACAGCGGGTGGTGTGTAATGAGCTTAACCCAAAGTAAGTTGCCGCTAACTGGCCGTATTGTGATGTTCTTTATTCGTCATTTACAGCAAGGCACAGCAAGCCTTGGTGAGCTATGGCGCAATCCGTTGTCATCGTTTATGACCATGGCGGTACTGGGCGTGAGTTTAAGCTTGCCTGCTGCACTGCAAGTCTTGGTTAAAAATGCTGAAAATATCACTCAGTCATGGAATAGCGCCGCTGAAATTTCATTATTTATTAATGACGGTCGTAGTGAACAATCTATTCAAAGTTTAATTTCACGCATTCGTGTTTACAGTGAAGTAGACAGCGTGAGTTACATTAGTCGCAGTCAAGCGCTAGAAGAGTTTCAAAGCTTGTCAGGCTTTGGTGAAGCCTTGTCATATTTAGATGAAAACCCACTTCCTGCTGTTGTTACCGTTACGCCGCTGGCTAAATATTCAAGCCCTGTTGGCGCACGTCAATTACTGCAAAAACTTGAACATGAGCCTGAAGTCAACTTTGGCCGCTTAGATGTAGAATGGTTAGAACGCTTGCAAGCACTTGTTAATTTGCTTGAACGCACTGTTATGGCAGTTGGTTCATTGCTGATGTTAGCGGTGGTATTAGTTATTGGTAACACCATTCGCTTGGCAATTATGAATAGACGCACCGAGATTGAAATCATGAAACTGGTTGGTGCAACCGAAGCCTTTATTCAACGGCCTTTTTTGTATACCGGTATTTGGTACGGCATTATTGGCGGCATGTTGGCGTGGATAATTGTGAACATATTAGTGTTATTTCTTGATGGCGCATTAGCCGATTTACTGGGGTTATACGGCAGTACTATTAGCATTCAATCTTTGTCATTTAGTGAGTTAATTCAACTGGTATTACTGGCTTCATTTCTAGGTTGGTTGGGCTCTTATTTGTCGGTACGTCAACATTTACGTAAAATTGAACCTTCATAATATTTTAATGACGAATATGTTGATGAGTTTAAATGAAGCAGAGTTCACTTGTGCTTGGTTATATTTGCGGTAAAAATGATCACTCAATGAGTTCATTAGTTGACATATGATGTCAATTAGTCGATAGTTCATCAGCTAAATTGACCTCACCTACCTTGAAGGTTAGGGGGTTAAGATTTTTTGTTTATGTAGTTAGGAGAGCGAATGACTTATCAAACGCAATCAATGGCGTTAACTGTTCCTAAAGGGAGTAGTAGCCTAGAAGCATATATGTCGTCAGTGACCACCATTGATATGATGGATGCGGAAACTGAGCATAGGCTTGCCAAGCGTTTACAAGAAACTGGCGATCTGCAAGCAGCGAAACAGTTGATTATGTCTCATCTGCGTTTTGTTGTGCATGTAGCAAAAGGTTATTCAGGTTACGGGCTGCCGCAAGCTGACTTAATTCAAGAAGGCAACATTGGTTTGATGAAGGCGGTAAAACGCTTTGATCCAGATGTTGGTGTGCGCTTAGTTTCATTTGCCGTGCATTGGATTAAAGCTGAGATCCACGAATACGTGCTAAAAAATTGGCGTATCGTAAAAGTGGCAACCACCAAAGCGCAACGTAAATTGTTCTTCAATATTCGTAAATCTAAAAAGCGTTTAGGCTGGTTTAGTGATGCTGAAGTCACTATGGTGGCTGAAAATTTAGGTGTGTCAAAAGCCGATGTGACCGAAATGGAGTCACGCATGGCCGCACAAGACCCAGCATTTGACTTGGCGTCTGACAGTGATGATGACACTACGGATTATGCTCCAGCATTGTATTTAGAAGATCACTCTTCAGATGTTGCTCAGCAAGTAGAAAATGACAATTGGGAAGCTGATTCTCAAGCGCGTTTATTAACGGCGATTAAAACCTTAGACGAACGTAGCCAACACATTCTACGAGCTCGCTGGTTAGACGACGATAAAACCACACTGCAAGAACTTGCTTCTACTTATCAAGTATCAGCTGAGCGTATTAGACAGCTTGAGAAAAACGCCATGAATAAACTTAAAAGCCAAATGGACTTTTAAACGGGTCGTTTAACTTGCTAAATAAAACCTGCTACGGCAGGTTTTTTTGTGGTCAACCCCAAATGAAAACTGCCATGATTTACACCTCTTACACCTCTTACACCTCTTACACCTTTTACACCTTTTACACCTCTTACGGACTTACTGCTGCGGTAATGCGTTAATCACCTGTTGGCGGGACACCTTTAATCCTGCTTGGGGTAAGTTGTGTGGCCATAAAAAGTATTGTCTAGGGCGTTTAAAGCGCGCCAGTTGCGAGCAAATCATGTCCGTTAATGCTTGATTGGTGTCACCAGCTAAATTGCCATCAACATAGTCAATGACTGCCGCGGGTAGTAAGCCAAATTTTTGATCGTTAATCCCAAATACCAAAGCTTGTTTTACATTTTGGTGGCGCAATAACATTGATTCAATTTCTTCAGGCTGGATATTCTCCCCGCCGCAAATAAACATATTATCGGCACGGCCTAACACGGTTAATTGCTGATTTTCATCTAGTGCGCCTAAATCATTGCTACAAAACCAACCCTGGCTATCAAGCGGGCGCTGAATCTTACCGTCAGCCAGATAACCTAAAAATAAACATTCGCCTTTTAGCCAAATCATGCCATCAACAACCTTAAGTTGTCGATGCGGCAATACTGCGCCGTGGTGGCCTAACGTATTGGCGTGACTGGTGGTAATTTGAGAGCTCATTTCTGTCATCCCGTAACTGCTAAACGCGGGAATATCGGCTTGCAAGAAACTATGCACTAACTGATTGTCTATAATACCGCCGCCAAGAAGCACTGCTTTTACATGGCTAAGGGATGCTAAAGCCTCATTAAGGAGTTGCCGAGCTTGAGTTGGTACTAATGATAAGTGAGTGACCTGCGCGTGTTCGAGGTAGTCACTTAATGAGCATTTCGCTTGCTGAATAACCATTGCTGCAGCATTGAGTGCACAGCGATTAATAATCGCTAAACCGCCAATATGGAACAGCGGCAGTGACAATAACCAACTATCGCCTTGATTTAATGCAATGCGGCTACTGGCACCGTTAGCGCTATGAATGTGGTTAGCCAAGCTGTGGACAGCGGACTTAGGATGACCGCTTGAACCTGAGGTTAAAATGATATTTTGCGGAGCATTGATGTCAATTGTTGGTGCTGGCAATGATTGGGCATCAGCACTTGGGGTTAACTTTGCCGTAGTGAGTTTTTGCGCTGCAATGTCATACGCGCTTAGGTCGAGCCAGTTGATTTTATTGATCACTTGAATGATAGATTTGGCATTATCAAGTGGCTTAACTGCCATGATTGCTGTGGATAATTGCTGATCAAAATCTTTAATATCGCTATAAACAAAGGCCACGTTGTGTTGGTTAAGTAACTCGGCCACTTTGTAGGCTGAAAAGCGCGCAGAGATAGGGAAAAATAAGCAGCCTAAGTCGACACAAGCCCAATATAAATGGATTAACGCCACATTGTCGCTGGCGACGGCAGCAATAATATCGCCTTGTTTAATCCCGCTATTTGTTAATGTTTGAGCTAGTTGGCTGACGTGCAAGCTAAGTTGTTGGTAGCTGATATCCAGTGGCCTAATGGCTGAATGTGCTGGGTTAGTCGTAATTGCTGTTTGCGTTTTTGTTGCACTATTAGCTTGCGTGCTTGCTGCAAGTTGAGTGTGATTGCCTGTTGATAAATCGGTGGTCTCGTTAGCTCGAACCAATAGCCTAATCGCCGTCTGCAGCGGATGTTGTTGAGCGGTGTTATGTAACGGTGAGATCATCATAATACCGCTTCTTTGGCCGTTTTTGAGTCGGCATTGATAGGCTGTGTTTGTTCTGCAATAAGCTCAACAAGTGCTTGATTTAATTCCCCCTCGTTAAGTAAGCATTGCTCAAACGAGGCCAAGGTGTCCAAACCGGGAATATCATCTGGCGTCAGTACCTTACTGAGCTTTTTAAGGTCAATAATGCCAATATCAGACTCTAAGCCTGAACTTAATATGCAACGTACGCCGTTGTGCTGTGCTTGCTCTATGAGTTGTTGTAACTTTGTCAGAGAACCAAATAAACTGGGTTTAATCACTAATGCGCCAATGCCGGCTGCCGCTTCAAATACAAAGTCAGGCTGCAACAAAGACTCATCAAGGGCGTACTTCACTTTTACCGTGTTATACAGGTCAAGGTTGTCTTGTGGCTGACAACATGGCTCTTCAATGTAATCAATACTGGCTTTAGGTAGGCAGGATAAAAAATGACAGGCTTGTTCAAAACTAAAGCCACGATTGGCATCTAAACGCAGCCTGAGTTTTGGGTTTAATTGCAAAATATGATGAATAAAAGCAATTTCACTGTCGATATCAGTCTGCGCCACTTTTACCTTAATGATATTGTCTTTAGCTGCTTTGACCTTTTGGCTGACAAGCTGTTTATCCATCGCATCATGCACTAATGGCACGTGACGTTGCTCCAGTAAGCCTTGGTTAAAACGGGTCGTCAATTTCGCATGTAATAAACTGTAGCCAAATTGCACGCTGGCAAACGGGCTGCTGTCAGCTAGGTCCAATAAAGTTGATACTGATTGGCCTAATAACGTTGGCAATTGGGCGCTTAATGCAGTTGTTACTTGTGCTAATGACTCAGGGCTAAAACCGCTAATGGCTTGGCCGTGTTGATCTAAACCTGATAACGGCGCTATTTCAACATACTGAGTGCTAAGGGTACCTTGCTGGTTAACCGTTAAGGTGACAATTAGCCCATGACGCTGGTTTATGCGCTGCTGACCCACGGCTAAAGCAGGGTTGAGCTTGATACGATAACGCGACAGATTAAAAGCATGAATGATAGCGGTCGTTGGCATGGCGATTACCCTATAGGCTCAGGTGAAATAACTGCTAAAAGCTGCTGGCAAAAAGCGTGATGGTGATGGCTATGAATATTATGCCCAGCTTGCTTAATCACCAGTACATTAATGGGCTGTTGCTGTTGCCACTGTTGGGCGAGTGCTAAAAACTTAGCGTCTTGTTCGCCGACAATGATATGACAATGAGGCGCAATCGCCGCGACCGCATTACGGCAGTCTTGTTGATGACCTAGTGAGGTGGCGAGGTAACAATTAAGCAAAGCATCGGGCTGATTTTGGCTGCGTTGTTCAATTAACGCCAGGGTTTGCTCGGCGGTTAAATCACTAAACACCGCTTGTTGATACCACAGGCTTAAAAACTGCTTTAACGGCAGATGTTGTAGTTTGTCAGCCCATTGTTGGTCGGCATGTAATCGGGCTGCTTTTGCTTTGATATCAGATAAACCGGGGTGAGCGGACTCTAAGGTTAAGCTTAATAATGATTGTGGATGTTGCTTGGCAATATGCAGCGCCACACGGCCACCTAATGAATAACCCAACAAATGAAATTGATGACAATTTAGATGTTGTAACGTGGTCATGATGGCACTCACTAACGCATCAAACCCCGGTGTTGGCAAAGATAATGTTGACTCCCCGTGGCCGGGCAAATCGATGCATATACAATGGAAATGAAGGCTCAGTATTGGCATGCAAGCTAGCCAATCTTCCTTTGCGCCCATAAACCCATGTATAAGCACCAAATTAGGCCGTTCAGGTTGGCCAAAGCGGCTAACTTTTATCATAAATCTTGTTTTACCCAATTGGCCAACTCGGCAATTTGATCGCTGGCTTGGTTCGCCGTGACGGTGACTTCGATAATACTGGCACAGTTGAATTCAAAGGCTTCTTGATAGACTTGCTTAAAGTCGGCAATGTCGTCAACTTGGCGATAAGCTAAACCAAACATGGCCGCGCCATATCCAAATTCTAAGCCATGGCTTAAGCGATAAAAATCACTGCGCAAGGTTTCGTTTGGCACCGGTAATAAGTTGAAAATGTTGCCGCCATCGTTATTAAAAATAACCAATACAAAGGGGGTTTCAAGCTGTTTGAGTAGAGCAAAAGAGTTAAGGTCGTGCAAACACGAAATATCGCCAACGACCATGGTGGTTGGGCGTTGGTTGCCTTTAGCGACACCGGTGGCGGTTGCCATGAGTCCGTCAATGCCCGATGCGCCGCGGTTGGTATAAACCGTTGGCGACTGAGTTGTTGCAGGAGCAAACATGTCATATAAACGGATGGGCAAACTGTTACCAATAAATAGCTGTTGCTCACCGACATAAGAACGGGTGATTTGGCGCATAACTTGGGCTTCACCAAAATCATTATTATCAATGCGCTGTTCAAATAAACGGTTTAACTTATGGTGATTAATGCTTAGGGATTCTGCCCATAATGCTTGCGATGAACGATGCCAATTAGCTTGGCAAAATGCGCTTACTGACGACAACCACACTTGCTTAACTTGATGGCTAGGGTCAAGCCTTGCACTGTGAGTGAGCACTTGCCAGTAGCTGTGCCAAGGTTGGTTCATAAACTCAATTAAACGTTTAGAGATAAAGCGGCCGCCAAAAACCAATAGTCTGTCGGCTTGCTCAAGTAATTTGCTGCTACTTTTATGATGCAATAATTGGTCGATATTACCGATGGCATCAGGGTGTTGACGTAATTGCGACTGTGCGTCAACCAATACAGGCCAACCCAAGGTTTTGGCAAGGGTAATAATCTCTTGTGGTTGGTCGCTGTCGGCTAATGTGCCAACAACAATCACCCCTTTACCATGCACAAAACGCCTTAATGTGGCTTCACACGGTAAGCTGTTTGAAGGTTGACTATGATAAATATTATAAGGCTGTGAGTGCTGCATCCAACTGGCTAATGGCGCTAAATAACGCATGGCTGAAATTTGCTGTTGTTCAGCTAGTGGCACCACATTTGAAGGATACAGCGGCTCACGATACATACAATTAATATGAATGGGCTGAGTTTGTTGCTCAATCGCTTCATCAAGGCAAGTTAATAACGCCGCAGCAGGGAAAGCATAATCGGGGGTGGGTAAATTAATCTGTTTGGCATATTGGGCAAAAATGCCCGTTTGAGTGATGGCCTGGTTTGCACCGCAATCAATCAGCTCCATTGGGCGATCGCCAGACAAGACAATTAATGGCACATGGGTTAACCACGCTTCAATGATCGCAGGATATAAGTTGGCGACTGCTGTACCCGAGGTGGTAACTATCGCCACAGGGGCATGGCTTGATTTAGCCAACCCTAGCGCCATAAAGCCTAAACCGCGCTCGTCAAAGTGGGTGTGAGTACTCAGGTGAGTTTGGCTCGCTGCGGCAAGCGTTAACGGTGATGAACGTGAACCTGGAGATAGACAGATATGCTTAACACCTAAACGGTGCAGCTCTTCGAGGATTAACTGTCCCCATAATAAATTAATGTCTGCAATGGAATGTTGCGTCATGTGTATCTCACCTACTTAGTCGTTGTTCAACAATCAGTGTAACGTTGGCGGTTATTTATCGCTAAGTTTATCTGCCAATGGTTTGTTTCATGGACTGTTTTTTACGGTTGCACCCTAGTTAATTACTAGCGTGTTACGGTTATTTTTCCAAAATGCCACACATTGCGGGCAATGGGGTTGTGTCAATGATGCTTGTTGTATGGTGACAGGCAATATTAAGCTTGATTATTTATCCACTCGCTCATGACAACATGGGTTTTAATTTTGATGATATCGGGTTGAGAATCAATAAACTCACGAATTTCGTGTAAACGCTGCATGCTCGGGGCTTGAACGAACACTAACAAGTCCATGTCGCCAGTGATCCCTTGGCAAGTGACGACTTCAGGGATGAGGTTAAAAATATGCACCACTTCGGTAGATTTGGCGCAGCTATGCTGTATTTCAAAATAGGCTGACACCCCGTGTTTTTGAGATTCGCTGAGTAAGACTTGATAGCCTCGAATTATTTCAGATTCTTCTAAGCGCTTAATACGTTCAGTTACTGCACTGCGAGATAAGTTAACCTGTTGAGCAATATATGAAATAGACTGACGGGCATTGAGCTTGAGTTCGTTAATGATGGCCTTGTCGAATTTATCTAGCGCCGGTTTCATGTTATTAGCACTCCATCATGGGTTTATTGTTAGCTGACTTTACCGCTAACATCGCTGGCCGTCATTTTGGCGGATAAAAACCAATATGGCGTCAAAATGTCGGTAGTTACGCCACTTTACATGCTGATTACTGCAGTTTTTTAGCTTGTAGCTAATTATAATACCCCTAAACAAACAACAGTAGAATAGTAATATGAACCAAAATTCAGTCGGCATTGGCCGCTGGCAAGGTGCAGGGTTAATGGCCACCACTTTGCTAGGTACAGGAGTATTTATATTGCCGCAAATGACCATTGCGGTGGCTCATGATGGAGCGCTTTTAGCTTGGGGCTTGCTGACGTTGGCTATTATTCCAGTTGCTTTGGTATTTGGTTTACTGGCAGGGCGCTTTCCTCACGCGGCAGGGCCGGCTTATTTTGTTGAGCAAGCCTTTGGTAAAACAGCAGGGCGAACCATAGGTTTACTGTTTTTGCTGGCGATTCCGATTGGCGCGCCTGCGGCTATTTTAATGACCTTTCAATTTATGACGGCGATGGTGCCGATGCAGGGCATGGTGCAATTAATTGCGCAATTAATTGTCATTGGGTTGCTGTTATTGCTGAACTTAAAAGGGATTCAAATTTCAGCTAAGTTGCAGTTTGCACTGACATTATCTGTTGTTGGTGTCGTGAGTTTATTAATTGGTTCAAGCAGCTCAACGTTAGTTGAAACCGACTACGCCGCGGTTGCCAGTCAATGGCAATACGCCCCCGTTATGTTAGCGATGGGCATAGGCTTTTGGAGCTTTTTGGGTATTGAAGCCATGACCCACCTAGCGGGAGATTTTCGTGAACCACGTAAAGACATGCTCCCAGCGATGTTAATGGGGACTGTGCTGGTGGGTGTTATCTATTTATTGTGCACCTTTTTATTGCTCAATACTCCGCAAGGCAGTAGCGATGTTGCGATGATTTCAGCATTTAATTATTGGTTGGCAGCCACTCCCATTGCAGGCTGGGGAGTACAAGTGATTGGTATTTTAGGTGTTGCAAGTGGCCTTGCTACTGTAAATGTGTATGCTGCAAGTTCAGCCAGATTATTGTGGAGCTTTAGCGAACAAGGCATATTACCGCGCTATTTTGTGGTGAAAAATCAACATGGCGTGCCTATTCGAGCGTTACTGGCTATTTTGATTTCAATGGCATTTGTGATGGTAGTGACCTATTTCAGCGGCCACGAATTAGAGCACTTAATTGCTTGGAGTAATGGGGTGTTTGTGGTGATTTACCTGCTTGCGATGTTATCGGCATTTAAGTTGTTATCAGCCCGCTGGCGACCTTTAATTGCGGCGAGTTGTGTGTTCTGTATTGGGTTAGGGGTCGCCCTTGGCAGTAATATGTTATACGTGCTTATTTTAATTGCAGTGATTGCGCCGCTTATGTGGTTACAAAAAACACATATTCACCGACGCCAAAAGAGTTAAGTGTCATGTGGCAGCTTTAAGCGTCTTTTTCCATGGCGATGTTGCGCATGTGGATAAGTTCGCTGTGTTTAAGGTAAAGCAAGTCAGCGGTGCGGCGAATAATCTGATCTTCATAACGGCACAGTTCACCATCGGCGTAGGCCAGTTGCCACATGGCTAAAATCAATTGTTGTTTGTCAGCCACTGAAAATGCAGCGTTGATTTTCTCAGTGAATTCAAACAATGAGGTGGCATTAAAGCGGGCTTGCTTGGCTTGTTCAAGCAAGGCTGTCGCATCATCTAAGGTAATGTGCAGGGTTTGAGTTAACGCAGCGGGTAAGAGTGCGGTTTCACTCGATTCAACGTGATCATCGGCGTACACCACTTCAAGTAATAACGCTGCGGCAGCTAAATTCAGTTGTTGGGTCTTTTGTTGTGCAGTTAAAGGCACTTCTGGGGATAAAAACAGTTGCTTTAGCTTGGCAATCATAATGCCTCCCATTGATGGTGTTCCTCTTGATACTAACAAAGCTATGGGGAATGGGCGACAATCGGTGCGATTAAATTGTGTTTATATGTTGCTAAATATACCGCCTGTAACACAGTTTAATTGTGGCTTGTGGGGCGTTTTGCGTTGCAAAAAACAACCGCGACCAATGAAAATCATTGGCCGCGGTTACATTCACTGAGTTATTAATGGCGCTTATTGCATGGCAACAAACATCATACTTATCGTCAGTGAGTCGATGTGTTTATTTGGCATGCTTAAAGCAATGCGCTAACACCTTGCATTAATAAACCTGCAGTATCTTGGCTGCCATTTTCGTCTAAATAAGATTTAGCGATATTGATCATTGGCCCCACAAGTTGTTTTGAAATACCTAATTTTTCAAACGCATCGTAGACCATTGCGCTACCTTGCATTGACGCGCCAAGATCTCCCGCTTTTGATAATAAGCCTGTCATACCGCTGTCGCCTGCCAGTGCTGGCACCGCGCTTAATAAACTGTCAGCCCCAGGAATACTGTTACTGAGTTGGCTAAAGTCAGACCCCGACAGGTTATCTTTAGCGACACTTAATAGTGTCCCTAAACCACCTTGAGCTTGATTTTGGTCGAGGCCAAGTTGTGACATAACATTGCCGACAAGCGGATTTGAATGTGCGGTGGCCGCTTCAGTCGTTACTGGGTTTTCTTCCGATGAACCTAAGATGCTGTCAAGCCAGCTTGCTGATACTTGGTTGCTAAACAATAGTGCAATAAGGGTTAACATTACGGGGGTGAACTTCATAATACGCCTTCCTGTGGTGTGAGCTAAGTCCTAAAATGGAGTGTATTTTAACCTGTATCACATATTTTCGGTAGTGGCTTTAACAAGCAGTTGTTTAAGATTAGGCATTATCAGTGATTTTTCTGTATCCTAAGCGCAACTTTAACTTATGATTGAAAAATTGGGCTCAACGACATGACATTGTCTGCTATTTACTCTGAAGCATATAATTTTTTCCGTAACCATTTAAGCCAATTGGCTGCGCTAACAATGCCGTTATTATTGGTTCAAGTTATGATCCAGTCATGGCTAGGCAGTGAAATGTTGGCGCAATCGCAAGCGGATACGCCCGTATTTGGTGCCATTCATGGTTTTGCGATGATGGGCCTATTATTGGTTTTCTCATTACTGATAGCCGCGCTGACGGTGTATTTAGAAGTGCGTTCTAAAGGTTTTGAGGTGACGCCATTTAGAGTATTGAAAGAGAGTTTAATCTTTGTGCCGCCACTGTTATTAGCCGGCGTGTTTTCAGGCTTAGCGGTATTGATCCCTTTCATGTTGTTTGCGGCATTTGGACCACTGTGGCTCATTGGCTTAGTAATGAGTTTTTATGTGTTCTCACGTTTAGCTTACGTTAACTTCATGGTGGTGGTTGAGCGCATTACCCCTTTACAAGCCATTAAAGCCAGTTTTGAGTTTTCAGGCCCTATTGTATTGAAAACTGTCATGGTATTAATGTTATACCTTCCACTGTCGATAGTGGGCAGTAGTATTTCTATGATGGCTGCTAAAGTGGGGGTGCCGCTACAATTATTGGCTGACACCGCCATGGCATTTTTTAGTTTATTTGTTAATGTGGCATTGTTTAGGCTGTATATGGTTAACCGTAAAACGCCTACATCTGAAGAAGATAATCAAGTATTGTAAATTGCACTATGGGTTAACTTAGGTAGGACTGAGGAGTCTTCATTGATTAATGATATTGAATTTATTGATGGTTTTGCCAATGAGTTAACCCAAGATTACGCCAGTGCAAAGAGCTATGTTCGCGACATTCCAACCCAAGCACTGGTGTTTGTGCGCAGTTTTACCCACAAGCTAACCCAGTATTTAGCGAGCAAACACGGCCAGCAATTTACCAGTCCTAATTTATATGATCGCATTGAGCAGCTTAATAAAGCGCGGGTGATTGATGTACCAACGGTGCGGGCATTACATCGACTACGCGGCGACGGTAACCGCGGCGCCCATCCTGAAAAATACCACCTTACTCAAGTGCAGTTAATCACGATTGCTGAAAAATCGATTAAGCACATTTTGACCTTGGTGAGTAAGTTATATTCGCAGTACTCAACTCACTCACCTGAGTATCACTTTGAAGCTTTTGACTCTTTTGCCGGGCGCGATTTATGCTACCGCGCGGTGATGAAAAATGACCCTGAAGCGCAATATTTAGTTGGCATGTCATTAAAAGCTAAAGGCTTAATGCAACAAGGGCAAGAACAAGCTCTTGAACAAAAACTCGAGCAACAAGCTTCAACTGATACTGGCGCTGATGAAAGTCATCATCAACCGTCATTATTGCGAGGCAGTCATACTGCTAAAGAAGCGTTCTCACAAGCAGCACATTGGTTTGCTCTTGCATCATCGTCGCATGATTTAGCCTTATATGAGCATGGTGTGAGCTTGCTACACGGCTATAGTGGTGACAAAAACCTTAAACAAGGTGAAACGTTAATTGCCCAAGCTGCACAACATCATGTTGTCGATGCCAAAGCGTTATTGGGGTATTTTTATCTGGTAGGCAGCGACGTGTTTGAGGTCGATATTGCTAAGGCAGAACATTGGTTACTGCTGGCTGCAAATAGTGAAAATGCCGAAGCGATGTCTAACCTTGGGGTGCTTTACTATCAGCAGCAACAATTAGGCAGCGCCTTTGAATGGATAAAAAAAGCGGCTGAAACGGGTTATGCACATGCGCAATACCATTTAAGTTTAATGTTTGAAAGCGGCGATGCCGGTGAAATTGACTTAGAAAAAGCGTGGCATTGGTTTCAAGAAGCGGCGAAGCACGGGCAGTTAGACGCCATGTTACGCTGTGCAATTGAAGCATTAAATAACGAAAACGCCAATGAAGCCGATTTAGCGCAGGCCGAGCAATATCTTCATGATGTGATTAAATATGGCCACAGCGCTACCGCAATGATTGAATTGAGCGTCGCCCTTGCCGATGGCATGTTAGGGCGCATTGATGTGGTGCAATCGGCTAATTTACTGGTGTTAGCAAAGCAATACGCTAACCCACAACAGTTGTCAGTTATTGAGCCTTTATGGGAGTCGCTTGCGATACAAATAGATAACGTGATTGCGCTTAAACCATCAGCCGATGAGCTTAAATCATTGCAACATGCTCAATCTATTTTGGCCTAACATTTCGCTTAACATATTAGTGCAATGATTTTGTTATTTGGCAAATATGTTAGGCGATACTGTTATCACTTTTTACTCAAATTAAGTGAAATCGTTTATCAAACCAGCAAGCAAACTTTTATCTTAAGATGGATATTATTTCTGTTCATATCGCCATTGGTTTACACTGTCGCGGAAAACTTCCTTTTGAGCGTATAAATAATGAAACGTAACCTATTGCCAACACTAATGTTTATGGTGTTATTGAGTCCATTGGCAATTGATATCTACCTACCTTCTATGCCGATGATGGCAACCGATTATGGCGTTAGCCATAACCAAGTTCAATCTACGCTGGTATTATTTTTATTTGCCCTTGGCGTCGGACAAATATTAATTGGCCCGTTAGCTGATCGTTATGGTCGTCGTCCTATTGCCCTGTTTGGTATCGTGCTTTATGGACTAAGCAGCTGGGCGGGCGCGGTAGCAGAAAACTTCGAAGTATTACAGTTAGTACGAGTACTACAAGGCATTGGTGCATGTTCAACCTCCATTGTTGTGTTTAGCGCCGTGCGTGATTGCTATAACAGTAAGGAAAGTGTGCCGTTATACAGTTACCTTAATGGTGCTATTTGTGTGATCCCAGCGCTAGCGCCGACATTTGGTGGCGTATTGGCCATGCACTTTGGTTGGCGATCAACGTTTATTTTTATGAGCCTGTATGCTGTATTAGTGGCCGCGGTTGTTATCTTGCGCTTCCCTGAAACACGCCCAGCCAATACAGATAGCAGTGGTCCCTTGTACCGCTGGCATCGTTATAAGCCTGTGTTAAGTGATGGTCAGTTTGTGTTTTATGCCGGTGCTTGCATGATTGGTATGGCGTCAATTCTCACTTATGTTTCATACTCTTCTATTTGGTTAATTGGCCATTTACACCTGTCAAAATTAGCCTTTAGTGGGTTATTTGCGTTAAATGCGTCAGTGAATTTAGTCGCGTGTTTTTCTGCGCCTAAATTAGTCAAAAAAATTGGTAATCGCCCGAGTGTGATTATGGCGTTAGTACTGATGCTACTGGCAGCCATACTCGAAGCACTGCTACAACTATTTGGCCCACAAGCGGGCATGCCAGCGGCCTTAGGCTTTATGTTGCCAATGATTTTATTATGTGTGGGCTTTGCTATTTTATTAGGCCCTGCAACTTCGATGGCGTTGTCAGGTTTTGGCGAGCGAGCAGGTACTGCTGCTGCCATGCTTGGATTTATTCAAATGAGCGGCGCGTCAGTATTAACCGCAGTGATTCAGCTGACCCCTATCACAGCGCCTTGGGCGGTTGTTGTTGTCCTTGGTTGCACCTCGACGTTATATTTAGTGCTAATGGTGATGCCACAGCTAAAGCATTGTCATCAAGAGAAACATGGATAAAACGACGTTAATTATCCGAGAAGGTTTGTTATGGCGAGAGTGATGTGTCAGCAATGTCGCTACCCACAAAACGCATGTGTTTGCCATGCCATTACACCGTTAACGGTTAACACTGAGGTGGTGGTATTACAGCATCCTTCAGAGGTGAATCACGCCAAAAACAGCGTAAAACTCATGGGGTTGGTATTAGCAAACCTTAGAGTAGATGTTGGCGAGTCAGCGGCAGATTTTGCGCCGCTACAAGCCTATTTAGCCAGCGTAAATAAACCGGTTTACTTAGTTTATCCCAATGAAAGCAGCCAAACGGTTGCACAAGCGGGGGCAGCACAAGACTGCGTCATTTTACTTATTGATGGTACATGGAAAAAAGCCTATCGCATACTGCAACTTAACCCGTGGTTACTCACATTTCCGGCTTTGCATCTTGATGTCAGTGACGCTTCGCAATACATCATTCGTAAAGCCAAACGCGCGGATAGTTTATCGACCCTTGAAGCCACCGCGTATGTCTTAAACGCTTTAGCACCGCAACTTGACCCACAACCCCTGTTTGCAGCTTTAGATGCAATGGTGCAACATAGACTCAATGCTATGCCCTACGCTGTTAGGAAGCGATATGGCACCACGACTAAGGATGAATCATGAATCGCAAATTCAAAACCCAGTTAACTGTTGTATTGAGTGTATTAGGGTTATCACTTTTTAGTGTAACGACCATCGTGCATGCAAGTAGTGATGAAAAACCCCGTTTAAAAATGACCTTAAAAGAAAAGGCTGATGAAGGGCGCAAAGCGTCTCAACAAACCGAGCGTGACCAATTACAAAAAGCGCGACAAGCAGCGCGAGAAACCCAAGCTCGTGAACAAGATATTTTAGCCAATCAACAACCTGAAGAGTGGGAAAGCGAGCAACGTAAAAAAGCGCAAGCTCAATTTAGTGAGCGCACCTCACGTGAACAGCAATATCTTGAGCAGGCGCGTGAAGCCGCTAAAAAAGAGCGTAAAATCCCCGAAGAAGAAACACTTGCAGAGAAAGACTAACCTTGCCAACTTGCCCATTGTGTTTACATGAAAATCTGGATGAATTTCATCAAGATAAGCATCGCCAATATTGGCAATGTCCTATTTGTGATTTAGTGAGTGTACCCGCCTCATTTCATTTATCTGCTGATGCAGAAAAAGCCGTTTACGACTTGCACGATAACGCTTTTGCTGATGAAGGTTATCAGCGATTCTTATCGCGCACGCTAACGCCATTATTGCAGCGTGTACCGCAAGATGCCGTTGGGCTTGATTTTGGTTGTGGTGAGGGCGCAGTATTAAGCCATATGGCGGCCAAACAAGGGGTGAAAGTGCATAATTATGATTTGTACTATCACCCATTTGCCGAGCGGTTGACTGGCCAATATGACTTTATTTGTTTAACCGAGGTCATTGAACATATTTATGATGCACATGGCTTAATTGAGCAATTAACCCACATGCTCAAACCCGGTGGCATATTGGCTGTGATGACCAAAAGAGTCTTAGGTCATGCTGAATTTATTCATTGGCACTATAAAAATGATCCAACCCACATTAATTTTTACAGCCAAACCACCTTTGAGTGGATTGCAAAGCAGCATGACGGTTGGCAATGCGAAGTTATCGATAAAGATGTGGTATTTATTACCTTAGCGTAATCCCCTCGCGTTATTCCCTTGAAATTATTTAACGGCATGGCCGTTAAATAATAGTTTACATATTCTGAAACAAATCAATCCCTTTTGTTACTGTCTAAGGATTCACAACGGCAGTGTAACGCGTTAATTTGAATGATAAAACATATGGATGAAGCCACTTTTTGCTGGCTTTACGTAAGGAGAATTCAATGAAACGCACACTCTTGGCGTTTGCTTTAGTGGCAGGGTTGTTTACAACACTTTCTACTCAAGCGACAACCCGTGCCGATGTCGACAGTTTTACGTTAGATAACGGTATGAAAATTATGGTGTTAGAAGACAGCACCATACCTAATGCCAATATGTATCTATTTTGGAAAGTCGGCTCACGTAATGAAGTACCGGGCATTACGGGGATTTCGCACTTTTTTGAACACATGATGTTCAATGGATCGAAAAAATATGGCCCTAAAATGTTTGATCGCACCATGGAAGCCGCTGGTGGCGCAAACAATGCTTACACCACCGAAAACGTCACCGTGTATACCGATTGGTTCCCTGCAAATGCGCTAGAAACCATTTTTGACCTTGAAGCTGACCGTATCGCTCATCTTGATATTGACCCTGACATGGTTGAAAGTGAGCGCGGCGTGGTGCAGTCAGAGCGTACCACTGGCCTTGAAAACTCTAACTGGCGAGCAATCAGTGAAGCCGTAAAAGGGGTCGCGTTTCAAGCGCATCCTTATCGTTGGTCAGTTATTGGATATGAGTCCGATATTGCCGCGTGGAGTTTAGAGGACTTACAGCAATATCACAAAACCTATTACGCGCCGAATAACGCCGTGGTAGTGATTGCTGGTGACGTTAAACTTGATAACGTGAAAAAGCTAGCTAAGCAATACTTTGGCCCCATTCCTGCTCAAGTGCCGCCTAAAGCTGTGCGCACCGTTGAGCCATTGCAAAAAGGAGAACGCCGCGTATTTTTGCAAAAAGCGTCGGTAAGTACGCCTAACGTCATGTTGGCTTATCATGTACCTGCAACCAGCCATGCGGACTATTATGCGCTGGATTTATTGAGCGCTATTTTAAGCCAAGGCAATAGCTCAAGATTATATAAAAACTTGATAGATAAACAAATTGCCGTTGCGGCAGATACTCATATGCCAATGTCGTTTGACCCTAACCTGATGTACATCATGAGTGTGGCAAACCAAGGTGTAAGCGCCGAACAATTAGAGCAAGCTTTAATTGCACAAGTTAATCTGATTGGCGCGCAAGGTGTCACACAACAAGAACTTGATAAGGTAAAAAATGCCAAGTTGATTAATTTTTATCGCAGCATGGAAACCATTAATGGCAAGGCGAACACCTTAGGCACATACGAATTATTCTTTGGTAGCTATGAGCAGTTATTTAATGCACCACAAGCTTACAACAAAGTGACGGTCGCCGATATTCAGCGTGTTGCTCAAACCTATTTAATAAAAGCCAATCGTTCGGTCGGTGTGTTAGCGGCTAATGAGGAGGCTGACCAATGAAAAATCAACAATCAATGAAACTGTCGATGTTAGTGCTTGCTTGTACACTTGGGCTTTCTGCTTGTAGTACTACGCAAATGGCCTCAAATACAACCAATACTGTTGCGAATACTGGCCATTCTTTTGCTATGCCAGCATATGAAACCTTAACCTTAGATAACGGTTTAACCATTAAGTTGATGGTGCGACCACAAGTGCCGCTAATTACCTTTAACGCGGTGGTAAAAGCCGGTGCGGTAAATGATACCAGCGCAGGGTTAGCCAACATGACGGCGAATAGCCTAATGCTGGGCGCAGGCGGTAAAACGAAAGCGCAAATAGAGCAAGAACTTGATTTTATCGGCGCTAAAATTGTCACTCAAGGGGCAATGGATGGCAGTTACGTCAGCAGTAACTTTATGAGTAAAGACCTGCAAACTGTACTGCCTATATTTAATGATGTATTGCGTCATCCAGATTTTAATGACACCGAATTTGCCAAGTTACAACAGCGTAATGTGGTGGGCTTAGCACAAGCGAAAGAAAGCCCACGTCAGGTCATTGGGCGTTACTACAATCAACTGGTTTTTGGTGAGCATCCCTACGCGAATGCGCCTTCAGGTAATGCCAAATCTATCGCGCAAATGACCATTAATCAATTGCGCGCTTTTCATAAAAGTTATTACCAACCTAGCAATACTGAATTAAGTGTTGTTGGTGACTTTAACCTTAATGAAATGAAAGCATTATTAACAAAGACCTTTGCTGACTGGCAAAATACTGAAGCGGTACTTAGGCCTGATTTAAGCCAAAACTTGCCGCAACTGACCACTAGCCGTGTGTTATTAGTTGATAAGCCTGATGCCATTGAAACCACCTTCTTAATTGGCGGGGTTGGTGTGCGTAAAGACAATGCCGATTTTGTTGGCTTAACTGTGGTTAATACCATTTTAGGTGGCCGTTTTACCTCGTGGTTAAATGATGAATTGCGGGTTAATGCTGGGTTAACCTACGGTGCGCGTTCAGCATTTGTAAGCTATGCCGATGCAGGCGTGTTTAGAATTAGCTCTTTCACCAAAACTCAAACCACTAAAGCGGCGATGGATTTAGCTTTAAAAACCTATTCTCGTCTTTGGGAACAAGGTATTGACCAAGCCACGTTAGACTCGGCTAAAGCCTATGTAAAAGGGCAGTTCCCACCGCAGTTTGAAACCAATGGCCAGTTAGCTGGCTTAATGTCAGACCAATATATTTATGGTGTCGATGATGACTATATTAATGCGTTTCAAGCGCGAGTAGACGGGCTCACTCTTGAGCAAACTCAAGCATTAGTCGCTAAGTATTTCCCTAAAGAGAAGCTGCAATATGTGTTGATTGGTAATGCAGATAAAATTAGGGCGCTTGCCAAGCAATACGGCGAGGTAACTGAGGTTGCTATTACCGATAGTGGCTTTGGCGGTTAATTTCGGCTGTTGATATCACGGCGCGTAGCGGGTAAATCCATATAGGGTTTACCTTAAGCGTTGATGTTAATGAAACGGAGAATAAAAATGGCTCACCAAAAGAGTAGTCATACTCGGTGAGCCATTTTTTATGCTTAGTGCTTTTACGCAATCACAGTAATGGTCAATGTTAGTGGCATTTCGGTATGTATATACCGTTATTCACTTAGCGGTGTGTCCACTAACCTTGCCAGAACAGGACTCATAAATAGCGGCAAGATTAGCCTTGAGTTAACAGATAACCTATTGCGCACCAACTGCCAATCAATAACAGCAATAATATCTTAGCAACGGCGGTGAACTGGGGGGTGGGTAACTCATCATGTTCAAGCTCTAGCTCATCACTAACATGGTGCTTTTGCTTTAATTGCTGTTTACGGTGTTTATCACGTTCACGCGCTTTTACTTTTTGCTGTTTTTTATATTCAGCAATGCCTTTTTCAATACCGGTCGCAATCAGTTTGGTTTGCTCTTTTGTTTGCCCCGGCTTTTGGGTCGCTTTAGCCACGCGCATTGCTTGCTGTTGAGTTTCCGATGATGCTGACTTTGCCATTACAGTGCCCCGACATAGTCAATTTGACGCCAAGCTTCATAACTAATAATTGCCACTGAATTAGACAGGTTTAAGCTACGGCTAGTACCGGCCATTGGAATACGTAAACGCTGCTCTAACGGCGTCGCATTAATGATATCCATCGGTAAACCGCGGGTTTCAGGGCCAAATAACAATACATCGTCAGCTTTAAAAGCAATTTCACTGTGTGGACGACTGCCTTTGGTGGTGCAAGCCATAATGCGTTTGCCTGCCATTGCTTCAAGAAATTCTTGATAGTTTTTATAGCGGGTAACACAGGTGAGATCTTTATAATCTAAGCCAGCACGGCGGAGTTTTTTTTCTTCTAAATCAAACCCGAGAGGCTCAATTAAATGCAGCTGCGAGCCGTTGTTAGCACACAAGCGAATAATATTACCCGTATTTGGGGCAATTTCGGGTTCGTATAAGGCAATATGAAACATGAGCAGTCCGCTGAGAAAATGACGGGGAATTATAGCCAAAGTGCTGGCTAATTGGTATGGCTCTATGTGCGTTAGCTGGGTTTATGGCAGCGGCGCTAATCACAGGTGTTAGTAAAAACCAAATATCCGTGACGACTGCGCACCAGGCGGTAAGCTGACATTATCGGTATCTTTAGTAAAACGTTTTACCACAAAGCCTTGTTGCTTAAGAATATCAATTGCGACCTTGGCCGTTTTACATTGGTTGTTAAACCAAATTCCCATCGGAAACTGGCGATAAGTCATGCTGGAGGCTTGTAATAACGCAGATGACAGGTTCATGCTATCGGCGGCCACATCAATTGCGTGGGTATCACCGTAAATATAGTCAACTTGGCCGTTGATTAACGCAGCTACTGCTTGGGGGAGTGAGGCGACAACGTTAACCGTTGCACCTTGCGCAATGAAAGCACTGGTGACACTTTTAGGCGCAATCATTCTTAGCTGCGCAATCACTTTTGCATTTAACTCATTGCCGACAAATTCTTTGGGTTCAATAAGACGGTGCAGACGCAGTTGGATTAATTCTGGTTTGGTGATCACTAGAGTGTGTTGCGGTTTCGCTGGGGCTGGGGGATGAAAACTTGCACACCACTGGTTGTCTTGAACCATCTTAAACGCTTGATCAATTGGCTGAAAATTAGCTGAAAAAAGAATATCAGTGTCGTCAAAGGCACGTTTGAGGACTAAGTAAGACTCGCCGAAATCATCGAGTTTTTGGCCTAAATATGGCGGGTAGTCAAACGCAATAACGCCAAGGGGTTGCGGATCACCTTTTGCTTGCACAGGGTAGGTTGTCATGAGCAAAAAATAACATAAAACTGAAATCGACTGACGCATAGACTTAATTCAAATATTCAACATGTAACAACATGCTAACATTTGTATGCAATTTAAGCAGGCTTGTCTAGAAAAATTTATAAGTTAGGTTAATCGTATAGGGCATTATGCGACTGATGGCTGATATTAAGTGGGGTTAGTTCGCGGTAACGTTAAGGTGACACACAAGCCATGAGGGGAAACGTTGGCCGCACTAATGTGGCCTTTATGTGCTTGCACCGCCGCTTGAGTAATGGCAAGGCCTAAGCCCCAGCCGCCTGACTCTCGATCTCTGGCTGAATCTGGGCGATAAAACGGCGCAAAAATCGCTTCAAGTTCTTTGTCGTCGATGCCGGGGCCGTCGTCAGTAACCGTAATGACAATCTCATTTTGATTTTCAATAGCATTAATGTTGATGTTACTGGCAGCGTAACGGATAGCATTACGCAATAAGTTTTCAATTGCCCGCGCCAATGCTTTGGGTTGGTGTGCCACTCGTAAGGTCTCTGGAATGGTAATGTTAAGCTGTTTTTGCTGTTGCTCTGCTTCAAACTCGGCATCATCTAACACCTGACTTAAGGTTTCGGCCAGTTCAATATCCATCATTGTCGTGCTGGCATTTAAGGTTATTCGCGACAGGCTTAATAGCTCGCCAATAAGTTCATCAATTTGCTCAGCTTCATAGCTTATACGGTCAAACTCATTGACCTGAGAATGTTTTTTACGGGCCAAGGCTAAGGAGAGTTGCAATCGAGTTAGTGGCGTGCGTAATTCATGAGAAATATCCCCCATTAACCGTTGTTGGTTATTTATCATGTTTTCAATCGCGTCGGCCATGGCGTTAAAGGCAATGGCAAGTTCGCCCATTTCATCGTTTCTGCCAGTGGTTTTACTGTCAACACGGCTAGACAAATCACCGGCAGCTAGCGCATTGGCACTGTGTTTTAGAGTGCGTAATGGTTTGCCTAAATACCAAGCTAGAAACCCGCACAATAACCCAGACAATAAAATCGCTAAACCTGCGCTGAGGAGTTTATGGTCGGCAAAAAATAAAAACCAAGGTCTGGGATGATGATTGGTGAAACGGCCATAAAGGGTGAAGGTTTTGTGTTGATAGTTAAATTTATAAGGACCAAACATCAATTGGTCACGAAATTGATGGCTAATAGGATGGCCTACATCTTCAGTCATTAATACAAAAAAACGTAATGGCCTAGATGGGCGACGTGAGTTTAAAATACGCCCTTGATCGTTCATTAAATAAAACCGTACCTGTCCATATTCATGGTGCTTGCCTTTGGTTAACTGTTTAATGGATTCAGGGCTAAATGGCCGAGGAGACTGCTTAAACCGCTTGGCGACATCTGCCAGTATTTGTTCAAATTCAGGTGATAATTGCGAACGGTCATGATTTTGTTCAATTAATGGTAGCAGTGCAAATAGTCCAATAAGTATTGAGCTGCACAGCCAAAAACCAAGCAACAATTTTACGAATAAGCGACTTACTGGACTAAATTTAATCATTAAGGTAACCAGATATAACCTTTACCACGCAAGGTTTTCACCCGGGGTCTGCCATCGGTACGATCAGGGATCTTTTTACGCACATTTGATAAATGCATGTCGATACTGCGATCAAAAGGCATTAATTTTTTACCTAACACTAGTTCGCTTAATTGCTCCTTAGTAACAAGCTCGCCGGCTCGATTAATTAAGTGATATAACAATAAAAACTCAGTGCCTGTTAATACAATGGGACGTTCATTACAAAACACTTCTTGGCGATTTTTATCCAGGATTAAATCACCCATTTGGATGTTGTCTTGTTGGTTATTCAGTTCTGTGTCCACAATTTGTGAACGGCGTAAAATGGCCTTTATGCGGGCAATTAATTCACGGTCATTAAACGGTTTAGGTAAGTAATCGTCTGCGCCAATTTCAAGCCCCACTACGCGATCAATTTCATCACCTCGGGCTGTGAGCATTAATACTGGGGTACTGGTTTCTCGGCGTAACGCTTTAAGCACATCAAAGCCATTTAGCTTAGGCAGCATGACATCTAAAAGGATTAAGTCGTAATTTGACTGTAATGCCATTTCAAGCCCTTGTTCACCGTCATAGGCTTGGCTTAAGTTAAAGCCTTCTAGCTCAAGTAGTTGGGTTAGAAGTTCTGACAGACCAATGTCATCATCGACAAGTAAAATACGGTTCATTGAGTTCCTTACAAATAGCTGCAATGAGGTAACTAAACGCATGTAGTGAGTGGCAAAACTTTAGCGCAATGCTGACATGAAGGAAATCAACATTGCACTATTTTACAAACGCAACGCCAGCTTAGCCATTGTTTTTAAGTAAGCTATTTTTGACTTTACTGACAATCAATGTCAGTACAATGGAACCTAAAATCAAACCAATAGAAACGACCGGGTTTTGCAAGGTATCAGGGTCTAGCACTAACATACTGCCTAAACCAAACATCATGATACCGGACATCAGCTTAAGCACTTCGCCTTCTTTTTCGGTCAGTTTACGTTTACCAAGGGTTGCTGAGAACACAATCACAATGGTCGCCAATGGAATCACGTAGACAATGTTATAGGCCACAAGATACATGTAGCGTTCAGCGGTGTCTAAGTTGGCCATTGAAAGCACCGAAGTGTAAATCATCGGGAAGCCGGCAGTGCACAATAGTTCATAAGCATTGGCCAAAATAGCCAAGACAGTCGAGCCCACAATCATGGTTGGCAGTGAACTGGCTTTAGACAATTTGCCCATGCGTTTGATTAAACTGCCTCGATTTTCGACTGACATTGATAAACTCACGTCACCGCGGCCATAGAAAAAGTCTTTTATATTCACCACCGCAGCGACCAATGCCAACAAACCGGCACAGGTAATAATAATGCCGCCGTCACTGCCGCCCAGTAGTTGGAATAGGTTTAACCAAGCGCTCATAAAGATGAAATAAATAAAGCCGGAGAAAAACACAAATATGCCGCCGACTAATAACATGCGTTTACGACTGCCAGCGTTGACCATAATGCTGAGTAAAAATAATAAAACGAAAAATGCACACGGATTAAATGCATCAACACCACCGAGTACGACTGTCAGTAGCGGTAAAGACATTTTCTCAGGATGAACTGCGCCAATAAAGGGAATATCAACGGGTTGCACTGCAGGTGCTGCGCTAGTGTTGTCCATGCCACAAGCGCTGGCGTCAGTGTTGGCAGTATCGCCTGTCTCTGAGCAGGTGCCAAAAAATGGCTGCTCAGCACTGGTGGTTTGGCTAAAAAAGTCATCAAGGCTATCGCCCACTACGCCCGTGCCGCCAGATTGGTGATAACACGCCTCTAAACGTTCGATAATAAACCGCCCTGTCACGTCATGGCTGTTGTAACCCACAATGGCTTCACCGCAGACGGCAAAGTAAGGCACTGAGCGAGGCTCAACGCCGGTTTTTTCGCCCATTGCCATCAGTTTATCAACGTTGCCTTGTTCGCTAATAAGGTAATCATCAAGCTCTATCCAGTCGACTCGCTCGGCTAAGGCGTCGATAAAAGGGTGAGCTTCACGGCAATGAGGACAGGTTTGTGACCAAAAAAAATGTAATTTTACTTCAGGTTGGCCATCGGTTTTGTGGCTGACCCATAATGGATCTTGGCTGTTTTGCGCTTGAGCCATACCGCTCAATGTCAACGTTGTTAATATAATGAAAATATTAGCGAGCAATTTATACATGATGAATCTCAAATGGGGTGTATGCGATCTATTTTAAGTTGATGGTGGTAAACGTTAATCTTTTAGTTGGCTATTTGTTAGCTACCTCGCATAAATATTTTGCTTATGTAGAGTTTTTGGTGAGTTGTTAAAAAATTAATTTGAAAATCTGCTAAATGAGACGAGATAAGGGCTGTCGCTAAATTAGAGTTTCAATGGTTTGCTATTTCAAATGCTAGGCGATGGTTAATGTCTGTTGTGGTTTTTATAAGGCGGCAGTGGATGCTGGTATTGTTATTTGTGCTGGGGTTAGCTTTACATTGCTTTACGCTTTGGACACGCTGTTTGACATTGCCACTGCTAAGATGAGCCTCAAGTTAATTGAATTTGTTCAAGCCCCCTTAATTGAATGTAATACCAAAAGGACACGATTATGAGTAAAGGTTTATCGATTGCCACTGCAGTTGCTGTATTAGTTGGTTCAAGCTTTGTTATGTCACCTGTCTTTGCCCAAGATACGGCTCAGGTAAGCCCCCAAAAGACAGAAAAACAGGCTAAGCATCATGGCAAAAAACATCACTCAATGCATAAAATGTTGCGTCGTTTGTCATTAACAGACGAACAAAAAACGCAAGTTAAAGCCATTGTCGGTAAGTACACGACTACGACGTCAAAAGAAGACAAAGAAGCAGCTAGAGATGAGCATCAACAACATATTGTGGATTTAGTCACCGCACCTAGCTTTGATGCAACGCAAGCCCAATTAATCATTGAAGCACATCAAGCGAAATCTGAGCAGCAAATGCTAGACAAGTTAAGAATGCAAAACGAAATTTACAACCTGCTAGATGCTGAGCAACAAGAGAAGTTCAAAAAGATGCTAACTAAAGGCAAACGTCGTCATCATAGATAATCTTGTGTAATAACGATGCTCCTCCCCAGACGTCGTTATATGACATAAATTATCCGTTGTTGATAGCCTTTATTGCAGCGAAGCCACAATTGTTATTGTGGCTTTTTTCGATTTTTTCTGTGCTTTATTTCTTACTGTTAACCTCAAGAGGTTTGATGCTTGACTGATGACTGATGACTGATGACTGATGACTGATGACTGATGACTGATGACTGATGACTGATGACTTTTGGACGTGTTTTTTTGATTATGCTCATATCTATTAATGGTAAATTTTGTCCTGATAAGGTTATGGATAAATAATCCCATCTTGTCCGATAAACGTCGGGTGAAAATGGTAAACTTTATCGCTTAATCGTCACCGCAGCGCTATATTTTGTTGCAATACACCTCTGCTACTTGGGCTTTCTTTATTATGAATCCACCTTCAAAATCCGCGTCTGAATATGAGTTTTGGGTCAAACTTGCCAGCCGTGCTGCCGTTATCACCGCCTTTAGTTTAATTGTACTTAAGCTTATTGCGTGGATGTATTCTGGCTCAGCCAGTATGTTAGCGTCATTAACTGACTCCTTTGCTGATGCCCTTGCTTCTATTGTCAACTTTATTGCTATCCGTTATGCCATTGTGCCACCTGATAGCGAGCATCGTTACGGCCACGGCAAAGCAGAACCATTGGCGGCGTTAGCCCAATCGGCATTTATCTTAGGTTCGGCTTTTTTACTGTTGTTTTATGGTGGTGATAAGTTGATTAACCCCGTTGCTGTTACCCAAGCAACCTTGGGGGTTGTGGTGTCACTTGTTGCAATTTTGATGACATTAGGCTTGGTCATGCTGCAGAAAAAAGCCTTAGCCAAAACCAATAGCACCGTTATTGAGGCTGACGCTTTGCACTATAAGTCAGACTTATTGCTCAACGGCGCTGTGCTGTTAGCGTTAGTATTAGCCCAATATGGCTGGTGGTGGGCTGATGGTCTGTTTGCCGTTGCCATTGCTATTTTTATTGGTCAACAAGCTGTGAGTCTTGGCTACCGTTCAATTCAAAACCTACTTGATCGTGAATTAGGCCCGCAAGCTCGCCAGCAGATTATTGATGTCGTTAACCAAGACCCGCAAGTAAAGGGCATTCATGACCTACGCACCCGCGAAGCAGGTAACACCACATTTGTGCAAATGCATTTAGAGCTGGACGGTAATTTAGCATTAGTGCACGCCCATGACATTGCCGATGCCGTTGAAGCCCGAGTGGCAGACTTATTTGATGATGCGCATGTGATTGTGCACCAAGACCCTGTTTAATGCGCAATCGCACACGGAATATAAAAGGCGATTGCGCGAAGTCAAAGAGATGACATTCAGCCGTAAAAAAATAACTTTCAGGGCTTGATCCTGAGAATTATTTTGCTAAATTTGACCATGTTGAACACGGTGGTTTTTTCGCGATGTTTTGCTCAATTTTACCGCCATCAACAATGATATTTATCGGCAGTTATTATTAACAATAACGTTTTCTGTTTCCAGTATGTGTTGATTGAAGGGTGTTAGCATATATGTTTAATAAAGCGACAAAACAGCTTTGGTTTGGTGAGTTACGCACCGTTAGAGGCAATACCGTGGTGATTTATGATGGACGATTACCTGAAGCCTCACCTGGCAGATTATATTTTTATCACAGTGGCCGTGACGCCATCATTGAGTTTGTAGAAGACATAGTTAAACCCAACTTGTATGAATTAGATGATGCGCAAACTCAGGCAGCTAAAGACAGTTATTTGCATGCATGGGAGAAAAGTCGTCAGGCGTTTGTTGCTGCAAACCTTTCCCGATTTGATGCCTCAGACATACCAGATAGCGGCCCTGCACCGAAGCCCAAAGCAAAGCCAGATGAAGAGGCTGAGCCAGTGGCAGAGGTTGAGGATTATGTCGACACTGATGACGATGAAAAAGACGAAGATTTCGACGATATGGGCGACAATCTAGACGACATGGATTAGCGATTATCGGTAACGGCGATAACCTTGTTAGCTGCCATTGAAGCGTCGTTATGTTACGAAAAAAGGAATAACCATTTGGTTATTCCTTTTTGTTTTTGTCGCCAAATTCAACGCTTAAGTTGATGCTCAACCAATCAACCAATCAACCAATCAACCAATCAACCAATCAACCAATCAACCAATCAACCAATCAACCAATCAACCAATCAACCAATCAACCAATCAACCAACCAATTAACCAATCAACCAATTAAGCAATCAAGCAATCAATCCATCGACCAACCAATCAACCAACCACTCGTCCAGTTGTGCGACCATAATAAACATTGATAAAAAAATTAGCGTTTTCTTGAAAGGTGATAAGGCAATAGTTTGATAATTTATCTGAGCATGAAAGTTATTTTTTAATAATAAAGTTTGAGCACTTCTGGACATAAACGTTTTAAAGCTAAATTCTAAAAGTGACTTTTGGTATTAGGGTAGATATGGCAATCGGATATACGGTAATGCCTGCATTAAGCGGACTAAAATAGCTGGTTAAAATTAGCGAGGAACGAGCACAGCCAGCTGTTTGACGCCATAGTCTCTTGTTATATGCTGACTTACTCAGGTTCAACAGAGTTACTTGTTGCCCAAGATGGCCAGCCAACTTGACGAAATAATTTAAAAATGAGTTGCTGGTATAAAGCTACCATTTCTAATGCGCGATCAACAGTTGGACATACACAACTGAATTCATAGTCACATTTGACCACAACTCTAAACCAGTCTTCATCTTTAAATTTTTCAGGGGAAATACTTGTCTCGGTATAAGTAGAAATGCGCCATTCAACACATTCCTCCCAGACCCCACCTTTTTCTATTGCATCTAATACGGCATGTTTTTGATGTGATACATCACCACTTTTTAAAAGTTTGGAAAGGTAATCATCCTCTGATTTAAACATCTAACTCCCTTAAAGCATATAACGCCCAAAGCACAGGCGCGAACGCAGTGGGCGTCCAGCCCGCGTCTTTTGCGGGCGATTGTGCCTTTGCTTGTGTACGCCCAGCATGGGCATGAACTAATGAGGTGAAAGTCCTCTGTAGGAAGGTCACCGTTCAATAACATGCTGTTATTAAACGTTAACTACTAGCGAATGGCAAGGGCTTATCCGTGAGGGTTGGTCTAAAGGAAGCCGCTAGCAAATTTGCGAGCTGATGAACAAGAACATCATATGAGGCGTAGGCTAGAGGAGAGTTGGCACAAGACGACGAAACCACGTGATCTAATGGCCACCGTAAATGATGCAGCAGTGCAAAGAAAGTTCATGCTCTTATCTGGGGAGATCTGTTTAACACGCGATCGGTCATTAACCAGTGAGGCTCTGGTTTACAAGTGCCTTGGCTTTTCAACTTCATCGACTGAAAAGAGCGAACCAGATGAAAACCGATAGCGCATGACGGGGTAACTTGGCATGTGATTAAGCAGAAGTCAGCAGACGGCATAGTAGCCCAACGCCCATCGTAATGGATGGGATAGCATACCCCGTGTCAGTGTAGTGGGTACATGGTGAAGGCCTGAACATTTAGAAGAAGGAGGAGTCTTGTCAAACTTGTCGATACCCACTACGTCGCCAGACGATTACTATCGGCAGCGTATTGATATGCAACCGGCCTTCAACAGCGATTTATTTCAACAATTGCTCGAACCTGAGAATCTACACCGAGCGTGGC
>NZ_JAAIKR010000011.1 GCF_018221465.1 Shewanella intestini | reverse complement strand
GATTGCTTCAATTCCGAAGAATATAAGAAGCAATTTCGAATAACTCAACACCTGTGAATGTCCACACAGATATACTTGTCATATTGTTAAAGAGCGTTGACCGTGTTGGTCAGGGATGCGTATTCTACACCTCCCGTTGTTGGCGTCAAGTGTTTTTTCAAACTCTTTTTGCCGTTGATTTAAATGCTTAAATAACCATCTTAAATCAAGCTAACTCGGTGGTTGCTAATGCGTTGCAGAAGCTGTTATGCCGTGTCAGTGGATGCGCATTATAGGCAGATTTGAGAACGGCGCAAGGGCTTTTTTAAGGTTTATTTAAAAAAAAAGACCGCTTGATGATCATTTCATCAATTGCGATCTTTTTTAATCAATATGCTTGGAAAGTAGCCACTATTTAGCGACTTTACTCACCTTGTGATTGTTCTGAGTATTGGCACCACTAAATTGTTCGATAAATTTAAGTGCATTAACATCATCCCAGTCTACATAAGTTCTAACGTATGCAACTAGTTCACCTTCTTTATTTAAAATAAAGGTGGCAGGAATTGTGTCTAAAGGAAAGACTTCACGCAATGCCTGCTGCGGATCAAAATATGATCTAAATTGGCTTAACTTTAACGACTTAAGAAAAGGCTGAACAGTTTCGTCTGCTTGAGCATCTATAGATATTGGTAATAATACATAGTTATCTTTATCTAACGCATCAGCTAGCCTTTGCAACGCTGGTAATTCACGAACACAAGGTGGACACCATGTCGCCCACATATTTATGACAACCACTTTTCCCTTAAATTGTTCAAAGTTGATTTTGTTTCCAGCAATATCATGGAAGTCTACAGAGGCGATTGGAAATGGCGCGGGTAAAACAACGATTTTATTTAAGGTAGATGAAGCTTGGCTTGGCTGCATTCCAGGATAAGCATAGCTGTGAAAACTCACAACCATGCTTACAATCAGAATTAATCGGGAGATTAATGTCATTCTTTACTACGCTTTAAGAGTTCATCAAGTTGTTTTTGGTCATCTGCTGAAAGTTCTGCTTCAACGGAAGCACCGTTTCGTTGCTTACGCACAAATACCAAACCAATAAATAAGCCAAGCGCTAATAAAGCAAATGGCCCAAGCCACAAAATGTAAGTTTTAGATTCTAACTTAGGCTTATATAGAACAAATTCACCATAACGACTTGTCATAAAATTGATAATTTCATCATCACTCTTACCTTCATCTACCATTGAGTAGACTTCAAGACGTAAGTCTCGTGCGACAGGAGAACTTGAATCTATTAAATTTTGGTTTTGACATTGTGGACAACGAAGCCCATGCGCCAATTCTAAAGCACGTTTTTGATTCGTATCAGATTTAAATTGATAAGTGTCTACGGGTGTCGCTGCTACTTGCGTAGCAACCACAAAACTTAGACAGATACTTAGGATAATTCCCAGTAATCGCATTAAGAAACCCCTTCTTTTTTCTCTTCATCCTGCAGTTGTTTAACTTTAGGGTATAAGATTTCAGACCATATTTGATGATCGACAGGTCCAGCATAACGGAAGCGAATAATGCCATTATGATCCACAATAAAAGTTTCTGGAGCACCGTATACTCCTAGATCTAGACCTAGGCGACCATCTACGTCGTAAATGTTCTTAGTATAAGGGTTACCTTCTCTTTTTAACTCCCGAATTGCCGCATCACGATCATCTCGGTAATTAATACCATAGATAGGCATGATGTTTTGACGCGCAAGGGTCATCATGTATGGATGTTCATATTTACAGGCTGGGCACCATGTTGCCCAGACATTTAACACGGATACATGACCTGTTAAATCTTCATTCGTTATAATCTTATCCGCATTTTCAAGTTTTTCGAGCTTGAAAGTCGGTATTGGCTTACCTTCTAATGCTGAATCTAGTTCCTGTGGATTGAGGAATAATCCTTGATAAAGAAATATTCCCATCCCTAGAAACAAAATTAAAGGTATAAATAGCACCAACTTTTTCATAGTGTCTCCGAAATAAATTTAGGCTGTCGCTAAATCTTCTTTAGCAGCATCTTGTTTTGCTGCTTTCTTTACACGGTATCGCTTATCAGACGCGGCAAGGAAGCCACCAACCATCATGAAAATTGAACCGAACCATAGCCAACGAACAAATGGTTTGTAATTTAAACGTACAGCAAATTGAGTCATGCTTAATGGGTCACCCATTGTGATATATAAGTCACGGAATAGACCCCAATCAATACCAGCTTCAGTCATGTCCATGGTGCGAACATTATATTGACGACGATCTGGACGAAGCAATGTGATGTACTCATCACCTTGATAAACTTCTACCTGACCTTGCTTAGCGGTATAGTTTGGACCAACAACATTCTTAGTTTCAATGTACTTAAAGGTATATCCTGCAAGTTCTTGGCTAATACCAGGTCCCATGCGAACACTTTTTTCAATTGAGTAATTTGATACCATCGTGGCACCAACAATTGAAACAGCAATACCCATATGTGCCAATATCATACCTAATTGGCTGCGTCCCATTCTACTTAAACTAAATTCACCTTCTTTTGTAGTGCAGATATTTTTAGCTGCACGCAATGAAGATAAGAAAACCCAAGTAGCAGCAGTAATACCAAGCACAACCCAGATATTAAATTGACCATCGCGCATAAACGGTGTGGCAATACCCACAATCACGGCAATAATACCAGGTACAAGTAGTTGACGTTTCAGCTCACCTGCTTTTGATTTTTTCCAGCGGATGATAGGGCCAATTCCCATAAAGCCAAACAGTACAAGTACAATTGGTACAAATACAGCATTGAAATATGGAGGTCCTACAGAAATTTTACCCATATTAAGGGCATCAATCAGTAGTGGGTAAAGTGTACCAAGCAACACTGTTCCCGCGGCAACAGTAAGTAACACATTACAAATTAACAGCATGGTTTCTTTAGATTTAAGATCAAATCTTGCTGGGCTACTCATATCACTTGCTCTTAGTGCAAATAGTGTTAGCGAGCCACCAATAGCCAAACCAAGCAATAATAAAATGAACATACCACGGCTTGGGTCTGCCGCAAATGAATGCACTGACGTCAATACACCTGAGCGAACAATAAAGGTACCAAGTAAACTTAACGAGAATGCAAAGATAGACAGTAATACGGTCCAGTTACGGAATGCACCACGTTTTTCAGTCACAATTAATGAGTGAACTAATGCAGTACCAATCAACCAAGGCATAAATGAAGCGTTTTCAACTGGATCCCAGAACCACCAACCGCCCCAGCCAAGTTCGTAATAAGCCCACCAAGAACCAAGTGAGATACCACCCGTTAGGAAAATCCATGCGGCTAATGTCCAAGGACGAGACCAACGAGCCCATGCAGAATCAAGGCGACCACTCATCAGCGCAGCAATAGCAAATGCAAAGCTAACAGCAAAACCTACATAACCTAGATAAAGCATTGGTGGATGGAAAATCAACCCAACGTCTTGCAACATTGGGTTTAAGTCACGACCTTCCATTGGAATTGGGAAAATTCGTTCAAATGGGCTTGATGTCAGCAACATAAATAAGGTGAAACCAACAACAATCATTGCAAGCACAGAAAGGACTCGCGCAGTAAAGACTTCTTCTAGTCCTTTACTGAACAAGGCAACGGAAGCTGCCCAAGCAGATAAAGAGAAGACCCAGAATAACAACGAGCCTTCATGACCGCCCCATACTGCTGCTACTTTAAAGAAAATAGGTAACTGAGAGTTAGAGTGATGAGCAACATAAGCGACGGAGAAATCATCTACAGAAAAACTGTAACCTAATGACACAACCGATAAGGTAATAAATAAAAACATGCCGTATGTGAGTGGCCAAGCAAATCTCACAAGATAGGGGTCCTTACGAATGGAACCTATTAATGGCACACTAGCTAGAAGAAAGGCGAATGCCAGTCCAATAATTAGCGAAAAATGTCCAAGTTCTGGAATCATGGGTGTTCCTTAATCTGAATAGATTTACTTAAATAGAGTTTTAGGCTCACAAAAATATCAAGCGCAATATAGGTCAATATAACCACATTAGCTTAAACGAATTTTAATTCATTTTAGTTGTTGCTAACAAACATGTCTGCCATTTTGATGCAAAATTGGGTGATTTGTCTCATTCTAATGAATGTGACCATTAAAATCTGATATTTACATTGTACTTGGGTATGACAGAGCGAATGTAATAAGGTTGCAATCAAATTTTACATAAAGATCCAATATGTGAACCAACACTCAACTCTTAGGATTTTGATTTATATCTGTCTTATATTACTGTTCAATGAATAATCTTTACGTATAATCTTAATTTCCAAGCCAAAGCGGGATGGCCGCTTTATTCTATAAACTAAAAGTGAATATTGAAACAATGACCACATTTTGGATTTTTATCGCGCTTGTCGTAATCGTAAGTTTGTTAATGATATGGGTTCCCCACTTCCGCCAACAAAAGCAACGTATCGCTGAAGAAGCTGGTGTTCGTAAACAAACCAACCTTGAGTTATTCAATGAGCGCTTAGCCATTCTAAAACAAGAATTGGTTGATGACTTACTTGATCAGCAAGAATTCGACGCATTGAAACAAGAACTAGAAATTAGCCTTCTGCAAGATATGAAACAAGAAGGTGATGATTCTCTAAACGCTGAAGATAAGCCTAAAAGTATTTTATGGCCTATCGTTATGACTATTGCAGTACTAGGGTTGAGTGGGTATTTTTACCAACACCTAGGAGCTTATAAAGAAATTGCTAACCCACCACAAGCGCAACACAGCCCGCATGAAGGGATGACTCAAGAACAAGTCATGTCGCAACGCTTGCAGATGATGGAAGCTGAAGTTAAAGCTGAACCAGAAAATAGCCAAGCTTGGTTTGCACTTGGTCATGCTTATATTTCATCAAGCCAATACAACCACGCTATTGCTGCATTTGACAAAACGATGGAGCTAGTTGGTGTACATGCTGAATTGCTTGGACCAAAAGCAACGGCAATGTATTACGCAGCAAATCAAAAAATCACTCCCAAAGTTCAAGCTGTTATAGATCAATCTTTAAAGCTTGATCCACAAGATCCATCAACATTGCTACTAATCGGTATGAATGCATTCTTTACAGCACAATACCAAAATGCAATTGATGCATGGCAAATGATTTTAGACAGTGATCGCCAAGATGTTGACCGTACAGCCTTAATGAATGCAATTCAATCTGCAAAAATGAGCTTACAGTCTGAAACAGGCGCAATGCCAAATGATGATGCACACAACCCGTTAAAGCATAGTGATTCTGCCGTAAAATCAACAATTGATGTCACCATTAAAGTGTCACCAGAATTAACGGCAAATGTTGACTCAAAAGACATGATCTTTGTTTTTGCACGTTCAACAACAGGCCCTAAGGTCCCATTAGCGGCAACTAAAGTTAGCGCAAGTGAACTGCCTGTAACGGTAACGCTCGATGACACAACGTCTATGGGTGGAGATGTTAAGTTAAGCAGCGTAAGTGAAGTTGAAATCATTGCTGTGCTGTCTAAGCACGGTAATGTTAAGGCTCAAGCTGGAGACCTTAAAGGTATCATTGACGCGGTTAAAGTAGGTCAAGATACTGAACTTACATTAAACACTGTAGTACAGTAATTCATGTAATCGATTTTTACATCGAATAATCTAAATTTAAAGGTGAGCATTTGCTCACCTTTTTTATTGGTTTAAGTTACAGCCAAAAGCGACTATTAAGCTAATTTGGAATCTATTGAATGTTATTGGTCGTTCAATTGATTAAATGACAATCACAAAAAAACCGGCAAATGCCGGTTTTTTGTCTTACCAAATGAAGTTTACTTTGACATAAACTCAATGGCTTTTTGATAATCTTCATCAGTACAATCAGTACACATACCACCTGGTGGCATTGCATTCATACCAGATTTAATAGAAGTAACTAATGCATCCATACCTTTAGCTAAACGAGGCTCCCAAGCAGCAACATCATGCACTTTAGGTGCACCGGCTACGCCCATGCTATGACAGACTTGGCAGGCTTTGTTGTATACAGCCTCACCTTCTTGAGCAAATACATTTGCAGACAAAGTTAATGCAGCAGCTGCAGAAATTGCTAACAATTTTTTCATGTTCAACGTTCCTAATTGCAAATAAATACAAAGCTTAACGCTGCCCTTTGTTTTGAAGGCAGACTAATTCATCAGCAGCAGAATACTACAAACAGCAAATAAACTCACCTTTTTGTGACAAAAATCTCACCTTATATACCCCAAACAGATAAATTTTATAAATTGATTAATATATTAGAAAATGTTGAAAAAGTTCCAAACTTAATAAGTTTATTGGAACTAAGTCAAATTGCTGAAAGACAATACAGAACAAACTTAAACCCAACAAAAGCTTTATGTTAGTATCTTTGTTGATTTCCTCCTCATCAAAATAACGAGGGCTAAGTGGCAGAAAACCAAAAATCTGAAGTATTAGTTCACGCTAACGAGTTAACTTGTATACGTGAAGAACGCATTCTATTTGATGAACTCAGCTTCGACATCAACGCTGGAGATATTGTTCAAATTGAAGGTCCTAATGGCGCGGGTAAAACGAGCTTATTACGAATAATCGCTGGACTATCTCGTCCTTATGCCGGCGAAGTCCATTATCTTAATCAAAATATTACCCGATGCCGTGATGAATTCAATCACGACTTACTTTACTTAGGCCACTTGGCTGGGGTGAAAAGTGAGCTGACTGCCGAGGAAAACCTTAACTTTAATTTAAGTATTAGTGGATATCATGACTTTGATACTTCTAGCATTTTATCCAAAGTCAATTTAAGCGGTTTCGAAGACGCCTTAGCAGGACACTTGTCTGCAGGGCAACACCGTAGAACTGCACTAGCAAGACTTTGGCATACCAATTGTCGAGTATGGATTTTAGATGAACCTTTTACTGCTATCGATAAAAAAGGCGTAGAAGAACTTGAAAAACTATTCATACGTCATGCGGAATCAGGCGGTTGTGTGATCCTCACGACTCACCAAGATATGGGTGTGGTCACAGAGAAGCAACTGCGTAAAATCCGTTTAGACTACCGCTTCGTATAAGGTATGAAAATGAACAGAGGCATTAGTTACACTCGCGCATTTACAACGCTATTTATGCGCGATATAAAAATTGCGATTCGTCATCGTGGCGATATATTTAATCCGCTACTATTTTTTATAATGGTTGTGACATTGTTTCCACTAGGTGTGGGACCTGAACCACAAGTATTATCAAGAGTCGCACCGGGAATTATTTGGGTAGCAGCACTGTTGGCCTCTATGTTGTCATTAGAACGGTTATTTAAAGCCGATTATAACGACGGTACGTTAGAGCAAATGCTGTTAAGCCCACAACCATTACCTTTATTGGTTTTGGCAAAAGTATTAGCTCACTGGGTTTTAACCGGTGTGCCATTAATTTTAGTTGCACCACTTCTCGCAGTATTGCTCAATCTTGAAAGCAATAGCTATGGTGCACTAATGGCTACATTAGCCCTAGGAACGCCAGTCTTGTCGTTATTAGGCGCTATTGGAGTTGCGTTAACTGTAGGACTTAGAAAAGGCGGCGTTTTGCTCAGCTTGCTGATTTTACCGCTATATATTCCAGTGTTGATTTTTGCCACGAGTGCAATTGACGCGTCTGGAATGAATTTACCTTACACACCTCATCTTGCCATTATCGGTGCGATATTGGCGGGTTCTTTAATTTTGGCTCCTATTGCTATTGGGGCTTCATTACGAGTGAGTACAAACTAAATGTGGAAATGGCTTAATTCATACGCAGATCCTGAGCGTTCATATAATTTAGCAGGCAAGTTATTACCTTGGCTTGCATGCCTAGCAATTGCATTGATTGGCGTAGGCACAACTTGGGGCCTTTTATTTGCACCGACCGATTATCAACAAGGTGAAAGTTATCGCATTATCTTTATCCATGTGCCTGCAGCATCAATGTCAATGATGGCTTATGTCAGCATGGCAATTGCTTCTTTCATTGGCCTTGTATGGCAAATAAAGGCTGCTGATTGGGCTGCAGCTTCAATTGCACCTATTGGAGCCGTTATCACGTTTATTGCCTTAGTTACTGGTTCTACTTGGGGTAAACCGATGTGGGGCACATGGTGGGTGTGGGATGCACGTCTAACATCAGAACTTGTTTTATTGTTTCTATATTTGGGTGTTATTGCACTTTACGCCTCGTTCGAAGATAAGGTATTAGCTGCTCGCGCTGCAGGTATTTTAGCTATCGTAGGTGTTATCAATGTGCCAATTATTAAATATTCTGTTGATTGGTGGAGCAGCCTGCATCAACCAGCAACCATTAAAATTACTGAAAAGTCATCTATGCCAATGGAAATGCTAATGCCGTTATTGATTAACATTTTTGGTTTTGGCGTGATGATTGCCACCATTACATTGGTTCGCTACCGTACTGAAGTTTTAGCTCGAAACGGTATGCGCCCATGGGTTCGTGCTTTAGCAACAAAAGAGGTAGCCAAATGATCCAGTTCGATTCAATAAGTGACTTTTTCCACATGGGTGGATATGCTTTCTATGTATGGCTCGCTTACGGTATCACCTTCTCAAGTTTAGCCATTTTGATTGTAATGAGTGCACGCAGTAAACGTAAAATTCTAGTTGAAATTGCAGGGAAAATCGCCCGTGAAGCACGGCTCAAAGAATCAAGGGGAATAAACAGTGAATCCAAGACGTAAAAAACGACTAACATTAGCCGTATCATTAATCGCTGGTGTTGCTATAGCTGCATCATTATTATTGTACGCACTTAATTCAAACCTAAACTTGTTCTTTACGCCGTATGAAATTGTACACGGCAAACAAGACACCGGTGTTAAACCAGAAATTGGTCAACGAATTCGTGTTGGTGGCATGGTAACTGTGGGGACATTAAAACGTGACCCAGACAGCCTTCATGTTGACTTTGAAATCCATGACTCATTTGGTGGCGCCATCATGGTGACATACGATGACTTATTACCAGACCTATTCCGAGAAGGTCAAGGTATTGTTGCTCAAGGTATTTTGATTGAACCTAATCGAATTCAAGCGACTGAAGTACTGGCAAAGCATGACGAAAACTATATGCCTCCAGAGGTAGCTGAAGCAATGGGTAAAGGTCATAATAAACTTGATTACTCTGAACAAACTGGTGAAAAATCAGGAAAATCATACTAAGCAGTAATGCTGTTGATTAGGACTAAGTCAGTCCACATTTTTTTAATAAAACCAGCCTTAATGGCTGGTTTTATTTCATCTACCGCTTAACCATTCTTCCCTTTGCTCACTTCAATGTTTAAGTAAAACAGAAAAGGCATCAGCTTAATGACGGCAAAAATATTTGTTATTGGTTTACCTCGCACTGGCACGACAAGTGTAAGCGTGGCATTACTTGAACAAGGTTTTAGTGTTGCTCATCAAGCATTTACTCAGCAAAGCTTTCATCTAGCTGACGTGGTATCTGACGCACCTTGTTTTAGTGATTACCAACAGCTTGATTTATTATTTCCTAATACCAAGTTTATCTACTTAACCCGCCCGCTTGAAAAATGGGTCATATCAATGCAAATGCTGTTAGCAAAGATGTTACCGCAATTAGCACCGCATTCAGGTAAATTCCACCCCATTTTAAAGCGTAGTTTTGAAAACTGTTTTCAAGTATCAACCGTGGAAAACCCTTTGTGCAAGCAACATTTAACAAATTGCTTTCTACGCCACCAGCAGCAAGTGCAGGCCTACTTTGCAAACCGCACTGATTTTTTGCAGGTTAACTTACATGAACCAAACAGCTTGACTGAGATTTTAGATTTCTTAGGTTGCTCACAACAGCAATCTCTTAATATGCCGCATTTAAACATTGGTACTCATGTCGCGAGCTGGGATGAGTATAGCCACCCAAATAAAATCAGCAGCCACGCTTTTGGCCCCAATCGACGTAAGTTTTTTGACTACAACCTCCCCACCCCCAGTTAATCCGCTTTAATTAGGAGATATAAGTCGAGATTATCGCCTATTCAAGAATGGCATATTAGTTTTTCTCAGCTTGGAATATATAAACGCCATATCTGTATACTACTTTGCCAAGGCGCATGCAGTATGCTTTGCATCCCATGTGATGCCTGACTTAGATCTTGATTCGAAACTAAGTCAGCATACAAATCTACGCTCTTACCTCACCCTTATTTAACTTTTCATTTAAATTCCCATTTAAACGTAAAGTTAAGTAGTCAGTAGTCAGTAGTCAGTAGTCAGTAGTCAGTAGTCAGTAGTCAGTAGTCCTGAGCATAATCACAGAACTGTTGCGAATGAAAACTTCAAAAAATGGAATTGATAATCACCACGGGTGAAAGCATTATAGATTGACGATATTGACTGTTTGAGATTGATAATTGCGGCGCAAAAAAACGCCCTATTAATTAACATAGGGCGTTTATATAATATATTTTGAGTTTATCTCATGGTATAAACGGCTAAATTAGCCATCATTATTTAACCATGGTTGAGTTGGGCTTTTTTAGCTTCAATTGCGGCACTCACTTGCTTAAGTGCTGTACCACCAAGTACATCGCGCTTTTCTAAGCAAGCTTCAATGGTTAAGTCCTTATATACATCATCGCCAATAAAGTTGGCAAACTGTTGTAGTTGCTCAACGCTGAGGGCTTCTATCGGCTTTTGAGCATTAATCGCAAATACGACAACCTCGCCAACGACATGATGTGCTTCCCTAAATGGCATTCCCTTGGCAACTAAGTAGTCTGCAAGCTCAGTTGCATTAGCATAGCCTTGTTGCGCAGCTGACAGCGCTTGTGGGCGATTAACCGATAACCCAGACAAGACAAGCGCCGCAACATCTAAACAAATTGACCAGCTATCTACGACATCAAATAAGCCTTCTTTGTCCTCTTGCATGTCTTTGTTGTAAGCCAAAGGCAATGCTTTCATGGTAGTTAAAATCCCCATTAAACTGCCATAAACACGGCCTGTTTTACCTCTAATTAATTCAAGAGCGTCAGGGTTTTTCTTTTGTGGCATTAACGATGAACCCGAAGTGACTTCATCACTAAGTGAAATAAAGTTAGCTTCACCTGAATTAAAGAAGATTAAATCTTCTGCCATGCGGCTTAAGTGCATCATACTAATTGACGCTGCACTACATAGCTCAACGACATGGTCTCGATCTGAAACCGTATCCAAGCTGTTTAATGTTGGACGTGCGAAGTTTAATGCACTGGCCAATTGATGACGGTCAATTGGATACGCGGTTCCCGCTAATGCACCACAACCAAGTGGGCATGAATCAGCACGGTTTAACGCATCTTGTAAACGGCTAATATCGCGCTCGTACATTTCAACGTAAGCTAAACACCAATGGCCAAATGTCACCGGTTGGGCACGTTGTAAGTGAGTATAGCCTGGCATAACAGCGTCAACTTCACGCTCTGCCAGTGCAACCAACTCCGCATGTAACGTTGACAGTTTAGTAAGTAAAGACTCACCTTCACTTTTACACCACAACTTTAAGTCGGTTGCGACTTGGTCATTACGAGAACGCCCAGTATGTAGCTTTTTGCCTAAGTCACCCACTTTTGCAATTAATTGTTGCTCTACATAGCTATGAATATCTTCTGCGCCATGCTGAATGATTTGCTCTGGTTGTTCGCCGACTTCTGTGAGTAGTTCATTTAAAGCCGCTTTTAAATCTGTGCATTCTTGTGCCGTAATCACCCCAACACTGGCAATGGCATCAGCCCATGCAATTGAACCAACAACATCTTGTTCAAACAGACGGTAGTCTACTGGTAATGAATCGTTAAATAACTTAAATAATGCGCTGCTTTCACCTTGGAATCTTCCGCCCCATAATGCCATGTTGTGTTCCTCTTCATTCTGTTCAGTTTTATTTTTGTTCTTTAGCAAAACGGGACGCTATAAATAGTCGTCCCGTTTACGTTGTTCAATAGCTTCCGGGAGCGCTATTTTGTACTTAATGCTCGAATACGACTTGCTAAAGAATACAGACGAATAAAGCCTTCTGCGTCTTTTTGGTTATATACGTCATCTTCACCAAAGGTAGCAAACTCTTCAGAATATAAGCTATTTGGAGAACGTTTTTTCACTGCTGATGCTTGGCCTTTATAAAGCTTTAATACCACTTCACCATTAATTAAATCAGCGAGTGGTTTTGATGCGCCTAATAATGATTCACATAATGGTGTAAACCAACGTCCGTCATAAACTAAGTGCGCCATCTGCGCGCCCACTTGTTCACGCCATTCGCGGCTGGTTTTATCTAATACTAACTCTTCAATTGCACGAAGTGCAGCGAACATAACCGTTCCGCCAGGTGTTTCATAACAACCGCGAGACTTCATACCCACTAAACGGTTTTCAGTAATATCAATACGGCCAACACCATGTTTGCCGGCAAGTTCATTTAATGTCATTAACGCGGCGTATGGCGTTAACGTTTCACCATTAACTTGAATCACTTTACCTTGCTCAAGTGCCAAAGTGACATATTCAGGCTCATTAGGCGCATCTTCTGGTGCGACTGTCATCGTCCACACTTCTTTAGATGGCTCATTCCAAGGATCTTCTAACTCGCCGCCTTCATGCGAAATATGCCATGCGTTTGCATCTCGACTATAAATTTTAGTCGCTGATGCCGTTGTTTTAATATTACGTTCTGCAAGGTAGTCTAATAAGTCTTCACGACTCACCATCGACCATTCACGCCATGGTGCAATGACCGTTAAGTCTGGCGCTAATGCGGCAAAACAACCTTCAAAACGAACCTGATCATTACCTTTACCTGTACAGCCATGACAAACAGCATCTGCGCCAACTTTGCGAGCGACTTCAACTTGTGCTTTGGCAATAATAGGACGCGCCATTGATGTCCCAAGTAAGTAAGTACCTTCATAAATAGCACCCGTTGCTATCGTTGGGTAAATATAATCAGCGACAAGCTCTTCTTTTAAGTCAACGATATGACATTCAGATGCGCCAGATGCAATCGCCTTTTCGTGCAAACCAATAAGTTCTTCTTCGCCTTGTCCTACGTCTGCACAAAATGCCACGATTTCACAATCGTTATAGGTTTCTTTTAACCATGGGATAATTGCTGAAGTGTCTAATCCGCCAGAGTATGCAAGTACAACCTTTTTAATGTCGTTGTTATTTTGTGTTGTCATGATCTTTTCCTAACTACTAATTTCGATATAAATTAAATTCAATGTGTTGATTAACCAAGCAATGTAACCAGTACTGCATTTTGTGCATGCATACGGTTTTCTGCTTGTTGTAAAATTAATGAACCTTCGCCATCAACCACTGCAGCTGTCGCTTCTACTTCACGATACGCTGGTAAGCAATGCATGAAATAATTAGCACCGGCTTTAGCCATTAGCGCTTCATTTACTTGATACGGCTCAAACTTGGCTTTGATGTCTGCTAATGGGGTGTTGTCACCCATTGATAACCATGTATCGGTATAAATAGCGTCTTGTTCACCTAGTTCATCGATGTTCGAGGTTAGTACTAACTCACCACCGTGTTGTTTGGCTAATGCTTGTGTTTCACAAACTACTTGGCCGTCTGGGAAGTGGCCTAATGGACACACTACGGTCATTTTGGCACCCAAAATTGCAGCACCATACATCAATGAATGCGTAACATTATTACCATCGCCAACATAAGCTAACTTCACTTTGCTTACATCATCAAACTGCTCTGCTAAGGTAAGGAAGTCAGCTAGGCCCTGGCATGGATGATACATGTCAGATAGCGCGTTAATGACTGGCACGCTCCCATGCTCAGCAAGTAGTTCTACTGTTTTATGAGCAAAAGTACGAGCAACAATGGCATCAGCCCAACATGAAATGTTACTAGCAAAATCAGAAACAGGTTCACGCTTACCTAGTGCGCCATTTTGCTGATCAAGATAAAGCGCATGACCACCTAATTTATTAATACCAATATCAAAACTCACACGTGTTCTTAGTGACGGTTTTTCAAATAACATCACCACACTTTTGCCCGCTAATGCTTGCGAGTAACCTTGAGGGTTCGCTTTAATTTCTTTTGCTAACGCTAATAGTTCAAGTAATTGCGTTTTAGATAAATCTTTTATCGAAAGAAGATGATTCATTATAGTGATCTCCTAAGGTTGAATTTGAGTACCGAGATTGCCACCATTGGCAAAATCGAGTAGTGCATGAGTGTCTTTCCATGAGGCAATATTGACCGCAATGCCAGAGTCTTGTGCAACTTCGAGTGCGGCTTCTACTTTTACCTTCATGCCTTTTTCTATCACCCCTTCAACCACAAGTTGGTTAATTTGATCTGCATTTAAAGAAGGGATTAATGTCTTAGAGGCATCAAGCACACCTTCTACATCCGATAGCAACACTAATGTACCATTAAGTAATTGCGCTAATGCGGCTGCGCCCTGATCAGCATTGACGTTGACTGCTTGGCCTGCATCATCTATCGCAATAGAGCTACACACTGGTAACCACTGCTGCTTAAGCATAAAATTAAGATACACTGCATCATTTGCTTGTACCTCACCCACTAAACCTAATTGCGGGCTTTTAACTTTAGCCGTGACTGATTGCCCATCACTAAGACACATACCTACAGCTGGCAAACCAGATTTGATTGCTGCACCTTGTAATAATTTATTCGACGTACCCGCAAGCGCCCCAACAACAATATTAATGTGATCTGCAGGTGTCACTCTTAGTCCATCACGTTTAACTGTTTGTTTATTGTTTGCCGTTAACTGCTCATCAACCAAACAGCCACCACCGTGCACTAACACAACGGGTTGCCCGGCTTTAATCAGTGAAGCAATAGTCGTCATTAATGCATCCATTGCAGTTTGTTGCTGCAGCAAAGCACCGCCGACTTTAATCACTAATGGGTTATTCATCGTTCTTACCTACACTATTTAATTAATACTAAATAAGACTATCGTTTATAAGAGGTGTATTTATAAGTCAAAGTGAATTTTAATGCATTGTAAGCCTTGGCTTGCCGCCCCTTTCATTAGGTTATCAATTGCACTAGTAATGACCAAATAATGGTTATTTTCATCATACTTCCAACCAATGTGACATTGTGGGGTCATAACCACATCATCGACCTTTGGAAACGCATTGTGTTTCACATGTACTAAAGGGCTGTTGTCGTACATAGCAAATGCTTTAACAATATCTTGTGTGGTGGTGTCAGGAGTCAGTTGCACTGTAATAGTGGCTAAAATCCCGCGTTTAAAGTTACCTAAATGCGGCGTAAAAATAACTTCATGCCCTAAATGCGTTGCTATTTCTGGTTGATGACGATGACCAAGGACACCATAAGGTGTAAGGCTGACTTCACAAAAACTCGTATGCAACTGCGCTTTACGGCCTGCCCCTGTTACGCCACTTACAGCATTTATGACAGGTAAAGTTCCTGTTAAGAAAGGAGCTACGGGTTTAAGAGCTAATAGCGACGCCGTTGGGTAACACCCCGGAACAGCAATCATTTTTGATTGAGCAATTTCAGTCGCATTCCATTCAGCAAGTCCGTAAACAGCATCATTTAAAGTATCCGTTTGCGTATGTTCAAATCCGTACCATTTTGGGTATTGGTTTTTATCAGCAAAACGATACGCACCACTTAAATCAAACACAGCTAATCCATGTTGGTAAAAGTACGCAGCAAGCTCAAGGCTTACAGCGTGATCAGTTGCGAGTACGACGGCATCGGCATCGGCGATAATAAGCTGTTTAGCTTGCTCTGTAAGAGGTGATATTTGATAAGGTAAATGACTGTATGCTGGATACAATGCTGACAACGGTTTATGTTTATCAGCACTACCTTCAGAAACATAAATACCTTGAACACTTAGCTGTGACTCTGTATCAACCAACTGTGTCATTTGTGCCCCGGTATAACCACTAGCACCAATAATTGCGATTTGTTTCATAATAATATTCTTTTTAGTGTTATTAATGAGGTAAAAATGGCGGAATAGGCCAATGCCTATTGATTTGCAAACTATCGTCGCAATAGAGGCGTCGCGTTCAAAAAACACGGTAAGAAGTGATTAATAGTACAGCGATTTGTTTTCATTTTTATTATTCAATTGATGGTACTAGTTAGGACTGTTTGCTAGACTAACACAACCCTATAATTATGCAATATTTGTGAATAAATATTTTTAATTTTATTTCGAGGATTATATGAGCAAGATACCTGATCTGCAAACATGCTTTAAACAACTCATTGCCGCCCCTTCAATCAGCTCTATTGAAGCAAAAGATGACATGAGTAATCAGGCTGTCATTGCTTTACTGCAGGGTTGGTTTACTGATATTGGCTTTAACTGCGAAACCCCTATCGTGCCTGATTCTCGTAATAAGCAGAATTTAATTGCTCGCTTAGGCAGCGGCACAGGTGGATTATTATTAGCGGGTCATACCGACACGGTGCCATTTGATGAAGGCCTATGGACCCAAGACCCATTTACTTTGACGGAGAAAAATAACCGTTGGTATGGGCTAGGAACATGTGACATGAAGGGTTTTTTTGCTTTAGTTGTTGAAGCGTTAAAGGGCTTACCATTAAATGAATTCAAACGTCCATTGACCATTTTAGCTAGCGCAGATGAAGAAACCACCATGAATGGCGCAAAGGCATTTTCCGAACAAAAGAGCATTTCTCCGGACTACGCAATTATTGGCGAACCAACAAGCTTAAAACCAATTTATATGCATAAAGGCCATATGGCGAAAGGAATTAAAGTAATAGGTAGAAGCGGACACTCATCTGATCCAGCTAAAGGGCTCAACTCCATTGAAGTTATGCACTTAGTTATTGGTCAATTATTGAAAATGAAACAACACCTAGCCGAGAACTATCAAGAAAATGCGTTCACCGTTCCCTACCCGACAATGAATTTTGGCCATGTTCATGGTGGAGATGCGGCCAACCGTATTTGTGGTTGTTGTGATCTCCATCTCGATATTCGCCCATTACCAGGTATGCACCTTGCCGACCTAGAACATATGGTGGTTAACTACTTAGCCGATATATCTAACGCTTACCCAGGTAGCATTAGTATCAGCACCTTATATCCAAGTTCGGAATCCTTTGCCGGCAATAAGGAAGATAGTTGGACTAAAAAAATTGAACATCTCACAGGCAATCAAGCAGAAGTTGTAAACTATGCAACTGAAGCCCCTTACATAACACAATTAGGTTGTAAAACCTTAGTCTTAGGCCCAGGTAGCATAGCGCAAGCTCATCAGCCTGATGAGTTTATTGGACTAGAGTACTTAACACCGACTGTTGAGCTACTGAAAAAACTGATTTATCAGGTATGTATCAAATAAGTACCCACTTCAGCTTTAGCCCTTTTTTGGCTTGCTAAAGCTATAACTATTTAACGAAATAAAGTTTCATTATCGCTGTCTCGTGATTGACCGCCTCTAGCGTGAGCGGTATTGTCTTTGAGCTGATATAATTTTTTGGGAGTCATCATGGTAGTTGAACCAGCAGATATGTATACATCTTTGCGATCAAATATAGGTAACTTAGGGCAAATCCTCGGTGACACCATGCAGAGTCATTTAGGCGCTGCATTTTTAGAAAAAGTAGAACAAATTCGTATTCTTGCCAAAGAATCTCGACAAGGTGATGAGTCTTCCCGTGAAGAAATGTTAGCGTTACTCACCTCATTACCCGATGACGAGTTAGTTCCTTTTGCAAAAGCATTTAACCAATTTTTAAACCTGTCTAATTTAGCAGAGCAGTTCCATACCATTAGTCGAAATTGTGATGAGCTAGTTTGTGTTCCCGACCCTGTAGAACAATTACTCGGACGCGTACTTAATACCAATCTCAATAAAGATGATGTATTCAATTGCTTAAACGAACTTAATATTGACTTAGTACTGACAGCGCATCCAACAGAGATTTCACGTAGAACACTAATTCAAAAATATGCAGCGGTTGTGGACTGCCTTTCTGAACAAGAAAATCCGCAGTTAACAGAAAGAGAGCAAAAGCAATCGACCTTAAAGTTACGCCAACTAATTGCACAAATTTGGCATACTAATGAAATCAGAAATGATCGACCAACGCCTGTAGATGAAGCACGTTGGGGATTAAGCACCATTGAAGCCTCTTTATGGAAAGCAATTCCAGACTTTTTACGCCAACTCAATGACCAAGTAGAAGAAAAAACAGGTCAACAACTACCTATTGATGTATGTCCAGTTAAATTCTCAAGTTGGATGGGTGGTGACCGCGACGGCAACCCATTTGTCACAGCAGAAGTGACCCGAGAAGTACTAGATAGAAATCGCCATGCCGCTGCAAGATTGTATTTGAAAGATATTGTTTGCTTAACAAATGACCTATCAATGGAACAGGCAAACACTGAACTTCTTGCTGCGACCAATAATAGTAGCGAACCCTACCGCATTGTACTTCGTGAATTACGCAGTAAATTACGCAACACAATCGACTTCCTCAACGCACGTATCGAAGGTCATCCCCCTGAAGCAGACACCAACGAACTAATTTGGAATCTAGAAGATCTACAACAACCACTGGCAATGCTTTATCGCAGTTTAAATGAGAGTGGTATGCGTTTAATAGCCAATGGTTTACTTTTAGATATGCTACGCCGCTTAAGTTGTTTTGGCATTCACATGTTGCGCTTAGATATTCGTCAAGATGCTGAAAGACACAGTGATGTCATTGCAGAGCTTACCCGATACTTAGGACTTGGTGATTACAATCATTGGGATGAGCGCGAAAAACAGGCATTCCTATTACGTGAATTAACCGGTAAACGTCCATTAATCCCATCAAATTGGCAACCAAGTGATGATGTAGCAGAAGTCATTAAAACATGTCATTTAGTCGCACAACAGCCAGCAAGCTCGCTCGGATCATATGTGATATCAATGGCCAGTAAACCTTCTGATGTACTTGCCGTTTTATTGTTATTAAAAGAAAGTGGCTGCCAACATCCAATGCGAGTTGTGCCGCTTTTTGAAACACTTGATGATTTAACCTCTGCAGCGGATTGTATTACTCAGCTTCTAGATATTGATTGGTATCGTGGTTATACCAAAGGTATGCAAGAGGTGATGATTGGCTATTCCGATTCTGCCAAAGATGCAGGTGTAATGGCTGCCGCGTGGGCACAATATCGTGCACAAGAGCAATTAGTTGAAGTCTGTCAAAAGGCTGAAGTTAAACTGATGTTATTCCATGGACGTGGCGGCTCAATCGGCCGTGGAGGCGGGCCAGCACACAAAGCAATTTTGTCACAACCACCTGGTTCTGTAGATGGGCGTATCCGAGTAACCGAACAAGGCGAAATGATCCGCTTTAAGTTTGGGTTACCAAAAGTGGCAGTACAATCACTAGCACTTTACACATCTGCTGTCATGGAAGCGACACTATTACCGCCGCCATCGCCAAAAGCACAATGGCGTGAATGCATAGAGCGTATGGCAGCTGAATCCATTGACGCTTATCGTGGGATAGTCCGAGAAGAAAAAGATTTTGTTGCATACTTCAGAAGTGCAACCCCAGAAGTTGAGCTAGGAAAGCTGCCTTTAGGTAGCCGCCCTGCAAAACGCCGTGTTGATGGTGGTATTGAAAGCCTTCGAGCAATACCTTGGATATTTGCATGGTCGCAGAATCGATTAATGCTACCAGCATGGTTGGGGGCAGGTGAAGCGCTACAGGCGGCAATGGAACGTGGTGCTCAACCATTGCTAAAAGAAATGCAACAACAATGGCCTTTCTTTGAAACCAGAATGTCGATGCTTGAGATGGTATATATGAAAGCAGAGCCTAATTTGTCAAAATATTACGAGCGCCGTCTGGTAGAAGAAGATCTACAACATTTAGGTAAAAAATTACGTGACAGACTACGTATTGGGATAAAAGCGGTATTATCGTTAACCGAATCAGAAGAGTTAATGTCGCATATTCCATGGAATAGAGAGTCGGTTAAATTGCGCGATCCGTACATAGATCCATTAAATTTTCTTCAAACAGAGCTATTAGCACGTACTCGTAATGAAGAAACATCATCAGAAAATGTGCAACTAGCGTTAATGCTTACTATCGCAGGCGTGGCTGCAGGTCTGCGCAACACAGGGTAAAAAGGAATTAAGCAATGGTAAATAAATGGAAAAAAGCAGCCATTGTGATGTTAGCAACTGTATTGGCTGGATGTGCCAGTCAATACAGTATTAGTGAACGTGAAATAGAGCAGCATCTTAATAAAAAGATGCATTTTTCCGTTGATCAAGGCAACAGGCTTGTTGGATTAGCTATTACGTTAAATGATATGAATGTCAGCTTAGGTGATAAGCCAGATACTATTTCATTATCGGCAGTTGCAGATATAAAAGTAACCAACCCGCTCTTCCCCTTAAAGGCAGGTTTAATTGCTACGTTTGAAGCAAAGCCTTGGTATGATAAAAACACCAAAGCGATTTACTTAAAACAACTACAACTGCTAAATGTAAAAGCAGAACCAGAAGAGTTACAGGAGCACCTCGCAGTCGTTATCCCACCTTTAATGACGTTTATAAGAGGATATCTAGAATCAAAACCAGTATATATTTTGGATGAATCTGATAGTCGACAGGCTTTAATGGCAAAACTGGCCACTGAGATTAAAGTTGAAAAAGGTAAGATTGTCATCAAGCTATAAAGCCTCATTGTAAATAATATTGTCTACTAAAGCGGTTGTGCATGAATAGTGTACAAACATTCAACAATCAAAAATAAAATTCATCCGTTATTGAAACAGATAACTGAGTGAGATGAGTTTTATTTTTTATTTTGGATTGCGACTAAAAAATGGGTAATCGACAATCACTGCACTGTCCAATAACGCTCTTCTTAGCATATCAAACGCTATCGCTGTGCTCGCTGCTCGAATCATTTGACGTTTTTTAACGGGGAAGGTAAGCATTTGACTATGTATGCCGCCATTTTTAACTGCCAGCGCAATTGCTACAGTACCAACAGGCTTTGTCTCAGTGCCACCGTCAGGGCCTGCAATTCCACTGGTTGCAATAGCATAATCACTGTCTAAGAGCGTCCTAACTCCTTCAGCCATTTCCTCAACTGTTTTTATTGATACAGCACCATGATCATCTAACGTTTGTGGCTTAACCCCTAAGAGTTTCACCTTTGACTCATTGCTATATGTCACTAAGCCGTGTTGTAAGTATCCAGAGCTACCCGGAAAGTCAATAAGCTGACTTGCTATCATCCCGCCGGTACATGATTCTGCAACACTCAAACTTAAACCTGAGTGCGATAAACAGTGATGGATTTCTTCAGCTAAAGAGGCGTGTGTATCAGAAACAACGACATTGCCTAAATTTTTCTTAACGTCATCAGTAACTGCATCAATACAATTGATTGCCGCTTGTCCGCGGGCGAAGATCTTCACATCTATGTATGGCATAGATGATCGATACCCAAGTTCTATTCCTTCAGGCAAAACGAGTGAACTAAGCTGATCTTGTAGAGATGATTCGCCTTGTCCAATGGTCAGCAATTTATTTATTGAAGTTGCTGATTTAGCACCTAACTCATCTTGAATGAAAGGAATAAATTGTTCATTTATCATTTGCTTCATTTCAAAAGGAACACCTGGAGTAAAGAATAGCCAAGCACGATTGAATTTCACTCTAAAACCACAAGCGGTTCCCACAGGGTTATCAACCAATATTGCAGATTCAGGTAACATAGCTTGCTTTAAATTGCTCTGAGGCATGATTCTATTATTATCAGCATACCAAGATTCGAGTCGTTCACGCCAAAGAGAACTTTCAACCAACGATTCCTGTTTTGCCTTGGCCATCGCTAACGCCGACATGTCATCAGTTGTAGGACCTAAACCACCATTAACAATGATGACATCAGCAAACTGGCTACGTTCCCGAAAAACTGAAATAAGATCTTCCATACGATCACCAACGGTAACACGACGAGACAATTCGACACCTACATCCATAAGCTTTGCTGCAACCCATGCTGCATTGGTATCAATAATTTGACCTAATAAAACTTCTTCGCCTGTGCATATCATTTCGACTTTCATAATAATCCTTGTATTGACATTGCTCTAGTAACATGGAAATTAGTTTTTGTTAATAAAACAAAAAACGGAAATTAAACACGCGAGATAAATAGTTAAAGAACATGGAGCATAAAGAAAAGACGTGCCAAAAACCATCAAGTAAAAATAGCATAATAGAAGTTAGCTAAACACGGCTATAAAATTGAGATATAAAAAAACCGAGCCTAGGCTCGGTTTTTAGATGAATAATATTAAATATTACTCAGCAGCTTCTGCATCAACAGCTTCAGCGGCTTCTGGGCGACCTACTAACTCGATGTAAGCCATTGGGGCTTTATCACCGGTACGTAGACCACATTTTAGAATACGAGTGTAACCACCAGGACGTTCCTGGAAGCGTGGACCCAATTCTGAAAATAACTTACCTACAACTTCAGCGTCGCGGGTACGAGCAAAAGCTAAACGGCGATTTGCAACGCTGTCTACTTTAGCAAGTGTTATTAGAGGTTCAACTACGCTACGCAGTTCTTTCGCTTTTGCTACAGTTGTCTTGATAATCTCATGACGAACTATTGAGCATGCCATGTTACGGAACATAGCTTGACGATGACTGCTGTTGCGGTTCAGTTGACGACCACTCTTACGATGGCGCATGACCTAATCCTTATAACCTAAATCTGTACTAACCTGAGAACTTATAGGTCGTCTGCTAAACTAGCTGGAGGCCAGTTTTCAAGACGCATACCTAACGACAGTCCGCGAGACGCTAAAACATCCTTAATCTCAGTAAGAGATTTCTTACCTAAATTAGGGGTTTTAAGCAACTCAACTTCAGTGCGTTGTACCAGATCTCCGATGTAATGAATCGCTTCGGCTTTCAAACAGTTAGCCGAACGTACAGTTAGCTCTAAATCGTCGACAGGACGCAGTAATATCGGATCGAATTCCGGTTTCACTTCTTCTGGCGGCTGCTCAGTCACATCACGTAGTTCTACAAACGCATCTAGCTGTTCAGCTAAAATTGTTGCAGAACGTCGAATTGCTTCCTCGGGATCGATAGTGCCATTAGTTGTCATATCGATAACGAGTTTATCTAAGTCAGTACGCTGTTCAACACGGGCAGCTTCAACATTATATGCAATGCGTGCTACTGGTGAAAAAGAAGCATCAACCAACAAGCGACCGATTGGGCGATCATCATCTTCAGTTTGTGCTCTAGCAGAAGCTGGAACATAACCACGACCACGCTCAACACGAATTCGCATGCTGATATCATTATTACCTGTCAAATGACAGATAACATGATCAGGATTCATAACGGTAACATCACCGTCATGTGTGATATCGGCTGCTGTAACAGGGCCTGCGCCTGACTTACTCAGGGTAAGTAAAGCTTCATCTTTACCCTCAATAGTTACTGCTAAGCCTTTTAGGTTTAACAATATTTCAAGGATATCTTCTTGTACGCCTTCCTTACTGCTGTATTCATGCAGCACACCATCAATTTCTACCTCTGTGACAGCACAGCCTGGCATTGATGATAATAGGATGCGACGCAACGCGTTACCTAAGGTATGGCCAAAACCACGTTCTAGTGGTTCTAGGGTAACTTTAGCGCGTGTTGAATTAACCTGCTCAATATCAACGAGACGCGGTTTAAGAAATTCTGTAACAGAACCCTGCATTGTGTCCTCTCTTGTTTGTTAGCTTTACTTAGAGTAAAGCTCGACGATCAGCTGTTCGTTAATATCCGCAGACAAATCGCTACGTTCTGGTAGACGCTTGAAAGCACCTTCCATTTTCGCATTGTCGACTTCTACCCATGTAGGCTTTTCGCGTTGGCCAGCTACTTCTAAAGACGCTTTAATACGTGCTTGAGTACGTGACTTTTCACGGATGCTTACAACATCATTCGCAGACACTTTGAATGACGGAATGTTAACAACACGACCGTTAACCATAATAGATTTATGGCTGACTAGCTGACGTGATTCTGCACGAGTAGCACCAAAACCCATACGATAAACGACGTTATCTAGGCGGACTTCTAAAAGTTGTAATAAGTTTTCACCAGTATTACCCTTTAGACGTGCAGCTTCTTTGTAGTAATTACGGAATTGCTTTTCTAGCACACCATAAATACGACGAACTTTTTGTTTCTCGCGTAATTGTAAACCGTACTCAGACAAACGAGGCTTACGAGCGCCGTGTTGTCCTGGTGCAGCTTCAAGCTTACACTTCGAATCGATTGCTCTCACACCGCTTTTTAAGAAAAGGTCTGTACCTTCTCGGCGGCTGAGCTTGAGCTTAGGACCCAAGTATCTTGCCATGATCTTTCTCCAACTATCCTATAACGATGTGCTATACACGACGTTTTTTAGGTGGACGACAACCATTGTGAGGGATAGGTGTCACATCAGTAATGTTGGTAATTTTGTAACCAACTGCGTTCAGTGCGCGAATCGCTGATTCACGTCCTGGACCTGGACCCTTCACAAAAACTTCAAGGTTTTTAACACCATAATCTTGTGCGGCAACACCTGCACGCTCTGCAGCAACCTGTGCAGCAAATGGAGTAGATTTACGTGAACCACGGAAACCTGATCCACCAGAGGTAGCCCAAGACAAAGCATTACCTTGACGATCGGTAATGGTTACGATTGTGTTATTGAAAGACGCATGGATATGAGCCATGCCATCTGCAACCTGTTTACGTACGCGCTTACGCGGAGAACGTGACGGAACTTTAGCCATTTTGGTTTACCTTCCCGTTACTTTCTAATTGGTTTACGTGGACCTTTACGCGTACGCGCATTGGTCTTAGTACGTTGCCCACGAAGAGGCAGGCTACGACGATGGCGGAGACCACGATAACAACCAAGGTCCATAAGACGCTTGATGTTCATTGAAATCTCACGACGTAAGTCACCTTCTACTTCATACTTGGCAACTTCTTCGCGTAGGGTGTCGATTTGAGCTTCGCTCAATTCCTTGATCTTAGCATCTTCAGCAATTGAAGTAGCAGCGCAAATTGCTTTTGCACTGGTACGTCCAATACCAAAGATAGCAGTCAATGCAATGACTGTATGCTTTTGATCAGGAATGTTAATGCCAGCGATACGGGCCACTATGCACTCCTTAAATGTTAAAGGTCATCTGCGAAAAGCCCGAAAGGATACTCTACAGACGACAGATTTGCAAACTATATTTGGTCAGCTCATTAAATGAGCTGACCAACTTCTTTCTTAGCCTTGACGCTGTTTGTGTTTTGGTTCAACACAGATAACGCGTACAACGCCACTACGCTTGACGATCTTGCAATTACGGCAGATCTTCTTCACGGAAGCTCGAACTTTCATTTCATCACTCCGTTAAGCAATCTATTCTAACAAACTAAATTAATTTGGTTTGTTAACTAGATTAGCTTTCTTCATAACAGACTCATACTGATTTGACATCATATGGGTCTGAACCTGAGCCATGAAGTCCATGATTACAACTACAATAATTAGTAGTGAAGTACCGCCAAAATAAAACTGTACTTTCCATGCAATTAACATGAACTCCGGAATTAAACAGATAAAGGTAATGTACAATGCACCAGCTAATGTTAGGCGAGTCATTACTTTATCAATGTAACGCGAAGTTTGTTCACCGGGACGGATCCCTGGAATGAATGCACCACTTTTCTTCAAGTTATCCGCTGTTTCACGTGGGTTAAATACCAACGCTGTATAGAAGAAACAGAAGAAAATAATTGCTAACGCATACATTAATGAATACAGCGGTTGTCCTGGTGACACAGCTAAGGCGAAATCGCTTAACCATGACATAGACTCATTTTGTCCAAACCACTGTGCCAGTGTGCCTGGAAACAAAATAATGCTGGATGCAAAAATTGGTGGAATCACACCTGCCATGTTCACTTTTAGTGGTAAGTGAGTGCTTTGCGCAGCAAAAACCTTACGGCCTTGTTGACGCTTAGCATAGTTGACAACTATACGACGTTGTCCACGCTCAACGAAAACCACTAAATAAGTAACAGCAAATACAATTACAGCAAGTAGCAATAATAGCAAGACATTCAAGTCACCTTGACGCGCTTGTTCAGCCGTTTTACCGATAGCAGATGGTAAGCCAGCAACAATACCTGCGAAAATTAATATCGAGATACCATTACCAATTCCACGCTCAGTAATTTGCTCGCCTAGCCACATAAGGAACATCGTTCCAGTTACTAAGCTAACGATAGCAACAAAATAGAATGCAGGACCAGGATTAGCAACTAAACCTGGCATCAGGTTAGGTAAACCTGTTGCAATACCGATCGATTGGAGCGTACCAAGAACCAAGGTCCCATATCGAGTATATTGACTAATTTTTTTACGTCCTGACTCGCCTTCTTTTTTCAATTCAGCAAGTGCAGGATGCACAACAGTCAACAACTGCATAATGATCGAAGCCGAAATATACGGCATGATACCTAATGCAAATATAGAAGCACGCTCTAATGCGCCACCCGAGAACATGTTAAACATGCCAAGGATGGTATTTTTTTGCTGTGCAAACAATTCGGCTAATACAGCAGCGTCAATACCAGGAATTGGTACAAACGAACCGGCTCTAAAGACGATAATTGCACCAATCACGAACAGTAGACGAGCCTTCAATTCAGATAAGCCGCCTTTCGCGCTTTTTAAATCAAGTCCTGGTTTTGCCATCGACGTATTATTCCTCGATCTTACCGCCAGCAGCTTCGATAGCTGCACGTGCACCTTTGGTTACCTTTAGACCTTTAACGGTCACTGGGCGATCAATGGTACCTGAAAGAACGATTTTAGCAAACTGGATGTTGCGAGTGATTACATTCGCATCTTTCAGAGTGTTTAGATCGACAACATCACCGTTAACTTTTGCTAGTTCGAGTAAACGAACTTCTGCCGATACCAAAGCTTTACGTGAAGTGAAACCAAATTTAGGTAAACGGATTTTAAGTGGCATTTGACCACCCTCAAAACCAACGCGTACGCCGCCACCAGAACGAGACTTTTGTCCCTTGTGACCACGGCCAGCTGTTTTACCTAAACCAGAACCAATACCACGACCTACACGCTTAGGTGCAGACTTTGAGCCTGCTGCAGGAGAAAGTGTATTTAAACGCATTATTAATCCTCCACCTTAACCATGTAGTAAACTTTGTTAACCATACCGCGAACTGAAGGAGTATCTTCAACTTCAACAGTGTGGTTAATACGACGCAGACCTAAGCCTAATAAACATGCACGATGCTTTGGTAAGCGACCGATGCTGCTTTTGGTCTGTGTAACTTTAATTGTTTTAGTAGCCATGGTGCATTACCCCCGAATTTCATCAACATTCAGGCCACGCTTAGCTGCAATTTGCGCTGGTGACTTCATATGCACCAATGCATCTACAGTTGCGCGAACAATGTTGATCGGGTTAGTAGAACCGTATGCTTTCGACAGAACGTTACGAACGCCTGCTACTTCCAATACGGCACGCATTGCGCCACCGGCGATAATACCGGTACCTTCCGATGCTGGTTGCATGTAAACTTTAGAACCAGTATGGCGACCTTTAACTGGATGGTGCAAAGTGCCCGCATTCAGTTCAACAGTTACCATATTACGACGGGCTTTTTCCATTGCTTTTTGAATAGCAGCTGGAACTTCGCGCGCTTTACCATAGCCATAGCCAATCTTACCGTTACCATCACCTACAACTGTTAGTGCAGTGAAGCTAAAGATACGACCGCCTTTAACGACTTTAGAAACACGATTTACAGCAATCAATTTTTCTTGCAAATCGTCTTTTTGCTGAGCTTCTAATTTAGCCATTTATAACCCCTTAGAATTTCAGGCCAGCTTCACGAGCAGCGTCTGCTAATGCAGCCACACGTCCGTGATACTTGAAACCAGAACGGTCGAACGCAACTGTTGCTACGCCCTTCTCGATCGCACGCTCAGCAACAATTTTACCTACTGCTTTAGCCGCATCTACGTTACCGGTACTCTTTAGTTGCTCTTTAACCGTTTTTTCAACAGTTGAAGCAGCTACTAACACCTGAGCTTCAGGATTAATTACCTGAGCATAAATGTGACGCGGTGTACGATGTACAACCAGACGATTCACGCCCAGCTCTTGGATCTTCTTACGTGCACGAGTAGCGCGACGTAAGCGAGATGTTTTCTTATCCATATCGCGTTACCTACTTCTTCTTAGCCTCTTTACGGCGTACTTGTTCGTCAGCATAGCGAACACCTTTACCTTTATAAGGTTCTGGTGGACGGTAACCGCGAATTTCAGCAGCGACTTGACCAATTAACTGCTTATCAACACCTGAAAGGGTAATATCAGTTTGGCTAGGACATTCTGCTTTAACGCCTGCGGGAAGTTCGTGAACCAATGGGTGAGAAAAACCTAACGTTAAATCAATGCCATTACCTGCAACTTTTGCACGGTAACCAACACCCACTAATTTTAGTTTTTTCTCAAAACCCTGAGAAACACCAACAACCATGTTGTTTACTAGTGCACGAGCTGTACCTGCCTGCGCCCAAGCGTTAGAAACGCCATCGACAGGACCGAACTTAACTTGTGCATCTTCAACTGTAACATTGACCGCATTGTTGATTACTCGAGTCAGACTACCTTTAGTACCTTTTACGGTAAGGGTCTGTTCGTTTAAAGTCACCTCTACGCCTGCAGGGATAGTGACTGGTGCTTTTGCAACACGAGACATTACTAACTCCTTACGCTACGTAGCAGATAACCTCACCACCCGTGCCATTTTGGCGGGCGGCACGATCAGTCATCAAGCCTTTAGAAGTGGAAACAATTGCGATACCCAGACCGCCCATCACTTTAGGAAGTTCGTTTTTACCTTTGTAAATACGAAGTCCTGGACGTGATACACGCTGGATAGTCTCAACGACTGGTTTGCCTTGGAAATACTTTAAAGTGATTTCTAATTCAGGCTTAGCTTCATCTGCTACGGCGTAGTCAGTAATGAAACCTTCTTCTTTAAGTAATTTCGCAATTGCTACTTTTAACTTAGCTGAAGGCATCTTTACAGATACGTGGTTAGCAGCTTGGCCGTTACGAATACGGGTTAACATATCCGAAATAGGATCTTGCATGCTCATATTAGCTTACTCCGTGACAAGTACTTACCAGCTGGCCTTACGCAGACCAGGAACTTCACCACGCATGGTAGCTTCACGTAATTTAATACGGCTAAGGCCGAATTTACGTAGAAAACCATGTGGGCGACCAGTTTGATTACAGCGGTTGCGTTGACGCGCAGCGCTAGAATCACGTGGTAGTGCTTGTAACTTTAGAACTGCATCCCAGCGAGCTTCTTCAGAAGTCTCAGGATTGCTGATCAAAGCTTTAAGCGCTAAACGCTTTTCAGCATATTTAGCTACGAGCTTTGCACGTTTTGATTCACGTGCTTTCATAGATGATTTAGCCATTATGCTACCCTTATTTCTTGAATGGGAAGTTAAATGCGTCTAACAAAGCACGACCTTCTTCGTCATTCTTCGCAGTAGTAGTGATAACAATATCCATACCACGAATCTTATCGATTTTATCATAATCGATTTCTGGGAAGATGATCTGCTCACGCACGCCCATTGCGTAGTTACCACGACCGTCAAACGCTTTTGCGCTTAAGCCACGGAAGTCACGAATACGTGGGATTGCAATGTCAACTAAACGCTCTAAAAATTCCCACATACGCTCACCGCGTAGGGTCACTTTACAGCCAATAGGGTAGCCTTCACGGATTTTAAAACCTGCAACTGATTTACGTGCAACAGTTACAATTGGTTTTTGACCAGCAATTGCAGTCATATCACGGAGCGCATGCTCCATAACTTTCTTGTCTGCAACAGCTTCGCCAACACCCATGTTAAGGGTGATTTTATCAATCCGAGGGACTTGCATGACACTGGTAAAACCGAACTTTTTAGAAAGTTCTGCAATCACAGTCTCTTTGTATTTATCATGCAGTTTCGCCATCGTTTACTCCAAATTACTTAACGAGTTCGCTGTTCGACTTGAAGAAACGGACTTTTTTGCCGTCTTCAATTCGGAAACCAACACGATCTGCCTTGCCTGTGGCTTGGTTAAAGATCGCTACGTTTGATGCTTGTATCGGTGCCTCTTTCTCGATAACACCACCAGTTACGCCCAGTTGAGGGTTTGGCTTTTGGTGTTTTTTAACAAGATTGATGCCTTCAACAATCAATTTACCAGTAGGTAAAACTTGAGAAACTTTTGCACGTTTCCCTTTATCTTTACCTGCTAATACAATTACTTCGTCTTCACGACGGATTTTTGCTGCCATTTTGAAGCTCCTTACAGTACTTCAGGTGCCAGCGAGACAATTTTCATGAACTGCTCAGTACGCAATTCACGTGTCACTGGTCCAAAGATACGAGTACCAATCGGTGCAAGGTTTGCGTTAAGCAAAACTGCTGCATTCCGATCGAAGCGAATGACAGAACCGTCTGGACGACGTACGCCTTTCTTAGTACGGACTACCACCGCGTTATATACATCACCTTTCTTCGCTTTTGCGCGAGGAATCGCTTCTTTAACAGAAACTTTAATAATGTCGCCGATTCCGGCATAACGACGATGAGAGCCACCCAAGACCTTAATACACTGAACTCGACGTGCGCCACTATTACATGCGACGTCTAGAGTCGATTGCATTTGGATCATTTCAAGTGCTCCGCTATCGTTACTACACAAATCCCACTATGGGATCTATTCTTGACCATTTTTGAGCGAAATTACTCGAAAATGGCGCGCAAGTATAACACCACAGATTTGGATTGCATAGGGAAAAAAAACAAACGGCCCCAATTTTTTGGAGCCGTTTAGGTTTACCTAATGAATATTAGGCTTTTGTTACTACTTCAGCCAATGTATAAGACTTAGTCTTAGAAAGAGGACGACACTGGCTAATTGCCACTACATCACCTTCGTTACATTGATTGGTTTCGTCATGTGCATGGATCTTAGTAGTACGCTTAATGTATTTCCCATAAATTGGGTGTTTCACTTGGCGTTCGATAGCAACAGTAATAGACTTATCCATTTTGTTACTAATTACTTTACCCTGCAAAGTACGGGTTTTATCAGACATTACGCACCTGCCTTAGAAGTAATAATGGTCTTAACACGCGCAATGTTACGACGCACTAGTTTCAATTGATGTGTTTGGCTCAATTGACCAGTAGCGTGTGACATACGCAGATTAAACTGCTCACGCAGCAGACCAAGTAATTCAGCGTTCAATTCTTCAACGCTCTTTTCTCTTAGTTCGCTCGCTTTCATTACATCACCGTCTTAGTTACGAAGGTAGTCTTCAGAGGTAGTTTAGCAGATGCCAAAGCAAACGCTTCACGCGCTAACTCTTCAGGCACGCCGTCCATCTCATAAAGAACCTTACCAGGTTGAATCTGACATACCCAGTATTCAACGTTACCTTTACCTTTACCCATACGCACTTCAAGAGGCTTAGAGGTAATTGGCTTGTCAGGGAAAACTCGAATCCAAATTTGTCCTTGACGTTTTACGTGACGTGTCATGGCACGACGTGCAGATTCGATTTGACGAGCAGTTAAACGGCCACGGCCAACTGCTTTCAAACCAAAAGTACCAAAGCTAACTTCAGTACCGTTCGCTAGACCACGGTTGCGGCCTTTGAACATCTTGCGAAACTTCATACGTTTAGGTTGCAGCATTGCCGGCTCCTATTTACCACGAGGCTTGCGTTTAGATTGCTGCTTCGGCTCTTCAAGTGCTGGGATAATACCGTCAAGAACTTCACCTTTGAAGATCCAAACTTTAATACCAATCACACCATATTGAGTGTGACTTTCAGCTGTTGAATAGTCGATATCAGCACGTAGAGTATGTAGAGGTACACGACCTTCACGATACCATTCAGAACGTGCGATTTCAGCGCCACCTAAACGGCCACTCACTTCAACTTTGATACCTTGAGCACCGATGCGCATTGCATTTTGTACCGCTCGCTTCATAGCACGACGGAACATAACACGACGTTCTAATTGCTGAGCAATACTGTCTGCAACTAATTTGGCGTCTAACTCAGGCTTACGGATTTCAGCGATGTTGATTTGAGCAGTAGTGCCTGTAATTTTAGACACATATGCACGTAATACTTCAACGTCTTCACCTTTCTTACCAATCACAACACCTGGACGAGCAGTGTGAATAGTAACGCGGATGCTTTTCGCTGGGCGTTCAATGACAATCTTAGATACTGATGCAGCCTTTAACTTCTCAGTTAAATATTGGCGCACTTCCCAGTCGCTGTTCAGATTATTTGCATAATCTGACTTATCTGCGTACCAGGTAGAGATCCAAGGCTTAGTGATACCCAGACGGATACCATTAGGATGTACTTTCTGTCCCATTGCTCTCTTCTCCTAGCGATCTGATACAACCACAGTAATGTGGCTGGTACGCTTCATGATACGATCAGCGCGGCCTTTCGCACGAGGCATGATACGCTTCATAGTTGGTGCTTCGTCAACGAAGACTTTACCAACTTTAAGCTCATCGATATCTGCACCTTCGTTGTGTTCGGCGTTTGCGATAGCTGAGTCAAGTACTTTTTTAACTAGTACGGCGGCTTTCTTTGGGCTGAAAGTCAAAATCTCGAGTGCCTTATTAACAGGCAGACCGCGAATTTGATCAGCAACTAGACGGGCCTTCTGCGCAGACGTACGAGCAAAACGATGTTTAGCTAAAACTTCCATCTTATTTCTCCCGTATTAACGCTTCTTCGCTTTCTTATCAGCAGCATGGCCGCGATAAGTGCGAGTTGGTGAAAACTCACCAAGCTTGTGGCCGATCATTTCGTCAGTTACGAACACAGGTACGTGCTGACGACCATTATGGACAGCGATGGTCAACCCAATCATATTAGGGATGATCATTGAGCGGCGAGACCAAGTCTTAATTGGTTTTTTATCTCCCGCTTCCATCGCTTTCTCTACCTTCTTCAGCAAGTGCAGGTCAATGAATGGACCTTTCTTGAGAGAACGTGGCATGGGCGAATCCTCTTACTATTTGTTACGACGACGTACAATGTACTTGTCAGTGCGCTTGTTACTACGAGTTTTATAACCCTTAGTTGGCACACCCCATGGACTTACTGGATGACGACCACCAGAAGTACGACCTTCACCACCACCATGTGGATGGTCTACCGGGTTCATTGCAACACCACGAACTGTAGGGCGTACGCCTCTCCAGCGTTTAGCACCTGCTTTACCTAACTGGCGTAGCATGTGCTCGGCATTACCAACTTCACCGAATGTCGCGCGGCAATCAACTGGAACTTTACGCATTTCGCCTGAGCGAAGACGTAGAGTTGCATAAGCGCCATCACGAGCAACAACTTGTACATAAGCACCAGCTGAACGAGCGATCTGAGCACCTTTACCAGGCTTCATTTCTACCGCGTGAACAACACTACCTACAGGAATGTTGCGTAACGGCATTGCGTTACCGGTCTTGATTTCGGCATCGATACCAGATTGGATTGCGTCACCAGCTTGCATACCTTTAGCAGCAAGAATATAGCGGCGTTCACCATCTGCGTATAATACTAGCGCAATGTGCGCTGTACGGTTTGGATCGTACTCAAGACGTTCGATTTTTGCAGGGATACCATCTTTATTGCGTTTGAAGTCAATAATACGGTAATGCTGCTTGTGTCCACCACCGATGTGACGAACAGTGATACGACCAGTATTGTTACGGCCACCACTTTTAGACTTTTTCGCCAACAAGCCAGCAAAAGGTTTACCCTTATGCAGGTCAGTGTTTACCACTTTAACAACGTGGCGACGACCAGCAGAGGTAGGCTTACACTTAATAACTGCCATGATAATTCTCCTTTGCTTACTCAGCGCCGACGAAATCGATGTCAGCACCAGCAGCTAGAGTAACGTAAGCTTTTTTCCAATCGCTACGACGACCAACACGGCCACCAGTGCGTTTAGATTTGCCTTTGTTAACTAAAGTGCGAACCGAATCAACTTCAACTTCAAATAGCTTCGCTACTGCAGCTTTAATTTCTGCTTTAGTCGCATCAATCGCTACACGGAAAACTACAGTGTTGTTTTTCTCAGCAACAATAGTGCTCTTTTCAGAGATATGCGGCGCTAAGATAACTTTTAGCAAACGTTCTTCGCGGATCATGCTAGCATCTCCTCGATTTGCTTCACTGCGTCAGCAGTAACTAAAACAGTGTTGAACGCGATTAGACTTACTGGGTCAAGACCCGCTACGTCACGTACGTCAACTTTGTATAAGTTGCGAGCTGCTAAGAATAAGTTCTCATCAACTTCTGCAGTAACAATCAGAACGTCGTCTAATTTAAGCTCATTCAATTTCGCTTTTAGCTCTTTAGTTTTAGGAGCTTCAACGCTGAATGACTCAACGACAACAAGACGTTCTTGACGTACCAATTCAGAAAGAATGCTCTTAAGAGCACCACGGTACATCTTCTTGTTAACTTTTTGGCTGTGATCTTGTGCTTTAGCAGCGAATGTTACGCCACCGCCACGCCAGATTGGGCCTTTAACACTACCGGCACGAGCGCGGCCTGTGCCTTTTTGACGCCAAGGCTTTTTGCCTGAGCCTTTTACTTCCGCACGAGTCTTTTGAGCACGAGTGCCCTGACGCGCGTTTGCAGCATAAGCTACAACTACCTGATGAACCAGTGCCTCGTTAAAGTCACGGCCGAAGGTAGTTTCGGAAACTTCAAGAGCGCTTTGGGCGTCTTTCAATACCAATTCCATTACTATCTCCTCAGACCTTAAGCTTTAACGGCAGGTTTGATAATCAGGTCGCCATTGGTAGCGCCTGGAACTGCGCCGCGTACTAATAACAAGTTACGCTCTGCATCAACACGTACAACATGTAGATTTTGAGTTGTTACTTGCTCAGCACCCATATGGCCTGACATCTTCTTGCCTTTGAATACGCGACCTGGCGTTTGGTTCTGACCAATAGAACCATTCGCACGGTGCGCTAATGAGTTACCGTGAGTCATGTCTTGAGTACGGAAGTTCCAACGCTTAATACCGCCTTGGAAACCTTTACCTTTCGACTGACCAGTAACGTCTACTTTCGCTGTGTCAGCGAAAATATCAACATTTAGCTCAGCACCAACTTCAATGCCTTCGCCTTCACCATCTGCTAAACGCATTTCCCATAAACCACGACCGGCTTCAACGCCGCCCTTGGCAAAGTGACCTGCTTCTGCTTTGGTGATGCGATTGGCTTTTTTGGTACCTGTAGTTAACTGAAGTGCACGATAACCGTCGTTTTCTAAAGTTTTCACTTGAGCAACGCGATTGCCAGCAACTTCAATTACTGTTACAGGGATTGACGCACCATCTTCAGTGAAGATGCGGGTCATACCCACTTTACGACCAATAAGACCGATAGCCATCTCTCAAACCTCTTCTAAGGATCTCAATTAACCTAAGCTAATCTGAACGTCGACACCAGCCGCAAGATCTAAACGCATTAATGCGTCTACTGTCTTCTCTGTTGGCTCTACGATGTCAACTAAACGCTTGTGGGTACGAATTTCGTACTGATCACGAGCATCTTTGTTAACGTGCGGAGAGATCAAAACGGTATAACGCTCTTTGCGTGTTGGTAGTGGAATTGGACCACGTACCTGCGCGCCTGTACGCTTAGCAGTTTCAACGATTTCCGCTGTAGACTGATCAATCAAACGATGATCAAAACCTTTCAAGCGGATACGGATTCTTTGGTTCTGCATTGACCAGAGCTCCTAAAATGGACACATAAAAAATCACCCTCTAGCTTCTTCCTTATGGAAAAGCAGAGCGAGATGATTTAACCGTTAGACTCCCAATCGGAGTCCCTATGAATATGAAAAAACCATATCGGTTTTTCACTTTATTTTCTCTGTACTAGTACAGAGAGGGGCAATTATACAGATCAATAATTAAAGATCAAGCCCGTTGTGTAATTAATCTGCTATTGCAGTAATACACAATTTATTTGCGTAGTTTACTGTTATCTATAAAAAGTGCAACTTTTTATAGATAACAAAAAAGGAAGCCGAAGCTTCCTTTTTAGATGTGAGTTAAAATCTGCTATTAAGCAATGATTTTAGCTACAACACCAGCACCTACTGTACGGCCACCTTCACGGATAGCGAAACGTAAACCGTCGTCCATCGCGATTGGGTAGATTAGTGTAACAACCATTTTGATGTTATCACCAGGCATTACCATTTCTACGCCTTCTGGTAACTCAATAGTACCAGTTACGTCAGTTGTACGGAAATAAAACTGTGGACGGTAACCTTTGAAGAATGGTGTGTGACGTCCACCTTCATCTTTCGAAAGTACGTATACTTCTGATTCGAAAGTGGTGTGTGGAGTGATGGTTCCTGGCTTAGCAAGAACTTGACCACGTTCTACTTCATCACGCTTAGTACCACGTAATAGAACACCACAGTTCTCACCTGCACGACCTTCGTCAAGCAGTTTACGGAACATTTCAACACCTGTACAAGTTGTTGTTGTAGTGTCTTTGATACCAACGATTTCTACATCGTCTGATACGCGGATGATACCACGCTCTACACGACCTGTTACAACTGTACCACGACCTTGAATTGAGAATACATCTTCAATTGGAAGTAGGAAAGGCTTATCAATATCACGCTCTGGCTCTGGAATATAAGTATCTAGCGCTTCTGCAAGTTCTAGTACTTTAGCTTCCCAATCAGCTTCGCCTTCTAGCGCTTTAAGTGCTGAACCTTGGATTACTGGTAAGTCATCACCTGGGAAGTCATATTCTGAAAGAAGTTCACGAACTTCCATCTCTACTAATTCTAGTAGTTCTTCATCGTCAACCATGTCACATTTGTTCATGAATACGATGATGAAAGGTACACCAACCTGACGTGAAAGTAGGATGTGCTCACGAGTCTGTGGCATTGGGCCATCTGTCGCTGCTACTACTAAGATTGCGCCGTCCATTTGGGCTGCACCAGTAATCATGTTTTTAACATAATCCGCGTGACCAGGACAATCTACGTGTGCGTAGTGACGTGTTGGTGTGTCATATTCGATGTGAGAAGTATTAATAGTAATACCACGCTCACGCTCTTCTGGAGCATTATCGATTTGTGCGAAATCTTTAACATCACCGCCGTATGCTTTAGTCAATACTGCTGAGATTGCTGCTGTTAAAGTAGTTTTACCATGGTCAACGTGACCAATTGTGCCCACGTTTACGTGTGGTTTGCTACGTTCAAATTTTTCTTTAGCCACAATATATTCCTTTCTTTTCAGAAGTGCTCGATTTGTCGAGCTATATACAATTAATTAAGCACCTAACTATAATTAGGTACGTGATTCAATAATCGCTTTTGCAACATTTTGCGATGCTTGGTCATATTTCAAAAACTCCATAGAGTACGAAGCACGACCTTGTGTAGCACTACGCAAGTCTGTTGCATAACCAAACATTTCAGCTAGGGGAACAACTGAGTGAACGATTTTAACACCACCTAGGCCATCGTCCATACCTTCAATTAATCCGCGACGACGGTTGAGATCACCCACCACATCGCCCATATAATCTTCAGGTGTTGTTACTTCTACTTTCATGCAAGGTTCGAGCAAAACAGGGTCAGCTTCTAGAGCGCCCTTTTTAAAGCCCATGGAACCAGCAATTTTAAAAGCCATCTCGTTAGAGTCTACATCATGGTATGAACCATCAAATAGTGTGACTTTTACATCAAGAACAGGATAACTGGCTAATACACCATTTTTCATTTGTTCTTGAATACCTTTGTCAACCGCTGGGATGAATTCACGAGGAACCACACCACCTACGATTTCATTGACAAATTCGTATCCAGCCCCTTCTGCTAGTGGTTCGATTTTCAGCCATACATGACCAAATTGACCGCGGCCACCTGATTGGCGGACGAACTTACCTTCCACTTCAACACTGCTACGAATAGTTTCTCGGTATGCCACTTGTGGCTTACCAACATTACATTCAACACCAAACTCGCGACGCATACGGTCGACGATGATATCTAAATGTAACTCACCCATTCCAGAGATGAGTGTTTGAGCGGTATCTTCATCTGTTTCAACACGAAATGATGGATCTTCTGCAGCTAATTTCTGCAAAGCAATCCCCATTTTGTCTTGAGCAGCTTTCGAACGTGGCTCAACGGCAATGGTAATTACAGGCTCTGGAAACTCCATTCGCTCAAGAATTACTTTTTTATCGTTGTCACATAGAGTATCGCCGGTTGTGACTTCTTTTAACCCAATAGCCGCTGCAATGTCACCCGCGCGAACTTCTTTTAGTTCGGTACGGTCGTTTGCATGCATTTGCACCATACGACCAATACGTTCACGTTTTTGTTTGACTGAATTGTATACTGAAGCGCCAGTTTCTAGCACGCCCGAATACACTCGGATAAAGGTTAAAGTACCAACAAACGGGTCAGTCGCAATCTTGAACGCAAGGGCTGCAAAAGGAGCGTCATCATCAGATGGACGTTCAACTTCCTTCTCATCCATATCAATACCCTTAATAGCAGGGACATCGACAGGTGCAGGTAAGAAATCTACAACCGCGTCAAGTACAGCTTGCACACCTTTGTTCTTAAATGCAGAACCGCAGGTTACAAGAACAATTTCATTATTGATTGTTCGCTGACGTAGGGCTTGCTTAATCTCTTGTTCTGACAGCTCACCTTCTTCAAGGTATTTGTCCATCAGTTCATCAGAGGCTTCAGCAGCACTTTCTACCAAATACTCATGCATTTCTTCGGCTTTAGCCAAAAGATTTGCAGGAATTTCTTCATAAGAGAAAGTCACTCCTTGATCTTCATCAGACCAATTAATCGCTTTCATCTTGATCAAATCAATAACACCTTTGAAGTTTTCTTCTGCCCCAATATTCAATTGAATAGGGACACAGTTTGCTCCTAGGCGGTTACGAATTTGGTCGACCACGCTATCAAAGTCAGCACCAGCACGGTCCATCTTATTGACGAACACTATTCTTGGTACTTCATATTTGTTGGCTTGACGCCAAACAGTCTCTGATTGAGGTTCTACGCCTGATGAGCCACAAAATACAACTACTGCGCCATCAAGAACACGTAAAGAACGCTCCACTTCAATGGTGAAGTCAACGTGGCCGGGAGTATCGATGATATTAATACGATGTTCAGTGAATTGAGCATCCATACCACGCCAGAAAGCAGTTACTGCAGCAGATGTGATAGTAATACCACGCTCTTGCTCCTGAACCATCCAATCTGTTGTAGCGGCGCCATCATGCACTTCACCGATTTTATGAGACAAACCGGTATAGAACAGAACACGTTCTGTTGTGGTAGTTTTACCTGCATCCACATGAGCGACAATACCGATGTTGCGGTAATGCTCAATTGGGGTTGTACGAGCCACTTTTATACCCTCTCAACTAAAGTGTAAACTTTAGTAAATATCAACAATATGAGGCGGGCATTAGCCCGCCTCATTATATTACCAACGGTAATGAGCAAAGGCTTTGTTTGCTTCAGCCATACGGTGAACGTCTTCACGTTTCTTAACAGCTGTACCTTTGTTTTCAGATGCGTCTAACATTTCACCTGCTAGACGTAGAGCCATAGATTTTTCACCACGCTTGCGAGCAGCTTCAACTAACCAGCGCATCGCTAGTGCGTTACGACGCACTGGACGAACTTCGCATGGAACTTGATAAGTTGAACCACCAACACGACGAGATTTAACCTCGACTGATGGGCGAACATTTTCAAGTGCTGCGTCAAGGATGCTTAAATGTTCTTCGCCTTTTTTCTCAGCAACAACATCTAACGCCTTGTAAATAATTTTTTCAGCAGTCGACTTTTTGCCGTCCTGCATGATGACGTTGATGAACTTAGCCAGCAACTCACTTTGAAACTTTGGATCTGGTAGGATTTTACGTTGTCCTACAACGCGACGTCTTGGCATATTAATTCTCCGTATGCTTCAGGTATTTCCAAAACTGGAATGTCTATAAATTTAGCTTGGCCTTACTATTAACGGGATACGTTAAGACTTAGGACGCTTAGCACCATATTTAGAACGGCCTTGGCGACGAGTAGTCACACCAGCACAGTCTAATGCGCCACGAACAGTGTGGTAACGCACACCTGGTAAATCTTTAACACGACCACCACGGATTAGGATTACACTATGTTCTTGCAAGTTATGGCCTTCACCACCGATGTACGAAGTTACTTCGAAACCGTTAGTTAGACGCACACGAGCTACTTTACGTAGTGCAGAGTTAGGTTTTTTAGGTGTAGTAGTGTACACACGAGTACAAACACCACGTTTTTGTGGGCACGCATTCAACGCAGGCACATTCGTCTTTTCGACTTTTGGCGCGCGTGGCTTACGTACCAACTGGTTTACAGTTGCCATGTATAGCTCCGACAGTTGAATATCTCAACAATTAGGTGTGAAAAATCTATATCCCACAATTGTGGGACGCGGAATTTTAGAAAGGTAATGGCTGCCTGTCAAGAAATAGACAACTTTTGATCGAAATAACATAAAAAAAGGCGCCTTAGGCGCCTTTTTTTACATTTTGATCACTTAGTCTTGGCTACCAGCCAAATTAAGTAGATCAGCGAGGTTCTGCTCAGCTTCACTAGCGGTTACCGTTGGAGCCTCAACATTGTCCGTACCTTTGGCACGTTCTTCGTTGCGGTTCATATGGTAAGAGTAGCCAGTACCCGCAGGGATTAGACGACCAACGATTACGTTTTCTTTAAGACCACGTAATTGATCGCTCTTACCACCTACTGCAGCTTCAGTCAGTACGCGAGTTGTTTCTTGGAACGATGCTGCTGAAATGAATGATTCAGTAGCCAAAGATGCTTTGGTAATACCTAATAATTCACGTTCAAACGTTGCAGGCGCTTTACCTTGAGCAATAAGCTCACGGTTAGCAATTTTAACGCGCGAAACTTCAGCTTGTTCGCCTTCAAGGAACTCACTATCACCAGCGTTCTCAATGATACACTTACGAAGCATTTGACGAATGATAACTTCAATGTGTTTATCGTTGATTTTTACACCCTGTAGACGGTATACATCTTGAACTTCGTTCACAATGTAATTCGCTACATGATGGATACCACGTAAACGTAAGATATCATGTGCAGCTTCTGGGCCATCTGCAATCACTTCACCGCGTTCAACTTTTTCACCTTCGAACACGTTTAAGTTACGCCACTTAGGGATCATCTCTTCGTAGTGATCACTGCCATCTGCTGGTGTGATAACCAAACGGCGCTTGCCTTTGGTCTCTTTACCAAACGAGATAGTACCTGAGATTTCTGCAAGAATTGCAGGTTCTTTAGGTTTACGTGCTTCGAACAAGTCAGCAACACGTGGCAGACCACCGGTAATATCGCGAGTTTTTGATGACTCTTGTGGAATACGCGCTAGCGCATCACCAACGTTGATTTTCGCGTTATCGTCTTTAGCAACAATTGCGTGACCAGGTAAGAAGTATTGAGCTGGAACCTCTGTCCCAGGGATCATTAAGTCATCACCGTTAGCATCAACAAGGCGAATTGCTGGACGCATTTCTTTACCTGCTGCAGTACGCGCATTTGCGTCCAATACAACAATTGAAGAAAGACCCGTTAGTTCATCTGTTTGACGAGTCATCGTCACGCCATCAATCATGTCAACAAACTTAACACTACCCGCTACTTCTGAGATGATTGGGTGAGTATGTGGATCCCAGTTCGCGATGATTTCGCCCGCTGATAATTCACTTTCTTCCAATTTCTCAAGCACAGTACCGTAAGGCACTTTATAACGCTCTTTTTCTCGACCTAGCTCATCGATAACAGCTAGTTCTGATGAACGAGAAACGATAACAAGTTTACCTTCAACGTTAGTAACGTGTTTAGCATTATGCAGTTTCAATGAACCTGCATTTTTAACTTGAACATTATTTTCAGCAGATGCTCTAGATGCAGCACCACCAATGTGGAACGTACGCATTGTAAGCTGTGTACCAGGCTCACCAATAGATTGAGCAGCAACAACACCAATAGCTTCACCGTGGTTAATGATATGACCACGTGCTAAGTCACGACCATAACATGCTGCACAAACACCGAAATCAGTTTCACAAGTAATTACAGAGCGAACGATGACTTCGTCAACACTGTTTTCTTCTAACTTATCACACCATTTTTCGTCTAACAGCGTATTGCGCGGAGCAAGAACTTCATCAGTACCAGGCTTAAATACATCTTGCGCAACAACACGACCCAGTACGCGTTCGCGTAATGGTTCAACAACATCACCACCTTCGATTAGTGGTTTCATTGTTAGACCGCGTTCAGAGCCACAGTCATCTTCAATAACAACTAAATCTTGTGCAACATCAACAAGACGACGAGTTAGGTAACCCGAGTTAGCTGTTTTAAGTGCGGTATCGGCAAGACCTTTACGTGCACCGTGAGTTGAGATGAAGTACTGAGATACGTTTAGACCTTCACGGAAGTTCGCCACAATTGGCGTTTCGATGATAGAGCCATCTGGTTTAGCCATCAGACCACGCATACCAGCAAGCTGACGAATCTGTGCCGCACTACCACGAGCGCCCGAGTCGGCCATCATGTAAATGCTGTTGAAAGACTCTTGTTCTTCCTCAACACCGTCACGATTAACTACGGTTTCTGTCGATAAATTTTTCATCATCGCTTTAGAAACTTTTTCGTTGGCACTTGCCCAGATATCGATCACTTTGTTGTAGCGCTCACCCGCGGTGACAAGACCAGATTGGAACTGTTCTTGAATTTCACGAACTTCAGCTTCAGCATCAGCAACAAGCGTGTACTTCTCAGGTGGGATTTCCATGTCGTTAATACCGACAGAAGCACCAGAGATAGTTGCATAACGGAAACCGGTATACATCAATTGGTCAGCGAAGATAACAGTGTCTTTTAGACCAAGCTGACGGTAACAGGTGTTCAATAATTTCGAGATCTGTTTTTTACCCATGTTCTGGTTAACCAGATCATAAGATAAGCCTTCAGGCAGGATCAATGAAAGTAATGAACGACCAACAGTCGTGTCAACAATACGGGTAACACGATTACGGTCACCGTTTGCATCAATGATAGTTTCAGTGATACGAACTTTAACGCGTGCATGTAATTCAGCAGCACCTGTCGCATACGCTTTTTCTACTTCAGCAACTGAAGAGAAAGCCATGCCTTCACCTTTACCGTTTACACATTCCCGGCTGGTGTAATATAAGCCTAATACAACGTCTTGAGACGGAGTAATAACAGGCTCACCGTTTGCAGGTGACAAAATGTTATTGGTAGACATCATTAACGCACGAGCTTCAAGTTGAGCTTCCAGAGTTAATGGAACATGTACCGCCATTTGGTCACCATCGAAGTCAGCGTTGTACGCTGCACAAACGAGTGGGTGTAATTGAATTGCTTTACCTTCAATTAGAACAGGTTCAAATGCTTGGATACCTAGTCTATGAAGTGTTGGTGCACGGTTAAGCATCACTGGATGTTCACGAATCACTTCGTCTAATACATCCCATACTTCTGCTTGTTCACGCTCAACCATTTTCTTAGCTGCTTTGATTGTCGTAGCAAGACCACGACCTTCTAATTTGCCATAAATAAATGGTTTAAATAGCTCAAGAGCCATCTTCTTAGGAAGACCACACTGATGCAGACGCAAAGTTGGGCCTACAGTAATTACCGAACGACCTGAGTAATCTACACGTTTACCAAGTAAGTTCTGACGGAAGCGACCTTGTTTACCTTTGATCATGTCAGCCAAAGATTTAAGAGGACGTTTGTTAGATCCGGTAATTGCACGACCACGACGACCATTATCTAATAGCGCATCAACAGATTCTTGTAGCATACGTTTTTCGTTACGTACGATAATATCCGGAGCAGCTAAGTCCAATAGACGTTTTAGACGGTTGTTACGGTTGATGACACGACGATAAAGGTCGTTCAAATCAGAGGTAGCAAAACGTCCGCCATCTAGCGGAACTAGAGGACGTAAATCAGGTGGAAGTACTGGTAATACTTTTAGGATCATCCACTCTGGTTTGTTACCAGAGGTAAAGAAGGCTTCCATTAACTTCAAACGCTTAGTGACTTTCTTACGACGAGTCTCAGAATTGATTGAAGGTAACTCTTCACGCATTTGTTCGATTTGTTCTGCTAAATCGATTGCACGTAATAAGTCTAAAACGGCTTCAGCACCCATTTTAGCTTCAAACTCATCACCGTATTCTTCTAAGGCGTCTAAGTAAGTTTCTTCCGTTAACATTTGACCGCGCTCAAGCGAGGTCATGCCAGGCTCAATCACGACAAATGATTCAAAGTACAGTACGCGTTCAATGTCACGTAGTGTCATATCTAGCATCAAACCGATACGAGACGGAAGTGATTTTAAGAACCAAATGTGTGCAACTGGGCTAGCCAATTCAATGTGACCCATACGCTCACGACGTACTTTGGTTTGGGTGACTTCAACGCCACACTTTTCACATATCACACCGCGGTGCTTAAGACGTTTGTATTTACCACACAAACATTCGTAATCTTTTACAGGACCGAAAATACGCGCACAGAACAAACCTTCACGTTCAGGTTTGAATGTACGGTAGTTAATGGTTTCTGGCTTTTTAACTTCACCAAAAGACCAAGAACGGATTAGGTCAGGCGAAGCCAACCCAATTTTAATACCGTTAAATTCTTCAGTCTTGCTTTGCTGTTTAAGAAACTTTAATAAGTCTTTCACGTTTCTCTCCTGAAGGAGTTAAACCAGGTGCTCTGCTGTGCAGAGCACCGTTAGGTTACCAAACATTGCTAAAGAGCGATGCTTACTCTTGATCCAACTCGATATTAATACCCAGTGAACGGATCTCCTTCAGCAATACGTTGAAGGACTCTGGCATGCCAGGTTGCATCTGATGGTTACCGTCGACGATGTTTTTATACATCTGTGTGCGACCGTTAACGTCATCTGATTTAACCGTTAGCATTTCTTGAAGAGTATAAGCAGCACCGTATGCTTCTAGTGCCCATACTTCCATCTCACCGAAACGCTGACCACCAAATTGAGCTTTACCACCCAATGGTTGTTGAGTCACTAAGCTGTACGAACCTGTAGAACGGGCGTGCATCTTGTCATCAACTAAATGGTTCAGTTTAAGCATATACATGTAACCAACAGTTACTTTACGCTCAAATTCGTTACCGGTACGGCCGTCACATAACGTTAACTGGCCAGAAGTAGGTAAGCCGGCAAGTTCAAGCATTTGCTTGATCTCTTTTTCTTTAGCACCATCAAATGCTGGGGTTGCAATTGGCAAACCAGTTTTAAGGTGTTTAGCAAGGCGTACAACTTCATCATCAGAGAATGAGTCGATGTCAACTTTTTGTTGAATTTCATCACCTAACTCATAAACTTGTTTGATATAACCACGAAGCTCAGCTAATTCACGCTGTTCGTCAAGCATTTCAGTAATACGATTACCGATACCTTTAGCGGCAGCGCCCATGTGAACTTCTAATACCTGACCAATGTTCATACGCGATGGTACACCCAGTGGGTTTAGTACGATATCAACAGGGTTTCCTGTTTCATCATATGGCATATCTTCAATTGGACAAATCTTCGAGATAACACCTTTGTTACCATGACGACCCGCCATTTTATCACCAGGTTGGATAGTACGTTTTACTGCAAGGTAAACCTTAACAATTTTAAGTACACCTGGTGCTAAATCATCACCTTGAGTGATCTTACGACGTTTAATTTCAAACTTCTTATCAAAATCAGCTTTAAGCTCTTCGTGCTGCTCAGCTAACTGCTCTAGTTCAGTTTGTTTTGTTTCGTCGTCTACAACTTGAATCAATACATCTTTGCGTGCAATTTCGGCTAATTTAGCTTCTGAGAAACCCGCTGACAATAACAAGTTGCGTGCACGGTTTAAGACACCTTCTTCAAGGATCTTGAACTCTTCACCTAAGTCCTTACGAGCTTGGCTAACGTGCATTTCTTCAATTTCAAGTGCGCGCTTGTCTTTTTCAACACCATCACGGGTGAAGACTTGAACGTCGATGATGGTACCTTTAACTGAATTAGGTACACGTAGAGAGCTATCCTTAACATCAGATGCTTTCTCACCGAAAATCGCACGGAGCAGTTTTTCTTCTGGCGTTAGCTGTGTTTCACCTTTAGGTGTCACTTTACCAACTAAAATATCGCCGCCCTTCACTTCTGCACCAATGTAAACAATGCCCGACTCATCTAATTTAGATAGAGCAGACTCACCTACGTTTGGAATATCAGCGGTGATCTCTTCGCTACCCAATTTAGTATCACGTGCAATACATGATAATTCTTGAATATGAATAGTGGTGAAACGGTCTTCTTGCGCTACGCGCTCAGAAATAAGGATAGAATCCTCAAAGTTATAACCATTCCAAGGCATAAATGCGATACGCATGTTTTGACCAAGTGCCAAGTCACCTAAATCGGTAGACGGACCATCAGCTAAAACATCACCACGAACAACTGGCTCACCAACAAAACAACGAGGACGTTGGTTAATACAAGTGTTTTGGTTTGAACGGGTGTATTTTGTCAGGTTGTAAATGTCGATACCTGCTTCACCAGGAGTCAGTTCGTCTTCATTTACTTTGATTACGATACGACTTGCGTCAACATAATCAACCACACCACCACGTTTAGCAGCAACAACCACACCAGAGTCAACAGCAAGAGTACGTTCAATACCAGTACCGACTAATGGTTTTTCAGCATTTAGTGTTGGTACGGCTTGACGTTGCATGTTTGCACCCATCAATGCACGGTTAGCATCATCGTGTTCTAAGAACGGAATTAATGACGCTGCAACAGAGATAATCTGTTGTGGTGATACATCCATATATTGAATATCAGAAGGACGCATAAAGGTTGATTCACCTTTGTGACGACAAGCAACTTGTTCTTCAATAATGCGATTTTCACCGTCAATTTCAATGTTCGCCTGCGCGATCACATAACGACCTTCTTCGATTGCCGATAAGTATTCAACATCATCAGTAACCACACCATCAACAACCTTACGGTATGGTGTTTCAAGGAAGCCGTATGAGTTAGTACGTGCAAAACTTGCCAAAGAGTTAATAAGACCAATGTTTGGTCCCTCTGGCGTTTCAATTGGACATAAACGACCGTAGTGAGTCGGATGCACGTCACGTACTTCGAAGCCTGCACGTTCACGAGTCAAACCACCTGGGCCTAATGCAGAAATACGACGTTTATGCGTCACTTCTGATAGCGGGTTGTTTTGATCCATGAATTGAGAAAGCTGTGAAGAACCAAAGAATTCTTTCACTGCCGCAGAAATCGGTTTAGCGTTAATCAAATCTTGAGGCATAAGCTCGTTTAAATCGCCTAGAGATAGACGTTCACGAACCGCACGTTCAACACGTACTAAACCAACACGGAATTGGTTTTCAGCCATTTCACCCACAGAACGAATACGACGGTTACCTAAGTGGTCGATATCATCGACTTCGTCATCGCCATTGCGGATTTCAATGATTTTCTTCATTACTGCAACGATATCGTCTTTTGACAATATGCCTGCACCTTCGTCTTCAGACATTTCAAGACGACGGTTGAACTTCATACGACCTACTTTTGATAAGTCATAACGTTCGTCACTGAAGAATAGGTTTTGGAATAAACCTTCTGCGGCATCTTTGGTTGGTGGCTCGCCAGGACGCATCATACGGTAGATTTCAACTAACGCTTCTAAGCGTGTAGTCGTTGAATCAATACGTAATGTGTCGGCGATGTATGCACCATGATCTAAGTCATTGATAAACAGAGTATCAATTTCTTTGATGCCCGCTAAAGAAAGTTTAGCTAGATCTTCTAATGAGATTTCACTGTTAGCAGCAATCAGTACTTCACCGGTGTCCTGATCGATATAATCTTGTGCAGCATACTTGCCCACAATGTAATCAACAGGTACTTCAAGTTCAGTCGTATTACTTTTTTCTAGCTGTCTAATATGACGAGCAGTAACACGGCGACCGGCTTCAACTAATAACGTGCCTTCAGCATCTTTAATATCATAACTTGCCGTTTCACCACGTAGGCGATCAGGTACAAGTTTCATGACTAAAGAATCTTGCTTAATCTTGAACTCAATGCGTTGGAAGAATAAGTCAAGAATTTCTTGAGTAGAGAATTCTAATGCACGTAAGATGATAGTCGCTGGTAATTTACGGCGACGGTCAATACGGACAAATAATGCATCTTTAGGGTCAAATTCGAAATCAAGCCATGAACCACGGTAAGGAATAATACGTGCGTTATATAACACTTTACCTGATGAGTGGGTTTTACCACGGTCGTGATCGAAGAAAACACCAGGAGAACGGTGTAACTGAGATACGATTACACGCTCAGTACCATTGATAACAAAAGTACCGTTTTCAGTCATTAATGGGATATCACCCATGTAGACTTCTTGTTCTTTGATATCTTTTACAGTACCTGCTGCAGCTTCACGGTCAAACAGTACCATGCGTAGCTTAACGCGTAATGGCGCTGAATATGTAACACCGCGGATCTGACATTCTTTCACATCAAAAACTGGCTCACCTAGCTTATAGCTGACATATTGCAGCTCACTATAGCCAGAAAAGCTCTTGATAGGAAAAACGCTACGGAATGCGGCTTCAAAGCCACGTTCACCCGTAGGGTCTTGATCGGTGAACTTCTTAAAAGAGTCTAACTGGATAGACAATAAATAAGGGATGTCCAATACTTTAGGACGCTTACCAAAGTCTTTGCGAATACGCTTCTTTTCAGAATAGGAGTAAACCATGGGTTTCCTCTACTTACGAGATGTGACCAAGACTGAAATAAAATTAATTAAATCAGCACGTTTGCCCATCACCGTTGATGCAAGAACCTAACCAGTAATCTCTGCTAGGGACTGCTAAACATTGGCGACAAACGGTGAGAAAAAATCGCCTGCGCTTAGAGCGCAAAAAAGGCCGACGGTTAAAAAACCGCCAGCCTTCACCCAATTACTTGGGTGAGTAAGCTAGATTATAGCTTACTTGATTTCAACTTCAGCGCCAGCAGCTTCTAAATCAGCTTTAAGTGCTTCAGCTTCTTCTTTAGTGATAGCTTCTTTAACTGCAACTGGTGCAGATTCAGCCATCGCTTTTGCTTCTTTAAGGCCAAGACCTGTTGCGCCACGAAGTGCTTTAATTACAGCAACTTTGTTTGCACCGAATGAAGTCATCATGACGTCAAATTCAGTTTGCTCTACAGCAGCAGCGCCAGCGTCACCGCCAACAGCAACAGCAGCAGCTGCAGCAGATACGCCGAACTTCTCTTCCATTGCTTCGATTAGTTCAACAACTTCCATTACAGACATTTCTGCAAAGGCTTCTAAGATTTGATCTTTAGTGATAGACATTAGAAATATTTCCTATTGTTCTGAATTCAATTTAATTAAGCAGCTAATGAAAAATTATGCTGCTTCTTTCTGATCGCGTAGGGCAGCCAAAGTACGTACGAATTTGCCAGCTGATGCCTCTTTCATGGTCATCATTAACTGAGCTAATGCTTCGTCGTATGTTGGTAGTTTCGCTAAACGATCAATATCAGCTGCGGAGATGAATTCTCCTTCAAATGCTGCACCTTTAACTTCAAACTGCTCTTCTTGTTTAGCGAAGTCTTTTAAAAGACGCGCTGCAGCACCTGGGTGCTCATTAGAAAATGCAATTAAAGTTGGGCCAGTGAATGTGTCTACTAAGCACTCAAAATTAGTACCTTCAACAGCACGCTTAGCTAATGTGTTACGTACAACGCGTACAAACACACCATTTTCGCGAGCTGTTTTACGTAGAGCAGTCATGGCTCCTACAGTTACACCGCGTGAATCGGCAACAACTGCAGAAAGTGCACCTTTGGCAGCTTCGTTGACTTCAGCAACAATTGCCTTTTTGTCTTCGAGTCTTAATGCCATTGGCCTTACTCCTGGATTCTACCTAGGGATCCCCCTAGTATTAACCAAACTAAACACACCTGTGTTTAGTTACTTACGGTGCAGATTTCCAGCAGAATAAAATTCTTTCTGGGGGTCTGACACCGTCTACGCAGGAAATTAAGTGTATCTATTGATATACACCTGCGGTCTTGGACGGAAGCCAATTCTTCGCGATATAAATCACGTCAAATCAGCTTCAACCCACAAAGTGCGCGCATTATAGACTAATACGCACTCTTTGTATATTACTTCGCTTCTTCTAACGAACTTTGGTCAACAGCAACACCTGCGCCCATAGTTGTAGAGATGCTAACTTTCTTCACGTAAACGCCTTTTGCAACTGCAGGCTTAGCCTTTTTCAGTGCAGCGACTAGTGATTCTAAGTTTTCTTTAAGCTGTTCAGTAGTAAAGTCCACTTTACCGATAGTAGTGTGGATAATACCATTTTTGTCGTTGCGGTAACGAACTTGACCAGCTTTAGCATTCTTAACTGCTTCTGCAACATTTGGAGTCACAGTACCAGTTTTAGGGTTAGGCATTAAACCACGTGGGCCTAATACTTGACCTAACTGACCAACAACACGCATTGCATCTGGAGATGCAATAACAACGTCGAAGTTCATTTCGCCAGCTTTAACTTGTGCAGCTAAGTCGTCCATACCAACAAGTTCTGCGCCAGCTTCTTTCGCAGCTTCAGCGTTTGCACCTTGTGTGAATACCGCAACGCGGATATCACGACCAGTACCGTGTGGAAGTACAGTAGCACCACGCACGTTTTGGTCTGATTTACGAGGATCAATACCTAGGTTAACGGCAACGTCAACACTCTCAACGAATTTAGCAGTTGCTAATTCTTTAAGAAGAGCTACAGCTTCGTTAATATCGTAGCTTTTAGTCGCTTCAACTTTCTCGCGGATAACGCGCATACGTTTAGTTAGCTTTGCCATTATATTAGTCCTCTACTACCAAACCCATTGAACGTGCAGTACCTTCAATTGAACGCATCATAGCTTCAATATCAGCACCAGTCATATCAGCGGCTTTAGTTTCAGCAATTTCCTGAACAGCGCTGCGCTTGATAGTTCCAACTTTCTCAGTATTTGGACGACCTGAACCTGATTTCAGACCCGCTGCTTTAAGCAGTAGGAAAGACGCAGGAGGAGTCTTAGTTTCGAAAGTGAAAGAACGGTCGTTATAAACAGTGATAACAACTGGAATTGGCATGCCTTTGTCGAACTTTTCAGTACGAGCATTGAATGCTTTACAGAATTCCATGATGTTCACACCTTTTTGACCCAAAGCTGGACCAACTGGTGGAGACGGGTTTGCAGCACCGGCTGCTACTTGTAGCTTAATATAAGCTTCAATTTTCTTTGCCATGTCGACATTTCCTCAATTTGGGTTCAAACGCTTATCGGCGACATGCCAATATGCTCCCCTGAAAACAACGGGCGCAGATTATACAAAAATCTGCACCCGCAAACAATCATAAATTTGCTTTTAATTTAATCAGCTTTTCTCAATCTGACTAAAATCTAGCTCTACAGGCGTTGAGCGACCGAAGATCATTACAGAAACCTTAACGCGGTTTTTGTCGTAATCAACTTCTTCGATTGTGCCATTAAAGTCTGCAAATGGACCATCAGATACGCGAACAACTTCACCAGGCTCGAACATAACGCGATGCGTTGGAGACTCAGTGGTTTCTTGAAGACGTTGTAAAATTGCATCCGCTTCTTTATCAGAAATCGGTGCCGGACGATCTGAGGTGCCACCAATGAAACCCATTACACGTGGAATGCTTTTCACTAAATGCCAGCTATCATCATTCATTTCCATCTGTACTAATACATAGCCTGGAAAGAACTTACGTTCACTTTTACGGCGTTGACCTGCACGCATTTCAACTACTTCTTCTGTAGGTACTAATACCTCACCGAAGTAATCTTCCATGTTGTGCATTTTGATATGTTCAAGCAGTGTTTTGCATACACGGCCTTCATAGCCAGAAAATGCTTGGATCACATACCATCTTTTTTTCGCTTCAGTAGCTTCAGTCATTTTTAATGCCTATACGCCGGTAATGAAATTTACTAGTTGTAGCAACACTGCGTCTAATCCCCAAAGGATTAATGCAACAACACCTGTTGCAGCAAGTACGATAAACGTAGTATTACGCGCTTCTTGACGCGTTGGCCATACAACCTTACGCACTTCAATTTGTGCTTCTTTAGCAAAATTAAGTGCTATTTTGCCTTTAATTGTTTGAGCAGCAATAAAACCTGCAATTGCGAATGTCACAATTACACCAGCTGCGCGAGCAACCACACTGGCTTCACTAAAAGAGTGGTTAGCGATAACTGCAGCTGCGATTAATACTACTGCAACGCCCCACTTTAAAATATCCAGAGAAGTACTCTGGTTTTCAGTATTTGTTGTCATCGGTTAGTTCCGTTACTTACTACGACCTGAGCTCATATTTAAACAATTACATGTTTACTTGTTTATATTCCATTATTTAGGAATATAGTGCCGCGCAGGGTCAAAAATCGGCCATAGATTGTATTCTTATTCAACTTTGTTCGCAACATGCTAAGTGCTGTTAGCGTAACAAAATTGAAAAAACATGCTATTTAAATTTAAAAACAAAAAAGGAAGCCGAAGCTTCCTTTTTAGATGTGAGTTAAAATCTGCTATTAAGCAATGATTTTAGCTACAACACCAGCACCTACTGTACGGCCACCTTCACGGATAGCGAAACGTAAACCGTCGTCCATCGCGATTGGGTAGATTAGTGTAACAACCATTTTGATGTTATCACCAGGCATTACCATTTCTACGCCTTCTGGTAACTCAATAGTACCAGTTACGTCAGTTGTACGGAAATAAAACTGTGGACGGTAACCTTTGAAGAATGGTGTGTGACGTCCACCTTCATCTTTCGAAAGTACGTATACTTCTGATTCGAAAGTGGTGTGTGGAGTGATGGTTCCTGGCTTAGCAAGAACTTGACCACGTTCTACTTCATCACGCTTAGTACCACGTAATAGAACACCACAGTTCTCACCTGCACGACCTTCGTCAAGCAGTTTACGGAACATTTCAACACCTGTACAAGTTGTTGTTGTAGTGTCTTTGATACCAACGATTTCTACATCGTCTGATACGCGGATGATACCACGCTCTACACGACCTGTTACAACTGTACCACGACCTTGAATTGAGAATACATCTTCAATTGGAAGTAGGAAAGGCTTATCAATATCACGCTCTGGCTCTGGAATATAAGTATCTAGCGCTTCTGCAAGTTCTAGTACTTTAGCTTCCCAATCAGCTTCGCCTTCTAGCGCTTTAAGTGCTGAACCTTGGATTACTGGTAAGTCATCACCTGGGAAGTCATATTCTGAAAGAAGTTCACGAACTTCCATCTCTACTAATTCTAGTAGTTCTTCATCGTCAACCATGTCACATTTGTTCATGAATACGATGATGAAAGGTACACCAACCTGACGTGAAAGTAGGATGTGCTCACGAGTCTGTGGCATTGGGCCATCTGTCGCTGCTACTACTAAGATTGCGCCGTCCATTTGGGCTGCACCAGTAATCATGTTTTTAACATAATCCGCGTGACCAGGACAATCTACGTGTGCGTAGTGACGTGTTGGTGTGTCATATTCGATGTGAGAAGTATTAATAGTAATACCACGCTCACGCTCTTCTGGAGCATTATCGATTTGTGCGAAATCTTTAACATCACCGCCGTATGCTTTAGTCAATACTGCTGAGATTGCTGCTGTTAAAGTAGTTTTACCATGGTCAACGTGACCAATTGTGCCCACGTTTACGTGTGGTTTGCTACGTTCAAATTTTTCTTTAGCCATGATATTGCCTCAATCCAGAGTCTTGGTAATAAAAACACATATAGAAAAAATCCGACGCATGAAATGACATCGAATCAATTAGTTTTGGGTGATTAAGTTTAGCATAAGACAGGAGGTGCTGATTTAAAGGATTTGATTGACTTAATAATTCAAATAAAAAGAACGATTAAGCAATCAAGTCATTCAGCAATTTGGAGCGGATGGCGGGAATCGAACCCGCGTTATCAGCTTGGAAGGCTGGAGTAATACCATTATACGACATCCGCGCAACCTGAAAGGCTACCTAACTACCTTTAAAAATGGTGGAGGGAGAAGGATTCGAACCTTCGAAGGCTGAGCCGTCAGATTTACAGTCTGATCCCTTTGGCCACTCGGGAACCCCTCCAGAAAATGGTGCCGGCACCAAGAGTCGAACTCGGGACCTACTGATTACAAGTCAGTTGCTCTACCAACTGAGCTATACCGGCTAATCATTTCGGGGACGGATATTAGGTAAATGTCGCGTCGAGTGCAACTTAAATTTGCAAAAAAAACAAAAAAAATGCCTAAACGATGCTTTTTTATCCTTAAACCGCGCACTTTGCTGCCTTTGTGCACAATTAAGCATAATTCAGTTGGGATTTATTATTGCACTATTGTTTCAACTGTCGTTTTTGCGTTACTGTGCTTGCTTACAAAAGGAATGGTCATGAACTCGACAAGCACACTTCAAAATGCCCTGTATTATACTTTTACTCGTGACAAATGGTCGAAACTGCGCAAAGCCGTACCGCTGACGTTAAGCGAAACGGAGTTGACTCGTTTACGCGGTATGAATGAACAGCTGTCGCTCGCTGAAGTAACTGACATATATCTCCCCCTAAGCCGTTTACTTAATTTAATTGTTGGTGCCAAACAACAACGAAATCTTGTACTTGAGCAGTTTCTCGACCAAAAGCCAGATCAAAGCCCCTATATAATTAGCATTTCAGGCAGTGTTGCCGTAGGTAAAAGTACTACGGCGCGAATTTTACAAGCACTATTACAACATTGGCCCGAACATCCTAAAGTTGACTTAGTGACCACTGATGGTTTTTTATATCCACTTGCCGATTTAAAACGTAAAGGATTGATGAAACGCAAAGGCTTTCCTGAAAGTTACGATGTGAAAATGCTCAGCCAGTTTATCTCTGCGGTGAAAGCGGGCCAAAAGGAAGTATTAGCTCCGCTATACTCGCATATTACTTATGATCGCAGACATGATGAGCATCAGCCAGTACGTCAACCTGATATTTTAATTCTAGAAGGATTAAATGTTTTACAGACAGGTATGGATACTTTAGTGCATTCCACTGCCCCCTTTGTCTCCGATTTTGTCGACTTTTCTATTTATGTCGATGCACCAGAGCCGTTATTAAAGCAATGGTACATGCAACGCTTTTTACAATTTAGACAAAGCGCCTTTATAAATCCCGACTCTTACTTCAATCATTATTCTAATTTAACGGACGATGAAGCCAATGCCATTGCGGGCAATATTTGGGATACAATTAATGCACCAAACCTAAAACTGAATATTCAGCCCACGCGAGAACGGGCACATCTTATTTTACAAAAAGGTCCAAACCACACGATGGAAAAGGTGTTACTCCAAAAATAACATCTTAAAGGTGATTAATCTGCTCGCAGGCTTATTTCTCCACCGATATAACTTTGTTTTCCCTGTGCGGTATTGAGCATTACAGCGCCGTCTTTATCAATACCGCAATAAGTGCCGTAAACTTCATTTGGTGCCATGATCAATGTCACTGCTTTTCCCATAAACTGATCGTCTTGATTCCAACGAGCAATAAAGTCAACTAAGCCTGTACGTTCAAAGTGCTCAATGTCTTCACATATTTGTTGATGCAATTGCCCCATTAACATGGTCTTATCGATCTGATTTTCTACCCCTGACAAATCACTCCACGGTTGATCGATTTTCAGCCCTTGTGCCTTAGACATATTCATATTCAATCCAAGCCCAATCACCAGCTCAAGACCTTGAGCTTGATTCGCACCTAACTCAACCAATACCCCCGCTAATTTGCGACCATCGCGGTAAATATCATTCGGCCATTTGACACTCAAACCGTCAACGCCAAAGGCTTTCAATACCTGCACCATAGAACAGCCAATGACCAAACTTAATCCCATGAGTTGTGGCGGAGTCAGCGATGTACGCCAAAACACGGAAGTATATAGATGATGTCCATAAGGTGACTGCCATGTACGCCCTCTACGACCACGCCCTTTTGACTGATATTCAGCAATACAAACATCGCCACTATTAAGCTCTGCAGCATGTGCCATTAAAAACCCATTTGTACTGTCGATGTCATCAAAATAAAAACAGCGTTTGTCTATTAATGTCAGCAACCGAGATTCGTCTATTAACGAAATAGGCTCAGCTAATTGGTATCCCTTACCTTTCACTGAATAGATATCAATGCCGTATTGTGCCATAGCATCAATGTGTTGATTAACCGCACCGCGCGTAAGCCCTAGTGCAGTAGCAATTTGCTCACCTGAGACGAATTTATCCGCCGTTAATAAGGCTAAGATATCTCGCTTTGTTGCCCAATGTTGCATGGTCATACTAATGCTACCTCCGCTTGTGATCCCATCACTCTTGGCTCCGCTTCTAATGTTATTGCAAATGTCGTTTCAACAACTTGCATAACATATTTAGCTAAACGGCAAATGTCCTCGCCCCTTGCGTGGCCTAAATTAATTAATACTAAGGCTTGTTTATCATGTACGCCAGCGTTGCCAAGCTTGTATCCTTTCAAATGCGCATGCTCAATTAACCAACCAGCGGCTACTTTTATGTCGCCTTTATCTTGTGGGTAGCCGACGATATTTGGGTATTGTTGTTTTAACAAAGCAAACTTTGCCGCAGTAATAATTGGGTTTTTAAAAAAACTGCCCACATTCCCCATTACATTCGGGTCGGGTAACTTCGCCTTACGGGTTTGGCAAACATGGTCAAAAACTTGTACTGCACTGACGGTATCAGCCGATAAATGCTTTAACGGACCATAGCTTAAATTAGGCTGCCAATTAGCCGGAATAAATAACCTGACCGCAGTGATAATCGCTTTTCCCATTAGCGCCTGTTTAAAAATGGAATCGCGATAACCAAACTGACACTGTTGATTATCCAACCTATTAAGCTTAAAAGACGTTCGGTCTAAATATTCAACTTGGGTACAAAACTGACCAAACTCCACGCCATAGGCACCAATATTCTGAATCGGCGCAGCTCCAACACTACCGGGGATTAACGCTAAGTTTTCCAATCCATAAAAGCCTTGCTGCAGACAATATTCAACCAATTGATGCCAATTTTCACCCGCTTGCACGGTTAACGTTACGCCATCAGCTTGTTGCTCCACCTCAATACCTTTCGTGTTCATTCTCAATACCGAACCCGCGAAATCAGTGGTTAAAACCACATTACTGCCGCCACCTAATACCAATAATGCTTGATTTAACGCTTGTAATCGCTGGCATTGGATAATGAGCTGTTCGACACTTTCGACATTGATTAACTCCTGACACGACTGGTCTAGGCCTAATGTATTGTATTTCAGCAATGAAACCGACATATAAACTCTTAGCTACCGATAAATTAATCTGCATTGTACCAGTTTTGACTCGTTTCACACCTACACAGACCCGCCTTGCTGCGATATACACCGATGGAGTTTTTGCTTTTAACTTTGTGATGATGATTTTTGTGACTAACAGTAATATAAAGGCAATCATTTTTTGAAAAAGAGCTGATTTATCCTGATTTACATATCGTTACTTTTGAATTGTTTTTGATACACTGTGATGCCGTATCGAACCGTCCACCATTATGACAACAGAAACACTCAAACCATATAAATTGTGGTTATTCTTAGCGTTGGGGTTAATTTGTTTATCACCATTGATCTCTTCTCCCATTGCCTTGCTTTTAGGCTTTACCTTAGCCAGCCTTGGATTGGTTCCACCCAATATTGATCTCGGCAAATGGACAAAAAAATTATTGAGTTATTCCATTGTCGGGTTAGGCTTCGGAATTAATTTACCTGAAGCAATTTCTGCTAGCAGTCACAATTTGGGTTTGATTGTCGGCTCAATTGTATTCACTCTGATACTCAGCTTTGTGTTAACTCGAGCATTGCAATTGGAAGTCAAAACGGGTCACCTGATTGGTTGCGGTACGGCGATTTGTGGTGGAAGCGCCATTGCAGCAGTATCGCCGGCCATTAACGCACGAAACGATCAAACGGCGGTTGCCCTCGCTTGTATATTTCTGCTGAATTCAATCGCATTATTTGTATTTCCCGCTATTGGCCATGCCTTAAACATGAGTCAGTATGACTTTGGGGTGTGGAGTGCCATTGCCATTCACGACACGTCATCTGTGGTGGGTGCCGCTAGTGCATATGGTGATGAAGCGTTAAAAACCGCAACAACCATCAAACTTGCTCGCGCGTTATGGATAATTCCTGTTGCTATGTTGAGTGCAGTTGCATTTGGCGGAGACCGCAGCAAAATCCGTATACCTTATTTTATCGGGTTTTATTGTTTGGCTATCTTATTCGCCTATTTTGTCCCTCAAGGTCAACCGGCTTATGAATTGTTATTTGCGGCATCTAAACAAGTTTTAATTGTATGCTTATACTTAATTGGTGCAGCCATAACCGTCAGCAAAATGCGGGCTAATGGTCCAAAACCATTGTTATTAGGTGTGTTGTTGTGGGTGTCGATTGGCGTTGCGTCATTAAGTTATATATTAATGGTTAGCTAGTAAAAGCGGCATAAATTTGCGATTGCAGCAAATGCATTGAAGATTTGCTGCAACTGACATTTCATTCTACATTTTCATCGATATACGGTTTTGATAAAACCAACCATAGCAAGGTAGCAAACACCAGTAATTCAATCACCGCGGTGATCAACCCACTGGTGAGCAATGATGCGGCAACGGCAATAACACACAATAACAAGATGAATATTGATTTTAATTGCTTACTGCCTGATAACGATTTCATGTTAATTCTCCATAGCTTAACTATGACGAATTATCTAAGTGGCTGATAAAACTTGCCAATACCAATCTTTTCTAACTTATTACTAATAAAAGCATAAGGCCGATTTTCATCGCTCAAAAGCAGATTAATTTATCACTTGTTTATCGCTAGGTTTTAACCAAAACTGCAATGCGACGGCCAATAAGCAATAGCCACTAAAATAATAAAAACCACTTTCAAATTGTGCTTGAGTCACTAGCATATCCCCCATTCCTGCAGAGGCATTTCCAGCCATATAGACAATAATTAACGCCACTACAAATACATCGGCCATTGACCACTTTCCAATGGCTGTCATCATCTTTAACAGCATATTCTTAAGCGATGAGGGTATTGGAAAATTAATCATCAATAGCATCAATAGTTTTAACGACGGAATGACAACACTAAAGAGTCCAACCATTAGCGCCACAAATACATGTTGCGACTGATACAGTTCATTTATTGTATCTAAGATACTTCGCGATTTATGAAACACTTCAACCGTGCCTGTAACCTCATCGAGCCCCAGCATACCCACGGCAATATTGAGCATGTTCTTTGCACTACTTTGGGAATGTTGTGGGATACTTTCAATGAACATGTCCATCCCGCTATCAACTAATTGTGACTTTTCAATCGTTCCTGTAATCGTGAGTACAGGTTGGGTTATACCTGGAATTAATAACCCCATAGAGACAATGATTAAACACACTGACATTACCGTTCTCATCTTTATCCCTTACTGTTAATGCTAAATTGAGCCCAATAAAAAACCATCATAAAGATGGCAAAAATAGATATTAATATTGATGTTTATAGTTTTAATAAAAAGGCGACGGGTCAGCTTCTAATGAACTAGGTGATACGCCACGCTCAATATTTAACTCTGACTTTTTCAGGTCGACAAATGCAACCTTGGTATAGCGTTTATGTTTTAGTGAATAAAAACATTTCACGATAGGGTTTAAAGGATTGCGTCCTTTTGAGTCCCATACAATACCTACTCTATCATCAGATAATTGTACTAACGATCCAACGGGATAAATGCCAACACAACGAATAAACTCATAAACCAACTTTTGGTCTAGATGATGTGGCGTTAAGCTTATTAACACTTTAAACGCGGCAGCTGGACTCATTGCCTCTTTATAACAACGTGTGGCAGTTAGCGCATCATAGATATCGACAATACACCCCATGCGTCCATGTTGCGGTATTTGCTCATCGATTAAACCTTTGGGATAACCGGTTCCATCCAATTTTTCATGATGCATTAAACACACATCGATACTTGTTTGAGACAAACCTTCAATATCTTTCATAATATCGATGGCATAAACCTGATGCAGTTTCATTTTTTCAAACTCTTCAGGGGTTAATTTAGCTGGCTTTTGTAAGATGGTAGTATCGACATTCACTTTGCCAATATCATGCAAAATCCCGCCTATGGCCATTTGCTTAACCAGTGCATTATCGATATTTAAATGGCGACCAAACGTCACTAATAAAAACGCCACATTAATTGAATGTTCAAGCAAGTAAGCATCTTTAGTACGCAGTGCTGAAATACATTTGAATGCATCTGCATCACCCACAACTGACTCAATCATTTTGTCAGCAATTTCCGCAAACGGCTCAACTTCAATCGCTTTACCTTCGAAAGTTTCTGACATTACCTTTTGAATAAGGCATTTAGCTTCGGCAAGAATTTTTTTGGCATGTTTTTGCTTGATATCGCGCGGGTTGAGCGCCGGCTTTCCTCTTAACGGATTACTTGTTGTCCTCGGTTCCTTCTTTTTTAAACCACTGGCTTCAGAAGAACGTTCAACATCCACCCATACCGTTTTAATCCCATTTTTAACTAACGTGGTTATCGCTTGCCGATTTTTAATTTGTCCAGCATTAGAAATCGCCATTTGACTATTGTTTTGATCAAACGCGGTTACAAACATACCGACTGATAATTTACTCACCGGTATTTTTATGACATTGGCTGATTCCGTTGAATCACTCATGTAAAAACCACTCCAGAAAGACAATGTTGTGTAGAATAAATAAGGGAAAATAAAAGAATTAGCATTCTTCATTAATGTTAAGCTTTATCAGCGATATTTACCAAAGCTATGACACATTTATTCCATATATCGTTGTAGCATGCGCTCTTAGACCTCTTACTTCAAGAGTTTGTGCTTTTTTGTTAATCACCTCGTATTAGATATTTCTTTTAGATTGTCACAAGACTGATAATTGCTTATCGGCTTTTTAATTCGCTGCTGGTATATTAACTTTTTATTGCGTTTCAAAAGTCACTATAATTTACATTATCGCGCTCGTGCATTATTGGAGAATACATTGTCAGGCCACGTTTTTTCACAACAAATTAATGAGTTAAAAGAAAAGCTCATTAAACTAAAACAAACGCCTGTGATAGAGCCTATTGTACAATTATCGGCAGATGCTCCTTCTGTACCGGTTTTGTCTTGGCTTGGCTCACAAGTTATTTACCCTAAGATTTATTGGCATGGACGTGACAAAATAGAAGAAGTTGCCGCGATAGGCTCATGTAAAGACTTTTTCTTTGAAGACCAAATTGATGATGACAGCTTAGCAGAGCTTTACCAAAATCAACGGGGTAAAAGTCATGGTCAAGATATCCGTTACTACGGCGGCTTAGCGTTTGATCGCAGCGTTGAATGCTGGGGTGAGTTTGGTCGAGCACGCTTTGTTTTACCACGGATTGAAATTCGTCGTAATGGCAACACCATTCGTATTTTGCTCAACCTCAACTTTGACAACACTTGCCCACAACAAGAATGTGAAGACGCTCTAGCAGCATTAATGCAAATCCAACGTGCCACGCCACTATCACCACCTAAAAAATTGGCTTTGATGGGCCGCAGCGATCTACCCAATTACCCTCGTTGGCAAGAGCTTGTTGAACAAGTCACTCAGCAACAATTTAATAAAACCACCCCTAAAGTCGTACTGTCGCGCCAAACGCAACTAGAAGTAGACGACATTATTGATCCTTGGACACTGCTTGCTTGTTGGCAAGGACGTAACCCCAATAGTTTCCAATTTGGGTTCCAGTTTTCAAAAAACAAAGCCTTTATTTCCTGTTCTCCTGAGCGTTTATATCTGCGTCGCCAACAAGAGTTATATACTGAGGCATTAGCTGGAACAACCATAAGAGGTTTAAATCAGGAAGAGGATCAATGCTTAGCGCAACAACTTCTTGATGACACCAAAAACAGTCACGAAAACCAACTCGTCAGACAGCATATTGTTGAATCACTGGCATCACTGAGTCAGTATGTCGGCGCTGAAGAAGTCCCTAAAATTTTTAAACTCAACCATATTCAACATTTACATCGCGATATTCGTGCTCAGTTGAAAATGGGTGTAAGTGATTTTGACCTACTAAAAGCACTGCACCCAACGCCTGCTGTTGGTGGACTGCCTCGTTTTTCAGCATTGAATTTTATTCGCCAACGCGAAGGCTATGCTCGCGGTTGGTATGCTGGCGCATGTGGTTATTTAAATCATTATGAATCTGAGTTTTCAGTCGCTATTCGTAGCGCACTCATTGAACCGAGACGAATTAATTTATTTGCAGGTGCAGGCATTGTTGCAGGTTCTGATCCTCAAGCCGAGTGGCAGGAGCTAGAAAATAAACTCGCAACGATCATGTCTATTTTAATTGATTTTTAATCAAGGACTTCACTCAGAACAATCTCTCATATTAAGGCGTTTGCGAAAACTGACGCTTTTCCTGTGAGGTTACTTTTGCTATTATCCCGCCCCCAAAAAGCTGTTACCAATAATATAGCCACATCATTGATGTCTGTTAGCATTGATTGGTCACTGAATATTTATCACTGTCATTGTGCTCAGATTGAACGAAAACTAATTTATCGTTATTTTTACCTGCGTACATAACGGGTTCCCTCACCCCGTGCAACTTCAATAAAAAGGCCACAATATGTTATCGCTTACCGCGACGCAAAAGCACCGCGCACTGACTTTATTAGTCAGCTTTCACATCCTTATTATTTGTGCCAGCAATTACTTGGTACAACTGCCCTTTCAAATATTTGGCTATCACACCACTTGGGGAGCATTTAGTTTTCCTTTTGTATATCTGGCAACCGATCTCACTGTACGTATATTTGGTCAACAAGCTGCTCGGGTCATTATTTTTAAAGCCATGCTACCAGCGCTACTTATTTCTTATGTTGTTGGAGTGATATTTACCCAAGGTCAATTTCAGGGCTTAGGTGCATTAGCTGAAATTAATCAATTTGTATTTCGTATTGCCTTTGCAAGCTTCGTTGCTTACCTTGTGGGTCAGCTGATGGATATTAGTGTCTTTGCCAAATTACGCACCCTTAAATACTGGTGGGCAGCCCCTGCTGCATCGACTGTCGTTGGCAATTTAGTCGACACGTTAGTGTTTTTCAGTGTGGCATTTTATGCATCAAACGATGCCTTTATGGCGCAACACTGGCCAGAAATAGCCACCGTTGATTACAGTTTCAAATTGATTGTCAGCTTAGGGTTATTTTTACCTGCTTATGGTGTCTTGCTAAAAATATTGCAAGATAAAATCTTAACTACCCAAGCGCATTCAAACGTTAGCTCACACTAATTTTTATCAGGTTATTTGAGTAAACCTACCAATCTCACAGTTTGCTCAAATAACCAACGCCACACCTACCCTACTTGCCCGTCCTCATGTAATGTTTCAATAAAATAGTCGTTCATATAATTAGAAGAGGGAGATTGAAGATGTACTCCACTGAAATCAAAGCTTATACCCAACTTACGCCCCAAATAGTGCAGCAATTATCTAAATTAACGCTGTCGATCCCTGAACTTAATAACCCACAAACCGCTGCAGAGTTAGAACAAAAGCTAATCAACAAAAATATACTGATATTAATTGCTTATGTGGAAGGAGAAATGGCGGGATTCAAGCTAGGTTACGCCCAATCAGAACAGACTTTTTATAGTTGGCTTGGCGGTGTACACCCTGACTTTAGAAAACTGGGATTAGCAAAATCAATGTTAGCATTTCAAGAAAATTGGGCCATGCAGCAGAATTACCACACAATGACAGTAAAAACCCATAATCATTTTAACGCCATGCTAAATCTGTTGGTCAATCAGAAGTATCACATCACTGCCGTTATCGAAGCAAGCGAAGTACCAAACCACAAGTTACACTTACAAAAGCAATTATAACAATAGCTTAAAAATTATTTTGTAAAGATAAGCACTTTTTTTACATTCAAACTTGCAAATATTAATGATAATGATTACTATTTACGTGCGTTCCAAAACCTTGATAGTTAAAGACTCATCACTTTAATTATTCTCCGGGTTTATCAGTACAACATTGCTCATACACTCTTTGTGGCCGGGTTCATCACCCGGCTTTTTTTTGTCTGCATTTTAGGCGATATATCAAAAAACATTCATCTTTTTAACGAATATAAATACATAATCTCATCACGCGTTGTCATCTTGGATTGCAAACTTAGATCGGCCACCAAAATGCAGCCCAACATATGGACTATTCGCCCCCTCTTCTTTGGCTTTATGATACAAACCAATAGTAAACACAGTGCCTTTACCAAGCACAGAACTCACCTCAATCGTGCCGCCAATGCGCTTAATAATCCCGTAGCTTAAAGATAAACCCAGCCCAGTACCGTCTTTACGAGTGGTATAAAACGGATCAAAAATGCGACTTAATTTCTCTTCTGAAATCCCAGAGCCTTCATCGGCAATCTCAATTTTAACCCCAATGCATTCACCCTTTTCATTGAGCCAGTCGTTTGTCTTAATAAAAATCTTGCCACGTTGCTCAATGGCATGAGCGGCATTAACAACCATATTAATCAGCACTTGCAAAATTTGTGGTTGATTAATTTCAACTTCACAAGTGGCGTTAAGCTCTTGCACTAATTCAACTTGTTGCTGTTGAATAGAATGACGCACTAACACTAACATCTCTTCAATAATTGGCGTCACTGGATTCATTTGAATAGGTGCATTAAATTCACCCGGTCTGCTGTACTGCAGTAAACTGCGAATAATGGTGCTAATTCTGCCAACTTGTTGGATAACAAGATCAATCTCTTCTTCAACCGTTTCAGCTTTATCACCTAGCTCATATTTAAGCAGCTCCATATTGCCTAATATAACCGCGGTAGGATTATTAATTTCATGCGCTATCCCTGCGGTTAACTCCCCTAGTGCGGTGAGTTTTTCGTTTGTCACTAATTGCTGGCGAGTTTCATTAAGTAACGCAACATTGCGTTGCAGCTCTTCTGTTTTATCCTGCAAGCTACGGGTCCGTTGCTCAACTTTTACTTCAAGCTGTTCTGCAGCCGACTGGATCTGAGCATTACGTTGTTGTAGTAAATCGAGCATTCGGTCAAATTGCTCAGCAAGATTTGATAGTTCATTTTCACTGTCTAAATCTAATTCACCTATACGGACATTACGCCCAGATTGAACCGCTTTGACAACGTGATGAATTTGTTCAATAGGTTGCAATAAACTATAGGCACCGCGATAAACTAATAAACCAGATACCAATAATACCAGCATCAAAATCGTGCCAAGCTCAATGATATTGAGTAGGTAGTTATGAATAAAAGGCGATTCTGAAAAGCCGGTATATATCATCCCGACACGTTTGCCACGAATATCTATAATGGGAGAGTAGGCTGCGATAAACCAATCATTAAGCACAAAAGCACGGTCAACCCATATATTGCCATTAACCAGCACATCTTCACGGACGTCCTCAGACACTAAAGACCCCAACGCTCTGGTAATACTTTTTTCCTCCGGGAACTTGATGCTCACAGGTACGTTAGTGCTTACTCGTATATTATCCAGAAAGATAGTTACGGTACCAATAGAGCGTTCTGGCAAGGTCCCGGTGTCGTAAACTAAGTCGCGAATGGCATCGACTATCACGGTATTACGGTTTATTAAAATACCACAATCTAAATACCACACGACATTACCGTGTTGGTCTAATACTGGTAATACGCTGCGGCTCATTAAACCACGACGCTCTTGCTTTTTATTAGGTTGTTGAGCGCGTAGTGTTTCCGTTAATGGGATAACAGCTTTTTCAGCTAATTCAGGATCAATATGTTTAAGTCGTTGCGATGAGACGACCGTAATACCTGAATGGGCTTTATTGTCTTTTATTCCAGCAAGCATGGTACGTAAGTCTGGGTCAGCTGCCGCTTCAGTGATGGTTAATATGCGTAAAAAATCTAAACCAAATTGAGCTTTTTGTTGTTTTAAATGTGCATTTAATTTTGCTTGATTCGCAAGTTGTTGAGGTCGCCCCTGAGAGATGAGTTGTTCGTAGAAATTATGAAATTCCCATGAATGACTAATGGTAACCAGTTGGCGTTGCTGCTCTTGTTGTACTTGCATCAAGGTGTTATTTGCCACCGCAAGATCAGCCTTCACCTTCATAAACAATTGCTGACCGGTATAACTGATATTCCAATAAATGGTAATAAATACCAAACTAACAAGTGTCAACAAAATGGGTAATAACGTCAGTACTAATAACCGATATCGCACCTTGGCGCGCATTTGTTGCCAAGTTACCCCAAATATACGCGAAAAAAATGACACGATTAATCTTCCTTGTCGGTTTCTACGTCTGCGTTGTTAAACCAGTCTTTAAATTTACGGTCAAGGGTTTTGCGAGACACTCCTAAATCTCTTGCCGCAGCTGATTTATTTCCATCATGTGCATCAACGACGTGCATCACATGCTGCTTTTCAACATCTTTTAATGGCCAATCAACTGGATAACCAATAATTTCTGCAACGGGCTCTTGGCTATCCACCTTCCAATACTCTGCCGGCGGTTTACCTAATAAAATGCAACGTTCAATCATATTGCGCAGTTCACGAATGTTACCTGGCCATTCGTATCCTTTTAACACTTGTAGGTCTTCATGGCTCCAAATCACTTCCTTCAAACCCATTTCTCGGGAAATTTGCATAGTGAAGAAATGCGTTAATTCGACAATATCATCGACTCTTGCACGCAGTGGCGGAATAAGAATATTCAAAACATTTAACCGATAGAATAAATCACGACGAAAATGTCCAGCTTCAACTTCTTCTAACAATGTTCTATTAGTTGCAGCGACAATACGCACATCAATAACGACTTCTTTTTCGCTACCAATCGGCCGAATTGCACGTTGCTCTAACACTCGTAGTAATGCCGTTTGCATGTTCATTGGCATTTCCCCAATTTCATCAAGGAAAATAGTACCACCTGATGCAAAGCTAAATAGGCCTTCCCGACTGTTTTTTGCCCCAGTAAATGATCCCGCAATATGGCCAAATAACTCGCTGCCTAATAATTCTGGTGCAATGGCCCCGCAATTAACGGGCACAAATGCCCCCGTTCTGCCACTTAACGAATGCAGCTGTCTGGCAACGAGCTCTTTACCTGTGCCCGACTCACCTTCAATTAATACAACAGCATTGGTCGGTGCCACACGCTCAATAACTTGTTTGACTTCTTGCATGGCATCACTGCGACCTATAATTGTTGAAGCTTGCCCATTTAGCAGTTCACGCTTGAGCATAAAGTTCTCTCGCTGTAATAAGCGCCGCTCAATGCAGCGATTAACCGCCGTCATCATTTGCTCAAGATGAAACGGCTTCATAATGAAATCAGAGGCACCAGCACGTAATGCTTTAATGGCCACGTCCATATCGGCATAACCGGTCATAAAAATAATATCTGCTTGACGATCTGGGTCATCAAGCGCCTCATGCCATTCAATACCGGAACGGTCTGGGAGGCGGATATCGACAATCAATAAATCATAATGCCCCTGAGAGCGCATTTGCTCAGCCTGGGTAATCGTTGAGGCAGTATCAACCAAGGCAAATTTTTTGCTCAATGCTTTGGTTAAAAAACTGCGCATACCCGGTTCGTCATCGACAATTAACACGGACATGCCTGTCGGAAATGAATTTTTCATTCGCTCTCTCTAATGATTTAAATGGACAAAATGACACTATTATTCATGCTTATATAATTATGCCACTATTATAATGGTCAGTATGAACCAGTATTATCACCCAGTGGGACAAATTGTCTGGGGGTATTATACAAATAACAGGAGATAGATCACACTTGGCATTGCATTCGTGACAAATAATGCTTTCAATACACTATGGCATTACATTTGCTTACAATAACGTTGAAATGGCTTTGTCTATTATGCACTTACGATTATCATTGAGTGTAATAGTCTTTATTTTTATCGATATTTCAGGAAATTTTCATGTTTATTAAAAAAACGACAGCAACTTTTGTTTTAGCAGCAAGCTTAGTCAGTAGCGTTGTATTTAGCCCAGCAGTATTCGCTGGTGATATTATTAAACTTGCCACTACAACCAGTACCGAAAATTCGGGTTTATTGGGTTATATTCTGCCTAAATTTGAAAAACAATCGGGTTACACAGTGCAAGTCATTGCGACGGGTACAGGTAAAGCATTAAAACTTGCTAGCCAAGGTGATGTAGATGTGGTTATGACTCATGCACCTGGTGCTGAAGCTAAATTTGTTGCTGACGGATTTGGTATTGAACCACGTGGTATTATGGCCAACGACTTTGTTGTTCTTGGGCCCAAAGCCGATCCTGCTGGCATTCACTCGAGCAAAACTGCAGAAGATGCTTTTGCTAAAATCGCCGCAACTCACAGCACGTTCTTATCACGCGGTGATAACTCGGGCACCAACATGAAAGAAAATATCATTTGGAAACGTGCTAAAGTCACACCTAACTTTAAAGGTTATACACCTGTTGGCCAAGGTATGGGTAAAACATTGCTAATGGCAAATGAGTTACAAGCCTACACCTTATCTGACCGTGGTACTTTTGTTGCTTACAAAGCAAAATTAGATTTAGAAGTTAAATTTGATGGTGGCAAGTTATTGGCTAACCCATATCAAGTTATTCTAATTAACCCTAAAAAATATCCTGACTTAAACCACAAAGGTGCACGTGCATTTAGTGATTGGTTAGTTAACCCTAAAACAAAAGCGTTAATTAACAGCTATAAAGTACAAGGCCAACAATTATTTAAGGCAAAAGAAGACTAATGAGCGAAGGCTGGTTATCTTTATTGCAGCAAGCATTTAGCTTGCTGCTTTCTTTTGACCACGACGTGTGGTCAATTATCAACATCTCTTTTAGCGTCTCTTTTGCGGCGTTACTTATCACACTCATTCCATCGCTTGCGCTGGGATTTGTGCTTGCTTTTACCCAATTTCGTGGCCGCTGGTTAGTCACCAATCTTGTGCAAACATTGCAATCAATTCCTACTGTTGTCATTGGTTTATTGGTTTACCTACTACTCACCCGTAATGGTGTTTTAGGTGATTTAAAGTGGTTATTCACCCAAAAAGGCATGATTTTAGGCCAAATGCTGATTTGCGCCCCAGTGTTAATTGCCCTATCACAAGCAGCATTTTCAAGTGTTGATCGCCGCGCATGGGAAACGGCTCGTACTCTTGGCGTAGCTTGGCCAAAGGCCGTCTATGTATTATGCCGAGAGCTTAGAGTGCCATTACTATTAGCGGTTATTGCGGCATTTAGTCGCATTTTAACTGAGGTGGGATGTTCGATGATGGTTGGTGGCAACATTATGAATGTCACCCGTAACATTCCTACCGCCATCGCCCTTGAAACCAGTAAAGGGGATTTTGCTCAGGCCATTGCATTAGGTTTAGTGCTATTAATTTTAGCTTTAATACTTAACTTTACCTTAGGCACTTTACGTGGCAAAGCCGTGCCGAGGAGTCATTAATAATGGCAAATTCTAATATTGCTTGCATTATTGCAGAGCACGTCACAATGCACTTTGATGGAAAAATGTTATTTTCCGTACAGCATTTATCTTTCTCTCAAGCTGATGTGATTTATTTGCAAGGTGACAATGGCTCAGGCAAGTCAACCTTAATGAAATTACTCGCGGGGTTAAGTATTGCAAGTGAAGGCAGCATCACTGCCCATGGCTTTGAAAAGTCTCATTGGTGGCGAAAAGATGGCTTAGTCGGTAAAGCGCTTTACCTGCATCAACACCCGTATTTATTTGATGGCTCGGTAAAATATAATCTAACATTTGCGGCCAAGCAGGCCTCAAAAAACAAACAGCTACTCACGAAAAGAGTTGAACAAGCCATTGAAATGGCGCAGTTAGGTCATTTGCTCGACAACAGTGCGAGTAATTTGTCTGGCGGAGAACGCCAACGCTTAGCAATGGCAAGAGCGTGGATTATTCAACCGACATTATTGATGCTAGACGAACCGACATCGAACATGGATAAACCTTCACAGCTGTTGGTGTTGGATATGATCAAGCAGTTAAAAGAGGAAGGCACAGGGCTATTATTAAGTAGCCATCAAGCCTGTGGACTCACAAGTTTGTGCAATAAGCATTGGTTTATTACTAATAAACAAATTAAGGTCAGCGATGATGCGCCGCATAATAGTGACCAAACACTTTTAACCACGATGGAATTAAATTATGCAAATTGATGCGGTGATATTGGCTGGCGGAATGGCTCGCCGTATGGGTGGTAACGATAAAGGTTTAGTTGAACTAGCTGGTAAACCTATGGTGCAACATACAATTGAACGTCTAAGGCCACAAGTCGACCACATCATGATTAACGCTAATCGTCACCATGAGCAATATTGTCAGTTTGGTTTTGATGTGTTTAGCGACCAAGACAGTGGTTATTTAGGCCCGTTGGCAGGCATGATCACCGCAATGGACAACACCGAGGCAAATTATTTATTGGTCGTTCCTTGTGATTGCCCATTATTGCCCACAGATCTACTGGCACGATTAAAGGCGACATTAGAGCAAAACAACGCTGATTTAGCCGTAGCAAGTGATGGTAAACGCGAACAACCTGTCGTGTTGTTATTAAAACCACAACTGCGCCAATCCATGAAGAATTTTTTAGATGCTGGTGAACGTAAAATAGATATTTGGTATGCACAGCACAAATATGCTGTAGCGGAGTTTAGCGACCAGCCAAATGCATTTGTAAACGTCAACACCCCAGAACAAAAACAACAACTTGCTGCCGAAATAGCGCAGTAATTGAGTCGAGGTCAAACTATGAGCATTGTGTTTTCTAACCCACTTTCAGTCCCTGTTCTTGGATTTTGTGCCTACAGTGGTACGGGTAAAACGACATTATTAAAACAATTGATCCCTGAGTTAAACCGTCGAGGTGTTCGCTTAGCTGTGATTAAACATGCTCATCATAATTTTGATGTCGATATTCCAGGAAAAGACAGTTACGAAATGCGTAAAGCCGGTGCTAAGCAAATGCTAGTCGCATCGCATGTTCGTTGGGCATTAATGACTGAAGACGCAGTTGAAAACGACCCAAAACTTGATCATCTGTTACGCCAAATTGAAACCGACACGATTGATATTGTATTGGTGGAAGGTTTTAAAAAGCTGTCATTGCCAAAAATTGAACTGCATCGAGCAGCTCACGGTAAGCCACTAATCTATACCCATGATGATGATATTGTGGCGATTGCCTGTTGTGACGATACCCAAACTCCACCAGAGCTCACCCGTTTAGACCTCAACAATGTGTCACAAATTGCCGACTTTGTTATTGAGTACCAAAAAAACTGGCAACCAGCTCCAGCGCAACTGCCAATTAACGTACCAGCGCAAGTCGACAGTCAAAATAATCAACAAGCACTGAGTGTTTCTCAAGGTATCACTTACGTTTTAGATCAAGTTACTGCCAGCACCAAAACCACCATGTGTCAGTTAGATGATTTAGCTAACCGCGTATTAGCGACAGACTTAATTTCACCTGTTAATGTGCCGCAACAAACCAATTCTGCAATGGACGGTTATGCCTTTGCTTATGCAAGCACAAGTCACGCAACATTAAACGTTGTAGGTGAGGTGCTCGCTGGCCACGGTTATGACAAAACATTACAAGCGGGTGAAGCGGTAAGAATTATGACTGGCGCTCCGGTTCCAGCAGGGGCTGATACCATTCAACCACGCGAGTTGACTACCGAAGAAAATAACCAATTAACGCTTACAGATGTAGACGCTATTAAAGCAGGTCAACATGTTCGCCTTGCAGGTGAAGATATCGCCAAAGATGCTGTAGCACTTCAAGCAGGCACACGTATGGGCGCTGCTGAAGTCGGATTAATGGCCTCATTAGGTCTTAGCCAAGCACAAGTAGTGAAACGTCCTACTATTGCGGTATTTTCTACTGGTGATGAAGTTAGCCAACCAGGCGAGGCATTACAATCCAATTGCATCTACGACTCTAACCGTTACACCATTAAAACCATGGCCAAAAAATTAGGCTGTGAAGTGATTGACTTAGGCATCATTGAAGACGACGAAGCTAGCTTAATGCAAGCTTTGGACTCAGCAAGTCAACAAGCTGATATTGTGATCAGCTCTGGTGGTGTTTCAGTAGGTAATGCTGATTATATTAAAACCGCATTAGCCAAACTTGGTGCCATTAATTTTTGGCGGATCAATATGCGTCCCGGCCGTCCGTTAGCCGTAGGTAAGATAAATGATGCCTTATTCTTTGGTTTACCGGGCAACCCTGTTGCTGTGATGGTGTCATTTTTGCAATTTGTTCAACCAGCATTACGTAAATTGGCTGGTGAAACACACTGGCAACCCACCTTCTTACCGGCTGTTACTGATGAAACACTCCGTAGCCGTGAAGGACGAACAGAATTTTTGCGCGGCGTTTACCACATAGGTAACGACGGCAAGCTCCATGTAAAATCAACTGGAGCACAAGGTTCAGGCATGCTGAACTCGATGGTACAAGGGAACTGTTTAATTGTTATTGGCGAACAACCTAAGTCGGTTGTCAGCGGTGACACGGTATTTATCCAACCCTTTGCCGATGTGCTTTAAGGTTTTATATGAGCCAAATAGTTGACCTGTTTGATCGCCACGTAGATTACCTACGTTTGTCAGTTACTGACCGCTGTGACTTCCGATGCGTATATTGCATGAGTGAAGACCCTGAATTTTTACCTCGTGATCATGTGCTCAGTCTTGAAGAGCTGTCATGGGTTGCGCAAGCTTTCACCGAACTTGGGGTAAAGAAAATTCGCCTTACCGGTGGTGAACCACTCGTGAGAACCGATTGTGACCGTTTAGTTGAATACCTTGGAAAATTACCAGGGCTTGAAGACTTATCGATGACCACTAACGGTTCGCGTTTAAGCAAATTGGCCAAGCCATTATTTGATAACGGTCTTAAACGCTTAAATATTAGCTTAGACACACTGAACCCTGAATTGTTTAACAAACTTACCCGTAACGGTAAACTGGAACGTGTGATTGCTGGTATTGATACCGCAATCGCTGCTGGGTTCACTAAAATCAAAATCAATGCCGTCATTTTACGTGGTCAAAATGATCATGAAATTATTGACCTGGTTAACTTTTGTCGTGAGCGTAAACTGGATATTTCTTTTATTGAAGAGATGCAAGTTGGCGTCATTGATGAACGTAAACAAAGCCGTCATTGCTCAAGTGCCGAAGTACGTGAAATTATTGAGCAACACTATCCATTATTGCCTTCAAGTAAGCGTACAGGTGGGCCTGCACGTTATTACAAAATGGCTGATAGCGACACCCACATTGGCTTTATTTCGCCGCACAGCAATAACTTCTGCCATGAATGTAACCGTGTCAGAGTCACGGTAGAAGGCCGTTTAATCCTTTGTTTAGGTAACGAAAACTCAGTTGATTTAAAAGCGATTGTAAGAGCGTACCCTGGTGATATTGACCGCTTAAAAACCGCCATTTTAAATGGTATTAAAAATAAGCCAAAAGAGCATCATTTTGGTCAACAAGACGAAGTACAAATCTTACGCTTTATGAATGCGACAGGCGGTTAACCGCAACTAACAACGACAGCCATGACCACAATGTGCCTTGCGCATGTGTCATGGCTTGGTTTTATTCGATTAGTTCACCACGTTGTTGTGTTAAACCTACACTCACGACTACGCTCACAACAAACCTTGTTTCGACTTCATTATTTACCTTATTTAGCGCAATATGATAGCGTAAGCATCATTTTGATGGATAACCGTCAGCGTCTACATAAGTGAATAACAATATGGCTTTGTCTCGTAAAAAATGGAACAACATCATTATCGCAGCCAGTGTGATTATGATTTCACTCTTATCGTATCTCGACCGCAAAACCCAACAATTGCCCGACGATGCGCTGCCATTATTTGACGACGCCAGTCCCATTGCTCAACTTCAATTAAACAACGTATGGTTAAAGCACCAACCGAACAATGCTTCAAAGCAATGGCAATGCGCCACAACGGTATTAAATTGCCAATTATGGGCACAAGCTTGGCAGCAAATATATGTCTCGCCGTTAAGCCAAGCGCCTCAGTTAACTGACACACCAAAAGAATTATTAATTCAAGTGACATCATCCCCCCAAGTGCAACGTTGGCAATTTTTTGTCAGGCACGGGTTGCTTAAATCAGCCAGCGGCAATTGGTATCAAATCCCCCCCAGTTTACGTGATAATTTACTGCCGATTATCGATTTAAGCGCTAAATCATAAACTCGCTTTGGCCATCTCAATTAATGGATTTTATAAGGAAATAGTTGCTCAATGCCTGAATTACCCGAAGTTGAAGTTACCCGCCAAGGGATTACTCCTCACCTACTAAACCAAACGGTTAGCGCATTGGTGGTCAGAAATGCATCATTACGATGGCCAGTGCCTCAGGTGGCGCAAAACATTGTCGGCCAAACCATTACGCATATCCGCCGCAGAGCAAAATATTTGCTGATCGAAACCCAAGCGGGGATCACTATCATTCATTTAGGAATGTCAGGTAGCTTACGGATATTGCCCGCATCGACCCCAATCGAAAAACACGATCATATTGACATGCTATTAGCCAATGGTCAGGTACTGCGCTTTAACGACCCGCGACGCTTTGGTGCGTGGCTATGGTATGAGCTACCAGAAGAAAATCACCCGCTGTTAGCAAGGCTTGGTCCAGAGCCACTCAGTGAGGCATTTAATCCGCTGCAACTACAACAGGCAATAGCAAATAAGAAAAAGGCCATCAAGCTGTGCTTAATGGACAATCATATCGTGGTTGGCGTCGGGAATATTTACGCCAATGAAGCGTTATTTGCAGCAGGTATTCATCCTCAAACACCCGCAGCTAAAGTGGATATTGCGCGTTTAACGGTATTAGTCACTGAAGTGAAGCGGATTTTAGCCTTAGCAATTAAACAAGGCGGCACGACATTAAAAGACTTTACCAATGCCGATGGTAAACCAGGTTATTTTGCCCAAAAGTTACATGTTTATGGCCGTGGCGGACAAACCTGTACTCACTGCGGTAATCTACTCAGTGAAATTAAGCTTGGCCAACGTACTACCGTATTTTGTGGACGTTGCCAAACTCGCTAAGCTATTAATTTTAAGAAAAAATAACGCGCTAATGGCGCGTTATTTCATAAGTAACCGCGATAAATTTGATGTCATTATCTGATTTATCGCATACAGATAAGCTATCTCACATAGGTCGGTAATGTAGCCAATTAACCAACCATAGTTGCAGGTTAAAATCAGTGACGCGCTTCAATCTGTTTTCTGTAGCGCGTTTGCCACTTCGGGATGAACAAACTGGCTCACATCGCCGCCATGCAAAGCCACTTCTTTAACTAGCGAAGATGAAATAAATGAATTTTCTTCTGCTGGGGTTAAAAATACACTCTCTAGATTTGGGCTTAAACGTCTATTCATATTCGCAAGCTGAAATTCATACTCAAAGTCAGAGACCGCGCGTAGACCACGAACTAATACACTGGCATCTTGCTGCTTAGCAAAATCGACTAACAGCCCGCTAAAACCGACGACTTCTACATTATCTAAATGCTCAGTCACCTTGCTCAGCAACGCCACGCGTGCTTCAAGGCTAAAACGCGGTTGTTTCGTAGGGTTCGCCGCAATACCAATAATGACATGCTTAAAAAGTTTTGCAGCCCGTTCAATTAAATCAGCATGACCATTGGTCACAGGGTCAAATGTGCCGGGATAAATCGCGCGTCTATGCATAATTCAAAATACCTGTGCTTAATAGGTTAATGTGTTTAAATTTAACTTTTTAACGTTGAAATATCAGGGAGTTTATGACGGTTCAACCTAACCTTCGCTTCAAAACACATTTTTTGTAAAATACGCTTTAAAGGCCGTTTTTGAGTTTGGGAGCGGTTACCTAAAATGGTAATTTCACTTTCAAATTTAGCCCCAACGACAGGAAATGGTCTTACAACAAAACAATTTATGTTTTTCTCAAACCAGTATTGAATATCAACATCAATAGGTCGAGAAATGGGTAACGCCGTCGCTAACAATTTTTTCGCTCCGGCAAGTGACACAAATTGACCACGGGTTGATGCCGGCAATTTTAAACACGTGCCAATAGAGAACTTGTCGTTAATAGCAATACTGTCAATGACGCCCTTTTCTTTTTTACTGTGGCACAATTTAATGTAATCCCACGTTGGTTCCAACTGGGCAACACCGTCCATTAACGTTCCAAGTTCAGGGTCAAGTCTAGAGTCATCTTCTAAAATCAAAGCAAATTCAATTTGCTGTTCAACCATCTGTTTCCAACAGTTAACATGGCTTAAATAACACCCTAACTCACCGACATTCAGAACTTTATCGTACTTTTCAAGATTCGCTTTCTCATTAAAAACAGCTGTAATTTCTGAATCATCAAGATCTTTGCCATACACGGCTGCAACCCTTTCGTATGCGATATCAAGCTGTTGTAATTGCCGATGCATAAAATCCATTCTTTCTGTACTTTTATCCAAATTAATAACAAATACTTTGCATTTCATAGTATTTTTAAATTCCATCCGAGTGTCGTGAAGTAATTGATGTCTTTAGTCATCGAGATGTCTCACCGTAAGCTTAAAACCACTTTAACATTATGATTTTTAAGTCATCCTAAGACGTGTTTCAGAAGCTTATGCTTTTGAATTAGGCGTAATATTTAGCTTTTGCTTCAACACTGTGGAACTGACATTTGGCGTATAATCAAAATAAACCATTTCACAGGTAACGGCGGGATATTTTCCTTTCCAATCGGAGCCGACAGAAATGGCATCGATATTATATTGATCAACAATATCTTGTTTATTTTTATCGACTTGCGGAATAACCTCATCAACAAACCGATTTGCTTCTAAAATAGAGATTCGTTCGTCAAATGGAATAATTGGTGGACGTCCTTTTGATTTAATAATCAATTCATCGGTTGACACACCAACAATTAAATAATCACACAACTCTTTAGTTTTCTTAAGAATATTTAAATGACCTTGATGGAAAATATCAAAACAACCTGATGTATACATTTTCCTATAGGGCTTTTTAGTGTCAGCAATGGTTACTTCAGCCACATTGCTAAAATCACTTTTTAGGGTTTTAAGTAACTCTTCACGATAAATATTTGGAAGCTTTAATTCATTAGATAAACTTGGTGGTTTAGGCCAGTTTGAATCGAGGTATTCTTGGTCACAAAATTCAACGGGGAACTCATAACGAGGAACAATATGAAAGTGAACCGCTGGATCAACCATCATCAACATTAGATAGTTAACTTTATTACAATCAAAACGATATTTAAGCACGCTTTCAACATCTGAGATAATCTGTTTCTGCTCCTCTGCTGCGGCAGTAGAAATCTTCGAATAGTGATGAACACTTTCTTTACAAACTAAAACCATTGATCCTAACGTAGGTTGATCAGGTCTAAGTAATAAATGCCAATGTTGATAGCTTTTTATCAAGCTTGCAGGATAATCAAAAGTTCTCAAAGTTGAATGAGGCATAATTAAAACATTTCTTGTTAAAATAAAGCATTCATTTTAATTGAATTAGGGTTAATCGTCTACGTTGGCTACATTTGGTCATTTCAATATAACCATGCTAGTGAGTAAGATTCCGCGGATGACTGCTTCTACTTCATTGACGTTGCCAGCCCTCTTAAAACAGTAAAACTAGCGTCGAAGTAGACTTCATAAAGGTGGTATCGCTTTGCTAAAAATTGATTCATAATATGATTGATAAAAGCATCACGATGCAAATTCTGAAATCCACATAACAAACTGAATTATATAGCTTTAAATTCAGTTGGGTTTGGCAGTAGCCATGAAACAACCTATTTACAACAATAAAAGTATTAAAGAGAGTGCTATGTTAATTTTGTTTGACACATTGAATGTTTATTACTTGCCTCAATACGTTCCAATTATCGAACAACTGAAACTGCGACACCATCAAGTAAAGTTGGTTTGTTATAGCAATAAAAATGACCAACAGGCATTTTCTGAAGTGATTAATGACTTAGATGTAGAGTGTATTTGGGTTAATAATACACAACAAGCGAAGCTTGCCTACCTATCCTTAAAAGCGGATTGGATATTCTTCGGTAATAAATTTGAGTTCCTTGACGAAGTACATCAACACTCAAAAACAGCACAATTAGGTCACGGTGTTGGTCCAAAACCTAGCTACTACCATAAATCAAAAACCCCCATGACGGTTAGATTTATTGAAGGTGATCTCAGGTTAACCAAAATTAAAGAGTATTATCCTAAAGATAAATTTATTCAGGTTGGTTTTTCTAAGCTAGACCCTATGTTTAATCACACACAACCGGAGGGGGATTTAGCGGAATTAGGATTGGATCCTAATAAACCAACAATCCTTTATGCACCAACCTTCAACCCGAGCTCTCTTGAGTGCTTCCCAGATAATTGGCCTGAGGATTTTAGAGAATATAACATTCTTATTAAGCCGCATTCGCTCACTCAAGTTCGCGAAAAGTATAAAAAACAACGACAAAAATTAGCCAAGTGGTCAATATTTGACAATGTTTATGTCGCCAAAGAACAAGATATTTCCTTACTCCCTTTTATGAAAAATGCCGATATTTTGTTAAGTGAAGCATCCAGTACCCTATTTGAATTTGCCGCACTCAACAAACCGGTTATTGTGTGTAATTTTTTCAAATTGAAATGGTCATATCGCGGTATTTTTAAATACCGATTCTATAATCGTTTCGGTAAAGATAATGTTTTATATTCAGAAATTGGCTTGCATGTTAATAATTACACCGCATTAATCAAAGCCATTCCTCAACAATTGGCTCACCCGGAACAGTACGCAGCCAACAGGGAAATATATACAAATGAACATGTTGGCCCCACTGATGGAAAAGCATCAGAGCGGATCGTTCAATACCTTGAGAATGCCCCTTCCTCGTAAAGAATAACCACAATTGGTAAATTCGTTAACGGATGAACTTACAAAGGAATTTTTGAACGGCTGATTCAATAAAGCCTTTATCAATAATATTGATAAAGGCTCATTTTCCTCTAAAGCAGTGTTTATTCCACTGCATCTATTTGTTCAATGACTCGTGCAACAGAAATACGCGCCATTAAATCACCGCCTTTTGCTCGCGTCCCCCACTTTATTGGCGCTGTTTTTTGCTCGGTTATGACTTCATCATACACGCTGACCACTCGGTTAAGTGACGTATATGGACCTGTACGGCCAGGATTAGAGTGGGCATATAAACCAATCACTTTGGTACCTTGGGTTACGGCCATATGTGCAGGACCCGTATCTGGTGCAATGACTAACGTTGCGTTTTTTAATACCGCTAATAATTGGGTTAATGACGTCTGCCCAACCTGGTTTTCAAGCGTTTGAGTCGCACAATTGATAATGGCTTTTGCAAGTGACACCTCTAACTCACTTGGGCCACCACAAATAATAACGCGATAACCTTTGGCGACAGCATGATCGGCCACTTGCGCATAACGCTCAGGCAACCAATTGCGCTCAGCTTTACTCGCGGCAGGGCAAATGACTAATACCTTGTCATCAACCTTTATTAATTGGCCTGCAAACTGCGTGTCCGCTTCAGGCACAGGTATATGCCAACGAGGAGTAAGATCTTGTACTCCAATGGCTTTAGCAAACCCCATAAAACCTTCTAACACATGCGGCGTTGCCAATGGTTCAACCGTTTTATTGGTTACTAGCCATTGCCCTTCTTTGGCTCTGGCTTTATCAAAGCCAATACGAGTGCGAGCGGAAATCATTAATGAAGCTATCGTTGCTCTTAATGCTACCTGCATATGCAACAACACATCAAAACGCTGACCTTGTAAATCTCGTTTTAATTTGCCATAGCTGCGCCATCCTTGTGACTTATCAAAAATGACAAATTCTACGCCTTCGAGGTGCTTAAGTAATTGATACTCGACCTTACCGATGACCCATGTAATAGCAATATCAGGGTATTGACGCTGAATCGCCTGCACCATTGCAACGGCGTGACACACGTCGCCAATGGCTGAAAGGCGCAGTAAACAAAGTGATTTAATCGAGCTAAAGTCTGTAGACATGATATCCCATCATCATCGTGCGGCAGCACGGTTGTCGTAGATAAATGCAAGTGGGGGATATTAAGGTATAATGCGATTTTTATCCACATTCAACATACGGCTTTAGTGAATTCAGTATGCAAATAAAACAAACTAAACATGGTTACATCGCTTGGTGTATTGACCAGGCTAAAGCACTAGAATCTGTCGATTTCAGTGTTGAACCTTGGCAAGCAAAGCACGCTGTAACAGGACAATCTTGCGGGCGTTATACCACTTGGTTTGTCCAGCCTCAAACCACTTCACAACAATGGGTGCTTCGCCACTACTGGCGTGGAGGGTTAGCAGCAAAGCTTTCGAAAGATGGATACTTATATACCAGCCTGAACAATACCCGCGCAGTGGCAGAGTTAGCATTACTTGAGACTCTTTATCAACAAGGGTTTGCAGTTCCTAAACCTATCGCCGCTCAAGTGCAACGTTTTGGGATTTGGTATCGTGCAGACATTATTATTGAGCGTATTGCGGGCGCTAAAGATCTGGTAGCGTATTTAACGCAACATACCATGACAAATGAACAATGGCAGTCACTAGGACAAACCATCGCTAAATTCCACCAGCACGGGGTATATCATGCTGACTTGAATGCTAAAAACATTCTCATTAGTGCAGATACATTTTATTTAATTGATTTTGACCGTGGAGTGATAAAAACACCGGCTAAGTCTTGGCAACAAGCTAATCTTGCGCGATTGCTGCGTTCGTTTAATAAAGAACAAACCAAAGCGCCAGTGCTGCAATTTACGCAAGACAATTGGCAAGCCTTATTAACCGGATACCAGCAATTCATCCGTTAAAACATTAAATACCAAGCGACAAAACCACTTCCCTACATTAATGCATTTTCGTGGTCTCTAGCCATTGTTGCAAAGCCACCACATGCGCAGTTAATGCGCCTCTATTTTGCGACACAACCTCAAGTGATGCGCGTCGTTTTGCAGCCAATAATGGTTGCTCAGTGAAGTTTGCTAATAGCTGCTGCGCCAGCTCATCTGAATTGTGCACCACATTAAGCGCACCCGCTTGCTGTAATAACTGCGTAATTTCAGTAAAGTCCCAATGATGTGGCCCCATATAAACACCCAGTCCCATTGCTGCGGGCTCAAGAGGGTTATGCCCCCCATTTTCAATTAAGGTACCACCAATAAACGCTTGATCAGCCGTGCCATACAGCATTAATAGCTCACCCATGGTATCGCCTAATATCACTTGAGTTTGTTCAGTAACCTGCTGCGTTTCACTTCTGCGCACTAAATGAAATCCTTGCTTGTTTATGGCTTGTGCCGCTGCGTCAAATTGCTCTGGATGACGTGGCGCCATTATCAATAATGCATCAGGGTAAACCGCCAAGACTTGTTGATGCGCGTTGAGCATAATGTCAAACTCGCCCGGGTGCACACTGCCTGCGACCCAAACAGGAGCCAACTCTTTTTGCCATTGGCTACGTAGCGCGACTGCGCGTTGTTGTTGCACTGGGTCAATAGTGATATCAAACTTTACACTGCCAGTGACCTTGATATTAGCCGCGCTCACACCTAAGGCCATAAAGCGCTCTGCTTCAATTTGCGTTTGTACCAAAATCTGGTCCAAACAGCGCAACATCGGCAAGCTCAACTTAGGTTTCGCTTGGTATTTATCCGCTGACTTTTGTGACAAACGCGCATTGGCCAAAATGATTTTTATCTGTTGATTATGCGCAAAATGCACCAAATTTGGCCATAACTCCGTTTCCATAATCACACACAATTGCGGTTTAACTTGCCTTAAGAAGCGCTTAACCGCAAAACTGAAGTCTAACGGTAAATAACAATGCTGTACTTGATCTCCAAACGCGTTAACGACTTGCTCAGAACCCGTTGGACTTGTCGTCGTAATGGTAAATGTCTTATCCGGGTTTTGTGCCATTAATTGTTTAATCAAATTCACTGCAGCTAATGTTTCTCCCATTGAAACACAGTGGAATAACACATCAGTTTTGATTAATGGGTTAAACCCAAAACGTTCAGACCAACGCTTACGATAATCAGGACTTTTTACACTGCGAAGCAGTAAATACATAATCACAAGCGGGGAAAGTAAATAGAGCAAACAGGAATAAATGTAACGAGTCATATCGAGGGCTTAAATGATTTTGCGAAACTGTTATGCTCAATGCTAACATAATCGAACGAATGAAAGATATTTGTCCTCTACACCAGCCAACTTGCACGTCTAACCATTACTTTGGAATCAATATGAAAACCCGTGATAAAATTGTTTTTGCCAGCTTAGAGCTTTTCAATGAACACGGTGAGCGTAATATCACAACCAATCATATAGCTGCACATTTAAATATTAGCCCTGGCAATCTGTATTACCATTTCCGCAATAAAGAAGACATTATCAACTCTATCTTTTCATTATATGAAGCCAACCTAGAAAATGGCTCAAAGCCTTATCAAGATGTTGCCATTGATGTTGAGTTACTCCTTGGCTACTTTGACGCCATGTTTTACACCATGTGGCAATTCCGCTTTATGTATGCCAATTTGGCCGACATTTTAAGCCGAGACAATGCTCTAAAACAGCGTTACATGCTGGCACAGCAGAACGTATTGCATAGTTCAAGTAATGTATTAAAACAACTTGTACGCGATGGCTTTTTAGCCGTTGACGATGACATTGTGATGGAACTTGCCGATACCATGAAGATGATGGTGAGTTTCTGGATTAGCTACCAATTAACACAATCAGGTGATGCCACCATCACGAAAGCCACGTTATACAAAGGCCTATTACGGGTATTGATGATTTTTAAAGCCTATTCAACCCCCACCTCTCTTGCCACCTTCAATCGCATGGAATTACATTATCGCTCGATGATTGAGCAAGAAGGCAGCCAACAAGCTGATTAACCTTGCTTACTTGATTCGTCTTTGCGGGTGTTATTTTACTCGCCTTCGCCGCTCTTGGTTATGGTATGCGCGTATAGAAATGAACCGCTCTTTTTTCATATTCAGATTAGTTAATCTTATCTGAAATTCCGCTACGCCCTAATCCCATTTATCTTATCCCCGTGGCAAAAGAAAACACTAGGCATGGTTATTTTTAAGAGTAGAATGCCAACAATTACCGAGCTAAAATTGCTAACTTTGCCCCCTACGGCAGCGTTCGGATTATCTAACAACATCACTAGGAGAATTCAGGTGGCCTCTACCTCTTTTTACGACCGAATTAACCAACAAATTGCTGAAGTTAAAGCTGATGGCTTATACAAAAGTGAACGCATTATTGCTTCTGCACAACAAACTGCCATTGCAGTAAATAATAATGAAGTCATTAACTTTTGCGCTAATAACTATTTAGGCTTAGCAAATCACCCTGAATTGGTCAAAGCCGCTCAAGGCGGTTTAGAGCGTCACGGTTTTGGTATGGCGTCGGTACGATTTATTTGTGGCACCCAAGACATTCACAAACAACTTGAAGCAAGCTTAAGTGAATTCCTTGGCATGGAAGACACCATTTTATATTCTTCATGCTTTGACGCCAACGCAGGCTTATTTGAAACCTTGCTTGACGCCAATGACGCTATTGTTTCAGACGCATTAAACCACGCTTCAATTATTGATGGTGTGCGTTTATGTAAAGCAAAACGTTTCCGTTACGCCAACAACGATATGGCCGATCTAGAAACCCAACTGATCGCAGCAACTGAAGCTGGCGCACGTAATATTCTCATTGCTACTGACGGCGTATTCTCAATGGATGGCGTTATTGCCAACCTTAAGGGCGTGTGCGACCTTGCCGATAAATATGGCGCTTTAGTCATGATCGACGACTCTCACGCAGTTGGTTTTGTAGGTAAAAATGGCCGCGGTACGCATGAATATTGTGAGGTCATGGATCGCGTTGATATTATTACCGGCACACTTGGTAAAGCATTAGGCGGCGCCTCTGGCGGGTTTACTGCCGCTAAAAAAGAAGTGGTTGAATGGTTACGTCAGCGATCACGCCCTTACCTATTCTCAAACTCATTAGCGCCTTCTATTGTTACCGCGTCTATCCATGTGCTTGAAATGCTTAAAACCGGTCAGGCTTTACGTGAAGCGGTTTGGGAAAACAGCCGTTATTTCCGCGAACAAATGTCTGCAGCAGGCTTTACCTTAGGCGGCGCTGACCACGCCATTATTCCAGTCATGATTGGTGATGCTAAATTAGCGGGTGACTTTGCCAACCGTCTACTTGCTGAAAACATTTACGTAATTGGTTTCTCGTTCCCTGTGGTACCTAAAGGCCAAGCACGCATTCGCACTCAAATGTCAGCAGCACATACTCGTGCCCAAGTTGACCATGCAATTGACGCCTTTACCCGTATAGGTAAAGACATGGGTATTATTTAATAGGTCACGAACATGAAAGCATTAAGTAAATTAAAGCCAGAAGAAGGCATTTGGATGGTTGATGCGCCTAAACCTAAAATGGGCCATAACGATCTATTAATCAAAATTAAAAAAACGGCAATTTGCGGTACCGACGTCCATATTTATAACTGGGATGAATGGTCACAAAACACTATTCCAGTACCGATGGTTGTTGGCCATGAATATGTTGGCGAAGTTGTCGACATGGGCCAAGAAGTGCGTGGTTTTACTGTTGGCGATAGAGTATCAGGTGAAGGCCACATTACCTGTGGGCATTGCCGTAACTGCCGTGGTGGTCGCACCCACTTATGCCGTAATACCTCTGGTGTTGGTGTTAACCGCGAAGGCGCTTTTGCTGAATACCTTGTTATTCCAGCCTTTAATGCATTTAAAATTCCTGATGATATTTCAGATGACTTAGCTTCAGTATTTGACCCATTTGGTAACGCTGTACATACCGCACTGTCATTTGATGTGGTTGGTGAAGATGTATTAATTACGGGTGCAGGCCCAATTGGTATTATGGCTGCAGCGGTGTGTAAACATGTTGGCGCTCGTCATGTAGTTATTACTGACGTAAACGAATATCGCCTTGATCTCGCCCGTAAAATGGGTGCGACACGTGCAGTTAACGTCGCCAAAGAAAACCTTGAAAATGTCATGACTGAACTTGGCATGACAGAAGGTTTTGATGTCGGGCTTGAAATGTCGGGTGTACCGTCAGCGTTTCATTCTATGTTAGACACCATGAACCACGGCGGCAAAATTGCCATGTTGGGCATTCCAGGTGGTGACATGGCAATCGACTGGAGTAAAGTCATCTTTAAAGGGCTTATCTTAAAAGGAATTTACGGTCGTGAAATGTTTGAGACTTGGTACAAAATGGCCAGCCTCATTCAATCAGGCTTAGATTTAAGCCCAATCATCACCCATCACTATAAAATCGATGACTTTCAACAAGGCTTCGATGCTATGCGCTCAGGACATTCAGGTAAAGTTATTCTCGACTGGGAATAAACACCGTTTAACACATGCACGCATTAAGGGGTTGTCTGATGATAACCCCTTACTTCATAATCAATCTAACCCAAAATAAGCGAGTTTCTTTGTTATGAGTACATTTAAACACCTTTCGATTAATGAATTAATCCACATGACCGCAGAGTCAGATTTAGTACAAATTGTCGATATACGCGATGAAGCCAGCTTTAATACAGCTCACATTGCCGGTTCAATAAACTTAAACAATGAAAACATCGCCAATATCATTGCCGATGCTGACATGGACGCGCCACTTGTTGTCGTGTGTTATCACGGTATTAGTAGCCAAAATGCGGCAAACTATTTAATCGAACAAGGTTTTGACGACGTATACAGCCTCGATGGTGGCTATAGCGCTTGGAGCACAGCAAACGCATGATTGAAATTGGTTTACTCCCTAATGCACGCATGGCACAAGCCTTTATTGATTACCTTAAAGGACTCGATATTATTTGTAGTAGCATTCCCGACCCTCAGGGAGTCAAACTATTCATTGAACATCAACAAGATGAAGCCATTGCACTCAGAGAACTCGCTTTATTTCTTCAACATCCAGCTGATAGTAAATACCGACAAGCATCTTGGGATAACGGCAGTAGCCAGATTAAATTTAACTACGGCTCAGGTGGCTTAGGGCTATTACAACAGTTTATAACTGGTGGTGGCCCATTAACTCTGATCACCGTATTAGTTTGTGTATTAATTTACATCGCCATGAATATTGGTTTTGCTAACCCAGTATATGAATCGTTATCCTTTTTTAATGCGACTGCGAATAACAACTACAGCGAATTTTGGCGTATTTTTACCCCCAGTTTAATGCACTTTTCCATAATGCATGTCAGCTTTAACTTGCTGTGGTGGTGGTATTTAGGCGGAAAAATAGAAAACAAACTCGGTATGGCGCCCTTGATGTTCCTATTGGTGGTTGGTGGTACCTTACCTAGTGTTTTACAGTATTTTGTCTCAGGACCAAATTTTGGCGGGTTATCAGGCGTGGTCTATGCCGTGGTTGGCTACACTTGGTTGATGGGAAAACGCCAACCTTACAAAGGTATCTGGCTACCAGACAGCTATATGGTATTTATGATGATTTGGTTAGTCCTTGGCTTTACTGACATATTAGGCATGCCAATTGCCAATGGAGCCCACATGGGAGGCTTAGTTGTTGGTTTGTTACAAGCTTTATTTGATAGCCGCGAACGCCATGCCAGCAATAAGTAAATGATCCCGATTAATAAACAAATGACGTCATTATTAACTTGTGTATAAATACGCTGCCATGCCGCTGGCAGCAACATCAGACAACACTCATTGTTGATAACTCTTCCACTATGACAAAGATCTTTTATCTTGATCCCATAACCTGACTCACTACGCCCCTTTTGGCAATGAAACCTGCTTATTTCAGTATCAACTTTTCTTCTTATTCACTTACTTAAAAGAAAAATATTATTTAACTTCAATAATTTATTTGAACAGTGATTTTTGATCAAAAAATAATTTAACAAAAAACAAACAAAACAGTTGATCTGAATATTAATCATGCTAACTTAGTGGCTCGAATTTGGTCAGCGTAAAAAATAGACAGTTACGATCGTGAAATAATACGTTGTCTAGTCTTGCTATTTAAAAAAGTCCACAAATTTAGTTTTTTTTTTGAGATCTTCACCCAGTTCACACTTTCAAATAATATCCTTGATAAACAGTGATTTACAAAAAATCAATTCTCCTCATTAAAAAGACTCATTTCTTATATTGCTATTTAACTAACAGACTTATCCACAGGTTGCTTGTTAATTGCTATCAATTCAGATCCAATATCTCCTCATTTTAACGACTTGCGCGATCATTGAAGATCTAACAACAAGTTAAGATCGCCTTATTTACACACTGGACAAATTTTCATTCCCTTATTTACTGTCATCGTCGCACAAGCAAATCATAAACAAGGTTGAGCAATGTAAGCGATAATGTCATCCTATAGTATCTCAGAATACTGACTACGAAACCCACTATGCCTACAATTCCAAACAATCCCCTCGTGCTTGTCGATGGTTCTTCATATTTATACCGTGCGTATTATGCACCACCACATTTGACTAACTCTAAAGGCGAAGCTACCGGTGCAGTTTATGGTGTAGTGAACATGCTTAGAAGTTTGATCACCCGCTATGACCCAAGTCATATTGCAGTGGTTTTTGATGCCAAGGGTAAAACCTTCCGTAACGACATGTACAGTGAATACAAAGCTCAACGCCCACCAATGCCAGATGACCTTCGTAGTCAAATCGCTCCCTTACATCGCATTATTCGTGCACTCGGTTTGCCATTAATTTCTATTGAAGGTGTAGAAGCCGACGATGTCATTGGCACGATTGCCGTTCAAGCTAGTAAAGAAGGCCGTGCAACACTTATCAGTACTGGCGATAAAGACATGGCGCAATTGGTTGATGATAACGTCACCCTCATCAACACCATGACTGATACCGTGATGGGGCCTGCAGAGGTCACCACAAAATTTGGTGTTGGCCCAGAACTTATCATCGATTACTTAGCTTTAATGGGTGATAAAGCCGATAACATTCCAGGCTTACCCGGTGTCGGTGAAAAAACCGCTCTTGCGATGCTTACAGGCGTAGGTAGCGTTGACACCTTATTAGCAAATCCACAAAGCGTACTTGAGGTCAGTTTTAGAGGCGCTAAAACCATGCCTAAAAAGATTATCGACAACGCAGAGATGCTAAAGCTGTCATACGAGCTTGCAACAATTAAAACCGATGTTGAATTAGAACAACCTTGGCAAGCACTCAACATTAAGCCTCAAGATAAAGATGAACTAGTCGCTTGCTACAGTGAAATGGAATTCAAACGTTGGTTAGCAGAAGTGCTCGACAATACTGCAGGAAAAGCTTCGCCTTCACCCGCTGAAGAAACCATCGTTAAACAAGATATTGCAACTGAATACCAAACCATTTTAACCGAACAAGATTTAGACGCCTGGATCGCAACACTCAGTCAAGCTGAACTAATGGCTTTTGACACCGAGACGACCAGTCTAAATTACATGGAAGCTGAATTAGTCGGACTTTCTTTTGCCGTTGAAGTCGGTAAAGCTGCTTATGTACCTGTGGCACATGATTACGTCGGTGCGCCAACGCAATTATCAAAACAACTGGTATTAGAAAAGCTACGACCAATCCTTGAAGCAGACAAACCAGCTAAAGTCGGTCAAAACCTTAAATACGATATCAGCATCATGGCTAACCAAGGTGTTAAGCTTGCTGGGGTTAAGTTTGACACCATGCTTGAGTCTTACGTGTTTAATTCTGTTGCATCACGTCACGACATGGATGGTTTAGCGCTTAAATATTTAAGCCATAAAAATATCAGCTTTGAAGAAATTGCCGGTAAAGGAGCAAAACAGCTCACTTTTAATCAAATTGATTTAGACGTTGCTGGCCCTTACGCGGCTGAAGATGCCGATATCACCTTACGCTTGCATCAACACTTATGGCCGCGACTTGAAAAAGAACCACAACTGGCGAGTGTATTTACCGATCTTGAATTACCCCTAATCCAAGTACTATCGGGCATCGAGCGCACGGGGGTTTACATTGACTCCATGCTACTTAGCCAACAAAGCCAAGAGCTGGCCCAAAAACTCGATGAATTACAACAAAAAGCCTATGAGATAGCGGGCGAAAAATTCAATCTTGCTTCACCTAAACAGCTGCAAGCTTTGTTCTTTGACAAACTTGGCTACCCGGTAATCAAGAAAACCCCTAAAGGTGCACCTTCAACATCAGAAGAAGTATTAGTAGAACTGGCTTTAGACTACCCACTGCCTAAAATTATTTTAGAGCACCGCAGCTTAGCCAAGTTAAAAAGCACTTACACTGACAAACTGCCATTAATGGTCAACCCTGTCACAGGCCGGGTCCATACCAGCTATCACCAAGCGAACGCTGCAACGGGGCGCTTATCATCTAGCGAGCCAAACCTACAAAACATTCCAATTCGTACAGAAGAAGGTCGCCGAATTCGTCATGCTTTTGTGGCACCTGAAGGCAAAAAAATTCTTGCTGCCGATTACTCGCAAATTGAATTACGTATCATGGCGCACCTGTCTCAAGATAAAGGCTTACTTACCGCCTTTGCTCAAGGTAAAGATATTCACCGCGCCACTGCCGCAGAAGTATTTGGGGTTCATTTTGAAGAAGTGACCACCGAGCAACGCCGCCGAGCTAAAGCGGTCAACTTTGGCTTAATTTATGGCATGTCGGCATTTGGCTTAGCCAAGCAGTTAGATATACCACGTGCAGAAGCACAAAAGTACATAGATACTTACTTTGCTCGCTACCCTGGCGTATTAAAATACATGGAAGACACCCGCGCAGAAGCTGCTGAACTCGGTTACGTGTCAACCCTATTTGGTCGTCGATTGTATTTACCAGAAATACGAGACCGCAACGCGATGCGTCGTCAAGCAGCTGAACGCGCCGCCATTAATGCCCCAATGCAAGGCACTGCTGCAGATATCATCAAAAAAGCCATGATCAACGTTGCCTCATGGATTGCTAATGACACCCAAGGTGAAATTATCATGCTCATGCAAGTGCACGATGAATTAGTATTTGAAGTAGATGAAGCTAAAGCTGAGCAATTGCAACAAAAGGTGTGTCAATTAATGGCTGATGCCGCCAACTTAGATGTCACCCTACTTGCCGAAGGTGGTACTGGTGATAACTGGGAACAAGCCCACTAAGTCAACGAGACGGCATGAGAGCATGAATATTTTCACGCTCCGCTCTCATGCCAATGCGTTACGCCTTCGATTAAGACCCTATCGCAGATTCTGTGTCGCGCCTTCGTTTATAGGTGGTCTGCTATTCAATCTTCAAACTCAATCATAAAACCACTTAGTTTTATTCACTCTGTGCTGCTTTGCATGTTAACTTTATTAGCCCGCTATCAAGCCATATTCAACAAAAGGCGCGTTCACCCACAACCGACTCCCGTTTTTATCACTCGACCTTTCATCACCCAACGTTCCAACACTAAAGAATACCTATCGACATCGTGACATCGTGACATCGTGACATCGTGACATCGTGACATCGTGACATCGTGACATCGTGACATCGTGACATCGTGACATCGTGACATCGTGACATCGTCTGCAGACATTTTTTCAAGAAACTGTTAATAAGTTTAAAAAACGCTCAAAATCGGGCGCAAAATCACATTATTAACCACAATATCGAAATACTGTTTTCTATTTAGCGATAAATAGACTATGATTTGTGGCGTAGGGTACAGAGGTTAAGATGTTCAATCTATTAAACCTTTTATTTCACTATTTATAGTGCGCCAAATTAGGCACCTCAGCGATGTAGATTGCTGGGGTTTTTTTATGCCCAAAACTAATTTAGAGCAAATACTTTAAACCTTATCATGAATGAAGTATGATAAACCGGTTGAGGGTCATCAGTAGATGGCACTTGAGTCTTGTTGAATTTTAGCTTCTCCCCAAAAGAGCTACTATTTTTACCGATAGCCACTAGCTGTCGGTTTTTTTTGCCTAAAACTTGCAAAAAAAATGGCCAACTTATTGTTAGCCATTACTCTATATTGGCGGCTTTAGGTCATCATTATTCAGGCTTATCAGCCTCAGTTAACCATTGGGGATGACACCAACCATTTAGAATATTAAGTACTTTTGGCTTACCCGTACCTTTGGTTGAAGAAAACGGTTCAACGCTCACCCAGTCACCAAATTCAGCCAAGTCTTTACGCACTTTATTTACCGTCTTCATTTTTGCACTTTGGGCTAATTTATCTGCTTTAGTTAAAAGTGCTAAAACGGGAATTTCACTTGCGACAGCCCATTCAATCATTTGTAAGTCTAAGTCTTTGAGTGGATGACGAATATCCATTAATACCACCACACCACTTAAACAGGCCCGTTTTTGTAAATATTCACCCAGTGCTGCTTGCCACTTAATTTTCATCGCAAGCGGAACTTTCGCAAATCCATAACCAGGTAAATCCACTAAGCGACGGTCAGCATCTAACGAAAAAACGTTAATTAGCTGAGTACGCCCAGGGGTTTTACTGGTCCTAGCTAAGCCTTTTTGTTCTGTTAACGCATTCAATGCACTCGATTTACCGGCATTTGAACGACCAGCAAAGGCTATTTCAACTCCAACATCGCCCGGTAGATACTCATCTAAATGAGCAATATCCGGTGCACTAATTAAAAATTTTGCTTGGCGAAAGTCGATACGAGATTCTGACACTGTTTGCTCCAGTTAATTACAAAAAACAACATAAACGTATAAATGTTTAACAAATGCTGTCTTTTCCACATTTTCGTGTAAAATATTAGCCCGATCACATTATATACCCAAGCCACAATAATGTGTGCGACGCTGTAAGGCTCATCTGCCATAAAAAAGCAGACTTTTAAGGTTAAAAGCTTGGGACAACTATTTTATCACGCTTACAGGTTAACCATGTAAGCTCAGGACAATAAATTAACAAGAAGTTGGAACGCCATGAAAAAGTTAGCTCTTGCACTCTCTATAGTCGCAACCATGTCAACACCAGCTATGGCAGCAGGTAATGCCGAAGCGGGTCAAGCTAAATCAGCAATGTGCGCAGCCTGTCACGGTGTTGACGGCAACAGCATGATTGACATGTATCCTAAGCTTGCAGGTCAACACAGCAATTATTTAGAAAAACAATTAACTGATTTTCGTGCTGCCGCTAAGACTGGTGGCAAAGAAGGCCGTATGGATCCAATTATGGGCGGTATGAGCATGGCCTTAAGCGATCAAGACATTGCAGATTTGGCGGCGTTTTATGCCAGCCAAAAGAAAACCGATATTAATGTTGCTGATGTTCCAGAGCTAGGTAAGCAATTATATCTATCAGGGGACAACGCTCGTGGGATCACCGCTTGTATTGCCTGTCATGGCCCAAAGGGTAACGGTATTGAAACCGCAGGCTTTCCAGAAGTCAGTGGACAGCATGCCAATTACATTAAAATTCAGTTAACCAAGTTCCGCGATACAAATCGTAACAACGACTTAAACGGTATGATGCAAGATGTTAGCAAGGCGTTGTCTAATGAAGACATCGAAGCATTATCTAAATATATTTCAAGCATTAAGCAGTAACATTCACTAACAATATTCAACACAAAAGGGCCTGAATGGCCCTTTATTTTTGCTATCAACTTTACGTTTACGTCAACTTCAAAAGATTCTTTCTTGACATCAATCACGCTTTTGGGGTTAAATACCTGCGTACCGAGATGAACCCAACTGTTTAAGCAATAAAAATAAGCTCTTTTAAACAGATTTCGGATACTTTACATTTAAGATATAAGAATAAAATCAATTAATAACAATAATATACTTAAGACCACTCGCTAATAATAACAAGAGTAGTGATTTCCCTTTGAAATCCCGGTCAATAGAATTTGTAAGACACAGACTAAACTTGGTCGCTTTGCTATTTAGCATTTTCTTACGCAACAGAGGTAAAAGCCAACAGCAATACAATTTGAAGGATTCAAATTGTCGCAACGGAAGCTAAACGCTGAGGATGCACTTGCTCGAAGCTTGTTATCACTGGAAGATACTTAAGACATGGATGGTTAACTTACGTCATTGAAGACGATTGGATATTGATGCGTCATTGAGACCATCTACGGAAACTGTGGTCAGGAAGGCAACAGATTGAATAAAGCGTCAAAGAAGACCAATAACAAATAAAAAGCATGGAAAGCGTTAAAAAAAAGAAGGATCCGACCGGGATAGTCGCATAGCAAGTATGGAAACTTGGAATCAGAATTAAGGTGCGTTTTGCACTGATAGTAAGGTGACTGTTTACAGTCACCTTTTTTTTATATTTTTTTCGGGCAATAGCACATTTATTACCCCCAAACACAACCATTGATATAAATGACGACATTTTATTTATATACTCAATTCATTCACTGCTTTAACGGAAATTGCTGTATTTAATGACCCTTTGCCCTCTGTGCACTCACCAAGCGAACTTCTTTATACAAGATAAAAAACGCGCTTACTATTTGTGCCCTCATTGCGGTTTAGTTTTCGCAGCGCCTAATTCACATGTGTTGCCCAATATTGAACGACAACGCTATGCTCGCGCACAAGAAATATCAAAACAAAAGTCGTTATCACAGTTCATCTTCCCGTTACTTGAACACATTGCCCAGCAGCAACCCAACCAAACATTATCAGGACTTAATTTTGGCCGAGTGCTGGACTCTAATAGCCTGGAACAAATCACCCAAGCCGGTCACATCCTCAATCAATACGACCCGTTCTTTGCCGCCAATCAAGAAGTACTCAACCAACAATATGATTTTGTATGCTGCTATAGAGTCTTTGAGCATTTTCGTTCACCACAAAAAGAATGGCGACTATTGAGCCAACTCGTGCGTCCCAATGGATGGTTAGCAATTAGCACCCCATTATTAAACAACCTGCAGCAATTTGAGAAATGGCATTACAAAACCAACCCCACACATGTGAGCTTTTATCAACAACTGACATTTGAATATATGGCCACCAACGCAAGTTTTACGCTATTATTTGCCTCGAAAGACTTCATTTTGATGCAAAAAACATCAGGATCTGATATAAAGCGCAACCTTATTTAGCGTCTTGATGCCATAAAGGCGTCAAGAACATGATTGACCAACTTAACGAGAACACCATGGCTCGCAGCAAAAAAACGCGTAAAGGCGGAGAAAACGGCCCTAAACATGCTCCTAGAGTAAAAAAAGCCGACCGTAACCAAGTTGATAGTAAGAAAAAAGACACAGGTCATAAGTCTGGCAGTCGTCACAATGAAACATTATTAAATTCACAAAGCCCACAAGCTAAAGGTGCGAAACGCAAAGATCCGCGTCATGGCAGCAAAAAGCCGGTGTCATTAGTTGCACCAAAAGCCATTACTGAGCCATTAAAGGCTAAAGTAAAACAACCTAAGCTCACTGATGAGCAAAAACTGTTAAAACTGGAAGATGATCCACGTCTAAACAAATTGCTCGACATGTTAGAAGAAGGTCATGAATTAAATGCCAATGACCAAAAATGGCTTGATGAGCAGTTAGACACCATTGAGCGCTTAATGAAAAACCTAGGTTTGGAAGATGGCGAAATGCCAGCCGAAGCGCCAGCTAAAGCCGCATCAGACGATGAGCTTTTAAACCGTTTTGAAAGTGGTGCTGATTTGCTTAATATGTACCAAAACAAAGACTAAAAATGATAAAGTGGCACTAATTAGTGCCACTTTTTTATTACCAAAACTCGCAACACAGTAATCATCCTCACCCTGTTGCAGGCGTTTAATGACCACTAAAAGGAAATTTCGTGTCGACTCACTTTGTTATTCCCGCCATTATCATCGTGCTCACCTTGGGCTGTTACGCCGCTTATTTACTATTAAAACTCAAAAAGCAAACCGCAGCTTATCGCCAAGCTAACCAAGACCGAATCACTCTAGCCAATGAGCGCCGCGAGTCGGTGATAACTGACATCCGCTATATTGCTGTGGCGATGTTAGAAGAACGCTGTGAATTATCTGAAGGCGTTATGCGCATTGGTAAATTGTTCGATGCGTTATCGTTAACTGAGCAAGTCACTAGTGACTACCCTAGCCTGTTTACGCATTACCAACTTATTCAGTCTCATCCGATAAAAGAAGAGCGTAAAGCCCTGCCTAAACAGCAACGAATGAAATTAGATTTCGCAAGAATGAAGTCAGAAGCGGAACTTGAAACCACCATCTTGCAAGAAGTGAAGCAAATCACCACTTTTGAAGTACCAGTAAAACATTAATGGCTCACCTGGCTTTTTAAGGGTCATTAAATAAACCGCAAGGCATAAACATTATATTGGCTTATATGACGTTGATGCCATCGCTCATCAGCATCAAATGCCGATTAAGTGCTAGCTAGCGCACTGAATAAAGTTCACACGCCACCAGCAGTCAAATTAATTTCCCTATTGCCTATTGCCTATTGCCTATTGCCTATTGCCTATTGCCTATTGCCTATTCAGGGTGCACCATAGTAATCACTTCATATTCAGTTAAATGTTGTGGATTGTGCGGTTTCATGGTTGGATAAACACTCAAAACCAATAAAAATATCATTCACACTAAAAAAGACCGTTATTTTTTAGTGGTAAAAAATGGAATCCACACATGATGACATCATTATTTCGCAGGTTGCTGCGCTTGATAGGTTGGCAACTAGAAGGGCAAGTTGATCCCAATAGTGCTTTTATTATGGCGGTTGGCCCGCACACCAGTAATTGGGACTTTATTATTGGCATCATCGGCCGCGGGGCTTTAGGCACACAAATAAATTTCTTAGGAAAACACCAACTATTTATTCCGCCTTGGGGCTGGTTATTTAAAGCGATGGGAGGTAGCCCTGTTGATCGCCGCAAACATAACAACTTAGTCGACGCAGCAGTGCAGCTATATCAACAGCAACCTTACTATAAACTTGCGCTCGCACCAGAAGGAACTCGCAGCCCAGTCACACGCTGGAAAACGGGCTTTTATCATATTGCAGTTAAAGCCAATATCGATATTGTCCCCGTGGGATTAGATTTTAAACGTAAAACCATTGTCATATCCGCTCCCTTTAAGCCGACCAACGACATTGAAAAAGACATGAATGCTTTATTAGATTTCTTTCGGACAATTCAAGGCCGTCACCCTAAAGTAATCCCAAGCTACAGTGCAACCCCAACTAAAACAAAATAATACAATGGTTTACGTGCGCACGAATAGTTAAGCCGCATCAATAATGCGGCTCACTTTTATTATGCTTTAGGTATTGTGAGTAAGGCTCCAAGCTCTTGCCCTGTAGGTTGCTGATAAGCATGCAAACCAAACTCTGGTAGTACCGCGAAAATATGGTCAAATATATCGCCTTGTATACCTTCATAATTGAACCACACCGTATCATTAGAAAAAATATACACTTCTATAGGCACGCCTTGGGTAGTGGGTGCTAACTGGCGCACCATTAAGGTCATGTCTTTACGCACCTTAGGGTGCTGATCTAAAAATGCCTGCAGATACGCTCTAAACGTGCCGATATTGGTTAAGTGGCGACCATTAATAAGCATGTCTGGATCAGCAACATCTGCATTGCCACTGCTTATCTCAGCAATAATTTTGGGTAAGTAGCTTTTTAAGCAATTCACTTTCTGTAAGCGTTCAATGTCTGCTTCACTTAAAAAGCCAATGCTATTTATGTCGATATTCACTGCTCGTTTGATTCGACGTCCACCCGACTCTGACATCCCTTGCCAGTTTTTAAATGCATCAGACACTAATGAATAAGCTGGGATCATGGTAATCGTTTTGTCCCAGTTTTGAACTTTAACCGTCGTCAAAGTGACATCAATCACTTCACCGTCAGCGCCGTATTTGTCCATTTGAATCCAATCGCCTTTGCTTACCATTCTATTAGCCGCTAACTGAATCCCAGCAACAAAACCTAAGATGGTGTCCCTAAAGACCAACATCACTAAACCTGTTGCGACCCCTAAACCACTAAAGAAATAAATGGGTGACTTATCTGACACTATCGCCACGACCACAATGAACCCAATAATGAACAAGAACAGTTTGATTAATTGCACAAAACTTTTAACTGGAATGCGGCGATTCATGCGGTTATTGTCAGAAATATCATCAACAGCATTTAACGCAGCGTAAATGGCGCGGATAGTGATAATGACCAGCAGTGCCGACAAGCTTCGGTCAAAGAACTCACTCATTAATTCATGCTCAGTCAAAACAATGGGCACGATGAGGTCGAGCAATAAAACGGGTACAAATAATGCTAAGCGCTCAAATACGCCGCGACTAACAAAAATATCATCCCAAGTGATTGATGAACGTTTGATCACCAAGTTGATAACCCGCACCACAAATTTTTGCGTGAAGTAATAACTTAAGCCAGCACAGAGCAAACACACCACAATAATGATGCTGGTCGTTAACCAGTCTGAAGGTTGCGCGTTAATGCCGATACTGGTTAACCATCGGGTTAGTTCGACTCGAAGATCTATGTTCACAATCATGTCCTTTACTAAAAATAAATTGCTGCACCATGTGTTAACACAATCACAATGCCGCACTAACAAACCGCCTCTCGCCACCAACAAGTGTTTCAGCAAACCCTTGTTTTAGCATGATCTTAAATCATCAAAATTGACCTAACACATTAAAATAACAACAATATGGATAACAGATAACAGGAGTCAATAATGAAGTATTACCCGTTGCTAATTGTCAGCATGTGCTGCGGCCTAACACTCACGGATAACGCCGCAGCTAACGAACAACCACAACAGTTTGCCCCTGCAGTGGCATTATTATTTGACTATGTTAACACTGAAAGTGACATGTATGGCATCACGCTTGCCCCACGTCATTATGACCCTAATTATGCCGCCTGGGGATATTACATTGGTTATGTAAAAGGCAATAAAACTAACCTACATTTACCCGAACCTAACGAAGGCTACCTTAAAGAATATATGTGGCGATTTGGCTTGAGCTATAGCTTAACCGAGAACATCAGCCTCTATGGCGGCGCGACTCACTATACCTATGAAACCAACACCACTAATAATATTGTGCCGTTAATAGAAGGCGCGGAGCCAGAATGGAAGCAAAATAATGAGCGCCACTGGGGAGCGGAAGTAGGCATGCGTTACCGTATTGCCCAAAAGTACATGCTAGGGGTGGGTTATGACAGTTACACTCAAGCGGCAATTATTAGTGTTGGGTTCACGTTATAATCGCCTCATAACAGCTTAAATGAAAACCTAATCACCATAAATCAACACATTTTCAGTGCAGATAACGGCAACGACTTAGTTGACGCTAACCGCACATTAAATGCCGTTAGCACACAGCGGTTAAGTTTAACCATAAAGTCACAACCCACTGACGTCAGTGGTGATTGGCTAAAAACACCTATAAGCTTGGTAGTACACCCGCTGGTAAATAGTCATTTAAACTAGCGGTACTCAATAGCTTATTCGCTTGCTCAATATCAGGAGCAAAATAGCGGTCTTTATCATAAAAACTCACCTTGCTTCTCAGTTCTGCTTTCGCCTTTGATACCGCCTGGCTTGGGGTTAACGGCATTCTAAAATCTAGCCCTTGCGCCGCAGCTAGCATTTCTATGGCTAACACCCCACGAGTATTCTCGCTCATGTAGCGCAGCCTGCGCGCGGCAAAGGTTGCCATCGACACATGATCTTCTTGGTTAGCCGAAGTAGGTAAACTGTCCACCGACCCAGGGTGGGCATAGGTTTTATTTTCAGACGCTAACGCTGCAGCCGTCACTTGCGCGATCATAAAGCCAGAATTAACCCCACCATTATCGACCAAAAATGGCGGTAGCTTTGACAAGCTTGAATCGATTAACAACGCCATTCTGCGCTCTGCAATGGAACCTAACTCCGCAATGGCAATCGCAAGGTTATCCGCTGCCATCGCCACAGGTTCAGCATGGAAGTTGCCTCCAGAAATGATGTCACCTGTATCTTGAAACACCAACGGGTTATCGGTCACACCGTTAGCTTCAACCGCTAACACTTCTGCTGCTTGACGTATTTGAGTTAAACATGCACCCAACACTTGTGGTTGGCACCGAAGTGAATACGGGTCTTGCACCTTTTCGCAATCCACATGACTCAAGCTAATTTGTGAGTCAGTCGCCAATAGATGACGAAAAATCATCGCTGAATCAATTTGTCCTTGCTGCCCACGAGCGGCATGAATACGGGCATCAAACGGACTGCGGCTTCCCATCGCGGCCTCAACACTCATCGCGCCAACAACGGAGCTGGCAGCAAATAAATCTTCACTATGAAATAACCCCTCAAGTGCCAATGCCGTAGACGCTTGCGTGCCATTTAATAACGCTAAGCCCTCTTTTGCCGCTAGCTCTAAGGGTTTGAGCCCTGCAATTGCTAACCCTTGCTCAGCACTGATGATTTCCCCTTGGTAGCTGACCTCACCTTCACCTAACAGCGGCAAACACATGTGCGATAACGGCGCCAAATCGCCCGATGCTCCTACCGATCCTTTTTCAGGCACGCAAGGATAAACTTCCGCATTCACCAGTGCGATCAAAAACTCAATCACCTCAAGGCGAATACCCGAAAACCCTCGGCTTAATGAGTTAATTTTAAGCACCATCATCAACCTTACCGTGGCATCGTGCATATTCTGCCCAATACCTGCGGCGTGTGATAACACAATTGAACGCTGTAATAGTTGTAAATCGTCTGGCGCAATTTTAGTGTTGGCCAACAGCCCAAAACCGGTATTGATGCCGTATACAGTACGACCTTCATTCAATACCTGCTGCACAATGCCCGCGCTGTGGTTAATTTCAGCTTTGGCCGTTTCAGCTAAGCTCAATTGCACGCCTTGACGACTAATTTGACGAAGCTGTGCCAGCGTTAACTCACCTGGCTTAAGTGTTAGGGTTAATGCTGTCATCATTATGCTCCTACCATGGGTAAATCGAGTTTTTGCTCTTTGGCACAGGTTTTTGCTATCTCGTAGCCGGCATCAGCATGTCGCATCACCCCTGTGGCAGGGTCATTCCACAATACCCGTTGTACTCGTTTAGCCGCGGCGTCGCTACCGTCACATACAATCACCACACCAGAATGCTGACTAAAGCCCATTCCCACACCGCCGCCATGGTGTAATGACACCCACGTGGCACCACTTGCAGTATTAAGTAATGCATTTAATAGTGGCCAGTCAGACACGGCATCTGAACCATCCATCATCGCTTCTGTTTCGCGGTTAGGGCTCGCAACTGAACCAGAGTCTAGGTGGTCACGGCCAATCACAACCGGCGCAGAAAGCTCACCATTTTTAACCATTTCATTAAACGCCGTTGCTAAACGCGCGCGGTCTTTTAATCCAACCCAACAAATACGTGCAGGCAAGCCTTGAAAGGCAATGCGCTCACGCGCCATATCTAGCCAATTGTGTAGGTGTTTATCATCTGGGATCAGTTCTTTGACTTTGGCATCGGTTTTATAAATATCTTCAGGGTCGCCCGATAACGCAACCCAACGGAATGGCCCAATCCCTTCACAAAACAATGGCCGAATATACGCCGGTACAAAACCTGGGAAATCAAACGCGTTTTCTACTCCAACCTCAAAGGCCATTTGTCGAATATTATTTCCGTAATCCAACGTGGCCGCACCGCGTGCTTGCAGCGCCAGCATGGCATTAACCTGCACAGCCATTGATGCTTTAGCAGCATCCACAACACCCGCTTCATCGGTTTGTCGCATCTTGGCCACTTGCGCTAAACTCCACCCTTGAGGTAAGTAACCATTTAGAGGATCATGGGCCGAGGTTTGGTCAGTCACGACATCAGGCGTAATTGCACGTGCAACTAACTCAGCAAACACATCCGCGGCATTTGCTAATAAACCGACAGAGACAGGCTGGCCAGTTGCGTTTGCCTCATCTATCATCGCCAACGCTTCATCAAGTGATGTGGCTTTTTTATCGACATAACGCGTGCGAAGACGAAAATCGATACGGGTTTCATCCACTTCACATACCAATACAGAAAACCCAGCCATAGTGCCAGCTAATGACTGAGCACCACCCATGCCCCCTAAACCACCGGTTAAAATCCATTTACCTTGTACTGAACCGTCAAAGTGTTGCTTAGCAACCGCTACAAAGGTTTCATATGTACCTTGCACAATGCCTTGAGTACCAATATAAATCCATGAACCTGCCGTCATTTGGCCATACATTGCCAAGCCTTGTTTATCTAACTCATTAAAATGCTGCCAATTAGCCCAGTGAGGCACAAGGTTTGAGTTAGCAATGAGCACTCTTGGTGCATCACTGTGAGTACGAAAAACCCCAACCGGTTTACCCGACTGCACTAACAAGGTTTCGTCATCGTCAAGGCGCTGTAAAACGGCAATAATCTTATCGTAACTTTGCCAATCACGGGCAGCACGACCAATACCACCGTAAACCACTAAATCTTCAGGTCGCTCAGCGACATCTGGGTGTAAGTTATTCATTAACATCCGCATTGGTGCTTCTGTAAACCAGCTTTTGCAGCTCAATGTTGTCCCATGCGGGGCAATAATCTTACGGTTTGGGTCGTGTCGTGTACTCATATTGATGTCACCTTTTCGGTTGTTGTTATGTATGGTTTAACGAGTTGAATGAGTTAGCGTTATGACGGCGCAATTGGCTGCTGTTAAGCATTTAAGTAAACGTTAAGTGGCCGCCTAATCTAAATTTACTGCCGGGGTGAACCAGCCGCGCAAAACTAACCGCACCTTGGCTTGACCACGTGCGACGCGACACCAATAAGCAAGGCTCAGTTGCGGCAATCGCTAAATATTGTTGCTCGCACGCACTAGGAATAATGGCTTCAACGGTATGACGCGCTTCAGTTAATGGCGCAACTTTTGACAAGTATTCATGGGGCGTTTGTTGGGTAAAATCTTGTTGTAGATAGTCAGGAATAAAAACGGGGTTAACAAAACGCTCTTCGAGTTGCAGCGGTACATTTTGCTCAAAATGCACTAATAAGGAGTGATAAACACCGCGACCCACCGGCACACCTAATGCAATGGCAATTGACGCTTGGGCATTTATTTCAGCCAGCTCAATACACTGTGCATGATAACCGTGACCGCGCTGTTTAATTTCGTCCGCTATGTTACGAATAGTCAGTAACGATGATTGCGACTTAAACTCGGCAACAAACGTGCCCATGCCTTGCGCGCGGGTCAATACGCCTGCGTCAACTAATTCAGTTAATGCTCTTCTAGATGTCATTCGACTGCAAGTAAACATATCGCTGAGTTGGTTTTCTGAAGGCACTTGAGCGTGTTCTTTCCATGCTCCAAGCTGAATTTGACTCACAATAAAGTCTTTTATTTCAGCGTATTTGGCTAATGTCACCTAACCTCCACAACCTTATAAATGCACGGCCTTGTCATTTACAATAGCTAAGCACTTAATAAGATAACGGTTAAAAAGTGACAACAGCTTAACTTGTATATACAAGTGTGTACACATATTTTATGGAGAAATAACACACGATAAAAGGATGATTGAATATCGCTATCATCAACGGTAAAGTGACGCCATTATTTAATAATTATTAGGGAAAATAATGCGCTGGGATCATGTTTGGATTGATATCAACATTGCCACCATGGACAGTGAAATATCATCAGCTTATGGTGCAATACATCAAGGAGCCATCGCCGTTAAAGACAATAAAATTGTCTGGTTAGGTGCACAAAATGATCTCCCACAATTTGATGCCTTATCGACGCCGGTATATCGAGGTAAAGGCAAATGGGTGACGCCAGGGTTAATTGATGCTCACACTCACTTAGTGTTTGCAGGTAACCGTGCCAACGAGTTTGAAATGCGTTTACAAGGTGCAAGTTATGAAGACATTGCACGGGCTGGCGGCGGTATAATCTCAACGGTTAACGCTTGCCGAGAAGCAGATGAAGCAAGCCTATTTGATTCCGCTAGAAAACGTTTAAACGCCTTAGCAAAAGAAGGTGTCACCACGGTTGAAATCAAATCTGGCTACGGCCTTGAAACAGCGAGTGAACTAAAACTGCTACGAGTGGCGCGTGAATTAGGCAAGCATCATCATGTTGATGTACAAACCACGTTTCTAGGTGCTCATGCCATCCCTGCGCAATACCAAAACCAAGCAGATGCTTATATTGATCACGTCATTAATGACATGCTTCCACAAGTTGTTGCTGAAAACTTAGCCGATGCCGTTGATGTGTTTTGCGAGGGCATCGCATTTAACCTAGAGCAATCCGAGCGAGTGTTAGTCGCAGCCAAACAAGCGGGATTAAAGATTAAGCTTCATAGCGAACAGTTGTCGAATATTGGCGGCACTGTCATGGCCGCCAACTTAGGGGCAAAATCGGTAGATCATATCGAATATTTAGACGAAGCAGGCGTTCAAGCAATGAGCCTCAATGGCACATGTGCGGTGTTACTGCCTGGCGCATTTTATTTTTTACGCGAAACCCAACTACCTCCTATTGCATTATTACGTCAATATAATGTGCCCATGGTTGTCGCCAGTGATTTTAATCCCGGTTCATCGCCAATTTGCTCCACCCAATTAATGTTAAATATGGCCTGCACCTTATTTAAACTCACCCCTGAAGAAGCACTGCAAGGAGTAACGGTTAACGCAGCGAAAGCCCTGGGGATTGAGGATAGTGTGGGGGTATTAAAAGTCGGGATGGCCGCAGACTTTTGTTTATGGGATATCAACACCCCTGCTGAGTTAGCCTATAGCTATGGTGTCAATCCATGCCAGCAAGTGGTCAAAGCGGGCAAATTAATTCAACAATAAATTGTCACACCGAGTTAAGCTAGATTACATCTTGTAACACAAGCCACTACTTTTTCAGCGCGTTAAAAGAGTACAAAGCCAAGTCACAAGACTTGGCTTTGTTTTAGCTTAATACCCACCACCATTTACCAACACTAAGCATTAATCTAGCTCAGTGATTGGTAACCAATTGACCTTAACACCCGCTTGTAAAAACATATCTTGGCTGATGGTAATTTTGTCACCCCAACGAGATAAGAAATCTTCACTTTGCTCGGGGCAATTAACTGAAGTAATCCCTGTTTGAATAATTTTTGCTGCGCAATTTGGGCAAGGAAAATGCGTCACCCAAATATCACACTCACCTAAGTCACGTTTAGCAAACAAAATGGCATTTTCTTCTGCGTGTAAAGTCTTTAATAATTTCATCTCGCGGTCATCGGTTTCTGCACTATCAGAAATACCGTGTGGATAACCATTAAAGCCAACCGACACGATGCGGTTATGCTTAGTGATCACGGCACCAACTTGGGTTGAAGGGTCTTTGCTCCACGAACCGACCAACTCAGCCATTTGAAAAAATCGTTTTGCCCATTTTGAAATCATAATAACCTTCTTTAAAGTGACTTGTGGTTGGTAGCGTACAACCCCAAAATATCATCAACAAAATACCGTAAACTAAAATACCAGCTTACAAATTACATCATACCTGATTAAGCCACTCAATATATTGCGTTATGGTGGCGGTAAAGTCGATAACGAACCGACAACATTACCCTGTACCCATTACATGTTCACTTTACGTTAGCAAAAGCCAGCAATACTCATTGAATCAACCCATTACAGCTGCACGCGGCTTGCCTAATTAAGACATTAAAGGTGATTATTTCACCACTTTGCACAAACATTGAATATTTGTAAAATTCTCAAGCCGTTGCATGCGATTTATCTAGCCTTCGCGCCCAATAAAGCATAGGATCAGAGCTATAAAAATTGTTATTTGGAGCCACAAAGCATTATGAGTATTCGCGCAATCCTTGTTGATACTGCAGGTACAACCACCGATTTAAACTTTATTCAGGATGTACTGTTTCCATACTCTAAAAGCGCCATGGCCGCCTTTATTGACCAGCACCAAGATAATGTACTGGTTGATTACTGCATTAGTGATATCAAAGATATTGCATTAGAGCCAGAAGCAAGCCTTGAGCGTGTTGTTGAAATTCTTGAGCAGTGGATTGACGAAGACCGCAAAATCACCCCATTAAAAACCTTACAAGGTATGATTTGGAAGCAAGGTTATGACAATGGCGAGTTTACTGGCCACATCTATCCAGATTTCATTGATTTTTTACCGTCAATTGAAGGTAACATCAAACGCCTTTATAGCTTTTCATCAGGTTCGGCTGACGCGCAGAAGTTACTCTTCTCTTATAGTGACAATGGCGACTTAACTCACCATTTCAATGGCCATTTTGACACCCGCACCGGTAACAAATTAGACAAACAAGCCTATAGCAATATCTGCAATACCATCAGCTTAACACCAAGACAAATCCTGTTTGTTTCTGACGTAGTTGAAGAGCTAAAAGCAGCAGAGTCTGCAGGCTTAATGACATGCCTAATGGTACGTGATGGGCAACCACATCACCCTGATTTTCAAACCATTACTAGCTTTGATGAGCTCAAAGTCGGCTAATGGGTTTATCGCTAAAGCGCGTTAGTTTTTAACGAAATAAACTGCAACTAACAGCAAGTAAAAACGGCCATAATGGCTGTTTTTTTATGGCTAAAATTAACTCAAGCCAAAGTACTTCAGCCATTAGCCTTATATTAAAACGACCGTTTGAATTTAAATCATATTATGCTGTAATTGCAGATTTATCCTTGTTGTTCAACACCTAGCTTGGTAGATTAACCTCATAAACGACCGTTTAAATACTGTTCAAAAACAAGGACTGTTACTCATGGAAAAATTTATTGCTACATACCCGATTCACACTCATGTCCCTGTCGCATGGGGAGACATGGACGCCTTACAACACGTTAATAATGCCAATTACTTTCGCTACTTCGAAACGGCACGTCTTGATTTTTTCACCCAAATTGATTTTTTAGCCGAGTTACATAAAACCGGCATTGGCCCAGTTGTTAGCGAAACCAACGCCCGTTATAAACGCCCTGTCACTTACCCTGACAACTTAATTGTTGGCGTAAGCATTAGCGATATTCAGCCAGACCGCTTTAAAATGCATTACCACGTTTATAGCCAAACGCAGCAAGCCATCTCAACCATTGGCTGGGCAAATATTGTGATGTTTAACTTTAAGACTGCCGCCAAAGCCAATATGACACCCGAGTTATTAACTGCATTAACGCAGCACCAACAGACTAGTTAGCCACAAAAAAGGCGCTTTTAGCGCCTTTTTGCATCACGCAGTGCCAATGCCTTCAATCACACTATTGCTACTTACCCGGACACCTGTGCCAATTGGGCTTTCACAGTATCACTCAACGCCACACTCGTTTGCGTTTGATAGTTGTAATGCACCATGGTGGTTTGCGCCTCAGCGGTTTTATTACCTTGTTGCCAGCAACTTTGAGTGATGTCAAAACTGCTATTACCAATACGGCTAATATGCGTCTTCACCGTGACGGCTTTGCCGTAGTAAGTCGGGGCATTAAAGGTAATGGTAAAACCTGCAATGATCATATTCCATTTAGCGACATCTTGACCGGGATTCACAATCTCAAAAATGGGTTCTCGTGCAGCTTCAAACCACACCGGTATCACCGTATTATTAATGTGCCCTAAGGCATCGGTTTCACAAAAGCGCGGCATTAACTCCATTGAAAATTGACTGTCTGACACCTTAGTTCCCTTTTTAAGTTATTGTTCTAAAAAGTATTATAAATTAAGGCTTCGTGATCATCAAAGAAGTCTTTGTCGCAGATAGATTCATTCATGTCATAATAACTAAACAGTGACAATGACTCGCTAATAGCATTCAAACTGCGCCGCCACAACCGATAATGAGTGTTACTGCCCATCTTCACACCATATCTTCTGACATATTGTAATTTAGCGTTCATTTGAAGATGCATGTCCTAAAATTATCAACTAGCTAAATCGATTCAAATGCTGATGTGATTGAGTCACTCAGTTAATAATTTACAACTTCAGCAGTTCTGCAGACAAAAAACAAAAAAAGACGTGCAAGCACGTCTTTTTATTTTTATTTAGCAAGCTATTTGATTAATAGGTCTTACCGTACATGGCATTAATTTCTTCCACATATCTGGCGTAAATATTTTTACGGCGCAATTTCATTGTTGGAGTAATTAGTCCTGACTCGGTAGAGAATGCTTCAGGTAATAAAGTGAACTTTTTAATTTTCTCAAACCCTGCTAGTTCATGCTGTATTACTTTTAAGCGTTGCTCAAAATGCTCAACCACTTGGCTGTGACGCAGTAAGTCGATGCTATTTTCAACCTTAATACCTTTCTCATGTGCCCAAGCCTCAAGTGACTCAAAGGCAGGTACAATCAGTGCAGAAACATAATTACGCGCGTCGGCTACCACAGCCACTTGTTCGATAAACGGACAACAACTTACTTTACCTTCAACACGTTGCGGTGCAATGTATTTACCGTTTGAAGTTTTCATTAACTCTTTAATACGGTCAGTAATATAAAGGTTACCTTCCGCATCAATCATGCCGGCGTCGCCAGTTTTTAACCAACCATCTTCAAACGCTTCTACGGTATCTTGTGGACGGTTGTAATATCCACGCATAACGGTTTCACCGCGAACTAAAATCTCATTATCTTTACCGACTTTAATTTCCATGGCGTGCAGTGGCTTACCATTTGAACCTGGTACGCGATTATCTAAGGTGTTACAGGTAATAGTGGCACATGTTTCTGTCATGCCGTAACCACATAAGACTGGCACACCAATGCTATGGAAAAAGCCGCCAACGTTAACGTCAAGCGCAGCGCCGCCAACCGGCATAAACTTCAAACGTCCACCCAATATATTTTGCAGTTTGCTAAAGACTAGCTTATCGGCTAATGCCCATTGCATTGACAATAACTTACTGGCTCTCTTACGACCTTGATTCACTTTAAATTGTCGCGCGCCAACACCAATTGCCCAGTTAAATAGTTTTTGACGTACAGTCGGTGCATTATTCACTTTGTCATGTACAGCGCTATAGACTTTTTCTAGGAAACGCGGCACAACACATAAGGTATGCGGACGGACTTGTGCAATGGCTTCTTTAATTTTATTGGTATCATTTAGGTAAACATTACGACCACCACGACATAATACGTAAAAGCTCCAGCCACGCTCAAACACATGGCTTAATGGCAAAAATGCCAATGAAACATCACCAGTATCAATGGCAATTTCAGCATCATGCTGCTCAATCATTGAGGCGATATTACGATAATCAATCATCACGCCTTTTGGATCGCCTGTTGTACCGGAGGTATAAATAAGTGTGAGCAAGTCATCGAGGGTCGTTTCACCTAAACGCGTTGTTAGCGACAAACTAACTGGCGCGGCAAAAGTGCGGCTTAACATGTCGTCCAAATGAGTATGATCAGCACTTATCAATGCCACATCAGCGTTAAATACTACAATCTGTTTAACGGTTGGACACTGCGCCTGTACTTCACAAGCCATTTGGTATTGCTTTTCATCAGCAACAAAAATGACCTTGGCTTGGGCATCGTTGACAATAAATGCAGCTTGCTCAAGCGTGCTAGTTGGGTAAACCGGTACCACAACACCGCGAGCCTTAAGAATACCAATATCGGCACACGTCCACTGTGGACAGTTAGGTGATAAGATCACTGCTTTGTCTTGTGTTTCAAAACCAGACTCAATTAACGCTAAAGCGATATTATGAGAGATCTCATTAAATCGACGCCAGCTAACCTGCGCCCATGGTGCTGCCATGTCAAACCCTTCAAGGGCAATTTGCTCGCCTAGGTTTTGGCTTTGTTTTTGTAGCAGTCTAACCACATGGTAGTTTTCTAAAGACATCGGTTTTTACCCTTTTAGCTTACATGTGTACCGTTTTTTTGCATTTTACATGATGGATAAATAAACGCTAAGTAAATTTGCCAAAATCGCGTGAGCCAGATCACCTTAAGCGGTTAATTGTTATTAATTAGGTGACGTTAGCGGTTTTTTTGATAGATATTTTTACCTATTAACAACATTGAATAATTTTACACAACCAAAAATCACGCCAGATCGAGTGATAATTAGCCACTTTTGAGGCAGTCATCATGTCTCCATTTGGGTTTACCTTTTCGCTACAACTCACCGAGCCAACAGTAAAACCTGACCAACACCACTCCGACCAGTGCAAGTCCAGCCAGCTTAACAACCACAAAAACAATTACTTGTCACTCATATGACGATATTGGGCTTACCCTCTAACAAATCATGCTTCTCACCGTTGGCATCAAAATGAAGCCAAGCAATGATATTGCTCAACGGTAAATACCGTTGATGCGCTACAGCCAAATCTATTTTCAGCTAACACTAACAACCTATTTGACACGCCCCAATGCACACGTTCTATGCACGAAGACATGCGTACTCATGACAGCTTATTGTCCGCTACGCTAGACAGTGAGTAGAGAACATGTTTCGATACGAGATTATTGGTCACGACTGACAATGAATGTTTTATTGCGTTAACATGTTGAACTTGAATTATAAATAAGGAAATGGACTATGCTCCACAGGATGTTTTTTCCCGCCAAAAAACATGGCCACCAGCATACGGCAACTCGCACTCTTACGAGCTTATTTGTCATATGGATGTTATTGATAGCGCCAGTTTCTTCCGCATGGGCTCAAACGCCCCTCAGTGAAAATGCACAACAGCCGCCGTTAACCAAACAGCAGTTAACCCAGCCTTGTTATTTGAAAGGTATATCTGAACAGCTGGAATGCGGCAAAGTCAGTGTGGCTGAAAACCCACAACAGCCAGAGAGCAAACAGATTGATATTCATTTTGCTATTTTGCCAGCTATTAAAAACCGTTACCCCAACGAAGCATTGCTCGCCATTGCGGGCGGGCCAGGACAATCAGCAATAGAAAATGCCGCCGGTTTTAACCGCATGCTCAATAAAGTCAGGCAGCAGCGTGATATTTTACTCATTGATCAACGCGGAACAGGTTTGTCCCATAAGTTAGCCTGTGAAGATGACAACATGTCGCTGCTCAACTTTAACGATGAAGCCGTCAACATTGGTGAAACCACGCAACAATGTTTAGACGAGATACAAAAAAAACAACCAACGGATATCCATCAATATACCAGCACAACGGCTTTAGGTGATTTTGAAGCCGTACGCCAATATCTCGGTTATCAACAGCTACATTTATACGGCATTTCTTACGGTACCCGCATGGCGCAGCTATATATGCGTAAATACCCACAATCGCTAAAAACGGTCACCTTAGATGGCATTGTCCCGATGCAACAAAGTGTCATTGCCATTGGCGGTGCTATTGAGCGCGCGATGACCTTATTGTTTAGTGATTGCGCCAACGCCAGCGCTTGCCAACAAACCTTCCCCAACCTTAAACAAGATTTTGACAGTGTCGATGCCAAACTAGCTAAAGCACCAATAAAACAACAAGTGCGCGACCCACTCACCAATGCACCAAAAACCTTATTACTTACTCGCAGTAAGTTTAATGGTGCTATCCGCATGGCGCTTTACACACCCAACATTCGTGCATTATTGCCCCATGCCATTCACCAAGCGGCGCAAGGCGACTACCAAGCGATTTTAGGTATTTATACCTTAACGGCTGATAGCGCAGGTATTGCGATTGGCATGCATGCCTCGGTCGTGTGCAGCGAAGACATTGGCCGTGTCACTGAGCAAATGCGTAAAGATGCCAAAATCTCATATATGAGCGGCAATATGCTCGATGGCTTAGAAAAAACCTGTGCGGTATGGCAAATGCCACAAGTCGATACTGACTTTAGCTTGCCAATTAGCAGTGACATTCCAACTTTATTACTCTCGGGTGAAATCGACCCAGCAACACCACCGAATTGGGGCGCAATGGCAATGGAGAAACTCACCAATGCCAAACACTTTATCGCCCCTTACGCCACACATGGCGTAGCTTATCAAAGCTGTGGTAATGACTTAATTGCCCAATTGGTTAATGGCGTTAACGTAATGGATATTGATGGTGAATGTTTAAATAAAGACGTAAGACGCAGCTTTTATCTTAATGCTAGTAGCGTTGAAGTGGCGCCGCACACAGTCACAAACCCAAGCACCTCACAAGATAAGGATTAATCATGATTACGGTTGCAAATTTATCAAAGAAAATCGGTGAAGTGCAGGCACTTAATGACTTAAGTTTCAGCGCTGAAAATGGCCAAATAACCGGATTATTAGGCCCAAACGGTGCTGGCAAGACCACGTGTTTGCGCACCGTATTTGGGTTGCTAAAACCCGATTCTGGTACATCTTGTGTCGATGACATTGATGTAGCGATTGACCCCATTGGCGCCAAAAAACAATTGGGATTATTTCCCGATCCATTTGGCTTATATGAACGGCTCACACCACGTGAGTATATTCGTTATTTTGCCGAGCTCAGTGGTATGGCACGAAAGCCTGCTAAAGCGGCAACCGACAAGGTCATTGAACAGCTTAATTTAACCGATATTGCCGACCGTCGTTGCAAAGGTTTCTCTCAAGGTCAACGGATGAAAACCGCATTAGCTCAAGCGATTGTCCACCAGCCAAGTAATATCATTCTTGACGAACCGACACGCGGGCTTGATGTAATGAGTACCCGTTTATTACGCGACATATTAATCGCGTTAAAACAACAAGGACATTGCGTATTGTTTTCAAGCCACGTTATGCAAGAAGTCGCCGCGCTATGTGATCGCGTCATCGTGATGGCGCAAGGCAAAGTGGTTGCCATTGGCAGCCCACAACAGTTATGTGAACAAACAGGTAAAGACTCACTTGAAGATGCCTTTATTGCCCTAATTGGAACTGACGAAGGGATCGCAGCCTAATGAAAATGATTTTAGCCATGGTGCGCAAAGAACTCATCGACGCCGCCCGCGACAAACGCTCAGTAATGGCCGGCTTGTATTACGCCATCGGCACACCGTTATTAATGTGCGGTATGTTTATGGTGCTTATTGGCCAACTTTCTAGCCCAGAAGACTTGCACATTACCATTAACAAAGCCGACAACGCCCCTGACTTAATTCGCTACCTCGACAACAATGGCATTAGCCACGGTGAAGGTAAAAGTGTTAAAGCAATTACCTTAACCATTAGCGATGATTATGCTGCTGACATGGCAAAGGCTAAGCCAGCAGAAGTTATTGTGACCGCAGACAAATCCAATGAAAAACTGCAAAAATCGATTTCACGCCTTGAGCGTAATTTGCAGGCTTATAGCAGTGAAATGGGCAGTTTGCGTTTAATTGCCCGTGGGGTTAACCCGCAAGTCATGGCGCCATTAAAAATAACGGTGCATGATCAATCTACCGCCGATTCAAAAGGCGGCTTAATATTAGGCATTGCCATTTTCACCATGATTTACTCCGTATTTATTTCAGCAATGAACCTTGCTATTGATACCAGTGCCGGAGAACGTGAACGTAACTCGCTGGCATTATTATTAAGCCACCCGATGACCACCAGGCAATTGGTGCTTGGCAAAGTTATTGCTGTTACCTGTTTTGCCATGTTGGGGTTAGTGCTAATCATGCTGGTGTCCAAAGTCGCCTACATGTTTGTACCTTGGCAGGAGCTTGGATTTAGCGTCAATATAAGCCCTGATTTTATGGGGCTGATGTTTGCTATCGGCGCACCAGTGGCATTATTAGCCTCAACATTGCAGCTATATGTGTCATTTATGGCAAAGACATTTAAAGAAGCTCAGTCTTATCTGACGATGGTGTTATTTGTACCAGTGGCTTTGTCCATGGCTGCAACTTATAACATTGCCCCGCATGTACTTGAATGGTTACCCGTATCTGGACAACAACAAGTGTTAATGGCCTTTATTAAAGGCCGTGAGATTCCGATGCTGCAGTTAGCCATTTCAAGTGCGGCGACGGTTATTATTGCTATTGCGTTAATGTTGGGAATGGAAAGGTCACTTAAAAGTGAGAAAGTGGTCTTTGGCTTATAACCGATATTGATAAGCTGACGGGTTTAGCTGTTTAGCTGTTTAGTTGTTTAGCTGTTTAGCTGTTTAGCTGTTTAGTTGTTTAGCTGTTTAGCTGTTTAGCAAAAATGACATTCAAACATAAAAAAGCCACGATAATTGGTGTCCAACTATTGGGGGTCAGTTCAAATCGTGGCTTTTTTTATTTATCCGTTAAGACACCCAGTGCTATTTTGCTTTTGGGCGGAACGGTTTAATCACCGCCTCATCACACTCTAAAAACGGCCCTTCCATTAAGTCGATGCAATAAGGAATCGCAGGGAATACCGCATCTAAACATTCGCGGATTGATTTAGGCTTACCCGGTAAGTTTACAATTAATGAATCACCACGAAGACCGGCTGTTTGACGCGACAAAATTGCCGTTGGGACAAACTTTAATGACTCAGCACGCATTAACTCACCAAAACCTGGCATCATTCTGTCACATACGGCTTCAGTGGCTTCTGGAGTCACATCGCGTTTTGCCGGGCCCGTGCCACCAGTTGTCACTACCAAACAACAGTCTTGATTGTCAGCCATGTCAATTAAGGTGGCTTCAATCACATCAACTTCATCTGGGATCACTTTATAAACGGGTTCCCATTCAGATGTTAGGTAGTCATTTAGCACATCAATAATGGCTTTACCTGAGATATCTTCGTAAACGCCTGCACTGGCTCGGTCACTGACGGTAACAATACCGATTTTAGCTTTGCTCATGTTGTTTTCCTATTGAGTGGCGGTTGTCCTGACATACACATTAGGACTCTTCGCATTAATGGCGCTTAAAGTAGCATAATCACCATTAAGATAAAGGGATAAATTATCAGCTTAGGCATTATTAACTATCAAACGTGACTCACCGCAATGGCAACTGTGAGCAAGTATGAACCTCTCGAGATGATGCTATTAGCACGTAATTGATATAATTAATGAAGTCATCTAGCAGCGATAACATCCGCTGAATACTGGATTAACGTGTCATTAATTGCACCGTTTGCACTAGGGTTCGTTTGGCAACTTGTGTGTCTTTATCGAGCTTTAACCTAAGCACCACACCTTGCCATTGATTCCAAAACATATGTGCTAACAAACTGGTGTCACGCTCTTTGGCAATAAAGCCTTGTTGCTGGCCTTGGTAAAATAGCTGCGTTAATGCGCTAATCCATTGTCCATATAATTCATTGAGTGCGGCGGTCAACTGCGGGTAAGAATCTGTCGCTTCTATCATTAAATTTGCTAGCAAACAGCCTTTAACAGGGTTTGCTTGGCCCAAATGATCAATCATTGCGTGATAAGCGGTGAGCATGACAGATAAGTTTTGTTTAAAATCCGCGTCATCAGCAAATGCAATAGTGGCAATGTGTTGTTCAAAATACTGCTGCGCTACGCTTACGGCAAATGCCTCTTTGCTTTTAAAGTAGTGATAAAACGATCCTTTTGGAATACCAACTTCATCAAGAATAACCTTGATACCTACCGCGCTTAATCCATATTGAGAAAATAACCGCTCACCGGCAACACAAATAGTTTGACGACTGGTAGATGACTTGTTCATGACATATCTCGTTGTGTATGGCTGCTAATATCAGTATATAAAGCCCAGCCATGGTTTACTTTTTATCAATAATAAACCAAAAGTAGACCGATCGCTTACTAAAGCTTATCAATTTGCTAGGTACAATATTAATTAACACTTTCGTACAACATTAACTGCGCAATAAAGCTACTATCGATAACAAATGGCTGTCGTTGTAATAAACAAATTTTACTAAAAAAAATGCCGACTCACGTCGGCATTTTGCGCTGTATCAAAGCGAAGAGTAATAGAAGGTTGAAAGCTTTTACTTAACGCTTAGGGGTTTTCTGCCTTTAAGTTTGGGGAACTTAAATTCATGACACTGATTACAATAAACCACGCTATCTTTATGCTCATGGTGACATGAAGTACAAGGTAAATCTGTACCATAATGCATACTGTTGTGTGGATTAGGCTCTGCTGTTGGTGAAGCATCTGCTGGTAGTTTGGTTAACTCAGCCATTTCTTCTGCACTGCCATGACAAGCTTCACAAGCAGATGATTTTGGAATGGTTTTATGTTTACTTTGACCATGGCAATTACTGCATTCAACTTGACCATTATCATTGGTCATAATGTCTTTATGGTAGTCCTGCAACTTCATCGCATTTGCCGCAGGGACTAACAGCGCCATACTAATAACGATGGCCGATAAATATTTAAGCATTGTATTTCCTAATTTAAATCATAAGGGAGTCTGGACTCCCTTGAATTTGCCTTATGCGTTCAGCCGTCAGTATTAAAACTGTTTGATGAACTGAGTTGCTGCTGCGATATCAGGAGTAAATGGACGGTCTAACTTCACATATGGCACTACTTTACGGAATGACTTGTACATTTTTTCGGTTGCTTTACCCATTTTCAAATGGCTGTCTTTCAATTTACGTAAATCGATGGCTTGTGCTGAGTGCATCAATTCTAAGCCATATATCACTTCTGTGTTATCAACGATTTGAGCAAGATTTTCAGATGCAAACTGTAAGTTTGTAAACGTATCTTCAATGTTGCCGGCAATAGCAATGCCATCAAATGAAACAGGGTTAGCCAACGCTTTGTTACGTACTTGCATATCAACAAAGGTTTTTTGAATTGCACCAAACGCATGACCATGATTTTCAGGTGCCGCTAAGAAGCGTGACAAGTGAGTAAAGTGAGAATCAGAAAGGTGAATCGTACGCATAACACTGTTATGAGAAACATGCGTCAACGCCACACTTAATCCTTCAACAGCAAGCGCAATAGGTAATGGTTCAAAGTTAGTTGTTGGGATCACACCACCTTTGTTACCCACCATATATTTAGCAACTTGTGAAGTTTGTGCATATTCAGAAGAGGCATTCACAATAACACCAGGGTTATCGTCAGAATGGTTAATTTGAATAGTCAGCACGTCGTCTAAGTCATGTAATGCTTTTTCTGCACTTGCAAAAGTATAGGCTGTGGTGCGGTAACTTAATGGGTCTTGTAATGGGCGTTCGCTGTTTACATCCCACAAGTAGCTGCCTGATAAGCTGTTTAGAATATTAGTCGTTGCGCCTTTTAAGTAAGGGAAAGGACGAATATCGTTAGTTTGTGGTAAAAATGGCGCAACGTTACCATTTAAACCTTCAAGGCTTAACCCAAATACTGCTGGCGAAATGTTCAATAAGTGCTGAGCGTTACGGTAGCCTTGCATTGCATAAGAAACAGCCACAGAGTTATTTGATAAAATCGATAATGCATCTTTACCGATTGGGTCAAGTAATTTAATCCCTTCAGCTTTCATCGCTTTTTTACTGCTAACACGTTTACCTTTGTACATCACATCCCATTCGCCAATCATGGCTAACCCAACATGCGATGACATTAAGATATCCGCTTCCCCAACAGAGCCTTTTGAAGGGATGATAGGAGTAATGCCTTTGTTTAAGTATTCTTTATAAAGTTCAGCAACATAAGGTTGAACACCCGTGTGACCTGACAAAATAGTATTTAAACGCACAGCCAAAGCAACACGAGTTAAACGTACGGGTACTGGCGCGCCAATAGCAGAACTATGAGCACGTAATGTACTGTAGTTAAATGATTTTGATGCTTCTAAAACAGCAGGAGTTAATTTGCCATCAGCAGTAAATAATTTATGATCTTTATTTAAGCCAACACCCACAGTTAAACCGTAAATAGGTTTACCCGTACTAGCTGCTTGCATTAATAAGTTGTGAGCGATTGTTAAGTCAGCTTTCGCCTTCGCGTCAATTTTTACTGTTGCGCCATCGGCAATTGCCCATGCTTGATCTTGGGTGAGATGTTGGCCATCTAATGTTACTGAGTTCATCGCTAACGCACTACCAGAAGTCAGTGCAAGTGCTAAAGCTGTTGCTGCTAATGCAGGTTTATTATTTATCATTTTTTTCTTCCTAATTTAGGCTAATTTTAATTTAATTGATGTTCTTGAAGCACATTGAGAACCGGCATTTCGTCCAGTTACTACACCTTCAGCTACTGCACAAGCTCCTAAACGACTGGCTCCGTGGATACCACCTGTCGCTTCACCCGCGGCAAATAAGCCAATAATTGGTTTGTCAGTAATTAAATCCAATACTTGAGACTGGGTATTCACTCGAACGCCACCCATGCAGTAATGCACTTTTGGCCACATTCTTACGGCATACCAAGGCCCTTGCTCAATGACTAATGCTTTTTGCATTGGGCGACCAAACTCAGCATCATGACCTGCTCTTACAGCTTTATTCCAATCAGTAACTTGCTGTTTTAACGCATCGGCTGGAATGCCATATAATTTTGCTAATTCATCAAGCGTTTCCGCTTTTTGAATCACGTTGTATTTCATGCCCCAAGCTAATGTTTGAGCTTTTTTGGCGCCTTCTGCGTTAGTAAATCCAACAGGATAAACTGGCTTACCATCATCATCACGGCGGGTCATAATTGCATCAGCACGTTCTTTACGATCTGCCAACTCATTAAAGAAGCGCTTACCCGTGCGCACATCAACCACAATGCCACTTGGATAAGTCGCAATGGTGTTAAATTGAGATGCCGTACCAAAGCCCTTCTCATCTGGTGATGCCCAAGGTCCAAGTTGAATTTGGTCTAAATGCACAGGGTTGGCACCAATTAGCATCATTTGTTTCAATGCATCTGCGGTTGCACCTGCGTGGTTAGTTGAATCAAGTTCAGCCGTTAATTTAGGTTGTTGAATTTGACGATATGGAATATCACGGCTAAAACCACCGGTTGCCATGATCACCCCTTTGCGTGCACCAATCAGGCGTTTATGCCCCGAGTTTGCACGTGGGAAATGAAATTCTTCTTTGGCTTCAATACCAATCACATGACCTTGTTCATTTTTAACAAAACCAACTAGGTTAACTTGATTACGTAATGCCACGTTTTTTGCTTTAGCCGCTTTTAATAACGGACGAACAATACCTGCACCAGAGCTTTCAATCGTTTGCAAAACCCGTGGCACTGAATGGCCACCAAAGTGTTGTAAGAACGGTTTCCAGCGTACACCGTGCGACTCTAGCCATTGTTGAGATTCTGAAGTGCCGTTACAAACAAGTTTGAGCATTTGTGGATCATTCATACCACGACCTGCTTTAAACATGTCTGACACCATTAACGTGACAGAGTCTTTGACCCCTTTAGCGTGTTGTAACTTAGAATCAGCCACCGCCATAGCGCCGCCATTAATTGCCGAGTTCCCCCCAAAGACAGGCATTTTGTCGATTACCATGACTGATGCGCCTTTCTCTGCGGCTTGCAGTGCTGCAGATAAACCAGCAAAACCACTACCCACCACAATAATGTCAACAATTTCGTCAAACTTAATCTCTGTTGTCTTGGCACTAATGCTTTGCGCTTGGGTCGATAAACTTAACCCTGCTAAACCACTAATACCTAATGTCGCCCCTCCTTTTAAAAAGCGGCGGCGACTAACTTGGTCACGTAATTGTTTCGTCATGTTCATTCCATCATCTATTAAAATCTTATTTGGTAATTGCACTGAACATGCCAGATGACATTTTATTACCTACAAAGAAGTATTTTGTGGCAGCAGACACAAAACCACGATATTTAATGATATAGACTCACGAAACTTAGTGATTGGGATGAAATATCAATGCAAAAACAATTCTTTTTTGAATCAATACAAACCTTATGTAGCTCATTACAAATTGATGTCGCATTGAATCGATATTTAAAACATATAAAAAAAACACTACCTATAGATGGTATGTTTATTAATATCCATCATGCACAATACCAACATATTCAATTTTTAGTTCATTGCAATGACACCCAAAGTGGCACATTAGATTTACGAGTACCTTTATCAGAAGAACAAAACGAAATACTTATTAATAAAGAATGGGCTGATATCACAATATTAAATAAAATCAGCCATGAACCCGTTACTGAATATATTACTTCACAAGTTGTACCTGAAGCAAAATCGTTATTAATGCTAAAAATATATTCTCAAGATACACCTTTAGGTATGGTGGTATTTTATTCCAAACAACACTCAGCATTTAAAGCGCATCATGGTGACTTTATTGAACCGCATTTACATACCATCGCTTTACTTACTGCTTTTGAATTGAAGGGCCGCAACTTACTTAAAATCAATCAAGATATTACCAAGCAAAATAGCTCCTTAAAACGTGCCTTATTTAATTCACATGGTGTAATAGGCGCTGAGTCGGGTTTACGACCGGTAATGGAAAAAGTAAAAGCCATCGCCAAGTTAAGTACGACAGTGTTACTTCATGGAGAAACTGGTTGTGGTAAAGAAGTCGTTGCCAATGCGATTCATGAAATGTCCGACTTAAGCGACAAGCCATTTATTAAGGTTAACTGCGGTGCCATTCCTGAAAGCTTGATTGACTCAGAGCTATTTGGCTATGAAAAAGGCGCATTTACTGGCGCTAATGCCACTAAGAAAGGCTTATTTGAACAAGCTAATGGTGGCACAATATTTCTTGATGAAATAGGTGAATTACCATTGGCGGTACAGGTTAGGTTGTTACGGGTATTGCAAAACAGCACGATTGTTCGTGTCGGGGGCAGTGAGTCAATTCAACTTAACATTCGCATTATTGCCGCCACCCACAGAAATTTAAAAGCCATGGTACACAAAGGCGAATTTCGTGAAGACTTATGGTATCGCTTGGCAATATTTCCCATTGAAATACCAGCACTTCGCCAGCGTACATCTGATATACCATTGCTATTACAACACTTTATTGAACTATTATCAGCCAAATTTAATTTAACCCAACTGCCTTCAACCACAGAGAAGGAATTAGCAAAGTTAACGCATTATTCATGGCCGGGTAACGTGCGAGAGTTATTTAATATCATTGAGCGAGCGATGATCCAATACCCTAAAGGGCCTTTAGCGTTTGATTTATACGATGAAGAACTTGAAGCCGAGCCTGATCATCATGGTAACGTAATTGTTATCGACCCAAGTTATGCTGGTAATATGTTAGTGCCTTTAGATACTATGATTGCCAAATACATTAGCCATGCATTAAAAATTACTGGTGGTAAATTATATGGTGCGGGCGGCGCGGCAGAGTTGCTTGATATCAACCCCAATACGTTACGCAGTAAAATGAAAAAACTAAACCTTTGTTAGTGATAACTCATCTTTGAACATGACTTAAGATCAAATGCTTATGTTCATAATCTAAAAAGCCACCTTACGGTGGCTTTTTCATTTATGATCAATTACGTCATCGATTTAGAAGAAGAAACGAATACCGACTGAGTAACTGTTGTCTTGCATATCTTCCATGGCTTTATTATCCATGCTGCTAAAGTCAATCTTAGCTTCTGCAAACATCACGGTAGCGGCACTATAACGGTAATGTAATCCTAATACCGCAAATTGACGAGTCCAATCACCTTGTATCGCTGTCGTTGCATCGGTATCAAGATCTTGATAAGTCAACATCGCCATAGGCACAAAACCATTATCCATTTGATAAGCTACTAAAAACTCAGCACCCGTTGAATCATACAAATTACCAGCAACTAACTCATTTTGCTTGCTTTTATGAGCATTAAATCCGACATATAAGCCATCAGCTTGATGACCTGGCGCATATTGATAGAAGGTACCATATTGCGCACCAACACCGACAATTTGGTTATCACCGCTTACACCAGAACCTGCTAGTTCACCTTTAAATTTCGCTTTGTTAAAACCGGCAATCACTTTGAACTGGTCAGTAAATTGATACGTCGCACTCACACCGTAGTTATCGTTAAAGCTAATGGTTGAGTCGTTATAAGTGTTACCTTTTACATCAGTAGGGTTAGCAACATTTATATCACCATGTTGTTTTGCACTGTATTGCAATGCGTAAGACAGCTTGCCAATTGCATTGCGATAAACAACGGCAGAATTAGCACGCGCAGTCCCGGTTAATCCACCATCACCAAAGGTATATACGCCAACGGCATAACCAGTATAAACGTCCAGTACATCTGTTGTGTATGCGACATCGTAGTATGCACCCCACTGCTTACCAAATGTAATTGTCCCCCACTTATCATTTGCTAAGCCGACATAACCTAAACGGTTAAATAAAAAGTCGGTATTCTTTTGAGCGCCTAGTTGGCCACCCTCAGAACTCAATATGTCATCGTCGGTGACCATATTAATGCCCCACTCTGTGTGAGCAAAACTGCGCCAGCCATTTTTTTCTTGGCGGTCAAATCGAAAACCAATGCGAGAAAAGTTATCTTGTATAACGGTATCATGAGAATCGTTGGTCGCAGCAAAGCCTAACCAACCCATCATATTTACGCTATTTTGGTCATCTTTATAAAGTTCTGTTGCATGTGCACTGCCAACAACTAATAGCGTTGGAATAAGTACGGCGAGTAATTTCTTCTTCATCAGTTAAACACCTTAAATTTATTTTTAATCATATAAAACCCATCTTCGGTGAATACAGAGCAGAAAACATGCCAGCTAATTATTTATTAATCTTTGAATTATAAAATATGAATAGGCGCAACAAAGCGTTAAATACAAACAATCTTAATCACGATATATCATGAAGCATTTAAATACCGTGAATAGATACTAATTCATCAACGACAAGTATTAATGCATTTACACTTATCATCTCAACCCATAAAAATGGATAACACCCCATATTCAAATGAGATATGTCTATTTAAAATAAAAACAAAGAACATATATAAATAAAAGACAATCATTATCACAAACGCACTCACAAAGGTGACCGATACCGCCTTTATATACTAAATGTGACGCGTAATAGCATTGAATAAAATAAACACATAAATGTATTACCATTCGTGAAATTTAAAACCAGTGCTTAATTATCAACTTATAAAATAAAAATATAATTTTGCATTACAACCATCAAGAGGCTTAATTTATGTCATAACAATAGTGTTGGCCCACTAACCTACTTTGTAACAACTTTTTTTGATTTCACATTACTGAGTGACTGTAATGAAACAAGACACGTTGATAATTGAATATAATCCCATTATTGAGGTATTAAATAACAAAAGAACAAACAAAAATCACACGACTGAATTTTAATAAGAAGCACTCGGATAAGTCACCGAGCAAGGTGGACATGCTCCTAAAGCAGCATCTTTAGGTATACCACTGATAAATGGCGATATCACTGAAAACCAAATTTAAAGCAGAGTAATTCGGCGCGATTTTAAGCGCTGATGAACGTGGTGGGTTTTCAACGTTAGCCAAGGAAGTTAAAGATGAAAAAGAAATATTAAAAAAGCCAACGCCCTCCTGTTAAAGGCAGCACAGTAACGTTTCAAATGATTACGCCGCAAGCTCCCGCTTTTCCCACAGTGAAGCGTCGTGAAATAATGAAAGCCAGTCACTCAACCTATTATGGTTAGCGACGATAATTTGTGCTGCGACAATAGAGTTTGCCCGTAAGAAAGAAATGAGACAATAAAGTTTGCCCGTAAGCCCCCCCCTTTCATCACCTTGCTTGAAATATTTGGTATGAACTAACTCAAAAACTGCTCTTCATACTTACAAACGATATCTACGAGCTTATTTAGCTCTTCTCCCAAAAAAGTATCAGGCTTGCCCCCCCCCCCACAATTGTTCTATCCGCTTAAGAGCAAACTGATGTTCGGCTGAATTAGATATTTTACCTTCAGCTAGAATGTCTCTAACAGCGATTAACAAATCAGAGTCACCTTTGAGGAAAGCCGCTTTTTCCTCATCTATAGCGTCAAAAATATTATCGTAAGTAAGGTATTCCCCTTTACGAGTATGCTGAGCCCTATTCATTGATGTTGTGCCATGTTCCTTCGAAGACTCATTTTTTGACAAAGCTCTTTTCTTCATATGAAAGTACCAAATTAAAAAGACACTGGTTTTAGTATACTCAGTTTGAAGGTAGTAAGTGAGAAGCGCCCTAAGCTAGCTACAAAAAATGGCAAAAGTAGAGCGATATATGAGCGCTCCGAGTTATATGGCAAATTCACAAGAGAGCTGGCCTGTAGATTTGTTTAATCAATAGGTAGTTTTGACGATAATCAGGGTTTATATAAAGTGACTTCTCATGTTTCCAAAAATCCCCGCCACACTTTCTACATCGGCCGCTAGTGGCCGATAATACACTATCCAAAATATTCATACTTGCAGAGCAGCAAGACGTCGAATGTGAGAAAACATGTGATAGCACCTCCTGATGCAATACACACCTAATTGAAAATAACCAATCGAGCCGAAACCAAGACACCCCATGTTCGAAAGTTTGTTCAGCGAAGCATTTACGGCAATATCTAAGCTGAGTTCTTCCATTGGGAATGAGCTCTTCTCTTAATGGCCTTTTGCCAAACAGTACATAGTCTTTAGCTTCAATCAGCTCTGAACTGTGCATTGAATTTAATGGTGTATGCTCACAAAGTAACTTCTCGATAAAAGTGCTGCTGTAAGAGGAAAGTAGCTTTCCATGCTCAGAGTCTAATTTTGGAGCAGCATTAACGACACCAGAGAGACTAACAAGACCATATAGATCGGATGGCCTTAATAATTTCCCCTGACATGACAGAACTCTAATCAAATAACTATGGATTGATTCATCTTGAAATATACTAATTTGCATACGCTAGTTTTGGTATAGTCCAATTAACTGTAAACACTCTGCCCCTGACCTGGGTACTTCTCATATATATGCATATAAATATCTGAGCATGCCTTTGGCCAAAGTTCATCATCAAAGCTATCTGGAAGCTCATCAAGCTTCTCCTCGATAAAGTTACGCACTCTAGCTTTAGTGCGTTGCTTTTTACGCCAATCGATAACTAAAATATCTTTCATATTGTCGACAAGTTCTTTAGCAATGCGCTTTATGTTGTTCCTCTCCTTCTCATTGAGAGGTACCACTTTAGTCATCAAGTCAAATACAGCCAACTCTTCTTCGCTAAGCCCCTCACGAACAGTTCTCTTTTCTTCATGCTTCAGATCTTGAATGTAGTCTTTAAGCTGATTAAAGAACTCTTCTGCGGTATATGCACCAAGATTGTACTGTTCAATGAGTTCCTCAAACTTATCTTGTAGATCCTGCCGTGCTTTGTTTTTCAGCAGCATTGGTTTGAGCTTACGCTCAATAATATTTTTTAAACGTTCAGCATCCGAAGTTTTTGGTTTGTCTACCTTAGACACCATTTCAGCTAACGCATCAAAATCGATACCTGCTATATTAATTGGCTCAGGCAAATTACTCTTAATTTCAATGGTCGTGATTGATTCATCAAGTAACTCATTCACTTGATGCCTTACTACATCAAGCACATCTTCATCATCAATTGAGACACCTGACTTCTGGCGCATCTGGGCATATATAACATTGATGGCAATACGGTGTGGCACATAGCCATTAGCATCATCATCTGGCAATACGGCTTTGAAGATACGATTAATTTGGCGAACAAACGCTGTGAATTCATCTTTTAAATCAGGAGACAGCAATATCTCACTTGCATCATCTAACATCTGTAGCTTAGTAAAGCCTTCAGCTGGGGCAGAAATAATCGCCTCTAAATCTATACTTTGTTTCTTTAAAAACTCGCTCAACTCAACAATGGCTGTCGCTAGGGCGGAAATTAGCTCTCGTTTATCTCGTGCAGGGCTATCAACACCGTACCCTGCAGCTGGCTCTGCAATTTGGCCTCCACCATACAAGCCTAATGCTTGCTGTAATGCACTAAATATATTGATGTAATCGACAACCTGACCCGCACTCTTACCAGGATAAACACGGTTAGCCCGTGCAATGGTTTGCATTAAAGTATGATTCTTTAGTGGCTTATCTAAATAAAGCGTTGAAACAGAAGGCGCATCAAAACCCGTTAACCACATTGCACAAACAAATACGATGCGTAGGTTGTCATCAGGATCTTTAAACTTCTCATCAATCTCTTCTTTAACAAAACGTTCACGATGTGTTTTGTAATCTAACCCTTTCTTGGCTAAACGCTCTTCATCATTTTGGCCACCTGATACAACCACCGCCATATCAGTAGATTCCATATGCTCAATTTGAAATTGTAATTTTGCTAAACGACTTCCTTTAGCGAATTTTACTTTCGACTTAAGGCTTTTAAGCTTCAGCTTCCAAGCGTCACTGACTTTGTCATACATCTTAATGGCGGTCGCTTTGTCGATAGAAACCACCATCGCTTTGCCTAGCTTTGCATCACTAAATGGTGCACGATTGATATAATGTTCAACTAAATCGGTAGCTATGGTCTCTAAACGGTCATCACGAGTAATGATGTGGTAGGCTTTTGCAAACTCTTGCTCTAATCGATGCTCTTGCTCATCGGTTAAGTCTGACTCTTCAATAATATCGGCAATCTCTTTACCCACATCATCGCTAGATAAACTGACTTCAGGCACGCGGTTTTCATAGTAAAGCGGTAATGTCGCACCATCATCTACCGCATCAGCAAAGTTATATACACTGACATAATCACCAAAGATCTCACGTGTTTTACCGCTATCACTACTGTCAGAGTTTTTTGCTGTTTCAGATAGCAAGGGTGTACCCGTAAAGGCCATAAACGATGCATTAGGCATCGAGCGACGCATATTCATCGCTAATGAATCATATTGACTACGATGGGCCTCATCGGTAATAACAATGATATCATTGCGTTCAGACAACAGCGGGTAGTCCCCCTTTTCATCGCCTTTAAACTTTTGAATAAGGGTAAATACAAAGCGGTGATCTTCAGCCAATAGCAGCTTTAACTCACTGCCCGATTCAGCCTGACAGTTTTCAGTTAAGATCCCTGTAGAATGGAATGTCTTATAGATTTGATCATCAAGATCTGTTCGGTCAGTAATTAAAACAAAGGTCCAATTACCAGTATATTTACGAAACGCTTTTTTACAGAAAAACACCATAGAGAAGCTCTTACCGCTACCCTGTGTATGCCAGAAAACACCTAGTTGACCAGCGTTCTCTTTAATATTAGTTAAACCACCTAATGCCTGATTAACACCAAGATATTGATGATATTTAGCCACAATTTTAATAGTGTTTTTTTGTTTAACAAATAACATGTAGTTTTCGATAATATCGAGTAAGCGTTCTCGCTCACAGACACCCCGAATCACAACTTCAAGGCTTACTCTACGTGCTTCTTGCTCACTCTCAACCTTCTTCCACTCAGCAAAATGCTCCCACTGGCTAGAGATAGTACCAACACGAGATTGCACACCATTAGAGAGAATAATAACTTGGTTAAAATGAAATAGCTGAGGGATGGTGTTGCGATAATCTCGTAGGTTATCTTTATAAGCATTAAACAGGTTTTTATGACTCGCTTTCAACTCAATAAAGACTAGCGGTAATCCATTCACAAAACCTAACAGGTCAGGTCGACGAGTTTCAATTTCACCAGTAATACTCATTTGGCTACAAAGCAGAAAGTCATTGTTACTGGCGTTTGACCAATCGATATACTGTACTACGCAGTCTTCTTCATCTTCAGCGTTCGTTGTGTATACGTAGCCATTAGTTAACAGCTCGTAGACCTCTTCATTAGCTGAGATAGCCGTCATTGCACTTCTATCGCGAACGATTTGGTCAATGGCCTCTTGAATAACAAGCGAACTAACATCAGGGTTAAGCTTTAGCAGTGCAGCTTTTAACCTTGCAAGTAAAACCACATCGTTGCGAGTTTCTCTGCCAAAGAACAATGGGTTATCAGCAAGATGGTCATCATAAAGAGAGCCAAAAACCTCGTCCCAACACGTTGCCGTATCCCAGTCCAGTTCAGAGAAAAGGTTAATCGCTGGTTGTTCTACTAAAGCGTCTTCCGTATATGTCATAGTTTATCTAACAACCCTAAATCATGCTTCTTATTGAACGAAGATGAACCACCAATATAATCTTGCGCAATATTAGAAATAGTTTTTACCAGTTTTAAATCCGTTGTTATGAAACCTACAGGAATACTAACTGGATGCGTTTCTGGCTTTGAAATGTGGTAGCATACAACGGCGAAAGTACCCTCTAATATAATGACCTCTACACTTCCCCCAAGAAAACCCTCAAGTAAACCATAGAGATTATTTGATCCTTTCCTAAACTCATTTTTCCAAGCCCCAATCGCTCGTCTATCCGATATATCTGACAACGGCAGATAAATGGAAGGGGTGTACATACGTTGAGGATTCTTTTCTTGTGTAAGCTGCGCTTGTTCTATTTCATTGAAACAAAACTCAAGCTTTTTAGTTTTTCCCCAAAAAGCATCAGAAGGTGCAATCCACGTTAGTTGCTTTACAGATTTTTCCTTTGATTTCATGAAAGAAGCTGGAAGATCTTTCAAAATTTTTCGAATATGCTCCCAGTTATTTCCGGTATAAATAGGACCTACAAATGGAATTTCTTTTTTATCATTAAGCAAAGCCTCTGCATAACGATGACCTAATGCTGCAATATCTATCGAGTTGCTATTGAATATATCTTTTGTCCAAGTATCACCAAAAGATTTCATAGCTAAACCAATCTCTTGGATGTTCTGGCCCTTTTGGGATTGATTTAACGCAATAGTTATTGCTTCATGCACTTCAGAGGAATCATCTAAATTATCAAAGTCTTCTCGTTCAATGGCTTTACCTTCTTGATCAATTGCAAAGCAAGTCGTTAAGCGCACAGGATCTTGTGTTAATTTACTAACAGAATCAATTGTATAAATGCTAGGCCGTTCACTTCCTTCTGTACGAACACCTTTTAAATAGTCGTTATCCAATAATTGATAGAAATCCCTTTGAAACTTTGACTTTGCTAACCCTTCTGTCTCGGATAGTTTTTTATTATCAACAGATAACTTGATGCCAGCATGCCACCCACCAGAACTGCGCTTATTCCCAATGCAGTTAAAGCCGCAAAGTTCAAATGAAAGCGCTGCACCGGTTTCTTGGATTGAGTTGGTTTTAGGCGGCTTACCAATACCTTCGAAGTAACCCACTGATTGTTGGGTAAGTTGAACTAGGCCTTGTTCATTAAAAACAAGGTCCCCTTTATCCATCAAGTCACCAATAGCTTCATTAACTTCAAGCTTATTTAAGCCCAAATATGTTGCAATCTGAGATGGTTTCATAGGTGCTAGTTGCACCAACCTCAGCACAAACTCTCTTATGAACGAAAGTCCCTGCTTGGTCACATATGAAAAACGGAAGTTAAATCGCTGAGCAGGTACTATGAAATCAACTTCATGATAATTTAATCTAATTTCTTCAGTCATTACTTAACTCCATTAAGGTCGCTATTGATATTGTGGATACGATAGTCAGATGAATCTTTAGCTTGTCCTGATATGTAACTAAGTACTTTGCCTAACGGCAGTGTACTGTTATTTCCCTGCCACATATGGGTTGAGCCAACAATCATCAACCGATCCATTGCCCTAGAAATAGCAACATTAATTCGATTCGGAGTTCTCAAAAACCTTGGTTTCTTATCTCGGCTTGATCGAGTCACAGAGAGGATAATGACTCTATTTTCTTTACCTTGATAACTATCAACAGTATCAATCTTAATAAGATCCTTGAAGTCATCGCTCCACTCTATTTCTTTGAACTTTTGGCGAATTAGCCTTTTTTGTTCGCCATACATACAAATAACACCAATGGCTGCTTCACCTTTTTTCACCACCCCCTTTAGTTCAGCGACAAACTCAAGTTTATTAGCGATGTCTTTTAATAAGTTGATAATGATATCTGCTTCTGTTCGGTTATATATACTGACACCGCGATCCTCTCGATGGTAAGCCTTGTCACCCAAATGCGATGTATCAATCCAAGAAACCACACTTTGAAGCATTTCTGGCGCAGTACCATAGATGTCAGGAACTTTACGCTCACCATTTTGTAGTTCACCTTTATAGAAAGTATCCGAAACGATGTTTCCAATAGGTGGTGCCATACGGTACTGAGTCAACAAGGATGCGCCTGCTTGCTTACCGTAGGGTGATTCGAACGCTCTTGCGAAATCACTTTGCAAGACAGCATCGAGGTCAATCTCTTTGTCGGCCAAGCCAAGTTTAAGAGCCAATGCTTTTTTATGCGCATCAGAATACAAAGGCGGTAATTGTTGATGGTCACCGACGAGTAAAATTCTTTTGCCCGATTGCATCGCTATAGCTAGCTCACTCGCTATTGAACGAGCTGCTTCATCGATAATAACCCAGTCGTATTGATTATCAGCGATACCTAAATGACGTTGTCCTATACCGACACAAGTACCAGTCACTAATTGTCTAGAACGAGCAAAAAACTCATCATAATTGACACGCTCAGTTTCAAGTACGTCTAACATATCGCCTGAGATATTGGCTAATGCGATAGCTTTTTCTGCTTCGTCAGGCCTAACTGAATATCTCGAACATAAGTACTGAATCACCTTGGTTTTTGCATTCCGAACATCTAAATTTTCATCGTAACTAATGCCATATTTGCTACTTAATGCTTCGCGGATAGTCGCATCTAAATCAACTACATTTTTCTTAATGATGTGCTGCTCATCTTTTTCAAGCCCCCCATCCTTCATCGACTCCAATGATTTATGCAAAGTATCAATCTGCTTAAACAAAGTGAGCTCAGCTTCCACCAAATCAGTCAAAAACTCAGCCTGTAAGCCAAGAGCTTGAGACAATGATGCAACTCGATACTTTGCTTCAGCTCTAAATAACTCTCTTTTTTCTGCAACTATCGCATTTGAGTAAACATCTTTAAGACCTGTTGAAACTGCACCTTCTCGGTTACTAAATCGAACAACATCCAACTCCGTATCAAGACGAGAACAGTGCTTGCGAATCCTTTCTGCTGCGGTATTAACGGCTTCATGCGATTGACTAACTAGAAGAATATTTTTTACATTCTGCTTTTCTATCAAGTGGTGTACAAAGGCCGCAATAAACTCCGTCTTACCTGTCCCTGGTGGGCCTTGTAACATTGAAAGAGGACCGTTACTTAGAAGTTGTTGGAATGCTTTCCTCTGCTGCTGATTCAGGCTAATTTTATTGTTATGCTCATCGGTACGATCGTAACGAGCAAAGTCGTCAGATGTTACCGGCTTATCATATTGTACCGTCGGAGAGCTGCAATCAGGATCAAAATACTGAGCTAGGTTACTAACAACACTTTCATGTTCCAAAATGCGCTCTAAAGCTGCCTTCCGTTTAACGTAAGAAGCTTTATCTTGTTTTGTACGGAAGAAAACTTGGTCTCCATCCTCTAGATTCCTTGCTTTGAAACCGACGCGATGTAATCTAATCTCATTGAGTGCACTTTGTTTAAGCTTAACTTCGCCAAGACGAGTTTCCTCATCTCCGACTATTTTTAAAGCTTCAATAACATCATTTTTATTAAATTGCCCTAGTACATCAACGTCAGAAGCGTATGGAAGAATAAGTTCGTCATCAGAATCTTTTACTTCGTTTGCCCCCCCAATTACCTCAATATATGGATAGGCTTGGGTTTCAGTCTCCAGAACTGCTTTCCATAATTTATCAGTTGATATTACAAGGTGATCTGGAGACGTACTTTTAGCTTCAATGTTTTTAAATACTTGAGCTAGTTGGTTAGTAAGCCCATCAACTTTCTCCTCATCTTCAACTGGTTTAAGTACCGCTTCTACCGTTCTATTAAATGACTCATTGCCCATCAACTTTTTAGTTAATTGGCTTAACTCCATAATAGAACCAGACTTAATCGTGATGGAAAAGTCTAAAACCAGTTGGCACCTTTCAATATCTTTCGGATGAATAGAGTCTCTTGCACGAGGTGGGAAAGAAACAATAAAGCCTTTATCATTCGTTGTGTAAATGACACGAGCACTTCCGCCAAGCCCATAAAATGTAACCATTACATCAGTGCCGTTTTGGTTACTTTTCTCAACATGGACATACAATTTTCCGTTATCGGGATAAATTGTAATCGTTTCAAAATCTTTGTTACTGCTAATAGTAACAGGGGCAATGTTTACAGCTTTTTTAGGTTTTAAAGCTGCTTTAAATCGAACAAGATCTTTGAATCCTGCACTAGGGTCGCTCACCTCAACCTTTAGGGCATCACTGAGCTCTGGGAATTCACTTAAATCGGCTCCCCACTCACCACCTAATAGCTCGAACGACAATCTCATGACTGCGAAATTATCTCGCTCAAAAGGTGTACAGTTATCTATGTTTTCGGGGCTATAAAGATGATTTTTCGGTTCACCCCCATCAGTAGAGAAATCAGGTACATCGATAAACGTTATGTCAAAACCGTCAACTGTCTTAGTTAGAATAATGTTCTCTGGGTGTAAGTCGCCATGATATAGGCCTAGTCCGTGTAAATGCTCTACAGATTCAACTAACTTATCAATCACCGCCAAGCGTTGCTTGCTGCCAATTGATGCCCTATTCCAAGTTAACCCTTCAACCTTATCTGTTACCATAAATAGGCTTGAAGACTTAGTGGCAATCCCAAACTCTCTAACACATGGTAGGTATGGTGGGTTTATCGATCTAATTTTCTCAAGGCGTTGTAAAAAGTGCAGTACTTTATAGCTTAGTGCTGGGTCATCAACTGATGGATTAACATTAAGCCATGCTTTTACCATTAACCCATCTGATACATAAACTTCCTTCTCGTCAGTTTCCACGATAAGATCATTATCTTCACGATATTGACGGGAGTGGCTAATGTTTCTTCTGTATGGCTCAAGTTCACTATCATCAAATTCAAATGTGCATGCATCGCTCGGCTCAGCTTCTTTTAACGCATCAAACAGTTCTTCAGCATCACGATAACGCCCTCCAGCAATTGCGTATTCTAGGACCAAGCCGTACCACTCTGAACAAGAGGCTAGCTTCCCAGCTAGTTTTTCTAAACTAACTGGCGAAATTCGTTCATCATTCAAAATATGCCAACACAAAATGCCAAGTGTTTTTACATCACTTTGAAATGGAGACAGCTCATCATCCGCATTTTTACCTGATATAGATAACTGCGAGCGATAATCACCAACCGTGCCAATGGGTTGGTGGTAGGCGGAGATGAAGTTAGATAATGCAATCTCTTTACCAGGTGAAATCCAAATACTATGGTCTCCTAAATCACGATGAGCAACTTTCATCCTATGCAAGTCAGCAAACTTGGCTACTAGCAACTTAACTAAGTTTGCGCGGTCAACATCAGAGAAGTTTTTACCAAACTTACCAATGAACTCGTTAAATCGACTATGGTTTGGTGGTAATTCGAATACCTCGTTAAATTCGGTCGTTACATCATCAGGCTGTACATTAGTTAAAGAACGTAAACAGTGTTTATATAAGTCTAAGTTCTGATGCTTGATATGGCTGAGCACCTTACGCTCCCGAGAAACGATGCTATATCGACCTTCAGGTGTCCCGCCTTTCACCCCATCAAAATTTTTAAAATTCCAGACACGCAGTAACGCCTCATCCTGTTTAGATGATTCTGATTTAGCTAAAAACTCCTTGTACAACTTGGTTGGGTGTTCATCAAATATCAGTGATTCAGCTTTGTAGCCATTTACACTTATCTGTTTAGGTGCGGTTGAGTTGCCTAAGAACAGTTCATCGAAAATAGCGAAATCTTGGTTCAGCACTTGCGCATTTGGGTGAGGACGGAATTTATCATTGAATGTTTTTTGATCGGCGTAAGTTAAGAACTCATCAAGGCTTATCGTGTGATGTAATTCTGTATCTGGGAGTTTGCTAAAATCAGCATTGCCTGACATCACAACGAAAAAATGAACAAACGGTGTGAAACCTTTATTGCTAAATCGGTGTTTCTCACGTTTAAGCTTGTTGTCCAACAAGAACTTTTTGTTTCGCGTAACACTCACAGGAGAGCGTCCCATCAGCTGATTATTCTTGTACCATTTATCCTGATTACAAGTAATCTCACCATGATTCCAATCTTTCAACTCAATAATGAAAACATTACAGTGAGTCACGATGACAAGGTCAAACTCACCTTCGTAACCACGATCTGAATCCACAAACCTAAATCCGGCATACCCTTTCCACGGGAACATAGTAGAACCACCAATACTACGAAGCTGATCTTGCATCGAACCGCCACGTTGAGGCTTTTTACCTGTTGGCTTCTGCTTACAAAAAGCTGCTTTGATTCTTTCAATAGCTCTAATCTCTTGAGCTTGTAGCCCACCGTCCCACAGTTTAATTTCCAAAGGGTTCTCCTAATCGAGATATTGATTTAATTTTAAAACTATCAGATACCACTTAGTTGATTCTTAATTGAAATCAATTTTTAGTAGCGAATGTAGTGGCATAGTGAATTTGGCCACCTGACTAGAGGTGTTAAAATGCACCTCGTACACAACAGGTGGAACTATGACAAAACGTACGAGAAGAACTTTCAGCCCTGAATTCAAACTAGAAGCAGCCCAACTGGTTGTTGACCAAGATTACACTGTCGTTGAAGTGGCAAAAGCCATGGGTGTGAGCAAGTCGGCCATGGATAAGTGGGTAAGACAGCTCAAGCAAGAAAGGCAAGGCATAACCCCGAAAGCTACGCCACTAACACCAGAGCAAATTGAAATCCGAGAGCTAAAGAAGCGGATCGCTGAGCTAGAAGAGCACAACGAAATCATAAAAAAGGCTACAGCTCTGTTGATGTCGGACTCACTGAAAAATTCTCGATAATCGAGAAACTTAAACAGAGCTATAGCATAGTGAAATTATGTAGCGTGTTCGGTATCCATAGAAGTAGTTATAAATACTGGAAACGCCGACCTAAGACCATTTCTTCGCGAGAGACTCAAATACGAGCGCTTGTTCAAGAAGCTCATAATGTGAGTAACGGCTCTGCTGGAGCTCGTACGATTGCGAGTATCGTTACTAATTCTGGCATTAGCCTAAGTCGATATCGAGCAACTAAGGTCATGAAAATAATGGGGTTAGCTAGTCGACAGTTACCAAAGCATAAGTACAAAAAGCAGCCTCTAGAGCATATTGAGATCCCAAACCATTTGGATAGACAGTTTGCAGTTACCGCACCAAATCAGGTTTGGGTCGGAGACGTTACATACGTTTGGACAGAAAATCGTTGGGCATATCTAGCGATTGTCCTCGATTTATTTTCCCGTAAACCCATTGGTTGGTCTATGTCGTTTTCACCCGATAGTCGGCTAACTACTAAAGCGTTAAAGATGGCGTATGAGTCGAGAGGAAAGCCTACTGGCGTAATGTTCCACAGCGATCAAGGCTCACATTATACAAGCAGAAAGTATCGACAAACGCTTTGGCACCATCAAATTAAACAGAGCTTATCTCGAAGAGGCAATTGCTGGGATAATAGCCCGATGGAGCGCTTCTTCAGAAGTTTAAAAACAGAATGGGTGCCAGCTTGTGGCTATCGAACTTTAACAGAAGCTTGGAATAGCATCGTTGGGTATATCATTAGATACTACAGCCAAGTCAGGCCGCACCAATACAATGGTGGTCTCACACCGAATGAATCGGAGAGACTTTACTGGGAAACTTATAAAACCGTGGCCAATTTCACTTGACCACTACAATCGATCACAATGTAAATCGTTGGCCTACCCAATAAATGCTGAGAACCTAGTTCAGAAACGATGTGAACATCGGCTACTGTTGCATCTATCTCAAAATGTGTTCCGGGCAAGTAACTATCTTGAATAACACTTCCTAATAAACCTCTTTTATTCCTGAGATGATCATTTTCGGTCGTTCTCCCCTTAACCATCTCTTCTTTATTAAATAGTTTTTTTACCCAATAGCTAAATTGCTTAAGTGTTGGGACTAAAGGAGGTCTCCCACATGAATGAGCAATGCGAACCTCATCGGCATAGCTATCAACGAGCATATTTTTGTACGTTTTTGATAACGTCAGGCAGGTCTTTTTTAAATAATACTTTTTCAGTGCTTTCTTAAACTTACTTTTATCTATATCTGAAATAACGTATTTTGCAGCCCTTTCTACCGCTACCGTTCTTGGTTGCTTAGGAGAGCCTAATGGATTGCCTGTCGCTTTCCTCTCCTTTCCCAAACCACCACTTAGGGAAAATGCAGGAAGAAGCGCGCTTTTATCCTGACCATAACGCCAATATTGAGTGAGTAATCTAGCCAAGACTTTTCGGTCGATTTCCATCGCCCTCGCATACTCTGCAAGATGTGGTACACGTTTTTTCGTTGCATAATCAAAAACAAAAGCTCTATCAAAAACAATACCTTCAATTAACGCATAGTTTTTATCTCTTCGAGCAATATGCTCTTCTGGGATATTTTCCTCTGCGACCAAAAGAAAACTAGGTAGGTTAAACTCGGACTTCTTGGCTTTCTGGCTTTTTACATGCTCTGTAAATGCTTCTATCGATAAAGCAAGAGGACGAACACTTCTTGATGTCTGATTTAAAGGGAAAAGAACTACCGACTCAACATCGTGCATTAGATCCAAAATTCGATAAAAACCGTCTTCGGCTAAATCGGAGTCGTGTAACTCCCAAACACTGTTTCTAGGAAGCTCCATTCATAACACCTCTCGTAGCCATAGCTATAGATGTGATATCTAATATCCCCACTTCTGTAATCTTTGATGATAAATCCACATCAATAAACTTATCCGCTATTAGGTAACGAATAAGCAATAGAGCATCGTCATGTGAGGCAATATTCATTGATATGAGTTGATTACACAGGTCTTCAAGGAAGCATTGACCAACCTCAATTACAGCTAGCGCACTATCAACCTGTTCATCAGCAAAAAGTATGGTGTTTTCACGGAAAGGACTTGTTGCCCAGCTAAGATTACTACTCTGGATTTTAGTCAGCTCATTACCTGTAAAATAGCTAAACTTAACCCCCAACAGTTGCCAACAAACTCGTTCAATATCAATTTTTTCGAGTACACGCTGCTTATCTGATTCACTTTCAGGCTTAACTGAAATTGCGTGATATGACGTACCTTGGGGAGAGTCAGTTGTAAGCAACTGATCGGTTGTCATTATGATAGGTTCTTTCGTTTTGGGGTGTATTGGATGTTTCACACCCAATATGCTTGCCACTTTTTGCGTATAGTTAAGAGGCAAAATAGGAAACTGTTCTCTTATATCGGTCACACTGTCGGAGAACTCAGCTAAATAAAATAACTCGCTCTCTATTGAAGACATCATGTGATGTTCTCGCTGAGATTTTCTCCCAAAAATTAACGATCTAGTTCCGTGAGATTTTACGTCTTGAATTCTAAGCCACGGCTTATAATCAGAGCCTTCTCCTATTCCATACTTATTTTTTAAGGCTCGCTGATAGTCTTGTAAAGACTCAAGTTTTCGTCCGCGCGACATAACTTATTCCGATGTATTTATCTAGAAAAAGCATAGTAGCAAACACCACTACGGGCCAACTTTATTGCTTATGGGCCAACTTTATTGTCTCTACACAATAATTAAACGCTCATACCAACTGCAACACCAGAAGCCCAGGCCCATTGAAAATTAAACCCACCGAGCCAACCACTCACATCCATAACCTCACCCGCAAAGTACAATCCTGGCACTTTTTTCGCTTGCAAGTCTTTAGAAGACAGTTCATTGGTATCTACGCCGCCTAATGTTACCTCTGCCGTGCGGTAGCCTTCGGTGCCGTTCATCACTAATGACCATTGGTTGATATTATTTGCTAATAACTCTCGCTCACCATGACCAAGTTGATTTAAGGCCTTATCCAGTTGTGTGGCATCAAATAACGCCTCAACAAGACGTTTAGGCAGCCACTGGCTTAATGTATTACGCACACTTTGCTTAGGATGAGTTTCAAGTGTACTTAGCAGCTTGTCTAATGCATTTTCATTGGGTAATAGGTTAATGCTAATTGCTTGCCCTGGTTGCCAATAATTAGAAACCTGCAAAACTGCTGGGCCCGATAAACCTCTGTGAGTAAATAACAGTGCTTCACTAAATTGCGTGCCATCGGCTGCGGTGATCGTGGTCGGTACAGCAATACCTGACAAACTCTCAAAACGAGATTTCTGCTCACTATGCCACGTAAAAGGCACTAACCCTGCGGTTGTTGGCAATACATTTAATCCAAACTGCTTAGCAATTTGGTAACCAAAAGGGGTCGCCCCCAGCTTTGGCATTGATAAGCCACCCGTGGCTATCACTAATGCGTCACAGCTGTAATCGCCTTTGGCCGTGGTAAGTTCAAATGTTCCATCACCGGTCTTACTAATATCACTGATGTCTGTACGCAGTTGCAGCTTCGCCCCTGACCATTCACATTCTGTCAGCAGCATAGTCACAATGTCTTTAGCTGAATCATTACAAAATAACTGCCCATGCTCGCGCTCGTGATACTCAATACCATGACGTTCAACCAATTCGATAAAGTCGCTCGAACGGTAACGCGCTAAAGCAGACTTAACAAAGTGAGGATTAGCGCAAATAAACTGATGTGGTTCTACTTTTTGATTAGTAAAATTACAACGCCCGCCGCCACTAATGAGAATTTTACGTCCTGCTTGCTTGGCATTGTCGAGCACCAACACATTTTTGCCACGATAACCTGCCGTCGCCGCACACATTAATCCTGCTGCGCCTGCGCCAATAATGATCACGTCATAATGCTTCACGGTTTATCTCTCTTACTCAATTGAGGCTGGTTTAACTCATACAAAATAGTCACCGCGAGATGCAGTGCTCAACAATACATTGCATAAAAGGCTACGTATTAAAGGTATCGCATTTTCCACAGGCATAAAAAAGGGCGCTATATTAGCACCCTTTAATGGCCATTACACTGACGATTAACCTTGTGTTGACTCAGACTTTTTATCCCGTCCAAGTAGCTCTTTAGCCGCTTCTTTAGGATGTTTGTCTTGATATAGCACTTGATAAATTTGTTCTGTAATTGGCATTTCAACACCAAGGCGTTTAGCTAAGGTATAGACTTCTTTAGTATTTCGGTAACCTTCTACCACTTGTCCAATTTCATCTTGAGCCGTGTTGACATCACAACCCTTACCTAGTGCTAGGCCAAATCGGCGGTTACGAGATTGGTTATCAGTACAAGTGAGCACTAAGTCGCCTAATCCTGCCATCCCCATAAAGGTATTATTGTCAGCGCCTAACGCCACCCCTAAACGAGTAAGCTCAACTAGGCCACGGGTGATTAATGCCGTGCGAGCGTTAGCGCCAAAGCCGATACCATCGGACATACCAGCGCCAATGGCAATCACATTTTTAACCGCGCCGCCCAATTGCATACCAATAAAGTCTTTGTTGGCATAAACCCGCAAACGTTTGGGGCTGTGCAGTAGCTCAACTAAATCATTGGTAAAGTCTGGGCAAGTGCCCGCCACTGAAATTGCTGTCGGCATACCTGCAGCAAGTTCTTTAGCAAATGTCGGCCCTGATAACACGGCAAGCGGAAATTGCTCGCCTAGGTGTTCAATAGCGACATCTTGTAATAATCGACCGGTTTCTGGCTCTAATCCTTTGGTTGCCCAAACAATACGAGAGTCAGAACGCAGTAATGGTTTTGCCAACGTTAATACATCACCAAATACATGGCTGGGCACAACAATCAGCACATTTTTACTTGCTGCTAACGCCTTGCTTAAGTCAGCTTCAATTTCTAAATTTTCAGGAAACGCAATTCCCGGTAGAAATGCAGCATTACAACGCGCTTGCGCTAATTTTTGCATGTGGTCGGCTTCATGCCCCCACAATAAGGTACGGTGGCCATTGCTCGCTAAAGATATAGCAAGGGCGGTGCCATAAGACCCCGCCCCTAGTACCGTAATATCGGCAAGATTATTCATCGATTATGCGTTAGCTTCTGCTGGCGCAGCTTCAGCTTGACGTTGCTGAACATATTGAGCAAACAATGCGTCAAAATTAACCGGTGCAAGGTTCAGTTGTGGGAAAGTACCACGAGAAACTAACGAGCTAACCGCTTCACGCGCATATGGGAATAATACGTTAGGGCAATAAGCACCTAAAGAATGAGCAAGTTGTGGCTCAGTTAAACCGTTGATAGAGAAAATACCCGCTTGCTGTACTTCACATAGGAAAGCCGTTTCGTCACCGTTTTTGGCTGTCACAGTGAGTGACAAAATAACTTCGTAAGCATCTTCAGCAAGTTTATTGCTACGAGTATCTAGATCTAATTTAACTTCAGGGTTCCATTCTTTTTGAAACACAGCTGGGCTGTTTGGCGTTTCAAATGAAATATCTTTGGTGTAGATACGTTGAATGTTGAATTGTGGATTTTCTTCGTTGTTTGCTACTTCTTCAGCCATGATATTCTACCTAAAATAAATATAATATGATTATTGTTCTTGTCTATAAGCGAAATGGCACTGAAAAAACCATTTGCGTTAATTCAATACCTAATGCGCCACCTTACGCCTCCAGTGGATAAGTTAACACGCGGCCAATGAGGTTAAGGTATAATTTAAACCATTGTCATTTGATGACAAACTACAATGGCCTTTAGCAGGGCAGCTTATCGCTTGCTCTTAATCACAGGTAAGTTAGCTGTTTTCCAACCACTCATGCCACCTGTCAAATTACTTACATTTTCAAACCCTTGTTTTATAAGGAGTTGAGCAGCTTGCGATGAAGTCATTCCCGCGTCACATACTACTATAATGGGACTGCTTTTATGCTTTTCAAGGTTTGCGACTTGATTATTTTTTATTTCTGATAACGGCACATTGAGGGCATCCACAATGTGACCTTTTTTATAATCTTCTCGTCCTCGAACATCAACAACAACGGCACTTTGTTTATTTACCATTTGTGTTAATTCTTGATGATTTACATTAGTTACTTTCGAAACAGCAGCTTTTACTGAAGTGACAATAACAGCAACAAATAAGCCAACCCAGGCTAAACTTAACACAGGGTTTGCTTGAAAAAATTGAATATACTCTTGCATGTTTACAGCCTATTTCCGGACAGTTGCATCAATAATTAGCCCACGAGTATATAGTTTTGCCACTAAAGTTTCACCTGCCAATCTTTTTAAAAAACGCTTTTCGTGAGGTTGTACATCTAAGCCGCAATTTTTGTAATAGATGACGAAATTTAATAACACAAACTACATCTAAATAGTCCGATCTCTTTTTACCCTGCCTAATAAGTAGTAATATTCATACAATTCAATTTTCACTTTAAAACTTTGCCGATAAAGAGGTAGTAAAATGACAACAGCAAAACGCCCACTGGCTTTATTGATTTTAGATGGCTGGGGTTCACGTACTAACCCAAAAGACAACGCCATCTTCCACGCGAATACACCGGTTTTAGATAACCTTAATGCCAATTACCCACACAACCTTATTTCTGGATCAGGTATTGATGTTGGACTGCCTGATGGACAAATGGGCAATTCAGAAGTGGGCCATATCAATATCGGCTCAGGGCGTATTGTCTATCAAGAACTTACCCGTATTAGCAAAGCCATTGAAGATAATGAATTTGAACAAAATGCCAGTTTAATTGCCGCTATCGATAAAGCCGTAGCCAAAGAGGGTGCGGTGCACATCATGGGGTTACTATCTGCAGGTGGCGTACATAGTCATGAAGAACATATCGAAGCAATGTGTAAAATGGCCGTTCAACGCGGTGCTAAAAAAGTGTACCTACACGCTTTTTTAGACGGCCGTGACACGCCGCCGCGTAGCGCTAAAAATAGTCTAACGCACTTCGATGAGTTATTCGCTAAGTTAGGCTGTGGTCAAATAGCATCATTAATTGGCCGCTACTACGCGATGGATAGAGACAATCGTTGGGATCGAGTGAGCCAAGCATATGACTTAATCACCCAAGGTAAAGCCGAGCACACTTATACCAATGCAGTTGACGCGCTAGAGAAGGCGTATCTTCGTGATGAAAACGATGAGTTTGTCGCGGCCACCACAATTACCGATACAAATGGCAACATTGCCACCTTAAATGACAATGACACATTAGTGTTTATGAATTTTAGAGCAGATCGTGCACGTCAAATTACGCGCAGCTTTGTTGATACCGATTTCAATGGCTTTAGCCGTCAAAAAATACCTGCAATTAACTTTGTCATGCTAACGGAATATGCCGCCGACATTAATGCCGCCATTGCATATCCATCAACAGATTTAGTCAATACGTTGGGTGAAACACTGCAGCAAGCAGGTAAAAAACAATTACGTATTTCAGAAACAGAAAAATATGCTCATGTAACATTCTTTTTTAATGGTGGCAAAGAACAGCCATTTGACGGTGAGGAACGCATCTTAATTGAATCACCAAAAGTCGCAACATACGATCTACAACCAGAAATGAGCTCACAAGAGTTAACCGACAAATTAGTAGATGCCATTGAATCAACTGAATTTGATGTGATTATTTGTAATTACCCAAATGGTGACATGGTCGGCCATACTGGTAACTTTGATGCCGCTGTAAAAGCTTGTGAAGCTGTTGATACTTGCATTGGCCGGGTAATAAGTGCCCTTGAAAAAGTGGGTGGTGAATGCTTAATTACTGCTGACCACGGTAACGCAGAACAAATGACCGATGAAACAACAGGTCAAGCACACACCGCGCATACCAGTGAGCTAGTGCCATTTATTTATGTCGGCCGCAACGCTGAAATAAAAGATAATGGGCGATTAAGCGATATTGCACCAACTATGTTATCGTTGATCGGCCAAAGCGTGCCAACTGAGATGACTGGCCGCTGCATTATTGATATTAAAGAGTAAAAGTAACCCCGTGATAACTCGATACCTTGTTAAAGCCAGCATCATTGCTGGCTTTATGTTCCTGATTTTTCCTGCTCAGGCAGCTGATCTGTCTCAGCGTCAGTCAGAGCTGAAATCAATTCAAGCGCAAATTTCAAAACAGCAAAATGTACTTAAAGACACCACAAAGCAACGTGAAAAACTCATGTCTTTACTAAAAAGTGACGAAAAAGCCATTGCAAATGCCGCGCAGAAGGTCAATCGTACTAAAAAAGAATTAACGAAATTAAACAGTGAGTTAATTACGCTCAATCAACAACAACAACAATTAGACACCCTTAGACAAGAACAACAACAAACTCTTTCAAAACAATTATCTAGCGCCTATTTGGCTGGCAACCATGACTACAGCAAAATGCTGCTCAATCAACAAAACCCCGCTACGATTGAACGCATGCTGACTTATTACCAATATTTAAATGATGCCCGAATGAAGGCCATCAGTGAATTAAAAGCCACCAAAGACAAGCTGGAAACCCTTAAAAATCAACAACGACAGCAACAACAGAAACTCAACGCCACAATGCTGTCGCAGCAAAAACAGGCTAAATCATTAAGTAGTGAACAAGCTCAGCGACAACGCACGTTAACCCAAATTCAACGCACGTTATCAAGTAAAGGCGCCCAACTTGAACAACTACAAATTGAAGAAGCCAGCTTAAAGCAAATTGTAACCAATGCGATGCAAGTAGCCAAAAGCAGCCCAAGCATGTCAGGACTAACCACACGCAGAGGCAGTTTAAAATGGCCAACAAAGGGTAGAGTTACGAAAAAATTTGGTAGCCTGCGTTCAGGACAAATCCACTGGAAAGGCACCATATTGTCAGCACCTGAAGGACAAAACATCAACGCTATTGCGCCTGGTAAGGTGATTTACTCTGACTGGTTACGCGGTTTTGGGATGGTCATGGTCATTGATCATGGCAAAGGCTACATGAGTCTTTATGGCCATGCCCAAGCATTATTACGAGAAGTGGGTGACGCTGTTTCAAAAGGTGAATCAATCGGGTTAGTTGGTCGTTCAGGTGGACAGACCGAACCTGGCCTATACTTTGAAATACGACACAAAGGACAAGCCGTTAATCCAGCACGTTACTGCCGCTAAATTAACTTCAGCCTCACTCATACATCTGCTTTTGGTATGAATTAAGTGATGACATCGTCCTTATCTAGGGGGATGTCATGCTTCAATATTTCCGTTACCTATTGTGCTTCATCGCAGGCATCATCGTAGCTATATCTGTCAGCTTATCTAGCTCAGAAACCACGCTTAATCCGCAACATAATGCCGACAACCAACATGATTATGACTTTTCACTGCTACAAGATGTCATTGACACCGTTGAGCTTTATTATGTTAATCAAGTCAGTCGGTCCGAATTAATTAAAATTGCCATCGACGCTATTTTTGAACACCTTGACCCCTACTCAGGTTTTCTTAATAAACAAGACTTTCAATCCCTTAATGACACTAACAAAGGGGAATATTTTGGCTTTGGTTTTGAAGTTGCCACGGCCAATGGCAAAATTACAATTGTCACGCCTTTTGCATCATCTCCAGCGGCAATAGCAGGTATTAAGCCTGGTGATATCATTACTCACTTTAATGAGCTTGAGGTAAGTGAATCCAACTTAAATGATGTATTAGTGTCTATAAAGCAGCATAGCAATCAAAACCAAGCCATTCATATAACTGTGGCTTCAAACAATAATGTTGAAGCTAGAGAACTCACCTTATCGCCATCGGTTATTCACCTTAAATCAATAGAGACCCAGGTCATCAATAATGTGGGCTATATTCATATCGCAAATTTCCAACAAGGGGCAGCTAACGCAATACTCAAACAATCTATTGTTTGGAAAGAATTAACACTGGAGGGCATAGTCGTTGATGTGCGCAACAACCCCGGAGGCTTACTTGATCAAGCAATATCAATAGCAGATCTATTTATTGATAAAGGCCGAATTGTCTCAACGCAAGGACGCTTCTTTGATGCAAATGAAGACTATTATGCATCAAACCACCATATTTTTAGCTCTCTGCCTGTTGTATTGCTGATTAATAAAGGTTCAGCGTCTGCTTCTGAGGTACTTGCTGCAGCCTTACAAGAAAATAATCGCGCTGTAGTAATTGGCGAAAGCAGCTTTGGTAAAGGCACAGTGCAAAGTATCATTCCGATGCTGTCACAAGGTAATGCCATCAAGCTAACCATAGCCAAATACACGACACCAAAAGGTAACGACATTAATGAGATTGGTATTGTTCCAGACATAAAAATAAATTTTAACACTTTATCAACATTAAAAACTGTGCCTATAATTAACCAAAATAAAAATGATATTCAGCAACTAGATCCACAACTTAATTATGCTATTAACTGGATATCGCAAAATAATAATTAAATAACAAATGACGGTACCTGTGCGCTTATTCTTTATTACTCTGGTTTTCTTATGTTCAACCCAAACATCATCTGCGGCCAATATCGCTATCATCATCGATGATATTGGTTATCGCCAAACAGATAAAGCAGTCCTTAACTTAGACACAAACATTACCTTATCAGTATTACCCCACACTCCACTTGGCCGAACCCTCGCCAACCAAGGCTTTCATAATGGTCACGAGATCATGCTACATATCCCAATGCAAGCAATAGACGGCAGTAAGTTGGGGCCCGGTGGTTTAACAAATCAAATGAATGAAAACGAAGTTAAACAGGTCATCAATCGAGCTGTGGAAAATATTCCTTACGCAAAAGGAGCTAACAACCATATGGGAAGTTTGTTTACCCAATTATCAACACCAATGAAATGGGTAATGCAAAGTCTTAAACAAAAAGATCTCTACTTTGTAGACAGTGTAACGACAAAATACAGTAAGGCAGCAGAACAAGCTCAAAGAGAAGGCGTGCCGATTACCTTTAGACATATATTTTTAGATAACGAAACCAATACTGAAGCTTTAGAAAGGCAGTTTTCGCAGGCTATTGAGCAAGCCAAAACAGACGGAAGGGTCGTACTCATCGGCCATCCATATCCGGAAACCGTTGAGTACTTAAAAAACAATGTAAAACGACTACGAGCTAACGGGATTGCGTTAATTAAAACATCAACATTAATAGCATTAAGCCAAAAAATTCCCACGCCAGTAATTGCAGTTAAGCAACCTCTAACACTGGAATAGACAAATCTGACAGTGTAGATATTAACTCTTCCTTATTAGCCACAATATCAGCAAGAGTGTACTGTGCTAAAACGGCCATATAGGCTGCAAGCGCTTTTCCTAATATCCCTTTAAAGGCACAAGCTGAAGTGAATCGACATCGAGGTTCGTTACAATCAATAGGAGCTAATGAATTTTCCAACTGACCAACTAATGTACCTAGGTTTATCTCACTAGCTTCAACAGCTAACTTAAAACCACCGCTTTTACCACGAATAGTTTGAATGTAACCCAGTTTGCCCAAATGATGAATAATCTTAGCAACATGATTCGATGATAGCTCAAACACCTCTGTGACTTCAGAAATACGAAACAGCACCTCTCGTTCAGGCTGCATAGCCACATACATAAGAATACGAATGCCAAAATCGGTATAACGTGTTAATTTCATAAATCCTTCACCAAGAATAGTTAGCTCGTGTGTTGCTCTAATTCAGTTATTAAAATCAGTGCTTGTTGATTTGTATTACCACAAACGTCAATAGAGGCAGAGAAATCACTGCAAACATTTGGACGCTCTGGTAAACCAAATAACTGACAAAGATTATCATCATTAAGTTGCACACATCTTACTCCGGCTGGTTTACCATGCGGCATTCCAGGTATAGCACTTGTGATAGATGGTGCAATACAACATGCGCCACAACCTAAACGACAATCCATATAGTCCAATCGATACACAGAAATCAAAGATGATATTTTACTGGCTTTACGAACATAAGAAAGTACTAAAAGAAATATTTGTTATATATGTTTTGTTTTGAACTAAAAAATCACTTTTATTGGCTTGTGATGCGTTACGTATAGTCGTTGCACATTTTATTATGACTCAAACGTATCGATGATAATGACATCATTGATGCAGTATCTGACACATTGCTGAAAAGCATATGGCTTATGGATTTCGCAAGGTATTTAACCGACTACGACTCCTAGGGTATAAATGGAACCATAAACGTGTGTATCGTATTTATTGTGGTTTGAAGCTTAACTTACTTCGAAAAGGCAAAAAACGCTTACCTTCTCGAAAGCCTGAGCCGCTATCTGTTCCTGCAAAGGTAAATGAATACTGGTCGATGGATTTTATGAGCGACAACTTGTCTTCAGACAAGTCGTTTAGAACGATTAATGTCATTGATGATTATCATCGGGAAGCGTTAGCTATAGAAGTGGACTCAAGCTTACCTGCTCAACGGGTTATTCGTGTACTCGATAGGATTGCCGCCTATCGAGGTTATCCCAAACGCTTAAGACAAGATAATGGGCCAGAGTTTATCTCACATGCACTTGAGGTTTGGGCAGAGCAACATGGCATTAAGTTAGATTTTATTAAGCCAGGGAAACCTACACAAAATGCGTATATTGAACGATTCAACCGCACTTATCGAAATGAAGTATTAGACTGTTACTTGTTCAATAGCTTGACTGAAGTTAGGGAAATCACAGATAGTTGGATTAAAGAATATAATTATGATCGACCGCATGAATCACTGAATGATTTACCGCCCAAATTGTATGAGCGGTTAAACGAGGAAAACTCTCTTAAAATATGATCGATATAAGGGATGGTTACAGAGGGAAACTTTCTTAAAACATGAACGATATGAAATGAGAGTTACAATATAAACCTCAGACACGAAAAAGCCCTAACATTGCTGTTAGGGCTTATCGTAATATTGGCGGAGCGGACGGGACTCGAACCCGCGACCCCCGGCGTGACAGGCCGGTATTCTAACCAACTGAACTACCGCTCCTTTAGCAAAGTGCTTACGCATGATGCTAAATGCTTTTTAAGTCGCTAACATGTCAACGTTAGAAGACTCGCTTTTCTCTTTATAAAAAGGAAAGCTAATTTGGCGCCTGGAAATGACCTACTCTCACATAGGGAGACCCTACACTACCATCGGCGATACTGTGTTT
>NZ_JAAIKR010000010.1 GCF_018221465.1 Shewanella intestini | reverse complement strand
AAAGGCGAGCAACCTACTGAATTATTGCCATTTGTGGGTAATGAACGCCAGAATATGCCTAACGGATTAATATACAGTGTGAAAGATTACATTGTGCTTGTAGAGGATACAGGACGGATTATTCGTGATGACAAGCGTGGCGCGATAAGTATAAGTAGTCAGCATATTCTTGACCGATTAAACATACCAGCAGAAAACTGGTTAACAATCACCACCGAGTTTGAGGCATTATTTAAAGGCGCGGTTGGCTCACTGCCAGCACTGACTGACTATTGTCAACATGTCGACCGTAAACGACGACCAAGCGCTGCTAACTGTCAAAAATGGCTGAGCGCCTAGCGTTACCTATCTGATTTAATCACTTAACATTTCATTCTTGATAGTCATCAAGTTTTTCGGCTGTGTTCAATTCATACAAATAATAGATAAACGACCAAATTAGCACTTTTTTGTATATCAGTGCTGAATTAGGTTGGTTATTCGCGGGTTAGTCTATCAAGCCATACATTAGAATTGAGTCGTGTTGCTTATATTAATTATGGGTGGCATGTTAGTTAGCATGTTAGTTAGCACATAACGCCGCGTTAAGTAGTGAGCAACGCAGACCACCTGACCTAAACCATTGTGCCGTAAACACTAAATTCAAAGCAAACCGAAAATGCCTAGCGTTGCGAATCTGACTTAAACGCCTTGTTATAACTCTTTTACAAGGCAGTATGTCGTGTAACCTTTTGGATAATCGGGCAGCTCACCAAAAACTTTGTACCCACGTTTTTCATAGAACGGTTTAGCCTGAAAGCTAAGAGTTTCTGTACGTATGTATTGAAAGCCTTTTTCTTTAGCAAAATTTTCTGCGGCGTCCATAAGCTTATTCCCTACACCTTTACCTCGAGTTTCCACTGAGAGCCAAAGTAGCTCAAGGATGCAATAATTCCAGAAACCTGTTGCTCGAATACCACCTAAAACTTTTCCATTTTCATCTTTTGCAAATGCCGCAAATTTTGTATCAGGCTCGAACACAACTTCATCTGGCATATGCTGTTGATTAAACGACTGAATACCTTTACTTATTACTTCAAGGTCATTTTTATTAGGATTATCTGTTACTTCAATATTCATTTTTCATCCATACCGCGGAGAGTTATAACAGCTTATTTAACGGCTCGCCTGATAAAGTCGGCCGTTTAAGTTATTGATTTATATCATCGTACATTTTCTATCTCTTTGATGTAAAAAAATAAAACTTCCTCAACATCATAAAATAAAACGGGCTTGCGCGATAATATCGTTTAAAAAATGAGCTTTTGAGTTTATTTTTATATTTATCAATCAATTATAGTTTTTTAATTAAGCCAATACTACGACTTTAGGCTTGCTTAATGAGTTGTTTGATTTAAATTAAACAACTCATTATTCCTGTATATAAAACCAGTTCATTAGATCGTGCAATCTAGGCAGTTAAGGGTGGCAACTGTAAAAGAGCAATTTCAATTAAATGTTGTATGGAAAACGAAGATAAGCATTGTTAAATAGAGCTTTGCTTCAATATAGGGTTATTATTAATTAGCTTTACTTAATCCCTAAACGCTTAGCTAAACGGTGTAAATTACCTGTGTCTAAGCCCAAGTCACGCGCGGTGGCTGCCCAGTTTTGTTGCTGCTGTTGGTAACGCTGTTCAATTAACTGCTTTTGAAATGCTTGTGTTGCTTGTTTAAATGCCAATTTGTTGGAGACATCAACGGTTAATGGGCTTGTATCTAATGATTCAGGCATTAATTCCCCATGTGCTAATAAGTTATTGCCTTTAGCATCGACATGATTAATCTCTGAGTTTTTTTGTTCAGGCAGATTAAGGTGTTGACTCGACAACGTAATGGACAGTGGCGCTTGGGTCGTGGAGACATTCATGGTGTTAGTTTGGCTGCTTTTGGCGATGACGGCCGCGCGGCTAATGACATGTTCAAGCTCTCGAATATTACCCGGCCAAGGGTAGTGTCGAATTTGGTTGATTAAGGTGTCACTTAAACGAATCGTGTCTATATGCAGCTTTTCCCGCATTCGCTCTGCAAAGAACCCTGCTAGCAATACTGCGTCGTCATCACGCTGACGCAGTGGCGGTACGGCAATAGGGAACACACTTAACCTGTGATATAAATCCGCTCTAAAGCGGCCCGCTTTGACTTCGTTAGCCATATGACGGTTAGTCGCTGCCACAATGCGCACATTGACGGTGATATGCCTATCATCGCCCACGCGCTGTATATCGCCATATTGTAATGCCCGCAACAGTTTGGCTTGTAATGACAATGACAACTCGCCAATTTCATCTAAAAACAAACTGCCACCATCTGCTTGTTCAAACTTACCTTTACGGTGGCTAATTGCACCAGTAAATGCGCCTTTTACATGGCCAAATAATTCGCTTTCGGCGACCGATTCAGGCAAGGCGGCACAATTAAGGTATACCAGTTGTTGATTGGCTCGCGGTGATTGATGGTGTATTGCGCTGGCAACCAGTTCTTTACCGACCCCGGTTTCCCCCATGATAAGCACAGTTAAGTCAGTATTGGCGACGGCATTAATTTGCTCTTTTAGAGCCAGCATGTTGTTTGACTGACCAATCATCTCTTGGGGGCGGTGGGTATGTGATGCCATTGCTCCAGGATGCACGCTGGCAAGATGAGTTTGTTTTTCAAGTCGCTCAATCAGTAAAGCGGTATGCAGCCCACTTGCTGCTAGTGCACTGATAAAGCGTAAATCTTCATTGCGTAAGCTATCAAACTGGCCGGGATCAAATGCATCAATGGTGATTGCACCAATTAAGCTGTCATCAATCAATAACGGTAAACCAATGCACGAGTGAACATGCAAGCTATCGTGAAGGTTTGGAATCAAGCCGTCATAAGGGTCAGCGAGGTCACTGTCGGCAGGAAAACGTACTACATCACCTGCACGAGCAATGGCTTCTAATCTTGGGTGGGCGTTAATCACAAAACGTCTGCCGAGCACTTCGGTGGCCAAGCCGTTAATGGCTAAGGGCGTAAATTGTTGGTCTTGATAAACCAATAGTGCAGATGCGTCGCAATTAAGCACTTGGCGGATAGTGGCAAGAAGTCGGTCAAATCGGTCTGGACTGGTTAGCCCTGAATGCAAATCTTGGGTAATTTGTTGCCACTGAGTCATTAACGAAATCATGATTTCCCTTATCTTAACGCTGCTTTATGAGCATGCTGTCATCAACAATGATTTAGTAAACAGCTTGCATATCACCAGTCTCATTATGACAGTTAGATTGTTATTTTGACAGTGCAATTGTCATTTTGACAAATGTGATAACTGTCTTTTTAACATTACTGGAGATGGGTTTTTAATGAATTTTCTTATATATCAAATGGTTAAAAAGTTGGCACGCTGAATGCAAATACCTAAGCAAGAAATTCAATCGACAATTTAATCGTTAACTTTGAGGTTAACTCACAGCAGCGACGTTAAGCATTGCAGCGGATGATTCAATGTCAGTAGTTGATAACGCGCTAACCATATTATTAAAATTTAAGGTATATAGATATGACTATTCATGTAAAAAATAACATTCATTGGGTTGGACAGCGCGACTGGGAAGTACAAGATTTTCACGGTACAGAATACAAAATGACCAAAGGAACAAGTTACAACAGTTACCTGATCCGCGAAGAAAAAACCGTGTTAATTGATACTGTGGATCACCGTTTTAGCCATCAATTCATTCAAAATTTAGCAATGGAAATCGATTTAAATACGATTGACTACATTGTCATTAATCATGCCGAAGAAGATCATTCTGGTGCATTGTCTGCGTTAATGGAAAAAATTCCTAATACGCCAATTTACTGTACTGAAGCGGCGATTGATTCGATTGTCGGTCATCATCATCACCCTGAATGGAATTTTAAAACCGTTAAAACCGGTGACAGTTTAGATATCGGTAACGGTAAAAAACTTATCTTCATTGAAGCACCAATGCTGCATTGGCCTGACAGTATGATGACTTACATGACCGAAGATGCCGTGTTATTCAGTAATGATGCTTTTGGTCAACATTATTGTGATGAACATTTATTCAATGACGAAGTCGATCAAAATGAATTAAAAGAACAATGCTTGCGTTATTACGCCAACATTCTTACCCCATTTAGCAGTTTAGTGACCGCTAAAATCCATGAAGTATTGAGCTTTAACGTGCCTGTGGACATGATTGCTACCTCACACGGTATTGTATGGCGTGACAATCCAACACAGATTATTCATCAATATCTTGAATGGGCAGACAAATACCAAGAAGACAAAATCACCATTTTCTATGACTCTATGTCAAACAACACTCGCATGATGGCTGACGCGATTGCTCAAGGTATTCATGACGTTGACCCAGCGGTTGCAGTGAAAGTGTTTAATGTATCAAAGCATGATAAAAACGAAATTTTGTCGCACACCTTCCGATCAAAAGGCATTTTAGTCGGCTCATCAACCATGAATAATGTGATGATGCCAAAAGTCGCAGGCATGTTAGAAGAAATTACCGGACTGCGCTTTAGAGATAAAAAAGCTGCTGCATTTGGCAGTTATGGTTGGAACGGCGGCGCTGTTGACCGTATTCATGCCCGTCTTACAGACGCAGGCTTTGAAACAGCATTAAGCCTTAAAACCAAATGGCGACCAGATGGAAATGCAATGCGTGAATGTCGTGAACATGGTCGTCAAATAGCCAAACAATGGGCATTACATGAGTTGGCAAAAACAACGCCGACTAACCACATTGGTATTACCCCGGCTGCAGTGAATGACACGCCAACTGACACCGCTGTTGCGGCCGAGCCAGCGCCTGTTCAAGTTGCAGCACAAACAGCGACAGCTAACGAATCATCTCATCCTGCTGATTGCCAATGTATGATTTGCACTGTGTGTAACTGGATATATGACCCAGCAATAGGTGAGCCTAATCAAGGTGTTGAACCTGGTACGGCTTGGACTGATGTTCCCGATTATTTCCTTTGCCCAGATTGTAATTTAGGTAAAGACGTTTTTATCGAACATAAAGCGTAATCAACTGAATAAGAGGGCATGGATATGAGTGATCCAATTATTATCATTGGGAGTGGCTTTGCTGCTTATCAACTGATTAAAAATATTCGTCGTCAAGATGAACAGGTGCCAATTGAGGTGTTTACCGGTGATGATGGCGCAGAATACAACAAGCCAGATTTAAGCCATGTGTTTACCAAACAGCAAGGTGCAGATGCCTTAGTGCAGCAGTCTGGCGCAGCGTTTGCCGAGCAATATAATGTGACCTTACATGCCAATACGTGGGTGGATAACATTAATATTCAAGACAAATGTGTTTATAGCAACGGCCAAGCACATCGTTACTCTAAACTGGTGTTTGCAACAGGTGCCAGTGCATTTATTCCGCCAGTGGCAGGTAATGGTGCCCGACATATTGTTACCTTAAATAGCTTGGATGAGTATCGTCGCGCACAGCATGATATTAATCACGCTGACACCGTGTTGATTATCGGCGGCGGCCTAATTGGCATTGAATTGGCAATGGACTTACAAAGCAGTGGTAAAAAAGTGCTGGTGGTTGAACCTAATAGCCGCATATTATCCAATGTCGCGCCAGACTTTGTGGCGCTTAAGTTAGAACAACAATTGATAAGTAACGGTGTTGAACTAATATTAAACAATATTGTTGATAGCGTGAGCACCAATACTGATAAAACGCTGTGTGTGACAACCAAAACTGGCTTGCAGTATCAGGTTGATTGCATTATTTCAGCGGCTGGATTAAGGCCCAATACTCATCTTGCGCAGCAAGCTGGGGTTGCAGTTAATCGCGGTATTAACGTTGACAGTCAATTGCGCACGTCGGCCACTGATGTCTACGCACTAGGTGATTGCGCAGAGATTAATGGCAAAGTGATGGCTTACTTACAACCTATTGTATTAAGTGCCAATACGCTGGCGAAAACATTATTAGGACAAGATGCGCAACTAAATTTTCCCGCCATGATGGTGAAAGTTAAAACGCCGTCGTATCCCATTCAAGTCGGTGGGGTGTTTAATGCGGATTCAACATGGAAAGTCGACTTTAGTTCGCAAGGTATTCGTGCAGAAGCGTTTGATGAACAACACAACCTTACGGGTTTTGTGGTGACAGACTCCAATGTACAGCATGCGTTTAGCTTATTACGAAAAGTCGCTTAATGGGCAAAGCATGACAACCATGACCGGCTTACCATCATGTTGGTAAGCCTTCATTAATCGCAATGGATTAACTGTCAGTTTAATCGTTATTAATCGATTAGCTGCCAGTTTCATAACCGCCATTTGCAAAGGAGAATATAATGAGCCATCAACGCATTCCTAGTCATTGGACTATTCAACGTTCTACCCCTTTCTTTACCAAAGAAAATGTCCCATCCGCATTATTAACTCATCACAACACTGCCGCAGAGGTTTTTGGCCAATTATGTGTAATGGAAGGGGTGGTGACCTATTATGGTTTTGCCGATGAACATGCCAGCGAACCTGAAGTAAAAGTTGTGATTAACGCCGGTAATTTTGCCACTAGCCCACCACAATATTGGCACCGTATTGAATTAAGTGATGATGCGCAATTTAATATTAATTTCTGGTCTGACAAAGATAAAAGCGGCCAAAAAATGTTTCACAGTAAATCGTAATTTGAAATAGTGGATTATTAGGATTAGGGACGGTTAGCCGTCCCAATCTAGCGGTAACTTGCTGTTATTGATTAGAATATTGCATTGTTTGAATTGTGCGTATTATTCGAATGACGCCTTACCTCATCAATGTAATTATATCGTTATTTGTTTCTTTAAAAAATAACTTGTGAAGCTTGGGGGATATCGACTAATTCAGCGAATACCTCATAACCTTGTTTCTACTAGAACGCTAAAGCTTGAAAGAACGTGGTTTCTAGTCGGCAATGAGTCACATTTTTTGCAATGGCAAATTGTTCAAGTTTACTTAAAGGTGTTGAGCCAACGCCTAAAGAACGAATAGACTCACATACCCAAAGCCCTTCAATATAAAGCCAGCCCTACTTTATCTCACCTAAAATCCCCCTGCGGTTTTATCGTTTTCATCATTAATATTGTCAAATTTAACCGCATAGATGCTTTGATGTGTTAACGCCAATTTAATCATTAATTTTAGTTCTATATCATGGTCTTGATTTGAGGCTTAGGTAATACTGAGTTGAGCGATTACGGCGAGATTGACTATCAATGAGGATGGTCAATCTCACCACAAAAGGTCAACACGCCCTAGCCATTATTCTTATTAATGGCGGGTTAATATGTGCTTTTGCATGACAAATTTTGCAATGACGCCGTTGTTAAGCGTCGACTAATTTGAGATAACATACGAAGATGAATTATTTTAATTCGCCATTTTCTGGCGTGCCTTTAACCCAACAAGTCACCAACCCAAACATTATTGTTGGTGAGCACAGTTATTACTCTGGTTATTATCATCAACACAGCTTTGATGAGTGCGCGCGCTATTTAAGCCCTGATAGAACAGATGTTGATAAGTTAATTATTGGCCGCTACTGCTCAATTGGTTCGGGGGCTATTTTTATGATGGCAGGTAATCAAGGTCATCGCAGTGATTGGGTGAGTACCTTTCCTTTTTTCTACCAAGAAAATGCCGACTTTGCCCAGGCGCAAGATGGATTTCAGCGCTTGGGAGATACCGTAATTGGTCATGACGTTTGGATTGGCTCTGAAGCGATGATTATGCCCGGAGTGCAGGTCGGTGATGGTGCCATTATTGCTAGTCGTGCTGTGGTGACCAAAAACGTGAAACCTTATGAAGTGGTGGGGTCAAACCCTGCTAAGCATATTAAATATCGTTTTAGTGAGTCACAAATTACCATGTTGCTTGACATGCAGTGGTGGCATTGGTCGCAAAGCCAATTAACAGCGGCAATGACACTGCTTTGCTCGGGGGATATTGAGCTGCTTTATCAATATTGGCAGCAAAAAATTAACTTCTAAGGTTGGTTTAACAGTCATCATCCCAAAGAAACCAGATCGAGAGATTATTCATCATGTTATCGATAAAGAATTGTGTTTTGGGAAACCTTAGCCAGCTCTAAAGCACAATATTTAGGTATTATTGAGTCTTTAGCGAACCAAGGTGCGCAGGCTGTTATTTTGGGCTGCACTGAAATTGGTATGTTGGTTAACCAAGCCGATACTCAAGTTGAGCGGCTCGACACCACCTATATCTATGCCTAAAAAGCTGTTGAGTGGGGGCGATATCTGCGTGATGCTTGTAAGCAAACTCGCATATAGTTAACTATTTAGCATTGGTATTGGACGATGCGCTATTCATTGCTCAATATTAATATTGTTAAGCAAGATTGATGATTATTCTTTAAAGGGACGAAGCAAAATATAATGAAAGCTAACACGATTATATTGGTGTCAACGCTAGCAGGATTAGTCATGAGCGCCTTGGTCTACCAGCATATTGCTACCGTTAGTGGCGGTTGGTTTATCTCATTATTAATTGGTGGCATTGTGGGGTGTCGGTTAAAAAGCCGTTTGGATAATTGCTTTCATTAGTCTGTCATTTTACTCTTTAGTTGTTAGGTTTACCGTTACTATTACAGGTGCGATTAGGCGGAGGTTTTATGGGGAATTCAACCGTGATTAAGCTACTTAAACTGAGTATTTGCTGTGGGATTTGCCTTATATTATTAGGGATCTATTTACACAATTTTAATGATGCCATTGCGCAAATGGGAGTAAAGGGCATTATTATTAGTGCCATGTGTGTGGCATTTGGCATGGTATTGTCGTTGCCAACTAAGATGTATTTAACCTTTTTATTAGTTAAGCGTGAGTCTGAATCTTCCTCTAAATAGCCGTTTAGGCGTGCATTTCTGTAAGCTCGTTTGTCTTGGTGTTTATCACATCACTTTATTTGCCTATTTTGAGTAATTAACTCAAGACTAATGGTTTAAAAACACCGATAATTGCGGCTCATTCGCTAAATTAGGTCATTGGACCTTGCAAGATTGTGGGTATATTAAATGGAAATCAAAGTTAACTTTCTCGATAACTTAAGGCTTGAAGCCAAGTTTGACGACTTTACGGTCACCGCAGATCAACCGATCCGCTATAAAGGTGACGGCTCAGCCCCAAGTCCGTTTGATTACTTCCTTGCTTCGTCAGCCTTATGCGCGGCGTACTTTATTAAGGTGTATTGTAAGGCGCGTGACATTCCTACCGACAATATTCGTTTATCGCAAAATAACATTGTTGACCCTGAAGATCGCTATAACCAAATATTTCAAATTCAGGTGGAATTACCTGACGATATTTCAGATAAAGATCGTACCGGTATTTTACGTTCAATTGATCGCTGCACCGTGAAAAAAGTGGTTCAGACTCAACCAGAATTTAAAATCGATACCGTTGAAAACCTCGACAGTGATACCAACGCCATGCTAATGGGACAAAGTGACAGCGACGAAAGTACCTTTATTTTGGGTAAAGACTTACCACTTGAGCAAACCATTAAAAACATGACTGGCATGCTTGGCGAGCTTGGGATGAAAATTGAAATCTCATCTTGGCGTAACATTGTGCCAAATGTGTGGTCGCTGCATATTCGTGATGCCGCCTCACCGATGTGTTTTACTAATGGTAAAGGCGCGACCAAAGAAAGTGCGTTGTGCTCAGCATTAGGCGAGTTTATTGAGCGATTAAATAATAATTTTTTCTATAATGATCAATTTTTTGGTACTGAAATCGCTAACAGTGATTTTGTCCATTATCCCAATGAAAAATGGTTTGAGCTTGAAGCGGATGATGCGCTTCCTCAAGGTATGTTAGATGATTACACCCTTGATATTTATAACCCTGATGGCGAGCTTAACGGCTCTCATTTAATCGACACCAATTCAGGTAATATTGAACGCGGCATTTGCACGATACCTTATACCCGTAAAAGTGACGGTGAGACGGTTTACTTTCCGTCTAATTTAATTGAAAACCTGTTTTTAAGTAATGGCATGAGCGCGGGCAACAACTTGCAAGAAGCGCAGGTGCAATGTTTGTCTGAAATTTTCGAACGCGCCATTAAACGCCAAATTATCGAGCAAGAAATGGTGTTGCCTGACGTGCCTAAGTCAGTACTTGAAAAATACCCAAGCATTGTTGAAGGGATTGAAGGCCTTGAAGCACAGGGTTTCCCTGTCGTTGTTAAAGATGCGTCTCTAGGTGGCCAGTTCCCTGTCATGTGCGTGACGTTAATGAACCCAAAAACTGGCGGTGTATTTGCTTCATTTGGCGCGCATCCGAGTATGGAAGTTGCATTAGAGCGCAGTTTGACTGAGCTATTACAAGGGCGCAGTTTTGAAGGTTTAAATGATGTGCCTAAACCGACCTTTAATAGCATGGCGGTGAGCGAACCTGAAAACTTTGTTGAGCACTTTATTGACTCAACCGGGGTGGTGTCATGGCGCTTCTTTAGCAGTAATGCTGATTATGAATTTAACGAGTGGGATTTTTCTGGCACAACAGAGCATGAAGCAAATAGCTTATTTGCCATTCTTGAAAGCTTAGGTAAAGAGGTTTATACCGCGGAGTTTACTCAGTTAGGCGCATCGGCTTGTCGCATGTTAGTCCCTGACTTTTCAGAGGTGTATCCGGTTGAAGATCTTATTTGGGACAACACCAATAAAGCGCTAAATTACCGCGAAGACATTTTAAATCTACACCGTTTGTCAGACGATGAACTTGTCGATTTAATTAACCGTTTAGAAGAAAGCCAGCAAGATAATTATACTGATATCCGCACCATGATTGGCATTGTGTTTGATGAAAATACCGTGTGGGGACAGCTCACTATTATTGAGCTTAAAATCTTAATCTTTTTAGCCTTAGGTGCGCATGAAGAAGCACTAGAGCTGGTGGAAGACTTTTTACAGTTTAACGATAACACCGTTGAGCGCCGCTTATTCTATCAAGCGATTAACGCCGTGTTAGAAGTTGAGTTAGATGACGAACTGCAACTTGAACACTTTAGCGCTAACTTTAACTGTATGTTTGGTGAACAAGTGATGCAAAATGCCATTGGCAGTGTTAATGGCAGTGTACGTTTTAGTGGCTTAACGCAAACAAGCATGGCGCTTGAAGGTATTGAGCCACATTTACGCTTAATTGAAAGTTATAAAAAGCTGCATCAAGCGCGTCAACTGGCTGGAAAATAATCCACATCAATCCCTCTTAGTTGTGCTGCAAGCGAATCCTTCGGGGTTCGCTTTTTTTTGGGGGGAAAAAGACAAGTTAGCGTTTTTGTTGCTACAAATAACGCTAAGGCCAAGGTTTTTATGTCGCTTTATTTGCTAATGATATGGTGGTTTTTGTTGGCGGCCGGAAATTATGTTTGTCGCGTAGATCAAATATTTTTAGTTTTTTTTTGTATATACGTATTTTCATATATACAATTAAAATATGCGAATAATCATATATATGTTTTTTCATACTTGATAGCACGTTTATATGATTAAGCTAGCCGCGAGCGTGTTGTAAATCGTTAACGCCATTCATGCGATGTTTTGCATTTAACGGTTAATCAATACCAACGGTTGAGGATTGACGATAAGTGAGTGACAGCGGAAATACATTGTTTGTGCACCAGTTAATGAGCTGGATTATCGTCAGCATTTTTAAGACAACAAAATAGATGAGAGTTGCAGATGGGTATTTTTGAACGCTATTTATCAGTATGGGTTGGCCTAAGTATTGTGGCTGGTGTCGTATTGGGGTTATGGCAACCTGACGTATTTCAAGCCGTTGCAGGGCTTGAAATTGCACATGTGAACGTCGTTGTGGCGGTATTTATTTGGGTAATGATTTACCCAATGATGGTGCAAATAGATTTTAGTGCTGTAAAAGATGTCAAAAATAACCCTAAGGGATTGTTTTTAACTGTGGTGATTAACTGGTTAATTAAGCCTTTTACGATGGCGGCATTAGGTTGGCTATTCTTTAATGTGTTCTTTATTGATTTTGTTGACCCTGCGTCGGCTCAAGAATACATCGCGGGGATGATTTTACTAGGCGTTGCACCTTGTACGGCAATGGTGTTTGTCTGGTCACAATTGACCAAAGGTGACCCGAATTACACCTTAGTGCAAGTGTCTGTTAATGACGTGATTATGATTTTTGCATTTGCACCTATTACGGCTTTTTTATTGGGTGTAAGTGATATTCAAGTGCCTTGGGAAACCTTACTTTCGTCAGTGGTGTTGTATGTGTTATTGCCATTAATTGCTGGGGCATTAACCCGTCAACGCTTAAATAAAGCCGGTGATGATAACGCATTACAAAGCTTATTGGCGCGTTTAAAGCCTTGGTCTATGATCGGCCTATTGGCCACTGTGGTGCTGTTATTTGGCTTTCAAGCCAACACCATTATTTCACAGCCGCAAACCATTGCCTTTATTGCAATTCCGTTAATGATCCAAACTTACGGGATTTTCATCATTACTTATGCCGCGGCAAAATGGCTCAAACTGCCACACAATATTGCTGCTCCTGCTAGCTTAATTGGTACATCTAACTTCTTTGAGTTAGCGGTTGCAGTGGCTATTTCATTATTTGGCCTGCATTCGGGCGCCGCGTTAGCGACTGTTGTTGGGGTGTTGGTCGAAGTCCCTGTTATGTTGTCATTAGTCGCGATTGTTAACCGCACTCAACACTGGTTTAAAGCCGCTTAATATAAACGCCTTTATTGAGGCTTTAGGTGACAATAACCCATTGATGGGGCGCAGATGATGCGTCCCATTTTTTATGGCTTATTTTTATCCCCAGGGTGTTATTGGTATCGTTTAAGCACGTTAAGATTGTTATTTGTTTAATCGCCCCCATAATATCGGCATAGGATATCTGCCCGTTGCCGCGGCGCGCAAAGGCAGGTAATTAGTGGTGACCAATAGATAACCTTGGGCGCACAACCATTGTCATAATAGAGAAAAACCATGAAATTTGATGACGTAGTAATTGAAGATTTAGCTGAACTTGAGCGTTTTATCGTAATGATTGAAAGCGGTGTTTTGGGGCTTAAAAATGTTGCGGGCATAGGCATGGCAACAAGTAATGCTGATGGCCGTCATTTCGTGGCGGTGTTTGCTGATAATCATCAACTATTGTTAGGACGCTGGGTAAGTGACGACGTGTTTATTAACGGTAAAGACATGGTACAAAAAGGCATTAAAAAGCAATAACGCTTTTAGGTAGAACAAAGGGGGCAGGTTAACACTGTCGCTTAGCGGTTTTATGCTTAGGCTGGCGAATTAGTTGAACGGTTTGACGGCTATTGATTATCGGCATCGACTATTAGCGACTGGCTATCGACGATTAGTTAGTGACTATTAGCTAGCGACTATCGAGTATTAACGGTCAGCGATGACGATAGCTGTGAGTGGTGGCGGTTCGCCGAGTAAATGGCGTTTACTTATCGATCTGATACATTTCTTAAATCGGCGGCGGATATTAGCGGGTATGATTATCTGCTATTTAGTTTTTTTTAGCGGCGATAAATAGCCAATGATTAATATTGTGGGATAAAAAGTCCATAATGATTGGTTTTAATATCCCTTTTTGTTTTGCCCAAGCTTTACTAAGATTCATTCATCGATTAAACGTCATCCTTTATTTTTCTAGTTTGACTTATCTGGCTAAGCATTTTTGATTGATGTTATATAAATGCTGATTGGCCACCAACACCATTACTTGGAGTAAGCACATGACTCATCAAATCATTAAAGATCTAAACTTCCGTTACACAGCAAAAAAATATGATGCCACTAAACGCATTTCTGCTGACGACATGACAGTCATTAAAGAAGCAATTCGTTTGTCAGCTTCTTCAATTAACTCTCAACCATGGAAGTTTATTGTGCTTGAAAGTGATGAAGCTAAACAACGTTTCCATAATACGTTTGCTAACATGCATCAGTTTAACCAACCACATGCCACTGAAGCGTCACATATTGTGTTGTTTGCCTATAACCCTAAATACACTAAAGAAGATTACCGTAAAGTGGTTGATAATGAAGTTTCTTCAGGTCATTTACCTGCTGAAATGCATGGCAACATGCTTAATGGTGCGTATGCTTTTGCTGAATTGAATACTGACGAAAACGGTTATAACGGTTCTTGGACCAAAGCACAATCTTACATTGCTGTTGGTAACACCTTGCATACTCTTGCGCGTTTAGGTATTGATTCAACACCAATGGAAGGCGTAGACCCGGCACTTATTGGTGAAGAGTTTAAAGCTGAAATAGGCGAATATGTGTGTGAATTTGCTTTAGCAATGGGCTATCACAAAGATGGTGACGACTATAACCATGGTCTACCAAAAGCACGTTTAGCTGAAGCTGAAATCATCACTGTACTTTAAGGCAGTATGATATTGGGTTAATTTATGCGCTTTGCTCATTAGCAGTAAAAGCTCGGTTTTCCCCATTTATTGACCCAATGAAAAGCCAGAACAAATTGTTGTGGCTTTTTTGTGGGTTAATTTTTTATTTTTACTCGGTCTTTACCAACGCTTGATGATGACTGAGCCAGTCAGTCTATTGGGTTGTAAGCCGGTAAACTTATGCTCTACTTGAGGTGTATTTTTTGGCCGCGAGTGCAATTTCACTGCGCAGCCATTGGTGGCTTGGGTCGTTATTGCGTGAGGGATGCCAGAACATGGCAATATCAATACGTTCTTGTAAAAATGGGGCTTGTAGCTGTTTTAGCTGGTATCGGTGCTGGTATTGGTCCATGAGTTGTTGCGGTATTAACCCCAAATAATCCGTTTTTTGAATAATAGGTAACACTTCCATGGTGCTGCTGGCCTGCCAAGCAATGGTGCGCTGTTGCAAAAGGGAGTCATCTTTTAACCCACGACCGGTTAAGTAACCTGCTTTTTGGTTTTTTGAGCCAATAGTAATGTGTTTTTGTTGTAAAAATTGCGCTTGGGTAATGCTTGTGCCAACAAGCATTGGGTGATCTTGACGGCAGGTTACACACACCTTGTCTTGCATGATCACTTTCGAACGTAACAACGACGATTGTTGTGATTTCACTTCTATTAATATGTCAGATTGCTGGGTACGCAACATGTCGGCGGGATCTTGTCCGCTGATGGCATCAATGTTCATGCTGGCAAGGGGCGCGACTTGACTGAGTCTCATCGCCAATTCAGGTAATAATGTAAACCCAAAAACGCTTAATGCTGAAATGACAAACTGTTTGTTACACACCGCAGGGTCGAACTTTTGATATTCCGGCAAGGTGTAAGCAATGTTTTCAATTGCGTTGGCAAGTGTAGGGTATATGTCCAGTGCAAATTGAGTGGGCTCGACACCATGACGGCAGCGAATAAACAGCGGGTCGTTGAAAATCTCTTTTAAGCGGCTGACACCTTGGCTGACTGCCGATTGGCTAATGCCTAATTTTTGGGCCGCTCTGGTGTAGTTTTTTTGCTCCATGATAGCCACAAAAGTGGGAATTAAGCTGTAGTCTGAGTGCTTCATTTCTTAACTCTTTAGCGATTAAACCTAAGTATTATTAGATATCTTATATCACATATCAGCAATGTGGTCATTATTGTCACTATGATGGGGTCATGGTTAAGGATATTTAGGAAAAAGGCTTATATGAAATCAGCATTTGTGGATCGTTTACTCCCAGTTTTTTCTTTGCAAAGCCGTTTGCGTGGCGTGAAAAAAGTCATCGTCATGGTGTTTATTATTGCGACGGTACTGTTTAAATTCAGCGCATTTATGGGAGCCATGTTATTAGGCGCGTATTTGCTCGCGCCGCTAGGTGAGATCAATTCTAAGGACATTGATATGAGCCAATTTAGCAATACGCCTAACGACACCATGATGATGTTTTTTAATAATGAGTTCTTTAGCGGTTACTTATTTACGGTGACCATCGCACTGGTCGCATTTGTGTTGTATTTGCTGTGGCAGGTACATGAAGTGGCAGTGCATAAGGCCCAACAGCGTAAGAGTGTTCATATTCAATTGGTGTTTGCGTTGTCGTTATGTGGCTTGTTATTGCACAAGGCGTGGTGGGTGCTGGCAATAATTATTGCATTTGCTAATTGGGCGCAAATTGGCCAAGCCATTAGCCGTGTTATCGGCAATGGGCTTTATGGGGATGCACTTAAAGACAGCGCTGCGAAAAATAGCACAACAACTAATGCTCCGAGCAGTAACTCAGCACCTCCTGTTGCTAACGAAGATGGCGTGCCCTCTACTTCAACGACAACGGAAGCGGTCAAATCTGTATTGCCAACGGTTGATAACTCATCGGAGGTTCGATCATGAAAGAAGTGATGATCCCTTATATCTTATTAATGTGGATTTTAGTGGCCACGGGTGCCATTAAGTGGACCATGAAAAGTGGCTTTTGGATTGTTTTTGGTGGCGCGTTTATTTTGGCTATCTTGGCCATTGTTTCACGTCTTTGGGCACCAGTAGACTTAACGTATTCATCAACCATTAAAGCGCCACATGCGGTATTGTCGCCACTTGTTGGCGAGCAAATTGACGAGATTTATGTGTCACATAATCAATGGGTGCAACAAGGTGATGTTATTTACACTTTAGTTGATACTCGCTCTGCTGCCGATTTAGAGAAAATTCGTGCTTCTATCGTGCAGCAGCAAGAGTCTATTGCGCAAATGACGCGCGATATCGAACGTGCTGTCATTTCGCCTGACATCTTTAATGAACGCGATGTAGAAAGTTATCGCTCACAATTGCGTATTGCGCAGTCAACGTTAACCTCACTAGAAGCGGATTTTTCCCGTGTCGAGTTTGAACAAGAGCTAAAAACAGTGCGTGCGCCTTTTGATGGCCAAGTGGCAATTGTGAATGTGGCCAATGGCAGCCGTATGGGCAATATGCACCTTTATGATACTAAGCGTAAATTTATGGAAATGCGCATTCCAGACCAAACCTTTCGTTATGTGGAAGAGGGACAGTTTGCTGAGTTTTATGTCGATGCGTATCCCGGTGAAGTGTTTCGCGCCAAAGTGCACAGCTTAACAGCTGGTACGGGAGAGTCGGCTATTTCACCTTTTCAAGGGCCGCAAAGCGTGCGTCAGCATGTTGGTGCGAATACCAGTGCTCATGGCCGTACGGTGATTCTTGAGGTGTTTGAGCCAGAAGGTAAAACCATTCCGATCGGCGCAACAGGTTCGGCTTGGATAGCCGCGAATAAACCGCATCCGGCACTTGGGTTTATCGATGTGATTGGGGCGGCAACGGTGCGACTGCACTCGTATAAGTCTTATTTTAATGCCATCTGATTGTCGCTAACATCAGCTAAGACTTCATCCCAGGAAAAGCGGGATGATTTACTCGCAATTGCAATAACATTGTCGGCATTGACGTTTCGGTCAATGCCTTTTTTATGCCGCTGTTTTAGCGATAGCTTTTACGGTTGCCTTTGGTTAGTCGACTTTATAACCGACACCATAAATAGAGTGAATGAGTTCGTTTTCTTGGGTGTATTCGGCCAGTTTTTTACGTAAGTTTTTTATATGGCTGTCAATGGTGCGATCGCTGACAATACGCTGGTCTTTATAGCTTGCCTGCATTAATACTTCCCGAGAATAGACCTTACCAGGCTTGGTTATTAAGGTTTGCAGCATTCTAAATTCAATCGGTGTTAGCTCAACGTCATGATGATTAACTTGGCATTGAAATTTTTCTTGGTTTAGCATGACATCACGATAGACCAGCGTTGTCGGCTCATGATCAACATTGTGCGGTTGTACTCGGCGTAAAATCGCTTTCACTCTAGCGACCACCTCTTTAGGTAAAAAGGGCTTACAAATATAATCATCAGCACCTGAGTTTAACCCTATTAAACGGTCAATTTCGTCTACACGTGCGGTGCTCATCAGTATTGGTACATTGCTAAATTCGCGCACTTGTTTGCAAATAGTGATGCCATCTTTACCCGGTAACATCAGGTCTAGAATCACCACATCTGGCGCGCTTGCTTTAATGATGTCAACCGCGTCTGTACCTTCGGTTAAAATGGTTGTCTCAAAGCCATCAAGCGCAAGGTAATCCGCTAATAATTTAGCTATTTTCGGTTCATCTTCAATGACAAGAATTTGATTGTTATTCATTATTTTTCTCTTGTATTTGAGACAGCCAAATCCTTTTTACAGTGATGTTGCCTCAATGCACTGTTTTAATGCACTGGGTCGGGATGGCGTCAGTGATACATTTAAATGACTATCGGTAAATTAATTTCAACTTGAATGCCGCCCAAGGTCGATGGGCAAATACGTATTGTACCTTGATGTGCCTCGGCAATATTGCGACAAATAGCTAACCCTAATCCTGCTCCACCGCGATGACGACTGCGCGATACTTCGTTGCGATACAGTGGCTCAAGCAATTTTTGGCATTCTTGCACAGGAATACCGGGTAAACTGTCTTGAATAATAATTTGCACATAACTGCTCATGACCGTGGTATTGATAACAATTGTCCCCGGCGCGTCGGTGTATTTAAGCGAATTATTGATAATATTAGTGAGCAATTGCTGCAGACGATCACGATCGCCATTAATCATTACTGAGCCAGATAATTGTTGGGTTAGGGTTAGTCCTTGTTGCTGTGCTTGTAGCTGGGCTTTATGACAACAATGGTTAATGCAGTCAATAATATCAATGGGTTCAAAGTGGTAACGTAGTCCGCCGATATCGGACAACGACAGTTGGTAAAGATCGTCAATCAGATGAGCGAGGCGTTCTACTTCTTGGTGCACTGAATCTATTTGCGCCATATTTAAGGGTCTAACCCCATCTTTGATAGCATTAATTTCACCGGTTAATACGGTTACAGGGGTTCTTAATTCATGGGAAATACTGGCTATCCAGCGCTGTCTGACACTTTGGTTTTGCTGTAAATGTAGCGCAAGGCGATCAAGATCGCCCATCAGTTGTCCAAGTTCATCATGGTGAGTGGGGGATAAGCGTGTGAGGTAATCACCATTAGACATGCTCGATACTCGTTTCAACATACGTTGAATAGGGGCAAGAAACACTCGGGTTAATAACAGCGATACCCCAACCGATAAGCCTAATGCGACAAGGCCAATTAGCATGCTCATTAACCATTGACGCTTAGAAAATGCAGTGCCTTGGGGGCTGTTGATACGCCTTTTCGCGTTAGTTACCAATGTCCCGACAATCTGTTTATCGACTTTTATGTAAACTTTGACCCACTGTTTTTTTGGTGTCCGAGGAACGGTACCTGCAATAAATTGATCTTGGGCGTTAAATAATGCCGTAGGTGACGTGTGTCGTTGTTTAAATGGCTTTTGGTGCAATGGTTTTAGTGATGATTCTACCGTCGTTGCCGATGTGGCCGCATTTTTATGTTGTTCCTCTTGTTCATGGACTAAGGGCGCATGGGGTGGATGTTGAGTTAAATGTTCATGCGCCTGATGATGCGAGAAATTGTATGCCTGATTCGCTGTTTTTATCGTTGATTTAGGCTGAAAACTGGCGGATAAATATTGTTTGATTGTGAGGCAGCTAATATGTTCCCAGCCGTCATTGTCGATATATAAGGTTGTTAGATTTTGGGCAATATTGCTCAGGCGTTGCTGTTCTAATGCATTAGCATATTCTAAAAAACCGCGTTCAAAACTCCAACGTGCTAATGATAATGTCGCCAATAAAACGACCAATGTGAGACCTAAAAAGGTCAGCATTAGTTTTTTGGATAAGCTCATGCCTAACTGCTCCAGTAAAATTTTTCTGCGAACATAGGGGCTTAAATTGGCTGCAAACTTCAGATATATTGTTTTATTAACAATTGCTTATCTAGTTGTTTTTACAGAACAACTGCCTAATTAAAGGCGGATTATATGCCAGATACTCAAGTGGTGAAAGAATATTGCGGTGAGCTTTGCCAAACAAATTCGAATCTACTAACAGGATCACATTAAAGTGGTTTTTTATGCAGGTAAAGCGCGGGAAAAATCAGTAATAATCCAGCCAGACGCAGTTAAATATGCAGTAAAATTGTTTGAAACGGTACGTTAACGAGGACGTTTACCTAACCAATGTCTGAGGATTAGGTAAACGTTAAGCGAGATTGATGAAATTATTTGTCGTTACTGGTAGCGCCAATTTTATGGATAGCTAAGTCTGCACCAATGTATTCGTCTTCTTGGCTTAAACGTAAGCTTGATACTTTATTCACCAAGGAGTAAACGATAAAGCCACCAACAAGTGCAAATACCACACCGGCAATTGAGCCTATAACCTGTGACATAAAGCTTACCCCACCTAACCCCCCGAAACTGGTTTGGCCAAAGATACCTGCAGCAATGCCGCCCCATAAACCACATATGCCATGCAATGGCCAAACACCCAATACGTCGTCGATTTTCTTACTGCGCTGCAAACGAGTGTAAATGACAACAAATAAACCGCCAGCACCGCCACCAACAATAAATGCACCGATAGGGTGCATTAAATCAGAACCTGCACACACTGCCACTAATCCTGCTAATGGACCATTGTGAATAAAGCCGGGGTCATTACGACCAACGATAAAGGCAATGATAGTACCACCGACCATCGCCATTAAGCTGTTTACTGCCACTAAGCCGCTCATGCCGTTTAAGGTTTGAGCTGACATGACATTAAAACCAAACCAGCCAACAATTAAAATCCAAGAACCTAATGCTAGAAAGGGAATATTTGATGGCGCAAAGGCAATACCGGGTTTACGACCTTGACGAGCCCCTAATAAATAGATTGCTGTAAAGGCTAACCAGCCCCCCATACCGTGAACCACAATTGAGCCGGCAAAGTCATGAAATTGAGCGCCAAAGGTGGCGTGTAGCCAGTCTTGAAAACCAGCGTTACCATTCCAAATAAGGCCTTCGAATGTGGGGTACACAAAGGCGACAATTAACATAGAAGCCACTAGAAATGGCGTAAAACTACCGCGCTCGGCAATGCCACCAGAAACAATAGCGGGGATGGCAGCTGCAAAGGTCAGTAAAAAGAAAAACTTCACCAGTTCGTAGCCATTATTGGCAACTAATACCTCTGCGGAGGCAAAAAAATTGTTGCCGTAAGCAATTTGATAACCAATAAAAAAGTAGGCAACAGCTGAAAAAGAGAAGTCGGCAAGAATTTTAACCAACGCATTAACTTGATTTTTGTGACGTACGGTTCCGACTTCTAAAAAGGCAAAGCCAGCGTGCATTGCTAGCACCATAATGGCACCTAACAAAATAAATAATGTATCTGCACTTTGCGCTATGACGCTAATCGCATCACTAATATTGTCCATAAAGCATTTCCCGATATTCTTCTCTTTATCAATTGAGTTGCTTAGTTAGCAATATTTATTCCTACTAAATAGGTTCGCGCTGTTTTTATATGTCATTAAAGTACAAGGTTATGATATTTAGAATTTAATTTTATTTTAATCGCCACTATTTTGGTGCGTAAGTTATCACTCAATCGTCATATTGGTGCAAACATTGTGGCGGGGATGACGCATGATTGTGCGTGCTTGCCTTTATTTGGTGCAACCTCAATAGACATTGCCGATGACAGATTAACATCCGCGATGACCTATTAGGCTTGTTGATACCGCTCTTTATGGGGGTTTATTGAGTGTGATTAGACGTGTTGGTCTTCATCGGTTGTTATGTGGTGTTGCTATGAACAGATAAAGGGTGGAGAGGAAATTGAATGTTATCAGGGGTAGTGGCTTGTGATGGTTTTGATGTGCTAATACTGATAATTGGTGTTGTTAAGGTTTGTTTGTTGTGTTGTGTTTTATTGATAAATAGAATTAACGTATTGCTTTAAAGGATAAAAAAGTATGATTAAAAAGAGTCTGATGTGTCATTTAGTTTGATTAATGATCATCTACGTTTCTTTGGCAGTATCGTTATCGTAATAAAAAGAGTTAGCCCTATGAACAAATTTTTACGTCGTCAAGTTGGGTTTACCTTACTTGAATTAGTTGTGGTGATTGTTATTTTAGGTATTTTGGCTGTGATTGCAGCGCCTAAATTCATCAATTTAAAAAATGATGCCGTTAAAGCAAATTTAACTGAACTTGAAGGTAATTTGAAATCGGCTAATAGCTTAGTGTTTTCAAAGGCTGTTATTCAAGGTAAAGAAAAAGCCATTAATGGCAGCGTTGAAGTTAATGGCCAAAATGTGTCGACGATCATGGGTTACACCAATGCTGTAGCCGGTAATATAGAAAAGGTTCTTGATGGATCCTTTTTTGAAATGAACAATGGCACCGAAGAGTTTGATGAAGATTGGGGCATTTATTATCAGCCTGCTACAGGAACGAATACAGCTAAAAATAGCGATGCTGTTGCGATTATTGTTCCGCATGGATATACCACACATTCAGAGTGTAAGCTTGTTTATATTGTTGATGGAAATGCACAACAGCATACTGGCTATTTTATAGATAACGCAGACTGTTAATTTCTGTTACTGCTTTGCATCATAAAAAAACGCTAACCGAGGTTAGCGTTTTTTTATGTTCTATCTGACAGCCAGATTATCAACAAGGCGTTGTCGCCATTATATTAGCGGATAGGGGCTAAACATTTATCTGCTCTGGCTTGTCATTCACTAAAGTCACCGCCAACTAAGCTTGGGTCATCGCGGTCCGCGTGGTGGCATAAGTGATGAAACCCTGCTGGGAATTGTTGCTCAACATGTCACTTTTCCATTCTTTTACGTTCACAAAACTCCACCTCAGTATCTGCCAGTAATGGATGATTTTATTGGTATTTAGGCATAATAACGTTGCGGTTTGTTGTGCACGCCCTAATGAGCTAGTTAAACACAGCTCAACATGCGCCAAATACGGTGGTAAAGCGTTCGTTTGTTCGATGCCCTGTTAATGGAGTGTCAGGTAAATCTTGCCATTTTTAAGATGGATTCAAACCGTTTTTCCGTGGTGGATAAAATATAACTCACCCATGTTATTCCTTATTTACAAGGCTCGCAGCACAGGTTCCTTGCAGTGAAGGCAATGGATAACTGCCTCACAAAAGACTGTAATTGCTTTATTTAAGGGGGCAGACTAGCGGTGTCAAATTAACACGCGCTAAGCAAGCAGGTTAGCTAAGCCTTGTTAGCAATTTAAATGACATTAGCAATGGTTAGCGGCCTTTAATGAAACCGTGAATAAGCTGACACTTTTAAGTTAATTTTATGGCTGTTTTTGATAAAACAGGCGATATAATTTAATTTTATAGACGAGCAGTCTAAAATAAACGTTATAATAAAAATGATCGCAAATATTGGAATTCAACATGCCCCACCGTGCCATAACAATGTTATCTAACTCAGCCGCGTCAACGATGGTACAAGCGCGTCGGGGCCGACCACCTAAAGATGGTCGTCAACGTATCGACACCCGCAGTGAGTTGATTCAAAGTGGATTAGCGGTGCTCACAGAGAAAGGGTTTGTGATGTCTGGTATCGATCTTATTCTCAAGCAAGTGCGAGTGCCAAAGGGATCATTTTATTACTACTTTGCGAGTAAGGAAGCTTTTGGATTGGCGGTAATAGACAGTTATGCCAGCTTCTTTGCCCATAAATTAGATAAACACTTACTAAATGATGCATTTTTGCCGCTTGAGCGTATTGAGCAATTTGCACAAAGTGCTATAGAAGCTATGGCGCGCTTTGAATTTAACCGAGGTTGTCTGGTCGGAAATTTAGGCCAGGAGGTCGATCAGCTACCTGAAAGCTTTAGACCCGTGTTAATTGATATTTTTGCCAGTTGGCAGTTACGACTGCAGCAGTGTTTAGATGCGGCTATTGATGCTGGGCAAGTGGCAGCAACAGCCAATACCCAGCAATTAGCTGAATTTTTTTGGATTGGTTGGGAAGGGGCGGTTAGCCGTGCACGATTAGTGAAAAGTGCAGCGCCACTGCGCCATTACGTAGATTGTTTTATCGCAGGCTTACCTGTTGATAAAACGCTGGATCAGATCAATAGCTTGTAAAGAGGAATAATCATGTTTAACGGTATTTTAATTGAAAAAGATGATCAAGGTTACCGCGCGAGTGTCGCCGACATAAATGACAATGCACTGCCAGAAGGTGATGTCACCGTTAAGGTGTTATATAGCACCTTAAATTATAAAGATGGCTTGGCGATTACCGGTAAGGCACCGGTGGTTCGTCAGTTTCCATTAGTGCCCGGCATTGATTTAGTTGGTGAGGTTTTACAGTCTGATTCGAGCAAATTTACCGTTGGCGATAAGGTGTTATTAAACGGCTTTGGTGTTGGTGAAGTGCACAGTGGTGGTTTAGCCCAAAAAGCGCGCTTAAAAAGTGACTGGTTAATCCCCTTGCCACAAGGTTTTAGCCCTAAACAAGCCATGTCGATAGGGACTGCCGGCTACACGGCAATGTTATGTGTATTGGCGCTGGAGAAAAATGGGGTAACACCTGATAAAGGTGAAGTATTAGTCACCGGTGCTAATGGCGGCGTGGGTAGTTTTTCTGTGGCGATATTAGCCAAATTAGGTTACACCGTTGTGGCGTCGACGGGGCGTGTTGAGCAAGCGCCTTACTTACAAAAATTAGGTGCAAGCGAAGTGATTAACCGCCAAACATTATCAGAAGCGGGGCGTCCATTAGCGAGAGAGCGTTGGGCTGGTGCGGTTGATTCAGTTGGTAGCCATACACTCGCTAATATTTGTGCTAGCACCCAATATGGCGGCACAGTGGCGGCATGTGGTTTAGCTCAAGGCATGGATTTACCTGCGACGGTTATGCCGTTTATTTTACGCGGCGTGACCCTTGCTGGTATTGACAGCGTTATGCGTCCGCTTGCTGATAGAGTGGAAGCGTGGGATAGATTAAGCCAATTGATTGATGACAATACCTTTGATGATATTGCGACCGAAATCAGCTTAGCGCAAGTTATCGACACTGCGACACAGTTAATGGAGGGGAAGGTTCAAGGACGCGTGGTCGTAAAATTAACTGATTAACTGATTAACTGATTAACTGATTAACTGATTAACTGATTAACTGATTAACTGATTAACTGATTAACTGATTAACTGATTAACTGATTAACTGCTGTCTATGACACTTTATTGCGTCATTGAGTATGTTGTTAATGGATAAAAAAATGCCTGCCAAATGACAGGCATTTTTGTTGGTATTTGCCAATACACCTTTAGATTACGCTTGTTGATATTCACTTGGCATTGGCTTAATACGATACCAATAGCGTTAAACACTCTGTATTTAGCGCAGTTGTGAATAAATGGCGTTTACCAAATACGCACACGTTGATCTTCTGGTAAATACATTTTGTCGCCAGGCTTAACATCAAATGCTTTGTACCATGCATCGTGGTTACGCGGCGCAAGTGCGCGGTAACGTCCCGGCGCATGAGTACCACCACGTAACTGGTTAAGCATGCTTTGTTCAGTACGCTTTTCCTTCCAAACTTGCGCCCATGCTAAGAAGAAACGTTGATCGCCAGTTAGGCCATCAATAATCGGTGCTTCTTTGCCTTTTAAGCTCAGCTTATAAGCGTGGTATGCCATCGCGATACCACCAACGTCACCAATGTTTTCACCCAAGCTGTTACGGCCATTAACGAAGTTATCAGCAATGGGTTCATATTGACTGTATTGCGCGGCGAGCATGTCAGTTTTTGCTTCAAATGCACTGCGATCAGCATCAGTCCACCAGTTACGTTGAATACCGTTAGCGTCAGATTTTGAACCTTGGTCGTCAAAACCGTGACCCATTTCATGACCAATTACAGCGCCAATACCGCCATAGTTCACAGCAGGGTCGGCATTGGGATCAAAAAATGGGGGTTGTAAAATAGCGGCTGGGAATACAATTTCGTTGAACGAGCTGTTGTAGTAAGCGTTAACATATTGTGGTGTCATACCCCAACGATTTCGATCGGTTTTCTTCAATTCTTTCGCCACACTGTCAGCGTGGAAGAAACGACGTAAATTTTGGATATTGCCGACAAGGTTATCTTTAGACAGCGATAAACCATCAAAGGTTTGCCATACATCTGGGTAGCCAATTTTAGGTGTAAATGCCGCAAGTTTTGCACGAGCATTTACTTTGGTTTCTGCGCCCATCCAATCTAAACCGTCAATACGCTCACCAAGTGCGGTGCGAAGGTTTTCGACCAATTGCGCCATTTGTTTTTTTGATGACTCTGGGAAGTAACGTGCTACATACACTTTACCAATAGCAAAGCCTAAAGATTGAGTGCCAGACATTTCTTCTACTGCGCGTTTCCAGCGTGGACGAGGCTCAGCTTGGCCACTTAAGGTTTTGCCAAAGAAGTCAAAACTGGTGTTATAGATGTTTTCAGATAACAGGCCGGCGTTGTTACTTAAGGTATGGAAAGTTAAGTAATCTTGCCAAACGTTGATAGGCTCATTGTTGATAAGCTTTATCATGGCTTTCACAGGCTCGGGTTGTGAAATGTTCACTTGAGGCACTTGATAACCGGTTTGGGTGAAAAATAAATCCCAATCAAAGCCTGGGTAAGCACTTGCTAACTCGGTGCGTTTAATTTGGTTAAGCGTTAAGTCGCGGTCACGGCGTTTCTCACGTGGCCATTGGCCTTGAGCAATTTTAGTTTCTAGTGCCAAAATACCTTGGGCGCGCTGTTGCGGATCTGATACGTTGGCAAATGCCAGCATTTTTGCAATGTGTGCCACATACGCGCTGCGAATATTAACGAAGCGTTCGCTGTCTTCTAAATAGTACGAGCGGTCGGGTAAGCCTAATCCGCCAGCACCTAATGACATTTCATATTTATTTGGATCTAAACGGTTAAACCACATGCCGCCGCGAATTGGCGAGTCAGTGTTAGTTAACCAAGCTTGGCCAAATATTTTAGTTAAGTCGGCAACTGATTTAACGCCATTAATGTCATCAAGAATAGGTTGAATAGGTTTAACACCTAATTTATTGATGGTGTCAGTGTCCATGTAGGCGTGATAAAAGTCAGCAATGAGTTGTTCTTCTTCATTTAGGTCAGTGCGACTGGTGATATCGTCGATAATGGCTTTTACTTGAGTTTCACTGCGCTCTGCAAGACCGGTAAATGCACCATAGCGGGTCTTGTCTGCTGGCATTTCAAAGTTATCGTACCAATGGCCGCTGGCATACATGAAGAAATCATCACCGGGTTTAACATTGAGATCTCGGGCTGATAAATCTACCCCAAATGAGCCCAATTCTGCTTTCGCTTGAGTTGCCGCTTGTTGAGTCGGTTGGGTTTTATTGATGTCTGAGCTGCCGCAAGCACCTAAAAACGTGGTTGCTAGCGCGATCGCGATTAACGATTTTTTCATTATGTTGCTTCCTTGTTTGCTTCCTTTGGGAAAGAGCGTGGCATTTGTTGCTAATTTTTATTGTTATTTGATTTATTTTGTAAAAACGAATCTATCTTGAAAGACTGGTAAAAAATGTCAACTAACAATTTGTTAGCGTTCGTTACACTGATGAGATGTTAGGTGTGCTTGATCAATATCATTGACTGCGGTAGATAAATTAGTGGTTATAGATGGCTTAAATAAGCTATTGGTTAAACGAACTGAGCAATTAATTGACTGGGTTTAGCATTGTTAGATTAGAAGGTGAGTTGAAGGACGCTGTGGTCACTAAGTTACAATAAAGAGGGGAGAGGTTGAATAAATGCCAACGTTTGGATGCTGGTTTAACTGGCGTAAGGTAATGAATATAGATAACTTATGTTGGAAATGTTTGCAATTAAAGAGGAATTTGCGGCGCCAACAAATCCCTCTTTAATAGATATAATGTCATGCCGTTATGCCCAAAAATCATCATCACCCATCGCACGTTTAAGTTGCTGTGCTTCTAAATACTCATCGAGGCGTTTTTTCACACATTTTCGATGTTGTAATTCTTCTGCAGCCTGTGGGTTTTTAGGCTGAGTCATTGCATTGATTTCTGCGTCATTGGGTATCGCGTTAATTAATTGTGCCATAGATAATATCCTCAAAAGTGCATATGGGTAACTCGGTTTATTTTGATTTATGCTATTGATATTAAAGTTTATATCCTAAATTCACTCACGAGTGTTGACAAATAAACACAGAATATTAGTGAGTGCTGAAGCTGAAATTTATCAGGGCGAAAATAAGAAAAATGCGATCCAGTTAACAAATGTATTTGTATGCGTATTTATTTATACAAAAGTTGCTTATCTTGAGATCTATCGCACATTTTTAACGGAGTTGATGGCAAAAGGTAATGTTAATGTTGGTTTGTTGTGTGAGGTTAAATAGCAATTAGCAGAGTGAGAGCTTTTAAAAAAGCCTGATAACAATGCAATTATCAGGCTGAGTATTGACTGCTTTAACACCTTGATGAGAGACAAGGGTATTGGCTTTTTTGGCTTAAGCGATATGGGTCATTTCATTGACAATAAAAGACTCTACTGCATCTTGTGTTGCCGCAACGTAATCTGCAAGGTGTTGGTTATTCATATGCACTTGCCATAAGTCGCGTGATTGCCAATTTTCAAAGAACATAAAATGAGCTGGATTTTCATGGTCTTGATGAAGGTCATAATTGATGCAGCCTTCTTCAGCACGTGTCACTTCAATCAGTTTTAATAGTTCTGATTTAACCAATTCAATTTTATCAGCTTTAGCAACGATGTTAGCAACGATAGTTAATTTGTTCATATTGATACCTTTTGATGTGTAATATTTTCAATGATGTCTTTCGATGTGTTAAAGAATAGTCGTTTTTAGATAAGTTAAACACCGCTTTGAGATTGAATTATTGTCAAAAATATTTTGAAAATAATATTTTATTACTTGTTATATTTTATTAAATACGAAGGTCATCGCCGTGTGTTGTCTCGCCACCGGCTAATGGCTTTGTATTGGGGTGATTGTTTATGTTTACACGGCATGTTGTGCTATCCACTGTTTGGTAAATTGAATAAACGTTGTCAGCCTTGTTGATTGATCAATAAGCTGTGGATGTATTAAGTAGGTGTTAAAGCGCTCAGTGATGACATCAGGTAATACGGTGACTAATTTGCCTTGGGCAATATCTTCATCAACTAAATATTCGGGTACTAAAATAATTCCATGATGTTGCAATGCCAGCGTTTTTAACATGCGGTTGTCATTGATAGATATTTGCGGCTTGATGTTAAGTGGTTGTTTGTTTAACCACCAGGTTTCATGTTCTATTGCCGTTAAACATTGATGTTGCTGTAGTTGCTCGATTGATGTCGGGATGCCAAATTGTTTAAGGTAGTGAGGTGAAGCGCAGCAAATATGCCGGTATTGATAAAGCTTTTTCGCCACCATATTTTGTGGGGGATTATTGGTTGCTCGCAAGGCAAGGTCATAATCATTTTGGGTGAGGTCATGGGTTTTGTAGCTGCAATCGATACTGAGCGTTACCTCAGGGTAAGCTTGATTAAACTCACGGCAAATGGGTAACAAAAAACGTTGCGTAAATAAACTGGGGGCAGTGATGCGAATTTGCCCTGATAAACTTGCATGATCATGGCGGATCTGGCGGTCAAGATCAATTAATGAGCTTTTAATGCTTCCCATACGCGCTAACACTAATTGACCTTGGGCGGTGAGTTTCACGCTGCGGGTAGAGCGTATTAACAACGGCCGGCCCAGCTCTTGCTCTAACTGTTTAATCTGTTCAGATAAATAACCGCGTGATATTCCCAACGTGTTTGCCGCTTCAGTAAAGCTCAGTTGGCGGGCCACTTCAGCAAATAAGAATAATCGTTCAAACTTTTTGTGTTCTCTTAACATCCTTTTTGTATCTCATCCTTATCAACAAGTCGATTGCGTGAATTGTAGTGGTTTATTGATCGTTATAACAAATAATGATTTTGGTTTTTGCTCTTTCTCATGACAGCTTATTGAGTACACTATGTAACACATTTATAACAAGTTGCGCCTTATGAAAAATTATCCCATTCGTCGTTACCTTCCTCATGCTAGCTCAATTGTATTTGGCTGCATGGGGTTGGGCGGTAGTTGGAACGCTGTGGCTTATACTGCTGAGCAAGTTAACCAAGCTAACCGAGTGATTGATTCCGCGTTAGATAATGGCATTAACTATTTTGATCATGCCGATATTTATACTTTAGGTAAGGCTGAACAGGTGTTTGGCCAAGCGTTAAAGCAGCGAAATGATCGTGACAATATGATTATTCAAACCAAATGCGGTATTCGTTTTGAAGATGAATTCGGTCCTAAGCGTTATGATTTATCAGCAAACTGGATTACTTATAGTGTGGAACAAAGCCTTAAACGCCTACAAACTGACTATATTGATGTGTTAGTGCTACATCGTCCCGATCCGTTAATGCAAGCGGATGAAATTGCAGATGCATATTTAAGGTTGAAACAAGCTGGTAAGGTTAAATTTTTAGGTGTGTCGAATATGCACCAGCACCAAATGCAACAAATACAAGCGGCTTTATCTGAGCCGTTAGTGTTAAATCAAATTGAAGTGAGTCTGCAACAACATGCATGGTTAGATGAAGGTGTGTACGCCGGTAATGTGCAAGGCAAAGACACTAACTTCAATGCTGGGCTTGTTAATTATTGTGCTGATAACCATGTGCAAATTCAGTCCTGGGGAAGTTTGTGCCAAGGCATTTATAGCGGCGCACCAATCAGTGATCAGCCTTATGGCGTTAAGCAAACCGCGCAATTGGTGGCGCAATATGCCAAGCAATATCAGGTCAGTGCAGAGGCGATTGTGATTGCTTGGTTAATGCAGCATCCGGCGCTTATCCAACCTGTTATTGGCACAACCAATATCGAACGCATTAATGCTTGTGCCCAAGCGCCTAAGGTCACGTTAACGCGTGGACAATGGTATGGATTATATGTCAGCGCCAAGGGCGTAGCGTTACCGTAACAATTGACTATGGAGCAAGAGTAAATGAAGTACTTAATGGCTGTAATCTTGATTGGTTTGACGTTGATAACCGGTTGTCGATTGGTGTGGGCGCAAACGGAATCAGTAGACCCAATGGTTGATATCTATGAAAAATACTTACTCAGGGATGTCCGTGACGATATTTTTTATTTTGTTATGCCTGATAGGTTTAACAATGGCGATTTAAGTAATGATAATGGCAGTGTGAGCCCGGGTGAATCTCACGGTGGTTTTGACCCATATTCTGAGCGCGGCTTCCATGGCGGCGACATTAAAGGGATTGAGGATAAACTTGAATACCTTCAATCGTTAGGGGTGACGGCCATCTGGATGACCCCCATTTTACGCAATAAAGCGATTCAACATGATGGTATCGCGCATCATGGATATTGGATTGTTGATTTTACTGAAATTGATCCGCACTTTGGCTCTAATGATGATTTAAAACAATTGATTAATGCAGCTCATAATAAAGGTATTAAAGTCTTTTTTGACATCATCACTAATCACACTGCAGATGTGATTAAGTTTGAACAATGTCACCAGATAGACGGTACTTACCAGGTTGGCCTGCAAGAGTGTCAGTATAAATCGATTGCCCAATTAGCCAGTGGTGATCGCTATACGCCGTTTGTATTACCAAGGGAAAAGCAAGTTAAAAAGCCAGCTTGGTTAAACAACCCTAAGTTTTACCATAATCAAGGTGATAGCACCTTTAAGGGAGAAAGCTCTTTAAACGGTGATTTTAGCGGTTTAGATGATTTAAATACCAGTCATCCACAAGTGATTGCAGGGATGATAGAAATCTATCAAAACCTCATTACTGAATTCAAGCCAGATGGGTTTAGAATTGATACCGTGCGTCATGTTGATATGGCATTTTGGCAGGCTTTTAGCCCCGCGATTATTGACCATGCTCATGCAGTTGGTATTCCTAAATTTCATGTTTTTGGTGAAGTCTATGACACGTCTCCTAAAGCGTTAAGCCGTTACACGACAGAAGGTAAGCTGCCGTCAGTATTAGACTTTGCGTTCCAGCAAGTGGCTGCGGATATCTTTTATCGAGGAAAAAGCCCTATGTTAGCTAAAGAGTTATTTGAGCAAGACTCACTTTATGATGATGATGACAGCAGCGCAGATTTACTGATGACGTTTTTGGGTAACCATGACATGGGGCGAAGCGGATATTTTATTAATCAACATGATGCGACTCAAAGTGATGCCGATAAACTACAGCGGAGTATTTTGTCGCATGCTTATATGATGTTGTCTCGGGGAATTCCGGTTATCTACTATGGTGATGAGCAAGGTTTTACTGGTGATGGTAATGATATTTATGCTCGCGAGGATATGTTTAAGTCGAAAGTGGTGAGTTATAACGACAATGTTTTATTGGGTACAACAGCATCGACTGCTGATGATAATTTTGATCAACAACATCCGATTTACAACGCAATTGCGCGTCTGAGCCAATTTAGAAAGAACCATCAAGTATTACGCCGAGGTGAATACCAAGATAGGTTTTATGAGCATAACAACCCGGTATTTGCTTTTGCTAGGGTCGATGAGTCTATCGGTAAAGAATGGCTGATTGTATTTAATAGCGGCACAGTACAAAAACAGTTGTCATTTTCTTTGCAGGGCAAACGTTTCGTGCCCATTCTTGCTGCACAATCCGCTAAGCAAGTTGATGATACCTTTTACCTGATCTTGCCGCGGTTAAGTTATGTTATTTATGAGCGTCTATAAACTTAATTATTGCGATTGTGCTAACAGGTCATATGGTTTTTACAGTAAAAAAAACGGTGAGCTAATGCTCACCGTTTTTATATCGAATACTTGTTTATTGCTCGTGGCAATCAGCACATTCTTTGATAGTTAGCTCAGGAGTATGAACTTCTTTATCTATTTCATGTGCGCTGTCCATGTCATGACAGTCATTACACGTTGCCATTGTTGCGTCCATTTCAGTATGTTCTTCAACATTCACTTTTTCATGGCACTCAACACAATCAACAGCGTATACAGAACCCGTAAAAGTAAGTGCAGCAATAAATGCTAAATATTTCATAGTACTCCAGTTTCATTAGTTTGTGGCTACCAAGCAATGTCGCTTGGCCAAATACAAATGCTGAACCAATAAAACCCATCTCGTATTACAATATTCCATTACTTTAAACCGAAACATATGGGTAGTTTATAAGCGCATTATTGGTAGTGTTAGAGCCTCATGACAATATTTTGGCAAACGTTAGTGATAAAACCATTTTGCAAATCATTGAAATGATGTGTGCTTTAACCTTCGCTAGCTATTTTTGTCATTGGGTATTAAGTGAGTATTAATTTTGTGGATTGAAGTCTTTTTTTGTAGGGTAAATCACATAAATATAACCCAGTAATGTGCGAGAACAAATGTGTGGGGGATGGTCTAAATCGTGTAATTAAGTCGTGCATGATGATTCGCTAAATCACGTTCTTGATACTTCAATTAGGTTTGTGTAATGAAAAGCGCTAGGCTATATGCAGTTAATATAGATAGGGTAAAAAGCTGACATGTCAAAAAGTCATCAAACGTCTCGCTTAAGCCAGTGGGGCTCAATTGTTTTAGCTGTTGGGTTATTAATTGCTGTGATTGTAGCTGTGGTGACAATTAACCATTCTCATGAAAAAAAATCGCCTGAAAACTGGACTGCATTTGTGTATAAAAATGGTTACGAGTCTGCCGCCTATGAAATGAAAACCGGTTTTAATGATTACCAAAGCTGTAAAGCGTTTTCGCAAACCTTGTCTTATAAGTTTGGTGAAGTGCCTTGGCAGTGTGGTTTACGCTGTAGATTTGATTCAATGCGCCAAGGATATCAATGCGAAACGATGGAAAACCATTGATAAAGGTCAATACCTGAAATCAGCCAATAAAAAACGGAGCATTTGCTCCGTTTTTTATTGGCTGTTAATGACGCCCTTATCTAACAATGTCATACAGATTAACTTGCGCCATTGACGTCGCTAGTTAACCGATTGATTACTTTAATGCCGTAGAGCTTGATAATACCGCTTCTGTATTTGCCGCGGTTGTTGTATTCATCGTACAGCCCGATTGAGTAGGGTTAGCAATTAAGTTGGGATGAATATTGGTGTCACAATCCCAATCAATTAAGTTGCTTTGTGCTGAAATATTGGGCACAAATGCTATTTGTGTCTGTTGTCCAAAATCATCAGTTAACTCAACCACTAAATGACTGTTATCAGATAAATAAATACTGTTAACCATAGGGTGAGCTTTAAAGTAGTTCACCGGCAATACGATATTGTCCTCTGGTTTTGGTAAGCGATTTTTAAACAGATAAAATTCAGAGACTGACATTTTAGCAAGCTCGGCCATCTCGACAATGGTGCTGAGTTGTTCAGTCATATCCACTTGGTTATTTGTGTTGGTCGCGTCGATAGTGGGCTTTGCACGTTTTTGTGCCATGACGGTCGTTGTCATTGGTTGATTTGTTAATGGTTCAAAGACGAAGGGTTCAGTTTCTAATGTCTTCGCTTCTTGATCGCTGCGTTGTGCATTGGGTAACGCATTTTGTTCAACGTCTTGTGGCACAACGGAGCCAATGGCAGCGGTTTCAATATTAAGTAACTCGTCTAACTCGGCATCTGTTTGGTTCTCTTGTAATGCGATTGCATTGTCTTTTTTTGCTTGAGCTAAAGCGAATGAATCTGTTGATTGAGCTTGGTCAAATGTGGGGGGAGCGGTCGATATTGGAGCGTAAGTGATAGGCGCTGAGTTTGACTGGGCTATTTTATCATTCTTAAGTGATGATGCTTGGACGCTGACCTCTTCAGTTTGAGTCATTAAGTTGTCATTTGGCGCGGTTGAGTCAGCGGTAAGAACGGCTGACTCATTGATTGCTTTTGTCGGCGCACTTGTATTAGCCACACTGGAGGTATTAACAATAAGTTGTTCAGCCTCAAGTGTTGCAGTTGATACGGTTGTAACTTGCGTGCTAACGGCTTCATTTTTAGTGCTTAAGGCATTAGCTTGTACAGCTGTTAATACAGTATTTGCTGTTGTTTCAATTGCGGTATCTTGTACTGGTTTGCTTTCTAATTCAATTGCATTATTGCCAGCAACGATTGACTCATTGGTGTTTAAAGGTGTTATAGACGAGTTAGCTAGAGTGTCATCGTTAGTGGTTATAGCAGTTACTTCAACGTTTGACGGCTTAATAGTTTCAGCAGTGTCATTTACTGCGGTGATGATATTTGTGTCAGCTGTGGCGGTATCAATAGAGTCAGTAGCAGCAATATTAGTTGTAGCGATTAGCTGGGGTTGCAAGATTGCAGCTTCGGTTGTTGGCTGTGCGGCATTTGCTTGAATGCTTTGGTTTTCACTTTGTGATGTATTGAGAGTGTCAGTTGAAGGGGTATCAAGCTTACTCATTACTGTCGCAGTGCTCTTAGTGCTTGCGATTTGCTCGGTTGCAGGCGCATCTTGGTTGTTCTGACTGCTATTTGTTACAGCAAGCTTATTGGCTAGCAATGGAGCCTCGTTGCTTTGAGCCGTTAGCTCAGTTGGCTCAGTTAGCTCAGTTGTTTCAGTCGTAATGGGGGCTTGATAATCGGCTAAATCGAGCGTTGCTGCAGGTTGTACTTCATTAAGGCTTGAAGTGTTGTCAGCAAGGTTGTCGGCTAGCAATGGAGCCTCGTTGTTTTGATCTGTTAGCTCTGTTAGTGCCGTTAGCTCAGTTGTTTCAGTCGTAATGGGGGCTTGAGAATCGGCTAAATCGAGCGTTGCTGCAGGTTGTATTTCATTAAGGCTTGAAGTGTTGTCAGCAAGCTTATTGGCTAGCAATGGAGCCTCGTTGTTTTGATCTGTTAGCTCTGTTAGTGCCGTTAGCTCAGTTGTTTCGGTCGTAATGGGTGCTTGAGAATCGGCTAAATCGAGCGTTGCTGCAGGTTGTACTTCATTGAGGCCTGAAGTGTTGTCAGCAAGGTTATCGGCCGTCTCGATTAGTTTAATAGCTGTTTTTGTTTGTTCGTTAAGCGCTGTTGTTACCACTTTTGTTGTGTTGTCGGGGGCTGTATTGATCCATTGATTGAATGAAGCCACTAATTGATCAAATAGGCTGGGCTCGGAGGTTAGCGTATTATCAATGCGTTTTTGATCGTTTACTTGCTGCTTATTGGCAATTTGATCATCCTCAGCGGTTTGAGGTGTATTTTTTGCTAAAAACACCCTGTTATCCATATTGTTAATGGTATTAACATCTGTATTCGCGTCCACAGCAATATGCGCTTCTGAAGAATCAGCGGCCAGTTGCAGTGTCGATTCTGTTGCCGATATGTCGGTTTCGGTGGTTAATTCGTTTGCCTTGTCAGTGAGAACCTCTAAAGAGGCATCAGTTGTATTTTCAACTGTATTTTCAGCGGCTATTTGCGCACTATTATTTGCTGTGACTTTGGTTTTGTCAGTATTAACTGAAGTGTCGACATTGTTTGAGTTATCTGCATTAACAGCCAAATCGTCGCGATGAATATTTGATAAATTTTCCACATTGTTTTCAATTTTGCTTATTGCTTCAGGCTCAATATTTTTAGCAATAATGCTGTTGGTCGTTGCTTGTTGTAACTGATTGTCGGTCACGATTATTGCTGGTGTATCAGCCGGATTTGCTGCAATAGTGACTGATTCGACTGAATTTTCTACTAGAGTCGTTGCTATATTAGCCATCGGTAATTCTTGTGTCTGGTCATCAAATTTAACCACATCACGAGCGTTGTTACTTGCCATATCACTGGCTTTAACTTGGTTTACGGTTGAATTTAACGCGAATGTGTCTGGATTGATTTTGGCGACATCAGAATCTAGTCGACTGCCTGTTTGTGAGGAGGTCATAAGTTCATTGGCATTGTTTGGCTGTGCAATCTCAAGATTGTGGGCAAGTGTTGGTTCATGATTGTTGGTGTTAGTTGCTGGTGGCGTGTTTGAGATATTTGCTGCAGTAGATGAAATGACTGCAGTCGCTTGATTTGAGGGCGTCGACGTCGCTATTAATTCTGATATGTAACTTACCGCTCCATTTAAGTGGCCAGTTGCAGTATCAAGCATACCTGAGTAGTCAACTTTAGCGATACGAGTGAATAAAGACGGCTGTTTTTGATCGCTTGCTTGTTCATCAGATAAAAAGACGACTTTGATAAAAACACTGATGACTAATACGGCTGAAATATTAATTAGCCATTCATTGATACCGCGCTCTTTGGATTTTTGTTTTTTCTTTACCGTCGGTCTGACAATGTTTTTGTGTTTAGCGATAACATTGCGAGCGATTTCTTCAATTTCTTGTCGATCAATACTGGTGATTTCGTCGAGCGCTTCAACGTAATCTAATGGGAGATCAATATTTTCGGGGTGTTTATTACCATGACGCAACGCATCAATTTCTAATACTTTATTTTTAATTTCTTCAACAATGTTGTTTTGTTGATTTGAACTGGTGGCATTCATTGCGGTTCTTCCTGCAAATGTTGTCGACTGCTGAGGCGATGAACTAACTTTTCGGGTTTATCGTCTTAGGAAACAGCACTGCAAAGACTGAACAGGGTTATCATTTTATTCTTCCTTAAATAATCATTGTTTGATGACTGCTCATTATATGACTACGCCATGTTGCATCGAGTTACATAGGCGCGAAACATCATTATTTGTGATGGTTTTTATGAACGCATACTGGGCAAATGTCAGTTCACTCATAACCTATTTTTTGCAGAAATTTCATCAATAAAACAAATGATTTTAGTGTCTTTTTTCCCTACTACTGGTCACAAGATACCTTATGTTCACGCTGTTTATCAAACATTTTTTAACATTTTGTTATCATTTGTTTCGATGGGCGCTTTTGCAAATAAGTAAAGTCTAATTTAAACGCAAACGACTGATGTTTTGATGGCGGTTAGCGATGATGTTGGCGGGAGGGAATCGCAACCACTACCCAAATTATTATGTGTTGTGGTTGCTTTAGGGGGGGAGAGTTAGTTGTTACTTTTGTCCCATGGATTAAAGCTACCACTGCCATTAGGGACAGTTTGCGTAGCGGTATTATTTTTAGCGTTGGATTCAGTATGGTTTTTATTTGAATGTGTTTTTGTTGATTTATTTATGTAAGAGTCTGTTTTGAAAGAATTATTAGTGAATTTTTCTGGTAAACCTTTTTTGTTATTATTAATTTTATTAACCTTGTGGTCTTTAGCTCCACGGCTTTTGGCTAATTCGGTAGGTCGTTGTTGAGATGATTTTCTACTGGTTGCTGGTTTGCTTTTAGGTACAAAGTTTAAGTCTGAAACCGGCAGGGCTTTTTTAGGCTCAAACCCTTCAACTATACGGCGCTCAATAATTTGTTTTAAACGACGTTCAATTGCGCAGAAGTTTTTAAAGTCATCTTTTGATAGCAATGAAACTGCTTGCCCTGTTGCACCTGCTCGACCAGTACGCCCAATACGGTGAATATATTCATCTGCAGGGTACGGTAAATCGTAATTTATCACTAGGGGTAAGTCGTCAATATCAATACCACGAGCAACAACGCCTGTGCCGACAATAAATTGTATTTTGTCGGCTTTAAAGTCGGCTAAAACCTGCTCTCGTACTTCTTGGCTGCGACCGCTATGGAAGCTTTGCGCAATAATGCCGCGTTTTTCTAATTGGGTAACTAATTTGGCTGCCCCATGTTTAGTTTCAATAAAAATTAGCGCTTTTTGCCACTGATGTTGCTGAATTAATTGGCTTAATAATGCTGATTTTTTGTCTTTATCGACAGGAATTGCCCATTGTTCAATTTGCGGTTTCGCATTCTCATCATGAACTAATGAAATTTGCACTGGCTTATGAATGGTGGTTTTAGCAAGTGCGCGAACTGGATTTGACAACGTTGCTGAGAACAACATGTTTTGGCGCTGTTCAGGCAGACGTTCAATAATGCGGTTAATGTCATCAACAAACCCCATGTCGAGCATGCGATCCGCTTCATCTAGTACTAATACTTCAAGCTCATCAAATCTGACTGCGCGCTGAGTATACATGTCTAATAAACGCCCTGGTGTTGCAACCAAGACATGTATACCATCTAACATTTTTTGCTTTTGTTGTTTGCTATCAACGCCACCATACATAGCCAGTGTATTAATCTGGAGATGTTGGCTGTAGGCAATAATATTCTTTTCTACCTGCAATACTAACTCGCGAGTGGGCGCAATAATTAAGGCTTTAACTCGCTTTGGTCTCACGGGCTGTTGTTCAATAACGCGCTCTAGTATTGGCAAAACAAAGCTGGCTGTTTTACCGGTACCCGTTTGTGCTGCTGCAATTAGGTTTTTCCCCGCTAATGCCACTGGGATTGCTTTAGTTTGAATAGGCGTGGGCGCTTGGTAGCCTAAGTCGGTTAATGCTTGAGTGATAGGGGCACTTAACCCTAAATGTGCAAATGGCATGGAGGTGTCTCAGATTGTGTTGATGACAAAGCATGAGTTTATGTTAATAAATGTATGCTAAAAATGTGTGTAATCAAGTTGCTGTTAGTAAAAGGGGAGCGTGTATTAACGCTTCACCTTTAAAGCGTGGCGCAATAATAACATTAAATGATATTGCTTGCTTGTTGGGGCTGGCGTTATCTGTTGTTGGTGACAGACGATATCTGAGCAGGTTAAGTGGTTAACTGTGCTTGATGCTAATCGCTGAGCAATAAAAAAGGTTAATCAAATGATTAACCTTTAGATTGTCACTCAGTGATTAAGATTAACGTCTTCTTCTACTGCGACGTCTCATGCGGTTTTCTTTTTCAGCTTCAGTTTCTTCTTCACCGATTAACTGAGGTTCTTCAACATCAGCAGTATGAGTTTTGTCTTTGCCAGTCGTCAACGTGGTGACATTGCTTGCGACTTGGCTATCCGACTTTTTTGCATCACCTTTAAATACTGACTTGAGGATCCCTGTCATACCTGTTTTGGTTTCTGTGGGCTGTTGCTTTTGCGTTAATTCTTCAGTGAATTCAATTTTATCGACGCTAGGCTTCGTCTCTTTTTTAGGCGACTGTGCTACGGGGTCTAAACTGGCCGTTGCATCCTTAGGTTTTACTCGCACGGCAACATTATCAACCGCAGCTGTTCGCGGTTTTATCTCTGCAACATTGTCATGTAAGTCGGCAATATTAGCCGCTGCAGGTGAAATTGATTGGCTTGCGAGTGTTTCCGCTTCACGTTGTGCGACACGTTTTTCAAACTCATTAACCACGTCATGTACTTCAGCCTTGGCAATGCTAAGTGCATTCACTAATTCGTCAAACGTCACATGGTAACTATCATGTTTTTGTTCAAAAGGACGAATATTACCTTTGACTTCATCGGTTAAGTTGTTGGTGAGGCGTTTGTATATATTAATCTCTTGCTCAAGTTCGTAAAGATAGGTTTTGGTGAACTTAACCACATCTTCCATCGCTTCCATCTTGGTGAACAACTCTTGTTTCTTAGTGGCAAAGCCGTCAATCATTGATTGTGGTATTTGAGCCGGTGGCGTAATTGCTGGGACAAGTGCTGAAAATTCAGCAATTGAACCAACAGGCTTCCAGTGCGTAAAAGAAGGATTCCAGCCATAGCAATCAGGTGCAGTTTGCACTAATGCCATTGCTTCTGTTTCTGAAATGGGACCGGTGACATCGCCATTTTGTGATATAAACCATTTAGTCATAATTATGATTCTTTATTTGGGGTTAATCAGTATGTGTTAAGCCTTACAGGGTAAATTGCATCATCGGCTAGTTATCAGAAACACCAGCTAGATTCTTTTGCAATGCGGCATACTGCTCATTAACACTTCGAAGCGTAGTTTTAACTTGTTCGTTCAAATTCTGAGTTGTGGTTTTACAGCGACTTGAGTCTCTATCAAGGTCATTAAGCGAACCATGTATAACCTGTAATGTGCTTTCGATTCTATTTAATGCAGAATTGAGTTCTTGTTCTTTAGCCAGCATGCTCTCGATCAGTTCTTGAGGAACTTCAATTGGTGGTGGCGGTGGGGATGCAATCATGTCGAATTCTTCAACATCGCAAATTGGGATCCAGTGTGCATAAGATGGGTGCCATGCGTAGGTATCTGGATTCGCTTTGATAAACTTATTTGACGCTGCTAGTCCTAGCGGCCCAGTTACCTCACCATTATTTGAGAAATACCACTCTTTCATAGTTTCACTCTTATCCTTAATAGTGTTAACAAGAATTATTTATACAATTCATAATGTTATGGTGCAGCCAATTTGGATAAACAGGGTACATAAAAGGCTGTTTTGATAGGTAATCTAATAGCACCGAAACATTTTTGTTACATTAACTTAATTTTGTTCACATCGCTACCATTGAACGGCATTCAATTGAATTTATTTTAGTGGTGATTCATGTCCCTGACTGCAGAGGTTGATCTCGTCACGATCGCAGCGATCTGTTTTTGAAATTTAAGGACTAAAAACAGTATTTTGATATTGGCGCTAATCATACAAATAATTCTTGAGGCTATTCACTTTAATGCATTTATTGTTAGCGCTGTTATTACCAATACTTAGTGTATGTATGGGAAAATATGAGTGTTAATTACGGTGATCGTTATGAGTCTTAACACAGTTTTTTCATCGCTGGCGGCGGGCTAAAAAACGGGGTTGTGATCATTTTTTTACGCGGGTTTATTTTGTATTGATACAAGGTGAAGTTTTGTGGGGGAGATGTTGACTGCTTGGTGTGATTTTTACTTGTTCAAATGATATTTCACTTGCTTTACTTAGCTTTACTTATTAAAGCCATTTAAATCATTAAAATGAATAATATTACCGTTTCAGGCGATTGGATAGGATTTATGAAAAAGTGGCATGTTATTTTTATCTCATTAAGTATGGTCAGTTTCACTTTATTTGTCGGCAATGCTGTTGCTCGTGATCCTCACGCCCCTACTGGCTCAACAACAAGCGCTGTTCCTGTTGTTACGAGTGTGGTGCAAGAAGAAGAGTTGGCTCAATCCATTTCTCTAATTGGCAATTTACAAGCGGAACGCTCAGTTTACATATCTTCACAAGTTGCAGGGAAAATCAGCCAAATAGATATTGGTGAGAATCATCAAGTCGCTGCAGGCGACACGCTAGTGGTGTTAGAGCACGGTAAATCTAAAGCTGCTGTAGCGGAAGCGAAAGCTTATCTTGCTGATCAAAAACGTATTTTAAATGAGTATCTTAAGCTCAGTAATCAAAATGCAATTACCCAAACTGAAATTGCCGCCCAACAAGCCAGTGTTGATATGGGCAAAGCACGTTTAGCTGCTGCGCAGTCAGAACTTGATTATCACACGTTAAAAGCGCCTTTTAGTGGCACTGCAGGCTTAATTGATTTTAGCCTAGGTAAAATGATTACTGCTGGAAGTGATTTATTAGCGTTTGATGATTTATCGTCAATGCGTTTGGATTTGCAAGTACCTGAAAAATATTTGTCGCAATTATCAACTGGGATGACCGTTTCTGCTCAAACTCATGCTTGGTCAAACACGACTTTCATAGGAAAAATTATTGCCATTGATACTCGTATTAATCAAGACACGTTAAATTTACGCGTCAGAGTGCAATTTGATAACCCTAAGCAACACTTGAAACCGGGAATGATGATGTCAGCTAAGTTGACCTTTCCAGCTACTTCCCAGGCGGTTATTCCTGTGCAAGCGATTGAGTATTCAGGTACTAAACGTTTTGTGTATCTTGTTGATGACCGTCATGTAGTAAAGCGTACCCAAGTGACACTTGGTGCACGAGTTGATAATGAAGTGCTGATTACTCAGGGGGTCAACGCTGGCGATCTTGTTGTTGTGCAAGGCTTAGTTAATATGCGTGATGGCTTAAATGTCAACGTTGTCCCAAGTGATGACCAACCAAGTGTGGATGTAGCCAGTAAAGGTAATGTGTCTGAAAATATGCCTGTGGAGAAAAGCTAATGTGGCTGTCTGATGTCTCGGTTAAACGCCCTGTTGTCGCCATTGTTTTAAGTTTATTACTGACTGTTTTTGGCTTAGTGTCATTATCTAAATTGTCTATTCGTGAAATGCCAGATGTTGAAAGTCCCGTGGTGACGGTTATGACAACCTATCCAGGTGCTTCGGCTTCGATTATGGAAAGCCAAGTTACCACGACTTTAGAAGACCAATTGACTGGCATTAGTGGCATTGACGATATTACTTCGGTAACACGTAATGGTATGTCTCGGGTAACGATAACTTTCTTATTGGGTTGGAATTTAACCGAGGGAGTCAGTGATGTGCGCGATGCGGTTTCAAGGGCGCAGCGCAGATTACCTGATGAAGCCAATGACCCTATTGTATCTAAAGATAACGGGTCAGGTTCTCCATCAATTTATGTCAATTTGAGTTCATCTGAAATGGATAGAACTCAGCTAACCGACTATTCAAAAAGGGTACTTGAAGATAAGTTTAACCTGATTTCTGGTGTCAGCTCTGTATCTATCATGGGCGGCTTAAATAAAGTGATGTATGTGCAGCTTAAACCTGAGCTGATGGCCGGTAGAAACGTCACGGCCAATGACATTGTAGCGGCATTAAAAAAAGAAAACCTTGAAACACCCGGTGGCGAAGTACGTAACGACACGACGGTGATGGCGGTACGAACTGCGCGTTTATATAATCACCCTGAAGATTTTGACTACCTTGTTGTGCGCACCACTGATGATGGCAAACCGGTATATTTAAAAGATGTCGCGAAAGTGTTTATTGGCGCGAAAAATGAAAACTCTACCTTTAAAAGTGATGGTGTTGTTAACCTTAGTTTAGGCATTGTAGCGCAGTCTGATGCCAACCCGCTTGATGTGGCAAAATTGATTCATCAACAAGTTGATAATATGCAGCAGTTCTTGCCAAAAGGAACGGCCTTAGTCGTTGATTATGACTCAACAGTTTTCATTTCTCATTCTATTAAAGAGGTTTATAACACCTTATTAATTACTGCGGCGTTAGTGATTTTAGTGCTGTATATTTTTATTGGACAGGTGCGAGCCACACTGATCCCTGCGGTAACGGTGCCGGTGTCGCTTATTGCTGCATTCATTGCAGCCAATAGTCTTGGCTTTTCAGTGAATTTATTAACATTAATGGCATTAATTTTAGCTATTGGCTTAGTGGTCGATGATGCCATTGTGGTCGTTGAGAATATTTTCCATCATATTGAAAAAGGTGAACCACCTATTTTGGCGGCTTATAAAGGCACCAGAGAGGTAGGCTTTGCGGTAATGGCAACGACTGCTGTGTTAGTCATGGTGTTTTTACCTATTTCATTTATGGATGGAATGGTCGGATTATTATTTACTGAATTCTCTGTCATGTTAGCGGTTTCGGTATTATTTTCCTCACTGGTGGCGCTGACCTTAACACCTGTTCTTGGCAGTAAGATATTAAAAAACAATGTTAAACCGAATCGATTTAATCGCTTTATTGACACGGTGTTTAATCGATTGGAGGTGTATTATCGTCGTGGTGTTGCCCGAGCGTTAAGGTTTAAATATGTGGCACCATTGGTGATATTAGCTTGTATTGTTGGCAGTGGTTGGTTGTTAAAACAGGTGCCGTCACAATTAGCGCCGCAAGAAGATCGTGGGGTTATTTTTGCCTTTGTAAAAGGCGCTGAAGGCACCAGTTACAATCGCATGAGCAAAAATATGGATCTTGTTCAAGCGCGCTTGATGCCGTTACTTGGTAATGGGGTTATTCGCTCATTTAGCACTCAAGCCCCCGCTTTTGGTGGTAGAGCAGGCGATCAAACTGGTTTTGTTATTATTCAATTAGAGAATTGGAAGTCACGTGATAAAAATGCCCAGCAAGCATTGAATATGGTGGCTAAGGCGTTACATGGTTTACCTGATGTTAAAGTCCGTCCTATGCTCCCAGGTTTTAGAGGCCATTCAAGTGAGCCCGTGCAATTTGTGCTAGGCGGCTCTAATTACAAAGAATTATTTAAATGGGCGCAAGTGCTTCAACAAGCCGCTGATGCCAGCCCTATTTTAGATGGTGCAGATTTGAACTATGCCGAAACAACACCTGAATTGCTGGTAACGGTTGATAGGCAAAGGGCGGCAGAGCTTGGTGTGAGCGTAGCAGATGTGTCTGACACCCTAGAGATTATGCTGGGAGGTCGCACTGAAACCACTTACATTGACCGTGGCAAAGAATATGATGTTTACCTTCGCGGCAATGAAGACAGCTTTAATAGTGTTAGTGATTTAAGCCAAATTTATTTGCGTACAAGCAAAGGAAAATTGATCACCCTAGACAGTATTACCCATGTTGAAGAAGTTGCTTCGGCGCATCGATTAAGCCATGTTGATAAACAAAAATCGATCACTTTGAGTGCCAATTTAGGTGAAGGTTATACCTTAGGTGAGGCGCTCGATTTTCTTGACCAGCAAGCTATCGACAAACTCCCTAAAGATATCAATATTGCCTATACAGGTGAATCGAAGCAATTTAAAGAAAACCAAAGCAGTGTATTTATGGTATTTGGTTTAGCGCTATTGATTGCTTATTTAGTGTTAGCGGCTCAATTTGAAAGTTTTATTAATCCGTTGGTGGTGATGTTTACTGTTCCAATGGGAGTTTTTGGTGGCTTCTTCGGTTTATATTTAACTGGGCAAGGTTTCAATATTTATAGCCAAATTGGCACCATTATGTTGATAGGTATGGTGACTAAAAATGGTATTTTGATTGTCGAATTTGCTAACCAATTACGAGATAAAGGGGTGGCGTTAGAGCAGGCGATTGTCGATGCGTCAGCAAGACGTTTACGGCCTATTTTAATGACTACATTTACGACGTTATTTGGGGCGATGCCACTTATTTTATCTACAGGGGCAGGTTCAGAAAGTCGGATTGCGGTGGGAACGGTCGTGTTTTTCGGTATGGCATTTGCCACGGTTGTCACCTTATTTGTTATCCCTGCAATGTATCGCTTGTTATCGGCGGCAACGCATTCGCCAGGTTATGTTGAGAAGCAATTAACTCAAGCAATAGAAGCGCAGCAACGCCAACTGGATGAGGCGAAAACATAAACGCGTTTTCACAAAATGGCTTTTAAAAGGGCAAGTGAACACAGTTCACTTGCCCTTTTTTAGGTGTTTTTATAACACTAAATTGAAGTTAGCTTTGAAACCATTTGTAGCTAATGGGTTAACTCTTTGACTATCGTCTTCAGTCTTTATGGTTAATTGTGAGCAAATGTTTCTTAATAATAATAGATGAGTGCTCGTTTGATTAACCATGATAATGGCTGGCATCTTGGCAATCTTCACCGTTGCAGGTATTAAGTTTATTTTGTTCTTTATTGTCTTGATCAAGTACCTGTTTTAAATCTTCAAGGCGTTGTTTAATTGCCACACCATAACTGTGATCATCTCCCCATACATCTGCCAAAATAGCCAAAGACTCATTGTCATGTTCAGCAAATAACTTACCTGCACGTTCAGCTTGCTCACTGGTGTTGCCCAGTAACGTCAGCGCTTGGATACCAAGGCTTAATGCGGAGTCGAATGTTTCACGTTTAAATGCTGTTACTCCAAGATTGATGAGCTTATAGGCGTGACGACGGTCAACGGCACGGGCTACGATGGTCAGGTTAGGGTAGTACTTTTGGGCAATATGAATGATATCTAGAATTTTATCTGGATCGTCAATGGCAATGACCAACATTTGGGCTTGGCTTGCACCTGCCGCTTCAAGTAGATCATGACGAGCGGCATCGCCATAAAATACCGGATTACCAAAACGACGTAATAATTCAATTTGGCTTGGGCTGTGGTCCAAAATAGAAAGGTGATAACCTTGTGATTGCATAAAGCGGCCGATGATTTGTCCGAATCGTCCATAGCCTGCCACAATGACATTTTTAGTCGCTTCTATTTCATGCGGGCTATCAAATTCGGCTTTTGTTTCAGTTTTGCGGTCGATGACTTTTTCGTAGGCCGTTAACAAGATAGGGGCAAGTAACATAGAAATGGCCACAACTAAGGTCATTAAGCTATTTTGTTCTGGCGATAGGATATGCATTGCAGAGGTCAATGATAATAAAACAAAAGCGAACTCCCCCCCTTGCGCAAGTGCGAGAGTAAATAACCATTTTTGACGAGCGCGCATGTTAAATAGCTGAGCTAAACTAAACAGTACCAAGGCTTTAATGATAATTAAGCCAAGCACTAAGCCAAGCACTAATAACAATTTATCCATTAATAATGGGAAGTCGACCGACGCCCCCACTGTCATAAAAAACAACCCTAACAATAAACCTTTAAAAGGTTCAATATCAGCTTCTAGTTCATGTCTAAATTCGCTTTCTGCCAAGACAACACCTGCGAGGAATGTACCTAAAGCGGGAGATAACCCTACCTTTTGCATTACCACTGCAATGGCAATGACTAAGAATAACGCCACAACGGTGAAGAGCTCACGCAATTGAGTTTCAGCAATAAAACGAAATAATGGCGCACTGATGTATTTACCGACAAAGTAAATACCTGAAATGGCTGTTAACGAAATAATGGCTTGTATGTAAGCGGGGAAGTGGGCAACCAAACTGGCACTGTGGTTATGGCTTGAGGCCGATATATCAACAAAAGCCAGTAACGGCATTAGCGCTAAAATAGGGATGACGGCGATATCTTGAAATAACAACACCGAAAAACTATTTTGTCCGGCTTCTTGTTTTATCCAGCCTTTTTCAGTGAGTGTTTGCAACACGATTGCTGTGGATGACAGCGATAACATTAAGCCAATAGCAAGTGCAGTTTGCCATTTTAGTTCGAATAAAAATAACCCAATAGCGAAGCATATTATGCTGGTTAATGCGACTTGTAATCCACCTAATCCAATAATGGAATGACGTAGTTTCCATAACCGTGAGGGTTGCAATTCTAGTCCCACCAAAAATAGCATCATGACCACGCCAAACTCGGCAAAATGCATGATGTCAGTTTGATCGCCGACTAGGCCAAGTAAAAAAGGGCCGATGAGTATACCTGCTAATAAATAACCTAATACTGAACCTAGGCCTAATCGCTTTGCTAATGGCACGGCAATTAACGCCGCTGCGAGGTAAATGACCGCCATTTCTAACATAATGTTCCCTTATTTAAGTGCGTACATGTGAGGTGAATGGAGGTAAATGCCACAAAGAGTCAACCTGTAACAGGACGTTACCTTTTTCAGGCATTGATTTTCAAGTTAATTTTGGCTTAATGACTCACTTGTTAAATAATAATCTAAGACAGGTTTTTTGCATGGTTGGATTGAAAAGTATTAGCTGGGTTAGACGTTGCTATTTTCATCGCTCAGGAACACTCACTGAGTGCTGCTTTTTAATTACTGAAAAAGTTAACGAGACCCACTCAAAAGTGCAGATAAACAGGCGTCAAACACTGCCATGCAAATTGAATTGTTTAACGACACAAGTTTGTGATGGATAACAGTATTTAACTGCAATTCAGGTTACACTGTTTTTTTGTCTTTTTAGGGTATCACTGTGCTGACCAAACTTTTAATTACGATATTGGTGATAGTTGGAGCGATGACGTATTTACGTCATGGGCGTAAAAAACAGCAACAGGTAACAACCAAGTATGAATTAGCTAATGAAGGTCGCTTTTCTGGGGCTAAATTGAGCATTTACTGTTTAATTTTATTGTCGTTATCGGCGACGGTGGCTTATTGGGGCTGGGGTTGGTATCAAGACAATATTATCGTTAATGTTACAATAACCTCGCCACTTGAACAAAAGACCCAAACTTATCAAGTTCGAAAAAAAGACATTGAGATGCAGCGTATTACAACGGTTGATGGTGTCCAAATTAGATTATCGAATCAAGAGCGAATTACGATTACACCGCTGGCAGAAATTGACAACAAATAAGCGTTCAGTTTCTTTACTATAGGCCGTTTATCCAATCATTAACGGCCTTTAAAAGCAGGCTTACTGCTTCATTTTAATCCTTGTGCTTGGTTTTTGTCGCTACTTTTAAACCGCTGTCTAACGACAATAGGTTTCCAATAAAGCCGCTATCAAAGTAAACCTATCTATTGTCTGCTACAGCGTTTGAAATCCGGTTAGTTATTACCTAGCAATGATGCGTTAACCCAATATTTGCTGTTGTATTGCCTGCATGAAAAATATTAGCTAGTTAATTTGTTGTTTAAATGTCGCCTTGGTTTCTCGGTTTGCCTGATTGTACCAATAATTGAGCATGTGAAGAATTTCAGCCTGATCTTGAGCGGTGGTTTTAATGTTAGGTGTCGGCGTAGGCTGTTTCCCTGGTGGAGTGATAACTGACATCCCAACGACAGGCGAGATGAGTCTTGATGATGTGGCTGCTCCTGCTACGTTAGCATTGGTTGTCCCTGTGTGTGTTTGAGGCATAGCTTGATTGGTTGGCATGTTGTTCATCGCCATACTCGCAAAATCAAGTACGGCTGCGGCATGATTACTGCGGTTAAATGTTGCTATTTCAGCATCAAAATCACGGCCTATTTGAAAACCGTTTTTACTTAATTGATGACTCTTGAGGGCAAGGTTATTACCTTGATCATCTTTTAGGGTTATTTGGGGCGCTTGATTAAATTGTTTTTGGGTTTTGGACGAGCGCACGTGAGCAACGCTTAATTGATATTGGCCGGCATGAGCTGGCGTAAAAGTCGCGATCAGTAAATTAGAGGTAAATTGCGATCGATTGCCGCGCTCGTTATAAGAGGTATTCAGTCGAAAGGCGAGCTGTATCGGTTTAAGTGTGTTGGCACTAAAGCGCACTGAAACCGATTGCGGTTCATCAGTTAATTTGCCATTTACGGCAATCATTTCAATATTATTAGGGTAATTCACGGTCACGTTTTCAGCAGCCGATGCCAATGACGACAATAGTGTTAGTGGTAACAATAAATAAGTTAACGCATCAATCAATGACTGTTTAACGTTTGGCATAATCAATCTCTCAGGTAAATGTTTTAAAAATCATTGCTATGACAAAATATAACAGCAAAGCGGAGTAATTTATTTATTATTTAGCTTCTGCTGATTGATATTCGTTACCGCCATCTTAGTTAAGCCTCAGGTGGCATTATTCAAAACTGGGTTGTAAATGTTGGGGTAACTCAAATACTTTTACGCTGTGAGTTAATGGGCAAGTAAATTCAAAATAACAACTAGTGAGTTTTAAGTTGGGGCTTTGCTCATCGGCTTTGCCATGTAATCTATCTCCCACCACACTGTAGCCTAAACTTGCCATATGGATACGTATTTGATGTTTACGGCCGCTTTCTATTTTTACTGAAACTAATGATTGATTTAACTGGGCTTGATACTCAATAAGTGTGGCATGTGACAACGCGGGTTTGTTATCGACATCAGTATTTATGCTCACGGTACCTGTTGGAAACTTGCCGTGAACGATCACTTGGTAATACTTAGTTAAGTTTCGCGTTTCAAACATATTGGCGATAGCGCGAGTGGCATTTTTGGTATGGCCAATCAACATCAATCCCGTTGCCGCTCTATCAAGACGATGAATTAAATAAGCGCTGCGCTGAGGTTGACAATTAAGTGCGACATAGCGGTCGATGGTCGTGTGGTCACTCCATTTTGATCCTTGGCTTCGCATGCCATAAGGTTTGTACCACAAGCTGTATTCACCTTCGTCAAATAACATTTCAGCAGGTGTTACGGCTTCATCTAAGACTTGTTGGTTGTAGTACAGGTCAAGTTCATTGCCTATTTTTAAGGCTTTTTTTGCACGACGTAAACGTAAGGTTTGCTTACCTTGTGTGAGCCAAACCGCGCCTTTTTGCATGGCTATTTTGATTTTTTGTTTTGATAAACCCGTTTCTTGCGCCAATAAGGTTACGGCATCAACGTCGATGCTAGTCACTTTAATGTGGCATTGTATTTTTTCAAAGCTCATGGGTATTTGTTTTTAATCCACTGAATTAGGTTTGGCAGGTGTAGGGTCATCTTAATTGCTTTGCCCGCAGGCAATAATTTTACGCTATTTCCTGGCTAATGGGGGCGTCATTATGGCTTTTTTGTCGTTAAATGATGATTGTGGAAGCGTTTCAAATAATGTTAACTCGAATTATGGCGCATAACTGGATATGATTGCTGCGATTACGTTTTTTGGAGATACCCTTTTGGAACATTTTGTGTGGAATTTTGACCCGATCTTATTCAGTTTAGGTCCGGTTATGGTGCATTGGTACGGTGTGCTTTTTGCCACAGCCATTAGCTGTGGTTTTTTAGTGATGAAGCATATTTATAAGCGTGAAGGTTTACCGGTTGAATCGTTAGATGATTTATTAATGTATTGTGTGGTTGGCATTATAGTTGGTGCACGGTTAGCGCATTGCTTTTTCTATGATCCTGAGTTTTACCTCAGTCATCCGCTTAAAATTCTATACATATGGGAGGGGGGATTAGCCAGTCATGGCGGTGGTTTAGGTGCGATTTTAGCGCTGTTTTATTACCACACAAAGACCAAATTAGCATTTTTATTCTTGTTGGATAGATTAGCAATAGCTACAGCCATTTTTGGCTTTTTTGTGCGGATTGCTAACTTTGCTAACTCAGAAATTCTGGGGAATCCGACGGATAAACCATGGGGGATTGTGTTTGCGCGTGTCGATAATATTGCCCGTCATCCCGCACAGCTTTATGAAGCGATGGCTTACCTGATTAGCTTTGTGGTCTTGTATGCGATTTATCGCAATACACAATTAAAACAAAAACATGGTGGTATATTTGGTTTATTCTTATTGTTTATCTTTAGTGCGCGTTGGGCTATTGAGTCAGTTAAGGTGAGTCAAACAGCCTACCATGAGCAGTTTATTACGACCGGTCAGGCATTGAGTATTCCGTTTTTGATTGTTGGCGTGATACTGTTTATTAAAGCGCTATTACCTACTAAAACCGCTAAATAGTTTGCTTTTAGTAAAACGTCGCTATTGCGAGCAGATGCTTTATTTTTATGAATAGATACGACTAAAAGTAGAAAGTAGAAAGTAGAAAGCCACGGTAAAGTGGCTTTTTTATTGCCGTAAAAGCTGTGCTTATTTAGGCATTAGTCAATGTGGCTAGGTTTATTTCAGACGAAAAGTCACATCAACGTTGTCAGTTATTGTGACATCATGCTGTTGATAACTTTGACTAATACTATCTTCTAATGCCATGGCTCTCATTTGTTGGCGTACAGGGTGTACTTGATGGTCTTGGTAGCGAATTCTCCACACACCTTGTATTTCTGTGTTAAAACCTTCGGCTAAATCTTTGGCTTTTTGCTGCGCATCTTTAATGGCACGTTGACGAGCTTGCTGCTTAATTTTTACAGCCTGGCTGGTTTGATATTCAATATAGTTAATGCGATTGATACCGTTGATAATGGCATTATCAAGGATGTCATTGAGTTGCGATAATTGACGAACAGTGACACTGACTTGACGAGTAGCTTGGTATCCGACAAGGGTTCTAGGCTGATTTTTTTGCCTGTCATACTGTGGTTGCAGGGTTAAATTAGCCGTATGAATGTCGGCCATATTTATTTTTGCTTGGGTATTTTTTGCTTGAGGTGACTTGGGGGCAGAGCGTTTATCTGCTGAGGTTTTGGCCTGAGTCAGTTTGTTGATTAAACTTGCTACCGCGTTATCGGATAACGTTTTTGCTTGTTGCGCAGTCTTTGCATCACTGATAACGGCTACGTTGATGATAGCCATATCCGCATGGGTAACAATTTTACTGTAACCACGGGTCTCAAGATGTGCAAAACTAGGCACGACAGCATGGACTGGATTAAGCATTAATGCGCACAATAAACACAAGTTAACGCTAAAACTGAAATAACCAATAGTACGTGACATATATTCTCCTACATAAAATTAAGGTGTTTACATAATGGCATTGCTGCCTTGCCCTTGTGACTGACGATGACCTGACTCATTTATGCATCAACATGATGTATTGCAAAGTAAGTTCAGCCTTTTGCCAAATGGGATAAATTATCTAAACAAGTTAACTAACGCAGGTATAAACGGCATGTATTTGAAAAGGAGTTATTTAAATAAACACACCCTATTGCGACCTGAGGTTTTTGCGTCATACATCGCACTGTCTGCATCGGCAATGAGTTTTTCTAAAGAGTGCCCTGAGGTGGTAAAGTCACTGACACCAAAACTGCCACTAATGGTAAATTCAAATCCTGTATCTGCAGTATTAATTTGATTTAATTGGTGTCGATATTCTTCTGCAATAACCAATGCATCTGCTTTACTGCAATTAGGCAAAAATACGCAAAACTCCTCTCCCCCAATACGTGCAAGAATATCCACGGTTCTGACTATTGGTTTACAGGTATTGGCCACATTTTTGAGAACCCAATCACCGGTTTTATGACCATAGGTGTCGTTAATGGATTTGAATTTGTCTAAATCAAATAAAATACAGCTGCCAGGATGCTGACTTTTAATGCATTTATTGATGGCGCGATTGGCTTCTTGAGTAAAATGACGACGGTTAAATAACCCTGTTAATCCATCATTTTGCGCAAGGTGACGTAATTTAGTTTGGGTGGTTTTACTGCGGTAAATAAATGCGGATAGTAAGGTAATACATACAATCAATAAGGTGATAAACAGCTGATTATTTTCAGCTTCAACTTTATCGAATTTTTGTTTTAACAGCAGGAGATTATTTTGTTGGCTTAACCATTCAATATGGCTACGTTGTTCAGAAGCACGGTGCTGGGCTAACTGGAAAGCTAAATGCTTGGCTTTTATGCCATTTAAATAGGCTTTGTCTGCTTCGGCATATTGCTTGAAATACGATAGTGCCGCGCTCATGTCATTATTTTTTTCTGCAATCAGGTATAACACTTTGTTTGCTATGACCGAGGGTTCAGAACTCCCAAGCGATTGGGTAAATTTAATGGCATTTAAGGCGTAGTTTTGGGCTTGCTGAGTTTGATTTAAGCTAAAATGGGCTTGGGCGAGTAAACTATAAAAGTAAGCAATATAAGGAGGATATTTAGTGGCTTCGACCAAGGATTGCTGTGAAGACAGTAAGGTTATTGCATCAGCGTAATGCGTATTATTAATGAATATGTTCGCTTTCGTGGTGTAAACCCCAGCAAGGACGACGGATTCATTCATTTCTTTACATAGGGCAATGGCGTTATCAAATATTGCATCTGATATCGTGAGTTCATTTAGGCGAAATTTAGCTTCAATTTCTAAATATTTCCCCATACATTGCTCACGACTTTTAGACACATCGGCCTGTAATTTTTTTGCATAGTTCAGTCCTAATGTGTATTGGCCAATTTGATTATAAAACACGGCTGAAATTAGCATACTCATGTGCTTAAATTCAGTTTGATTTATCTGTGGTAATAATTGCTGGCTAATTAATAAGTGTTTTAAGCCCTCATTCCAATTTTTGGCAATAGCAAAAATGTTCACCAGTGAAAGGTGGGTTCGAAATCTGATGCTGGCGGAGTGCTGCTGATTAGCGAGAATGGCATTATATACGTCAACGGCTTGTTTAAAATCACCAATAAATGACAATTTATAAGCATAAAGGTATTGGTAATAAGCCTTTTGCTCTAGGGTTAGTTCGGTTTTTTTTTGCGCTAATTTAGTCAATAAATTGTGAAATTCTGATGGATCGCTACTGCGAATATTGTCAGCTTGAGTCAGTAACTTATCGATATAATCGGCATTTAAATTGAAAGGTAAAAAAGCGGTAAAGATAAAAATAGATATCATTGATATGAGTTTTTTCATTTTTATCTTTACCCTTATCATTTATGCACTAAGTTGTATTTGTGGTGTCTCTGACTCAGGCGTTTTGTCTTGATTTTCATCCGGCTTGTCGTCTTCTGCAGGCACCATAATGCATACCACATCAGGGCAAATATCGAGTTGTTTTTCTAAGGCGTGCACATCTTGCTGCAGAAGTGCCGCTTTTAGTTCGGTTGTAATCTGCGCTTGATTGACCGCGGTTGTGAGTTCAGCTTGGTTTTGCAGCTGTGAATCTTGCCCCATACGGGCAAGTAATTGAATGATATTTGACATATTTTCTCCTTAAATATAATTGCAAATCCAACATATAATTTGCAAATGTCGTTAAGCTATAATTAGCTTGTGTGGTTGAGTAAACTTTTTTCTAATGAGGCTAACCGTTCCAGCATGAGCGTGTTCTTTTGCATGCTTTGACAAGGCGGGACGACGAGGGTTGTGTGTTGGAACATGTCGGTTTCAGCCAATGCGTCTAAGGCAACATACTGTTGGCGGACACGGTCAATCGGCAGTACCGCAGCTTCATATAAAATAACCTGGTGAGTGGCTGGGTAGGTTTCAAGTAACAGTTCTACTAACAGTTGCCTGTGAGCTTGAGTGGTTTCAAAACGCGCTAAGGATTTGTCTCCTGCAATGCCAACTTGCCATAAGATTAAATAAGCTGAAGGGTCTATAACGCGTTGATAAAACATAAATTGACTGGCTTCATAATGCTGACAGCCAACTTTACCTGGGTCGATACCTAAATCAGCAAACAGGCAATCTTCGGCGGATATCCCTGGTAGCATTTGTGCACTAAAGCCTTCTTTTTTCGCTGTTTCAATTGCCACATGTGGTGCCTTAGCAAAGACGCCAGGATGGCCATAAAACGCGCCGACGACTTTTTTTCCTAATCTCACTTGTTCCAACATGGCATCGACCATTTGTTGGTAAGTTGTATTGCGTGATTTACCTTGTTGATAAAAGGGCTGTAAGCTACGAACGTCTGGGTGCATTTCTTCTAACCACACTCCAACGATAGCATTGGATACGCCACTAAATACCACATCAGCATTTTCAATGTAACTTTGACTGATGGGGCTTATATGAGCGCCTAATGTCATCCCAAGCCCTACGCAAACTAAACTTCCCTTCATTACGTGATACCTGTGTAAATGATTGTTATTGTTTTTTACGTTAATTTAACAGTTGTTGTTGGTTTTGGGCAGCGGAAATTGCCAATTTTCAGCTTCAACATAACAAGTGGTCGTTTTTTGTACTTTTGGGGCGTGTTTATCCTGAGTTTCGTTAGATTCAATAATAAAATTGAGCCGCTTAGTGATGCGCTTGGTTGCGAGATTGGTTGAGTCAAAATCGGCATAAATACGCGAAAATCCAAGAAGCTTAAATCCGACTGACATTAACGCGACGGTGGCATTGATGGCATGGCTTTTTCCATTAGCATGTTGTAATAACATTAAGCCAATATCGGCGAACTGAGCGTGTGGTTTTCTCATGCCTAAACTTTGTAACCCTATGGCGTCGCCATTGTGTTTTATTACCCACATCCAATAGGGGGTCGCTTGATCGACCGTTTTGTTAAGCGCAAGGTTAAATGCCGCATTTATTTGCTGCTTTGAAAAGGGCTGACAAATTTTTCGCATGGTTTTTGGGTTGCTGTAAAGCATGCTAAATAGCTCAAACTCCCCCTGGCTGATTAAATGCATCGATAAGGTTTCGCTGGTAAAATTGACGTTCATATTGGCGTGGTCGAATTGTGTTGTGGTGGTTTTTGTTCTGCAAAGCGAATCACCCCAGAACCGTGCTCTTCTCGGTCAAAAATCACATAATAATTATTCAATAAAGGTAAGCCGACTAAGGTTTGATTAGCCCAGTTAGCCAGCTTCCCAATGATTTTAAAGCAGGCTTTTCCTTTAATGGGGCTATTAAGTTGCCAGTAATCATGTGGTTTACAGATGAGCGTCATCGGCTGTGGGTCGTGAGGGTCATGATGATGACCGTCAAGATGATCATTGTGTGGGGTGCCATCACACTCGGCATGTCCTGCAAATACAAATTCAATATCTGGCCATAAACTTAAGTCGAGCTTATCCATGTCAATGCCAACGTCTTGAGCGTCGAGATCGCTAAATGGGTCAATAAGTGCGATAAAATCTTGGGGTGGCGTGATAGAAGCGGAAGATTGGCTTAGTTGCTTTTGGGCTAATTGCGCCAGGTTTTGTTTGAGACCATTAAATAATACGTCGGTTAACATAATGCCGCTGACACCGGTATCAACAATGCCATTGGTTAAAAAATGCTGATATTCAGGCTTTAGAGGGGCCGCTTGTATGAGTTCAAAGCCTGCGACTTTAATTCCTAACAATGTGACATTGTAATGAACCTCATGTTCGACCTTTATATGTTGAAACTCGCCTTGATATAAATGCGTTTGTTCTTTACCCCCCCCTAAGATTAACCAACCTTGGTTTAATGGATCAGCGGCTAATACTGCTTTGGTTGGTTGCTCAGTTGCCATATGAATGCTGCTTCGTTGCGAATAAAATGCAAATTTATTAGCACATAAACCTTGGGTTTCTAGTTCGGTAAAGTAAGGCAAGATGTCTTGCTCTGGATGGTCTTTTAAAAAAGCTTTGAAGCGGGCAAGATCGTGGCTGCTAAAGGGTGTTTGTCCATCGCCATGGTGAACACTACCAGCATCAGAAAAAGGCCAAGGGAATGTTTTTGCTGGGGTAATACGGTGTTCAATAAGGTATTTTTCAAGATCATAACTGGGATTGAGTTGATGGTAAGCCAGCCCTAAAATGCCATTTGCGCCGCCAAACGTTTCACGTTGTTCAAGTGATGACACGACAGCGACAGGGCATTGTTCTAAAGTGATGGCAAAAGCCGTGTTACCGATGGTGACATCGGTATGGACGACTGGACCATCCCAACCACCAATGCCATAGCGAATTTCTTGAGCAAAGGTCGTGGCGGTGAGAGATTGATCTTGCTCGGGGTGATAAGCTAATTGTCCTACAACTAAGGTACTGCTGCCGCTGTCTACGATTAAATTGACTTTTGCCTTCTCACTGCCAATTTCCAATGTGACCGTATAACCCCCTTTGGCATGTATATTAAGAAGCGGGAGTGCTAACGGGTGAGCTTGTGCCATGATATCCATTCCATGTTGTTATTATTATTGAGTGCAGACTCGTTATTATCATTAAAAAGTTGTAGTGATTAATCGCTACTTTAGTCATCGCTAACGTTCAAAGCTAATCTACACTAAGAGAGTGATAAAGGGTGAGCTTTTACCTCAATTCACCGGAAAGTATTAATTACTCAGGCTAAGTCAGCGTAAAACAAATTAATTAGGCCATTAGAGGTATAAGATAAAATGATAATAACGTCTAATTTTTTATTGTTTTTTTGACCTATATCTGCAGTAAACCACAACATTTTAATATAGAATCTGCCGCACAAAATTTAGGGGGTATACCAATGTCAGAGAAACACTATATTAGCGCTCAAGAGTTACTTGAAGATTCATTCAGGTTAGCCTCTCAGGTTTACGAAAGTGGATTTAGACCACAGTTTATTGTTGGTATCTGGCGTGGTGGTGCTCCAATTGGTATTGCAGTACAAGAATTTTTTGATTTTAAAAAAGTTGAAACTGACCATATAGCTGTTCGAACATCTTCTTACTATGGCATTGATCAGCAAGATAAAAACATCAAAGTTCACGGCCTTCATTACATTATTGAAAATGCCAATGCCAATGACGGACTGTTAATCGTAGATGACGTGTTTGATTCAGGTCGTAGTGTTGACGCGCTTATTGCTAAACTGACTAAATTTATGCGCTTAAACGTACCCACCGATATACGTATCGCTTGCCCTTATTACAAACCGAACAATACCAAGGTGACATTGAAGCCTGACTATTACATTCATGAGTCAGATGATTGGTTAGTGTTCCCACATGAAGTGTCGGGTTTGAACCCTGAAGAGATTGCTAACGGAAAGTCTGACTTTAAGAATATTCAAGAATTATTCATCTAATCGAGTATTTTTAACTCAACTTTGTTAAAATTACCTTATCGGTTGAAGTGCGCCAACAATATACTGTTGGCGCACTTTTTTATCTTATTGAATAAATGAAACTACTCTATGGCTGCTGTCGATATTTTTAACCCCGTTGCATCTAAAAAGCGTCAATTAGAATTATTAGCGCCTGCTAAAAATGCTGACTTTGGCATTGAAGCTATTCGCCATGGTGCTGATGCTGTCTATATTGGCGGCCCTGCTTTTGGGGCGCGTCATAATGCAGGCAACAGTGTCGAAGATATTGCCCGCTTAGCAAGCTTTGCCCATACCTACCATGCACAAGTATTCGTGGCGTTAAACACCATTTTAATGGACCACGAAATTGAAGCTGCACAAGCCTTAATTTGGGATTTATATCATGGCGGTGTTGATGCGTTAATTATTCAAGACATGGGTATCTTGCAACTGGATTTACCGCCTATTGCGTTACATGCCAGCACCCAAATGGATAACCGCACGCCTGAAAAGTCTGTGTTTTTAGAACAAGTGGGTTTTTCTCAGGTAGTATTGGCGCGTGAATTAAACTTACCGCAAATTAAAGATATCGCCCAAAGCACACAAATGAAGCTGGAATATTTTATTCATGGTGCCTTGTGTGTCAGTTACAGCGGCTTGTGTAACTTAAGCCATGCGTTTTCTAATCGTAGCGCTAATCGTGGTGAGTGTTCACAAATGTGCCGTTTACCTTGTAATCTCTCGACTCGAGAAGGCGAGGTCTTAGCCCAGAACCAGCATTTGTTATCCCTTAAAGATAATAACCAAACCAATAATTTAGAAGCATTAATTGATGCTGGTGTGAGCTCCTTTAAGATAGAAGGGCGCTTAAAAGACATTAGTTACGTGAAGAATGTGACTGCGCATTATCGCCAGCAACTTGATGCTATTATCGATAGCAGAGAAGACCTAGAGTCTATGTCGCATGGGCGTTGTGAATTTAATTTCACTCCCGATCCTGACAAGAGCTTTAACCGTGGTAAAACTGATTATTTTGTTACTGAGCGTACCCAAACCATTGAGCATTTTAGTTCGCCAAAGTTTATTGGTGAAAAAATTGGCCGAATTAAACGTATGGGTAAAGATTTTATTGAAATAGACACGCGTGAAAGTGGCAAAGATATCGTATTCAATAACGGTGACGGTTTATGTTATTTCGTTGAGCATTTCGAGTCGCAGCGGCTATCGGATGACAAAATTTCAGGTTTACGTATCAACCGTGCTGATGGCAATGTGTTGTACTTTACCGAATTGCCCAAAGACTTAACCGTTGGGGTGATGATGTTCCGTAACTTTGACCATAAGTTTGAACTTACCCTTAATAAGCCTTCTGCAAAGCGCAACGTGCTGGTGGATATTGAACTGGCTGACTCAAGCGCGGGCTTGATGTTAACCGTAAAAGATTGCCATGGTTTTGCTGCAAGCGTTGAACTAGAGTGCGATAAGGTTGCTGCAAACGATCAAGCTAAAGCCGCTGCTAATTTAAAGAAACAATTAGCTAAATTAGGCACAACAGATTACGTGGCGAATAACGTCAATATTCAAACCGAGCAAGTGTGGTTTTTACCCGCATCACAAGTGAATGAATTGCGTCGTGATGCTATTGAAAAATTATCACTAATTCGATTTGAAGGCTATCAACGGCCTGCGCGTTGGGCACACGATAGCGAAGCACGTTTTCCACAAAAATCATTGAGCTTTTTATCAAACGTGGCTAATGAACAAGCACGTGATTTTTATCAGCAACATGGGGTGATTCAAATAGAAGACACCTATGAAAAAAACAACGTGTTGCATGATGCTCCATTAATGGTAACTAAGCACTGCCTGCGTTATAGCTTTAATTTGTGCCCTAAAGAAGTGGAAGGTATTAAAGCTGAACCTATGCATTTAGACATTGGCAAAGACAAACTGAAGTTAGTTTTTGACTGCCAAAAGTGCGAAATGATGATCGTAGGTTCAAATCAATTAGTTAAGTCTTAATATTTATTTAAAGCGTTAAGACCCGTTATTTAGCTTATCAATGGTGTTGATAAGCTTTATTTTTTGTGTGAATACACAACTCAGTATGCCTGTTGGCAAGTAGTAGGAAAGATCAAATGAGCAAAAGTAAAAAATATGATTTTCGTGTTGTGAAACTAGAATCAACATGGAAAACAGAAATTACCCGTAAAATGACAGCGACCAAAACCGTAGTATCTAAAAGTCATGATGGTTTTGCCACTGAAGCAGAAGCAAAAGCATGGGGCGAAGAAGCATTATCTGGCTTTTTAGCAAAACAAGTTGAACGTAATCAACGTAAAACGGCTAAGCATTTAAAAGCGAAATCGTTAGCAGATGCGATTGCGGCTGAAGCGATGACGGACGAGCTTGATGAAGACGATTTAGCAGGCTAACGTTAATATTACGCTATATTACATTAGCGCTAGATTTAAAGATTTGTTTATTTGTAATATTTTCAGTAGGGTATATTGATTAAATCATCTTCAACGGTGGTTAAGTTACAAATCGCACACAGGGACGCAGCAAATGAAAACATGGGTAGCTTATGCCGTTATCGGGGGACTTATGACATTAAGTACTTCTTTTTGTGTGAGCGCCAATGATAAAAAACCTGCGTATTCCCTGCCTGATGTCAACGACGTTGATGGTATTCAACAAGTTGAAATGCCTAAAAATGTTCAACAACTTACCCGGTTTGCAAAACAGTTTGGTTTCCTTCCTCCGCCAAGCTGGCGTCTGGCCTTTCATGAAATTCTAGGTGATATGTTCATGGCTGAATTTATTCCCGGCAACGAATCTTTAAATGATTGGAGCGGCATGGTGTGCATGCAAGGTTTTAAAGGCTTAGCAAATGACATTAATCCTGAACGGTTTCTCGATACCATGGCCGATAAGTACCGTGAGCATTGTGAAGGTGAAATTATTTATCAAAAACTGGGATCGTCTAAATTAGATGACTTAAATGCAGTGCATGGCATTCTAGGCTGTACTGTAATGCCAAATATTCATCATGCCACCCCTTTTGCAAATGAAGCGTTTACCAGCAAGCTTAAAGGCGAAATTGGTTACTTCACCGTAGTGAGTGGATCTGAAGATATGTATCTTATTCATAAATCACAACGTACGGACACATTCTCAATTGAAAATGCGCCATTAACGGCTGAAAATTATCAACAATTTATGCTGCAAGATTAACTCTGACATCCCTTCTGTCATCCTTAAATCGCCTTTGTTACCGCGATGTTTTTATTGTTAAATTAGTGCTTCCTAAATATCCATCTCTGTATATAATATCGCCTGTTATATTTCTCTGGATAGAGAAATAATAAGTCAATCTTTTGTGGTGCTGATAACTGATAAGTTATTGGATAATCGGGAAAATAGTGCAAAGCTGTTACTGCCCCCGCAACGGTGAATGGTAAAAGTTTAAGGCGTGCATATGACGTTAATCTTAAACTTGTTTGAGCATGCTCATGTAACCTAAGTCCGGAGACCGGCCCTAAAGATGATTTCGATGATTTCGATGATTTCGGTGGGCAGATCTCGAAGTGTAATATGCCTAAATAGACTTAAATTAGTTATTTTTGTGTATATTACGGCGCTCCTGCCCCATTTTTCCTTTTAGGAGTTAAAGGTAAATGGGTACTAAATTAACGTTAACAGCAGTTGCCATTACTGCTGTGTTCAGTTTCACCTCCGCTCATGTGGGCGCACAAACACCTGTCACTCAATCGGCAACGGATGAGACCATGGAAAATATAGTGGTCATTGGCCGTAGCGAAACCACACCAATGAACATGGCCGCTAATGTCACCGTAATTGATTCAGCTGAAATTCAATTAAGCGGGGCGACAAACGTCACTAACTTATTGCGTAATCGCAGCGGGATTCAAGTGGCTGACAATGGCTCGGGGGCAACCTTTTCAATGCGTGGTTTTAGTGCTTCTGGTGCGAGTAATAACACCTTGATCATGGTTGATGGGCGTCGATTAAATAACATTGATATCGCCGCGCCCAGTATCGACTCTGTACCGTTAAATCAAGTTGAACGAATTGAAATCCTCTCTGGGTCTGCAGGGGTGATATATGGCGATCAAGCGGTAGGCGGGGTGATTAATATCATCACCAAAGCGCCTAACGGTAGCGGCGGTGGGTTACAGCTGTCAGGTGGCAGCTTTAATACTTATGAAGTTAAAGGTGATATTGCAGGAGAGATCTCAGCTAATTGGCGTTACTTTTTAGCTGGTAGTCATCTTAAGTCAGATAATTATCGTCAAAATAATGAAAATAAAACTGGCTCAATTTTAGGGCGTATTCAATACAAAGATGACGCACAAGACTTTTTTGTTGAGTCGAACTATTTTGATGATTATCGCCAAGTGCCAGGGGCATTAACACAAAGCGAATATCAGCTTGATCCTCGTTTGTCTAACAACACCTCAATTAATGACTCGCATCAGATGACGACATCTGTGCGCTCAGGTTATCAAAGACAACTTAGTCAGCAATGGGCTGTAAATGTCGAAGCAAGTTATACCGACACGCTTAGTACTGCCAATATTTTTGGTCCGAGTACCAATGAACGCAGTCAGTTTAGCTTTTTACCGAAAGCCATTGGTAAATATGTTCTAGACCATGGTGAGATGACATTGATCGGCGGCGTTGACTTGCTAATCGGAAAAGCAGATTTTGATTCAGCTTATACCGTTAGAAACAACACTCAAACAATGACAAGTGCATTTGTGCAAGCAACTGTGCCACTTACAGCGCAATTATCTTATGTCGTCGGTGGTCGCTATAGCGATGTGAGCGATGATTTAACCGACAGAACCTTATATCCAACAGGAGTAACGCTAGACAATGACGCTCATGCATTTGAATTAGGGCTAAATTTTAGACCTAACCGGCATCAGCGTTTTTATATCCGCGCAGATGATAATTTTCGATTCGCTAAAATCGATGAGCAAGCCTTTACCCCAATAACTACGTTTGGCTTAGACCCACAGACCGGGCGCTCTTATGAAGCAGGATGGGACTGGACAACTAGCGCTCAAACCTTAAGCCTTAATGTGTATCGTTTAGACTTAGAAGATGAAATTGTTTATGACGGTAGCCGCACCGACGGCCCAACAGGTAGCGGTGCCAACATTAATGCCGATGCTTCAAAACGTTATGGAGTGAGTGGGCAATATAAGCTTAATTTTGCTAAAGACTGGTTGCTTGGCGTTGAATATAACTACATTGATGCTGAGTTTACTGAAGGTGAAAATCAAGGCAATGCGTTGTCATGGGTAGCAGAGCACTCAGGGCGTAGTTTTCTCAGTTATGATTTGAATGATAATTGGCAATTTTTTGCTGAAGGAGTCTATACCGCGGAGCGTTATATGGAAGGCGATAATGGCAATGTGGGTGAAAAACTATCAAGTTATCTATTAACTCATCTTTCGATAAATTTTCAACAACATAATTGGCAAGCAAGTTTACGTGTCGACAATCTTACCGATAAAAAATATGTTGCAGCAGGTTATTTTTCTGTTTGGGGCAGTGGCTTTTATGCTGGGACAGGGCGTGAGGTTCGGTTAACTGCAGGATATCGTTTCTAAGTTATACTATTTGTTGTTCATCGATTACCAAGCCAACATAAATTTGTTGGCTTTTTTATTTTCTTTGTACAGAATGCTTGACCTAGTATCAGGTTAGTCGCTAAATTCGGTTGCAATATAAAGTTACAAGGTGCTCAGCAAATATGACGACACTCGAGCAAGATGTTTATGATCAAGTCCGCGCAATTATTTCTAATGAAGAACAGGTGCTTGGTCGCAGAGATATACTCACACCATTAAAAAAAGCCCTAATTAATGAAGCTGATATTCGTATTGTTATTGATACGGTTTCAGCAGATCCTGCGCTAGCAGCGCACTTGTTAATTAGAGCCAATACCGCGCAAGCAGCTGGTGTTGTGCAATCAAAAAACCGCAGTGTTAAAGATGCGCTAATTCGCTTAGGGCAAGTGAATATCTATCGTTATGCATTTGCATTTTATTTAAAAGAACGCCTTGACTCACTTGATGAGCCTTACCGTAAATTAGTGCACGGTTACTGGCAGTTAACTGAAGATATTGCCGTATCATCGTTAGAGGTGTTAAGGCAGGAAGAAGATGCAGGCAACAAATTAGCGATCGATGCTGATGAAGTTCAAACATTAGCGTTATTTAGTGTGTTTGGTCAGGTCATTACCTTAACGGCATTTGCTTACTTAAACGCAGACGCAGAACCCCCATTGTCACTACGAATTGTGAAAGCCATTATCGATAAACAACAGCAAATTTTATCTGTTGAGGCATTTGAATCATTAGGTCTAGATGAAGAGTTGCGTAGTGAATTTATGATTGCTCATAACCTTGCGCAAACACAAAACCCCAATTCGGCTGGGCTAGTGTTACGCAAAGTATTGTCTAAACGTGGTTTATTAATTAACCCGTTGTAATTTAATACCTTCTTGGGCAACGAGTTCAAACCATTTATTAATAAGGTTGGTATTTGTGGCATTACGTCGGTAAGCACCAAATAGCGGCCTTGTGAGTCCTTCATTACCTAATTTCAATGCTTTTAGGCTCATGCCTTGTCCTTCATTAATCGACCAATTCGGCAATGTTGTCACTCCGTCATTACAAGCAACCCGTTGCAATAACATTGGCGTTAACTCACATTGTTTTTGCACCCCATGCTCTACCCCCGCAGGTTCAAGAAAGTGCTTATACAAATCTAATTTAGTGATGGCAACGGGATAACTGATAATCGGTTGTTGGGCTAATTGAGCTGGGTAAACGACAGACTGAGAAGCTAACTCATGTTCAGTAGATACCAATAGTTTCACTTCAAAGTCGAATAAGTGTTGATATGCGATGGTGTGCCCTGGAACAGGATCTGAGCTCAACACAATGTCTAACTCACCTGTTTCTAATGCGTTTAAAGAGTCAAATGCATAACGGCTTGAAATATCAATCTGTGCTTGTGGTTCAATTAATTTGAATTTTTCAATAACAGGCATTAACCATTTAAAGCAACTATGGCATTCAATGCCGAGCTTAAACTGTTGGGTTTCACCTTCTAAGCCACGTTTTAAATCAGACTCAGTCTCAATGACTTTTGGTAAAATTTCTTCAGCGAGGTTCAGTAGCCGAGCACCTTCATGCGTGAACGCCAGTGGTTTACTCTTACGCACGAAAATAGCTGAGTTTATTCGGGTTTCAAGTTCTTTAATTTGATGCGACAAAGCTGATTGTGTCACGAAACGTTTCTTTGCCGCTCCAGCTAAACTGCCGCTCTCTTTTAGCGCCATTAAAGTACGAAGGTGTCTTAGCTCTATCATATTATCTCCACATGAATTTTGTTCACGTCACCATTGAAATCAAGTCGATTGATGAGGTTAAGACTATCACAACAAACTTCTAGACGTCCAGACGCCTGCGTTGCTTTTTTACATAAAAGTAACATGTAATAATTGTTAAGGGCGTATTTAGTATGAAAGTTACAACATTAGGCTCTCTATGAATGGGTCATCAACGGGAATTAACACTTGCTTTAGAGCAATATTGGCGTGGTGAAATTAATCAAAACTAATGTCAATAAGTGGCTTTAGCATTAAAACCCTCATTGGCCATGGGAAGTTGGTGCAGCAATTGACTCAGTTGCAGTGGATGACTTTGCTTATTACGATGACGTGCTAACAAAAGTAAGTGAGCTTAGCTGAGCGTGACTTTACGCGTTCACAAACATTTGAGCTAAGATAACTCACGCAGCAACAAGCGTTAAACTTGCCGCCATGACCAATAATCAGTGATTTTTGCAAATGCCATCCATTAGATGGGGACATAATCGTTGGCGCAAGGGGGAAATTGAACAAGCGCAATACCAAACCCAATTAAAAAGGTGATTAAAAATACCATTGAACGACAGTCGCGATAGGGGATAGATGTGTTAGTTCATGGTGAGGCTAAGCATGATGATATGGTTGCGTATTTTGAACAATGGCTTAATGACTTAATGGCTTAATGGGTTGGCCTTTACCGAAAATATTTGGAAGCAACATTATTGTTCATGCGGCGTTAAACCGCCATTGCTCCATGTTGATATCGAGTTTGCAGGCGATGACCTTTGAATGGAGAACTTACGCCCCAAGCTTAATGAATAAACCTTTAAAAGGCATCTTGACTGGGTTGGTGATCATTTTATATTGGTTATTCGCTCGTGAAGATATTTATTCACCAAATATCTCTCAAGTTGTTGATATTATTAACCGTATTTAAAAAACTATTGATAAGAACCTGCTTGAATGATTGTAAGGTAATCCAAATTGCACTTTAAAAACAGAGTGTTAGATTAAGTTTGAGCCAGCACATTGTTAATGTTGTTAGTACAACAAAAACATTCATAAGTGAATATTGTTAACAATTCACACACAGATTTAAAGAGAGAACCTGTGATTTGGATTCACTTTTTGTATAAAATTGATCGAAGATCAATAAAATAAAAAATTAGTAAAATTAGCACTTTATCTAGATGAACTTTCCATATTACTTTAGAGTCATATTGATACAAGCAATCGCTAGCGCACATTAAACGCGATGAGTGATGCATGCCTTTAGTGATTAAATTTTGGGGAGGAAATATGTTTTTGAAGCGATTAACAGCAATGCTTATACTGTGTTTATTATGTTTGCCTATTTCCGCTTTTGCTCAGGCAACATTTTCTTATGATTTAGTGACAGCGGCATCACAAGGATATGCATTAACGGATGTTCAGGTACTTGATCATCGATGCGTTTACCAATCTCTTCCGATCTGTAGTGGTAAATCACTCTTTTATCCGTTGGCATTTTGGGGCATTTTATTGTCACTCTTACCTTTTTTAGTACGCTTAGTTTATATTGGCCTTGAGCTGCCTAAATTACCTCGTCCAAAACGCTAAAAAACGTAAGCCTACATTGTTGATGATGTAGGCAATAACTCGTCTTGTTAATAAATCCGTATTTAGTTTACTTATTATAAATATCCGTTCAGCGGCAAATAGTCGTCTGTGTTACCTGAGTTTATCGCGCCGCAACTTATCCTTTCGCTTTATTTCGGTTATTTACTTATTTAGCCCTTTGCTTTACAGGTACGGCATCAACGCTACCTAACATGCATTAAGCATCTCGGGGCATACCGCGCTGAACGGTTCTTATCACTCGTTGAGTTTTTCGGTTTATGCTTGCTTGTTGTTGACGCTGCTTTGTAAGTGCCCAGTCGATATGCTCGATGACCATTTCATCAACTTCTTGGCTGTTTTTTTTGTGCTCTAATGCCGATACGATTGCATCGTTAAAAGGGGCATTTCCTAGTGCAACTGCAATGTTGCGTAGCCAACGTCTATGGCCAATACGCCGAATTGCACTCCCTTGAGTGAGTGACAAAAAAGTGGTTTCATCCCAAGAAAATAAATTGAGTAAATCGGGTTGAATTAGCTTTTCACGGGTATGGAAATCATTTTCTTGAGTTAATGGTGTCTGACCATTAAAAGGGCAAACAAGTTGGCAGTCATCGCAACCATATATGCGGTTACCTATTGCTTCTCTAAACTCCAGCGGAATGGCGTCTTGTAATTCAATCGTTAGGTAAGATATGCAGCGCCTGCCATCAACAACGCCATCTTCAACAATGGCATTGGTTGGGCATGACTTAATGCATGCCACGCATTGATTGCATTGCGGCGTTATCGCTTTATCAGTTGGCAGCGCAATATCGACCAACAGCTCACCTAAAAAGAACCAACTACCAGCTTGTGGGTCGATTAATAATGAATGTTTGCCAGTCCAACCTAAACCTGCATTATCACCTAGTTGGCGTTCTAAAATTGGGGCGGAATCAACAAAGGGACGAAAGTTATGATGGCTTGAATGAAGCTGTTCGCAATGGGATGAGATCCGCTCTCCAAGCTTTTTAAGACGTTGGCGCATGAGTTTATGATAATCACGCCCACCGGCATACCGCGAGATATAACCTAAATTGGGATCGGCTAAATTAACGGCAAAGCCTGCATTAGGCGGTAAGTAGTCCATACGGGCACTGATCACTCTAATTGTTCCTGGGTGTAATTCAGCAGGCCGTGCGCGCATCATGCCGTGATTGGCCATATAAGCCATTTCACCGTGATATTGGTTATCTAGCCAGCTTTGCAGTTTGGGTTCGTGTGCCGATAAATCAATATCGGTAATGCCAATATTTGCAAACCCAAGTTCTTGCCCCCAGCGTTTAATCTGCTGCGCAAGCTCAATTAACTGGGCGTCAGTTAATTGTGGTTTCGGTTCTATATTGATTGGATGGCTATCTGCGGGTGTGTGGGTCATGACTTAGGGCCTGTTAAGAACTCAGGCAAATTATAGCGGTTACAAGGTATTTTTTACGACTATTTATCGTCAAAATTGGCTTGAACCGCGCAATGATAGCTACCAAGGCCACGAAATGCTGTATTATTCTGCAACGACACAGTTGCGTCCAGATGCTTTGGCTGAGTAAAGGGCTTTATCCGCTTTTAATAATAATGGGGTTAAAGTGGTTTCGTTTTCTAAGGTGCTCACCCCCGCGCTGACGGTTTGGCTTAACCCCGGAGCAACTTGATTCCAGTCATATTTCTCAATAGTCAAAATTAATCGTTTGGCAATTTCAACGGCGGTATTTTTATTGATATTAGGCAATAGAATGAGAAATTCTTCACCGCCAACTCGGCCAACAATATCACTGTCACGCATCATGGTCGCGGTAAGCTCGGCCAGCTTCATTAATACCTTATCTCCAGTGTCATGACCTAATGCGTCATTCACTGCTTTAAAATGATCAGCATCAAATGAAATAATCGACAATGGCTTATTTTGACTAATAGCTTGTTTTAAAAATCGATGCCCATGGCTATAGGTGTCACGGCGATTGGATAACCCTGTTAGTTCATCAGTTAATGCAAGTTGGCGGAAGGTACGTTGTTTAATTAATGATTTATAAGCAAAAATAGATAAGAAAACCAAAATAATCGAACTTAAAATTATCACAATAATTTGCAATACATCGTTACGTTCCATCATCATTAAACGTTGCTCTTTAGCCTCAGCAGCTTTGAGCAATAATTGATTTTCTCGTTTAATTTTTGACGTGTCAAAACGCGCCTGCATTTCTGCGTTACGTTCATCTAGTAGCTTTTGGTCAAGTTTTTTGTGAGTCACTAAATATTGCTGCAATGCTATGTATGCTTGGTGCCACTGTTCATTACTGGCATGAACTTGACTGGTGAGCATTTCAACATCGCTAATGCCACGTTGATTGTTATTTTTTACAAACGCTTCAAGCGAACGGTTTAATAGTTTAAGGGCTTTTGTTGGCTGATTTTCATGGTGTGCTAATTGCGCTTGGGTATAGGTTAAATAACTGTATGGGGCGCTGAAATCACTCGGAATATTATCTTTTTCTTGCTCAATTAATAACTTAGCTTGGCTGAACTTACCTTGTTTTATATATTCACTAGCGATGCTGATTGCCATGTCGGCTGCCAGTATTGGGTCTTCATTATCGATGGCAAATTGACGTGATTTTTTAAAGCGTTTAATTGCCTCATCGTAACGCTTTAATGTACTTAATGAATAACCAATTTGAATACTAAGTTCATTGGCATCAAATATTTTATCATCGTCAATATAGCGTTGCTCTAGTTGTTTTTGATATTTCAATGCCGTAGTGGCATCACCAAAGCGACGATAGGTAGCGGCTAGCTCACCTAAGTTATATGTTGCCCAATAAGGCATATTGATTGATTCATACAGTTGCTGTGCGGTGATTAAATCTTCTAAAGCCGCGCTGTAATTACCTTGATAAGAATACATTGAACCGCGAATACTGCGCCCGTCAGCAATGAGGCGAGGGTTTTCTATTTGGTAGGCACTGTTGATGGCAAAGTTAAGGTCTTTATGAGCACTTTGCGTGTAAGAGTTTAATTGTTTATACCAACCTCGACACAAATGTAAGTCAGTTAATATGGTTGATGGATAGGGCTTAGCGTAAACCAATATTTGTGTATCAGCGTAAGCAATGGCTTGATCAACTTCTTGAGTGGTATTGCTAGGTTGATACCAACAAACATTACGGACATAACGTTTTTTACGTTGAATATCATCAGGTTGCAGCAGGGTTTCTAATTCATTAAAAAGAGGTTGGTATTCCTCTTGGTCGGTAATGCCATTTTCTAACGCAAGTAAAATAACGTCAGCGCGTTGCTGTTTATCATTTCTGGATTCAAAGTGAGTTTGTTCGAATTGATCAGCACTTGCCTGAGCACACAATGCAATGATGGTACTTAAATAAACAAGTATGAGTACTTTATTTAGGATAGATAAATGCAACAATGTTTATGCTCTTAATAAAAAATGTGATGGTTTTATATGGTTGTAGAATTTAATCAACGGTGATTGTTTTTGCCGCGTAGTAAACATACCTAACCATGACTTTTGCTTGCAACGAGACACCTTTGTGTTGTTGATGAATCAGGGTGTCTTAACTCGATTATTGTGCTGGCGGCTATGTTAATCAGTGTGATAAATAACACTTTGATTGTTATAAATTTATAGCGTTAAATGTATTATAGCGTGAAACATTCTCGGCGGTGAAGTCTTTCTATGATGGTTTATCAATGTGTAACATGTATTGCTTTGTACTGGTGTTTAGCGTTAGCATCCGCAGCAATTTTAACGGTGAAGTGAATGATGATGCTTAAAAAAACGAGTGCAATATTAACGCTTACTCTGTCGTTGATGACCCCAGTCGTCAGTGCGGGTAACCTTGAGCAATCTGGTGATGTGCTTCATCTTGCTTTGCCATTAACGGCATTGTCAGCAACGTTATTGATTGAAGATGATTATCAAGGTATGTGGCAATTAGCTGCAACGCTTGCATCTAGTCGTGTTGGCGTTGAAGCATTAAAATATACCGTTGATAAAGACCGTCCCGACGGAAGTGGTAATGATTCTTTTCCATCAGGACACAGCGCCGACAGCTTTGCTGCTGCGACCTTTATTTATCGTCGTTATGGCTGGGAATATGGCGTACCTGCATATGTGGCTTCAAGTTATGTGGCTTATAGCAGAGTGGCCAGTGACAAGCATGAAACCAGCGATGTGTTGGCGGGGGCGGCAATTGGCGCATTAGCCGGTTGGTATTTTACTCAGCCGTTTAAGGGCGTAAATATCACGCCGATTGCGTATAATGGCACTTATGGCGTTTATGTCAGCGGCCAATTTTAAAATAGAGAGAATACAATGAGTGAACAACAGCAGTATGCTGATACCGTAAAGCAAGTGTCATATAACGTATCAAATAAAGTGTTACCAATGACTAAAATGCCTGCGACTTTACTTGAAGCTTATGAGGGCTTATTGGCTGAATTATTGGCAGATAAAGCGGGTGAATTTCAACAATCTTGGGACGCACTGCCTGCCAGTGCACAAAAATTATTCTCCCAAGCGCAATTTCATGGTTTTTATATTGCCAATGCGTGGATGCAACTTAGCCGCGTAGCCCAAGAAATTGCTGATTCTGCTGAGTCAGAAGAAGAAATGAATGATAAAGAATATGACGGCGTTTTTGGGCGTTTAGCGCAAGCGTCATTAAAAGAAAGTTTACGTAAGCTTAAAAAAGCGCGCACCGATCGTTCTTTATTCAATAGCATTAAATTGGTGATGGCTGAGTAATTTAGCTGGCTAAAATGGTAAATTAAAACAGATTGAACAAATAAAAAATCCCAGCATAGATGCTGGGATTTTTTATTTTTCATTCCTGAACGCTGGCGCTTAAAACGAGGTTCGTTTATAGCGGCGATATTCAGGTTTCCAAAAGTTATCTTCAATAGATTGTTGCAATAACTCATCAGAACACGGTAAAGCATAACCTTGTTTAATGGCTGCTTTTGCCACCGCAAAGGCAATAAATTTACTCACAGATTGAATGTGTTCAAGATCCGGTAATAATGAACCTGTACCGTGTTGACCAAGTGGTGAGCACTCAGCTAATGCACGGCTTGAAGCCATCAGCATTTCATCAGACACACGGCTTGCACCGCAAGACAATACCCCAAGGCCTATACCCGGGAAAATAAATGAGTTGTTACATTGGGCAATTTGATAGGTGATGTCATTGACGACAACTGGCTCAAAAGGACTGCCTGTTGCAACTAAAGCTTCGCCATTAGTCCAATGCAGAATGTTTTTTGGGGTGGCTTCAACGCGGCTGGTCGGGTTAGATAGCGGAAACACAATTGGACGCGGACAATGTTGATGCATGGCACGTATGATTTCTTCGGTAAATAATCCTGGAGCACCAGATACACCAATTAATACCGTAGGCTTGGCATTGTTGACCACATCTAATAATGAAATATTCTCATCTGCTTTTTGCCAATGGGCTAATGCTTGTGCGCTTTGAGTGAGTTTTTGCTGGAAAGGTAATAAGTTAGGCATGCTATCTTGCAATAACCCCCAACGATCTACCATAAATACTTGCGCACGAGCTTGTGCCTCAGTAATGCCTTCTGAGACCATTTGAGCAATAATCGCTTCAGCTATACCGCAACCGGCACTGCCTGCACCAAGGAAGGTGATACGTTGCTCACATAATTGGGTTTTTGCGGCTTTGCAGGCAGCGAGCAACGACCCCACCGTCACAGCTGCTGTGCCTTGAATGTCATCATTAAAGGTACAGTATTGATCTTTGTAGCGCTCAAGCAATGGCATGGCATTTTTTTGCGCAAAATCTTCAAACTGAATTAAAGCTTCAGGCCAGCGACGATGAACTGCCTGCATAAATTCTTCAACAAAGTCATTATATTCTTGGCCTGCGATACGCTGATGTCGCCATCCCATGTACATTGGGTCTTCAAGAAGATGTGGGTTATCGGTACCAACATCTAAGGTAATTGGTAAACAATAAGCCGGACTGATACCACCACAGCTGGTATATAGTGACAATTTACCAATTGGAATTCCCATGCCGCCAATGCCTTGATCTCCTAAGCCTAAAATGCGCTCACCGTCTGTGAGCACAATGACTTTTACTTTTTGACGTGTCGCATTGTTAAGCATTTCTTCAATGCGATCTTTATTGGGGTAAGAAATAAATAAGCCCCGATTTCTGCGATAATCTTTTGAAAAACGCTCACACGCCAATCCGACTGTCGGGGTGTAGATAATAGGCATCATTTCACTTATGTGATTGTGCACGAGTCGGTAAAACAGCGTTTCGTTAGTGTCTTGAATATTTCGCAGATAAATGTGCTTGTCGAGGTCGTTATTGAAGTTGGTATATTGCTGATATGCGCGTTCAACTTGTTCTTCAATTGTCTCTATTTCCCAAGGGATGAGCCCTTCAAGGTTAAAGAAAATACGCTCTTCTTCACTAAATCCCGTTCCTTTATTAAGTAAAGGAGATTCAAGAATGGCAGGGCCTGCAAAAGGAAGATAGAGAGGGCGTTTGTTATCGTCCATGGGGAAACCTTACTGTTTAATTTTATTCGTTTTTGGCTTTAATTTGATTGGGCGTAGATTACCACGTCTCATTATCTTTGTGGTCTGTTTAGTGATCTATTTCACGTTTTTTATTGATGCCATTGTGCAATAAAAGTGTTTATAGCAAAAAAAGCGCAGTTTGCACTGCGCGTTAATTCAACTAAAGGTGAGTGATTCACTCATCACACCTTTTATAAAAGCGGCATTACATGCCACGATGTTTAATTGACAAGCCTTTAAGGAAGTTACGGAGCATTTGGTCGCCGCAAGCCTTAAAGTTTTTATGACTGGGATTTCTAAACAACGCGCCAAGTTCTGACTTTGAAGTCGTGAAGTCGGCTAATGCTAAAATGGCAGTAATATCTTCTTCGCGTAATTCCAAAGCAATACGCAACTTTTTGAAAATAAGGTTGTTATTAAGTTGCTTAACCGGCGCAGGTAGTTCAGCACCCTCTTTTAATCCGCGGTTTGTAATAATCAGCCCATCTAAAAACTGACACATTACTGTGTCATTGCAGGGCTGGTAGCCTTCATCTTGTTCTTTTTTCAATAGGGCAATGACTTGTTCTGTTGTCAATGCTTTATCGGCTTTTGCAAAAATATCAATGACTTTGCTATTAGAAAAGTCGAATACAAAACGGATACGACGAAGAATATCGTTGTTTAACATAGGTCTCTTTACGCGGCTGCGCTGTGGTGGAATAAGGCGGTATTATAGCCTTTATCGCTTGTAGAAACAGTATTTTTGACGTTGTTTCTCGCATCCATATTCACTTGCGGTAATTCATGGCTTAATCTCGATGATAGCGCGGTTTACGGCGGTGCTTTTAAGGCATGAATACATGTTATTTATTGATATGTTTAGGCTTAGGTAAACTGTTTACAGCCCGGCTGGCATTAGTGGCAAATTTACGCGCCATGGTTGGTCATTGAACGTGAAGGCGAAAAGTGCACCGTTATCGTTACTGTTAAGGGCAAAATAACTGTTAAAGATGAACTAAGCCTAATGACGACAAGGTTCAGTTAGTGGCAAGATGGCTTATCGTTGATGATAACGCGGTTACTTGTGATATAAACGACTAAGTTAACGGCAACCATCAATCTGTAAGCCCGCCTGTTTTTAGGTGGCGTTAAGTGGCAAAGCCATTTTTTCGTCTATTTTTTAAGGAATTGCAATGATCACTCTTTATGGTACACCACGTAGCCGAGTACTGCGGGTGTCATGGTTATTAGAAGAGTTAGGCTTGAATTGGGAGTTTTGTTTTTTAAATTTTGCTGAAGGTGATAATCGCAGTGAGTCCTACTTAGCGATGAACCCTAGCGGTAAAATGCCCGTACTAAAAGACGGTGATATTGTGTTGACCGAATCTGCGGCTATTATGCAGTATTTGTCTGAGCGTTACGGTGAAGGGGCATTTTTGCCAGCGCCAGGAACGGCCTTAGCTGCGCAGCATCACCGCTGGGTGAGTTTTATTATTACGGAGTTAGAACAGCCACTTTGGAGTATGGGTAAACATAAATTTGCTTTACCAGAAAACCTACGTTTGGTTGAGATGCTTGCGGTCGCGAAATATGAGTTTGATAAAGCGGCTGAAATTGCCGAGCAATGGATCCCTGAAAGAGGTTTTTTATTGGGTGATACGATTACCAATTGCGATATTTTATTAGCGCAAACCTTAATGTGGGCGACGTTGTTTGAGCAAGATATTCCGCCAAAGATGGCGGCGTTTAGAGACCGTTTGCAACATCGCCCAGCCTTAGCCAGTGCATTGCAAAAAACGCAAGCCATAGCTAAAGCGGCTAAAGAGAAGATTAGTTAATTCTAACGTAAACTCAGCCAAGTCCCTTCTGTGAAATAAAGCGTTAACGCAATTTAGTCGCAATGTATTAACCGCAGAAATATAAAAAGGAAGCCACTGGCTTCCTTTTTAGTTATTAGGGTGTGTTGACCTTTAAGCGTTAAACATGCTTATTACAGCTGGGTTGCAGCCCATTTAGCACGGCTTTCACGGCTTTCGCTCATGTTATTGTCGGCGCGATAAGCTTTATAAGCTTCAGCATCAAGCGCAATTAACGTGACTTCAACTTCTAACACGATTTTACATTCTTTTTTGATCCGCCAAGCAGCAGTGTTATATAACTCGGTTAGGGGTAATGAACTTAAAAATTCAGGATTATATTGGGTGTATAGTGCTTGAGTTGGATAAACCACAAATGCCAGATGACGTTTAGGTTCTTTTTTAAATAATTCTTCAATACCGTCAGTGGTATTTAACACCTGCATTTCGATGATATCATCGATATCTAATAATGCTTTTTGTGCCTGCATTGGTGCGGTGTCTTGCGCGCTTTCCCAAGCAATGACTTGTTCTTTAGTGCATTTAGTTAACGTGGCAACTTGCTCCACACTAAGCCCAAATGATTGACGTAAACATTGCATTTCAATGGCGTTTAATGGGGTGATTTTTGACATGGTAATTCTCAATAATTAGTAACAGTAAAATGAACCCAATTAGGTTATTGTGCAAGCCAAACCGCTTCAACCCAATCCCAGAATGACTCCCAAACATCTTCAGAAAAGTCATCGTCTTGCCAAAAAGACACTTGGCCATCTTGGTCGATACAATAAAAACCTTCACCTTGCTGGCAAATCGCCACCACATCTCTTGGCATGCCTAAAGACCATGCATAACTGGTAACTTCAGGTAAATAAGTGTGTGAATAAGGATCTGAGGCGGTAACGGGTTCAAGTGCCCCATAAATTACGTCGCTACCAAAGAGTAAATATTCCTTTAAATCGTTTGGTAGCGAGATAAGGATTTGCTCTTCAACGTCAACAATTTGTTCAAATGTCGGCAAGGTAAGCGGCACTGGAACGGTTTCGCTTAATTCGCGAAGTTGTTCAATAATTTCGTTCATGGGTGACCTTAAGCGGTTCAATAAATTCAATGGGCGCGATTATAGCAGAAGCGAAATCGCTTGGTGAATGAGAATAAAAAAAGCGCTCACAATATGTGAGCGCAAACTAGAGAAGCGGGTAAATCCTAAGCGGCTTGGGTAATGCTATGTTTGGCGCTGTGTTGTCTTTTATAGCTTAACCATGCTTTATGGTAGAGCTTGTGCGAGTCTTGTCTTAACTTGGTGATACGGTGTAATTCATAATCAGTTAATGGGCGATGTTCTCGGTTGGCTTGTAACTCTATGGCTTGAATTTGCACGTAAGTGTCATGTTCTGGACCGCTTTTTATATCGGCAATATTATTAAGATGAAATTGCACCTCAACAATCATGCCGCTATGTGGCAACCTCACTAATGCATTTAAATCCCGATAGCCTGAGGCTTTAGGCTGTGCAAAACGGTTTTTAAGTTGTACTACGTCAGCTTGCTTAGTTAACGCTTCATAAGCGCTAATGAGTGAACTCACGTCGTCAGCAACAATGCTTGCGCGAACTAAGTCAGTGAGTTGATCCGCTTGTCCGGCAAATTTGGTGTCAATTTTAATTTGTGCGCGCTGTTTATCTTTATTGGGCGCAAGCACCGCTTGAGTGTGAGAGGCCATTGAAACTTGGTTGATGAGATAGCCTAGCTCGTCTTGTGCTGTAATTGACAGACTCATCAGTAATTCAAAGTCATTACTTGGTTGCAACGGGAAACCGTGTTGAAAGTCTTCTAGTTCGTTGAGCTCGTCTAATTCACTGCGAGTCGTTTGAGAAAAGTTATAGCTACCGTTATTTAATAGGTTAACTTTAACTTGTTGAGGTTGAGCGACAGCGCCACGGGTGGTCAGTAAAATTAAAAAAATAAATAGAGTACGAAAAATACGATTCATTAATTCAGTCCTTTACTTTAGGTGCGTTAACTGTACCTTTAGCATACTGAATCAGAACTGAACAACAAGCGTGTTTAGAATAAAGTTGCTTTGCGATCACAAATAAAAAAAGCGCCATAAGTAGGCGCTTTTTTAGGGGAACTTATTCTATGGGTAATGCCGTGATTACCAAATTTTCACGCGTTTTTCTGGTGCAACATACATTTTGTCGCCCGGTTTCACGTCAAAGGTTTTATAGAACTCAGGTACATTAGACAGTGCGCCTAATGCGCGAAAGTGACCCGGTGAATGCGGATCCGTTGCTACGCGGTTACGCATTGCTTCTTCTTTCATTTTTACACGCCAAATTTGGCTAAAGCCCATAAAGAAACGTTCATCTCCGGTTAAGCCGTCAATGATAGGGGCTTCTTTACCTTTTAACGACATTTTGTAGGCTTTATAAGCAATGGTGACACCAGATAAGTCACCGATGTTTTCGCCAAGAGTCAGCTCACCGTTAACGTGTAGGTCATCAAATACTTGGAAACCGTTAAATTGGTTAACCAAGGCTTTAGTTTTTACATGGAATGCTTTTAAATCAGCATCTGTCCACCAGTTACGCATATTGCCGTCACCGTCAAATTTAGCTCCTTGATCATCAAAACCGTGTCCCATTTCATGGCCAATTACGGCACCAATACCGCCGTAATTAACTGCATCGTCAGCTTTAAGGTTGAAAAACGGTGGTTGTAAAATGGCGGCAGGGAACACAATTTCATTCATGGTCGGGTTGTAATAAGCGTTGACCGTTTGTGGGGTCATATGCCATTCACCTTTATCGATAGGTTGACCTAGTTTCGCGATGTCTTTGTTATGTGATACAACGGCAGCGCGTTTTAGATTGCCGATAAGATCGTCAGACTGAATAGTTAATTTACTGTAATCAGCCCATTTGTCTGGGTAGCCAATTTTTGAGGTGAATTTAGACAGCTTTTGTTTTGTTGCCACTTTCGTTTCTGCGCTCATCCAGTCAAGCGAGTCAACACTGGAGGCGTAAGCATGACTTAAATTAGCCACAAGCTGAGTCATACGGCTTTTGGCTTCGGGTGCAAAGTGGCGTTTAACGTACACTTTACCGACCACTTCACCCAATGTGCCACTAACGGTGCTTACACCGCGTTTCCAACGAGGTTGTTGCTCTTGTTGGCCGTTAAGTGTTTTAGAGTAAAAATCAAAGTTTTCTGCATCTAGCGCTTGGGTTAAATCGCTCGCGCTTTGCGACAATGTTTGCCAAGTTAGGTAGGTTTTCCACGTTGCAAGATCGGTATTTTTAACCAGCTGATCGAAGCCTTTAATAAAGCTAGGTTGATTAATAATGATATCGCTTTGCTTGTCAGCGCCAAGTGCTGCTAAATAACCTTGCCAGTTAATGTCTGGTGCCAGTGTTGCGAGATCCTTGGTTTGGTATTTGTTGTAGGTTTTGGTGCTGTCACGATTTTGAACGACATCCCAATGTTGTTTTGCTATCGCCGTTTCAAGTGCAAGAATTTTTTGTGCTGCAACTTTACCGTTTGCAAGACCGGCTAAATCAAACATTTTTTCAATGTGTAGCGCAAACTTATTACGGATATTCACAAAGCGTTCTGCTTGGTTAAAGTAATAGTCTTTTTCTGGCAAGCTTAAACCATATTGATAAAGGTGAGTGGCATAACGGCTTGAGTCTTTTGCATCAATATCAACATAAAAAGCAATGGGTGTTGGGCCGCCATTAGCTTGGCTTTCACCAAAATAAGCGGTTAGCTCACTTTTATTTTTTAGGGCATCAATTTTGGTTAAGTCTGCTTGAATTGGAGTAATACCTAATTTGTTCAAGGTATCTACATCCATAAATGAGCGATAAAGGTCAGCTACTTTTTGTTCGTCAGTGCCCGCAACTAAATGAGTGTTAGCACTGAGATCTTCAATAATTTCTCTTACGTCATTTCGAGCGTTTTCACGTAAGTCATAAAATGCCCCAATAGTCGTACGATCACCTGGAATTTCAGCGCTTTTCATCCAGGCGCCATTCATATACAAGTAAAAGTCATCTTGTGGACGAACCGTTTTGTCCATATTAGAAAAATCGATACCTGAGCTCAGTGCTTGGCTAACAGCGGTAGCGGCTTGTGTTTTTACGGCATCTGCTGGTGCTTGATTGGTTGGAACATTGTCAGTGTTACATGCGCTTAAGCTAACAATGAGTGAGGCACATAGGCCACTAATGACGCGTTTTTTCATATTAATTCCCTTAGTAAAGAAGTCATTTTTATAAAGCTGGTTTATTATTTTATTTGTATATTGATGCCTTGATGCTAGCAACAGTATTAATTTGCTGAGCGTTGACATTTTTTTTGTATTGGTATGGTAAGACCCACGATTGGGATTAACAAGAGTTTAGCTTACTTTTGGGTTTGTTTGTAACGAGGTGTAACTGGGCGCATAAATAGCATGTTGCGGCTCAATTTACTTTATGTCTGCTGTGCTATCGCGCATAATACCGTGGTTTGAATCATGTGGGTAGTATTGTGAGATTAGATAAGTTCATTTGTGAAAGTACTGAGTTAACCCGTTCGTTAGCCAAGCGCTTATTAAAATCAGGCGAGGTCACTTGTGATGGTGAGGTCATTAAAGACCCAAGCTTTAAAGTGACAGATACAATGTTAATTGAAGTCGACGGTAATGAGCTGCAATTAATTGGTGAGCGTTACATTATGCTCAATAAACCCGTTGATACTATTTGTTCAAATGTTGATGAAGAAGAATACCAATCAGTTTTATCGTTATTAGATATTGAAAAAATTGACAACTTACATATTGCTGGGCGATTAGATGTTGATACCACAGGGTTAGTCATTATCACCAGTGATGGACAATGGTCACACAAAATTACTTCGCCGAAAAAAGACTGCGGCAAACGTTATTGGGTTGAGTTAGCTGACCCGGTTGCTGATGAAATGACCGACATTTTTAAGCAAGGTATCGCATTAAAAAGTGAAGATGGATTAACCAAACCCGCCGTGCTCGATATTATTGACTCACACCATGTCAGGCTGACCATTAGTGAAGGTAAATATCATCAAGTGAAACGTATGTTTGGTGCGGTTGGAAATAAAGTGGTGAATTTACACCGTGAGGCCATTGGCGCGATTGAACTTGATAATGATTTAGAGCCGTGTGAATGGCGTTACTTAACGAAAGAAGAAGTCAGCTCAGTTAAATAACTGTATTAGGCTTAATATACTGCGATAGTACAGATAGTGTTAACCACGTTAATTGGTTCGGTTTAAATGATGCGTTATATGCCGTGGTTATTTGGCCGTAACCGTTACTTTTATCCAGTTTATTTATCGCGGTAAATAAGCTCGTCACTAACTTAAAAAACCAAACTCATTCAATGAGTTTGGTTTTTGTTATCACAATATTGTGTTTGTGGAATGCAGCGACTTTTACTTAATGGTTAAGTGTCCACTGATGGTATTTATTGATAATTTTCCAGCGCCATTACCTACTCTAAATTGCAATGTGCTGCTTGGCTGATATTTACCTTTAATAACATTGTGGTCGGTAAGTTGGTTGGTTATTTTCCCCGCTGGGCCGCCATTGATGTTGACATCAACAGAGGGGATATTGCTAAATGCTGTGGTGATGTCGCCACTGACAGACTCTAATTTTGCGCGAGACAGCGAATCGGATAATTTAAGGCTTATATCGCCACTCACGGCGACCACTTTAATATGCTTAGCTGGCTTGAAGTTGCCATCAATCTTGCCTGATACTTGGTCTACCTTAATTTTAGTCGCTTGGCTGCTAGCGGTTAAGTCACCGCTTACTAGGCGATAAGACACTTCGCCTTGACTATGATTATCGTTAATGTTGCCTGAGACGGTTTCTAATTCAATGTCACCACTGAGTTGTGAAGCTTGAATGTTTCCCGACACGGCGCTGAGCTCTATGTCTCCATCTAGGTCGCTCGCATTAATGTTACCGCTGACCACTTCAAGTTCAATTTCGCCCACAAGCTGACTAATATTGTAATCAGAAGAGATACCTTCTATTTCGATATCGGTTTTATTCGGAACATTAATAACGAGATTAGAACCTTGACCACGTTTACCTGAATAGCTGCGTGGGAGCTTATCTTCGATGGTGAATTCGTCACCGTCTTTTTTGAAAACAAGTCCTTTAGAAAGTGCATCTAATGTGCCTTCAACCTGAATGAGGTTTTTATCCCACCCTATAATTTTTACGTTACCACGCTGCACCTTGATATCAATATTGGCATGACTCGGCGCGGTTAATTGTTGCGACACTTCCTCTGCACTGAAGGCACTAGCACTGGCTAAAGATAACGTGATGACTAACGTTGTGACAAATTTCGTGAGCGCTTTTTGGGGGAAGTTAAGTTGCATCATCATATTGAAGTTCCTTGTGTATATTGGTTAGCATTAAAATCGAATCGTTTATTTTGCTGTTTGAGTAAATGTATTTGACGCTGTTGTAGCCATAACCACAATTGCCATAATTGTTGATTTTGCGGCGCAGACTCTAAAGCTTGTTGGGCTTTATTAGCGGCAACGGTTAATTCTTGTATTCCCTGGGTTAATGGGTCGCCTTGCCAATTAGCTTGCATTACACCAATCTGAAGTTGTTGAACTTGTTGAGCGTGGCGCAGTGCAATTTGGTCAATGTCGTTGATCAGTTGTAGATCGAGCGATGACGCTTGTGTTGGTAAGGTTTCGGGGGCTTTGTCCCATTGCCATGTCACCAGTACCGCTAAGGTTATGCAAGCGGCCATTGCGACGTTTCGCCAACGATTATCGTTAACACTAGGGGCATTTTTTTTGTGCAGCCTCGCTTCTATTGCCGGCCACAAGTCGTGCCTAGGTGTTATTTCATGTGGCGCGCTGGCAATTAACTTATCAAGGTGATTAAGCGGCTCTGCTGAATGAGAGGCGGCCGATAAATGAGGTTCAGAGGATGACTTTTTCATGACAACATCTCCTGTAAAAGCTGTTTAGCTTTAAAGTAGTGGTTTTTACTGGTGCCTTGAGCAATACCAAGTAGTTGTGCAACGTCATTGTGCTGATAACCTTCAATGGCGATTAGTACAAACACGATGCGCATTTGTTTAGGTAATCGACAGATATACTTATCTAATTGATGGTATTCAGCGGCTTGTTCACACGGTTCAATCAAAGAATCGTTGTCTTGAAAAGGTAAGAATCGCTGCCAAAATGTGTGTTGCACTTTCATGGTGTTAATTGCTTGGCGCACACATAGTCGATGCAACCAAGTGGTAAATTGACTGCTTTGATTAAACTGATCAATTTTATTCCATAATCTAATAAAACATTCTTGAGTAACTTCCTCGGCTAATGCATGTTGGCCAGCAAAACGAAAGCTGATGGCATAAACCCGTTGATGATGGCGAAGATAAAGCTGATGAAATGCGCTTTTATCTCCATTGGCCGCTAACGTGGCTAATTGTGAATCACTCGTGAGATTATCGAGTGTATTGATGTCGATATCCTCGCTCCTTTTCATTAAGTTGAAACCTAAAATAGTTAATTTAATTATTAGACAGCCTAAGTGGCAAAATGGTTTATGTTGATTCTCCACACTATGAGTAGGTGTACATCATAAATGATAAGTAGGCATATGGTTTGGGTTGTATCGTAAATGTTGTGGGTGATGTTAATTAAATTTACATGTTGGTTATTATCTTGATGTTAATGATTTAAATGTTCGATTTTGAATCAAGTTTATCTTTAGTTAGCCGTTATAATTAATGTAGTAAATGTAATTAATCGTTGTTAAAGGAGCTGATATGCTTATCAGATCAAAATTAATCGTTAATGCCGTTGTGTCAATGACCGCGGTGTTAGCTATGTTTAGCTTACAAAACATATCAACTTCAAAATTGAGTGACTTATCTACGGCGACAGAAAATATTGTGCGCATTGAGAAGGAAGTGTCATTATTACGCATTCAAGAAAAAGATTTCCTTGCCCGTTTTGATCTTAAATATGTGGTCAATCATTCGAAAAACGCGGCCAATGTTGACAAGCATGTCGAAAGTGTTGAAAAAATTCTTACCGAGAACGGCATTTCTGTTACTGACCTTAAAACATTAGAGCAAAGCCTTGATCGTTATAATCAAAGTTTTAATAAGCTTGTAGAGTTAAAACAACAAATTGGTTTAACTCACTCAGACGGTTTATATGGTTCTTTACGTCAAGCTGTTCACGCCGTTGAAACCGCTCTTGTCGAGCAAAATCAAGATTCGTTAACTAATTATATGTTGCAATTAAGACGGATTGAAAAAGATTTTATCATGCGCCGTGACCTCAATTATTTAACCAAATTTAATGACACCATTAATGATTTTGACCAGGCATTAAGCAACAGTGACTTGCCTTATCAAACGAAGATGGACATTAAAACTAAAATGGCGAGTTATAAAGTCGATTTTAATAATGTCGTTGCGAAAGAGAAGGTCTTTGGTCTAACAGAAAATGAGGGTGAGATGGCGCAGTTGCGTGATGTTATCCATTCCACTGATATGGCGATTAAATCTCTACATAAAGAAACCTTTAAAGCAATTGATGAGGCACAATCTTCAGCTACAACAATGAGCATTGTTGGGTTTGTTATTATTGCCTTACTGCTTGCAATTATTGCTTACTTTATTATTAGAAGCATTATTACGCCGGTAAATAACATTACTCAAATTATTACCAAGATTGAGAATAATAAAGATTTGTCATTACGCTGTGATGAAAGCGGTAATGATGAATTAGCTAAAATTGCTCAGCACTTTAATGAAATGGTGGCGTCGTTCCAAGTCTTGATTGAGCACGTTAACAGCTCTGTTGGCGCAATGAATGACTCATGCCATGAGTTGTCACTTAATGCCAATGTTGCTTCAGAAGGTGTAGCGAAACAATTAAATGAAACCGATATGGTGGCAACGGCCATCACCGAAATGGTAGCAACCATTGATGAAATTGCTAAAAACACTGAGTTAGCCGCTTTAAAAGCCAGTCAAACATTTGAGAATGCGCAAAATGGTCAAGACGGTGTAAGACAAACTATTGATAAAATTGAAGCGTTAGCGAAACAATTGAATGATTCTTCCTCAGTTGTTGCTGAGCTTGAAAATGACAGTGTGACAATTGGTAGTGTGTTAGATGTTATCCGCGGTATTGCAGAGCAAACCAACTTATTAGCACTTAACGCGGCAATTGAAGCGGCGCGTGCTGGTGAACAAGGTCGCGGCTTTGCTGTTGTTGCTGATGAGGTGCGTAATTTAGCGATGCGTACCCAAGAGTCAACTGAAGAGATTTCAGGGATCATTGGTAAGTTACAAAACCGTACCCAAGATATTGTGAAATTAATGGAACATAGCCAAGCCCAAAGTGCTGAAAGCGCTATTGAAGCTGCTAACTCTGGTGAACTATTGCTACAAATCAATGATGATGTCACCAATATCATGGACATGAGTACTCAAATTGCAACGGCAATTGAAGAACAGTCAATGGTGGCGGCTGAGGTGAATAAAAACGTCGTGGTAATACGTGACATTGCAGAAGAGTCTTCTATTGCTGCTGAAGGTAATGCAACATCTTCAAATGATGTAAGAGAGCAAGCAGCAGGTTTACAAGAAGCGGTGAGCCAATTTAAGGTTTAATTTCTTTATCAATTAACCTCGGTGCTATCTGCATAAAAAGCCTAACAATGAATTGTTGGGCTTTTTTATACGCAGACTTTCGCCTAATTATTTCGCGTTAAGGGTGTGAACGCCGTTGGCGCTACCAACGAGTAAAACATCTGCGCCGCGGTTAGCAAATAACCCGTTTGTTACAACCCCTACAATGGCATTAATTTTAACTTCTAACGCTTTAGGGTCGACAATTTTCATATTGTGAACATCTAAAATCACATTGCCGTTATCGGTCACGACACCTTCACGATAAACCGGTGTGCCACCGAGTTTAACGAGTTCTCTGGCAACGTAAGAACGTGCCATTGGGATCACTTCTACAGGAAGTGGAAAGCCACCTAAAACAGAAACTTGCTTGGTGTCATCAACAATACAAACAAACTTTTTAGCCACTGCGGCGACAATTTTTTCACGAGTTAATGCTGCGCCACCACCTTTGATCATGTCCATGTGGTCGTTAATTTCATCCGCGCCGTCTACATAGACGTCAAAGTTAGCTACGCTGTTAAGGTCAAAAACCTCAATACCTAAGGCTTTCATCTTTTGAGTAGAAGCTTCAGAGCTCGATACAGCACCGTCGATTTCGTGCTTGATGGTCGCAAGTGCGTCAATGAAGTGGTTAACAGTTGAGCCCGTACCTACACCCACAATTGCTCCCGATTCAACATACTTTAATGCTTCCCATCCCGCTGCTTTTTTCATTTCGTCTTGAGTCATGACTTGTGTTCCACTTGGTAATGTAATTGGCGAAAGTATACCGCAAGTTAGCGGTTATCTGTGGGACAATTTACACCCTTTGCTAAGCAATTAAGCAGATTATTTAGTCGATAAGCCTATGGCAAAGTAAAGAAATCACACCGTGGGTTTAAAATTAATCATGGCATAGGAATTGAGTCGGCAACAAAAAACTTTTACCGTATAATCATCGCCCTAATCCATTATGTTTTTTTATATGTTACGTATTGCGTGTGTTTTAAGACTCTTAATGAGTTGCTTGCCTCTTTGTTGCATTTCATTGTCTGCAAGTGCACAAATTGATGTGATATCTCAGCAACCGCTAGCCGCAAAAAATATTATGATTGTAGATTTGCAGTCTAATAAGGTGTTGCAAGCTGAAAATGCAGAACAAGTTAGGCCGATTGCCTCTGTGAGTAAACTGATGACTGCATTGGTAGTATTAGATGCCAAACAGTCTTTAAAAGAGAAAATATCCGTAGACGTGTCGCAGTCAAAAATTATGCGTAATGTGCATTCTCGTATTCGTATTGGGAGTAAGGTTACTCGTGAAAACATGATGTTCATGACCTTAATCGCATCAGAGAATCGCGCCGCGACTTCATTAGCTCACCATTATCCTGGTGGTTTTACTGCTTTTGTTAAGGCGATGAATGCCAAAGCAAAAAGCTTAGGCATGATCCACACACACTTTGAAGAGCCAAGCGGTTTATCGCCTGATAACGTGTCTAGTGCCCATGATTTAATTTTATTATTAAAAGCATCACGACAGTATCCGGACCTGTTACGTATAAGTTCTATGCCTAAGCGTCACGTTATTTTTAGTAAACCGCGATATAAACTTGATTTTCATAACACGAATAAGTTGGTTGCTAAAGGCGATTGGGATATTTCGCTGACTAAAACCGGTTATACAAGTAAAGCGGGGCACTGTTTGGTGATGATAGCGAACATGAATCATCGCCAAGTGGCATTTGTGGTGTTAGGCGCTTTTGGTAAATATACCCATTTAGCCGATGCCAATAGATTCAAGCGCTGGTTAGAAACCAATAAAGTATCAACTGTTCCTGCAGATGCGCTGAAGCATAAATACCTTGAACAGGATGACGATTAAACCTTGTTAAACACACCGATATGCAAGATGGACAAGGAAGCGACGTAAGTTAAGTTGACCGGCAATCAATAAAAAATGGCTCAAATTGATATCAATTTGAGCCATTTTTTATTATCTAGGTTCGCGGTTTGGACTAAGACACCATTGCTGCCACAAGTCCTACCGCGGCAAGTGCCACAATCACTTTCACTAAGCCTGGACCGCGTTTAAGTTGGTTTTCGCGAGTGTCATTTTCAGTCTCAAGCAACTTGGGAATCGTAGCGTTAGCGTGGTTGATTTTTTTATCTACCTCGTTAAACGATTCCTGTTCATTTTGTTTGCTTTGACAAGGGAACAGTTCCGTCACAATGGCGAGATCCGCTTTGTAAGCATGCACCGTGTAACGGTAGTTACCTTTGGCGAAGGTTTGCTTTTCATAACGCAGATTAAGCACGGCATTACAGTCGGCTTTTTCAGCAAGTTGCTTTATGTAATTACGACCTTCGTTTGGACATTTAAAGAAGCGAGTGACAACCGGATGGCTCACTTCAATAGTACCTAGCTTTGGCGTTTTATGTTTGGTAATAATAAAGTCTGATAATGTTTTGATAAAATAAGACTGATATAAACTCACCTGTTTTGCTGCTATTCCTTTTGGTGTTGGAGTTGGTTCAAATTCAACAAACACCCCTTTAACAAGCTGGGGCTCTAGTGATGGGTCGATAAGACTGGAAATATGTAAAAAATAGCTTTCGTTATCATCGCCTCTGACAAAGCCGTATTTTTTACTCGACATATACGAGATTATTTCACCTTTCACATTGATTCCTTACTCATGTGCAATTCAATTTAGCTAATTGCTTTAGATGATAGTAGCTAGTGCATAATCAAACCTTAATTCGTCGTTAAATTAACGCGATGAATTTCATTTTTCGCCGATAAAAGTAAAAAAATTATCGCGACAGCTTATTTATGACTATTGACTCTTGCTTTTTGATTCAAATTAACATTCAAGCAACTTATTTGGCTAAGAACGTATAAACAAAAAACTCAGTAACATTCTGATTTAAAATATGATAATTGCTTGAAATGTTAGTGGTAAAGGTAAACTGTTTTTCAATTTGTATCTTTGTGAGTTTGGTTTGTATTTTTAGTGAGATGAAAATGTAATTGAAATGCGTTGACTTTGTGGCTGAGAATTAAGCGTTTTCATCTGGTTCAGTCATGCGATTATGTTATGAATAATGAGTTTGATTGTTTAATGTGCATTTCTATCATGTTGTGAATATATTTCAGTGACTTACATCTTGTTTTGAGCATCTAGATTACCGATGGACTGTATCTAAAAAACGCCATTTACCATTAACAAAACTCCCTATATGCTTCACATAAATCCACAAAATATATAAGGTTTTATAATGAGTAATCCACTGGCATGGGCATCTGTTCCCGTTGCATTAAGTCTATTTGTTTCGTTAACAGCATGCGCTCAACCTCAAGAGCCTATCAGCATCATAAAGCCGGCTGTTATCACTGCACCTGAAAAGGTTGAGTTAGGCAAGATGTTGTATTTTGAACCACGTTTATCAATGTCTGGTTATATTTCATGTAACTCGTGTCATAACCTGTCGATGGGCGGCGTTGATGCATTACCTACTTCAATTGGTCATCACTGGCAAGAAGGTCCAATTAACTCGCCAACCGTGTTAAATGCTGATCTTATGCTTGCTCAATTTTGGGATGGACGTGCAAAAGACTTGAAAGAACAAGCTGCTGGCCCAATTGCAAACCCTGTAGAAATGGGCTATACCCATGAGTTAGCCATTGACACCGTTGCATCTATGCCTGCTTATGTGGCACGTTTTGAAAAAGTATATGGGTCAAGCGATGTAAACATTGACCGTATTACTGATGCGATAGCGACATTTGAAAAAACCTTAGTTACGCCAAACAGTACCTTTGACCAATATTTACTAGGCGATAAGAATGCTATTTCTGCTGATGTAAAAGCAGGTTACCAATTATTTAAAGATAAAGGTTGCGTCAGCTGTCATAACGGCCCAGCAGTGGGTGGCACCATGTATATGAAAATGGGGGTAATCAAACCATTCCATACAAATAACCCTGCTGAAGGCCGTAAAGCTGTTACGGGGCGTAATAGTGACAAGTTTGTCTTTAAAGTACCTACATTACGCAATATCGAGCTAACCTATCCGTACTTCCACGACGGTAGTGTCTGGACATTAGAAGAAGCGATTCACACCATGGCTGATATCCAATTAGCGCAGCAGTTTAACGAAAAAGAAACGGCGCAAATGGTGGAATTCTTAAAGAGCTTAACCGGTGATCAACCTCAAGTAACGTTACCTCTTTTACCACCTTCGAATGCCAACACACCACGTCCAGTTCCGTTTAGCTCACACAATAAGTAATTGCTGTTGAGATAAACAAGTTGTGATAAATTTATGCAAAAACGCTAAGCTTCCCATGCTTAGCGTTTTTTTTACATAAAAAAGCCCACTAAATTTAGTGGGCTTTATGTGTTAGTTTTGCTGGTAACCCCATTTAATAATGACACGATTAAAGGGTGACGCTATGCAGTGTTTAGCGGATAACCCGTCAATAACGAGTGGCTTAAAATCCTTCTACACTGGCCATATCTGGCAATTTATGAGCAATACCTTTATGGCAATCAATACAGGTTTTTTCATCTGACTCTAAATATATTTTATGCATATTGGCACCGCGTAAAGACTGTCTGGTGAAGTCCATAGAGCCATATTCATGACAATTTCGACACTCTAATGAGTCATTGGCTTTTAGTCTACGCCACTCATGTGCTGCGAGTGTTCCTCGTCTTGCTTCAAATTTTTCAGGAGTATCGATCGTGCCAACTAGGTGCGCCCAAATTTCTTTCGATGCTTGCATTTTTCGGGCAATTTTATCTGTCCATCTATGCGGAACATGACAATCGTGACACGTTGCCCTTACGCCACTGCGATTAGTGTAATGAATGGTTGATTGTAATTCGCTGTAGACATTTTGGTGACAACTACTGCAAAATTCTTCAGTACTGGACATGTCTAATGCGGTATTAAACGCTCCCCAAAATATCACTCCACCAGCAAACCCACCAATGACTAAAAACCCTAAACTGAAATGCACACTTGGTTTCTTTATGACTTGCCATACGGTGATGACTACTTGTTTTATTTTTTCCATATTCTACTCGCCAATATAAAGTGGATAGGGTTACTCATAACAACAGCGGGTTGGCATGGGTAATAGCGAAACAATAAAAGGTAATGTTATTGATATGTTGTGTTTATAGTATAACAAGGTTACAGCGAGAGTCTAAACAAACCCGTGATTAAAATATCCACGCTGACATATTGATTATAAAAGAGTATCCATTTGCTGTTGATTTGTTTTGTTGACCTTAAATAAGCCGTTTACTGTTTGTGCCGGTGCGTTTGTTAAGCAGGCTACTTTATTGTTGTGAGTCAGTATGACACGGAGCTTTATGGCTTATTCATGCGCGATTGAGCATTAAAGATGACTGGTAAGGCAAGGGTAAACGGATCTTTTTATGACTAAGCTCAAGGAAGTGAACAGAACGAGGAAAACAATCATTTTGCCGTTATTAAGCTCGGGCTGAAACGGCGTTTTAACCCGAGTGGCGTATTAGTTTAGCGATAAACTACTGAGCTTTATTTGATATAAATTGCCTTTGCCATTCTCAATTCGAGTAAAAAATAAATATTGACCATCAGGCGATAATATAGGGGTAAATTCATGATCGTTGCTATTGACTTTTTTACCTAACGATTTTGCCACTGTCCACTTGTTGTTAACCAATGTTGAAACATACAAATCGCCTTTACCTAGAGAGTCGGCTCTACCTGAAATACTGAAAATGATTTGCTTACCATCTCTTGATACTGCTGAATCGCCAATCTTTGCATCTTTGCCATAAATATATGCGGGTAATGCTTGGGGCGTGTCAAAACCGCTTTCACTCGCTTTGGCGACATACATGGTTCGGTCGTTATTTCTAAATGATGGGAAGTAAAGGTCGCCATTGTCGGTTAATGATGGATATAAATCTGCTGCAGGTGAGCTTAGTTCGGCTAGATATTCTGGTGCTTGCCATTGGCCGTGTAACCAGTTTGAACGCCACAAATTAACTTCTTTGGTTGGCGGTTGACCTGTTTTTAGCGGGCGTTTAGACACAAAGTACATTTGTGAATGGTCGGCGGTTAAATAAGGGTCTGCATCAAGATATTGGCCTGAAATCGCTAACGCTGAAGGTGCTTGCCATTGACCTTTTACAAACTGAGATTGCATTAACGTGCATTGACTAAAGTCGTCCTGACAACGTGCAAAATAGACGGTATCGCCTTGGTTATTAAACACGGTGTTAATTTCAAAATGCGCTCTAGTTGAAATGATGCCCGGCGCAAATTCTACAATGTGATTTGCAGCCGCTTCATTGTAGTACGGCTTTTGCTGGGCATGAGCACTGAGTGGGGTAAGGGTTAACACGGTCATTGTTATTATTGATTTTATCATAGCGAACCTTCTACTTTATTTCTGCATTAATGCTATTTTTCATGCGGTTAACTAAAGCTGATTAAGTGTTGCATGAATAACGACATGATTTTCAGGCGCAACAATACAAGAGTCTGAATGAAATATCTACACGTTTGTGAATTCATATTTACATTTTGGTTTGAGACGATAAAAGGATGGTGGCTTGTCGCAGACAATTAGCCATAGCGTTAATCTAAATATAATTTGAGTGTATTAAGGCGTGTCTGGCGTCTTTGGTTATCTTCCTTTGCATGGGAATTAGTTGCTCAGCACGCTATAGGTTTATGCCATTGAGCGATGCGTGTAATGGAGTGCAGTAAATGATGGAGTCCAGCAAAATTTAAGTTATTATTTGTGGGGTAATTAAGCCGTTATAACTTGTTATCAGGTGCGATAGTGGTGGGATTGACACTTTTGTATTGCGGCGTTTTTCATTTAAAAAAAATCGCACTTTACCAATACGGAAAGCGCGATTTATTGCAAGATGCCGCTTAGTTAATCGGGGCTCTTAACTGTGTTTTTCGATGCGCGAATTTTTGATTAATATTGATGACTTCAGACAGGCTTGATTCGATCTTTTGATGCGACCCTTGTTCGAAAATACGATATTTATCAATAGTGCGATGGACAAAATCCACCACAAAGACATCACCTGCCGGCTGGTTTTTAATCGTGTTGACATGTTGTTCGTCACTGCAGTCGTTACACTCAATAATTGTTGCTGATGTACTGGCTGTCATCAATAAACTTACTGCAAGTACAGATGAGCTAAGTATTCGATTTTTAATCTTTTTATACGTCATAGTTCGCTCCAGTCATTTATTTTTTAATCATTATTTAAATCAATAAAAGGTGATATTGATCACGTTTTTATGTTATTCGATTAACTAAATATTGTCTACAGATAACAAAAATTCCACCTGTGTCTCGATGAGGTAATCTGAGCAAGGCGACATGGCATCGATTTGCCACTGTTTACCTAAATTAACTTTTTTACTGCACATAACTGCCGCTGTTATTTTTCTGATGTATCTGGTTTTCTGATGCTTCTGGTTTTGTTTGGGGTGAAAAAAGACCTGCTTTATGTCTAAAGCAGGTCTTGTGAAATAACCATGGTTATAGGGGGCGAAGTGGTAAAACACGACGCATTAGTAAAGCCGTGTAGACACCAGTTATTGTGGGTCGTAATCTAACACTGGCGCTAACCAGCGCTCAGTTTCTGCTAAAGTCATTCCCTTACGTTTGGCGTAATCTTCAACCTGATCTTTACCGATATTCGTTACCCCAAAGTAGCGCGATTTAGGGTGAGCAAAGTACCAACCTGACACTGCAGCGGTTGGGTACATGGCATAGCTTTCGGTAATATTTAAACCAATGGTTTCATCTGGCTTAAGTAATTCCCACAATAAGCCTTTTTCGGTGTGATCTGGGCAAGCTGGGTAGCCGGGTGCAGGGCGAATGCCTTTGTATTTTTCACGAATAAGCGCTTCGTTATCAAGGGTTTCATCTGCTGCATATCCCCAAAACTCTTTCCTTACCCGTTCATGCATACGCTCGGCAAATGCTTCAGCTAAACGGTCGGCAAGACATTTAAGCATAATGGCATTGTAGTCATCGTGGTTGGCTTCAAAACGGGCAACATGTTCATCAATACCATGTCCCGCTGTTACCGCAAACCCCCCCATGTAATCAGCGACACCAGTGTCTTTAGGGGCAACAAAGTCGGCTAGGCAGAAGTTGTCATTGCCGACACGCTCTAATTGCATGCGTAAGTGATGAGTGGTCATTTCTACAGTGGTGCGCGACTCATCGGTGTATAGCTCTATGTCATCATGATTGACGGTATTGGCAGGGAAAAGCCCCATTACCGCTTTGGCAGTTAGCCATTTTTCACTAATGATGGTAGCTAGCATTTCTTTGCCATCTTTATAGAGCTTGCGCGCTTCTTCGCCGACGACGTTGTCATCTAAGATATCTGGAAAACGCCCATGTAATTCCCAGCTTCTAAAGAAAGGCGTCCAGTCTATGCGCTCAACAAGTTCTGCTAATGGATAATCATCAAACACTTGGCGGCCTAACACCTTAGGCTTAAATGGGCTGTGGTTAGCCCAATCTTGTTGGCAGCGGTTTTCTCTGGCTGTGGCGATAGGAACAATATTTTTACGTTTAGTTTGCGATAAGCGTTTTTCACGCATGACGTCGTATTGTTGATAAGTGTCGTCAATAACTTGCTGGCGCGTCTGGTCATTAATGAGTTTTGACACCATGGGCACCGCGCGTGATGCATCGGCAATGTATATTGCTCCATGTGGGTAATGCGGGGCTATTTTCACCGCGGTATGAATTTTAGAGCAGGTTGCACCGCCAATAATTGCTGGCAATGTTAAGCCTTCACGGTCAAATGTTTTAACGTTATGAACCATTTCATCAAGGCTAGGAGTAATCAGCCCTGACATGCCAATGATGTCGACGTTTTCAGCTTTAGCAACGTCAATGATTTTTTCTACAGGTACCATTACCCCTAAATCAATCACTTCATAACCGTTACAGGCTAAAACCACCCCGACAATATTTTTACCGATATCGTGCACATCACCTTTTACCGTAACCATTAACACTTTACCGTTAGACTGCCCAGCCACTTTTTCAGCTTCAATATAGGGGTTGAGATAAGCCACTGCTTTTTTCATCACACGGGCTGACTTAACCACTTGCGGTAAGAACATTTTACCTGCGCCAAATAAGTCTCCAACCACATTCATGCCATCCATTAATGGCCCTTCAATTACATCGAGTGGCCTTGTGGCTGCTAAACGGGCCTCCTCGGTGTCTTGGTCAATAAACTCAGTAATCCCTTTTACTAACGCATGCGACAAGCGATCATTTACGGGGCGTTTTCGCCAAGCAAGGTCTTCTTTCTTACCGACTTGTTTACCGTCACCACGGAATTTTTCAGCGACTTCTAATAGCAGCTCAGTATTATTGGTGCCTTGAACTGGGCAAGGGCGGTTGAGTACAACGTTCTCAACGTGTAATTTCAGTTCTGGGTCAATATCATCATAGATGGCTAATTGGCCAGCATTCACAATCCCCATGTCCATGCCGACTTTAATGGCATGGTATAAAAACACGGCATGAATGGCTTCACGTACAGGGTTGTTACCCCTAAACGAAAACGACACGTTAGACACACCGCCTGAGATCATGGCATGTGGCAAGGTGGATTTGATGTCTTTAATGGCTTCAATAAAATCCACTGCGTAATTGTCGTGCTCATCAATACCGGTTGCAATGGCAAAAATATTCGGGTCAAAAATAATGTCTTCAGGTGGGAAGCCCACTTGGTCGACGAGTATCCGATATGCTCGGGTACAAATTTGGGTTTTACGTTCGCGAGTATCGGCTTGACCCTCTTCGTCAAATGCCATCACAATGGCGGCTGCGCCGTAACGTTTAACTAATGTGGCATGTTTAATAAAGGCGGCTTCACCTTCTTTCATCGAAATAGAGTTAACGATGGATTTACCTTGAACACATTTTAATCCCGCTTCAATGACGTCCCACTTCGAGGAGTCGATCATAATCGGCACTCGGGAAATATCGGGTTCAGAGGCTATTAAGTTTAAAAATTTCTCCATGGAGGCTGCGCCATCAAGCATGCCTTCGTCCATGTTGACGTCAATAATTTGAGCGCCATTTTCAACTTGTTCGCGTACTACATCTAATGCTTCTTCAAACTTTTCTTCTTTAATTAAGCGTAAAAACTTGGCTGAACCGGTGACGTTAGCGCGCTCACCCACGTTTACAAATAATGAGTCACTGTCGATGGTTAACGGCTCAAGCCCTGATAGTCGACAAGCAACGGCTATTTCAGGAAGCTGACGAGGAGGGTGCTGTGATACGGCGTCGCGGATAGCTTTAATGTGATCAGGAGTGCTGCCACAACAACCACCAACGACGTTAAGCATGCCAGAGCTAGCCCACTGTTCAATCACTTGCGCCATTTCTGCTGGCGTTTCATCATAGCCACCAAATTCGTTTGGTAAGCCTGCATTTGGGTGAGCAGAAACATAACACTGTGCAATACGTGACAACTCTTCGACATATGGGCGCAGTTCTTTTGGCCCTAAAGCACAGTTTAGGCCAATGGTAAGCGGCTTAATATGGCGCAGCGAATTATAAAAACCTTCCGTTGTTTGTCCGGTTAAGGTGCGCCCAGATGCATCGGTGATAGTGCCGGAAATCATGACAGGTAAACGAGCATCAAGGGTGTCGAACACGCTTTCAATAGCAAATAATGCCGCTTTAGCGTTGAGGGTATCGAAGATGGTTTCAACCATAATAATATCAGCGCCGCCTTCAATTAACGCGCTGGTGGACTCAATATAAGCTGCAACTAAGTCGTCAAAATGAATATTTCGATATCCAGGGTCATTCACGTCAGGGCTAATGGAGCAAGTACGATTAGTTGGCCCTAACACGCCAGCAACGTAGCATTGACGACCAGTTTCATTATGTATTTCATCGGCTGCTTGGCGGGCAACGCGCGCGCCCTCAAGATTTATTTGCGCCGAATAATCTTGCATATCATAATCAGCCATCGCTATCGGGGTGGCATTAAAGGTATTGGTTTCAATAATGTCACTGCCCGCGAGCAAGTATTGGCGATGAATGTTTTTAATTATCTGTGGCTGAGTAAGCACTAACATATCGTTATTGCCTTTGACATCTAAATGCCAGTCTTTAAACCTATCACCACGAAAGTCGGCTTCTTCGAGTTTGTAATCTTGGATCATGGTGCCCATCGCGCCGTCTAAAATAACGGTGCGTTGGTTAAGCAGTTCGGTTAACTGCTTTAATGTTTGGCTCGGGACAGATGTGTTAACCATGAGACATTACCTCTAAAGAAATGGCTTGTTGGGTATCTACTTTAAACAGTCTGCCGATTATTATTGTTATAGTCTATTGGCATTAATCAGCGGAAGACAATGGCAGTAAGTTTAACTAACACTTTGATAGTAAAGACATGCTATGCATCAATATGATGGCTAAGCGCTTTAAAATAACTCAGTGATAAAATTGAGATAAAAAACACCCTAATTATTAGTTTTATGAGTTTAATTGGCTAAAATTTTAGCCTTTTAAACGTATAGACGTCTATACTACGCGAACTAAGCTCAATAGAGCAAGGCAGTTGTTGATGAAAAAAATGAAGTTGTGGCTGCTTAGACATGGGAAGTGTGAAGGCGGCAATATATTACGTGGTCAAGTCAATGTGCCGTTGGCTGATGAAGGCATAGAGCAAATGAATCGCGGGTTTAATAAAATAGGCGGTTTGCCTGGTGTGATTGTGTCGTCATCATTACAACGCTGTGCTAATTGGAGTCAAACGTTGGCAAACAAACATGGCTTAACCATCAAATTGAGCCAAGCGTTAACTGAAATCAGTTTTGGTGATTGGGACGGGCAAACATTTGACCAACTCTATGCCGATTTTCCTGAGCAAATGGACGCTTATTGGCATGCACCTTGGGATAAAAAAAATACTGCCGCAAATGGTGAGCATTTAGTTGATTTTCAGCAGCGGGTGTTGTGTGAGTTAGCAAGTCAGCTTGATGATTTTTGTCAATCATCAGCAATGGCAGACAATCAACACTGGGCAAGCACTGACGCATCAATGTTGATTGTCACTCACGGTGGAGTGATTAAAGCCATATTGGCGCACATATTAAATAGCGGACAAAGCGCCGGTTTATTTAGCCAATTTAGCTTACCTTACGGCGCATTACTCGGGGTAGATGTGTATGTGGATAGTCGATTAAGATTAAATCCCCCGCCATTAACTGATGCTAAGCCCGCCGCTGACAAGTTTAACGATTGTCAGAGCAAAGATGCTCAAGCGAAAGAACATGTTGCCCAAGATATTCTTTACCAAAAAACTATTCACAAAGATACTGTGCAGCAAAATAATGAAAATAACCTGATAGGCTACCAATTTAGTTTGAATTGGCCTGAATCATAAGGAAATTTTCCGCAATGCTTGGTGGTATCGACAAGTTAAGCGATACTGATAAGTTCAATGATAAAACAATTGGGAATCGGGCAATCCCGAACTGTCCCCGCAACTGTGATTGATGCTTAGCGTGTCATAAGTCAGATACCGTTGTTTTATGTTATCCCTTTTTTAAAAGCCAAGCGGGCCACTTGGTGGAGTTAAAATGATGTCAGTTCCATCGACAGCCATTTCTGTTAGTCATCTTGACTGGGAAATCGCACAACAAGCCATTTTAAGTGACGTGAGTTTTCAATTACCGCGCGGTGCCATGCTAGGTGTTATTGGGCCTAATGGGGCTGGGAAATCAAGCTTATTGCGATGCCTGTATCGGTATATCATCCCCACGCGTGGGGATGTCACGCTATTAGAGCAGCCGCTGCATTTATATTCAGCTCAAGGTTTAGCGTTGAAAGTGGCGGTGGTACAACAAGACACACCAGCAAATATTGAATTAACCGCAATTGAGCTAGTGGCGATGGGGTTAACGCCTCATAAAGGGTTACTGTCGCGACAAACCGCAGCAGATAACCATATTCTAGAAGATGCATTAATCAAAGTAGGCTTAATCGACAAAGCTCATCAACGCTTTAATGCTTTATCAGGTGGTGAGAAACAACGGGTATTAATTGCCCGTGCGATTGTGCAGCAGCCACAAATTCTAGTGTTAGACGAACCAACCAATCATTTAGATATTCGTTATCAAATTCAAATTTTAGAATTAGTGAAAACCCTTGGCATTACCGTGGTGGCGTCAATTCATGATCTTAACCTTGCCAGCGCGATGTGCGACCAACTTATTTTACTTAATCAGGGGCGTTTAGTGGCGCAAGGTACGCCGTCACAGGTTTTAACGGTTAAGCAAATATCGCATGTCTTTGGCGTGTGCTGTGAAATAAGTCAACACCCGCAACATGGTAATCCATTGATCACTTATTATTATGGATACCATGAAAAAAAAGGGGGCAATGGAGCGCAAACAGCAAATGTAGCCTCCCTTCAACCCCCTGCCAACAGTCTTGAACAAGCCCTAACCAAAGCTCAAGATAGCGTTCAAGCTGCTGGGTATCACCAGCAAGTTCAAGGTGACTCATCTCAGCGTGGGGGGCGGTCATAAATGGTCCAAATTGTGTCGAATAATCAACGTTACTATTTTGCTTGTGTGGTGATTGTTTTTTTACTGCTTATTACGCCTTTTTTCTCAGCCGGTTTCGGCGCAGCTAATATCAGTTTTAGTGATTTAGTTAACCTGATTCAGTTTCATTGGTTTGGTAGCGGTGAAGCATCGCCTTTGGTAGAGCGAATTGTCATCGATTTACGTTTACCACGTATTTTATTAGCCTTTATGGCAGGCGCTGGTTTGTCAATTGCCGGTAGCGTGCTGCAAACGGTTACCCGTAACCCGCTTGCCGATCCGTATCTTTTTGGTATTAGCTCTGGTGCCGCCTTTGGCGCCGTAGTGGTCTTTAGCTTATTTGGTCATTGGCTCGATTTTGATTTATTAGCACAGTGGCAAGATCATCCATTAGTGCAATTAAGCTTACCGCTGGGGGCTTTTATTGGGGCGAGTTTGTCAGTACTGATTGTTCTGGCGTTGTCAGGCACCGGTATTAATAGTCAAATAGAGCGCATGTTATTGTCAGGGGTTGCCACCTCATTCATGTTTGGGGCGTTAAGCAGTTTAGTGCTGTATTTTTCAGACCCACAAGCGGCAGCGTCAGTGCTCTTTTGGACATTAGGCAGTTTTGCTAGAGCCAGTTGGGAAGGGCTCATTTTACCAACGGTGGTTGTGATTGGCAGTTTGTTAACCATACTGGCATTTAAGCGTCAAATTATGGCGCTACAAGCAGGGGATGAAACCGCACATACCTTAGGGGTAAATGTGGTCAAATTAAGGATTGCCATGCTGTTGTTATGTTCGCTAATTACTGCGGTATTAGTGGCAAGTTGTGGCGGCATTGGCTTTGTGGGGTTAATGATCCCACACACCATTCGTATTTTGTTACCGGGTAAATCACCACTATTGCTAACCGCAATGCTTGGGGGATTATTTTTAGTGTGGGTTGATGTTATCGCAAGATGTGCATTAACCAATCAAGAACTACCTGTTGGGATTATTACCTCGGCCATCGGTAGTGTATTTTTCTTATTTATTTTACGACACCGTCGCAGTTAAGCGTTGGTGAGAACACTTTGTTGATGTGTTTTATTTTTTGAATTTTTCGGAGTTAATATGTTTGCGGTAGATACAGTTAGTCATGCTTTTGATGAGAAAATAGCTAAAAAAATCAATCAAAAAACCAAGCCTGTTGGTGCATTAGGGCAACTTGAAACCTTAGCTGAGCAAATTGCGCGAGTGCAGTTAACGCTCAACCCTAAAGCCAAACAGCTCAATATTAATGAACCTGGCATGTTGGTATTTGCCGCCGATCATGGCATTGCAAAATACGGTGTATCGATTGCACCAAGTGAAGTAACACGCCAAATGGTGCTGAATTTTGCCAATGGCGGTGCGGCCATTAATATTTTTAGTCGTCAAATGGGCTTTAACCTTGAAGTGATAGATTGCGGCATATTAACCCCAATTACCAATGTGCGCGGCATTACTCAAAATCGTTTAGGTGCTGGAACTGCGGCTATTCACCAAGCGCCTGCAATGTCGTTAGAGCAAGTTAAACAAGGTTTTAGTTTTGCTGAAGAGGTTGTTGAACGTCATCATTTATCAGGTAGTAATTTGATTGCTTTGGGTGAAATGGGCATTGGTAATACATCGGCTGCGGCCGCAATGATGGCAGCATTTTTAGACCTAGATGCAAACAAATGTGTTGGACGCGGCACTGGGGTTGACGACAAAACCTTTGAACGCAAAACCGCATTGATTAACGAAGCACTAAAATTACACCGCAGCAAACTTGTGTCGCCTGTGCATATCTTGGCTCATTTAGGCGGCTTTGAAATTGTGCAAATGACTGGGGCGATTATGGCCGCAGCAGAACGTAAAATGATGGTGATGATTGATGGTTTTATTGCCACGGCAGCGGCATTAGCCGCCGTTAAATTGCATCCAGCTGCGCGCGATTATTTAATCTTTAGCCATGAGTCTAATGAGCAAGGGCATAAACTCATGCTAGCGCACTTAAACGCGAAACCATTGTTAGCATTAGATTTACGTTTAGGTGAAGGCACTGGGTCTGCGTTGGCGTTGCCGTTAGTTCACGCCGCGGTGAATTTTTATAACGACATGGCAAGCTTTGAATCAGCAGGTGTCAGTAACGTAAGCTAAATTCACGCGTATTATTGTTAGTTTGGCGTATTTATAAAATTCAGTAAAATCTAAACTAGCCCCTTAAGCAACACAATCAAACAGGATAAACATGGCTTTTTCGCTAATGAGGTCAAAACAACTTAACTTATTTTTGGTCGCATTAAGTTTCTTTACCCGTATTCCCGTGCCCAGTTGGGTTGATTATGGTGAAGGTAACCTCAATCGTGCCAGTCGTTATTTTGGTGTGGTGGGGTTAGTCATTGGCTTATTAAGCGCAAGTGTGTTTTATATTAGTCAGTTTTTACTGCCAATTGGCGCGGCCATTATTATCTCGATGATCGTGAGCGTGCTCCTAACAGGCGGTTTTCATGAAGATGGCTTAGCGGATACCGCCGACGGCTTTGGTGGCGGTTGGACGGTGGAAGATAAGCTGCGAATAATGAAAGATTCACGTATCGGCACTTATGGCGCACTGGCGCTTGTATTGGTCTTGGGACTTAAATGGCAGTTATTGGCGGGGCTGGGACAGCTCAGCCCTGAGTTAGTATGTAGCAGTATTATTATTGCCCACACATTAAGCCGTGTGGTGGCATCGAGTATGATTTTTAGCGATCAATATGTACAAGATATTGATGTCAGTAAAGTGAAACCATTGGCAAATGAGCAGCAAAAAAATGATCTGTTGATCCTATTATTAAGTGGGCTGTTAGTGCTATTTTGGTTATCACCTTGGGTGATTATCACTTTGTTGGTTAGCTTGATAAGCGTGCGCTTTTGGTTGTCGTTTGTGTTCAAACGTCAAATTGGCGGTTATACCGGCGACACATTAGGCGCAACCCAGCAAATCAGTGAAATTACTTGTTATATTATTCTGTTAGCAATGGGGTTAAGTTAATGATCCAGTTGATAATTGGCGGTGCTCGTAGCGGTAAAAGTCGTTTTGGTGAAACTGAAATGGCGCGTTTTTCAAACCTAGGTCAATCATGTGTGTATTTAGCTACAGCGACTGCAAACGATGATGAAATGCGCCAGCGCATTTTGCGCCATCAACAAGACCGCGACAACATTTGCGACCCGCAGTTGAAAATTGACTGGCAATTAGTTGAAGAGCCCTTATTTGTTGCTGAAACCTTAGCGGCGATTGATAAACCTAATCAAACCATTTTTGTTGACTGCTTAACCTTGTATCTGACACAACATTTAATGCGTGACACCCCGTCCCCTCAAGATGTTATGACAGACAATTGTATGCTGCAATCGTTGAGTAATTTGTCTTTTCCATCAGCGCATTACTTTGAACCAAGTATTAATTGGGCGCAACAAAAGCAGCGTTTATTACAGGTATTAGTGCAACTAAAAGGTAATGTGGTGTTAGTGAGTAACGAGGTTGGCTCGGGCATTGTGCCTATGGGCGAGCTAAGCCGCCAGTTTGTTGATGAAGCAGGGTGGTTAAACCAAGCCATTGCGCAGATTGCTGATGATGTCACCCTAGTGGTGGCTGGACTACCAATGCAGTTAAAAGGTAATCGATAAAAGCTTATTACTCATCAACACATTAATTCAACTATTTTTGCCCGCGTTTATAAGGCAGACCTTGGCAAAAGTAGCGCTAATGAAAGCCAAACAGATTAACAATAATACTGAATCATAGGGATAATGACATGACCAGCAAACAAGACGCTAATACGCCTGCTGTAGAAGCAGAACATGACGATGAACAAAGCCGCGAACAGCAAAAAGCCCAGCGCCATAAAGCCCGCCAACAAAAACTCAAACAAAGTGTCGATGCCAGAATTGAAGCCGCCCAAAAAGAACAAGGCGTATTTATGGTCATTACTGGTAATGGTAAAGGTAAATCAACTGCTGGTTTTGGCTCGGTCACTCGCGCTGTCGGACACAACAAGACCGCCGCCGTTGTGCAGTTTATTAAAGGCGGTTGGGAATGCGGCGAACGCAATGTATTACAAAAGTTAGGGGTGAAATTTCATGTGATGGGCTCAGGCTTTACTTGGGAAACCCAAAACCGTGAACAAGACATTGCCGCGGCAGAATCAGCATGGAAAGAAGCCGAAGTGCTGTTAAGCGACCCGTCTATTGATATGGTGCTATTGGACGAGCTAACTTATATGGTGACTTACAAGTACATTGATTTAGCTCGGGTTGTCGATGCACTTAAGCAGCGCCCCAAAATGCAGCATGTGATTATCACTGGCCGCGCCTGTCACCGCGAGTTGATTGAACTAGCCGATACCGTCAGTGAAGTACAGCCACTAAAGCACGCCTTTAATGATGGGGTTAAAGCACAGATTGGCTTTGATTATTAGCTGATTTTTTGTTGCGCAAAGTATACATTGACATAAGATAACCATAGTTTGCTTGCAGCGACAATGTGTGTGGGAACCGTTGTTTGAGGCTTGTTACATTGCCGCATCCTTAGTATATGATCACGAACAAGATTTAAATCGACATAAGCCCTACAGGCCAGCACAGTCGTTTCATCGAATAAGGCTTGGGATTATCTCCCAAAACGATCTGTGCTTTATGGGGCATTGTGACAATGGGCTCATTAAGTGGGTCCATAAACCAACAGATACCAATTAACCGATACTGAGTCATGTCTTCATTGACGCTCGTTAATCAAGACATTAACTCTTTGCCTTACTAAAAGGCCTAAAAAATTGCGCACTGCAGTGGCGTATTGAACTACAATATGCGTTTTCCATTTGTCTGGCGTCAACGTCCTTAGGTAAACCGTCAGGACATCAAGCTAAAATTTCACGCCAAGATAGTCATCGCCAATTGTAGTTTGATGCTCTTTCCATTGGTGAACGGCTAGAAACAATAACTTTCAAGCAAGTGAGCAGACGATCATATTTGAATCGAATAGGCATCATCGCAGTCTCTAAATCGGAGCTAAATTATGAATAAGATTGTTGTCGTCGGCGGCGGTGCCGGCGGTATGGAGTTAATTACCAAAATTGGCAAACGCCTTGGTAAAGCCGGTAAAGCAGAAATCACGTTGGTAGATATCTGTAATCACCATATTTGGAAACCCCTGTTACATGAGCTGGCAACGGGGAGTTTAGACGAAGGCACTAATGCCGTCGCTTATCAAGTGCATGGCTCTAACAATGGCTACATTTACCAACGAGGCGCGTTAACGGGTATCGATCGCGAAAACCGGCAAATTATACTGGCACCACTGCACAGTGCCGATGGCCGCCTCGTGCTAGAAGAGCGCCGTATCGATTACGATTATCTGGTGATTGGAATTGGTGGCATTAGTAATGACTTTGGTATTCCAGGCGTAAAAGAGCATGCCTTCACCTTGGATCTAACCGAACAAGCAATGATCCTGCGCGAACGCATTCAACATCAATTTATGCAGCACGCCAATGGCCAGCAACAAGGCAAGATGAAAGTGGCGGTCGTCGGTGCGGGTGCAACCGGTGTTGAAATGGCGGCAGAGTTGCATCAAATGGCGCAAATGTTGCGAAAATACGGCTATCAATTGGAACAAGATCTGTTGGATTTAACCCTTGTTGAAGCGTCAGATTCGGTGATGCCTGCATTACCACAATCGGAATTGAGAAAGGCCGTATACGACAAATTAGTGGATATTGGCATTAATGTCTCGACCAATACCCTGGTGACCGAAGTCACTAAGCAAGGTTTAACCACCAAAAGTGATCAGTTTATCGAAGCGGATCTGGTGATTTGGGCTGCAGGAGTTAAAGCGCCAGAAGTATTATCGACATTTGGCTTAGCGGTAAACCGAGCCAATCAATTGATGGCTGCTGATACGGGGAGAACGTTGTCAGATGAGCGGATATTTACCTTTGGTGATTGTGCCTGCATTCCGCAGCAAGATGGCAGTTTTTTACCTGCAAGAGGTCAAACCGCTCGCCAAGTGGCGCTGATGATTGGCACTAACTTAATTCGCTTACTCGAAGACCCAAATGCAAAGCTGGAGAGGTATGTTTATAAAGATTTAGGCAGTTTTGTTAACCTTGCGCACTTTAACACTATCGGTAACATGTTCTCATTCTTCCATGGTGGTTTGCAGTTAGCAGGTTCACCTGCACGCTTTGTGTATGCCTCTTTGTATCGTCGGCATATTTTGGCGCTTCATGGCCCATTTAAAGGAACAATGATTTTACTAATCCATGGTCTAAACCGCTTGTTGCGTCCACAGTTAAAATTGTGGTAACAGTATAAAAGTGGGTCAGAGTAGCCATAAAAAAAGCGACGATTCGGTCGCTTTTTTTATGGCTCAATTAAGCCTTCATTAATCTAAACATTGGCAGCCGTTTTTATGGTTGCTAGCAATAGACTCGCTTGAACGCTGCTTTCGTTACGCTTTCGTTGGCGCTTTTACTTCTGGCTTGCGGATCATTAATACCGACAAAACCGCCACCATTAACAGTGCAGACATAATTAAAAACACATCATTATAAGCTTGAATATACGCTTGTTTAGCCATCATGTTGCCTAACAACGTCGATGCTTGATTATGCGCTGTAACCGCGTCTGAACCCGCCATTTGCAGTACGCCAGCCGTGTCAGACAAATACTGGGTCGCCATGGCATTCACCGCCGGAATGGATTCTTTAATATGTGCTAAATGGGTGCGACTAAGGTTGTCAGATAAGGTTGCCACCAATGCAATGCCAAATGCACCGCCTAAATTACGGATAACATTTAATACGGTAGAGGCAGAGGCATTTTCGTCTTTACGTAAATGCGCTGTTGCCAACATACCAATGGGCACCATAATAAACGGTTGTCCAATCGCCCTAACAACCATTGATGCAATGAGTTGCGGCCCGGCAAAATCAGCGGTCATGTGGCTATTCATGTAATAGCTCACACCCAGCATGAAAAAACCAAAACCTGCAAGGTAGCGATTATCAAAGCGCTGCATGAGTTTAGGCATAAATGGCAATATTAATAGCTGCGGAAATCCAAGCCACATTAATACCTCGCCTATTTCCATCGCACTATATAATTGAATTTGTGACAAATACAAAGGCACGATATAAATCGATGAAAACAAGGCTAACCCTAATAGAAAGTAGGCCAGTGTTGATAAGGCAAAATCGCGGTTTTTAAGTAATCTTAAATTAACCAAAGGGTTGGATTTATTGAGCTGTAAATAGATAAAGATAACAATATTTACCGCTGAAACAATCGCCAAGTTGCGAATGAGATCTGAGCCAAACCAATCTTTACGGTTACCTTCTTCAAGTACCACTTCTAAACAACCCATGCCCAAAGCCATGGTGACCACACTGGCGATACTGACATTTTTAAGTTCAGCCCAATCTATCGGCTTTTTAATTAATCCATAAGACAGCATGAGCATAACTATCACGCCTGGTACGACATTAATATAAAACAGATAATGCCAACTAAACTCTTGAGTTAACCATCCACCTAATGTGGGGCCAATGGAGGGCGCAAAGGTTACGGTTACACCAAATAAAGCCATACCCACAGGGCGTTTTGCTTCAGGTAAGTATTCCAGAATTAACCGAAACGCCATCGGGATTAATGCCCCGCCAAAGAACCCTTGCATAGCCCGAAAGACAATCATTGACTCTAGGTTCCATGAGATAGAGCACAGTAAAGACGCTAGAATAAAAATAGCACTGTTCCACAACAGGTAGCGGCGCATATCGAGCCCTTTACTGAGCCAGCCAGAAAGTGGAATTGCTATCATTTCTGCGACTAAATAAGCCGTAGCAATCCACGAGCCTTCTTCTAATGTTGCCCCTAATCCACCTTGAATTTCCTTCATTGACGCATTCGTGATTTGAATATCTAAAATCGCCATAAATGCACCAATTAAGCCACCAATAACCGCAATCCATGCTCGGCGACTACCTGGAATGACAACTTCGGCGTTACCTGAAGTGTCGTTAACCGCAGCCGTCATTATGGATTAGCCTTTGCAGAGTCATTGATTACACCACTTGAAACATCCACTTTAACAAGTGCACTTAATCCAGGAAGCAGTCTGATGTTGGTCGATGTTGTGTCATGCAGGTGATTGAACTTAATCCGAACCGGAATACGCTGAACAATTTTAGTGAAGTTACCCGTCGCATTTTCAGCGGGTAATAAACTGAATTTAGCGCCAGAAGCAGGAGATAAGCTATCAACGACACCAGTGAATGATTCATTTGAATAAGCATCTAATTCAATGGTGACAGGTTGACCTACTTGCATATCAGCAATTTGAGTTTCTTTAAAATTGGCGGTTATCCAAATGGCATGATCTGGCACTAGGCTATAAATAGCTTGGCCTGGCTGCACATATTGCCCTTCATGGGCGCCGCGTTTGCCAATGATACCGCTAAATGGCGCGACAATTTTTGTGTCATTTAACTGAATTTTAGCTAAGGCTAAGCCTGCTTTTGCTTGCTCAACACTGGCATCTGCTTCAGCCAATTGAGCGTTATACACAGTGAGCTCACGTTGTTTGGCTACCAATGCTGCTTTCGCTTCATCAACATGTGCCATTGCTGACTGAAAGCCAGTTTGCGCTTCATCTACCGCATCTTGTGAACTGTAGTTTTTCTTTTTCAACTGACTTGCCCTTGCCAGCTGCTGTTTAGCGCGCAAACTGCCTGCTTGAGCAGCTGAAACACTGGCGTTAGCTTGGGTAATCACCGCGCGCTGTAAGTCTACTTTAGCCACTAATGTACTGAGCTGAGCTTGGGCACTGGTTAATGCTGCTTGGCTTTGGGCTACTTTGGCTTGATATTGATTATCTTCAAGCTGGGCAAGCAACTCACCTTTGCTGACGTGTTGGTTGTCACTGACAAACGTCTTGGTGACATAACCGGGGACTTTAATACTGATATTAGAAATATCAGCTTCAATATAAGCATTATCCGTGGATTCAAAATTACGTACATGGGTCCACCAGTAGTAACCGCTAGCCAACACGGCTAACACGATTAATGGGATACCGACAAACATTTTACTTTTAGACATTAAAGGCTCTCCAATAAACTGCCTCTTGATTATAGATGTATATTTTACTACTGTTTCAATAAGTTGATTAGATAGTTAAAATGTGACCCACTGTTTTTCTGGTGTAACAATATGGATTTGAATCGAGTACAAATGTTTGCTCAAGTGGTTCAACAAGGTAGCTTTACTAAAGCTGCTCACGTGTTAGGACTGACAAAGGCAACAGTAAGTAGAAAGATAGCAGAATTAGAAGCCGACGCTGGCGTGCAATTGTTGTATCGCACTACCCGGGCATTAAAGCTGACCGAAGCGGGGGCAAATTATTATCATCGGGTTAAGCGGATTTTGTTAGATCTTCAAAATGCCCAAGACCAACTCAGTGCCAGTCAACACAATGTGTCGGGGCATTTAAAGATTATATGCCCCATTGAATTAGGCCAGCTGTATTTTGCGCCGGTTTTTGCACGCTTTTTAAATGAATACCCGCAAATTACCATTGATGCTGAATTAACGAATCGTAAGATTGATGTTATTGGCGAAGGGGTCGATATGCTGATCCAAATCTCCGAGAAAAAAGACGAGAGTTTACAATGTTATGCGTTGCTTAATACACCAAAACTATTGATGGCCAGCCCAGCTTATTTAGCCTTGCATGGTACGCCTACAACGCCAGAGGAGTTGAATCAACATCAAGCTATTCGACATTCAGCGCCAAGTACCGACGCAAACTGGACGTTATTTGACGGTAAACGCTGGGTGACGATTGCCCCAAAATCACAACTGACAACCAATAATATTACGTTATTGCGTGAAGCTGCGATTGAAGGGTTAGGGATTGCAGCACTGTCAGAAGTGATTGCCGATGATGCTATTAGCGACGGACGATTAGTGACGGTGTTATCTGACTTCCCCATGAAACAGCATTTATTAACCTTAAGCATGCCGCAACGAGAGTATATTCCGCGAAAATACCGTGTGTTTACCGAGTTTCTCTACCAATCATTATTTGAAGATCTGCAAGGTAAGGTACTTGAGTACCCAGACTATATAACGCGCCCTGAGAAAAGTGATAATAAATAAACTAGCTTTAAAGGATGTTAAATGGAATTAATTATCCCAAACATGGATTTTCAAGCAAGTTATCAGCGCTATATTGAAGAATTAGGCGATGAAGAAGGGTATCCGTTTCCACTCGATTTTGATTGTAGTGACTTTGAAAAACTATTGGCTAAGTTAGCTGATTTTCATCATGGTAAGAATTTACCTCAAGGTTATGTACCAAGTTCGACATTATGGCTAGTAGACAATGGCGAAATTATTGGTGTAACCAACTTGCGCCACACACTTAATGCACAAATTCGCCGTTGTGGAGGACATATTGGTTTGGGTATTCGCCCAAGCTATCGTCATCAAGGGCTAGGGAAGCAGTTAATAGGGTTATCCATTGCCGAGTTAGTCAAAATGGGCATTAATGAGATCCACATTCATTGTTATCAACATAATCTTGCGTCATCAAAAGCAATTATTGCTAATGGTGGAAAATTAGAGTCGCAGCTCAGTTTAGAAAATAAGGTTGTTTTAAGGTATAAAGTCAATCACACATTGCTTGATTAGCTCATGCGACTATTGAACTAAAATGAATGTGGTTGTCTTGATTTTCATTATGTTGTTACTTATCAGGTTAAATTATTCATTATGACTCCAGCAATAATCGCGGCAAAACGCAGTAAAATCGCCTTTACCATTCATGAATATCAACATGACACGCAAGCGCAATCTTATGGACTGGAAGCGGCTGAAAAACTTGGGGTTAATCCTCAACAAGTATTTAAAACCTTAGTGGTGAAAACCGATACCCAGCAATTAGTTGTCGCCATTGTGCCAGTGTCGTCGTCATTAAATTTAAAGCGCATTGCTAAAGCGGTTGGCGTAAAAAAAGTACAAATGGCTGAACCGGCACAAGTGGAACGTACCACCGGATATGTCTTAGGCGGTGTTAGCCCACTAGGACAAAAAAAGCGCTTAACAACGGTGATTGATGATAGTGCTGAGCCGTTTGCGACGATGCACGTGAGCGCAGGTCGCCGCGGCCTAGAGATTGAATTAGCCCCACAAGATTTAGCTACCTTAACCCAAGCCAAATTTGCGCCTATTCAAGCCGATTAATTTACGCTTAGCGCGCTATTCAAAATCAGCTGGTACGTCAAAATGCAGCGGTTTATTACTGCTTGGGTGATGAAAACTTAATTGCTGGGCATGTAAGTGTAATCGCGTGGCTTGAGTACCGTATAAATCATCCCCAACTATGGGTAATCCCAGCCCGTCATGGTGAGCACAATGCATTCGCAGTTGGTGAGTGCGCCCGGTTTTAGGGTATAGATGCAGCAAGGCTTTATCGTCAATAACCTTATGTAACTGCCAATGAGTTTGCGCGGTTTTACCATGTTCATAACACACCACTTGCTTTGGTCTGTCGTCTAAATCTACTCTCAGTGGCAACGAAATATCGCCAGCTGTTGCAGTGGGTACACCTTCAATTAACGCCACATAACGCTTAGTGACAGTGCGATTAATAAATTGTTGTACCAAGGCTTTATTGGCTTGGCTTGTGAGCGCAATGACCATCAATCCCGAGGTAGACATATCCAGTCGATGTACAATAAGCGGCCCAGTGGCATGTGCAAAGCGCTGCTTCATTCTTGTTTGCACTGAATCTGATATCTTTTTGCCTGCTACCGACAATAGCTCCGCAGGTTTGTTAATGACCACAATATCGTCATCTTGATAGACTATTTCAATGTCTTTATCCGCCGCAGTGTTAATGAGCAATGGGTCTGGGTCAACGGCAAGCCCTGCTAACATGTGGGTTAAAATAGGTCGGCACTTGCTGTGGCAAGACGGATAAAAGTTTTTATGCTTTTTCACTTCAGACTTAGGTGCTTTTCCCCACCAAAATTCAGCCATAGCGATAGGTTGATATTGGTTGTTATAGGCATAATTAAGCAGCTTAGGGGCGGCGCATTCACCCGCACCAGCGGGTGGAATATGATTAGCTGTTTCAGCAAAAATACTGTTTAAGTCGCGTATTTCACCATGGGCGTTAGCAAATTGATATTGGGCAAAAAGCTGATGTTGCAAGCGATTGGATAAGTGTTTACGTTGCTGTTTAAGGGCGCTAATTTGCTCAGTGAGTTGGCTTAACTGGGTTTGGGCTTGGCTGATATCGAGCTGACATTGGGCTTTTAGTGTTGCTAAGGCGTGTTTTTGCTGCACGCTTTGGCGGCTCATTTCAATCGACAAGGTTTTAAATTCAAGCGCCGTTAAATTGGCTTCTCCCGCTGTACGTTGGGCTTTTCGTTGTTTTCTTGCTTCAACAATTTCTTGTTGTTTTGCCTTAATTTTTAGTTCACTTTGCTGATTGATATCGGTGAGTTGCTGAGTCAGTTGGGTTAATTGTTCACTGCTTTCTAGCTGTTGTATCTGTTGGTTAATGGCGTTAATTGGCTGAGATTGCGTGGTGTAAAAGCTGCCTTGTGTCAGCATATCAAAAACCGGTGGTACAAAAGGTTTTAGCACATTTTGCTCTGCCAATTTACCTGAAAATGCCGCTAAAAAACCGAGTTGTCCTTGGGCGTTACGTACCACTAACACGCCAAACATTTTACTTATGGCTTGTTGGTTTGCATCGTGTTCATCTAGACCAAAGTTATGTCGCCAGGTATTAGGGGTTAACCATTGTTGCTGCAACTGCTCAGCCGCCATTTGACATAATGGGTGCGCTTGGTAATAAAACGGAAAGGTAAATTTGTCAGGTGGTGAAAGTTCACCAATGTCTTGGCTAAAAAGATTAAAACAAGGATCGGAGCGGGACATGACACAACCTAAAACAGAAAAACCAACAAAGGCGCATTTTACACCTTTGTTTTACGACAAGCACCAAGTTCGCGCGTATTGCACCACATTCAACTAAAATCGAATCATGGTCATTCACAACGAGTGAGTGCTGCACAATGGCTAAGTTTATTGTTGCTATACAGCAACAGTTTGTGAACTTAGCGGGTATATATCAACAAAGTGGTTTTTACTATCATAATGACATTGGCAATAGGTCGCGGCACTTACCTCGGTCATTATTGCATTTTCGATTAACGCCTTCGGGGCAAATTAAGAGAGTCAAACATGAAAAAGTTAGTTGTGATTACAGGTGCAAGTTCAGGTATTGGTGAAAGTATTGCGCGTCGTTTAAGCTCTGAAGGTCATCCGTTATTATTATTAGCGCGTCGTGTTGAGCGTTTAACCGCACTTAATTTACCTAATACCTTGTGTGAAGCGGTAGATGTTACTGACAAAGCGAGTTTTGAATCTGCCATTGCAAAAGCTGAAGCGCAATTTGGCGCTGTTGATTGTTTAATCAATAACGCAGGGGTAATGCTATTAGGCCAAATTGATACCCAAGATAGCAGCGAATTCCAACGTATGTTTGACGTGAATGTCATGGGATTATTGAATGGTATTCAAGCGGTATTAGCATCAATGAAAGCACGTCAAACAGGAACGGTTATTAATATTAGCTCTATTGCTGGTTTTAAAACGTTTGCTAATCATGCTGCTTATTGTGGTTCAAAATACGCAGTACATGCGATTACTGAAACAGTACGTGAAGAAGTTGCCGCAAGCGATGTGCGTATGATAACCATCGCCCCGGGTGCGGTTGAAACTGAATTGTTATCACACACGACTTCTGATGAAATTAAAGCAGGATACGATGGCTGGAAACAACAAATGGGTGGCGTATTAGCCCCTGATGATGTTGCCCGTGCGGTTAGCTTTGCTTATGCGCAGCCACAAAATGTGTGTATTCGTGAAATTGCTTTAGCGCCGACGCGTCAAGAACCATAAAAATGGTTGCTCTTTGACAAACTAAAGCGAACAGTAAAATAAAATTAACAAGGGAAGTCATTGGCTTCCCTTGTTATTTATTGGCATTTTAGTATCGCCAAGGTAGCTGGTTAAATTTACTCGCTTCATTACAGGAGTGGGTTTTATGTTGATACTTGACCGGGCATAGTGCTGTTTAATGGGGGAAGTTGAAGCTGATTTTAGTTGTTTTTTTAGGCTGTTTTAGCTCGATTTTAACGGCGAATTAAATGCGTTTACGCAAAAGTCGATAAAAGCGCGCAGCCTTTTAGGCTGGTATTTATCTTGATGAAATATGGCGTAAAACGGCACACTGCTAATTTGCCATTGGGGCAGTAATGTCACTAACTCACCTTTGGCCACTTCATGGGGGCAATACATTAATGGCACCCTAATAATACCATTGCCTTTGAGTGCGCCATTTATCAAGGTGCGACCATTACGACAGGTTAACTGTCCTTTGACTTGCACATCTTGCGTTATTTGAGGTTGAGTGCAATGTTGATAATGCCAATGGGTCACGGAGCCGGTAATGCAGCGGTGGTTAACTAATTCTTTGGGCTCAGTTGGGGTTGAATGTAAGCGCAAGTATTCAGGGCTGGCAAGGGTAACCATTTCAATATCAAGTAGCTTACGGCCAATAAAGCCTGCATCAGCCAGTGTGCCCATTCTAAAGGCTAAATCAAAGTCATCATTGAATAAGTCAATTCGCTCACTGCTGAAATCTAAGTCAATGCTGATATGAGGGTGTTGCAACATAAAGTCATTCACTATGGTGCTAATGACATCTTCCCCAATTGGGCCACCGACACAATTTATCGATAAATGACCGCGCATGTTGTCGTTATTGTCGATAGTACTTAATAGCGCTTGGTCAATTTGACTCAGCGCTTGCTGGCTTTGTTCAAGCAGTTGCTCACCTGCTTGAGTGAGCTTAATGCTGCGAGTAGTACGAATAACTAAGGTGACCCCAAGGTATTTTTCTAACGCGCTTAATTGCCGAGACACGTGCGAGCGAGACACATTGAGTGCCTGCGCAGCTTTGGTTAAATTGCCCAATTGTGCAATCAACACAAATGCGCGAATATCTGCCAAATTAGCGTTATTTATCATAATTTTTCTTAACTGTTGGGGTTTTACTATTGGTGTATTAGGTAATTTACTTGTGCATGGTGCGTTTTAGGGCACAGATCTTATTACCGTCTGGATCTCGTAAGTATGCAAGATATAAGTCAAAACCATTATTTTTACGTATTCCTGGTGGGTTTTCGCAACTTGTTCCGCCGTTGGCAATTCCAGCCGCATGCCATTTGTCGCCTTGCTCAGCAGAGGTCACGTTAAAGCCGATAGTTGAACCATTACCGGCAGTGGCAGCTTCACCGTTAATCGGTTTGGTTAATGAAAAAATGCCAGTGTCAGTAATATAAAAACAGCGACCTTTTTCATCAATAACACCTTCTTTAATTCCTAGTTCGGCAAAGGTTGCATCGTAAAATTTTTTCGAACGGGCGATGTCATTAGTGCCTAACATGATGTGACTGAACATGTAACTTCTCCTGTGAAAATACCATAAAGGCTAAGGATAACATTGCTTAGCCTTTACTGAAGCATGATGATTTTTTCATTTTGCTCGCCTGGTTTTGTTTGCTTAAATTATTGCGAGACCGTGGTCGCTTGCGCTGTTTGCAAATGGTCTAAAAAACATTGCTTCACGTCAATGGTGGCTTTTATTTTTGAGGCGAGTAAATAAATACCAGCCAACTTTCGATGAATAAAAATTGCGTCCATTGGCGGTGTATGCCATTGCTCTTGTTCCATACTCATCGCTTTTGCCGCCTGAGTTATTCGTTTGGCAAGGTCGCTTTGGGCAAAGTCGTAACCCCCTTCTACCCGAAGTGGCTCACATGCTTGATGAAACATATCGACGACGGTGCGCTGTTGCTGCGCGGTAATTTGTTGTTGAAAAAAACCAATTTGCTCGGCAGCGGTTGTCATTAATGCTTTATCGCTGGTCATTGCGCCTTGCATGAGTTGGGCATATCCATCACTAAGACGTTTATCAATGGCGCGTGTGGCACCAAAATCCAATAACACAATGGTGTCAGTGTCCGCTTGGTATTGAAAGTTAGCAAAGTTAGGGTCGGTTTGAACCAACTGAAAAGTGAATAGCTCGTCTAAAAACAAAGACAATAACCGTGTGGCGACATTGTCACGTACTGCTTGAGGGAAGCTGGCAACATTTTCTATCGGGATACCGTCAATAAACTCCATCACCAATACGCTGTCGGTACAAAGCTGCTGATACACGTTGGGAATAACAAATTGAGGGTTGTCGCCTAACCATTGTTGATATTGCAGCAGTAGTTTGGCTTCATGTAAATAGTCAGCTTCATGGTGCAGTTGGCGTTTGGCTTCTGTTAGTAGCGCATCTAGCTTTATTTGATCAGGGATCATGTGCGCGACTTTAAGCAAAGTCGCCACGTTATCTATGTCACTATCAATACTGTCTTTTATGCCTGGGTACTGTATTTTTACTGCCAATTTGTCGCCATTTTCAAGGTAGGCAAGGTGCACCTGACCAATGGAAGCCGCGGCAAAGGGACGTAACTCAAATTGTGCAAATGGCGTTATCCACTGCGCGCCCCATTGTTGCTTTAATACGCTAACGAGTTGTTTATGGGGCATGACTTTGGCGTCAGAACGTAACCTTGCCAAAATGTTGCTCAGTTCAGCAGGCAGCAATTCACCCGCGTCCATAGATAGCATTTGACCTACTTTCATGGCCGCGCCGCGTAATTGCGCCAGTTTGTCGGCCACATGGCCGATATTGGTTGGAGTGATAAGTAGTTGTTGCAACTGCGGCTTTTGGCCTTTGGAGAGCTGTTTAGCACCTTCTTTTAATACATTGCCTGCCACGCGTGAAGCTAAGCCGCCAAATGATGCAAGTCTTGATAATCGTCCTAAAGGCACATTGGCACTGTCTTTGATTGTTTTATTGTTCATATTCATAAAAACCTAATCAGATTGCGATGCTAATTGTACGTTGGAGTAGGAGATTGGCGATCATCATTTTATAAGCTTTAATAACGCCTTAAATCGATCTCCTTGGGCAATATGTTGCATTTCAAATAGCAATGACTCTACGTTAGTGAGTAATGCGCCTTGATTTATCATCATTTGAATCCCTAATACTTTGTTGTCGACACTGCGTGAAGACACGGCATCGGCCACCACATGCACGCAATATCCTTGTGATAATAAGTCCTGACACGTTTGATAAACGCACACGTGAGACTCAATACCTGCCAAAATAATATGCTGAGGGTTATAGGCTTGCAGTTGTTGCTGCACTTGTTCACATGACCAGCCGCTAAAATGGCTTTTACTAATCGGTTGGGTGGTTTTTTCAAGTAACTGACATAAAGATGGGCTAGTTGAACCTAATTTTTCGGGTAATTGTTCTAACCAGATTATCGGTATTTCAAACAATTGTGCACCTTGAATTAAGGTGGCAAGTTGTTGGTGAAGCACGCCGGTTTGCTGCATGACTTCAGCCAGTTTGCCTTGTACATCAACAATCATTAATACGGTCTCTTGTGGCGGGATCATAATACGTACCTCGATAAAGATTGGCATTGATTATCACTGTATCAGTTTATCGATGTCTTGCATCATTTATGTGTTCGATACCATTACCTAAGTCGACTATTCTCTGCATTGAACAAAGTTGCTCAATTAGTCTTGGCTAATGTAATGTTGGGTATACTAATACGATGCAAGCTTGATAGGGAATGTCATGAAAAAGCGGATAGTTATTTGTGCTGATGGCACTTGGAATCGACCCGAAAAAGATCTCTCAACTGACCAAGCCAGTAATGTGTTACGTATGGCGCGCGCCATTGCCCCGTTAGATACTAATAACGTTGCGCAACAAGTGTTTTATGACTGGGGTGTTGGCTCGTATTATGACACGATGCTAGGCGGCATGACCGGGCGAGGGCTCCATAAAAATATTGTCGATTGTTATCGTTATATTGTGCAAAATTATCAGCCCGGTGATGACATTTATTTGTTTGGTTTTAGCCGCGGGGCTTATACCGTGCGCAGTTTGTGTGGCTTAATTAATAATTGCGGCATTGTAAAACGTGCACAAGCGCAATTAATTCATCAAGCGTTTGAACATTATAAAAAGCCATCGTCGCCGTATGCGCCTAAAGGAGCAAAATCAGTGGCATTTAAGCAGCAATACTCACATCCGAGTCATCGCATTGCTTTTGTTGGCGTGTGGGATACCGTCGGTGCAATGGGGATCCCCAACTCCTTTTTAGGCTTATTTGATGATAGTGATGAGTTTTACGACACCAAAATTGGCAGTAATGTGGCGATTGCGCGCCATGCATTGGCCATTGATGAGCATCGACAAGACTTTAAGCCCACATTATGGCAACCCCGTGACAATCTCGATATGCAGCAGGTGTGGTTTGCCGGCGCACACAGCAATGTTGGGGGCAGTTATCTGGCAGATAAAAATGGCCAAATGTTGTCAGACAATGCGCTGCAATGGATGGTAACTGAAGCGCAACAGGCACAATTATACCTCGAAGCGCATTTAGTCTCGGCGCTCTCACCAACACCAATGGCCAAGCTTCATCAATCGCGGCGCAGTTTTTATCGTATAAAAGCAAAGCATTATCGTCCATTAGACCCTAATATTGCCCCAGTGCTTATTCATTCCTCGGTGAAACAACGTTGGGACAATGACCCCAAATACCGCCCTCAAAATTTAAAGGAGTATATTGAAAAATTTGGTTGGCCTAAAAATTTGATACCATAAGCCATGACTCATCTAGCAAGTCATTACATTGCAACAAACACTTACCATGAACAAGGATCTCACGTGCGTCGATTTTTATACTTAGCCACTAGCGCGATTAACCAAGGATTGATAAAACGTAACACTAGAAAGTTGTTGGTGTTACTGGGTTCTATGGGGGTGTTAATGTCAATGCCGGTTGCAGCAAAGACACCCCCAACGCGGATTGTCGCTTTATCACCCCATGCGGTTGAAATGCTTTATGCCATTGGCGCTGGCGATAACATTGTCGCTACCACTGAGTATGCTGATTACCCAGAGGCAGCAAAAAACATTCCGACAATAGGGGGGTATCACGGCATTCAAATTGAAAAAGTCATTGAGTATGACCCAGATTTAGTTGTGGTATGGCAAGCAGGCAATAAGTTAACTGACCTTAATCAGTTAAAAGCATTGGGCTACAATATTTATAACTCAAGCCCTAAAACGTTAGCCGATGTAGCGAGCGATTTACGCGATTTAGGTAAGCTAACTGGACACCAACAACAGGCAGAAAAAGTCGCTGAACGATATGAGCAACAACTGACGAGTATCAAGCAAGTAAACTTAGCTAAAAAGCCTGTAAAAGTGTTTTATCAATTGTGGTCTACGCCACTAAGAACAGTCGCCAAAGGCAGTTGGATTCAAAATATTATTGATGTTTGCCATGGTGATAATGTGTTTTATGAGGCGTCAAACGAATACCCGATAGTGAGCATTGAAAATGTATTAATTAGCGGTGCACAAGTGATATTACAAAGTAAAGATAAGGGCAATATCCTTGGGGTTAATTGGCAAGAATGGCCTGAGTTACCAGCGGTAAAACAACAGCATATTTATCAGTTAGATGCCGACTTATTACACCGCGCGTCACCGCGTGCGATAGCTGGCGTGAAACTCGTGTGTGATGCCTTAGATAAAGCGCGTTAAATCGCTGACTTTTAGAGGCTACGCGTTTGCAAACAATAAAAAACCTCAACATGATGTTGAGGTTTTTTTATGTTGTGGCTTATAAGTACTCTACTTCAAGTGAAATTAACATAGCATCATCGTCTTCTGAGGTGAACTCAGCACGTATCTGATAATCATCTTTAGAGACTTCAACATTTTCGGCCCAAACATCGGCATCACTTTTATAGTGCGCGGTCATTTCGCCCTTAGTGACGGGAATATTGGCCAATTTCAAAAAGCGCATAAACTCTTCATCGGTTTCAACGGGATAATTAATACTCTCAGAAAGCTTCACTTTAGTGATGGCATTATCTTTATGTTTTACTTGAATATATTTTGACAACACTTCCCAACTACCATCTTCTGAGTAATTAATAATATTAGGTACATAATTGGTGACTAAATCTTGCAGTTTGTACGACGGTGTTGATGGCGTTGGTAGTAGTATTTGGGTGAGTAAATCATCATTTAGTTGCGAGTATATTATTTGATTTTCATCTTTTGCGTATTGGCGCGAATGGAAAGTAAAGCCGCTCAGTAATAGCTCGGGTTCGCGTGAGTTGTATGATGAAAACTCTGAAAAGTCTAATTTGAGTAAGTTGCGTTGATTGGACACGGTATATTCAGCATCCGACTGTTTTTTTAAGTAGTTAAGTTTACGACGAACATTATCTACGTCGTCTCGATAACCGGCTTTATCGTCAATGAGCCAGTTATTATCAAAGTCTTCATCGTAAAGGATAAAGTTACGTCCGGTGTAATTGAGTAATGCACGCTCTTTGTAACTGATTTTTTGTACTTTATCGTTTTCAATATAAAACCATAAGTCTCGACCATATAACCATGCGGTGGTGTCTGGGCTTAAAGTGAAGATCGCGCTTGCTGGGCCAAGTACATTCAATAAAAACTCACTTGAGTTATTAATGTTTATCCCATAGGCCCCAGAAAGGGTGACATTAGCGCTGGGTTGTCCGACTTTCGCGGCCAGTTTTGCCAACTGGATATCAGACATAAGCTTTGAAGTGAAATTACGATTACTTGGAGCAACCACACGTTTAGGCGCTGGTGTTGGTACAGGTTTCGGCGCGGCTTTAACGGCGGCCACGCGAGTTTCAATACGTGGTGGGGTAACCGGTGCCGGTTTGGGTTTTGTAACCGCAGGTTCAGCAAGTCTGCTGGATTGATTATACGCAGTAGGTGTTGACGATAAGCTGTCGTCTTCACTGCAAAAGTCAATAAGATCTGCAGTAACAATTAACTTATTTGTTTGAATTAAGTTGGTAATAATAGCGGCATCAACCCGTTTGTCTTTGGCTTTTAATCGCACTTGATGAAAACTACTTTCAACAAGTTTGTCGTTGGAAATATTAGCTAGCTTTTTTTCAACATAAATGCTGTCAACCACAACAGGTGCACAAGCTGGTAAGTAATCAAGAATTGGTGGCAGTGATTTGGCTGACACAGGGAGGCCGAAAAAAGGGAGAGTTAACACAAGCAATTTTTTCATCTTCAGGCGCATCCTTATTCTTTATGAGTGATGGTTGATAAAAATTCTCAAATGCAAAGAACGCTGACACACATTCAAGCATTTCTACAGAGTCACTTCGTATCGTTATCCATACTTTAGTACTGTTTCACTAATACAATCCGAGTTGTAACTCTAACTTAACAAGTGTTTAACATTTGTGTCAAAGGTTGCAAGGGGATATTTAGTAAAAAAAGACTAAAATGCGTTTTAAACTAACAGTTAAGTTAAATTTTTATAGAAATTGACGCAGGAATTGATGTTAAATTAATAACGGTAAATGGCCGTAGGGATGGCTGTTGGTACATATTGGGGATAAGGCTAAGGTTGTATTTGAGCATTACAACAACCTAGACTGATTTAGATAAAATCAGACTAAAGTTTGGTAAGCGTTTGATATCTAAGTATTGCTTTATTAAAACGGCAACATACACGCTGTTTGAATCGCTTAACGACAACAAGGCGCACTTTTTGTCCGTGCCCTCAGAGACTGTTATGCACAATAATGGTGAGGTTGCACCAAGCTTGTGCGAGCAGCTTGGCCTTAGGCAATAACTTACCACGACGTGATTACGCTCGCCTTTGTTCAACCTTGCAGTGACAGTTTATTGCTGTACAGGTTGTCCTGTTTTACCACTGAACTTGTTAACGATGGGTGATTTGGTAAGGTAATGTCGGCAATGTACTTTGCTTGGCACAATTCACCATATAGGTGGTCAAAGGTTTGAGTGTTATCACTGCGTTCAATCATGGTACTCACTGGACCAAAGCGTTCTAGTGCGGCTTGGTACAATGTCCATACACTTGGCGGGACATTTTTATGATGGGTGTCGATAGCTTGTTCGCCAAAGTCAGAATGGCCTTCAAGGTGAAATTGTTTCACGCGTTTAGCGTCAAGCCTATCAAGGTAATCGAGAGGATTAAAATTATGGTTGCGGGCGCTGATATAAATATTATTGATGTCGACTAACAATAAGCAATCGGCTTCTTGGGCGAGTGTCGATAAAAAGATCCACTCATCCATGCTGGCTTGTTGATACGACAAATGACTAGACACATTTTCAAGCAAAATTTGTTGGCCTAATACATCCTGAATGACCTTTATACGTTCAACCACTTGTTTAATTGCATCATCATTATAGGGAAGGGGCTGGCCGTGTTGGCTTTGATTACCGTGCAGTTGGGGGCAACTGATGTGCTCTGATATCCACTTGGGATTCAATTCATGGCTGAGTTGTTTTAATTTAAGAAGGTAGTTCATATCTAATGGTTCACGACTGGCAATTGACAGCGATTCACCATGACACACTAATGGATATTGCTCAGCAATCGCGTCGAGAACATGACGTTTTTCAGGTTGAGTTTGCAGCACGTCTTCGGTGATAACTTCAAACCAATCAACGCTAGGGGTCTGTTGTAACATCTGCTTAAAGTGAATACTTTGCAGGCCAATACCGAACCCCATAAAGTCATCTGCTGTTGTCATTAAATTACCTCAGTAAAGCACCTGCATTATTCTTTTGGGTACTTTTTGGTTGTGATTGGCGTTTTAGAACCCATAGTTGTTTATGTTAAACAACGTCCGAAAACGATTTAACCTCCTAGTCCGTCAGGAATTAACTTATCAATTAAATATTGCCGTTTTACTGCAGTTAATATTTTTATTATTAATTTAGGTGTGTATTTGAACTCCGTTCCACCAATTGTTAGATTATTGTTACTTATATCATTATGCAAGTCTGACCATTAAGGATCACTTTTAAATTGAATTAAAATGTTAGCGTTTAAGTTGTCGTTTTCGCAGCGCTAACATGGGGCAAAACCATGAGCGTTGCGCAGTTGTAACATCACTGAGCCAAACGAATAAACTTGACCGTATTGAGAGTAAAACTATTTCACTTGATGGTAGGTTTTAAGTGCATTGAGTGGCAATTAAAAATTTTAATGTCGTTTTTTGAGCATTTAACTGCGTTTGAATTACTAACAAAGGATACCGATGAACACACTTTTAATTTGTTTACTCATTACCATGTTATTGCCCTATATTGCGAAGGCACCATTAGCGCTAGCGATGGCTAAGTTAGGTGGTTATGACAATGAAGCTCCGCGAGCACAACAAGCCAAATTAACGGGGTTTGGCGCCAGAGCCCTAGCTGGACACCAAAATGCCTTTGAGTCGTTAATTGTGTTTGGCATCAGTTGTGCGGTGGTGTTGGCGACCGACAATGTCAATTCAATTGTGTCAGCATTGGCGATTACCCACGTGGTCGCAAGAGGCGTTTATCACTGCATGTATTTGTTAGGTTGGGGGGTGTTGCGATCTTTATCTTGGTTTGTGGCGATGGGGGCATCCATTGGTATTTTTTGCCAAGCATTGTAACGATTAACCACACAAGATAACGTGTGACAACTGATGGTTGCCATACGTTATCTTGTTGTTGTTTATGTGTTTTTATATGCCAAAGAGTTATTTGGCTATGGGTTCATATGAGCACGCACGTAAGCACAAGCAGCATCATCGAGTGTGCGTTTAGATAAATAATTTTTTTGCTGATTAACCGTTAAGGTAAACCCAACATCAGTTTCAATTATTTCGCTAATATCTTGCCACTTAAGTTGCTGGTTCACAAAGTCAGACTTAGTCGTAATCCCAGTCTCATCAATTGTTAAGTTGACTGGGTTACCCGCAGCTTTACTCATCATTTGTCGCCATAACCACCAAGTGCGCTTGAATTTTATGCTCAATATTTCAATGACCGCTAATCCTATAAAAAAGTAACCAAGATAATACGTTTCTGCTGTTGCCTCAGGGGTGATGTTGCTGGCATCTAAGGTAATGAGGATTAACCCAATAACAGCAAATGTTGCCGCTTTTACTAATAACCTTGGGGTGAATCCTTGATCTGCGGTTTGGTCAAAGCATTCTGCGAAATAGGTTTTATCTAAAACAAAGCGGATGTGGTAAAGGGGAGCGGACACGGTGTTTTTCTCTTAATATTGGTTGTGGGTATTGTCGCATAGCTACCGAGTTCGGCAAAATCTTGCGTGATGATAATTGATAAATTTAACCATGCTTCGTTGGTGTTTTTAAACAACATAAAACGCTGTCTATTTATGTAAGCTTAGGCTGACATTACCTTGCATTAAATACGCAGGATAATGTCCGCGTATTGAGTTGTTGTATTAGATAAAAACGCTGCTAAAGCCGTTGATAACGCAAACAACTCATGTCATAAATCTTGCCTCTTTAGCCTAGGTTTATCAAACTCACGTCATAAATCCGGCTTCATAAATCTTTAGCCTCAACGTTAAGCCTTAAGGGTAAAACCTTATGATATATAATCTGGCTGAATTTAAGCTGAGCAGGCGGTGTCAGTGTCATTAATTGTGGTGATTAATAATCGACTGAGCTGCTGTTGTTCGGCTTCGGTTAGTTGCTGGCCTTCACTGTTAGACACTAAAAAGACATTGTCGGCGCGCTCGCCAACGCTGCTGATCGTTGCCGAATGAATGTTAAGTTCGAGCGCGCGAAATGCACTGGCAATTTGCTCCATAAACTCATGGGTATCTAATGCTGATACGCTTAATAAGCTACGGGTAGAGTGGCGCGAATATAAAAATTCCACATTAGGTTGATTATCAAAGCTTTGATGTTGGCGCGACAGGCGCATTTTAGGCGGTTTAGCATTGTTGTCTAATACGCTTTTTAACTTGTTGATAATGTGCTGGCGGCGCTGTTGGGTGCCAATTGGTTTTTCGTCAAAATCGAGAATTTTAAATGACTCGACGACATAGCCGTCTTTTGTGCGTGATATTTGGGCTTGCTTGACTGAAATTTGCAGTGCTGACAAGGTGTTAAATAACTTCACAAATAAACCTGCTCGATCTTTTGTGTATACAAACACATCACTACAACCTTTAACGACCGCATCATCAATACTAATTAAGGTATCAAACGGATTTTTGCTATCTGGTAAGGTCGCTTTATGGGCGATTAAGGCTTGTGAATAACGGGCGATGTCATCGGCTTCTGCGTGGCTAAAAAACGAAATCGGTAACTTTTGCCACAGGGCTTTAATGTGCTGTTCACCCGTGTCATCAAGGGCCATTAATGTCAGCGCTTCTTGTTTATGTTCACGCACCACCGTGCGCAGTTGCAATACGTTTTCGCCGCCATTACGCAACGCTTTGCGGGTGGCAAAATATAAATCGCGAATTAACGAGGCTTTCCAGTCATTCCACAAGTCATCATTAGTGGCTTGAATATCTGCAATAGTTAAACAATACAGTGCATCTAGGCGTGCTTGAGTGCCAACGGTTTTGGCAAAGCGCCAAACCACATCTGGGTCGTAAATATCCATTCGCTGCGAGGTAATCGACATTAATAAATGTTGTTTAACTAGCCAAGCAATTAATTGCTGCTGCGACTGTTTGATGCCGTGAAACTTGGCAAAATGTAGCACATCTACCGCACCAAGTTCGCTGTGATCACCGCCGCGGCCTTTTGCTAAATCGTGAAATAAAGCGCCTAACAATAACGATGACTTATTGGTCATCTTTTGGTAAATCTCACTGGCAAGTTTAGTGGCCACATCGTTGCCTTGGCTGTTGGCATAACGGGCAATATTTTTCAGCACTTTATGGGTGTGTTCATCAACGGTGTAGGCATGGAATAAATCAAATTGCATTTGCCCAACAATTTCACGCCATTGGGGTAAATAGGCCGATAATATACCGTATTGGTGCATTAAGGTAATGGCCAGTCCCATGCCTTGATGGTGCTGGAATAATGACAGAAACTGTTGTCTACAAGCGTGAAAGTCTTGTAAGTCGCCCATTAATCGACGACGAACTTGACGTAATAATCGTAATGTTTCTGGAGTGATCCCAACAATCTCATCATGATGAATGGCGATGAGTTCAAATAGCGCCATAATTTGGGTGCGGTCGATAAATACATCTTCATGGCGCACATGGATGTGGTTATCAATAATTTCAAATTGCTCATTAAGTGGTGTAGGAGTCAGGCGTTTTTTAGGCAAGATAGCGCGTTCAAAATAGGCCATGAGCAATTGGTTTAGCTCACGAATACGTTTCATGGCTCTAAACAACTGGCGCATCATTTTTTCAATGGCAATATTACCGCTTTCTTCTAGTTGGCTGTCTTCACCAAAGCCCATAATTTTGGCTACGTCAGCCTGGTATTGCAGTAATAAGCGGTTCTCTGGGCGACTGGCCACCTGATGCAAGGCAAAGCGCACTCGAAACAACACGTTTTGACACTCAATTAATTCTGCGTATTCGTCGTGGCTAAAAAAGCCTTGGCTGCGGACTGCGTGCATGTCTTGGGCGTTAAAATGTTTACGAGACACCCAAGCCAACGTTTGAATGTCACGAATTCCGCCTGGGCTATTTTTTAAATTAGGTTCAATGCTATAAGCTGTGCCGCCAGCTTTTAAATGACGCTGTTGTTGTTCGTCTTTTTTGGCTGAAAAGAAGCGTTGACTTGTCCATAACGCATTACCATAAAGTGCGTCTAACACTTGTTGCTGATGTTGTTCATTGCCAACAAGATGCCTAATTTCTAATAAGCTGGTGGCAATAGTGACATCGTCTTTACACGCATCAAGGGTGTCATCTAAGGTGCGAACGCCATGGCCAAGGTCGAGGTTTAAGTCCCATAATTGAGTTAAAAAGGCACTGACTTTATCGCCATCGACTTTGTTTAACGGCTGGCTGTGAATGATGCAAATATCGATATCTGAAAACGGATGCAGTGCTTGGCGACCATAGCCACCAACGGCGTTGAGTGAAATAGTCTCTGGAGCAAGTTGTTGTTCTTGCCATAGCTGAGTTAACAGCTGGTCGAAAAAAATGGCGCGCTTACTCAAGGTTTCATTGATTGAGTAATCTAAAATATGAACTTGCAAAAAAGCATCGACAGCTTGTATCGCTGCTTTTAATTCGACAATGGACATATGGGGGCGCAATTGCGCTTCTTCTGGCAGCGAGAACATGAGACTCCTTGAGGATCGGTTTTGCGTCAGAGCGGTTCAATCTTGCCCTGTGTCACCAATAAGCGGTGAAGTACGTCGTAACGCACACTAAATAGGTACAAAATGAGCACAAACGGTTAACAGGTTAATGTATTCTGCTGTGCAACTCAAACTCAGCCATTGAAAGGTTTTCATCATGTCTAAACGGGGTCGCCTTGATCAATTTATTGCCAAACGATTACAGGTTTCTAAAAAAGCAGTTCGCCAATGGGTGATTAATCATGCGGTGCAAGTGGATGGAAAGGATGCCTACGGAGTCGATCAACAAATTGACGAGTTTAGCCACATTGTGTGCAATGGTGAGGTGCTGCAGCAGTTTGTCCGCCAGTATTATTTATTGCATAAACCTAAAGGTGTAGTCAGTGCCACCAAAGATGATATTCATGCCACCGCATTGTCATTACTGGGGTTATCCACTGAGCAACAAGCCATGATGCATATTGCTGGGCGTTTGGACCTGCAATCTAGTGGATTATTGCTTATTACCAATGATGCTAAATGGTCTGCCGCGCTGATGTCGCCGCAACATAAGGTCGCTAAGCAATATCTTGTTACTGTTGCCAACCCGCTTGATGACAACTATGCGCCCGCGTTTGCTAAAGGAATGTACTTTGATTATGAAGGGGTAACTACATTACCTGCACAGTTAACCGTGGTGTCTGATTATCAAGCGATCGTGAGCTTACATGAGGGTAAATATCATCAAATTAAACGGATGTTTGGCCGCTTTCGCAACCCAGTTATTGAGCTGCATCGTTTTGCCATTGGAGACATCACTCTTGGGGCGTTAAAGCAAGGTGAATATCGGGCGTTAACCACAGCTGAAATTGCCATAGTGAGCGGATATTAGCCAGTCAGTTCTGCCACCGAAATAGGATATTTACGTATTGAAACAACTTGGCGGAGACAGTACCGCAAATCTTTGATAACGTGAGTGATATTTCTTGTCACTCACTCATAGGCTTAATCAAATGAAACTTCGCCATTCGGTCATTAGTTGCTTACTGGCACTCGGAGCTGTATCGAGTTCTGCTTACGCGCTAGATGCCAGTCACCAAGGTTATTATCGCGCCCCTGCTTTACACAATAGTACGGTTATTTTTACCGCTGAAGGCGACTTGTGGAAAGCCAGCTTAAATAATAACGAAGCAACTCGTCTTACCACTCAACCTGCGCAAGAAATTGACGCGAGTATTTCAAAAGATGGCAAATGGGTGGCTTATACCGCCAATTATGAAGGCGCGAGCGAAGTGTATGTGATGGGCGTTGATGGCGGTGTTGCCAAGCGTGTGACTTTTGAAAATAGCCGCGTGAGTTTACAAGGTTGGACCGCATCTGGCGAGTTGCTTTATGCCAGCAATAATGGGGCGACACCAGCGAACTCTTGGGTGCTAAAAACCGTTAACCCACAAACCTTAGCTGTGACCAATTTACCTTTAGCTGACGCCATTGAGGGGGCTATTGATGATAAAGGTGAATACGTTTACTTCATTCAATTTGGCCTGCAAGCCAGTGGTGATAACGCCAAAGTGTATCGCGGCGGTGCTAAAGGCGAGTTATGGCGCTTTAAACTCTCTGGTAAGCAAGAAGCACAAAAGCTGACAGCCAACCATGACGGCTCTGTTAGACAACCTATGTATTGGAATGAGCGTATATATTTTGTGTCAGACCAATCAGGAAATGACAATATTTGGTCAATGAATGCAGCAGGTGGCGATTTACAACAATTAACCACCTTTACTGACTGGCAAGTACGTGACGCGAAGCTCGACAATGGCCGCATTGTATTCCAGCAAGGCGCAGATATTAAGTACATTGATATTGCGACGAAAAAGCTTACAACCGTTGATGTTAATCTAACATCTGACTTTGCACATAAGCGTGAAAAGTGGGTCAATAACCCAATGGATTACGCCACTTCAATTAACCTTGCTCACTCTGAAGATAAAGTGGTCGTGACCGCCCGCAGCCATATTGCTGTTGCCAGTCAAAACGGCAGTCGCTTAGTAGAAATTCAAGCGCCCGCTAACAGCCGTTTACGCCACGGGGTAATGAGTGACGATGGCAAATATGTGTATGCCATTAGTGACGCTTCCGGTGAACAAGAAATTTGGCGTTTTGCCGCCGACGGTAGTAATGAAGCCAAACAGCTAACTCATGACGGTAAAACCTTACGTACAGGGTTGCATTTGTCGCCAAATGGTAATTACATCGCACATGATGATTATCATGGTAACGTGTGGTTATTAAACTTAAAAAACAACAAAAATATTAAGATTATTCAAGATGGTGAAGGCTTAGCGGAATACCAAGATGTCATTTGGTCTCATGACAGCCGCTACCTTGCATTAACCAAACAACAATTGGGTAAACAGCGGCCTCAAGTGGTGCTTTACTCTATTTCGCAAGAAAAAGAACTACCGCTGACTACCGACAAATATGAGTCATTCTCGCCAAGCTTTAGTCAAGACGGCAATTGGTTATATTTCTTATCTAACCGTGCATTTAATGCCATACCAGGTTCGCCATGGGGCGACAGAAACATGGGAGCGATATTTGACAAGCGCACGGAAGTTTATGCGTTTGCTTTAAATCCTGACGCGCGTTTCCCATTTACTAAACCAACAGAGTTAACCCCTAAAGCACCTGCAGCAGATAACGCAGACGATGCTGCAAAAGTAAACCTTGATTGGGATGGGTTAACAAAACGTTTATGGCAAGTACCTGTTGCTTCAGGTAACTACTCGTCATTAACGGCAGCCAAAGATAGATTGTACTTATTGGACGCTCAAGCTACAGGGGCAAACTTACTGACGATTAAATTTAGTCATCAAGATGCTAAAACTGAAGTGTTTGCCGAAGACGTTGGCGGTTATCAATTAGCTAAAAATGCTGACAAATTAATGCTGACTCGCGCATCTAAACCAGACGATATTTTAATTGTACCAACCGCTGATAAACTGCCGACAGACCTAACTCAAGCAAGTGTGTCAATGGCGCAGTGGCAGTTAAGCATCACCCCGCAAATGGAATGGCAACAAATGTTTGAAGATGCATGGTTAATGCACCGTGACTCATTCTACGACGTTGATATGCGCGGCCTTGACTGGCAACAAACCAAAGCTAAATACCAACCGTTGGTAGACCGCTTAACCGACCGTGATGAGTTAAACGACATCTTTAAGCAAATGATGGGCGAACTAAGCTCGTTGCACTCACAAGTGCGTGGCGGCGATGTAGCTGTTGACCCCAACAAACCAACAGCAGCACTACTCGGTGCTAAGCTGAGTCAAGATGACAATGGGGTTAAAATTGAGCACATTTATCAAACCGACCCAGAGCTACCAAGTCAGGCTTCACCGCTTGCTAAAATGACCGTTGATGCTAAAAATGGCGATGTCATTGTCGCCATTAACGGCAAAAAAATTACCACCATTGGTGAGCTTACTCAAGCATTGCGCAATGAAGCGGGCAAGCAAACGTTATTAACCCTTAAGCGTGGCCGTAAGCTGCATCAAACCGTGGTAACACCGTATACCAGTCGTGATGACCTTAATATGCGTTATACCGACTGGGTTTACCAAAACATGGCCAAAGTCGACACCGCATCAAAAGGGGATATTGGTTATCTGCACATGTATTCAATGGTACAAAGCGACATTAATAGTTTTGCCCGTGAATACTACGCAAACTACGACAAACAAGGATTAATTATTGATGTGCGCCGTAACCGTGGTGGCAACATTGATAGCTTAATTATTGAAAAGCTATTGCGCCGCGCATGGGCGTTTTGGAAACCAACTTACGGTACGGCTAATGCCAATATGCAGCAAACCTTCAGAGGTCACTTAGTGGTGTTAACCGACCAAATGACTTATTCAGACGGTGAGACATTCGCAGCTGGGATTAAAGCCTTAGGCATTGCCCCATTAATTGGTAAGCAAACCGCCGGAGCAGGCGTGTGGTTGTCGGGGCGTAATGCGGTGACAGACTTTGGTATGGCGCGGGTGGCAGAATACCCGCAATATTCACTGGATGGTCACTGGATTGTTGAAGGGCACGGTATTAAACCCGACATTGAAGTTGATAACTTACCGTATGCAACTTATCAAGGTAAAGATGCGCAATTAGAAGCGGCGATTAAATACCTTAAAGATGAAATGAAGCACAAGCCAATTAAACCGTTAACGGCGTTGCCATTACCGAAAACCGGCCATGCTGGTAGTGTGAAACCTGAATAAGTTAAGCTGCGGTTAATACACATTAACCGCGCTTATCGAAGCAGAGACAAAACAGCCTATGCAATGTGCATAGGCTGTTTTATTTTCCCCTAAGGGCTTAGTAATTTATTTTAACATCACAGGCTAACGAGTTAGCAATAAAACAGTTAGCGTGAGCTTTTTGATGAATTTTATCAATGACGGCTTCGCTTACTTCAACCCCTTCGCCAAACACTACTTCAGGGAACAAGTTCATTTTAGTGACAGCCACTTTTCCGTCTTCATTCTTACCAAGTTCAGCCGTGGCATGATCGACATAACTGACAACCGGTAAACGTTTTAAATGGGCGATAGCGAGAAATGTCAGCATATGGCATGACGACAACGCACCCAGTAACCCTTCTTCAGGATTAACCTTTTCAGCATTGCCTTTGTATTCAACCGCAGATGATGCATTAACTACTTGGCCGCTGCCGTAAGTGATCTGATGATCGCGATTAAATTCGCCTTCCTCACTTGAGGAGGTTTGCCAGTTTACTGTTAATTTAAATCCCATTGAGTACTCCAATTGCCTTTCTCGGCTCAGGGCGGAATAAAAAAGATCACAGAGTTTACTAGAAAGAACCCCTTAAATGTAAGCCCTAATCTGCATCTATTTATGAATATTTGACCTAAGTAATATTGTGACATTTTGCTGATGACATACTAATGGGTTAGGACTTTTAGGTCGAAAAAATTAATTGAAGGATATTGGTTTAAAGCTTTGATTTATTGGGGTTTATTTTTAAAGTGACGCATTTCCTTGAAGCGATCATTGTTAATGAATTGTTATGAATACGTATGCAATAACTTGTTCCGAAATCGTCCTGCTGCCTACTATATCTGAAAAAATGACCCAAACAGTTCTTTTAAGATAAGTGGTGTGACTGAGCATTGGGTGACGATAACAGCCTAAAAAGGTGAGGGGAAATCAATGCTTAACTGTAAACCCAGTTTGTTGACTGTGGCAATTGCAGCTGCCGGTATGAGTGTGATGTTCATGCCACAAGATGTTAATGCAGCCGATAACAGCTCAGAGCAACAAGCGTCTATTGAACGGACGCAACTTGCATCAACTGTCGACAAGAGTGCTACTACCGATGGCAATAATAATGTAGCCAGTGACGATGCTGACATCGAACAGATTGAACGTATCAAAGTAACAGGTTATAGCCGTAGTTTAATTGACTCTATTAACACCAAACGTTATGGCGACACAGTGTCAGAGCAATTATCTGCTGATGATTTAGGCGCGTTGCCTGATGTTTCAATGGCCGATGCGTTAACGCGTTTACCGGGTATTTCAGCGGTGCGCACTGGTGGTCAAGCGGCTGAAATTAACATTCGTGGTATGTCTGGTGGGTTTGTTTTTTCCACATTAAATGGCCGCGAACAAGTGTCAACCAGCGGTTCTCGCAGTATCGAATTTGACCAATACCCCTCTGAACTTATTAGTTCTGCAGCAGTATATAAAAGCCCTAAAGCGTCATTAATTGAAGGCGGTGTAGCTGGGACGGTAGAGCTAGCTACTGTTAGCCCGTTAAGTAAAGACAATCAACACAACTTTGTGGTTAATGCCCGTGCTATGTATAACGACCGCGCCAGTGAAGTCTATGGTGCAAAAGAGCATGGCGACAGGTTTAGCTTTTCTTATCAGGGTAAATATCTTGAAGACACCTTAGGGGTTGCCGTTGGTTATGCTCGCTTGAATCAACCTAGCGTGGCAACGCAGTTTATTGGTTTAGCCTACAACGATGTCAAGGATGTTGATGGGGTAAGTGGTGACATTAACGGTTCAGTCGATTGCCCAGAATGTGAATACATTAGCGAAGGGTTTGAACTACAACACCTTGGCGGTGTGGAAACGCGTAACGGTTATATGGGCGCGATTGAATGGGCACCTGTTGATAATTTTGTGCTAAAAGCAGACACCTTTATTTCCCGTTTTGACAGCGAATCTTTTGCCCGTGGTTTTCGAGTTAAGTTAGGCGGTGCTAATGCTTCTGTTGCCAACCCAGTTTTAGATGGTAACGCTGTTATTGGCGGCACTTTTAATCGCTCATCAAGCAGTTATACCCGCGTTGAACTGGTTAATGACGACAACCAAGACTTTGATGAAGTAGATAATTATGGCGTTAACGCCGACTGGCAAGTGACCGACAATTTAAATGTGAATGTAGACGTGTCGTTGTCGTCGGCTAAAAGTGATTTTCGTAACGGATTGTTATGGTCAAATGTCGCCGTAGACGCCAATGCTGACACCCCTATTTTTGATGAAAATGTCTCAATCAGCTATCTACTTAATGGCTTAGACTTGCCCAATATTGGGTTTAATCAAGCCGATGCATTTTCTGACATCGACCGCGTGATGGTCAGTAAATACGGTATTTATCCATTTGAAAACGAAGATGAATTAAAAGCGTATCGTATTGATTTTGAGTACACCTTAGACAACGATTACATTGCCAGCATTGAGTTTGGCGCACGTTACTCTGACCGCACTTACTCAAATGATCGCTCGGTATTTGAATACGGCAACGACGGCGCGTTTTCAGGTTCTGAGCCGCCATTACAACTGACCAATGACATGGCCACCGTGGTGAACTGGGACGGTGACTTTGGTTATTTCCCATCTTATTTAGCCATTGATCTTGATAGCGCATTAAATGCGTGGTTTCCAAATGGCACACCGCAACCGGTGCAAACATGGGGTAATGCCGGCGGCGTGATTGATGCTCAAGGTTATACCACTAACTATTCTTGGTCGGTATTGCAAAGTGGGGAAGTGTACGAAGAAGTCACCTCAGGCTACATCATGGCCAATATCGACATGGAAATTGGCGACTTACCCGTTACGGGTAACCTTGGTGTGCGGGTCGTTAACACCGACCAATCCGCCACCATGCTGCAAAATGTAGATGGTGATGCCACCTTAGGCGCGCAAAATATTACCGATAGCATTGGCATTATTAACCAAAACTATGCCCCAACAGTGCAAGGTGACAGTTATACCGATGTTCTGCCTTCTATTAACTTGAATTTTAAAATTACTAACGACTCACAAATCCGTTTTGCGGCGGCAAAAGTGATGTCGCGACCACCAATAAACCGCCTTGCTGGTGACATTAGTGCCAGCGTTAATGATGACGGTGAGATCAACGGTTCAAGTACCAATAATCCATTTTTAAAACCATTTTATGCTGATCAATATGACCTGTCATTTGAGCATTATTTTGACGAAGGCGCTGTTGTTGCCGCCGTTTTTTATAAAAATATCGATTCGTTTATTGACACCTTTGCCATTGAAAATTACGACTTTAAGGGGAACGGCTTTAATGTCCCCGACTACATAACAGACGATGTCAGTGGCGAACAAATTGAAACCACTAACGGCACGTACACCACCGCCGTTAATAATGCTGAAGGTGGTTATATACGCGGGCTTGAGCTTGCTTACACCCATGTGTTTACTTCGCTACCATCGCCTTTTTCTGGGCTTGGATTTAGCGGCAGTTATTCGTTTACCCAGTCAGAAGTGGAGTCCATTACCGACTTAGGCGGTGACAGCGTGACCCAAGCACTGCCAGGACTTTCTGAAAACGTTGCCAATGCCACGCTGTTTTATTCCTATGAAGGCTTTGAAACTCGCATTAGTGCGCGTTTTAGGGATGAGTTTGTGTCAGAGCAGGTCGCGATTAACGAGCAAGTCGTGAACTTTGACGGCGAAACGGTCATTGATTACCAAGCGTCTTACCAAGTAACAGATGGGCTTGGGGTGTTATTTCAAATTAATAACCTCACTGACGAGCCAACCAAAAGTTACTTCGGTAGCACCAGTAAAACCGGCACCATCCAATATTTTGGGCGTGAATTTTACTTGGGGCTGAATTATGCAATGTAAATATCAAATAATTCATAAGCTTAAATTAAATACCGTTAATAGCCTTGCGCTATTAAAACAGAATAATAACGGGAGAAACGCACATGAAACGCGTTAACTACTCAATTAAACTTTCAGCGATTGCGCTGGGTCTTGCTGCGTTGTCAGGTTGTGGTGACACTGCAGAGTCAGGGCAAGTCTTATTAACTTGTGATGTGCCCAATATTCCTAATGCCGCTGGCACCGAATGTGTGCCACCGCCGCCGCTAAGTTGCCCTGCACCTAAGTTCCCTGATGCAAAAAATGAATCGTGTATTGTTGGCTTTAATCCAGAATTGCCTGAGCCTGTCGCCTTTGCTGGACCTAATCAAGCAGTGCTTTATTACAATCGTACTAAAGACAAAGACAACAGCGCGAATAACCCTAATTACCCAGGTTATAAATTACATACTTGGAATAACGACACCTGTGATGCATTTGCTGAACCCCACGACACGACAGACTGGGCTAATGGCCATTCATTTGACGGTATCGACCCTAATTACGGCGCGTATTGGATATTAAATTTAAAAGAAGGTCACAGTGAATGTGCCAATTTTATTGTCCACATTGGCACCGAAGGTTCGGGTAAAGCGCTAGGCGATGGTGACTTGGTGATGAACCTTAAACCGTTTGAAGACCCAAGTGCCCCAGAAGCGCAATACGATAGAGCGAACTTTACCATTCATGCCCAAAGCGATGTGTATGACTTTCCGATTTTAGACAGTGGGTTTTCAATCAGTGATGCCAGTGCGCACTGGATAGATAAAAATATTTTTGTGTGGAATGAAAGCACAGATGGGGTGGCGCAGTTTATGTTGCATCACTCAAATACAGCAGAAGTCGCAGTTAGTGATGAGGGCGATATTAGCGGCGAACAACTTGAGCTTATCGCGACCGAATTAAGCGATGAAGTTAAAGCGAGGATCCCGCATTTACAAGATTGGCCTGCTTATGAACTCGTGCTTGATGATGAACAAATTAAAGCGGTTGCCAAAAATCAATTAGTGATAGCAGCGTATGACAGCGATAACAAAGCATTAGCTGCCACCAATGTGCAAGTGGCGAAAGTGTTAGATGCGTTATATACCGCTGGTGAAAATGACGCCGATGAAGCCACACTGGGTGTTGTTTACGACAATGGCAATATCAGCTCAGCACTTTGGGCACCAACGGCGCAAAGCGTGACGTTAAAAGTGTACGACAGTGCTAAAAATGAAGTCGCCTCACATGCCATGACCGAAGATACCGCCACCGGCATTTGGTCATACAGTGGTGGCAGTGAACTCGACCGCATGTATTATCGTTTTGAGTTACATGTTTATCACCCTGTTAGTGGGCAAATGGAAACCATATTAGCGACCGACCCATACTCGCTTAATGTGTCTACTAATGGCCGTTATAGTCAGTTTATTAATTTAGATGACGCCGACTTAAAACCCGATGGTTGGGATGACCATGATGTGCCAACCGTGCAAAACCCAGAAGATATTATTATCTACGAAGGCCATGTACGTGACTTTAGCGCCCGTGATGTCAGCACTTCAGCTGCTAACCGAGGTAAATACTTAGCCTTTACCGAAGAGGGAAGCGCCCCTGTTGAGCACTTGCGTAAGTTAGCTGAAAATGGCTTAACACATTTTCACTTACTGCCATTAAACGACATTGCGACCATTAATGAAGACAACGCTGAGCGTATTGATATGACCGATACGTTAGCTATGTTGTGCGATAAAATTGATGGCAACCTTGATGCATGTAACACCCAAGAGCATTCTCAAACCATTGAAAGCGTATTGAATAACTTTTTTGCAGGCTCTGATGATGCCTTTAAATTAATTGACGCTATGCGCGGTTTTGACAGCTTTAACTGGGGTTACGACCCGCAGCACTTTATTGCGCCAGAAGGCAGTTATGCAAGCAATGCCGATGACACCTCAAGAGTGAAAGAGCTGCGCGCAATGGTGCAAGCACTGCATCAATTAGGCTTACGAGTGGTACTTGATGTTGTCTATAACCACACGAGCTCCTCAGGGCTGTGGGATAACTCAGTGTTAGATAAAGTCGTGCCAGGTTATTACCATCGATATAGTGAAATTAGCGGCGATATTGAAAACTCAACGTGTTGTGAAAACACCGCCACTGAACACAAAATGATGGATAAGTTTGTCGCCGATTCGATGGTGATTTTAGCCCAGCAATACGGTTTTGATAGCTTCCGATTTGATGTCATGGGACACATGCCAAAAAGCAGTATTTTAGCCGCCCGTGACGCAGTACAAGCGGTTGACCCAGACAATTACTTTTACGGTGAAGGCTGGAACTTTGGTGAAGTAGCCGATAATCGCTTATTTGAACAAGCGACCCAAGCCAATATGGCGGGTAGCGAAGTCGGCACCTTTAACGACCGTATTCGTGAGGCTGTACGAGGCGGTGCGTTATTTGCTACTGAGCAAAAAGATGACTATCTGCGCGACCAAGATACATTACGGTTATCAATGGCTGGTAACATTGCCAGTTATGTACTTAAAGACTTCAATGGCAATACCGCGACAGGGAACAGCTTTAGCTGGAACTCACAGCCAACGGCTTATGCATTAGACCCTGCCGACAGTATTAACTATGTGTCAAAGCATGATAACGAAACACTGTGGGATATTTTGCAGTATTCAAATGATGTCAGCATGAGTATTGATACTCGAGTGCGCGTACAAAATATTGCGGCAACACTGCCATTAATGAGCCAAGGTATTCCGTTTTTACAAATGGGTGGCGACATGCTGCGCTCGAAATCATTAGACCGCAATACCTATGATTCTGGTGATTGGTTTAACTGGGTCGATTTCAGCATGCAAACCAATAATTGGAATGTGGGCTTACCATTAGCAAAAATTGCTGAGCAAGACAAAGACGACCAACCAGAGGCTTATGCCAAAATGGAACAAATGATTGCCATTGCTGGTAATCCTAATTCTGCTGCGTCAATGTCTGACATTCAGTTTGCCTCGAGTGTCTTTAACGAGTTTCTATCCATTCGTCGTGACAGCCCATTGTTAAGATTAACCACTGCGCAAGACATTATTGACCGCGTCGGTTTCCATAATATCGGCAGCAACCAAACCCAAGGTGTCATTGTCATGAGCGTGGATGACGGCGCAGGGCTAACAGATATTGATAGCGCAGTTGATGCCATGGTCGTGATGGTCAATGGGAGTAACCAAATACAATCGCATACGGTATCAACGGCTACAGGCTTTAGCTTGCACCCAAGCTTAATGATGTCAGTTGACTCGCAAGTGCAGTTAGCCAGCTTTAGCGATGATGGCAGCGACGGTACCTTTACGGTGCCAGCTTATACCACAGCCGTATTTGTTAAGCATCAAGGCGACACCCAAGGCGCAGGGCTAAGTGCTGATGCTACCGCTGGAGCACCAGATGTGGTTCCTTATGGCAGCACAGAGGTGTTTGTGCGTGGCGGCATGAATGGTTGGGGCGAAGTTGATGCCTTTACTTACGTTGGCGGCGGTGAATACCGCGTTGCTATTGCTTTAGATGCACAGTCGTATGAATTTAAAGTGGCTTCTGCTGATTGGTCTAGTGTTGATTTTGGTGCGTTAAGTAGCGATGTTGCAGGCGTGGATGAAGATGTGGCAGAAGCGCTAGCACGCTCTGGGGCTAATATGACCTTTACCCCAATGGTTGCAGGAACTTATGTGTTCTCATTAAACGCAGCTGATAAAGATAACCCAATGTTGACGGTATATAACGAGCAGCCATTTATTGGCACTAACGTGTATATACGTGGCGGCATGAACGGTTGGGGCGAAACCAATGAGCTGGTGTATTTAGGTGGCAGTATCTACCAAGCAGAAATACTGGTTTCAGCAGCAACTCACGAGTTCAAAGTGGCATCTAGCGACTGGTCGACTGTCGACTATGGCAGCGCTGACACTGACCCTAGCATGCAACTAGGTGTCGACAAAGCGTTAGCGGTATCAGGTAGCAACATGAGCCTTAATTTTGCTAGCGAAGAAATGTACACCTTTACACTTGATATGAGTAATCGCAACGAGCCGTTGTTAACCGTAAATAAAACCGATATGTTTGCTGGCAATACGGTGTATATCCGTGGCGGCATGAACGGTTGGGGGGAAGTTGATGCGCTTAACTATCAAGGTTCGTCAGTATATAGCGTTGATATTGCACTTGATGCCGGAAGCACCGAGTTTAAAGTGGCCACTGCCGATTGGTCTACCGTTGACTTTGGTGCGATAGCAGGTGAAGAAGCGGTGATCGTTGGTGACATGAAAATGCTTGCGAAAAAGGGCGCGAATATGCTGATTGACGTTGCAACATCAGGGACGTATCGATTTACCATTACTGGGCCGTCAACAGATAGCCCAACATTAATGGTCGAGGAAGCTAACTAACGAGTATTGCACTATATACTCTGCCAACGCCCAGCACTTGCTGGGCGTTTTTTATCATTGAATGAAAAGCTGTTAACTAAGGCAAGATTATGACTTATCTTCTATGTTATGTATAAAGGGCGCGATAAAACTGAGCCATATTCATTGGTAAATACTTTTTAAGCAAACAAACCAAAAGTTGCAACATAAGCTTAATCTTTGGGGCTATACTGAAATTGACGGTAACGCCATGCTAACAAAAGTGTGTTGCTTACTGGCTTTTATCGGTATTTGTGTTTCATAAAAGCAATTGATACGTATAAGGTAATGTTAATAACTGTGATATGTATAGCAATGCAATAACGACTTTTATATTAACCTCTTGATATTATGATTCATGCCCCAATGTCTATTAATGAGAGCATACAAAATTACGAATTAAAACAATAGGCAAGTTAAATCTAAGGACACTTTATGAAAATAAATCTTTCTGGACATCATGTCGAAGTTACTGAAACAGTAAAACTACACGTAGAAGAGAAATTTGCCAAAATAGCGAGTCATTTCCCAAGTCTTATCTCTTTAGATGTCACCGTCACCAAAGAACGTGGTGAATATGAAGTGGAAGTTAGAACCAATTATGAAGGCGTAAGTGTTGCAGCTAAAGGCGCTGATCCAGTGATGTGGCCTGCCATTGCAGCAGCTAAGAAAAAGCTAGATGCGGCATTAAAGCACCGTAAAGGCCAATTAAAAGCAGACTTGCACTCAAAACCAGATGTCACCGCACCAGAAATTGCATATGAAAAAGTGCAAGAAATGAACCTAGAAAAATAACCTACCGTAGCTGACCTTGTGTCACCTAGATTATTAACACCAAAAAAACGCAGCCGAGGCTGCGTTTTTTGTTGCGGTTAGCGGGGCTAACGCATCATATTAATCAATGATTTCTGCGTTGTGATAGACGTTTTGTACATCATCACAATCTTCTAGTGCGGCAATAAACTTATCGAACATTTCGATATCTTCGCCAGTCACTTCGGTCATCGTTTGCGGAACAAATGACAAATGCTCAACTTTAAAGTCAATGTTTGCGTTGTCATCAGTTAATGCCGTTTTCGCTTTGTTAAACTCAGATACCGGCGTAAAGACACTGATCATGCCATCTTCAAGTTCAACATCAGTGACATCAACATCTGCCATCATTAGCATTTCAAGTACAGCTTCATCGTCGTCGCCTTCAAATACAAATACCGCTTGATGATCAAACATATGTGCTGCAGTACCTGGACCACCTAACTTTGCATCGTTTTTAACGAAGGCTTGGCGAACTTCTGTAAAGGTACGCTTGTTGTTGTCGGTTAAGCAGTCAACAATGACCATACAGCCGCCTGGGCCAAAACCTTCATAACGTGCAGTATCATAATCTTCGCCACCACCGCCGCGCGCCTTTTCAACTGCACGTTCAATAACGTGTGCAGGTACTTGGTCTTTTTTAGCGCGAGAAATAAGGCTGCGTAACGAAAGGTTACCGTCCGGGTCTACACCGCCTTGTTTTGCACAAACGTAAATTTCTTTACCGTAGCGCGAATATAAACGGGTTTTCTGACCGGCTGTTTTAGCCATTGATTCTTTGCGGTTTTGATATGCTCTGCCCATCTTAATCTCGTATGTTTCGTAAGTGGAATACAATATTTGCAATCGATTCTAGCAGGATTCAATACTTGTGTTTAGCACCACCTATAAAATAATCTTAAAAAGAGCGGCTACAGCGCGGCTAGTGAGCTGATTCGGTTACTTATTTGTAATAAAGGTTGCATGAGATACGCTGAATTTAAGGCGATAGGATGTTATAGCGTAACGGCCTAAAAAGAGTGAAGCTGGCAATAGACCGGTACTCATTGACATTATAAACGCGATATAATGTAACAACAATGATTAGCCTTTAGGCGGTTATCCTTGTATATAAACCAACTGACTATCGGCTTTTTTAATTATTTGTTTGAATTTAATAAATTAAATTTTTTGTCGTTTAATTGTTTTTGTATTTTAGCTGTACGGGTAAAGCATGACGATTAGCTACATATTGATAACCCCGTTAAGTTATTATTGTGATTGCAAATCGAAACATCTATTAAAAATGCATGTTAATGGTTGGTGAAATGTAAAAAATATGAGTGCTTATTGGCCAAGGTATAAAAAATTACGTTAACTATTAAAATGAGTAGCTATACTCATCATTAAATAATGGTCTGCACACTTGCTGTAAACCAACAGGAGAGAACGAGCTAAATGAACCCTGGTAAACAACAAGTTTTATCTTCAACCAATGATACCGGTTTTGCGACGGTGACCGTGCTGTTCTATGATGCCCCAGTGGGTTTAGAAATGCATAATGCAGTACTACGTGGCCTGAAGATTAGTGATTCAGGGCGAGTGATGATCCCTGACGACTTCAGGGATGGAAAGTCAATTATTGCTGTATTAGATGGCGAATGCCGGATCCTTAACTCATTGGGTGAACGTGTTTATTCACAAAAATTGGTTGCTGAATAAACTGGCAGTGTACTGGACGTTAACTGATGAGATAAAAGCACCTAAGGGTGCTTTTTTTGTGGGTAACGGAAAAATACATCGTTTGGGAGTCAAAGCCTGACAATACCGTGCCATTATCATCGCACTGGGCTCGCCACCCCGGTAAATGGCGATAGCATTTTTGCCGCAAAGAAGGTTATTGATAACCTTCATTGCTGGCCAATTATCGCCTTATTGTTGTAACCCCTTTAATAACCGTTTTGCTAACGGTTGCAGCTTTTCAACTTGGGGCTGAGTATAGGCAAAAGTGCGCAGGCCAAATATGCCCATAATTAAATACTGCGCTAATTGTTCATTCGTGTCAGTTGAGGTGATTTCATTTGCTTGCTTGGCATCGGCAATTACCGTCTCTATATTGTGTTGCCAACAGGCAAAATGCGCATTAATTACCGCTAAAACATCGGCGTCATGCTCCCCTAATTCACTTAATGATTTACTGGCTAAACACGCTCTGGTGGGGTCGCAACTGGCGCATTCATTCACAATGTAATCTAAATAATGTTCAAGGTTAGTCAGTGGTGAATCTTGGGTGGTAAAAAACTGCTTAAACTTATCCGATTTATCTTGTTGATATTGCTCAATAGCCGCCATTAATAAGCCTTTTTTATTGTTAAAAGCACAATAAATAGACCCCGGGTGTAATCCTGTTGCCTTGGTTAAATCTTGCATACTGGTTTTTGAGAACCCTTTATTGGTAAAGGCGGTCATCGCAGCTCGTAATACAGACTCCCTGTTAAATTCGGCATTTCGCATCAATCGCTCCGGTAATGGTGAAGATAAAATGTGGCAACATAAGTGGTATCAAACCAGTCTAACCATTTTTGAATGAACATTCAAAAACAACTTGAAACACGATTCATTTAGGAATATCTTGAATGCCTATTCAAAAAAGGAGTAAGGCATGAACGCGAGTTTATTTTCCCCATACAAATTAAATGACACATTAACCCTGAATAATAAAATTCTAATGGCTCCTTTAACTCGTTGTATGGCTGACGATGATTTAGTTCCCACTCAAACTATGGCCGATTATTATGCTCGTCGCGCAGACGCGGGCTTGATTATTAGTGAGGCTGTGATTATTCGACCTGACGGCCAAGGTTATCCCAATACCCCTGGGCTTTTTACCCCAGCGCAAATTACGGGGTGGCAAAATGTCACCCGTGCAGTGCACGACCAAGGCGGTAAAATATTTGCTCAGCTATGGCATACTGGCCGCGTGGCACACTCACATTTTTTTGGTGGCCAAGTGTTATCGGCGTCAAACGTTGCAATTGAAGGCACATTGCCGCGTATGCGTGAGCTGAGCTATGAAACGCCAAAAGCGGTGTCTATTGCTGAAATTGAACAGCTAGTTAAGGATTATGCTCAAGCAGCGGCAAATGCAATTCAAGCGGGCTTTGATGGTGTAGAAATTCATGGCGCAAATGGTTATTTAATTGACCAATTTTTGCATTTTGACACTAATCGCCGTGATGATGATTATGGCCAACATCCTGAAAACATGTCGCGATTTGCTTTAGAAGTGGTTGATGCTATTAGCCAACGTATTGGGGCTGACCGCACCGCGTTACGAATTTCACCCGCGGCCTATGTTAATATTCAAGCCGACAAACGCGATAAAGATGTTTTTGATTACTTATTAGATCAATTAGCTATGCGCCGCTTAGCTTATTTGCATATTGGTATTTTCGATGACAACTTAGAATTTGATTACCTCGGCGGTAAAGTGTCAGATTACGTGCGGGGTCAATATCCGCATACTTTAGTCGGTGTGGGCGGTTTTAGTGCAGAAACAGGGAGCCAGGCCATTGAAGATAAACGCTTTGACCTACTTGCCATAGGCCGACCTTTTATTGCCAATCCCGATTATGTGGCTAAAGTACGAGAAAACCAAACCGTGACCCCTTATGACGAAAGCATGTTGGCAGCGTTAGTGTAACGGCATTGCTATTGATGTCAGCCTTCAATGAAGGTGGTCGTTAAAGGTTTGTCAAAAGCGCACGCAGTGCGCTTTTTGTCTTTTGGTGAGCGTTAATTCACTGCTTTATTAATTTTAGCTTAATTAAATGTTGGTTCTGTGAACTGGCGCGATACAGGCTGCTGGTCGGTAAATCTTATTTTAGCGTATAATTGTCGCTATCTATTGCTGCTGATACGGTATGTGAGTTAGGCAGTAAAACACCAATATTGAAAGAGATGACACCATGAGCAATATCCCACCATGTCCAAAATGTGAGTCAGAATACGTATACGAAGACGGTTCACTGCTTATTTGCCCTGAATGCGCTCATGAATGGAACCCTAACGAAGTTATCGAAGATCCAGATGCCATTATTTTAAAAGATGCCGTAGGCAACTTACTTGCTGAAGAAGACAAAGTGACTTTGATTAAAGATCTTAAAGTAAAAGGTTCTTCCTTAGTGCTTAAAGTGGGTACTAAAGCCGTTATTAAACGCTTTGTCGACGCTGACCACGATATCGACTGTAAAGTTGATGGCCATGGCCAAATGATGCTGAAATCAAAGTTTGTTAAAAAACAAAACTAATTGATTGCTTAGCGCACGGTTATAAAATGAAAACACCCGCATTTTGCGGGTGTTTTTTTATGTGCAGGGGGAGCGATTATTTACGGTGCATGCGTTATAAAAAAAGAGTTTAGCCAAATTACGATTTATATTAATGATGATTATGTACAGGCAAAGAACCTCAATATAAATAGTCTAAGGACATTAACGCTTGAAACTTTTCTAGCTCCGAAACCGACTTTTGGACAAAAATATTTCAGGGATTTTGTTAAATTAGCGAAATACGGATTAGCTTATGTATGGTGAACCGCCAAGTGCATGACCAAATATTTTTGGCAATTATACTAACCTTGTTAATATTCACCGACCTGTATGGGCGCTTCATCAAAAATCGTAGCTAACCTTGCTGCATAATCATCTAGCTGAGTTTTTCGCTCTAATTGCGTCATACGAGCAGGCCCAAAAACCTTTTGTGGGGCCAAAACAGAGAATCCAGTGAATTCCAGCACTCCTCGATGAATCGGACGTAAAATTGCCTCAAGATCACCATTCCAGCCTCCTTTTACATACAAGTCTTTTGGGCCTCCTATGGTGGTACTGAGCATGGCACGCTTATCTTTAAAAACGCCATCATCATAAAAACGACCGCTGCCATACACTTTGCCCATAGCGAACACGCGGTCTACCCAGCCTTTCAACATCGCGGGTAGGCCGAACCACCATAAAGGAAACTGGAAGATAACTAAATCGCTCCACTGAAGCTTCTCAAGCTCTACTTCAATGTCAGCAGAAAATCCACCAACCTCAGTGGCATGCATCTCTTCAAGTTGCTGCTTGAAAAATAGGCCGTCATGTTCACTAGTAAAGTTATGGCGACCAGACACTGGGTTAAACATCATCTCATTTAAGTCAGAAGTTTTCACATTATGACCCGCCGCTTCAAGGCTTTCTATTGCACATCGAAACATCGCACCATTAAAGCTTTGTGGCTCTGGGTGCCAATAAACAACAAGTACATTCATTATTTTCTCTCTAAAAAATCGATAATATCTTGGTAGTGATATTCCTTGGCAAGGTCTAAAGGGGTTTGACCATCAAAGGCTTTTAGTTCAGTATCACAGCCCGCCTCTACTAATGCCTTGGCAGCTTCAACATGGCCGTGCCACACCGCATCATGCAATGGGGTGTAACCGTTATTCGGCCCTTGTGTGTTTAAGGTTTCTGAAAATCCCGGATAGTCAGCAAGTAAGCGAATAACATCTGTCCTACCGTTGTAGGCTGCTTTGTGAAGTGGAATCGCTTTCATGTAGTGATCTGGAGTGGTTTGGTTGCCGCCGTGCTCCATCAAGATCCTTAGTGAATGTGTTAGGTCATCTCGTGCTGCCACCATCACAGCCGTATGTTCATCATTGCCAGAAGCGGTGACGGGTGATGGGGTATTAAGAGAAGACCATTCAGACAGCGCCTTTAATTGAGCGGCTTTTTGCTCATCATCATTCTTTGATTCAGTGACAATTTGATAGGCCGTAAGTGAAGATTCGAGAGCTTCACGTTGATTGAAATATCTCGCAAATAGCTGCTGAAGCTCATTTGCTTGTGTTTGCCCAAATTCATCCTTTTGACTCGCGCCGAAATCAACCAAATCCAGAGCTTTAAGTCCGAACGTTGATATAACCTCAGTGTTAACTAACGGCTGTTCAAGAAGTAATTTCACTACTGATGGCTTACGATGCCATACGCCAACCATCAATGGGGTCACGCCATGCTTAGGTGTTTGAAGATTGATAAATGCACCAGCTGCAATCAAAACTAACGCCCACTTTTCAGAGCGCTGCTGGGCAGCGATGTGAAGTGGGGCATTACCCATCAATGCATCGAGTTGGTTTACATCATTATCTTGTTCAATAAGCTGAATAAATCGCTCATAGTCATTAGAGATAATCGCTTGATGAAGGGGAGGGAATCTCATATTGGTCTCATTATCACTCATTTAATTGTTGAGCTTAGTATTGACCATAATATTGTTAACTTGTAGGATTAAATAGTTCACCTCTATGATAACCATTAGTTAATGAAATCACTTCCAACCCAGTTACCGATATTTATTCAAGTAGCGAAAAGTGGCAGTTTTGCAGCCGCAGCGAGGTCATTAGGGATTTCGGCACCCGCAGTCAGTAAAGCCATCACAAAGTTAGAAAAAGAGTGGCAAGTTAAACTTTTCTTTCGCTCCTCCCACTCCCTTAGTTTGACGCAAACGGGTCAGCAATTAGCAGAGAGTCTCACACCGTCAATGGAATCGATACAAACAACCATTGAGCAACTGGCTGAGCATTCTAGTGCAGCCTCTGGCACCATAAAAATCAACTTACCCGCTAGTTCAATCGGACAGGAGTACATACTGCCGTTGGTCATTGAGTTTATGACTAAGTATCCGAAAATCTGTTGTGATTTACATTTTGATGATCGTAACGTAGATTTGGTTGAATACGGGTTTGATTTGGGGATTGGTGTCGCCATAAATCAAGATTCTCGACTCATCGCAAGGCCGCTATTAACCCAAGACATCGGTATTTATGCCGCTCCTAGCTATTTAGCGCAATATGGCGAACCAAAGACACTAGAGGATCTTGCTAATCACCATTGCATTCCTGTGCGTTCACTCACCAGTGGGCGTTTTCATTATTGGCGTATAAACGATGGTGTGCATGCCAAACTCTACGAGCCAAATGGCAGACTTGTTGTTAATAACTTCGCCGCCGCCAAACAAGCAACATTAGCGGGAGCCGGGATTGCTATGCTTGGTAACTGGTTATTTCGAGACGAACTGGTCTCAGGCGAGGTAAAACCCATTATGAAACAATTTTGGGGCGCACCGACTACCATTTGGGTGTACTACTCATCCAGAGAGTACTTGCCGACACGTATGCGGTTGTTGATTGATTATCTAGTAGAGAACATAAACAGGATGGCTTAGCGGGCGACTATGCAAACTAGATAAGTGGGGATTCGTCAGGGGCAGAGTAAACTTTCATAACTCTGCGATATTCTTTCGCTTACCTGACTTTGCAAATGGAACTTGCAGGTGCCTAGAAAACCCAGAATTAACCCTATTAGTGCCTCAACATAGTATTCAGCGTGGTAATAACTACCAAGCCCGTTTTACCTCAGAATAAGACTGCATTGCTTAGGCTGGCTAAAAAATTACGCCAAAAAGTGTCATGTCTTATTATTATTATTGCACTTGCTGGAAATGATAAAAATAGGATTAAGAAACTCCATTTCATGAATTATTCCGTTTAAACGACTTGTTATATATTTGATGTTTGTTCGCTATATCGAAGATAATTCCGGATCATTATTAATATACTCTTTGAACATCCGAGCTTTTTTGGCAACTTTCTTGTAACTAAAGAAATATAATAATACCGATGAAATTAATATTGGAAATCCAATGATAATTAAACAAAGGGGTAAACTTGTTATTCCCAATATAATTGACATCCACTTTATCATTTTGGATTGTTTCTCAATCTTTTCTGCATAAAAGTTAAGTGATTCTGCATCATCTGCACCTAATTGCGTTATTGCTAATTTTTTCATTGCTTTATATTCAACTATATTCATTTATAGATTTCCTTTAGTTTTAGAGTTACATCGTTTAAATTACACTGACACATAACGTTATGGTAACGGGTGAAAACGATTTGCATTAAAATTGGCTTTAAGCCAAAAATGCCAACCGTTTTATTCTTTTTTTAACATTTTGTTATGAGTTTGATATTACGATTGTTGTTCATTCTAATAATAAAAATTCACACTAGAATAGGTATGTTACATTGAAAATTGTTGAACTACGAAAATACCTTATAAAACCAAATAAAAAACACGAATGGCTAACATTTATGAACAACGAGGTTTTGCCCTATCAACGCTCAAAAGGTATGAGCATTATTCAAACATATACTCACACCGACAGTAACGGTAATGACTATTTTATTTGGCTTCGTGAATTTGAAAATGAACAAGCTCGCCAAGATGTTTATAAGAATACATACAATGACAGGTGGATTGAAAACATTCGTCCAAAAGTTTTTACTTTAATAGACAAAGATTCTATCGAAGTCACATTATTGAATCCAGTGCAACTTTAACTCATAACGTCTCGTTAAGAGACAATAAAATAGTCGCCTAAAATAAGCGAGGTTCGAGAAAAAAACAACTATTTTTTGTCCTTCTTAAATTTTTGTTAGCTTTTTATTAGCAATAACCTCTGAGCGGGTAGCAATAGAAACTTATTTGTAATGTTTGCTATATATGCACTAGACAATAGAGCGGTAATTAGGATTGCAGATATAAATAAAGTAAATAATGCTAAGGTGTTAGAAACATTACTTAGAAATTGCATTACGCCAAAATACATTCCGATCTTAACAAAAAAACCATGCCAAAGATAAACAAACAGTGAGTTTTGACCACGAGTTGCTAGTACAGACTCCCTATTTGGCACAAGCATCAATATCGCAATTGATGATATGACAGAAACAAAATATATTATTGAACGAACAGCAAAAGAAAACCACTCGATATCACCCATTCGATTATATGAAAAACTACCATATAGCCATTGATGCGGAAGATCATTGAAGGCCCAGAAGACCAAAATATTCGCCAACAAAACCGTAAAATATAATGTTCTAGGAATTTTTAGTAAAAAGTTATTTGATAATAAAGAAGAACCTAATTTGTAACCCAAAACAAAGAATGGAAAAAAGTAGAGTGTTCTAGATATGCCTAAAAAATACCCAACATCACTAATGTATCCTGCATATAACGAAATAAATATGCTGAGTGTTAATGGGAATTTAAATTGCATAATTATTGGTAGTGTAACCTTCCAAATAAACAGACTTAACAAAAACCACAGAATCCAATATGGCTGCCAATTCAATGTGTAATGGCTAATATTTCCTGTAGTTAATATGTTGAAGATTTCGTATAAAATGGTAAAAACAAAAAATGGTATAATTAGAGATTTTATATTTTTTAATATTATATTTTGAGATGGTTCTAGCTTTGTGAATGCCCCTGCTATAATAATAAAAACAGGCATGTGAACTGAGTATATAGATTTATATATAACTTTTATTACTTCACTTTGGCTGATAATTGGCTCGATAAAGTGCCCAAAAACAACAAGAAAGATCATTAATAACTTAGTATTATCAAATACATTATTTCGTAACACTCAAATCTCCAAGAAAAGCTAACACCGCATTAAGCGGAAAATTACAGTTGGCTAAAGTGTTTGATGAACAAAAAACATCAAACTGTTTTTTGTCCTTATTTATTAGCTTGATAATCATGGAGCCTCCTCCCTAGCTAGCCGCATCAGTGGTATGCATAAGGTGACGAAACCAACAGGAGAAAGCTCAATGAGATTTTATAATAACTCACATCTATACTACTGTGGTATTGATTTACATGCACGTTTACTTTACGTCTGCATCATTGATTCTAAAGGTATTAATAATGGGTGGCATGTTAGTTTATGTTCATGCCATCCTTGCCATTTAACACCCACATAAGGGGCAGTAACACGTGGGCTAAAATCCGAGCGAAGCGACAGAGCCCACGTGTTACTGTCCCAGCGAAGCGCTTTAATGTGTTTGTTAAGTGCCAAGGTCAGCCATTAGTAATAGTGCTATTGGCAAGTATATCGAAAATGTCAGAGTTACAAATGCGTAAAGTCTATGCTTTGCTAATCCTGACTTCGACTTATAGAAAACGTAAATAGGTTGTTCACCTGTGAGCTTAACGAACAATCTATAACATGAGACAGCCCATATAAATTGCAACAGAGGTGACGTCAAATAAATTAATTGATCTATTGAAATTAAGTCATGAAATTTTGCGATGTTTGCGCCCAAAGCAACTAGTGCAAGTAAAGGAAGTAATTTACTCATACCAAATTTTGAACTTAGGACGTTCACTCGATTTCTGAAGTGAAACCAAGGAATAATCGTAAAAGCTAAAATTGGCAAAAAATTTGTCATAGAATCGTACATGGCACTTAACGAATGATATGGACTCCCCTTACCAAATGGCCACTATGTGCCATATTGAAAGTGCAAACATTCAATCAAGGAGAGTCCATATGTCCTTAATTAAAGCCATTGGCATCGATTTAGCCAAATTAGTTTTTAGCATTCATGGTGTTGACGAATGCGGTAAAACTAAACTAAAGCAAACAGTTAAAAGAAACAAGCTGTTAGAGACAATCACTAACATTCCACCTTGTATTATCGGGATGGAAGCATGCTCTGGGGCGCACTACTGGGCAAGGGAATTTACA
>NZ_JAAIKR010000001.1 GCF_018221465.1 Shewanella intestini | reverse complement strand
TTTAAATATACAGCTAAAGTTTCTGTATCACCTATAATATATAGGCTCCGTGTTTTTTCTGACACGATAACAGCTTATTAAACGGCGTATCATTCAATGTCAGCCGTTTAAGTTATTGATTAATAACATCCTACATTTGCTATCTTATTGATGTAAAGCACTTTAATTTTCAACAATTACAATACAAACCGTGCAAAATGGATTTGAAAAATATTTTTCAAATTTAAATCATAAAAATATAAATGTAATCATTATCTTACAAAGAAAAAATCATAATTACACCTACAACTTATGGATGATTTTCGACCACACAATTCATCATTCTGCCTAAAATCATTATAACTGTATAAATACACAGTTATAAATAAAAGTAGGCAAACTTATGAAGAATGCTGGGTATTTACCCCGTTACAGAACGCCATTACTTAAATCTAACCCAATGCCTGCCGCAGGGATGTTCAGGATGAACGGAGTGTTTTGGAAGCTAGCTACTGCATCTACACTGGGATTATTTTCTCTTCGATTTGACTGTATTTGTGGCAACTAACAAAGCTATAAATACCAAGGATCTATTCAGCTAAAAGACTCAATTTGAATTGAGGACGTTGAAGAAAATAGCGTGATGCTCACATGGCCTTTCTCGCACATCCATGTGCTTCAAGGCATTTAGTGCATTGTGCACTTAAGATACCTGCAGCTTTTGCGGTGCATAGATGCACCATCGCAAGCGTTAGCATTTTCGAATAAGACCGAAGCAAGCACAAATGAAGTTAGAAACATGATAGTCCCCATATGGAAATTTTCGTTTCCCAGAAAATTTCGCGATGGGCGGCTGGGTGATACAAGAAGGTATAGCTGTTGATACCCTCTTGTTCGGGTGTGGGCGAAGCGCCACGACGTTGATTTTTTTTCAAAAATAATAAAACAAACTTTGGGGCAGAAATGTGTTAGCCCTCAACGGGCTTTCTCACCAAAAAAGCAAAAAATATCAAGCTATAGTATAAATGATCAAACACTATTAAGAATTATCAAACTTTCATATAAACGCACAAGTCTATAGCATAAGATTTTTTGTAACGGCTGCCATTAACAATTAATAGCAGTAATAGCAGTAATAGCAGTAATAGCAGTAATAGCAGTAAACAGATTAACCGCGCTTAAATTGGGATGTCGAAGATTAAGCGCCACACTTCCAAACCACCGCCGTTTTGGTAACTGATGCCAAACCTGTCTAATTTGAGACCATCCCAACCAAATACTTCCCAGCCAACCGGTTTGCTGAACGCCAGCGATGCGCCCACTTCATAGCTGTGGTTGGTTAATACATCTTCACCTTCGGGATTGATAAAGGTTAATTGGTCAAAGTACCAACGACCACTAACAAATAAACGAGGCTCTACCTCTACGTTTTGCCATTGCCAATGATAACCTAAACCAAAATCAACACCCGACTGAAACACCGCAAAACTGTCAGAATTATGGTTAACGCTACTTCGATAACCCGCCCAGAATAACTTATTAGATAAAATGGGGGTGTATTTAGGATTATCGATGCGGTAAATCGCCCCAGTACCCACAGAAACAATGCCAATATTGCTCGAATTGGTAAAGTTGTGGCCATAACCTAAGTCTAAGTAACTCTCTAAGGTTAACTTGTCATTGTAAAACCAATGATACTCAAGCCCTGGAGTAATGGTTAATGTCCCCACCGTATCAGGAAACTCTCCCTCAGGAAGATCGGTAAAAGAGTAATTAAAAAAACCTAGAGAAACAGGCAAACGCAGCTTCATCTGATGATCATCATCTTCATCTATCAGCATGCTAATGGGTATATTTGCCACCGCAGCTTTTTGTCCTGCAGTCCGATAAACCCCACTACCTAAATAGTTGGCAAAAGCATAATGAGAGGCATCAGGTGTCGCGGTCGTTGCATTGGTTTGCGTTTGAGTATGTGTGTTAATTGGTTTGGCTTGTGCAGCTATTGTGCTAAAGGCAAAACAACAACAACATAAAGCGGCACTCAACTGTACAGCTTTAGTCAACAATGCATTCATATTTAGTCTTAACAATCGGCTATTTATATGCATTATTGTAATTTATTCACCCGAAGTATTTTCGTCAGTAAAATGTACTTCTGACATCATATGCCCAAGCTGAGTCGATTTAGTTTTGAGATATTGCTCGTTATAACGGTTTTTTCCGACTTGCAGTGGGACTCGTTCAACAACTTCAATCCCAACATTTTGCATAGCGGCCACTTTACGCGGGTTATTTGTCATCAACCGAACATGCTCTACACCAATCTTATTTAGCATAGGTAGAATCATATCGTACTTACGCATATCAGCTTCAAAACCAAGCATTTCATTGGCTTCGACAGTATTAGCTCCGCCATCTTGCAATTGGTAAGCCCTAATTTTATTTAACAGACCAATACCCCGGCCTTCTTGACGTAAATATAAAATAAAGCCCTGCCCCTCTTCTGCAATAGTTTGCATGGCGGTTTGTAATTGAAAACCACAATCGCATCGTAAACTAAATAATGCATCACCGGTTAAACATTCAGAATGAATCCGCCCTAAAACGGCTTGTTGACTATCAAATTGACCTAATGTTAGCGCCACGTGCTCTTTACCTGAAGTGGTATCTTCAAAACCATGCATTTCAAAAACGCCCCAAGGCGTAGGCAGTTTTGAAGTGGCGATATATTTTATCGACATGAATTAACCTTTACGACAGCACCCTTGGGAGAAAATAAACCAAGAGTGGAAAATTGGTAACAATTTAAAACTTAGCTGGAGCAAAACCGGTAACAGCTTTAATACCCATTTCACGACCTAAAGCCGTCATAGGATGAACAACAACTAAACCCTTAATTGATTTTTTTAGTTTGCCCATATCGGCTTGTTCAGCCTTTGTGAGTGCACGATTAAAAGCTAATGACATCACTTCACTACCTTCCTTGCTCAATTGTCTTGTTTGCTGACTTTTGATGCTGGCAATACGTTTAGTGACCGTCGCAATCTCTTTTTTAAACTGCATAATAATTGTGGTATCACCACGTTGCTCAGCTGCCGCTAATTTACGACGACACTTATCGAGCTTATCATTAAGAGTCTGAAGTTCTTGCTTTAAATTCATTGCTTTACCTTTTTGCTTAACGTGCATTACTGACATGTCATATGACTATTGATATCAATAACACTAATTTGGAGGCAGATTATATACCCAAACAACTGCCTAGTGCGAATTTAGCGGCCGCTTTTTGTGCCAAGATCAAAATAATTCTGCAGGCTGCAAGTAAATAAAAAAACAGCTAACTGATAAGATGGCTAATTAATGTTGCGTTATTATCCAAATGTCTCCTTTAGTGCTTTTACATCGCTGTCATCGACAGATAAGTTATCCACTTGCAGGGATAGTTTAAGCGCCAATGCTAAATATGTTTTTAGGTCTGTGGCCAAATTTTGTCTTCAAACAGCACATTATCACCTTATTAAGTTCATGCATTTTCTAACCGAATAAACCAATAAACTGACTGAATACATTCACATTAATCATCTATGTGCTCATTTTTTACCAGTAAGTCATTGACGATTATCTCTTTGCTGTTAGCAATGGTATTTATTACTCTTGTTCGTTATGCTAACGAGCCAGTTTCACGGTAAAACTTATCAATCATGCCTGAATTTATTGCCCCACCTTGCTATGCTCAAATCACAATAATTTTTGAAGATGAGCATCTTTTTATTATCAATAAGCCCTCAGGGTTATTGAGCTTATCGGGTAAAAATCCAGCTAATCTAGATTCCGTACATTACCGCCTCGTTCAAGACTACCCCAGCTGTACTTTGGTGCATCGGTTAGATTTTGGTACTTCAGGTATTTTATTGGTTGCCAAAAACAAGTTGATAAACGGGCAATTAACCAAACAATTTCAAGATGGCTTGGTGACTAAAACCTACACGGCTATCTTGCTCGGTAAACTCACCTCTCAACAAGGCGATATCCATTTCCCCATCGCGAAAGATAAAAACAATTTTCCATATATGAAAATTTGTTTTGAGACAGGAAAAGCCGCTCACAGTCATTATCGGGTTATCGAATCATTAATGCATAACGGTATGCCAACAACCAAGGTGATCTTTACCCCTATAACTGGTCGTACTCATCAATTACGTATCCATAGCCAACAGATAAATCATCCCATTATAGGTTGTGACCTTTATACTCAAGCAGGCTCTCACGCATTAGCGAGCAGATTGATGTTACATGCAACTTCGTTATCATTTATCCATCCAGTGACTAAACAGAAAATGGATATCACTTGCCCAAGTCCTTTTTAAGTGATACAAAAAAGCCAACTCTGCTGAGTTGGCTTTAATAAGAATTATCGTCGACTATTTATGACATTACACTGCGGTCATATCAGTCAAACAATGAATTTGTTGATTACTGCTACCGCGCCATTTCAATGATGGGTCATACAAATCTTGCTCAAACTTACCGTCAATTAACACATCGATTAAATTGACAACGGCTTGTTGCTCAGGACTTAGCGCGTCACGTAAATAGCCGGTCCATAACCAAATATCTTTATTATCACACTCAGTTTTAACCCGCGTAACTAATTTCAACACAGCGTTAAGATTGGCGGGATGTAAAGGATCACCGCCACTTAACGATAAACCCTTACGTACAATGCGCGTATCTTGTAAGTCAGCAATAATTTGATCTTCAAGCGCTTGAGTAAAGACATGGCCTGAGTCGAGTCGCCAAGTTGATTGATTATAACACCCCCGACACTCATGCTCACAGCCACTAACAAACAAAGTACAACGCGTCCCTTTGCCGTTAATGACATCAACATTATGATAAACATGATAATTCATTATAAATGCTTCACTCGACGTTTAACTTCTTCTTGTTTACCGTAGTTAAATGGACGCGCATCAGGGCTACCTAAATAACCACAAACACGACGAGTAACCGACACTCGGCTTGGTTCATGGTTGCCACATTTAGGACAAACAAAACCTTTACTGGTGCAGTTAAACTCACCAACAAAGCCACAGTCATAACACTCATCAATAGGCGTATTTGTACCGTAATAAGGCACACGACTAAAGCTGTAATCCCACACTTGCTCTAGCGCTTCAGTGTTGTGTTGCATGTTTGGATATTCGCCATAACAAATAAAGCCACCATTAGCGAGATCAGGATATGGTAATTCAAAATCGATTTTATCGAATGGATTCACTTTCTTTTCCACATCTAAATGGAAACTATTAGTGTAATAACCTTTATCAGTCACACCTGCAACAACGCCAAATTGTTTCGCATCAATCCCGCAGAAACGGCTACATAAGTTTTCACTGGGTGTGCTGTATAAACTAAAGCCATAACCGGTGTCTTCTTTCCACTGCTCAGTTGCCGCTTTTAAGCGTGCAATAATTGCAATGGCTTTTTCACGCAACGTTTCACTGTCAAATACGTGGGTATCATTGCCGTAAAGTGCATTAACGGTTTCGTGTAAACCGATGTAACCCAATGAGATTGACGCACGGCCATTTTTAAAGATTTCAGACACATCGTCATCCGCTTTTAAACGCACGCCACAAGCACCTTCCATATATAAAATAGGCGCAACGCGTGCTTTGACACCAACTAAACGTGCAATACGGGTATCGAGTGCCTTTTTAGAAATAGCTAAACGCTGTTCAAGGATCTCATAAAACTTGGCTTCATCGCCCTGCGCTTCAATTGCAATACGTGGCAAGTTAAGGCTTACCACACCTAAATTATTGCGCCCTTCATGGATAAGTTCACCGTTTTCTTCAAATACACCTAAGAAAGAACGACAACCCATTGGGGTTTTAAATGACCCCGTCACACGCTCAACTTGTTCATAGTTAAGAATATCTGGGTACATACGCATGCTGGCACACGTGAGTGCCATTTGCTTAATATCGTAGTTATCGTCAGCGGCTTTGTGGTTAACGCCATCACGAATAGCAAACACAAGTTTAGGGAAAACTGCCGTTTTGTGGTTTCTGCCTAAGCCAGCCATACGCACGGCTAAAATAGACTTTTGAATTAAACGTGCCTCCCAACTCGTGCCTAAACCAAAACCAAAGGTCACAAATGGGGTTTGGCCGTTAGCGGTATGCAGGGTATTAACTTCGTACTCCAACGACTGGAATGCGTCATGGCATTCTTTTTCAGTTTGCGCCATGGCAAATGCATCAACGTCTTTTACATCCCACTGTTCGCCTACTTTACGGTGTTTTTGGTAACTGGTTTTTACAAATTCAGCCAGCACTTCATCGATACGATTAATGGTTGTGCCGCCATAAATGTGGCTAGCAACTTGAGCAATGATTTGCGCAGTAACGGCTGTTGCTGTCGAAATGGATTTTGGCGTTTCAATTTCAGCATTCCCCATTTTAAAACCGTTAGTTAACATGCCTGCTAAGTCAATTAACATGCAATTAAACATAGGGAAAAAGGGGGCGTAATCTAAATCATGATAATGAATTTCACCTTTTTCATGGGCATCAACCACATCTTTTGGTAACAAGTGCGCTTTAGCATAATGCTTAGCGACAATCCCTGCTAATAAATCGCGCTGGGTTGGAATCACTTTCGCGTCTTTATTGGCATTTTCATTAAGGATACTTGAGTCACTTTGCTCAACTAAGCCGCGAATTTCACGATTAAGCTTGCTCTTAGCTTCACGACGAACATCGCGATCATGGCGATACTCAATATAATGTCTGGCTACGGCTTTAAATGGCCCTTCCATTAATTGATTTTCAACTGCACTTTGTAAGTCACTAATATCAACTTCTTGTTGACCAACAAATTGTTGCTTAACTACTGCCGCTAAAGTTTGGGCATAATCACTATCAGATTGACCTGCTGATTCCATTGCAGCAATAACGGCGTCTCTGATGCGTTCTTCGTTGAATGCAGTACGACAACCATCCCTTTTAATGACAACAAGCATAGATTTTTAACTCCTGATAAGACTTTTTTTACCCTCATGACAGAAACACTAGATATCGGGGAAATGCATCGGGCAAACACAATATGTGGTGTATTAGGCGTTATTGGATAAAAAAAATCTATGATCTAGATCATGTTTTTCAAGTGTTGAAAATGAATAAAGCTATTTCTGGAATGGCCTTCAGCAGATCGAAAAGTTGATGCTTGACCTCAATAAATTTGGAGGTTATGAGGGTCATAAAAGCGAAAAAACAACCACTTTTCACCTCAAATGCAATGACCGTTTGGACTGCCTATCTTGCTGTTAATAACCGAGTAATGACGCTGGTTTGCGCTATCCTTTGATCATTAAAAATTGCGACAAACAGGGTGTTTTTTTCACCCCGAAATGTATTTTTGATCCATAAAAATAATAAAATGCAAACAAAAAATATAGAAATAAGTATTCGATTTTTTGCTGATTAAAATCAATTAATAGAACGCTAAGCGGTTAATTTTATATCGCTTTATTTATTTGTTATTCAAGTGACTCAATTGTGCGTTAATTAAGTGCTCAATGTCTTTTACTGCTTGATAACCTGCATCTATGGCTTCTTGAGCGCGATGAAACTCCATCGTGCCAATATCTTCTACTTGAGGAATAATGCAAATTTCAGGTGGATCACCCATTAATCGTGCACGTTTATGACGTTGTTCCAGTATTTCCATCGATTGGCTCATTACGGCCAACATACTAGGGTCCGATTGAGTTGCTGCAGTAAATTTGTGAGACAAATTCGCGATATATTCTTTACCGCGACCAAGCAAATCGACAAACCGAAACTCATGCTCATCCTGCTCGTTTATTTCACAATGTTGCGCATTTGGGTGACTTATTATTGACTCAGGTATCGGGCTAGCTCGGGATACTTGATAAGCATTTAAATCAACTGCAATGACAATATCAACATCCATTGCACGGCTTAATGACACTGGTACAGGATTCACTACCGCACCATCAACTAACCATCGGTGACCTTGTTTAACTGGTGATAAAAATCCGGGCATCGAACACGACGCTTTTACTGCTTGGCGTAAGTCGCCTTCACGAAACCAGACCTCTTGGCCAGAATACAAATCCGTCGCGACAGTCGCAAAAGGACGCTGTAACTGCTCAATCGTTGGCGTGCCAAGACGGGAACCAATCACATCAAATACCTTTTCGCCGGTAATAATGCCCCCTTTTTGCCAACTTAAATCCATTAAACTAATCACGTCCCAATTTGAAAACCCACTCACCCATTTTGAAAGCTCTTGAAGTTGATCATTGGCATAAGCTGCGCCAACAAATGCCCCAGCCGAACATCCTGCAACTTTATCAGGGTATATGCCCATGTCATTTAGGGCATTTAACACCCCAATATGTGCCCAACCTTTAGCGGCACCGCTTCCTAGTGCAATTCCAATTGTACTCTGGCAATGTTTTTTTTGATTACGTTGGGCAGACTGCAAGATATCAAACATGTAAACTCCTTTAAAAATTGTTAACTTGGAACGAGGAAATTGTCATAGTTAAGACTAATTACATGGCTAAACTCTTGGGAAATCGTTATAATATTTGGCTACCATTTTTTAGGGGATTTACCTTTGCAATTTTCAGAGTTTTCATTAGACAAACGCTTGTTAGCTACTGTTGAACATATGGGGATTACCACCCCAACGCAAATCCAAGAACAAGCGATACCGATTGCTTTAGCTGGCAAAGATCTAATGGCCTCATCTAAAACAGGTTCTGGTAAAACGTTAGCGTTTTTATTGCCTGCTATGCAACGACTAATTTCCACTAAAGCGTTATCGAAAAAAGATCCTCGTGCGTTAATTTTGTTACCAACAAGAGAACTCGCACAACAGGTGTATAGCCAATTACGTTTATTGGTTGCCAATACCCAATATAAAGCCATTAGTGTACTGGGCGGTGAAAACTTTAACGACCAAGCCAAAGCACTATCGCGTGAGCCTCACTTTATTGTTGCCACACCTGGACGTATTGCCGATCATTTAAGCCAACGGCACTTATTCTTAAACGGTCTTGAGCTACTGATACTTGATGAAGCAGACCGTATGCTAGACCTAGGCTTTGTTGACCAATTAAAGCAAATCAATGATGCTGCTGACCACAAACGTCGTCAAACGTTAATGTTTTCGGCCACCTTAGACCATGACAACATTAATGATATTGCCGCAACGTTATTAAACTCGCCTGCACATGTTGCTGTTGGTGCGTCTCACACAGAGCACAAAGATATTACTCAGCGTATTGTGTTAGCCGACCACTTAACCCATAAAGAAAAACTGCTTAACCATTTATTAAGCAGTGAATCGCACAAGCAAGTCATTGTGTTCACCGCCACCCGTGCTGACACAGACCGTTTGGCCTCAGTTTTGGCTGAAAAAGGCTATAAAACAGCATCGTTAAGCGGCGACTTAAAACAGTCCGCTCGTAATCAAATCATGGATCAATTCAGCCGTGGCTTGCATCAGATCTTAGTAACAACCGATGTTGCATCTCGCGGACTTGATTTAATCAACGTGTCATTAGTGATTAACTTTGATATGCCAAAATTTGCTGAAGAATATGTTCACCGCATTGGCCGTACAGGCCGCGCCGGCGCACAAGGAGATGCGGTGTCTTTTGTTGGCCCAAAAGATTGGGACAACTTTAAAAAGGTTGAAGAATTCTTACGTAAACCGTTTGCTATTTCTGAATTTGAAGGCCTAAAAAGTAAATTTACTGGCATCAAACCTAAATCAAAACAGACTGCTAAAAAGCAAACCGGTAAAAAGTCTGCGCTAAAAGGTAACAAGCCAAAAGCAAACAAAGCTAAAGCGGCGCCAAAACGTGATAAACGCTTTATTACCGGTGTGGATATTGGCGATACACCAATGCGCCGTATCGTAAAACCAACGAAAATTATTGAACAAGATGATCCGTCATCAAAATCGTAGTGATTGACACTGCGTTATGTCTATCTGGTTGCCGTCAGGCAGCCCATTTACGTGCTGATATCATTGAGCGCGAGAATATATTAAAGAAGGGTTAACATGAGAATTTGTGGTGTAGAACTTAAAGGTGGCGAAGCCATCATCAGTCTGCTGAGTTATGAAGGCGAAACATTTAATGTACCAGCTTGTCGCCAAATATCTTTCACCATGTCTGCGACATCTAATACATCGACAGTACGCGACTTCCACTTTGCTTTTCATAAGCTAATGGAAGATTATCACGTTGATGAAATTGCGATTATTTCACGTGAGCAAAAAGGCAAACAGGCCGGCAGTGCAACCAGCTTTTTATTTGAAGCGGCAATTCAAATTACGGATATGCCAGTGACATTAATCTCACCGCTGGCAATTAAAGAACAATTAAAACGCAACCCGCCAATGGTTGATTTTGACTCTCTAGAACTTAAGCGTGTACAAAAAAATGCGTTTGACGTTGCGTATGTGCTTCATAACCATCATATTTTTGGTAAAGCATAACGACTAATTGGGCAAGGTAATCTTAAGTAAGTGTTACCTTGCGCTATTATTTTGGAACTCGCATGCCTTGTCCTCCCCCATCGCCAAAAGCCAAACCGAAATCGCCACCTAAAATGCCATTAAAGGCTAATGCTCAACGCCTAAAGCCTAAAACTGACGTTTATTCACTACCAAACAGCCAACAACATTTAACCCCGAATAACGACCCTTTGCGATTTGTGCGCCATTATCCTGCGCATATTATTGAACAAGTAAACCAATTAATGCAGCAACAAAAGCTTGCTCAGCAATTACTCCAACGTTACCCACTTATTCACGATATTCGTAGCGACAAAGCATTGTACGATTACACGATGCAATTTAAGCAAACCTATTTACGCCAGTCAGCCCCGCTGACCAAAGTCGTATTTGACGATAAAATCAATTTAAGTCATCACGCATTAGGCTTGCACCGTTACGTTAATCGCCGCCAAGGCCATAAACTCAAAGCGACCAATGAAATCCGCATTTCATCACGTTTACGCCGAATTCCAGAACCCTTATTGCGAATGGTTGTGGTGCATGAGCTTGCACACTTAAAAGAGAAAGAGCACAACAAAGCTTTTTATCAGCTTTGCTGTTTAATGGAGACTAATTATCATCAGCTTGAGTTTGATATGCGTTTATTATTGATATGTGAAGCCCTTGAGACTTCCCCTTACCCATAGCGCTTTGTTTATAAGTTGATTCGTTAACCCTGATATTTCAATCAAACAAGAGCCACAACAATTTTAACTAACCCCGCTAAGTAAGATGTTAATGCCGGCATTGTATTCGTCAGCTAATGGCGCACTCACATGTTATTTCAATTCTACAACGGTAATGAAATGTGCATTTATTACCGATTAACACCCGACAATCATCACTCGCAAAATAGATACATACAATGGCTTTGAAGCGCAAGTAACATGGCTATTGAAGAGCAAGACGAAAAAAGGCAAACCGAAGTTTGCCTTTTTATTGTGAATATAATGATTAACTACCCTAATGCCATCATCCGCTTACGTTTTTCCACCATAGCGTTAAAAGCTTTACGGTGCTTTTTCGGTAATATAATGGCTTTAGTAATATTGACCTTCATCGCATTCACTGGATGTCCATTGACAATATATTCGTAATGCAAGTGAGGTCCAGTTGTGCGACCGGTATTGCCAGATAACGCAATCACTTGACCACGTTTAACATGCTGGCCTTTATGTACTTTAAATTTAGATAAATGCAAATAGCGGGTACGAATTTTACTATTGTGCTGAATGACAATGTATTTACCTGCATAGCGATGGTTTCGAGTTAAGGTCACCACACCATCACCCGTTGCTAACACGGGTGTACCAATAGGTACGGCAAAATCAGTGCCGTTATGCGGACTTCTTCGACCGGTTATCGGGTGTTTACGATGCGCATTAAACGAAGAACTAATTCGATATCGATGCGTGGTAGGTAAGCGCTGAAAAGCGGGTACTAAACTTGAGCCTTCATCGTCATAATAATGGCCATCACTAAATTGAAATGCGTTAATTTCACGTTTACGCGTCTCAATACGAATACTGAGTAAATCCGTGTTTCCTGTCAGCGTGCCATCCACTAATTGATCGTTCATCATCACTGAAAAGTGGTCGCCAGCACGCAATTCTTTGGCAAAGTTAAGTCTAGGTTTTAGCAGTGCTTCAATTTTATGGATTTCATTTGAACTTAAACCGGCTTTTTTTGCTGATACATAAAAAGATCCTCTAATTTCACCGCTGAGAATGCGATGTTGCCAGACACCTTCTTTAATAATATTTTTTACGCTAAAACTGCCATCATCGTGACGTCGAAACACCACTTGTTTAGCAGCATTAAAGTACAACTCTAATTTTTTTAGTTGTCCTTGTTCATTTTGCCAAAATTGAATCCGGTTTCCCGGCATCAATGTATCAAGTGCCAATACTTGTAAGTCAGCCTCAAGCACTTTATACATGGTTTGTTGATCGATTTTCGCTCTTGAAAACAAACCGCTTAAGGTGTCACCGGGTTTAATGACTCTGGAATAAACCGGCTGCTGTAAATCTCTTGGTTGAGCGGCCGTAGCGGATGTGTTGACGGCTTCAGCTTGAGTGGCGTGAGAAGGCGCATCCGTTTTTTTAGAGGTCAGTTTACTCAAGTCGAGCTCAACAGAAATCCGTCCTGATTGTGCTTGCTGTGTGTCTTGTGTGTCTTGTGTGTCAGTGTTATCAAATAGCGACCAAAGGATGACGGCTATAACGAAAATTATCCAGATGATAAGGCCATTTTTATAGCGCTGAGATAATTTGAGCGACAACGCTCGTTGAGCGAGGTGTTTAAGTGATTGCACGTATTAATTACCCTAAAATGATGTACGACTGTCTTTTGCGAGCGTTTCGGCTTTGTTGTTTTAATTTTGCTAACAAAATGCTAGCCAAAATCAACAAACCGGTTTATGCAATGTTAAGCGCGAAATATTCATAAAAAATGCCGACTGTTTATATCAAACAATCGGCATTTCACAAACTAATTAATTCACTTTTTTGTGCTAAACATCAGTCTTTATCACGCTTTTACAGTAGTTGTAGTTTCAGTAACGGCAAATTGAGGCTGCAATTTACTCACTCCCAGCCCATTCATCTTATTCACTTTTATTTGCACATCTATGCGCTCTTTCATTGCATCAACATGGCTAATCACTCCAATCATTTTGCCACTGGCATTGAGGCTATCTAACGCATCAAGCGCGATATCTAACGTTTGACTATCTAAAGTGCCAAAACCCTCATCTAAAAATAACGACTCGATTTGGGTTTTATGGCTCACTAAGTCAGATAGTGCCAACGCCAATGCAAGGCTCACCAAAAAGCTCTCCCCGCCAGATAAGGTTCTAGTGTCGCGCTCAGCATCCCCTTGCCAGGTATCCAATACCTTTAACTCTAAGGTGGAAGAATCTTTACTAGCGAGTAAATATCGCCCATGAAGCCTATCTAATTGTCTATTGGCCAAGGTCACTAAATGTGCCAATGTCAGTCCTTGAGCAAAGCGGCGAAATTTATCCCCTTTTTGCGAACCGATTAACGCATGCAACAAGCTAATATCGTCATAATCTTGTTTCGCTTGTTGCAGCTCATTAAGCAACTGCGCTTGATTACCTCGCTGTTGTTCATCTTCATTAATCAACTGCTGTAATTGCCAAAGCATTTTTTGTTGAGCTTGAAACTCCGGTTCTAGTGCGGCAAAAGCATCACGGTTTTCTTGTGCTTTAGCCAAGTCATAACCCAACTCATCTGCTTGCCTGTGCATTTGCTTAACCTGAGCACTAATACGCTCAAGCTCATGCTGTGCTTTCACCTCGGCTTGGGATAACTGCTGAGTAAGTTGAGATAACTGAGTAAATTCAGTTGGCGACAACCGCGCAGCTAAAAATTGCTCAACCTGTTCAAAAGGACTGTCTAACAAAGCTTGTTGCCACTTGGCGCTGCATTGGCTGAGTGTTTGCTCAAGCGTCTGCCTTTGTTGCTCATGGGTTTGTTTTTGAGTGTTAACTTGCTGCAACTGCATATTCAATTGCTGCAGTTGCTCTGTAACCGCCTCAAGCGCTTGCTCGGTTTGCTGAACCTGTTGCAAACTTCGCTGCTTTTCATTCAGGCCTTGTTTGTCCGCAAATAGTTGATGGCGCTTTACAGTTAACGTATTAAGTAATTGTGTAAGCTGCTGCTGTTGCTCAGCAAGTGTTGTGCGCTGAGCAATACGTTGTTGCTGTTGTTCCGCTACATTAGTCAGTTTTTCATTAAGCAGTTGGATTTGTTGCCCGATTTGTTGTTGGCGCGTAGCCGCCTGCTGCCAATCATTAAGCGCACTAAACAACTGGGTCAACCACGCTTCACAGTGTTCAATTGTCGGCATGGTTAACTCACAAGCTTGTATTTGTTCATGTAACTGGGCAGATAATTGGCTTATTTGCCCATCAAGCACATGCAATTGTTCATTGACTTGTGTTTGTTGATTTGTCTGACTATCAAATTGTTGTTGCTTGAGCGCAATATCAGCTTGTAATTGATTCATTTGCTGACGTTGTTGTTGCTCAAGCTGTTGTTGCTCACTGAGCTGGTGCTGCCATTGTTGTATTTGTTGCAGTTGCCGACTTAATTGCGCTTGCTGCTGCTGGCATTGCTCAAGATAATCGTTAATTAATTCGACGGTTTGCGGCTGATTCAGGTCAAAATTTAACGCTAATGTTTGCATTACTGTTTGCCAATCATTGGTTAATACAGACAAACTGGCTTGTCTTGTTTCAACAAGCTGTAAACTGGCATCCGCTTGCGCTTGGCACTGCACTTTTTGCTGTTTAAGCTCCTCACCTTGGACTTGAATGCTGCTAAGCTCACCAGTTATGTGTATCAGACGCTGCTCAGTTTCACTAACATCAAGCTGCAAATACTCGCTTACTAGTGGGTGCTCCGTTGAGCCGCACAAGGCACAAGGTTCACCGGCTTGCAGCTTTTGGCGCTCATCGGTTAACGAGGCAATTTTTTGCTCTTGTGACAATAACGTTTGTAAGTCTTGCTGCTGTTGATGCTTTTGTTTCCAACTGCCCCTTATCTCGTTTAATTGCTTTTCTAGCTGGGTAATCTGTTGGGCTGCTTGGCTCGCAATCTGTTGCTGCTGACTAATTTCAGCATGATGTTGAGTATATTGCTTATAAACCGAGGTTAAATCAGCTCTGGCAGTTTGATTGTTAATCAATGATTGATATGACTGATTAAGCTGCTCAAACGTACTACTACCAGCTAAGCCGTTATCTAATTGTTGTGTTGTCTGAATTATCGCTTGGTTGCTGTGCGCGACTTGTTGCTCTAGCGCTGGCAATTGTGTGTCTAACTGGTCGATATGTTGGCTGCACTGCACGAGTTGTTGGTGTAATTTCAGCGCCTGTTGTTGCTGGTGTTGCTGTTGATTTACATACTGATTTAATTGACCAAACTGATTTTGCCACACTTGAATTCGTTCTTGGATTAACGGGGCATGCGCTAATGCCTCAAGTTGTACCTTAACCAACGACGACTCGGCATCAAGTGATCTCATTTGTGTTTGTATTTGCAGGTGTTGTTGGTCTATGCCTGTAATTATTTGGCTTATTTCCGCTTGCTGCTTGGCTGTTCCATCAACCAATAATTGTTGTTGAGTAATTTGGTTATCAAGTGGGATCACTTGTTGGTCAACGAGTATCACCAACGCGCCATGAGTCTCTTTTTGTTCATTTAATGCTTGTTGTTGCTGAACGTGCACTTGTTCAATCTGTTGCAATTGCTCAGCGCTTTGAACACGTTGTGAATCTAGCGCATTAATTTGCACGTTTAATTGTTCAGCATTTTGTTGCTGTGCTTGCCATCGCTCGTAAATGGGGGCTAATAGTAATGCCGGTTGATGATGTTCAAGCTTAATAAAACTTGCTTGTTGAGCTTCTTTACTCGCCTTAGCTGCAAGGTATTGTTCGTCTGCACTTTGTAGCTGCTGTTGATATTGCTCTGAACTGTCAACCCAACTGATATAACGTTGTAATTGCTCACGCTGCTCTGTTAGCTGGGTTAACAATGTTTGGGTTTCGCTCAATTGCTGGCAATATTGTTCAAGCTCATCCTCAGATAACACACTGACATTACTGACATTTAGCTCTAATAATGCTAATTGCTGCTTGGTTTCGCTAAAATGCTGATGTACCCGCTCAGATATCAAACCATAAATTTCGGTGCCAGTTAGTTCTTCAAGTAATTCCGCACGCTTATTCGCGTCGGCATTTAAAAAGGCATCAAACTTACCTTGAGACAACATCATCGATTTCGTGAATCTGGCAAAATCTAGGCCTGTAATGGCTTCAAGCAACTCTGATTTACGCTTAATCTGGCTGGCTAAAATGTTGCCATCGACTAATGTCGCTAATTCCACTTGGGCATCTTGTAAATTACCATCAGCTTGTCCGCGTGAACGACGTTGACTCCAAAATGCACGGTAACCTTTACCTTTTACCTCAAATTCCACTTCAGCTAAACATTCGCTGGTGCCACGAGTCATTAGTTCATTGGTTGTTTTTGAAATCGTGGTAATGCGCGGCGTTCGATGATAAAGCGCCAAACAGATCGCATCTAATAATGTCGTTTTACCCGCACCCGTTGCGCCAGTAATGGCAAATAAGCCATTATCAACAAAAGGCGGTTGGGTAAAATCAATTTTCCACTCACCTTTTAATGAGTTGATATTTTTAAAGCGCAAACTGAGGATTTTCATGCATTAACCTCCGCATCAACGGGCACAATGTCTTGTTCAACTTCCGCTGCGATTTGTTTGAATTTCACTCTAATACGCTCAAGCTTGTGTTGTTCCTCTGCGGTTTCAAAGACTTCATTGGCTAAACGACGCTCAAACACGTCTTCGATATTAATTTCGGCCAAGGTTTCATTTTCAACCTTGCTCAAGGTATGTTGCTGCACCTGACGCGCCCGTTTTAACTGTAATACTTCAATCGGTTTATCTTGTGTCATGGCGGCAATGCGTTGCTGTAAATCACTAAGGTAATCTTGATGATTCACTTCAATACTCAGCCAAGTGTCTTGTGCTTGTTCGCGCGCGGCAATAGCGTCAATAGCTTGCTCTATTTCAACCAAGTTACCTTTAATCGTTTGCATGGCCTGAAATAACGGCACGGTTAATGGCGTTACGTCAGTGAGTTTTTGTTGCTCGAAATTAACAAGAAGTACATTTTTACCACTGATATCATGCTGCTTTGGCAATTCGTCAAAACTTAATGGAATGGGCGAGCCGCTATAACGGATATGTTCTGTTTTTGCGACCTGTTGCGGCCGATGAATATGACCTAATGCTATGTAGTCTGCTGCAGGGAAATGCTGAGCATTAAAGGCATCAAGGCTACCGATGTATATATCTCGGACAGATTCAGAGCTGCTCGCTCCAACGGTGGTTAAATGGCCGGTGGCAATAAGCGGTACTGGGACAGCTAACGATTGTTGAATGCTTTGGGCGTATTCAAAACTGGCACGATAATAGTGCGCAATCGCCATTGATAATTTCTGCTGCTTGGTTGAGCCTGACTCACCACTTTCACTGTTAACGAGATCTCTTGGGCGTAAAAAAGGCATCGCACAAATAATGGCATACGGTTGTGTGGGTTCAGATTCTGGCATCGCACTAGTTTTACCCACTTTATAAAGCGGCAATACATGTTGCTCTGGGGTAGCAAATCCGCCTGGGACAACATGGGTGTTTAAATACGACAATAAGGCTTTTGACTCACTCAGGGTAGCAACTGAGTCATGGTTGCCGCCTAGAATAAGCAGCTCACAACCAGTGGTTTGAATATCAACAATAAATTGATTATATAAAGTACGTGCATAACTGGGCGGCGTTGTGGTGTCGAAAATATCGCCCGCGACAATTAATAAATCCACTTGGTATTGAGTAATTTGTGCTAACAACCATTGCATGAATGCATGATGCTCTGCCGCGCGGCTTTTACCATAGAAATATTGGCCAAGATGCCAATCTGAAGTATGTAATATACGCATGCTTACCTGTTGTTATTTTAGTTATTTTGACTTGATAAAAGACTGTTATTGGCTTTTTCTAAGACCAATTTTACCTGAATTGTATGTATTGTGGGTATGAGAATTTTTGTGTGAGTTCGGGGTATCTATTGTGCTGAAAAACCAGCCTAAAATGCGGTTTAAAGCTAAGAGATAGGCATCAATTCAATTGCTCGCTCAGGCTGGATTTAACAGCAAATATACGACCAGATTAACTGTCATTAGGCTGTTGAACGATACAGCTAACCTCGTACTAACTCACATTGGCTGTATACCAAAGACTAAACAGAGACCATCACATTATCTCGGTCAGTTGCGTATTTGGCAGCATAAGTTGCCTGACGCGAGCAAGATGCATTACATATATTGAGTCCACAAGAGTTTAAAGCTCATGCCTAACGACATAATGACCACCAACGGTTTAATCACTTTTGTGCCCTTTGTGACGACTAAACGAGAGCCTAATGTCGCCCCAATAGCTTGCCCGCTTAACATGATCAACCCCAACTTCAGCACAACTTGTCCGCCAATGGCAAAAAACAATAATGAAGCAATATTGGTGATAAAATTCAACACCTTTGCGTGAGCTGTGGCTTTAGCCAAACCAAAACCGGCTAACGACACAAATGCTAAAGCAAAAAAGCTACCTGTACCTGGGCCAAAAAAGCCATCATAAAAGCCAACACCTAATGCACCGGTAAATGCAAATACCGTCGGGGTGACCATTTGCTGTTTATCTTGTTCTGCTATCGTTTTAGAAAATAAAAAGTAACAGCCAATCGCTAAAATAAGAAATGGCAACACCATGCTCAGAACCGAGGCATCAATCATTTGTACTAATATCGTCCCCGTCGCAGCACCGATAAAAGCACAAACAATAGACAGTTTAATTTCACTGACTTTAACCATTCCTTTGCGAATAAAGTACAAACTGGCAAAAAAGCTGCCACCACAGGCCTGTAATTTATTGGTCCCTAATGCCGCAGCAGGCGGAATACCTGCCCACATTAATGCTGGAATGGTCAACAATCCGCCGCCACCAGCGATAGAATCAATAAATCCCGCTAACATCGCCACGAAAAATAAAATAATGCCAATTTGAAGCGTCAGCTCAAACATATTTGCTCACACAAAAAAAGAAATGATTATACCCATCCCCACAAGGCCATGACTACTCCATTGACGTCTAACGATGCGTTTTTTTCTATCACGTCCTGATGGTCAATTAAAATGGCCTTTTATATGAATTATTTGACTCATTATTCACTTGAATAAAACACTTGCGATTACAAAGCGATTAGCGTTTAATAACAATTTATTAACATTAGCTGCAACTAAGGTCGCAGATTACACCTTTAAGTCATGCACTCTTCAAAACAAAGATAACGAAAAATTTGGGAGACTGATATTTTGAAATATATATTGATCATTGCATTCGCATTTGCTGGATATGAATACGTAAAAACCGCTGAATTACGGGCTAACTCAACACCGAAAACGATATCATCGACTGATTACAATTTCCAGGTAACCTTACCTGGCACCCCAAAAAATAATGTCAAAATGGTCAACATTGCTGAATACGGTAAAATTAAATCCACTTCTTATACCGTTAATCATTCAGACTTAACCTGCACAGCTTCAATTACTCATTATGTGGAACAAGTACGTATTCCTGGAGACTTTTATGATCAAGTCGATGTGGCAAAAAGAGATTTAATCGACGGGTTTGGTGGCACAATCAATCATGAAGGCATTGTTTATAATGGACGTCAAAAAGGATATGAATTTAACTTGCGTAGTCGTAATAACTTATTAGTAAGAAGCCAAATATACAAACAACAAAACAACTTACTTAATCTAATGTGCCAATATCCTAACGAAGATGACTCGAAACTGATCGTCGATAATGTGATGCAGTCATTAGCATTTAGCTAGTTTAAGGTTTGTTAAACGTAGTTTCAGCGCATCGTTATCGCCGCTAGCTAAAACAAGCTCAATAAAAAAACCACCTAACTGTTAGGTGGTTTTCTGTTTGTATTGGTCATTACATAGCAACAAAAATGCAGTTAATTGCTGTTGTGCTTTTTTGTTTGATTATCCAACATCATTACTATCCCCTTCTAGTCTTTATCTGTTAGTCCTAGTTGCTGGGTATAACTAATATTAGGTTCAACTCTAAATTCAAACTTTAATATCTTTAAGCAAGCATCAAATAACGCCTCACCTAGCCATTGGCGATCAAATTGCATTAATGCATCGACAATGCCTTGCGCACCTGCATCAGAAATAAGCTCATGCGGTACTAATGAATCAATAAAACTGGCAACTAAACCGTAGAGGTCTTTCTCAGCATCGCCTTCCACATCCCATAAGGTGGGATCAGCATAACGCGCGGCATAATGAATTTGAGCAATATCGCTGCCGATACCGAAGTTGACGAGTGTTGCGGTATCATGGTGACAAATGATGTTTTTTGGACAAATAGCGCCATGATAAATATCAATACTATGTAAGTATTGCAGCGCATTTACCAGCTGTGTAAACCAAGTAAACGGCTGTCCAACTTCAATTTCAGCAATTTCATCTAACGCAACACCTTGCGCCCACGCTCTAGCGATAAACAGTTCTCTCGACTCAGGCAATTGGCCAAAACTGAGCACTTTTTCAATATGAGGGTGATAGATTTTCGATAAACTGCGATAAATATTGCTCAATGTTAACCATTGTTCATCGACTTCTTTGTAAATACTAATAGCACAAGGATAATTACCTTGAATATGCTTGGCTTGCCATAACTGACTATATTCAGTTGAGGAAATAAAATGCTCAAGCAAAAAATGATGATCGATAATACAACCTTGCTCAATGGTTATTTTTTGCGGCAATGTGTCACACACGCCAAGCTCAATAAGCGCGGATAAATCACAACGCATTGCATCTAAATCAATCGTCGTCCCTTTCGCTGCATCACGATACCAATGATAAATTCTAGGCTGTTGTGTTTGCTCAGCAAGATTAACAAAAGCTTTGGCATATTGAGCAATATCTTCTGCGACCGTTAAGTTATCTTTGATATCAATAAATTCAACATCACCTTGGTCTGACAAAAATACACAATTACTTGCCCAGCCACCAATGGTATACCCGCGGCGATGGATTTGCTGCATAGCCACAATACTGCGGCGCAATATACCAAGAAGTTGATAAGTGCTTTGCTGCTCTACTTCAAAGATATTTAGCGGAATTCCCCGCGGCATTCGTATTGGTAACACTAATTGCTCACCATCTTGAATTAACGGTGCGCAAAATGGTACGCCACTACAACCTGACAATGATTGCATTCGCTTAAATTCTTCACGTAGTTTCACTTCATGTTGCTCAGCCTCATGTTGGCTGGCAAATTGGCCATTAACTAAGATTTTCAATAACCAAGGCGCAGTCCAGCCACCTGGATTATATTCTGATTGCCAAACTTCTAGACCCTGTTGTAGGAACAAGCATTTGAGTTTTATGAAGTCTTGAATTTTTTGATTACGTTGCTCAACAATGGCGACTTGCCCAATGGTATCTAACACCATTTCTTTTTGAACATCAGTCACTTGATGCTTTCGTGGTGCGGTTAGGCCCCACTCTTTTGTTAATGCCTCAATAATTTTAGCTGGCGTGTATATACTCAAATTACCTTGGTCTTTTTCAACTAAAATTTCTTCACCTTTACGGCCGGTAATAAACACCATTCCTTGACACCAAGGCGCATATACTCCTACTGGAATTTTATGCTTTAGCCTGCCAGCAAGAACTCGTGCGACATAGTTAGCTTTAGAGAGGCTGTTATCCACATCACGGCCATCAAGCGACCAAGCATGAAGTCCTGCGTTTAAGCGGCCAATGTAACCTTTTACATCAACAACATATACGCCCCATTGCCCTACCACTAACGCATCAACTTCCATAGCTTGCCCTGAATGGGTTGGGATCTCTACGTTGGTTAACAACAGGTAATCTTGAGGTAATTCATCACTGAGCAAGGAAAATGCCCAACGTTCTGCATCATTTACGGGAGTGCCAAAACTAATATGCCGTGCCATGCTGATATCCTTAAATGCAAGTAACGCTAAAATCCGCTTAGCTCATGCTAAATTTTTAGGCACAAAAAAACCACCTCTTAAGGTGGTTTTATTATCACTTATGCAACAAGTGTTTACTTATCAACCGCTCCATACATAAAAAGTGGTGTAATTTAATGATGATGGTCGTGATCATGGTCATGGTCATGGTCATCAGCAAATTCACCGTCACCGTCTTGATGTTGCATCACGCCCCATCCATCAGAAATGCCATCAAATTCTTGAGCAAAAGTATTAAGGGCCGTTTCTTTAGCCACCAAAGCATCGTACTCTGGCACCATGTTAAAGCAAACAATGACTTCCCACTTTTCAGTGTCTTCGTCAAAATGTACCTCAAGATCGTTGTCACCTTGTTCGCTTGTTAACGTTTCTAACGCAGACTCCGCATCACGTTGGTCATCAAAAACAAGAAAGAAATCCACATCTAACGCTTTGGTTAAATCGATACCTGAATCAGCCATAGCTGCAAGCATTTGGCCGTTATCATCATCTGGAAATTGCATGTTCTTTCCTTATTCAGCTAGAGTAATTTTAATTGTTGCGCCATTAAATTCAATGACATCACCAACAACACATTTTTTACGTTTGCGAGTATCAACATCGCCATTAACAGTGACTAATCCTTCAGAGATAACATGTTTTGCTTCTCCACCACCATTAACCATACCTTGTACTTTAAGTACTTTATATAGCTCTACAAACTCGCTACCGCTCAGTAAAGATAGTTCTTGCATTTTTTCACTCATCAATCAATTTATCGCTTGGCGCGCATTATAACTCAAGCCTAGTTAGCAAGCATCAAGCATTTTAACGGGGTCTTGAAACTGATAGTTAAAGCCTAATTGGCTAACAATTCTCTCTGCTAAAATGGTTTTATCTGCAACACTCTCTTCGTTAAATGTCGGTAAAGCAACACCTAAATGTTCACATGCTTTAGTGTAAAAGACTGACTTTGTAGGATGAATGGGGGCACATAAATTATAAATACCTCTGGCATTGTCCGATTGCATGATTAACGTCACCGCAGCGATACAGTCTTCTAAATGCACCAAATTCACGGCCATTTGACCACCAGCAACATCGTTTTTACCGGCAAAAAAGCGCCCGGGATGTCGTTTAGGACCAATTAGGCCTGCAAAACGAACCACTGTCGCGTTATGCATTTGGCTAAATATGGCTTCAGCTTGCAATAACGTTTGGCTTACTAGATTAAATGCTTGGGCATCAGATTCATCAACGGCTTTATTTTGCGATGGATACACGCCTGTAGAACTAATAAAAATGAGTCTTTGATATTGTTTATCAGCAATAATTTGTTTTAGCCTCAGTAGATTATCAAGATATTGCGACTCTTTACGCCGAAGCCCTGGCGGAATATTAATCACTAAAAAATCACTGTCGAAATGTTGTTCAATTGCACTGATATGTTTAGGCTCAATACAATCTACGTCTGCAAGATCCAGTTGGAAGCCGTCAATGCCGATGTCATTTAACGGGGTAATATCTTGCGCTAGACGCTTATTCGCACTGACATGAAAACCTTGTTTTAACAGGGATTTTGCAAACGGCAGTCCAAACCAACCGCATCCAATGAGCGTGACCTTAGGCATAGGGAAATAAAACCTTTTTAATCGTGAGTCAGCAACTGACTAAAACGCAAAGTCGCTGAAATAAAAGCTAATAGTATTATTTGCTTGCAGCGTTTTTAACACACTTCCAGGGAGGTTTTCAAATTTAACGGCTTCAACCACATCGATATCTTCTTCAATCAAAAAACGTAAAGTAGCGTCTTCACCGTGTTCGCTGCAGGCCCACACATGCGGCTTTTTGACTTCTGAAGTAGTCATCATCACTTTGGCAAAATTACCATCGGCGAGTCTGACTAATGTGCCTGGAGGATAAATACCAAGCACTTTTACTAATTGCGAAACTAATTTTTCATCATGCTTTTGTTTATGACTTTTAAATAACACTCCTAAAGCAATTTGCGGCGATAAATAACGCTCTAATAACTGTTCAAAGTTATTCACTAAACTGACAATTTGTGTAGTAACAGGAATGGTGGCTGCATTTAAACCGTCAGGATAACCACTTCCGTCAATAAACTCATGATGATGCTTCACAATATGCATAACGGCTTTAGGATATTGACCATTCTTACTGAGCATTTCATGGCCAAAAATAGGGTGCATTTTTAAAAAGTTTGCCTCATGCTCGGTCAACTCACCACGTTTACGGCGAATATTGTCCGGCACTTTCAGCTTACCGATATCATGAAACATACTCCCCAGTGCAATGTCTCTAATATCACTAATTGGCAGTTCAATGGTATTGGCAATTAACATCGATAGCACTGCAACAGAAATGCCGTGTTGAGTCACGCTCATCTCTTTTTCATGGGATCCGACTAAGGTTAAATGTGGCGTGTCGGTACTATTTAAATGTGCCATTAATGATTCAACTAATGTGGCAATTTCACGATAAGCGCCATCAGGGTCGCTCACCACTTTAGAAAATGCATTACGGCTTTCATTCACACTTTGCAAAAAACGTTGTTGTCCACGGCGAATTGATTTTCTTGCCGCAACTTTATTATCAGGCTGCTCAAGGGAATCTGATTGGGTGTCTTCAATCAGCTCTTCAGCTTCAGCGTCTAAAAGCTCGTGACCATCAAGCAAATAAACAAACTTGACGTCTAACCCTTTAAGCAGAAGCAATTGAGAAGCTTTCTCAATTTTAACTTTGCTTCTAAAAAAAGGATGATTAGTCCAAGAAATTGGTAACTTAATCGTCATTCCTATAACGATTTGAGATACATCAATTTGAGTGAGTGCCGATTTAGCCAATCGTATTACCTGCAAATAAAAAACAAAAAGAACGCATTAAGATATTCCACAATCTTAGATGATAAAGTCATATTACGCACTTTTTCAGTATCTATTACTGCGACTTAGCACAAATAACTGGCGCATTTAATCAGCTTTTTTATCACTTGGATCTTCTTTATTCCAATCATTAAAATAAAGTTTTAATCTTTCTGAATTGATTATGTAAATAATGGACCAAAAAACCAGCAAAGAATCTACTGCATAGCTAACTTTAAATATAAAACCGTCGTGTATTAAGCGTTGAACTAATACCACAGCATCTAGAGTCACTAACGCTGCTAATATGAAGCAACCTCGTTTAAAAACAGGAATTAACCATTGTGGTTTACGCTTTCGCTCAGCAATCACTAAACCGTAAACTAACACCGCTCCAACACCAAAAACTAACGACCACAAAAAGTCGGTTTTTTCTGGGTAAAACAAACGCACAAGCCCTGAACGATCGTTAAACTGGGTCAAAGAGGCAATAAAAACGCACCATGAGCGGGCCAAAAAAAGCAGCATCAAATACAAGGTAAGCGGTGGCTTTACATGACCTTTATCATCTAACCATTTAATGTGGCTAAAGTTCATGCCACGCTCCTAAACATTGTTTTATTAACCGGTAAACTGCAAAAACCGCACTCAAATTACCCATTTAAGAACTGCAACAATGCTTGTTCATCCATGACTTTCACCCCTAAATCTTGTGCTTTGGTTAATTTAGAACCAGCAGAAGCACCAGCAACGACACAATCGGTATTTTTAGATACACTGCCAGCCACTTTAGCCCCTAGCGCTTGTAATCGCGCTTTAGCATCATTGCGATTTAGTTCAACTAATGTCCCTGTGAGTACCCATGTTTGGCCTGTTAACGGCAATGAATCTTCATCAACGTCTTCAATATCTGGCCAAGTAACCCCCATATTGATGAGTGCTTCAACAACGTCAATGTTATGCGCTTGCTTAAAAAAATGATGAATATGTTTGGCGACAATCGTCCCAACATCATCGACTTCAATTAATTGATCTAACGTTGCTTGGCGCAAGGCATCAATGGTTTTAAAGTGTGCAGCAAGGTTGGCAGCAGTGGCCTCACCCACCTCACGGATCCCTAAAGAATATAAAAACCGAGCTAATGTGGTTTGCTTAGCATTGTCAATCGCAGCAATCAGCTTACTGGCTGATTTCATTCCCATTCGCTCAAGCATGGTTAACATTGACGCGGTAAGCTTAAATAAATCGGCTGGGCTTTTAACAAGCTCTTTATCAATCATTTGTTCGACAACTTTATCGCCCAAACCATCGACATTTAACGCTTTACGTGAGGCAAAATGCTTAATGGCCTCTTTGCGCTGTGCTTCACAAAATAATCCACCCGTGCAGCGTAATGTCGCCTCGCCTTCGATACGCTCAACTTCACTTTGACACACGGGGCATTGATTTGGGAATGTGACATTGGTTGCCGCTGCAGGACGTTTTTGCTCAACAACGGCAACGATTTGCGGAATAACATCCCCTGCTCGGCGAATAATCACAGTGTCTCCGACCATGATACCTAAACGCGCAATTTCATCGGCGTTATGCAAGGTGGCATTAGATACTGTAACGCCACCAACAAACACAGGTTTTAAACGAGCCACAGGCGTAATTGCACCTGTACGCCCAACTTGAAAGTCAACAGACTCAAGTAATGTCATTTCTTCTTGAGCGGGAAATTTATAAGCAATTGCCCAGCGCGGCGCTTTAGCAACAAAACCTAATGCCGTTTGTTGAGCAATGCCATTGACCTTTATGACTACGCCATCAATCTCGTATTCAAGTTCACTGCGTCGAGTTAATATATCGCTGTAATAGTCAAAAACCTGTGCAAGGTTTTGGCATACTTTTACTTCAGCTGAAACTGGCATGCCCCATTGTTTAAGCTGCATGAGTTGGCCAAAGTGTTCGCCATTCATGGGCTCACTATCCCCCTCTACCACACCCAATGCATAAGCATAAAAATCCAGTGCTCGCTCAGCGGTTATTTTACTGTCTAATTGACGCAAACTACCTGCTGCAGCATTACGCGGGTTAACAAAGGCTTTATCATTTTTAGCTAATTGACGCTGATTTAACGCATCAAATGCCGATTTTGGCATAAAGACTTCACCGCGCACTTCCACTAACTCCGGGTAACCTTCGCCGCGTAGTTTCAATGGAATAGATTTAATTGTCCGCACATTTTCAGTGATATCTTCACCGACACTGCCATCCCCACGGGTTGCCGCACGTTCTAATAAACCGTGTCGATAGGTAATGCTTACCGCTAAGCCATCAAGTTTGGGCTCGCAGACATATTCAACGTCACTCACTTTGTCTGTGATGCGCTTATTAAAGGCTTCAAAGTCAGTTTGCTCAAAGGCATTATCAAGGCTGAGCATAGGCTTTAAATGCGTGATTTGGTCAAATTTTGCTAACGCCATTCCGCCAACACGCTGACTTGGCGAGTCTGGTGTTTTAAATTGTGGATGTTGTAGCTCTAAAGCAATAAGTTGCTTCATTAAACGGTCATATTCAACGTCAGGAATGGAAGGCGCGTCATCAACATAATAGCGAATGTTATGCTGGTTAATATTGTTGGTGAGCTCCAGCATTACTGATTTAATGTCTTGCATGTTCAATCCAAATAATAGCGTTTAAAAATGATTAAGGCCGCAAATGCGGCCTTTAAGCGAAGTACTATATTGTACTTAATCTAGTGGCAGATCCCAGCGATTATCAACCTAAACTGCCATGGCTTGTTTAATACGTTGTTGATATTGCGATCTGGTGCTGTCAGTCCATAAGTCACGTGTGCCATCAAGTAGCTGTGCATCGAGATCTTCTGCTAATGCTAACGCGGAGTTAAGCATAATCGTGAAGTTCATCTCAGGATTACCGTAACAAGGCAGTGTCATAAATAGCACCACACCTTGAGTCACAAATTGCTCCATATTATCAGGGTCAAATGTGCCCGGTTTCATCATATTCGCTAATGAAAATAGCGTATCACCAGTACCGGCATTATCGATATGACGATGGAAAATTTCCATTTCTCCGAACTTGAAGTTTAACGCTAATAAGCTCGGTAGCAGTTCCGCACCCTGTAGCTGTTGACCGTCTTTAGCAACAACATGCAGCACGAGCACATCTTTCGGTTCTTGCTCTACAGCTGAATCTTTTGAGGTTGTCTGTGAGGCCGTCGCACTGGAATCTTCAGATGCAGTATCAACATAAGCGTTATCTTGTGTTTTACTTAAATTGTCAGCTTCATTTGCAACAAAAGCAGCTTGTGACTCATTATCTGAGTGATTAACACTGGTAGTATCAATGACAACAGGGTCGAGTGTGGCGTGGTAACTTGTGTCATCTGTTGAAGACTGATTAGCTAAATCATCAATCTTATTATCGTTAAAAAGCTGACTATCACTGGTATCAGCCGTGAAAGTTTGCTCAACGCTTTCTGCAGAGGCGGTTAACGTTGGCTCAATTTGTTCGCGCCCAGCTAGCTCATGAGTCGTTTGTTCGTTATGAGTTGGTTCCGTGAGCGGCTGGGACGCGGGCTCATTGTTAGACTCAACGCCTTGCGTTGCAGTTTTACGAACCCGTACTTCGCCAATTCCATCAGCGTCAAAGCCTTCAGCATCGCGTCTTTTGGATTGGTTTTTGTAAAAGTCCACCATTGGGCTTTCTTTCATTGACTTAGGTTGTTGACGCCTAATAGACCAAAAACCGTGAATTAAAACGGCAATGATCGCGATGGCACCCACGACGAACAACACTAACTGTAAATCTTTCATTATGAATCTAATCCCATATTCTTATACTGCGTCAGCCATCGCCACCGCAGTGTCAATATCCACGGCGACAATACGTGAAACGCCTGGTTCGTGCATTGTTACGCCTATCAATTGTTCAGCCATTTCCATCGTTATTTTATTGTGGCTAATATAGATAAATTGCACACTTTGTGACATTTCTTCAAGGAGTCGACAAAAGCGACCCACGTTAGCGTCATCCAAAGGTGCATCAACTTCATCCAACATACAAAAGGGCGCCGGATTTAGTCTAAAAATAGCAAAAACCAATGATAAAGCGGTTAAGGCTTTTTCTCCACCACTGAGTAGGTGGATAGTACTGTTCTTTTTGCCCGGAGGTTGAGCCATTATGGTCACCCCGGTGTCTAACAAATCGTCATCGGTCAGCGCTAAATACGCTTTACCACCACCAAAGACCTTCGGAAACAACTTTTGTAAGTCAGCATTCACAGCATCATAGGTGGTTTTAAAACGGGTGCGTGTTTCACGGTCAATTTTCTTGATTGCGCCTTCTAATGCACCCAGAGCTTGAGTTAAATCGAGATCTTGTTCATCTAAGTAGCTTTTGCGTTGATGTTGAGTGTCGTACTCTTCTATCGCGGCTAAATTAATTGCCCCTAGTTGCTCAAGCTGCTTTTTAATGTCTTCAAGCGCTTTTAACCACTGATTGATTTTGGCATGTTGTGGCATTTGTGCCAACACCTGGTCAATATCCACATCTTGGTCAGTAATCAGTTGCCTTTGAGCATCTATCTGCCCTTTTATTCCTTCACGTCGTAACTGTAACGTGCCTAGCGACTGAGTCAACCCCTGTTGTTGCCCAAGCTGTTGTTTTTGCTTTAATAGTGAACTATCTAACGTCTTTTGCAATAAGGCTTGCTGCTGACGGACTTGCAATAAACTTTGTTCAAGTTCAGATTGTTTTTTTAGTTGCTCAGTCAATTGTTGTTGTAAACGTTGTAGATGCTGTTCTCGCGCATCATGATTAACTTGCTTTGTCGAGTCCGATAATTGCGCGATCTGTTGTTGTAATTGTTGCAATTTTTCTTGTTGTTGCTGTTGTTGCTGCTCACTTAACGCCAGTGCAGTTGTTAACTGTTGCTTTTGTAATTGTTGTTGCTGCAATTGCTGTTGATGAGTCTGTTTTTGTTGTTTTAAATGCTTTAATTGCCCCATGGCAGTTTGTTGATGCTGAACTTGCTGTTCATAATCTTGACTGAGAGCATGTTTTTGGCACTCAAATTGCTCAAGCGTCTGTTCTAACTCGGTTAGGCGCTGCTGGTTATCAACCATTGACTGGTTAATTTGTGCTTTTTTGCGCTGCGAATCAGCTAAGCGTTGCTCTTGAGCATTGAGCTGCTGTGTTAATGTAGCCGCTTGCGCATTCAGCGCATGATAATCTTGTGTCGCACTTTGATGCTGCTGGGTTAAGTCAGCTATCTCTAGTTGTAATTGACTAAACTGCTCTGTTAATTGGCTAACGGTCAATTGTTGCTGTTGATAATGCTGTTGCTGCTCGGTGAGTAACTGATTTACTTGGTTAAGCTCTTGACTCAACTGCATTAAGGGCTGGGCTGATGATGGCGTAATATGAAAACCATGCCCGATTAACTCACCGGCTTTGGTCACACAAAATTGGTGGTTTTTTAGCTGGCTTAATTTACGACTCGCAGCCACGTCGTCTTCAACCCAAATAACACCCGTTAACCATGGTGCAATATTGGCCGCGGCAATAACCTTGCTTGCTCCCTCATGTTCGCGGTTATCAGGCGTTGTTAAGGATGATGTATTGGCGAACAGGTGAAAGCCATTACCATTGCCTTGCTCATCAACTGGCATTGCCAATAATTGCGTGAATAAACTATCAACAGCGGCTTCCCAGCCTAATTCTACCTCGAGTATTTGCCACAACTGTTTGCCATCATGTTGTTGTTGCTTGTCAAGAAGCTGCTCAATTAACTCACCACGCGCCTGTAGGGATGCTTGTTGTTGTTTAGTTTGACTAAAGCTTTGCTGCGTAAGCTTTAGCTTGGTTTCACATGCGGACTTATTGTTTTTTTGCAGCTTAATGGTGTCATCAAGCTTTGCTAAACGCGTGGTAATTGTTTGCATTTGCAGCTTAACATCCGCCAAATCAACTTTGGTCGATGTGTTAGCTTGTTGACGTTGATCTTGGCTAATTTGTGCAAGCTCTGTTTCCGCTAGTTGCTGTTGTTGCTGCACATGCGCCAATGAAGATTGCGCAACTGCGAAACTTGTTTGTACTTCAGATAATTTATCATGGCTGATCCGCGAAACGGCTAGCGTTTGCTCATTTTGTTGATCAATTACCAAAGCTTGTTCATCACAGATTGCAATCTCATCGGTTAAGTCATTGATTGTGAGAACAAGTTGTTCTTGCTGATGACAAAGCTGTTGATGATGCTGTTGCTGCTCTATGAGCGCTTTATTGTTGAGCACAATTTGTTGTTGCAAGCTGTCATGTTGCTGACGCTGTTCAGAATCAAGTTGCTGTTGGTGGGCTATTTGTTGCTCTAAACGGGTGACGTTATTACCTGCTTGGTAAAATTGCTCTACTTGTTTTTGTTCGGCGTTGATTAGCTCGGACAATTGCGCGTTAACCAAAGTTTGACTGGTCTCAAACTCACGCAGTTCATCTGCAGATTGCGTCCTTTTATCTTCAAGTTCAGTTATTTGTACGGTAAGTTTGTCAGCTTGTTTATCAAGTTCTCGCAATTTTAATACTAATAATTGTGCTTGATGTTCTCTTTCTGAGGCTTTCAATTTGCGATACGCTCGGGCATCAGCAGCTTGATTGGCAAGCTTTTCAAGCTGAATACCAAGTTCGCTGCGAATATCATTTAGGCGTTGTAGATTTTCACGCGTATGACGAATGCGGTTTTCAGTTTCACGGCGGCGTTCTTTATAACGTGAAATTCCTGCAGCCTCTTCAATAAACACTCTTAGTTCTTGCGGTTTTGATTCAATTAAACGAGAAATGGTGCCCTGTTCGATAATGGCATAGCTTCGTGGCCCAAGACCTGTGCCCATAAATAAATCGGTAATGTCTTTGCGGCGGCATTTTTGGCCATTTAAAAAATAGCTAGATTCACTGTCTCGATTCACCTGTCTTTTAACGGCAATGTCTTGAAAGCTGGCATACTGCCCCGCTAATCGACCTTGGGTATTTTCAAAGGTAAGTTCAACACTGGCAACAGAGATCGGTTTTCTTGAGCTAGAGCCATTAAAGATAACGTCAGTCATGGCATCACCGCGCAGGTTTTTGGCCGAACTTTCGCCTAACACCCAACGTACAGCATCAATGACATTAGATTTACCACAACCATTAGGGCCAACAACGGCAGATAATGCATGTTCAAAAGGGATTTTTGTTGGGTCTACAAAAGACTTAAATCCAGCAAGTTTTATTTGTTTTAATCTCATGCAACCATTATCAAAAAGAGGGATACCCAAAGGCGGCATTTTAACAAACAAATCTTGTAAATGCGCTGCATTTTGTAACCAATTAAAGTTCTTTGACACAGTTTTATACTTGTTTTCTGTGACATGAATAGTCAGACTTACAAACATGTACGTTTAAGGAAATCGTTTAATGCTAAAAAATACTGTTTCGGTAAAAAAAAGCGGCGTGAACTACTTTATGCAAGGGTTTGAATTAATCAAACAACCTGGTTTACGCACATTTGTTGTCATTCCATTATTAGTTAACTTTATTTTATTCAGCGTGGCGATGTATTTTGCTTTTAGTCAGCTTGGGTTGCTATTTGATTGGATGAGCGCCCAACTACCCGATTATTTGTCATGGTTAGAGTTCATTTTATGGCCGCTGGCAGTGTCGACAGTGTTAGTGGTGATGTCATTTATCTTTAGCTCAGTGATGAATTGGATTGCCGCGCCATTTAACGGACTGTTAGCCGAAAAAGTAGAAATGCACCTAACAGGTAAAAGCCTTAACTCTGGTTCAACTGTTGATTTAATTAAAGATCTGCCTCGAATAATGAAGCGTGAGTGGATTAAATTAAAATACTACCTTCCCCGAGCAATTGGGTTCTTATTACTATTTTGGTTACCTGCCATTGGACAAACTATTGCACCAGTTTTATGGTTTTTATTTACTGCTTGGATGATGGCCATTCAATATTGCGATTATCCTTTTGATAACCATAAAGTGCCTTTTAATGATATGAAGTCGGCTTTAAGTAATACCAAAGGAACCAGTTACTCTTTTGGCGCAACTGTTACTTTATTTTCAATGGTGCCAATTTTAAATTTATTTGTGATGCCCATTGCTATATGCGGTGCAACAGCCATGTGGGTTGAGCGTTATCGTGAAGTATACAAACATCCGGTTATCGCTAACGATTAATCGGTTCGATAGTCATTAATTACCAATGCGACCTCAATTCTAGGTCGCATTTTTGTATATACACCCTATTTTTAGCCCACTGCAACAACTTCATCATGAACACCATTAAGCAGTTAAGCAGTTAAGCAGTTAAGCAGGTGATTAAAGGTATAACGATGCTCAATGAAGTGGCATTTAACAACCAACATTTTGTAACACATAAACCGTGATTGTTAATGATTTGTTTTACCTTAGTTGTCACAATATCAGCATCATTCATTGACTTAACGTATTGCTGTGAAAAAACTCATCTATGTTTTATGCCTTATATTTAGCGTTATCAGCAGCAATACGGTTGCAGGTCATAGAGACAATTTCCACGTTGATATTCCAACTTTAAGCCAAAGTATCACCGTCGATGGTGAGTTTGATGAACCGCAATGGCAGCAAGCAGCACAAGTGTCACTTGCCTTTGAAACCTCCCCCGGTGAAAATATTGCTGCCCCCGTAACCACTATGGTTAAAGTTTTTGCCACACAAGATCAATTATTGTTTGCATTTACAGCAAATGACCCCGAGCCCCACAAAATACGAGCCAATCTACGCGACCGTGATAATTCATGGGGAGATGACCTTGTCGGTGTCAAGCTTGATACTTATAACAATGCCAAGTTAGCTTACCAATTTTTTGTTAACCCTTTTGGAGTGCAAAGCGATTCCATTGAAAATGAACTAACAGGCCAAGAAAGTGATGCCTGGGATGGCATTTGGCAGAGTATGGGGAAAATGACGCCTACCGGTTATCAAGTTGAAATTGCCCTACCTTTGCGCCTATTTAACTTTAACCAAAGTGACATGCAAACATGGGGAATCGAACTTGTTCGCTTTTATCCGCGAAACGAAACTCATCGCTTATCAAGCAGCAAAATTGATCGAAACAATAACTGCCAACTATGCCAGTTAGGCACTGCGACAGGGCTTGCAAATGCTCAACAAGGGCAAGATTTACAAATTACCCCATCCGTTGTGGCCAATAGACAACAGCAGCGCGATCTCAATCCTAATACTGCGTGGGAAACAGACAATAATATTGAAGTAGGGCTAGATCTTCGTTGGGGAGTCACCCCGACAACCTTATTAAATGCCACCATCAACCCTGATTTTTCCCAAGTTGAAGCTGACAGCGGACAGCTAAATATCAATAATAATTTTGCGTTATTTTTTGATGAAAAACGGGCTTTTTTTCTCGATAACCAAGATTATTTTGACACTCAAATGAGTCTATTACACACCAGAAATATTGGTTCACCAGACTATGGTATTAAGCTCACTAGCCAAATAGATGAACACACGGTTGGTTTTTTGGCTGCTAATGACGTGCAAACACAATTTTTAGTGCCGGGTAATTTAAGTTCAGCTGTCGCGACAATTGATCAAGAAAGTCAAAATATTGCATCTCGTTACCGATACGACCTAAACAAACAATTCTCTGTTGGCACAATGGTGACACTCAAGCGTGCTGAAAATTATCATAATTATGTCGCCAGTACCGATTTGAAATATCAACCAACAGACAATGACACCTTTACCGCGCAATATGCATACTCGCAAACCCAATATCCAGATGACTTATTTGAAGATTTTTGTGGTTCAGATGATTGTTCAACAATCCCACCATCTTGCGATTTACAACAATGCGATTTCAACGAACGGGTGCTTCGCACCGCAAAAGATGGCGCATTTAATGATTCTGTTTATCGATTAACCTACAACCATGACCGTCGTAATTGGTGGGTATCTTCATCTTACATTTCAATTGGTGAAGATTTTCGTGGTGACTTAGGGTTTATTGAAAAGGTCGACTTTAGCAAATTTGTTGCCGGTGGTGGCTATAACTGGTACCTAAATGACAACTTTTTTAGCCAAATCACCCTAAAAGGTGATTGGGATATTTCTCATAACCAAGCGGGTGATGAAATTGAGCAAGAAACAGAAATGTCGATTTCGTTTGAAGGCGGCTGGCAAAGTTATATTGCCTCTGGACTGGTTAACCGAGAAAGAGTTGGTCGGCGTATCAATGCCTCAACCATTGCGATTGCAGGGAATACCCGCTCATTTAATGAAACTTTTGGTTGGTTTTATGGCCAATTTACTCCCCTTGATCCGCTTAGACTTGAATTAGAACTGAGCTATGGGGACGACATTGATTTTGCCAATAATCAACTGGGCAGTAAAACAAAAATAATTCCTGAAGTTCAATGGAAACTAACCGAGTCAATCGCTTTAGATTTATCTCATCGTTATCAATCACTCAATGTCGATAACGGCCGTTTATACACCGCTAACTTAACTGACGTTAGACTAAATTGGCAATTGAGTTTACGCAGTTTTATCCGTTTAAGTAGCGTATACACCCACATTGAGCGAGATCCAAGCTTGTATATATACCAACATCGCCAAGCAAAATATCAAGACTTAGGCAATGAGTTACTCTATGGCTATAAACTCAATCCTCAAAGTGTGTTTTACCTAGGTTACAGTGATGCGTTTGTCGCCGATGACACAATCGATACCCTGACTCAACACGACAAAACCTATTTTATGAAACTAAGTTACGCATGGCTTTTATAAAAAATAAGTCATTTTCAGTTAATGAACCTTCGAGTTCACAATTTAAATAAACAAATGTACTAGAAAATCACCAACGAACTCTCCCTAACATTATTTTTTGTCAGTTAAAAATTTAATTATTGCTAAACTTATCTTTATCGGCGAAATACAAGGATGTTAGCCAGTATGAAAAGTTTGCTCAGGATGATTTGCTGTTGCTGCGTTATTTTTTCAAGTAGTTGTCATAAGCCTCTTACTGACATCCCCGCCCCTGTCACGGTTAAATTTGCAGTCCCTATGCAGCTAAGTGCCATTTTATTGCACTTAGCCATCAATGAAGGCTTTCTCGACAACCATGGAATTACAGCTGAAGTATCTTACTACCCAAGTGGAAAACGCGCACTTCAAGAAGGATTAATTAATGGTGACGCACAAGTTGTTTCTACTGCTGACATCCCATTTATTCTTGCCATACACGAACACCATAGCATCACTTGTCTTGCCACATTATCTTTCAATGATAATGTCAATGGTATTATCGCGAACCGTCAAAAAGGCATTAACAACATCAGTGACTTAAAAGGCAAGCGAATTGGCACCCAAGAAAACTCAACCGTACATCATTTTCATGACTCAATTCTGCCGTTATATGGCATCAAGCTAACTGATATCAACACGCTATTCTTTAAAGCAGAAACACTTCCAGCGCGTTTATATCGAGGTGAAATAGATGCTTTTACCATGCGAGAACCTTTTTTAAACCAAGCAAAATCGTTACTCGGTAATGACGCCATCAGTTTTAAATTCCCTAACGATTACATTCAATACGAAGTGTTATTGGCAAAAAATCAATTACTCCATGATTCCCCAGAAACGGTATCGAATATCCTTAAAGCGCTAGCCGATGCCGAGCAGTATGTGCGTATGCACCCCCAAAAAGCGTTAGCCTCTTTTGCTAAAAATATTGATATGCCAGAACACGCTTTTGCTCATGACTGGCAGAGCTACAATGCGCAATTGCAATTTCCGCAAGCGGCATTAACACTTTGGGAAGGACAGTGGCAATGGGAGGAAACACTAGAAGAAAAAAATCATGTTCATACAGAACCTCATGAATTTATGGTATTAGACTATATAAATGAGCACTTTCTTAAAGATTTATACCCTAATAAAGTGAGTGTGATTGCCCATGAGTAGTTTAAAAGGCACATTGTTTTTTTGTATGTTATCGGTATTGCTGACATTAACCATTACCGGTATTTTTACACTTAAACTCAATCAAGAACTGACTGAATTAAGGCGTCAAATTGCTACTTCATCAATCATTTCTCATCAAAGCTTTGATCTAATCATTCTTACTTATGATTACACCCATTCAGCTAGCCTTAGGGCAGAAAAACAGTGGAACCATACCCAGCAAGACTTAATTAATTATGTTGAAGCACACCCGAACTCTTTATTCACCCAATTAAAAGACTTAATTGGGTTATCTAAAACTCAAATGCAAAACTTTCAACGTTTATCTAATCAATCTAGACGCACCAGTATCACCCCTGTTGCCTTGATATCCACATTACATTTATTGTCAAATTCAGCGCAGAATATCTCTGAGAAAATTCAAGTCCAACTCACCAATAAAGTTAAAGAAATTTATTTCACTCTAACTGTGACGGCCATATTACTATTCATTTTCTTATTTATATTGATGGCAATGGTGTCATTACGGGTGTCATACCCATTACGTGCTTTGCGTTTGCATTTTCAGCATGTTGGTAAAGGCGACTTATCCAAACCCATTTTTATTAACGGTTTTGAAGAATTAGTTCTGTTAGGAAAGTCAGCGGATGAAATGCGAATAGACTTACAAGAAACAACCGTATCAAAGAATGCTTTACTTGCTGAAATTAAAGAAAGAATGAAAACCGAACAACAAAATTTACAATTGTTCGAGCAGCTTAAAAATTCTCAAAATCAAGTTATTTCAATGGAAAAACAGTCCACAATCGGTACATTAGTTGGCGGTGTCGCACATGAAATAAATAACCCGATTATGGCCATGTTTAGCTACTTGGAATATATCAACAACCACAATAAAAACCAGCAAATCAATGACAAACTGCAAAAACTTGAATCATTACTTACTCGGGTGCAGAGAATTGCCAACGGCTTATTAGTTTTCTCTCGCAAAAAGTCATCATCGCGTAAGCGCTGCCATTTACATGACACTATTTTACGAGTTAACCACTTATTTCAAACGAGTATTAACGGCACCGCTATCGACTACCACTATCAAAATGATTTAACCCAATTACAGGTGGCTATTTCAGAAGACCATCTTGAACAAATTCTGCTTAACATTCTAATTAACGCCTCACATGCAGTTGCCAATGTTGCAGCACCAACAATCAGTTTGCAGGTAAAGCAACAAGGCAAAAGCTGCATTATTACCATTACAGACAATGGCGCAGGCATTCCTCCAGACATTCAATTTAAAATTTTTGACCCTTTTTTTACTACCAAAGATGTCGGACAAGGTACCGGGCTTGGGTTGAGTATTTCCAACACATTAATTAATAACGCCAATGGCGAGATACACGTCGAAAGTAAAATGAATAACTATACTTCGTTTATAATTGAGTTAGGAATTGAAAATGAATAATCCACCACTTCCCAGTATTGTTGTTATTGATGATGAGATTTGCTTACTTGAAGCATATGAAATGGCCTTAAGTGACACCAAAGTCAATTTACTTACCACCGCAGACAGCCAAACAGGTATTGATTTAATTTGTCAGCATCAGCCGATTCTTGCATTTATCGATTTAAAAATGCCGACCCTCAACGGCGTCGAGGTCGTACAGCAATTATTTAAAAAAGGTATTCGTACAAAAATTTATATTGTCTCTGCATACGTTGAAGAATATTTAAAAGACTTAGATGTGTTAAAGCAGCAACATATTCCATTTGAAATTGCCATAAAACCGCTCTACCCAAAAGAAATTAGGCAAATTGTACAAGCACAGGTTGAGTTAGAAACGGTTTGTACTGCGGTAGACATTCAACATGGAGAGCAAAAGAGTTTTTGTCATGGAATGGATATCACTTTAATTGGCTTATTTCAAAAAGCCAAAGAGTTTGAATTGAATTTGCAAGAATGTTTGGAACATTCGCAGATTGAAAATTCTAAATTAACCGTGATTGAAGTGTCTAGCTTACCCGTTAAAGATAAATACCGCGACGTGTTTAATGGTTCAGAATTGATGGGATATTTACCACAAACATTAATTGGGTTGATTGGTGAGGTATATCAACGCAATGACCTGATGTTAATTGTGCAACTTCACTCATCAAACAAGTTTGCTTTTGCAGTTTAAAATGGAATAACCCTGTGATGGATACACAAATTTCTGCTGACAATATGATTGGAACTTGCTTCTCTTGGGTGTGGGACATAGAACAAAATACCTTTTGTTCTGATACTTTAGTGCCGCTTTTATTTGAAGATAACATTGGTAACAGTGTGCGCTTTAAGCAGCTCATTGACCGTTTAAATGAATATCAAGCGGTTCACTTTAAAAACCATATTGAATTAGCATTGAAACAGAAAATAGAAATCCAATGTCATTTGATTTTTAATATTCAACATTGCAAATACCTTGCTAAAGTGACGATTAGTACAGCTAATTTAAGTAAAGTGAGCGGCCATATTTGTTTAATTAAAAATCTATTAGCGCAAGAGCAAGAAAAGAAACTATTAAATGAGATTTTTCATAACTCAAGTAAGCTGGTCATTATTTGTGATAAAAACTTAGACGTGATCATTACAAATACTCAAATAAATCAATCATTAGGATTTAACGATTATGAAATATTAGGCCACCGTATTAGTAAAATCATTTGTAATAATCACAATACCTTTGATGAAATCAACTTGCGGTGTAAGCAAAAAAAGCCTTGGTCTGGTGAAATAATTTTATATGATAAAGAAAAGCAAGAAAGACCATTCAAAGCCATGTTATCAACGTTTCACGACAAAGTGAAAAACGAATACTTGTATATTTTCCAGCTGACAGCAATGGATTTCTCATTTAACCAAATAGAATACTTAGGCAAAGATAACGATCAATGGAGCTGGCAAAATAAAGTTGATTTTTTTCAACAAATTGATAGCTGTCGTGAACAATTAGATGACAGTGAAAGCATGATCGTATTCATGTTAAACACCTTTGTGGCAGGAGTTAAAAATAGCAAAAAAAGTCTATGGTTAATTAGCCATTCTTTTTACCATAATGACTTTAATAAAGCGCGTTACAAAATTGGTTTACTCAATCAAAATCAAATTTGTGGCATTATTATTTCATCTAAAATCGTCAAAAACATCCATAAAGATCTATGTAAAATTATTTATAAATTGGTTAAGAATGAATTAAATGAAAATGATAATATTCTTTGCCATGTTGGCGTATCTATTGATGGTGCGGATGCTAAAAATAATACTCAACTATTAGGTCATGCCGCGCAGTCTTTAATATCAACCAACGACAAATGCATTAATTTTCAAGGTCACAAAATCAATTATTTTGACCCGAGAGTCAATGAGATAAACGACCGTAAAGCCAAGATTGAACAAGCATTAAAACACTCATTAAGTACAAAAAACATTAATGTCGCTTATCAACCTATTGTGGAAATAAAATCATTAAGTGTAAAAAGAATTGAAGCATTAGCTCGTTTTAAATTAGCTGTCCCCTTTGATTACACAACACAAGAAGTAATTGAAATTGCTGAAGAAAATGATTGGATCAATGAAGTAGATACATTAGTTGCTGAAATAGCCTTAAAAGAAATAGACCCCCTTTCGCAGTTGCTTGATAACCAAAACTTATCGTTATCTATCAATCGTTCAATGGTGTCAACCTACAGCAATCGTAGTAATTTAGAAGACACTCTCAGCCTATTTAAAAAGACTAATATCGATCTAAGTCGAATTACCCTCGAGTTAACTGAGTCTTCTATTTTTGCCAACGACCCACGGGTAGTAGAAACCATTCATAATATTCAAAAAGCAGGTCTCACCATTGCCATTGATGACTTTGGTTCAGGCTATACTTCTTTTACTAACCTAACAAAGCTACCAATGAGCTTAATCAAAATAGATAAAGATATTATTTTTGGTATCGACAAAGACCAACATAGACAATTAATGGTGAAAATGTTCACTCAACTCATTCATTCACTTGGAGGAAAAATTATTGCTGAAGGTGTAGAAACGGTTAAAGACTTTATGGTGCTACAAAAAGTGGGCGTGGATTACATTCAAGGCTACTTTTTCAGTAAGCCTAAATTGTTAATTGATCATCAAGGCACAATTAATAGCATCAATGGTGTGGTAAAAAAATATCAACTTACTGAACAAGTAGAAGGAAATCAGGTTCATAATATCTCATCGCTCTTTGTGCCTAACCTCGTTCATATTCACCCTGATGATCGGGTAGAAGAATTGATGCCTCAATTACAAAAAAGTGCTTTTTTGGTGGTTTTTAAAAAAAATAAATGTATTGGGCTGGTGACACAAGATGACGTGAATAATGCTATCAGTCCTTATATTAATACTGACGCAGAGACCTCACATGACAGGCTAACATTAAGTAAAAGAGCCCATCAAATTATGCAAACAGTAGAATATACTTGTGAAACCAGTTTCTCCGTGTGTGATATTATCAGTCACTTTTGTGAGCACCCCAACTCATTGATGGTCGTTACTGGAAAAACGGGAATGCTATTAGGAGTGATAAACTTTGAGCAAGTAAAACCACTCATAAAAACCTATTTACCCCTGAACAATTAAATTACGTCCTGTCTTTTTAGCTTTATATAGCAAAGCATCGGCTTGTTTAAGTGCATTATCGATACCACCGTCGATAATATGTGTTACTCCGCCACTGAAGGAAATATTAAGCGCACCTGCTTGTGTCACTATCGCGGTTTGTTGGGACTGAATCCGAAATTTATCAATAAGTGTATATGCTTTTGTTGTATCTAAACCTTTAAAAGCAACAACAAACTCTTCACCACCAAAACGGGCAACGGTAAAATGTTGACCAAACGCCAAATCGAGACGCTTAACAAACTCAACCAAGACTTGATCACCAACGTCATGCCCATAACTATCATTGACTTTCTTAAAGTAATCAATATCGAGTAATGCAACGCTATAATGATCTGTTTCTTTGGGCTCTTTTTTATACTGGCTGAAGAAGTAACGCCTTGTATAAGCTTTGGTCAAATAATCACGATTCGCTTTATTCCAAAGTCTGCGGATCATATCCAACGAATCAAGCGTATTTAACACCCGACAATGAAACTCTTCATGAACAAACGGTTTTTGCAGAAAGTCATTGGCACCATTTTTAATAAAACGCGCCGATAACGACTCATTATTATCATTGGATAGGCCAATAATGGCGAGATCTTCACGAGTGTAATTTTCCCTAACCTGTAAAATTAGCTCAAAACCATCAATATTAGGCATATTATAATCAGTAATGAGTAACTGGATACCCTTGTGTTGTTGTAATACTTCAAGTGCTTGCGCACCATCATTTGCTTCAATCACTTGAAATAAATGTTGTTCTAAAAGCGCCCTGACAAACTTACGACTGACAACAGAATCATCTGCAACCAAGACTTTAACGTCTTGATTGCGATGCAGCCTTGAAATTAACTTCACAACATATTGATAACTAAATCGATTTTCTTTGAGGATGTAGTCAACAATCCCCATTTTGAGTAACTCTTTTCGTTGTTGATTATCTAAATTGCCTGTTAATACAATACATGGCGTTGTAAAAGTAGTCAGCACTGAGGTGACAATTTCGCCATTGGGTGCATCAGGCAAATTAAGATCGGCAATCACGACAAAGTAGTGATTATGTTCCAGTTGTTTTATCGCCGTTTGATAATCAGCAGCAACGTCTACTTCACAACCTAGCTCTTGCATAATGAGATGGGTAAGAATTTTTGAAACCGCTTCACTATCTTCAACGATAAGTATCCGCAATCGATTCATATTTTTTAGCACTTCTCTAATACAACACTACCAATTGAATACCCTGCACCAAAGGAGCACAGCAACCCGAGTTCACCTGATTTAAAGTCCGCTTTGTGGCGATGAAAAGCAATAACAGAACCGGCTGACGCCGTATTGGCGAATTCATTTAACACTATGGGTGCTTTGTCACTAGCAACATTATCACCAAGGAGTTTTTTCACCACAAACAGGTTCATATTAATGTTGGCTTGATGCAGCCATAACCGTTTAAAATCTTCTGGCTTTAGCGATTCAAGCGTAAAATGTTGTTCGAGGTGTTGATAGATCATGGGTAACAACTCTTTAAACACCTTTCGGCCTTGTTGGTGAAATAATTTATCAGCAGCATCCGCCGTTTGGGGATCACAGCGATTAACAAAGCCAAAATTACTGCGGATATTATTGGAATAATTTGTTTTACAGCTCATTGAATGAATAGCAAAAGCATTGACTTTATTCGCTAAGTCATCACGTTCAACAACTAGCGCAGTCGCAACATCACCAAAAATAAAATGACTGTCGCGGTCTTTAAAGTTGCTTTGTGGTGAAGTCAGCTCCGGGTTAATCACTAACACTCTATTGGCACTACCACCACGAATTGCGTTAACAGCATTATTAATGGCAAAGGTCGCCGAAGAGCAAGCCACTAACATGTCATAAGCAAACCCCGATGTTCTTAACGCTTGTTGCACTTCAATTGCTATGGCGGGATAAGCTCGTTCAGTATAGGCACAGGCCACGATAATAAGATCAATCTCATTGGCAGTGACACTTGCATCATTTAGGGCATCAGTTGCTGCTTGTATTGCCATTTCGGCTTGCATTGATAAATCCGAAGAGGGTTTACTTTCTATCAATGGCATCATGACTTGAGGGTTTAATATTCCTTCTTTTACCATCACATATCGCTGTTCAATTCCTGATGCTTTGACAATAAAGTCACTACTTGAATAAGTTAATGCACTTATCTCACCCGTAGCAATTTCAAGCCGGTGTTGCTCATTGAATAAATCAACATATCGATTGTAACTTTCGACTAATTCATCGTTACTAACTGTAAACTCAGGAATATATAAGCCCGTCCCTGAAATGACGACTTTTTTCATTGTGTTTGCTTCCATCTCTTACTGAAGAATTTTGCACACTTAGATTACAAAACATGCCAGTATCATAAACAATTTTCACCTATTTAGTTCAATTGATTACTAAAAAATACAGTTTGTCACTATTTAAGCATCTGAAAATCAATAACAACGGATAAAACCGTTCATTAGAATAATATGTTTATCTTTAATAACTAAATCGAATAAAGAAGAACGTTTTTTCACTTCTAAATATGTGACTTATGACTATTATGTGTGGATGAAAATAAAGGAGTAATTGACTCATGAGCAAAATTTTTGAAGATAATTCATATACTTTAGGTAACACCCCTCTCGTTCGTCTAAACCGAGTAAGTAATGGTAACGTGCTTGCAAAAGTAGAAGCACGAAATCCAAGTTTTAGTGTTAAATGTCGTATTGGCGCTAACATGATTTGGGACGCTGAAAAAAGTGGCAAGTTAACTAAAGATGTTGAGTTAATTGAACCTACATCAGGTAATACAGGTATTGCTCTTGCTTATGTTGCTGCCGCTCGAGGTTACAAACTAACGCTAACTATGCCAAACACGATGAGCCTTGAGCGTCGTAAATTACTTAAAGCATTAGGTGCTAATTTAGTATTGACTGACGGCGCTAAAGGCATGAAAGGAGCCATTGATAAGGCAGATGAAATTCGTGACTCAGCACCTGAAAAATACTTAGTATTAGGCCAATTTAGCAATCCCGCTAACCCTGAGATTCATGAAAAGACCACCGGGCCTGAGATTTGGAATGATACTGACGGTCAAGTTGATGTCTTTGTTGCCGGTGTTGGAACTGGTGGCACAATAACGGGCGTCAGTCGTTATTTAAAAGCACAGGGTAAGTCAATTACTTCTGTTGCTGTTGAACCGGTTGATTCACCTGTCATTGCACAAGCAAAAGCTGGCCAACCTATTCAGCCTGGACCACATAAAATTCAAGGTATTGGAGCAGGATTTATTCCTGGAAACTTAGATCTTGAACTTGTAGACCGTGTAGAAGCCGTCAGTAATGAAGATGCAATCGAGATGGCTCGTCGGTTAATGAAAGAAGAAGGTATCCTTGTGGGTATTTCTTCGGGTGCAGCTGTGGTTGCCGCTAACCGCATTGCCGCGCTGCCTGAATTTGCAGATAAAACGATTGTGGTTGTTTTACCTTCTGCTGCTGAGCGTTACTTATCAACAGCATTATTTGCTGGTGAATTTAGCGATACAGAAAACGTTCAGTAAAGAACTTACTTTGCAACTTGGCCTGAACGACTTAGGGTTAAATTGAATAAAAAATGGATGGGTTAACCATCCATTTTTATTTATACGACGTATCAAACCCAACACATTAGCTGGCAACACGCATTAATCATTCACTTTATCATTAGCTGCCTGCGGATTTTGCTCTGCTACCTTTGACACCGCTTGGCTGTTACCACTTAGCCAATGACCTAGTCCCACAATCACACCGCCACCAACAATATTGCCTAATGTCACAGGAATTAAATTATTAAATAGAAAGTTAGTGATAGTTAAGTCAGCAAATTGAACAGGGTCTAAATTAATTGCACTCCAAAAAGAAGCTGGCGCAAATTCAGCAATTGAAATACCAAATGGCACCATAAACATATTGGCAACACTATGTTCAAAACCTGAGCTAACAAACATTGCAACCGGTAACATCACCAACATGCATTTGGTTAACACATCTTTAGTCGCAAAAGTCATCCATATTCCCAAGCAAACCATCATGTTACATAAGATACCAAGCGCAAATGCTTGTCCCCATGTATGATGTAATTTATGTTGAGCAATGTTCAGTGCTGATAACCCCCATTGACCATGGTTTAAATCAAACATGCCGGCACTCATAATTAGCCATACCATAAGCAGTGCGCCAACCATGTTTCCTACATATACTCTAGCCCAACATTGAATTTGCGCTTTAAATCCAATTTTCTTGTTCGCCCAAGCCACTGTGGTGAGTACGGTACTGGTAAATAACTCTGCCCCAGCGCCAATGACTAGCATCAATCCCATACTAAAAGCTAACCCACCGATAAACCGAGTCAGCCCCCAACCGACATCACTCCCGTTAGTGACCGTAATATAAAATACAAAGGCAACGGCAATAAATGCACCAGCAAATATCGACAATATAAATGATTGTACAGGCGTCTTTTCAACTTTAGCTAAGCCATATTGGCTTGCGGTTTCAACCATGGAATTTTTTTTCTCTTCCACAGTTTTTTTGATTGCATCTGTTTGATTCAAATTCAACATATCTATACTCATTGGTTAGTCGTTAACGAAAGCACAAGCGCTAAAGACAGCTGTAAACTCACCATTCACATTCAACGGTGAAATTGGTCTTACCAAAAACAATTGTAGGGTAATTGCCACTACGCTATATGAGATAAAAGTAATACATCGCTAAAAAAAACTGCGTTCACACAACGAAGTAACACAGGTTAATCAATTTTCATACCAACTGAAATCACCGAATACAAAAATGCTACCTAGATAACATTTCTGTACATTTCACCAGTAAGACCATTGATAAACCATGCGTTTGAAAAATCTCTATGGTAATATCTTTGAGGTAAATTGGTCTTACCAATTATTTGCAGTCACTTTTTAAATGTCGCCAACGTCAAATTGACGACTCGATAAACCTAATTTGATGCCACAAGAATCAACTATTTTTGTGGGTCACAAATTAACCGGCTTTAGCTGATAATAAGTAAATAGCGAATCCTTTTTACTTTGAGTAGTCTAAAGTCAATTAAGTTTAAATACGTTTAAGGTATCAATCGATGACTAAAGAAACAGAAGTATTTGCTAGTGCTTGGAACGATTTCGCTGCTGGCGATTGGAAATCAGAAGTTAATGTTCGCGACTTTATCCAAAAAAACTATTCACCATATGAAGGTGACGAAGCATTCTTAGCTGAAGCAACCCCTGCGACTACCACCCTTTGGGATAAGGTAATGGTTGGTATTAAGCAAGAAAATACCACTCATGCACCGGTTGACTTCGATACAGATAAAGTCTCAACAATCACCTCTCACGAAGCGGGTTATATCAGCAAAGACCTTGAAACTATCGTTGGTCTACAAACAGACGCGCCACTTAAACGAGCAATGCTTCCAAACGGTGGCATCCGCATGGTTGAGGGTTCTTGTAAAGCATATGACAAAGAACTTGATGCCGACATTAAATACACTTATTCAGAATTACGTAAAACACATAACCAAGGTGTTTTCGATGTTTACACACCAGAAATCATGGCTTGTCGTAAATCAGGTGTGTTAACTGGTTTGCCTGATGCATATGGTCGCGGTCGTATCATTGGTGATTATCGTCGCATCGCGCTTTACGGTATTGACTACCTAATGCAAGATAAATTCGCTCAATTTGGTTCTTTACAAGCAAAATTTGAATCTGGTGAAGATTTATCAAATGTCATTCAGCTTCGTGAAGAAATTGCTGAGCAACATCGTGCATTAAGCCAAATGAAAACAATGGCAGCATCTTATGGTTGTGATATTTCTAAGCCTGCAACCACTGCGCAAGAAGCAATCCAGTGGACTTACTTTGGTTACCTTGCAGCAGTGAAAAGCCAAAATGGCGCAGCAATGTCACTTGGTCGTACTTCAAGCTTCTTAGATATCTATATAGAACGTGACATTAAAAATGGTGTCATCACCGAAACTCAAGCACAAGAAATGGTTGACCATTTCGTAATGAAACTGCGTATGGTTCGTTTCTTACGTACTCCAGAATATGATGAATTGTTCTCTGGCGACCCTATTTGGGCAACTGAATCAATTGGTGGTATGGGTGTTGATGGACGTACGCTAGTCACAAAATCTAGCTTCCGTTTCTTACATACTTTATACAACATGGGCCCAAGCCCTGAGCCAAACATCACTGTTTTGTGGTCTAATCAATTACCACAAGGCTTTAAAAACTATTGTGCAAAAGTGTCCATTGACACAAGCTCAATTCAGTACGAAAACGATGACTTAATGCGTCCTGATTTTGAAAGCGACGATTACGCAATTGCCTGTTGTGTTAGCCCAATGGTTGTGGGTAAACATATGCAGTTCTTCGGTGCACGTGCTAACTTAGCAAAAACCATGCTTTACGCCATTAATGGTGGTGTTGATGAAAAGCTGAAAAAACAAATTGCACCTGTATCAGACAAAATCACCGCCGAAGTATTAGACTACGATGATGTTTTGTCTCGTTTAGATTCTTTAATGGATTGGTTAGCAACACAATATGTAACAGCACTTAATTCAATTCATTACATGCATGACAAGTACTCGTATGAGTCTGCATTAATGGCATTACATGACCGTGACGTTCGCCGTACTATGGCATGTGGTATTGCTGGCCTTTCTATCGCAGCTGACTCATTGTCTGCAATTAAATTTGCAACAGTGAAACCCGTTCGTGACGAAGATGGCATTGCTATCGATTTCGACATTGAAGGTGATTACCCTAAATACGGTAACAATGACCCACGTGTTGATGACATCGCTTGTGACTTAGTTGAACGCTTTATGACTAAAATCCGTCATAAAAAAATGTACCGCAATGCAATTCCAACACAATCAATCTTAACCATTACATCAAATGTTGTTTATGGTAAGAAAACAGGTAATACTCCTGATGGTCGCCCTGCTGGCGCACCATTTGCTCCAGGTGCTAACCCTATGCATGGCCGTGATGAAAGCGGTGCGATTGCATCACTAACTTCAGTTGCAAAACTGCCATTCTCCCACGCGCAAGATGGTATTTCTTACACATTCTCAATCGTGCCAAATGCATTAGGCAAAGATGAACTAGGTCGTCGTGTTAACCTTGCATCACTAATGGATGGTTACTTCATGAGTAATGAAGCACGTGAAGGTGGTCAACACTTAAACGTGAACGTCATGAACCGTGAAATGCTTGAAGATGCCATTGTGAATCCAGAAAAGTACCCACAATTGACCATCCGTGTATCAGGTTACGCAGTTCGCTTTAACGCATTGACTCCTGAACAACAACAAGATGTAATTACACGTACTTTCACTAAAGGTTTATAACCTTTAACCTAAAGGCTGTATCAACATACGATACAGCCTTTTCTTTATCTACTTGTTCAACTTTACAAGGTACATTATGACAACAGGTCGCATTCACTCCATTGAATCATTTGGTACTGTTGATGGCCCAGGCATTCGATACATTACCTTTTTGCAAGGGTGTTTAATGCGTTGCCAGTATTGCCATAACCGTGACACTTGGGATCTTGATGGTGGTAAAGAAGTTACTGTTGATGAGTTAATGAAGCAAATCATATCTTATCAACCGTTTTTACAAGCAGGCGGTGGTGGCGTGACAGCCAGTGGCGGAGAAGCGATTCTACAAGCAAATTTTGTTTATGAGCTCTTTAAAGCTTGTAAAGAGAAAGGCATTCACACTTGTCTTGATACTAATGGGTTTGTCCGAAAATATACCCCCATTATCGACCAACTTCTGGATCAAACCGATTTAGTGATGCTCGATATAAAGCAGATGAACGATCCGGTTCATATTGATTTAACCAAAGTCAGCAATCAACGGACATTGCAATTTGCACAGTACTTAGCAAAGAAAAATAAAACCACATGGATTAGATACGTTGTCGTTCCAGGTTTTACCGATGATATTGCCAGTGCTATTGCGTTAGCAGACTTTGTTAAACCTATGACCAATGTAGAAAAAGTTGAATTATTGCCCTACCACCAATTAGGTGAACATAAATGGGCATCATTTGATGAAGAGTACAGTTTAAAAGATGTTCTGCCACCGAGTAAATCAGTGATGGAATCAATTAAAGCGGTATTTACTGAACATGGCATAACAGCAACTTATTAATCAAATAATAATGGATGAGTTAAATGTCATCCCAGTAGCTGTTATCTAAACGTTCAAATGCCAGTTTTAAAATGTTCGCCATATCCATATAACACGCTTTGGAGGTTAATGGTGGACAAGCAACACCCTGTACAACGAGCTGTTGACTGAGTTTGTTAGTCCAATCAAATAAAGACAAAGGTAAAGGGTGGGATGCTCTCCAGCCTAACCAAACAAAACCTTGAATTGGAATACTGATAAAAAATAAGCCCATAGCAATAGATTGCGGTAAAAAAGCAACACTCAGTACAGATGTTTGAATAATGACCGTTAATAAAGCAATGACGGGCATTGCCACAATAGATAAACGCGTGGCTTTAATCACTCGATACTCAGGAAAATAAAAACTAATTTGCTTAACCATCGGCCATATTTTCATATATCGCCGACCTTGATTAAACAAAGAATATAAGTTGATGAGCAAAACAAAATAACCACATATGGCAAGGTGTTAATACCATAACACATTAGGTGTTATCACCACAGCCAAAAACAAAGCCTCAATCAACGATTGAGTTCGGCTATAAGCTAATGAAGTAAATGACTTACTTCTCAAAATAGCCAACTTAATAAGAGATTACTTTAAAATTACACTAAGAAGGCGTTAACATGTCAGATAAATTTGTACTTGTCCTTAATTGTGGCAGCTCCTCGTTAAAATTTGCAGTCATTGGTGCAACCACTGGTGAAGAACACATTTCAGGTTTAGCGGAATGTTTCGGGTTAGAAGATTCACGTATTAAGTGGAAACTTAATGGTGCTAAACATGATGCTTCTTTAGGTGCGTTTACTGCTCATCGCGAAGCTGTTGAGTTCATCGTTAATCAAATATTATCAACGCAACCAGAACTTGCAGCACAAATTGAAGCTGTCGGTCACCGCATTGTACATGGCGGCGAGAAATTTACTCGTTCAATGATTATTACTGACGATGTTATTAAAGGTATTGAAGACTGTGCATCACTAGCACCTCTTCACAACCCTGCGCATCTTATTGGCATTCGAGCAGCTATGGCTTCTTTCCCAAGTTTGCCACAAGTTGCTGTTTTTGATACAGCGTTTCACCAAACCATGCCGGAAAAGGCATTTATTTATGCCCTACCTTATAAACTGTATCGTGAACACGGTATTCGTCGCTATGGCATGCATGGTACCAGCCACTTATTTGTCAGTCGTGAAGCGGCTAAAACATTAAACAAACCATTAGAAGAAACCAATGTTATTGTTGCTCACTTAGGTAATGGCGCTTCTGTTACGGCTATTAAAGGCGGCAAAAGTGTCGATACTTCAATGGGGCTAACACCGCTTGAAGGTTTAGTTATGGGCACACGTTGTGGTGATTTAGATCCATCCATTATTTTCCACCTCGTAAATCAAGTGGGCTACACCCTCGATGAAGTCAATAGTGTACTAAATAAACAATCTGGTTTACTGGGTATTTCTGAATTGACAAATGACTGTCGTGGTATCGAAGAAGGATACGAAGATGGTCATAAAGGTGCCACATTAGCATTAGAGATTTTCTGCTATCGCTTAGCGAAATATATTGCATCTTATACTGTGCCACTAGGGCGACTTGATGCGGTTATCTTCACTGGCGGGATAGGCGAGAACTCAGATGTAATCCGTGAAAAAGTACTAAACTTATTGCAAATTTTCAATTTCACCGTAGATGTTGAACAAAACAAAGCCGCTCGTTTTGGTAATGAAGGCATCATCACAACAGCAGACAGCACTGTTGCAATGGTCATTCCAACAAATGAAGAGTGGGTCATTGCAGAAGACTCAATCAAGTTGATTTCAGCATCTTAATTTTGCTGTTCTAAAAAACTCAGAGGACATTATGTCTCGAAATATTATGTTAATTCCTATTGGTATCGGTGTCGGTTTGACTTCACTGAGCTTAGGTATGGTTCGCGCCCTCGAGCGCAAAGGTGTTAAGGTACGATTCTTCAAACCTATCGCCCAAATTCGTGCTGGTGACAATGGCCCAGAACGTTCAACAACGATTTTAAGCAAATCGCCAACAGTTAATCCATTAGAGCCATTTCCAATGGAATATGCTCAGGATTTAATTCGTTCTGAACAAAAAGATGTCTTACTTGAACAAATTATTGCTCGTGTTGCTGAATGCACTTCTGAAACAGAAACAATTGTTATCGAAGGCCTTGTACCAACACGTAGTCAAGCATTTGCAGACGACATTAACTATGAAATTGCTAAAGCATTAGATGCCGATGTTATTTTCATTGCAACACCTGGTAACGACACGCCAGATAGTTTAATGAACCGCTTAGAAATAGCGTCTAATTCTTGGGGTGGAGCGAACAACAAACGCTTAATGGGGGCTGTAATCAATAAAATTGGGGCTCCTGTTGATAATGAAGGTCGTGCTCGCCCTGACTTATCAGAAGTTTTTGACTCAAATGCGCCGCAAATTAATACGTCAGAAATGTTCCAATTACCTGGTAAAAGCCCTATCCGTATTTTGGGTAGTGTCCCTTTTAATACCGACCTTATTTCACCAAGAGCGTCTGATTTAGCCAAGCATTTAAACGCTAAAATAATCAATGCTGGCGAAATGAACACGCGACGCATGCGCCGCGTGACCTTTTGTGCCCGCAGTATTCACAACATGGTCTCTCACATTAAAGCAGACTCTTTATTAGTAACTTCAGGTGATCGTTCAGACGTAATTGTGTCAGCTTGTTTAGCCGCAATGAATGGCGTAAAAATTGGCGCATTATTACTGACTGGTGGCTATGAACCTGAACCTCAAGTTATGGCGCTTTGTGAGCAAGCATTTGAAACAGGCCTACCTGTATTCTTAATTGAGTCAAACACTTGGCAAACCTCGTTAAATATTCAGCGTTTTGACCATGAAGTGCCGGTTGACGATGCCGTCCGTGTTGAAAACGTACAAGAGTTTGTTGCAGGTCACATTGACCAAAGCTGGATTGAGTCGGTGACTCAAGACTCTCCACGTGAGCACTTATTGTCTCCACCAGCATTTAGATACAAATTAACCGAGCTTGCTCGTGCTGCCCGTAAGAAAATTGTTCTGCCAGAAGGTGAAGAACCTCGTACCATCAAAGCCGCTTCGATTTGTGCTGAACGCGGTATTGCACGCTGTGTCTTAATCGGTAACCCAGAAGAAATTCAACGTATTGCAGCTCAACAAGAAATCACTTTAGGCGATGGCATTGAAATCGTTGAGCCTCAAAGTGCACGTGATAATTATGTTGAACCTATGCTCGATTTACGTCGTCATAAAGGATTAACTGAAGTGGTTGCTAAAGAGCAGCTAGAAGACAACATGGTACTGGGTACGATGATGTTAGCTCAAGGCAAAGTGGATGGTATTGTATCCGGTGCGGTAAATACGACAGCTAACACAATTCGCCCTCCTCTGCAGTTAATTAAAACTGCACCGGGTTCAAACTTGGTTTCATCCATCTTCTTCATGTTGATGCCAGATCAAGTTTTAGTATACGGTGACTGTGCAATTAACCCAGATCCAAATGCTGAGCAACTAGCAGACATCGCGATTCAGTCTGCAGAATCTGCAGCGGCATTTGGTATTGAGCCTCGCGTGGCCATGATCAGTTATTCTACCGGTAATTCCGGAACAGGCTCTGACGTTGATAAAGTACGCGAAGCAACACGAATTGCTAAAGAGAAACGTCCTGACTTAGTTATTGACGGCCCATTGCAATATGACGCAGCGGTAATGCCTAACGTCGCTCGCTCTAAAGCACCAGATAGCCCTGTGGCAGGTAAAGCGACTGTATTTGTATTCCCAGATTTAAACACCGGTAATACAACCTACAAAGCGGTTCAACGTAGTGCTGATTTAATCAGTATTGGCCCTATGCTTCAAGGCATGCGTAAACCTGTGAATGACTTATCTCGTGGTGCGTTGGTAGACGATATTGTTTACACCATTGCATTAACGGCGATTCAAGCATCTCAAGCAGATGAATAGCACACATCAAAGTTGACACTGCGATAAACATAAACAGCACTAACGGCGTTAGTGCTGTTTATTTTCCGATATACTGCACCAATGCATTAACCTCTTCTAAAGCCCTTTCTTTATTTTTCTGCATTAATTCTCTGACGATCTTTTAATTTATCGAGGCACCAAACACATCAACTGTAAAGGTCTGCTGTTAGCCCCTACCTCATGGTTTAAATGCTCGTCTCAATTATTGGAGCCATTTTTTATACCATATGACGAATTAAGTTGTGGATAACATCCCAAATGCCCATAATTTAATCACAATAGTTAGATAACAGAAGCTTTGATTTACAAAAAGACATTAGAATTGAGATAACGCTAAGAGGAGACAAAAAATGAGCAGGATAATTAATTACTTTAATTCAACTACTTATTAAGGTAATTTGATTTCACTAACACAGTTGTCCACAGATTTTGTGGATAACCTTATAGATACGGTAATACCCACTAAAGTATTAACGCATATATACTATATGACATTATATTTAACCACGGTCAATGTTATTTTTGCTGTTTGATTAAAATATCGGCTAAATTAAGTATTAATAGTTGTTAGTTTCTAGATAAATAGTAATACTAATTAAAATCATAAAAACGATGAACCACTTATGTATAAAGCACTTATATTTATTGGCATGCTTGTTCTTAGCGGCTGCAGTCCGTCAGGTGAAGACCCTACAAGAGCGTTATCCCCTGAAGATGTTTCTTTAGGGTTCTTTAATGCCATCTACGTTGATCGTGATGTTAATCAGGCACTTCCTTATGTTTCTCCCGATCTCGCAGAAGTGATAACCCATTATTATATTGCATCAGCAGTTCAACGGCATGTATTAGGGTTATCGATGACTGAGGTCAAATTATCTATTGATGAAATTAATATCGATTTCTTTCGAAAGTTCACTGACGATGTAGATGTCGTTGTCAAAATGGAAGGTTTAAAAGGTGGCCAACCTTGGAAAGATAATCGTACTATTAAGTTAGTGCGTAAAGGGAACTCATGGATGATTGATAAAATCATGACAGAAAAAGGCCGAATTGATAAATAATTCGTTAAGCCAAATTCAGACATAAAAATAGCAGCCTAGGCTGCTATTTTTCATTTCGAAGTGTCATGTTCATTATTTGTGCTACGTGTTGTTATTTTAGTATGTTGCTACAAATGATTAATTACGATTTACTCTTCTTCGTCCGTAGGTAGTGATGTGAGTACATCATCTTTGACTTGATAATAAGCATTTTCGTATTCATGAATATCCATAGGTCACTCCAATATTAGTAGGTCGTTGTAGGGTTTGGCTTGCTTTATTTTTTGATAAATCCGCTAAGTTAAATCAACCGCTATTTTATCTAGCAATGACCAAAATCAGAAGGTAGTTGGATCAGCTTCTAGCGCAAATTATACCTACTTAGATTTACATTGCACTCAATAATTACAAAAAACTTTCAGTTGCGTATGCGTTTTGCTTTAAAGTCAATCAATTTAAGCCCTTTAAAGCATGGTTGACTGAAAGTATTACCAATTAACTTACTTGAATTCTGTTTGACGATGACGGCTTTATATTAAGGGGACTTTAAACAGGACTCTTTAACCTAAGCCCAAATGGACAAATTAAATGCAAACGACATAATGTACGATTAACCTTCCTCTTACAGAAAATAGCTAATCTCTTTCATTGGCGTTAACTGGTTACCTCAATATCGAACAAATTTAGTGATGCTAAGTGATGCTAAGTGATGCTAAGTGATGCTAAGTGATGCTAAGCAAAAATGAGACAAGATGAGCGCAAATAAAACCGGCATGAATGCCGGTTTTATTGCCTTACTATTTAGTTAGTTGAAAACCTCATTAAACAGGCAGGCGACAACCAATTAAAACAACAAAACAAGTACACCAGTCGTTAAATACTATTGATATGATTAATCACCCGCTTCTCTGATATCGGATACGCCGTTCCAAGAACTTGCGCGAAACATGACACTCGGTATTCTTCAATCATCCAACGTGCTTCCTCTAACGCGAGAGGAACAGGTTGTGACTTAGGCACTTTAGCCAGTACACCATTAAGCATATCCTGTAATTTAATCACACTTTGTAAATGGATCCGGTCACGGGTGGGATCAATCGGCAATTTGTCTAAACGGTTTTCTATCGCCATTAAATAACGATGAATATCAGTAATTCGCTGCCAGCCGCACTGAGCCACAAACCCTTTGTAGACTAACTTATCTAATTGGGTTTGAATATCACTCATCGCAAAGGCGATATCTAGGCTGATTTTACCTTTCAAGCGTTTCTTAACACGTTGATATACTGTTAGTATTTGCTCTACTTGTAGCGATATTTTCTCTGCAGTGGGGTTTAACTCTTGTCTCACCCAGTCTTTGGCTTGTTCAAATTGCTGTGCTTGACGAACATCAAGCTTTTTCTCATCCAGCAATTGTTGCACCGCAGCATTAATAATATCTTCAATGAGTATTTGTACCTGACCAAAAGGATTAAAATACATCGCCAATTTGGCTTTATTAGGCAATGCTTGCTGCAGGTGTTTTACCGGTGACGGAATATTAATTAACAATAAACGCCTTAGTCCGACCCTATGATGACGCAGCGCTTCATGTTCATCGTCAAACAATTTAATACTGACATCATTGTTGTTATCCACTAACGCAGGATACGCTTTAACTTCATAATTACCTTTACGTTGCTGATACTGTGTTGGTAAGTCACCAAAGCTCCATTGAGTAATGTTTTGTTGCTCTATTCCTGTATCTGCCACTTGCCTTATCGCTTTTGCTACCACACCTTGTAATGTCTCTTTTAAGACTTCTAAATCACGACTTTGACTAACTAAGCGCCCTTTGTCATCTTCAACTTTAAAGTTAATATGCAAATGAGTTGCCAGCTGGCTTAAATCAAAATCAGTAGGAGCAATACGATTACCAGACATGCGCAATAGCTGTTTACACATGGCATCAAGCATCGGCATATCAAATGGTGTCATGGCTTGAAAGCAAGCCTTGGCATAATCAGGCGCAGGGACAAAGTTTCGGCGTAAATTTTTAGGTAACGATTTAATTAACGCAATCAGTTTTTCTTCACGTAAACCTGCAACCAGCCAATCAAAATCGTCACTATCAACTTGGTTAAGTAGTGCAACAGGGATATGCACCGACACACCATCATCTTCATTACCAGGTGAAAAGTGATAACTGACTTTTAAGGTTAAATTGCCTTTATGCCACACTTCTGGGAAGTCCAATGCTGAAATATGGTCAGCGTCACGCTGCATTAATAGCTCAATATTTACATCAAGCAAGGTTGGCGTGTCACGCTTAGCTTGTTTCCACCATTTAAAAAATAGCGGCGCGTTGTAAATCCCTTGCGGAATAAGTGGTTCATAAAAGTCCACCAGCACTTGTTCATCAACGAGAATATCTCGGCGGCGAGATTTATGTTCTAGGTCTTCAATATCACTGCGTAGCTGTTGATTTTTTACAAAAAAGGCTTCTTTAGTTTGCAGTTCGCCTTCGGCTAATGCACTACGAATAAAGATGTCACGCGCCTCAATAGGATCAATTGGCCCATATTGCACTTTACGGCGATTAACAAACCGTAAGCCATAAAGCACTTGGCTTTCAAACGCGACAACGCTTGCCGGTTTGGCTTCAAAATGTGGTTCTACATAGCTTTTTTTCACTAAATGGCCAGCCAACGACTCTAGCCATTCAGGCTGAATCTTGGCACAACAACGGGCAAATAAGCGCGAGGTTTCAGTCAACTCTGCCGCCATGATCCACTTAGGACCTTTTTTCGCTAATGGCGAGCCTGGAAATACAAAAAACTTGCGATTACGCGCACCTAAATATTCATTGTTATTGTCTTTAAAACCGATATGGCTTAATAAGCCTGACAAAATCGCCTTATGAAAAGATTCATAATCGGCTGCATTATCATTTAAACGCCATTTTAAATCATGCACAGCTTGGCGGGTTTGAGTATAAAGATCTTGCCATTCACGTACCCGTAAGTAAGCAAGGTATTCATCACGACAGCGCTTTCTAAACTGGCTTGCCGATAGCTCACGCTTGCCATCTTTAATGTGTTCCCACAATAACAACCAACTCGAAAAGTCAGAGTCTTTGTCACTAAAGCGACGATGACATTCATCCGCGGCTTGTTTTTTATCAATCGGGCGTTCACGGGGATCTTGAATCGATAATCCAGACGTCACCACCAGTACTTCATGCAAACAGCCTAAATCATTTGCTGCAAGTACCATGCGCGCTAAGCGAGGATCAAGGGGGATTTTAGATAAATTGCGTCCAAGTTGGGTTAGCACTAAATCGCCTTTACGTTTTTCCACCGCTTGTAACTCTTCAAGCAATAAAAAACCGTCACGAATATGTTTTTGCTCTGGTGGTTGAATAAATGGGAAACCACCAATATCACCTAAACCAATCGCCAACATTTGCAAAATAACCGAAGCCAAGTTAGTACGAAGTATCTCAGGATCGGTAAACTCAGGACGCTGAATAAAATCTTGTTCATCATACAAACGAATACAAATACCTGGCCCTACCCGACCACAACGACCTTGACGCTGATTTGCACTGGCTTGTGAAATGGGTTCAATTGGTAAACGTTGCACTTTAGTACGATAACTATAACGGCTTATCCGTGCGGTACCGGGATCAATCACATAACGAATCCCTGGCACAGTCAATGACGTTTCAGCTACGTTAGTTGCCAACACAATGCGCCGTCCAATATGGCTTTTAAACACTTTGGATTGCTCACCATAAGAAAGACGTGCGTACAAAGGTAAAATTTCAGTATCACGATATTGCTGTTTTCTAAGCATATCAGCGGTGTCACGAATTTCGCGTTCACCGTTCATAAATATCAGAATGTCACCAGGACCTGCGGCCATCAGCTCATCAACGGCGGCAAAGATGCCGTCGGTGACGTCTAAATCAGCTTCATTGTCTTTGACTAATGGACGATAACGCGTGTCTACAGGGAAGGTGCGCCCTGAAACTTCAATGACTGGGGCGTCATTAAAATGTTTAGAGAAGCGCTCAACATCAATGGTTGCAGATGTAATAATGACTTTTAAATCAGGTCGTTTTTTTAAGACTTGTTTTAAGTAACCAAGAATAAAATCGATATTTAAGCTGCGTTCATGCGCTTCATCGATAATGATGGTGTCATACTGGTTTAAAAACTTATCAGATGTCAGCTCGGCAAGTAATATACCGTCTGTCATCAATTTAACGTAGCTATCTTCATTTAATGCATCTGCAAAACGTACTTTAAATCCAACAACTTCACCCAAAGGACTGTTTAGCTCCTCTGCAACACGGTTAGCAACACTTCGAGCGGCAAGACGACGAGGTTGGGTGTGACCAATCATCCCACGCGTACCTAAGCCAAGTTCTAAACAAATTTTTGGTAGCTGAGTGGTTTTACCTGAACCGGTTTCGCCAGCAACAATGGTCACTTGGTTATTGGCAATGGCCTTTGCAATATCATCACGCTTTTGTGAAACAGGTAAAGCATCGGGATAACTGACTTGAGGGCGATTTTCAAAGCGAAGTTTAGCTTTTGCTAATGCCTGTTGTGCCATCTCTTCTAATTTAGCTGTTTCTTTGGCTTTTTTATCTTGATCTTGTTCTTTTTTTAAACGAAACAACCGACGCCTGATTTTGGCGGCATCAAGCTGGTAACATTGGTTTAAGTAGGTTTTAGAAAGAGGATGAAGGCCCGAAGTCAATTCTGTGTCCCTTGCCGATAATCAAAAAAACGATCCTAACAAGGAACACCCCATTTTGGTATGACTAATCACTAAAAAGCATGTAGCAATTGCCTGTTCAGGTCAATTTTGTCCAACATGTTTGCTTTTATTGGCAAAAAAGCATTGAAGTTAACAACGAAGTAAATTAACCCATTTTTGTGATGATAAATTACAGACAAATAGTTTACTCGAAAACTCACCTAACATTGACGAGTAAACCAGATAAAGATGATTAAGCCGGTGCTAAGTAACATTGCTGCATATAGGTATTAATAGCATTAAGAACATTGGTGCGATTAATGGTTCCAATCACTTTATTATTACTGACAACTGGATAAATTTTCGGTTTTTCCCCTAACATTTGCTCCGCTAATTGCAGCATACTGTCTTGAGGTGACACCGTTAATACCGGTGTTTTCATACAGTCGGCAACGGTACTGGTAAGGTCACAGTGATAACTACTTTTTAGCATAACAGCCAAGCAGTCTTGCTGAGATAAAAAGCCCACTAATTCCCCTTGAGAGGATATCACTGGCGCGCCCCCTTTTTTGCTGTCTAATAATAATTCAACGGCCACTGCTAATGACATATCACTTTTTAGCAATACCGGTTGTCTGTCCATATGATCTGCAATTTTAATTGAATCCATAGCATCCCCTTTTAAATTGCTAGCCAAGATGTGCATTGCTGATTGACAAATATTTGCGCCGTAACAGCAAGCCTAAACCTTAAATAACAATGCCTAACATATAATTGAGTGTAGACAAATTTAGCGTTGGCGCGTTGAATTTAACTATTATTTTTATTGTTGTTCCTTTAAAAAACACAAAAAAATAAGCGTGCATATAACCTGCACGCTTAGCATTGTTCATTTAAAGCACATTTCCATCACGGTCTTGACCAATTAAAATATATTCTGGGTTATCTGCGTAATCAGGGTGGTTTTCCCAATTACTTGCATCAATAATCCATGGTTGCAAACAAGCTCGCTCAGTCACACATGGGTCGGTTAACGCTTCCATAAACGCAACTACATTATCTGATTGCTTAACATTAATATCGATTTCTGGTGCGGGTGAATGCGACGTGTCGCTAAAGCTTTGACGGAATAAGACTCGTGTATTTAACACCGCATCTGGGTTCATATTGTTAAACACTTGCTCACAACTCTCGCCGGTCTTATCCATAAGTTGTACCACAGATTGTAATTGACAATAATTGGCATTTTGCAACTCATTAAATACGGCGTTGGCATTTAAAATGGTACCTATGCCGAGTAAGTCATTCATTGCACCGCCAGGATTGCCGTAAACATCCATCACTTGACGTAACGTCGATAGTGCGCCGTTGTGCATGTAAGGACCCGTTTGCGCAATATTGAGCAGCCCAGGGGTTCTAAAGTGGTAAGCTTGGGTGACATCACCATTGACATTCTGACGCCCTAGATCACCATTAGTGACAAACAGGGTGTTATCGCCATTACCTGGACCAACTTGCCCAAGGCCAATAGCATGAAACTGACTATCGCTAAAGGCATCGCCAGAATGACACTGACTACAAGCGGCGCCGCCTTCATCACCAGCGGTCATAAACAACACCGCACCAACTTTTTGGTCATAATTTAATGCATCGATATCGGCACTGACATCACCTTTAATTGCGCTGACATATTCTTTCCACGGGTTATTGGCAAACACCATTGACTCTTCAAAAGCAGCAAGAGCCTGCGCGATAAGATCAAAGTTAATATTGGTACTGCCATAGGCTGCCAAGAACATCGCTTCCCAATGAGCATGCCCTTTAAAACGAGCAGCTAGCATATCGCGATAGTGTTGATGCGTATTTTCCAGTGGCACATCACCGCGCATTTCATCATGATTAACTAGCGGAAAACGTGACTGTGCATTGGCTAACGACGCCCCTAATGGCACAAGGCTGTCCGCCGTATTTGCATTAAAAGAGTCTGGAGTAATAATGCCAGCGTCCGTTCCGCGCGCCCCTTTTGTCGCGCTAACACTTTCAATCCTGCCATCCCAAAATAAAGCTCGATCAATCAAACCAATATTGAATATTGTCGGCGCATTACGACCAATAACAGGATAGCCAGCAAGTTCATCACTTGCAGAGCCATTAAAGTGACGTCCTGGGCCGAGTAAATTTGGTGAGAATTGATGAAACACATCAACAGCATCATAACCAACAGGCCATGAAAGATTATCGCCGCCACCTAGCATTGGGTGATGACAAGATGCACAAGCGGTATCAAATTCGCCGCTTAAGCGTTTGGTATAAAATAATGCTTTACCTAATTGAGCAATAGCATTTTCAATTTCAGGTAAGTTGCGCCCTGTGGTTGGGTCTCCGGTAAAACCTTGCTCGGTTATTAACAGTTGTGCATGCACATCAACAGGTTCCATAACACCTGCTACTGAGCCTAAGCCGTCATCTTCAATCAGTGACTCGTTTTGTTGGACATCCACTGCGGCTAATTGGTTATCATCAATGCCAGCGCGCACTAATCTGACTAACATCGTGTCACTGCGACCTTTAAACCAATTAAGTCCCGTTTTAAAATTTACAAACCAAGAGTCTTGATCAAATTCAACCATAGGTGATGATGACCATGTGTATTCATTGGTGGTGGCAGGGAAAATAGTGACATTTATCGCGGGGCTAACACGATTGAAATCCACTAATGAGAACAACTCTTTATTATTAGGCAAACGCCAATCATCATATTGCGCAAAAGTGCTTGTTTGAGCATATTCAAGCGCATCAGCCCAGATCATACTTTGACCACTGCCGCTAGCGCAATCAATGCCCTCTCGCCCTGCAACACATTGTGTCCACATCAGCCCTGTAGCTAAATCGGTCACGGTACCATCGTCGTGTATACTATAACGTTCATCTGGTGTTTGTTGAGGAATATCTTGGGTTGTTATTGGGTCAATGGCTCGCACTAAGCGCAGCGCAGAAGGTTGATAGCGTTGTACATTTTTATTGTTAGCAAAGACAAACTGAAATGCCCAAGCATAAAAACCACCATGCTCGCCCCTATACGGCATGGCGCTCCAATAAAACTCATCCACTGTATTAGGGAAATAATTAGTATCAATTTTCATTGCTCGGCGGTTTGCACCAAAGTGAGCAATCGACATCAACTGCGCATTATTGGGCACTTGCCAGTCACTATAGCCACATAATGATTGTTCATTAGTGTTAATAATTAAACTGTTCCAATCATCATAGTAATCGCCTATACGTTCTGGATTGGTTCGGTCAAGCCCAGTTAACCCTCCCCAGCGATACATGTGACGATAATCATGAATACCACCATCGGTTGTTTTGACTTCCCACATTAACCCGGTGCGGTTATCACGAACACAAGCCCAAGGCTGACTAGCATAATTGCCATTACCGGTGTATTCAGAACCATCTGTATTAATTCGACTGAAATCAAAACCATGTTGTGCGCTATTTTGCGCACTGCGCCCTTGACTGCAGTCTTGCGCTAATTTAGTCACGTTATCACTAGCCAATAAGCCAGTATCACAATTACTGCCATTAATATCGTTGTTTGCCCCAAAGGTAATACCGGTGTCATTTAACGCCGCCATGCCAGTGGTGAAAATAGCTGGACTCTCTTCTACTGGGTCACCAGCTGAGCCATTGTCATCACTTTCACCTTCTTCGTTGTCATCACCTTGTGAGTCATCTTCACCCGAACCGGTCTCTTGTGAATCATCTTCTTCTGAGCCTCCGGTTTCAGTGTTGCCGCTATCGCCACCAATAATGTTGCCGCTATCAGCGTTGTCCCCGCCATCAGAGCCGCCACAACCACTAAGTAACAACGCTAAAGTAAATGCACAAAGCAAGGGGTGAGGTGTATTACTGAATATGGACATAACTATTTCCCATAAGAAGTGTACAAAACTAATGTTGGAGAAATGTTAAGCCTTTTAATTGATAGTTAAAAGTAAAGAAAGGTAATTGTTTGTAGTATTTTTGTAAACGCAAAGCTAGTGCCAGCACCTGTAGCCTTTTAGTGGCATATTGATTCCAATTTTAATACGAATCAGAAGTCAATTTACACAAACAGTGTATTGACCACCTATTACGCCATATCGCAGAAGTATTATCAGGACGGTCAGTCCATTAAATGACGTTATCTAAACACTCACAGATAGAGGAAACTTACTTATATCCAACAAAAACTAACGGCAAAAAAACGAATATTTTATTCTAAATAATTTAATTGCCGTCTCTAGTTGGAATTAGTCTACTTATTACTGAACTAATTCCTTTAACTTGGCGCAAATAACATTTTGCTCATCAACAGTTAAATCAGGAAACAAAGGTAATGTGAGGCAAGATTGATAATAAGCTTCAGCTAAAGGGAAATCTCCTGTTTTAAAGCCTAAACCTTGATAATAAGGCTGTAAATGGATGGGAATGTAATGCACATGCACGCCGATACCTGCTTTTCTCATTTCATCAAAAACATATTTTCGATCGCAATGTTGTGGTAACTTGATTAATAATAAATGATAAGCACTTAGCGTACCTTCTAACGGTGTGATGACATTGATTTGTGTATTTTTAAACTGCTGTTGATAACGTAATGCCAATGCATTTCGCTTATTTACAAATGTACTTAGTTGATTCAGTTGACTGTTACCAAGAGCGGCTTGCAAATCCGTCATTCGATAATTAAACCCCAACGACTGTTGTTCATAATACCAAGCACCTTGCTCAAACTCAGTAAATTCATTGTGATTTTTTGTTATACCATGGCTACAAGTCATGGCCATCGATTTTGCTAACAGAGGGTCATTTGTTGTTGCAACACCGCCTTCTGCTGTAGTAATTATCTTAACAGGGTGAAAACTAAAAACGGTTATATCACTGTATCGACAACTGCCAATAGGGTGTTCTAAATAATGACCACCAATGGCATGCGCTGCATCTTCAATAATTTTAATGTCAAATTGTCGAGCAAGTTGAGCTATTGGTGTCATGTCGCAACTGTGACCTGCAATGTGAACAACAATAATAACTTTAGGTAATTTGTTATTTTTCTCGGCAATGACAAGCTTTGCCGCTAAGGCTATTGGACATATATTGGCAGTCTCAGGGTCAATATCTACAAAGTCGATTTGAGCTGCGCAATACAAAGCGCAATTAGATGAAGCAACAAACGAAATAGGGCTGGTCCATACAATATCGTTTTTACTGACGTCTAACGCGATACAAGCCGCATGTAATAATGACGTAGCACTGTTTGCCGCGACAGCGAATTTTGACTGAGTAAGATTCGCAATACTTTGTTCAAATAATGGCACCTGCGGACCTTGGGTTAAAAAGTCTGACTTAAGCACTGAAGTAACCGCTTCAATATCTGCATTTGAAATAGATTGATGCCCATATGGAATCATTATTTCGCCTCATCCATCGAGATAATTTCCTCAGTAGATAAAAAATCTTGGTTATTGCCTGAATGGTATTCAAAACCGGACTCAACCAATTGCCCTTCTTCACCCAACTCATTAGTGGAGTAATCATGCTCTTTGCCAAAAAACCTGATACTCGGGGTAATAACAAAATGGTCATCAAACTCTATGGTATGGTGTGAGTCATCTCCAGGGCACATGATCTCATGCATTTTCTCCCCAGGACGAATACCCACAATATGATGCTTTAAATGAGGTGCATATGCTTTGGCTAAATCGGCAATACGTATTGAAGGGATTTTAGGAATGAAAATTTCACCGCCCTGCATTCTATCGAAGTTTTTAAGGACAAAATCTACGCCTTGTTGCAGGGTAATCCAAAATCGCGTCATATCAGGATGAGTAATAGGTAGTTCAGTTGCGCCTTGCTTAACAAGCTTTTTAAATAAAGGCACGACTGAGCCTCTGGAGCCGACAACGTTACCATAACGCACCGTTGCAAAGCGGGTTTCACTGGAGCCAACCATATTATTAGCTGCAGTAAATAACTTATCCGATGCTAACTTCGTTGCACCATACAAATTAATCGGATTGGCGGCTTTATCTGTCGATAAGGCAATGACCTTTTTCACATTATTGTTAATAGCAGCTTTTATTACATTCTCTGCACCATTAATGTTAGTTTTTATGCACTCCATCGGATTATATTCTGCTGCTGGAACTTGCTTCATTGCTGCAGCATGAATGACGTAATCGACATCTTTAAATGCTTGTACTAAACGATCAAAGTCTCTGACATCACCAATAAAATAACGCATACAGCTTTGATTAAATATCTGCTGCATTTCGTATTGTTTTAATTCATCACGGGATAAAATAATTATTCGCTTGGGTTTGTAGCGTTCTAACAGTGTTTTGGTATATTTGTGTCCAAAAGACCCCGTACCACCTGTAATGAGTATTGACTTGTTATCAAACATGTTTTCTCCAATTTTACTGCTCAAATGCTCAAATGCTCAATAGTGACAATGTGATAATGGTTATTTGGATACACATTGTTTGCGTCGCTAGGCCTATGAGTAAAATAGCTACTCAAACAATGCAATAACTAAACCAATCTTGTTGAAAAGAAACATAAAAAAATTCTTTACTCGCAAAGCTACACTTATAATAGTATTAAAAATATCACTTAATAAACAAATTGTTTTCTAAACTGTTGTATTTGTATGATTATCAAGCTTTATTTATATCGATTGTTGCTATTTTACACATCAAGCTGGTGCACATGCTTATTTAGGATTGCTTGTTCGCCATCGTGACACATTGACTCACTCAATTGATTTTTGGCCGGCTTTCAACTCACATTAGGCCTTGGATGTTAAAACAGACATTTTATTGACATTAAAAGTGCGATGACAAAGTCAATCCAATATAAACAGCACCGCAATGAATTCACATTATCCACAGGCACATAAAGTACATACGCGCCTCGCTTTGTTACCGGCCATATTTAAAGTATATTTTGCACCATGTCATCATTCATAGCGTGTTGGTGACACATCATAAAAATGGTAACTAAAAAGCCGCATCGCAAACGTGAAACAATTCGCATGGTTTATAAATCCAGCATAATTGCGTTATTAAAATGAGTGATTGTAATAATCGACTGCAAGTCTCTGAAAGTTTGTTTATTTAACATTCATTAATCCATTGTGTCCTTGCGAGTTGAGTACTTTCTGGCGACAATAGGGCTAACAAACATTTTTTATGAAGCCAGAGTTATCTTGCGATCAAATAGAGCCCATTTTTGCTTAATTTTATTAATAGCGCTTTTCACGTTAAGCATGCCCTATTCCTACGCCCAAGATTCCATTTTAAGCATCAAGATTAATGGTGCTAATCGCGCTTTAACAAACAACATTCGTGCTCATTTAGGCCAAGAACCCAAAACAGAAGTGCAACGGCGTGCCTATCTTTTTAATGTCGAAGACAATGTTCAAGCAGCCTTAAAATCAATGGGCTACTATCATGCAAAAATCACCACACAAACCACACCCAATAAAAATAAACCTTGGCAGCTCAGTATTGATATTGAACAAGGAAAACCGGTCACTCTTAAATGGGTAGATATTTTTTTTAGCGGTGACATGCTTGACGATCCCACCTTTGAAGCTTGGTTAGACAGCGTAACCTTAAAACCCGGACAAGTGCTCGATCACGGCAAGTATACTTTTGTTAAAAATCAACTATTAACACTGGCATTAGCGCGCGGCTATTTTGATGGCGTGTTTACTCAATCTCAGATAAAAATTAATCGTGACGATAATAGCGCGGAAATCAACTTACATTTTAACTCTGGCAAACGTTATCGTTTTGGCCAAGTCAGCTTTGAAGGGCACACCTTAAATACTGATCTACTTAATGCCATGATCCCATTTGATGATGGTGCTTATTATGCAACAACCCCGCTCAGTAACTTAAATCGAAATTTACTCGACTCCGGATACTTCGGCCAAATTAAAGTCTTGCCACAAATTGAACATATCCAAAATGAGCAAGTCCCGATTAAAGTCATGTTAACGCCTAAACCCAGTCATTCAATTGAGGTCGGTTTAGGTGCTGATATAGGTAATACTTCAGATAGCAGCATCGAACCTAGAGTAAAACTGACTTGGCGCACCCCACAGATTAACCGTTTTGGTCACTTTCAAGACACCACCGCCGAATGGTCACCCGATCGCCCTAAACTGTTAACCACCTATACCATCCCACTGGCTCACCCACTTGATGACCAATTTAAAATTAAGGTTGGCTTACTAAGGGATAAATACGGCGCAACGCAAGTGTTTGACCCTAACGACAATAGTTTTTCTAATACAGGGCAACTAGAATCAACTAAATATCAATTGGCGTTTACAAGGCAAACCCGTACCAAAAACAATTGGTTAATTGGCTACTCATTAGAAGCCATTAAAGAGCTTTATACCCAATCAGATATTGACTATGACCCTGAGTTTTATTTGCTCAGTTATGGTCTTTCACGTACACAACGTGGCGATAACTCTCTTGATCCCAAATCGGGGTTTCGCCAAACATACAGTATTGAATATGCCGACCCTAAGTTAGGTTCTTCCATTCAATTAACTCGCTTTCAAGCAAAGTTAAAATGGATAGACACCTTTTTTGACAAGCACCGTTTTGTATCTCGATTAGACCTTGGTGCTGATTTGGTGTCTAAAGATGATTTTGACCTTGTGCCACCATCACTACGCTACTTTGCTGGTGGTGATCAATCGATTCGAGGTTATAGTTATCAAGAGCTTGGCCCTTATATTGATTATATAAATAACGACGGTCAACAAGCTCGGCAGGTCGTAGGTGGCCGTTACTTGGCCGTCGCCAGTGCCGAGTATCAATACTATGTGACGCCAACGTGGCGAGTCGCAACCTTCATTGATGCTGGTAATGCATTTGATAAAGACCAATTTGAACCGATTGTGTCAGTTGGTGGTGGCCTTCATTGGATTTCTCCTATCGGCCCCATCAAATTAGATGTGGGTGTTGGCTTAAATGATACAGAGACTGTCGCGCGTTCATGGCGAATACATTTAACGATGGGGGCAGACTTATGATCACGCCTTCAACACCAACAAAGACTGAAGACAGCGCAGGCAAAAAATCACAACATTCAGCCCCAAAAACACATAAAAAGACCTTTGCACAGCAATGCTATAAAGGCTTTAAAATTTGCACCCGTACATTATTTTATATCCCCTTTTCTATATTGGTCATAATAGCAATATTGCTTAGTACCCCAATTGGGAGTCATGTAACGGTGTTGCTGGCCAACACATTTGTGCCAGGTTTAAGCATCCATTACCACAGCGGTATCATTAATCGAAATTTGTCGGTCTCTCAAGCTAGCTGGCAAATGCAAGGTATTAAAGTCAAAGTAAATAAGCTCACATTACAATGGAATCCTGCCTGTGTGTTCTATAAACAGCTTTGTGTTAAAAACCTCACCGCACAGCAGGTTCAAGTCGATATAGATACCCACTTATTAGGTGAGCAAGCCACAAACGCTGCTAGCTCACAGTTAAATGGCTTAACGGATGCTAGCTCACTACCACACACCAAAGCATCAATAACGACACCAAAAACGGATGAATCAGAAACGCCAACCGATGTTCGCCTACCTTTTGATATCAGTTTATCTCAGCTTGATCTGCAACAAGTTCATGTTCGAGTAAATGATATGAATTTCAGTGCCAAGCAACTGCGCGGTCAAGCCATTTGGAACGAACCAGGATTACAAGTTGACTGGCTAACAAGCCAAGATTTAAAAGTCGATATCCCACTAAACACCCAAGCAAAAACAGCCAAGACTCCAAACACAACGCGAACGGACTCACATCAAGTCAAAACAAATAAAAACAATAAGACCCTAAGTGGCCAAGATGCAACGGCATGGGCAATGGCCGCACTTCCACAAGTTCGTCTGCCGTTTGCATTATTTGTGCGCGAGTTTAACGCGCAAGATAACCAGCTCATTTTGGGTCATCGCGTAGACAACTTTGCTGAAATTAATATTGAAGGCACCTTTATTGGTCACAATTTGCATTTAAGTGACCTGTCATTTAAGCATGATTACGGCAATGCGAGTATTAATGGCTACCTCGACTTTATCGATGATTACCCTATGAATATCAATGGCAATTTTGATATTGATAAGATCAAAGAGTTGCCCGACTTTACCAAACAACAATTACAACTTGGTTTAAATGGCAGCTTTGCTAAGCTAACAGCCAAAGCGCAGTTAACCGGAACCAATAAAGCAGATGTATCGACTACCATCAATTTAACCACCCCAGCGCTTACATACCAAGCCAATATAAAAGACGCCCAATTACACTGGCCTTTGAATACCCCAATATATCAACTACATATTGACTCATTAACCAGCTCTGGAGATGTGCATCATCAACAAGTGCGCACCAAAAGCAAAATAGACAGTCCGTATGCCCCAACACTTAATGTTGACACCCATTTTTATCATCAAAACCAACAGTTAAATATTAACCATCTTAATATCAATTCAACTGCCGGAAATCTACTGGTTGACGGACACATGAATTATCAACAACAACTGCAATGGGATGTAAACGTTATTGCCGATAACTTATTGCTCAATAACATTCCTGCCTTAAACCACTATGATATTTTTGACGGCAAAATAAATGGACAAGTGACCCAACGCGGACACATTAAGGACGGAAAGTGGCAATTAAGTGTTGAAAACACCAATCTCAATGGTGAATTAAATCATCGACCATTTACGTTATTAGGCGATATGTCACTTAACCAAAACTGGGAAATGAATGCCAAAAACCTACAAGCTAGCATGCTTGGCAGTGCATTAACAATTAATGGCATTGCAGACAAACAATGGGATATTAATGCTAAATTATCGGTACCGGATTTAAGTTTATGGCTTAACGGTGCTAAAGGTTCAATTGCTGCAAACATTTCAGTTTCTGGCGAACAAAACCAACCTCAAGTGAATGCCACCGCCAGCATCAACAATGTTGCTATCGCTGACTATAAAGCGCAAAACATACAGTTATCAGCACAATATTCACCACTTACAGAACATAAATTTGCTGCCACAACCACGTTAACCCAAGCCATTATAAACGGCATCCACATTAAAAATGGCCAATTTAATATCAATGGCGATCAGTATCAACAACAAGCCAAATTAGTCACTCAAGGCGATGTGATTGTTAATAGCGTGCTGACAACTGAAACCGACATAGATAAACAAACCTTAGTCGGTAAGCTGCAACAATTTGATATTGACCATTTACTGGGGTACTGGCAACTTCAACAACCGATTGATTTTAAGTGGGACAACCTAGCTAAAGTTGGCAAAGTGAGCCAATTCTGTATTGGCCAAAGCCAGCATCAACTTTGTTTAGTTAACCCAGTTAAATTAGGTAAACAAGGCTCAGTAAACATGCAATTTGCTGGCGAACCGGGCAAGCTACTTAAGAAATACTTACCTAAGAATATGCTCTGGCAAGGCAATGCGGCCATGAACCTTGACTTAGCCTGGCAACCTGAGCAAAAACCAACGGCCTCAGTCAATTTAATACTCACTCCAGGCAGCATTAAATTAACCGGCACAGATACCCGTGAAGTGTCTTTTGATTATCAACTCTTACAACTTAATGGCGACCTTAAACAAGATAAACTACACAGCTCAATTAAGTTATTATCTGAAAAGTTTGCCAGCGCAGAGGGTAAACTCACTATTGATATTGCCAATCAAAAAGCTGTAGATGGTTACTTTAATATCAATCAACTTAATCTATTACCATTAGTGTCCTTATTCCCACAATTTGCCACATTAGAAGGTAAAATTTCATCCGAAATACAATTAAGCGGCACACTCGCTTCACCAATCACCCGCGGTGTTGTTAGGATTAATGACGGCGCATTCGCCCTCACATCAAACCCAACATTGGTCAATGACCTTAATGCTAAAGTAAACTTACTTGGCCAGCAGGCTAAGCTAATAGCCGACTGGAAAATGGGCGAAGGCACATTAACCAGCACAGGCACATTAAATTGGTCAACGGGTAAGCTAAGCGGCAAAGTGGACTTACAAGGGGATAAGTTAGCCGTCATTCAGCCACCGCTTGCTATACTCGATGTTTCACCCGATATCAGTCTGCGCTTTACTCAAGATAAACTCGACATCGATGGCAATATTGCTATCCCAAGTGGCAAGATCACCATTGTTCAATTGTCTGATGAAGGTATTGCCTTATCAGATGACGTGGTATTTAGTGACTCAATTTCTGAACTTGAACAAAAGAAAAAGCCCTTTTTACTCACCACCAACTTAAACATTAATGTGGGCAATGATGTTCAAATTGATGGTATGGGATTACAGGGTAAATTATCCGGAACACTGCAACTAAAACAAGAAAGTGCTAAACCCCCGCTGCTATTTGGCGACATTAAAGTCAATAATGGTAGTTATAAATTTATGGGGCAAACGCTGACCATTAATACCGGTGAACTACAATTCTCAGGTCCGCCAAGTGTCGCTAACTTAAACATTGAAGCGACTAAAGATATTAAAGATGAAGATATTGTTGCTGGGGTAAGGGTAACAGGGACATCACTCAAACCCATTGTGACAATTTTCTCTAATCCAGCGAAAGAACAAGCTGAGGTTTTATCTTATATTTTAACTGGCAAAGGCTTTACCAGTTCATCATCAGATCAAAATAATGCACTGATGCTCAATACCGCACTCAGTTTAGGTACGCAATTAGGCGGTAATGCCATTAATAATATTGGCGATACAGCCAGCAGCTTAATTGAGAAGTTTGGTTTCTCAAACGTTCAACTTGATGCCAACGATGATGGCAGAGTGGCCGTTAGCGGCTTTATAGGTGACAGTTTGATGGTGAAGTATGGTATTGGCGTATTTAATCCAGGTTATGAAATGACAGTGAGATATTACTTATTATCTCAGCTGTACCTTGAAAGTGTATCAAGTACCTTAACCCAGTCATTAGACATTTATTACAGTTTTGATATTGAATAGCTTTGCATGAAGCGATGTTATTTAGCTTCATTGTCGGCATCATTTTAGCGGTGTCAAAACCCTATTTACCAATTAGCTTGAATGCATATCTACCATTCTCTTGTCTCTTGTCTCTTGTCTCTTGTCTCTTGTCTCTTGTCTCTTGTCTCTTGTCTCTTGTCTCTTGTCTCTTGTCTCTTGTCTCTTGTCTCTTGTCTCTTAGAGATTTTGAGCACAAAAAAAGCGCCATTAAGGCGCTTTTTGTCAAATCAGCTTAGATTAAGCAAATTTGAAATCGAAGTGTTCAACCATTGGTTTGAACGCGTGACGTTGAACGTCTTGTACGCGAACAGTTACTTCTTTACCGTCTAATACGATTGTTAGGTCAGTAGTGTAGAATTCATCATTCAATTGAATGTTGATGATATCTTTGTGAAGTAAAGTGATTGATACAGGCTCTTTACCTGGACCATAGATAACAGCTGGTACTTTACCCGCGTGACGTAGGCGGCGGCTCGAACCTTTCCCGATTTCAGTACGGATTTCAGCATTAATTGTGTAAGACATGATTAACTCACTTATAAATATAAATATAAAGTTGTCATTTAAATTAAGTCTCATTTTCGACCAATGTAACTTAAGTCAAATGACTCAAATAAAGCGCGCGAATACTAACATGCGCATACTCATACCACAAGAGCTAATGTCAGCAACACCTTACCCCCAAGAACGAACAGGACCACAATCAATATGTACAAAGCCAGAACGAGGGTAAAATCCGACACCACCTAACTTTAATGACAATGCTGCATCACGCAGATCTTTTGTTTCAATTCCGGGAATGGCAATATCAATCGCCATGCCTTTCATATGATAACTGTGCTTTGCAACACCATGGCTTTTAGCAGCCAACATATTGTTTGTTTTAGGCGATCGATAGCCAGATATCACATGAATTTCTTTATCTACTTGCAGGGTATTTTGTAATTTGAACAAATACTCAAACAAACGTTTATCCATTGGCATAGTAATATCTTGTCTGAAATCCCGTAATAAGTGATTAAACTCATTAATTGTCTCAGCTTGATAATGACCATCTTGCCAAAAGTTACCCTGACTATGTTCACCAGTGTGGCGATTATAAAAACGTAATTGTTTTACACCTACAGTGGAGCGACTAGCATAAGCGGTTTTAGGTAACAAACTTACCAAGGCAGCACCACTTAACCCCAAAAATACTTGCCTACGAGCGATACAATCTAACGACATCAATATATTACCTGCTGCTTTTTTGTTCAATTCCAGAGCAAGTTAAATGCTTAAGACAATGATTGCAAGCATTGATAAAACACAGGTAAGACGTAAAAACAAGGCGATATAGATAGCTTGTGTTTAATAATTAAACAGTTATCAGCTATTTATTAACATTGATAAAAAAATAGCCACTAAAAACAAAACAACAAAAAAACAACATTATTACACTACCGTTCAATTATTGTTTACATTTCAACCGCGGGATTAAGTGGTAAAGGACCGATTGGTAGAGCATTTTGAGAAACGGGTTGAGCGCTTGCAATTTGAGTCTGCACCTGAGGGATCAACTTCTGATAAATATCATTTCTAAATTGAGCCACTTGTTGCTCATTTACCCATGATGACCAATAGACGAAATGGACCGGCAAGGTTTGTTTTAATGAAAACCACTGCGTTGTTTCATAATCTGATTGCAAGCGTTTCCAAGTCCGTTTATCAATCACCAAATTATTAGCAAACCAATCAGCAAGCTCTTGAATCGCTTCAATACGCACACAACCTGAGGATAAGGCACGTTGAGGCTCATTAAATAACTCAGGGGTCGGCGTATCGTGCAAATACACATTTAAATCATTTTGAAAATGAATTTTATAGCGTCCAAGCGCATTGTGGCTCCCTGGACGCTGTACTAATCGATAAGGAAAGCGCCCTGTCGCTTCTTGCTGCCATTGCAATGGGCTTTTCTTCACCACTTTACCTTGATAATCAAACACGTCAAATTGTTGCTCAGCAACATAATGACCATCACCTTTAATTTTTGGCAGTACATCACGGCGCAGTAATTTACGCGGTACTGTCCATGTCGGGTTGATGACGATGTTGGAAATTTCTCCTTTAAACACTGGCGTTTGACGATATGACTTACCCACAATCACGCGCGAACTCAGCACCAATCGCTGCTTATCAACCAACTCCATTTTATACGCTGGAATGTTGACTAAAATATAACGCGGTTCAATTGTGGCTAAATAACTGGTTTTCTCTACAAAACTTTGTGCCAATATTTGGGCTTTTTTATAGGGTGTACGATTGAGCCAAAATAAAGTTTGCGGACCAATCACCCCATCGGTTTTTAACCCATGGCGTGCTTGAAATCGAACCACAGCAAGATGTAACTCCGAACTATAAACCGATGTTAATTCTAATGGCTTCGCTGCGTCTCCTAGCAACCATAACCTCAAAGCAATGGCATTAATGGTGCGATGGCTATCACCAAGTCGCAGTAATCCTCCTGGCGCAATCGTTTCCCAACTCGATTGCTGCCCTAACCACAGCAGTTTTCGGATAATATTTTTTACCGCGAGGTAATCACTGACATTGGGCTCTAAAGCAAGAGCTATCTGCTGTGAAGAGAGGTTTGAATGGTTTTTAAAGCGGCTAAAAGGAAGAACGACATTTTTGTGCTGCCAAAATTGGTTTATTTGTTGATAAATTTCATCTTTAAATTCAAGTTTATCGGCATAAGATTGTCCAGATACAATCTCAAGATATTGTTGCCAATCACCCGATGGGTCAGCCAAGGCCAACAACTGCAAGTGTTCAGTTAACGCCCGCTCAGCCGTATGCGGTTGTATCTTGGCGCAAACGCCAAAACACATCAAACTCATCATTAGGCTTACTTGCATCAACCACCTCAAACTCAAACGTTTGCATAGTGAAGCAAGGCCATACACTGGCATAGCAACGAATCTATTCATTGCTTAAGTATGGCAAAGATTTACGTGTCTATTGGGTGAGTTACTTTTTCACTACAAAACTTCATACCTTTTAGTGACATCCACTCGAATTTTTTTTGGTGCTGGGTTAAAAAACAGCGTTTAAACTCAACAGGGTGTTATTCAAAATCCAAGCCTGCTATAACACCATCCCGCATTTAAACAGCACAGCATCATGAATAAAAAACAACTCGTTGAACGTATGGCGGCGAAAATGGCAGCATCACAAGTCAGCACTAAGCCACAGTTAGACCAAATACTGGCAACTATTCACCAAGCACTAACCGAAGGTGAGAAGGTATACATTCCTCAGTTTGGTACATTTGAGCTTCGGTTTCATTTACCAAAACAAGGTAGAAACCCACAAACTGGGGCGACAATGGATATTGATGGCTTTAATCAACCAAGCTTTAAAGCTTCTCCATCATTAAAAGCGGCAATGAACGACTAACACAACCCACACGATTATGTCTTGGCTAAGTTGATAATGTTTCATCGCTACTTTCTGACAATTAAAAAGCGAGCACCAAAGGTACTCGCTAATCATTGAAGCCAATAAACGCTGATGTGTTGTTGCTATTTAGCAAGTCACATCGCTTAGTATTGCGCTTATTCGTATTCTGACGAATAGGTTTCAGAGTAAGTATGAGAGTAAAGTTCAAATAATGTCCCAAACGGGTCTTCTAAATACACCATTTTGTACGGTTTATTATCATCTTCAGGGTGATAGCGCATAATATCCATTCTCACCTTTCCACCCAGCGCAACAACTTTTTCAATGACGCTTTCAAAATCGTCAGTTTGCAATGAAAAATGAAACAAACCTATTCGAGAGAAATCAACCACATGACGTTCTTGGTGTTGCTTCATTTCAAACAGTTCAAATCCCACCCCATCGGTAGACACCAAGTGCGCAATATTAAAGCCTTGGAAACCTTCACCAAAGACTGCAACACACATTTTACCAATCGCAGTTTCACGCTCTTCCTCTACAGCTGTCTTCCCCATGACCACGCTAAGCCCTAACGCTTGGGTGTAAAACTCAACCGCTTTGTCCATGTTTGCAACCATAATACCTACGTGACTCATTTTCATAATCTGCTCCAAATGCTAATAACTAATCTGTACTGGTACTGTGTTTATGTCGATAACAACAGTATATGGAAACCGACTAATCATTAAAAATTATCATTACTAATGATTTTAATAATAAAAATTTATCATAGACGTTGTAGATAAAAATCATCACTGCAAATGCAAGTTTTCGTTAACAGCACCAAAAGTAACTGTAGATGGGAGCCGCACTGTTGGCTTGACTCAGCAACTAAACAACTAGGGCAACTAGGCAACTAGGCAACTAGGCACTCAAGATAAGTTCAGTTAAGTTAAGTTCAGTTCAAGAAGAGTTGGGAATGACGCCATGTTTTGTGCATCAAGAATAAAGCCATATTTTCAAATCAATAATATTGGCCTATTGCCTATGAGGTTAACGCATTAATCCAGCAAGCTTTAATGATGTGCACAATGATAATAAAGCATTCATTTATCGCGCTATAACAGCCTAGAGGTATCTATTGGAGGGCTATAAATTTTAAATACAAAAAAGCCTCGACTAATGTCGAGGCTTTTTTGTCCATTACTCAAATCACAACATACATTGTACTGAGTCTAATAATGGTACCCGAGGCCAGACTTGAACTGGCACGCCTATTAAGCGAGGGATTTTAAATCCCTTGTGTCTACCGATTCCACCACTCGGGCAAACTGTTAAAATAATCACTTACGTCATTATTTTTAATAATCTGCATCAACTGTTCGACCGTGTCGCCGTTGATTGAGGCATACTTTACTGATTTTTCGCGACCAAGCAACAAAAGATTTCATTTTTTTGTTCGATTGCTTCAAAAACAAGCTAACAACACTGTTTTTGCTGTATTTTCGATCATAAAACCCAAAAGCAACTGCCAACCAACCTATAAAAGTGATGACGTAATAACTGATAACTGACGCATTTGATCGAATTCTATTACCGCCTAAAATAATAAAAAAGCTTACATAAAAGAAAATTTTTAAACTAAAAACAAAAAAGCCGCAATAAGCAGCTTTTAATTAAACAGTCACCAAAGAGATCAACTGCGTTGACGGGTTGGTTTGGGTTTAGCCGCCACCTTATGCTTACGGACTGCACGGCGAATTTTAGCGCTTTTCACTTTAGAGCGTGATACTGAATGTTTATCTGTGCCTAAAAATGAACGAGTTTCAAGTTCTAAACCAGCCAATTGACGCAAATAGTTTACTTGTTCCATTGTCAGCTCAACCCAACCACCACGAGGTAATGACTTAGGTAATTCGACCATACCGTAACGTACACGAATAAGGCGACTAACTTGAACTTCTTGCGACTCCCATAAACGACGGACTTCACGATTACGCCCTTCATTTAAAGTGACATGCCACCATTGGTTAATCCCCTCACCACCAGCAGGTTTAATGCTGTCAAAGTGTGCAGGGCCATCTTCAAGCGTCACGCCATTACGTAAACGCTGCACTGCAGCCTCAGGTACTTCCCCGAATGTGCGCACCGCGTATTCACGCTCCACTTCATTTGAAGGATGCATCAGTTTATTCGCTAATTCGCCGTCAGAGGTAAATAACAATAAACCAGAGGTATTAATATCTAAGCGACCGACAGCAACCCAACGCGAATCACGTATTTTTGGCAACCGGTCAAATACGGTTGGACGCCCCTCAGGGTCTTTACGGGAACAAATTTCGCCTTCCGGTTTATGGTAAGCCAATACTCGACAAATGACATCATCTGCTGATTTAACTGATACTGAACGACCATCAATTCTCACTTTAACATCAGATTCGATACGGTCGCCTAAATTGGCAATCTCACCGTCAATACTAACTCGACCTGCAGCAATCCATGCCTCCATCTCACGACGGGAGCCATGGCCTGCACGGGCCAAGACTTTCTGCAATTTTTCACTCATTAGTTGACTCTTCTTTTGTTTGTGGCAAAGCGTTTGTATTTGCCTCAATCACCGCGGGGGCTTTTTGAGCATGTTCAAACATTGCCTGCAATGACTCAATATCCGAAAGCGCCGGTAAATCAGCCAATCGGTTTAAGCCAAAATAAGATAAAAATATAGTCGTGGTGGCATACAAGGCGGGTCGCCCAGCTACCTCTTTATGTCCTACTGTTTTTATCCACTGTCTATCAGCTAAGGTTTTAATAATGTGGCTGCTGATTGCCACACCTCTTATTTGTTCGATATCACCGCGGGTCACAGGTTGGCGATAAGCAATAACAGCAAGAGTTTCCATTATTGCGCGTGAATATTTAGGGGCTTTCTCTTGCCATAATGGCTGTAACAACGGGTTCAGAATTTCCAGTGTTTGAAAACGATACCCTGTGGCAACTTTGACTAATTGTACACCACGTTCTTGATAATCTTGCTGCAACTCGTTTAGCATTTGTTGAATGCGCGCCCTTGAAACATTTAGCCCCACTAACACGTCTTCTTTAATAAATTTAACGGTTAACGGTTTTGCCAATACAAACAAACTGGCTTCAATAAGTTGTTTTAATTGAATGTCACCAATGGTGTTTACAGCCATACTTAAGCGCTCGCTTTTACGTAAATAGTGGCAAAAGGTTTACTCTGTAACACATTGACTAACATACTTTTTATCAACTCCATCAGAGCTAAAAATGTTACCACAACCCCAGCTCGACCTTCTTCAATGTCAAACAAGGTTTTAAATTCAACATACTCATTGCCATTTAAGCGCTCTAAAATTTGGCTCATACGTTCACGGGTGGACAAATGCTCTTTTTGCACTTGATGATCAACATTGGCTTCAATTCTGGCTAACACCTGCCCAAATGCCCTTGCAAGTTCACCTAATGACACATCTGGTGCAACCATAGTGGGTTTAATATCTGGATGCGAATGCACACTCGCTTGAAAAACATCTCGCTCAAGCCGTGGCAGCGCATCAATGTCTTGAGCCGCCTGTTTTATCACTTCATAGGCTTTCAATTGCTTAATTAAGCGTACCCGAGGATCTTCTTCGTCATCTTCTTCTAAAGCCATTTTCGGCAACAGTAAGCGCGATTTAATTTCAGCTAGCGTCGCTGCCATGACTAAATAATCAGCAGCAAGCTCAATGCGTGCTTCGGTCAATATTTCAATATACGTTAAATATTGCGTGGTTATTTGCTGTATCGGTAAATCAACCACATCCATTTTTTGTTTACGGATTAAATACAGTAATAAATCAAGCGGCCCTTCAAATGCTTCTAGAAACACTTCTAGTGCTTCAGGCGGAATAAATAGATCCACAGGTAACGTTGCAAGGGCTTTGCCACGAACAACGGCTAAAGGTAAGCTTTGCTGACTACCTTGCATTAAATTAAAGAACCGACTTGTATCATTAATAACATTCCCGCCAACATTTGCGGCGTATAGCCGGATAAGCGTTTAATTACATGCACATTGAAAATTAAAATCGTTGTACAAAGCCAGTAGACTCAGCTAAAAAATAAGCCAAATACACAAGCTAATAAGCCATTAATTACAAGGCACTAAGTCAGCTATTTTAACCAAACGCGCGATTATACGCATAATTGGGCAAGGATTAAACAAGTAATCGTGTTTAGCGCACCAATTGCTCGCTTTAAAGCCATTAATGGATAATTACCCCAATTTATCAGACACGATGGAGGATCAATCTACCTCTTGGTGTATTCACATCCTACTATTCAAATGCACTGGTATCGCCAGCACCTTGGCGTAAAATATCAATTTCACCTTCAGACATGTCAATCACGGTAGTTTGTTTCTCAGCTAAATAACCGCCATGAACAATCGCCTCAACTTGATGTTCTAACATGTCTCTAATTTGCTCAGGATCTGACTCAGCAAACTCTTCATCAGGCATCACCAAACTGGTCGACATCATCGGTTCACCTAATGCTTCTAAAAGTGCTAATGCGATAACGTTATTTGGCACACGGATACCAATGGTGCGTTTTTTGTCATTTTGCAACCGTCTTGGTACTTCTTTACTGGCTTTAAAAATAAACGTATACGGCCCAGGTGTGCAGCTTTTTAATAAGCGGTAGGCTTGATTATCGACTCTGGCAAAGTTGGCCAGTTCAGATAAGTCGCGGCACATAAGTGAAAAGTTATGATCGTTTTCAATGCGGCGAATGCGCACCATACGCGACATGGCATTTTTATCACCAATTAAACACCCTAAGGCATAACCTGAATCGGTTGGGTAAACAATTACGCCACCTTTTTGTAAAATTGCCACAGCTTGGTTAATTAACCGCGCTTGCGGATTTTCATCATGTATATAAAAGAATTGACTCATTATCGTTCCATCCAAGATTGTGATTCCCAGACCCATTTAACACCTGGAGGCTGGAATAAATTTTTGCCCAGTTCAATCCAATTACTCGGGAAGTGAAAATCACTGCCGATTGAACCTAAAAGTTGGTTTTGGATACTCAGCGAAATAAGCTGATTTCTATCGTCAATGGATTGTTGGCCTAATACCACTTCCATGGCATCGCCATTGGATTGAGCAAATTCTCGTACTAATTTTTTTAGCCATTTCGCCGATAATTTATAACCACTAGGGTGTGCTAAAACGGCTAAACCGCCCGCTTGATGAATGATGTCACAAGCGGTGGCCATGTCTTGCCAATTATTGGGAACATAACCCGTTTTACCTCGGGCTAAATAACGTTTGAATACGCTAGGCATATCTTTGGCGTAGCCCATTTGGGCTAACCACCTTGCATAATGACCACGGCTAATGGCCGCACCGTTAGCAAAACCTTTTGCACCTTCGTAAGCGCCTTCAATACCCGCTTTTCCTAAACGCACTCCAATTTCTTGAGCACGTTCATCACGCAATTGGACTTGCTTATTTAAGAACGATTGCAAAGCTTGGCATTGAACATCAACATTTAGCCCCACAATGTGAATATCAAAATTATTCCAACGGGTTGAAATTTCAACGCCGTTTATTAATTTAAGTGGTTGTGGCTGTTGTTGATTAAATGCATGTGCTTGGGCTAAACCATTGATGGTGTCGTGGTCGGTAATCGCTAACATTTGCACGCCTTTATCCAGCGCTCTGGCGACTAAATCTGCCGGTGATAACACCCCGTCTGAAGCCGTGGTGTGGCTGTGTAAGTCAGCCAAGCTAGTCTGTGTTGTCATGGTATTATTGTACTGCACATTCTGTATAAAATGGCGTTAAAGTCATAATATATTTCAATGCCGTAAGTATTTTCGCTTACTTTTCATTCAACTTAGATTAGATTTATTTGTTATTGCCACTTTTTATCTACTAAATCGTGTTTTTGCAGATTATTCAATTGACTTTAATGCTGAGCTGCGGTTTCCTATAGGCATTGAAACAACTTTATACATAAAATAATGACTCATAACGCGAATGCAATTCTAAACATCTCTTGGTGGTGGCACTTCCCAAATTAGACGGGTGGTGTGAAGCGTTGTGCATATTTTAAGCAACAAAATTTTACAGGAAGCCCGCAGAAATGTGGGCTTTCTTGCTTTTTAGCCTACGAAAACGGTTTATCAGTACTGACAACTCAATAAATGTAGAGGCTAATTAATGAATTATATATCCATGGGAGCCAAAGGATAATGAATACGTCCAGCAACTTTGCGCAAGTTACCACCAATAGTGTGGAACTCACGTATCAGTCCGATCCGTTAAATTTATATCAGCATATTACCCATAACCAACCGCATACTATGTTGTTGGAGTCGGCTGAGATAGAAAGCAAAGATCACCTTAAAAGCATTATTTTAACCCATGCGGCGCTGATGATCCGTTGTGATAGTTACAACATCACTTTTACCTCAATGACCGATAACGGTGCATCTTTAATACCCGCTATCGCAGCATTTTTTAGTCATTGTCAACAAACACGTCAACACAACACCTTGACCGTCACGTTAAACAAGTCGACCCAATGCCAAGATGAAGATGCCCGTTTAAAATCGACCTCACCCCTTGATGGCCTAAGAATGTTGGTTAAGCAAATCCATAAAGGTGACACTCAACTGGCGTTTGAAGATTTATTTTTAGGCGGCGTGCTAGCTTATGACTTAATTGATACTGTTGAGCCATTACCTGAGGTGCCAAATGGCGATAATGAATGTCCTGACTATTTATTTTATCTTGCTGAAACCCTAATCTTAGTGGATCACAAACAATCTCAAGCCGAAGTTGTCACCCATCAATTTTCATGCGCACCAGCTATTAGTGCAGCACTCAAACAACGTATTAGTGATATAAAGCAGCAGTGCCAACAGTTAGACGACATTAGTCCACTGGTTGCCGTGAATGCCACCACCCAAGTGAATATCTCAGATGAGCAGTACATAGCGACTGTCATGGATTTAAAAGAGCATATTGTTGCTGGCGATATATTCCAAGTCGTGCCTTCGCGAAGCTTTAGTTTACCTTGTCCGAATACTTTAGGGGCTTATCGTGCGCTGCGTTTAACCAATCCAAGTCCTTATATGTTTTATTTTCAAGGGCCTGACTTCACCTTATTTGGGGCATCGCCAGAAAGTGCATTAAAGTACGAGGCGAAATCGAATCAAGTTGAGGTATACCCCATTGCTGGCACACGTCAACGCGGTAAAGATCAGCATGGCAATATCGACCCTGACTTAGACAGCCGCATAGAACTAGAACTGCGTCTTGATAAGAAAGAATTATCAGAACATTTAATGCTGGTTGATCTCACCCGTAACGACATTGCTCGCATTAGCCAAAGCGGCACCCGCAAAGTAGCCGAATTACTAAAAGTTGACCGTTATTCTCACGTTATGCATCTAGTTAGCCGAGTCACAGGCCAGTTACGTGAAGATTTGGACGCCTTACATGCTTATCAAGCATGCATGAACATGGGCACCTTAGTCGGCGCACCTAAAGTCCGCGCCGCGCAATTAGTACGAGCAGCCGAGAAAACTCGCCGCGGCAGTTATGGTGGCGCTGTCGGTTATATAAATGGCTTGGGTGATATGGATACCTGTATTGTCATCCGCTCCGCTTTTGTCAAAAACAGTGTTGCACATATTCAAGCCGGCGCCGGTGTAGTATTTGACTCAGACCCACAAGCCGAAGCCAATGAGACCCGCCAAAAAGCACAAGCAGTTATTTCAGCCATTAAAATGGGAGGCGGACAATGAAACAAGATGTGAAACTGTACCTATTAGATAACTTTGATTCGTTTACCTACAACTTAGTTGATCAATTTCGCAGCTTAGGTTACCAAGTGCTGATTTATCGTAATGATATTAACAGTGACTACATTGCCAATTTGCTTTTAAACGAAGCTGACAAAGCTGCATTAGTATTATCACCAGGCCCTGGTGCACCACACGAAGCTGGCTGCATGATGGAACTTATTGGTAAAGTGGCAGGTAAAGTACCGATGTTGGGTATTTGCTTAGGCCAACAAGCCATTGTTGAATATTATGGCGGTAAAGTAGCGCGCGCACCGGTGGTGGTTCACGGCAAAGCCAGTCCAACTCATCACAATGGTCAAGGCGTGTTTGCTAACCTGCCATCACCACTGCCAGTAGCCCGTTATCACAGTTTAGTCGCAACCCAAGTGCCCGATTGCCTTGATGTTATCGCCACGACAGATGACATGCCTATGGCTGTTTTACACCCTCAAGATAAAGCCGTTGGTTTTCAGTTCCACCCAGAGTCCATTTTGACCACCCTTGGCAGTCAATTATTAACCCAAACACTTGCTTACCTCACGCATACACAAGGAGATGGTCAATAATGTCGCAGTTACAACCTTTACTCGATACCTTATACAAAGGCAATGCACTGACTTGCGCGCAAAGCCAACAACTGTTTAGCGCCATTGTGGAAGGCAAGATGGACCCCATTGCCATGGCTGGCATGTTAACCGCATTAAAAATGCGCGGAGAAACCGTTGAAGAAATTACTGGTGCCGCACAAGCCATGCGCCAAGCTGCAAAACCGTTTCCGCGTAGTCAACAATCATTAGAAAGTGGCATTGTTGATATTGTAGGTACTGGTGGTGATGGTTTTAATACCATTAATATTTCTACTACGGCCGCATTTGTCGCAGCAGCAGCGGGGGCAAAAGTCGCCAAACACGGCAACCGTGGTGTTTCAAGTAAATCAGGCGCATCAGACTTACTGGCACATTGTGGTATCGGGCTGACGATGACGCCTGAGCAAACCCGTGATTGTGTCGATAACCTTGGCGTCGGCTTTTTATTTGCTCCGCATTATCATGAAGGCGTAAAACACGCAGTACCTGTACGCCAAGCCCTGAAAACCCGCACTATTTTCAATATTCTTGGCCCACTTATTAACCCAGCAAAACCCGAAAACATGTTGTTAGGAGTATATTCTTCAGCACTGCTTGCCCCTATCGTCAATGTATTAAAAGCACTTGGGGTAAAACATGCCATGGTGGTTTATGGTAGTGGTCTTGATGAAGTGGCACTGCACGATGAAACCCAAGTCGCAGAACTTAAAGAGGGTAAAGTTCGTTTTTACTGCATCTCGCCGACACAACTTGGTGTCCCAAAAGCGGATATTGAGGCATTAACTGGCGGAGAACCAAGTGAAAATGCGGCCATCACTAAAGCCATTTTGGCAGGCAAAGGCACTAAAGCACAACGTAATGCAGTTGCAATTAATGCTGGCTGCGCCCTTTATGTTGCCGGCATTAGCGACAGCCCTAAAGCCGGCACAAAATTAGCGCTGGACACATTAGCGTCAGGTGAAGGATTAACGCGCTTAAACCAACTTGCAGCAGCAAGCCAAGGAGTATAACAATGAGCGACAATTTAGCTGAACAAGAAACGACTGCGCCGCTCGAGACCGAAAAAGAGTCGAATGTATTAACCAAAATCATTGACACAAAAGCTGAGCACATTGCCAGTTTAAAGCAGCGCTTCCCACAAGAAAGCCTGCAGCCTAAAATCTCTGACCGTAGTTTATTTGACGCCTTAAAAGCGCCTAACGCACAATATATTTTTGAATGTAAGAAGGCCAGTCCATCAAAAGGCCTTATTCGCCCAGTATTTGATGTCGAAGCCATTGCCAGCGTGTATTGCCGTTACGCAGCGGCAATTTCGGTGTTAACAGACGAGCAGTTCTTCCAAGGCGATTTTAATTACATTGCCAAAGTACGAGCAAAAGTCAGCCAGCCTATTTTATGTAAAGACTTTTTTGTCGACCCTTATCAAGTGGAATTAGCCGCTCATCATGGTGCTGATGCCATTTTATTAATGTTGTCGGTACTCGATGATGAACAATATCAACGACTTGCCCAATATGCTCGTCAATATAACCTTGATTATTTAACTGAGGTCAGCAACCAACAAGAGTTACAGCGCGCAATTGATCTTAATGCGCCTATTATCGGTATCAATAACCGCAACTTGCGCGACCTAACAACTGACTTAGCCACCACTGAAGCATTAGCGCCGCAAATCCCATCCGACAGAGTGGTAGTGAGTGAGTCAGGCATTTATCACCACAGCCAAACTCAACGCTTAAATCCATTAGTCGATGGCTACTTAGTAGGCAGCTCAATAATGGCGCAACCTGACATTGACTTAGCTTGTCGGCAATTAGTATACGGGCCAAACAAAGTTTGCGGCTTAACCCGATACCAAGACATTGAATTAGTCGCAAAGGCAGGAGCAAGCTTTGGCGGAATGATATTTTACCCGCCCTCACCTAGAGCGATTAACCTTGAAGATGCCAATGTATTAGTGAGTCAAATGCAGCGTAACCAAATTGCGCTTAATTTAGTGGGTGTTTTTGTTAACCAACCAATTGAGATGCTCATTGAGCACGCCAAACAACTACAACTGTTTGCATTGCAGCTTCATGGTAATGAATCAACACAATACATCAATGAGCTGAAACAACAATTACAGCAACAAAGTCTTCATTGTGAAGTATGGAAAGCCGTTGCTATAGATAGCCAATCAGCACACGAAGTTGAACTTGCAGATGGCGCTGACAAATATTTGTATGATAGCAAGCATGCAGGTCAATTTGGCGGCACCGGTGAAACATTTGATTGGGGCCGTAAAATAGACAATAAATCGCAAGCATTATTAGCTGGCGGCTTATCTGCTGATAATATTGCTTGCGCCAAACAACAAGGTTTTGCTGGGTTAGATATCAACTCTGGAGTCGAAAGCAGCCCAGGGATTAAAGATGTCACCAAAGTGAATGCTGTATTTACCCAACTTAGAACCAATTAATTCACGCTTATTTATTTGATGTTAAATAAGTTCTCATTATTTTTTGGGGCGCTAGTCGCCCTCTTACGAACAAGGGATGAACAATGACCACCCTAAAATTAGACCCTTACTTTGGTGAATATGGCGGCATGTACGTGCCGCAAATTTTAGTACCAGCATTAAAGCAGCTCGAAACCGCCTTTGTTGAAGCGCAACAAGACGAAGCATTTAAAACCGAGTTTCAAGATTTATTAAAAAACTACGCTGGCCGCCCAACGGCCCTTACGTTAACACGAAACTTAAGCCCTAACCCGCTGGTAAAAATTTACCTAAAACGGGAAGACCTACTTCACGGCGGCGCACATAAAACTAACCAAGTATTAGGCCAAGCGTTACTTGCAAAACGCATGGGTAAAAAAGAAATCATTGCCGAAACCGGTGCAGGACAACACGGCGTGGCAACGGCACTAGCATGTGCATTACTCGACCTCAAATGCAAAGTGTACATGGGCGCAAAAGATGTAGAACGTCAATCGCCTAACGTATTTAGAATGAAGTTAATGGGCGCAGAAGTGATCCCAGTGACTTCTGGTTCATCGACCTTAAAAGATGCCTGTAACGAAGCCATGCGTGATTGGTCTGGCAGCTATGAAAAAGCCCACTACCTGTTAGGTACGGCAGCGGGCCCGCATCCTTTCCCAACCATTGTGCGTGAATTTCAGCGCATGATTGGTGAAGAAACCAAAAAACAAATACTGGAAAAAGAAGGCCGCTTACCTGACGCTGTAATCGCTTGTGTTGGTGGCGGCTCAAATGCAATTGGTATGTTTGCCGATTTTATTGATGAAACCTCAGTTGCGCTTATTGGAGTAGAACCCGCGGGCAAAGGCATTGATACACCGATGCACGGCGCGCCATTAAAACACGGTAAAACCGGAATTTTCTTTGGTATGAAATCCCCATTAATGCAAGATAGCGACGGCCAGATTGAAGAGTCATATTCAATTTCTGCCGGACTGGATTTCCCATCAGTGGGCCCACAGCACGCTCATTTAAATGCAACTGGCCGTGCCCGCTATGAATCAGCAACAGATGATGAAGCACTAGATGCATTCCAACTATTAGCGCGTGCAGAAGGCATTATTCCTGCACTGGAGTCGGCTCATGCACTGGCCTATGCCATCCGCTTAGCAAAGGATGCCACAAAAGAAACTATTTTAGTGGTTAACTTATCTGGTCGTGGTGACAAAGATATCTTCACCGTTGCCGACATTTTAGAACAACGGGAAAACACCTCAGCGGAGAACAGCAATGACTAATCGATATCAAGCAGCGTTTGCCGCACTAGCGCAAAAAAACCAAGGTGCATTTGTTCCATTTGTTACCCTTGGCGACCCGTCGCCTGAGTTATCATTAAAAATCATTGATACCTTAGTAGACAACGGAGCTGATGCATTAGAACTTGGCTTCCCATTTTCAGACCCTTTAGCTGACGGCCCAGTGATTCAAGGTGCAAATATCCGCTCGCTTGAAGCGGGTACAACACCAACAATTTGTTTTGAGATCATCAGCAAAGTTAGAGCTAAATATCCACAACTTCCAATAGGGCTACTACTGTATGCCAACCTTGTGTACGCCAATGGTGTCGATGCATTTTATCAAAAAGCACAAGCCGCAGGTGTAGATTCCGTGTTAATTGCCGATGTACCTGTTGAAGAAGCTGCGCCTTTTATTACTGCGGCTAAAGCCCATCAGGTTGCGCCTATTTTCATTGCTCCGCCCAACGCTAATAGTGACACATTGGCTCAAGTCAGTGAAAAAGGTGAAGGTTATACTTACTTATTATCACGTGCTGGTGTTACCGGCACGGAGTCTAAAGCCGGTATGCCCATTGGTGATATTTTAAGTCGTTTAAAAGAGTTTAATGGCGCACCGCCATTACTAGGCTTTGGTATTGCAGAGCCCGCGCAAGTTAAAGCGGCAATTGATGCAGGTGCAGCTGGGGCAATATCAGGTTCTGCGGTGGTTAAAATTATTCATGCAAATAAAGATGATGAAACCCAGCTACTTAAGCAACTGGCTAAATTTACCCGTAATATGAAAGCGGCAACGGTTAAATAACCGAAACAGACATCAGCCATGCCACGCTTTAATGATGAAACGCACGCGATTATTTAGTCGAGTGCGTTTTTTTATTTGTGACATTAAGTGCCCCCTGGTAATACTTTACCATCTACATCTACATCTACATCTACATCGAATGTAACAACCCATGTAGCTAACGTGGTCAAATCGTTAATCAACAACGTCATTTCAGTTTAGATTAACGATGTTTAATATTAGCAAAGCTATTTTGAAACCCACTTTCATCTACAAATAAACTAATCAAAGAAGCAAGCGCTCACAAACGAAACCAACAATAAACACTTATTAATAAAGGATAAATTTAGAAAACACTCATATCTAATAAAAAAAAACGTGCATATCGACATAATATAACTAATTCCACAAAAAGGTCACTGATACAAATTGTCATTTTTGATACGCTACAGCATTGTTAATAAAAAAATCCCCCCTTATGCTAAAGACACATGTTTAGTGTTTTTGTTCTATATTCAGACGGATTGTCATTCAGTTAGCGTAAAATCAACGTTAAAAACGTTTCGTATTAACCGCAATATTTATGTCGTGATGTACACCAAGGGAATTGGTGATATGCCTAATTTTTAGTAATTGAAACGCTTCTTTTACACTATCTACTGAGACCCAATTAATGAGTTCAAATCGTATTGTTCCTGACGTTGAAAAAGCCCAACAGTCAAAACTTAGCAGCCTTTTTCAATTTGATTTAAAACAACGACAAGTCAACACGATTGTTGGTATTACGTTTTGGAGCCAATTTGCTACATATACCATCTTAACGGTTTTCATTGTTTACCTAACGATGCCATTAATTAAAGATGGCTTAGGCATGACTCAGGCTCAAGCATACGCCTTTATGGGCGCATCAGGAGCGGTAGGCTATTTAATGCCGATGCTTGGCGGTTACATGGCCGACAAGGTATTAGGCATCCGCCGCTCTATCCTCATTGGTAGTATTTTAATGGCCACCACTTACTTGTTGGTTATGTTAGGTGGTCAAATGGTGCATACCTTTGGTCATATTGCTTTCTTACTACCGTATGCATTGCTTCCTGCAGCAGGCTCACTGCTAACAGGTACCGCTTCAGCATTAGTGTCTAAAGTGTTCAGTGACGACCAAAAACGTGCAAAAGGCGGCATGACAAGTTATTACATGGCGATTAACATTGGGGCGCTCATTGCTACTGTTATCGCACCATCGTTATTGCACAGTAAATATGGTCCATTATCTATTTTTGCAGTGGTATTTGTCGGTAAAGCACTGGCTGCACTGAACTTTGCTTATCGTTATCGCATGTTTGACAGTGTGGTTGATGATATTGATAAACAACCATTGACTCTAAAAAAATGGGGAATGTTAGGCGCTTACATTTTGATTTTGTCTGGCCTAACCTTGATGGTTTATTTAAACCCTGCTGTATCAAGCTATGTTATTGGCGTAGGTTGTACCTTAGGATTATCAATATTTTTGTACCGTACATTGCAACTTCATGGCGATGCGTTAACGAAGCAATTAGTGGCTGTTATTCTGATCTTTGTGGCCATTATCTTTTTTGTTATGTACAACCAAATGAACACCACGATGGTGCTATTTGCAAAAAATAACTCAGACTTAACCATGTTCGGTTTCCATGTGAATGCCACGAATTATCAAATGGTTAATCCATTGTCTATTTTGGTGTTAGGGACTTTATTACCACGTTTTTATCGTCGTTTCCACAAGTTTACCATTCCGTACCAATTTGCCGTAGGCATTATTTTAGCTGGGCTATCCATGCTAGTAATGTGGTTTGCTTGCTCACAAAACCATGACCATTTAGTCAACGGTAATTACCTAGTGTTGTCCTATTTTTTGGCGACCATTGCAGAGCTATTTGTCAGTGCATTAGGGCTAAGTATGATTGGTTTATATTGTGAAAAAAGCATGATTTCCTTCGCAATGGGCGCATTTTACTTATCAAGTTCATTATCGAACGTGATCACCGGTAAATTAGCGCAAGTCGTAGCCATACCAAAATCAGATGTCGACCCATTATTATCAATGCCAATGTATCAAAGCTATTACGGTAATATTGGCGCAACCGCCATTGTGATCGGTTTATTTCTTGTCGTGGGCGCTTGGGTATTACACGGACAAATGACCAAACGCGGTGTCGACTTAGTTTAAAGCAACGCAAATTTGACTCTATTCATAAAATACTTATGAATGCTGAATAATCAATAAAAATGCTCAACCTTAATCGGTTGAGCATTTTTATTAGCCAATCAAATTCGCTAATCACTGACACAATTGTTATCAAAAACAATACCTGTGCTATTTAATCCCCCCAGTAAATTAACAATATTTGATTTAGCAAAAAGTCAGCCCCACCAATGCCTCCAAGTTAACCAACGAAGGTTTTTCCGCCGTTGTTTGCATGCTATAGTTCGGTTTAATCATACTAACTCACTACAGATTTTCTCTATGAAGCAACTCCTCGACTTTCTCCCTCTTGTTATTTTTTTCATTGTTTATAAAACCTATGACATTTATGTTGCCAGTGGTGCATTAATTGCCGCTACAGCCCTGCAACTGATTATTAGTTATATGTTGTATAAAAAATTAGAAAAAATGCACCTTATCACCTTTGCTATGGTGACGTTTTTCGGTTCGTTAACCCTTATTTTTCATGATGACGCCTTTATCAAATGGAAAGTCACAATCGTTTATCTGTTTTTTGCGATTGGCTTAGCCGTTAGCCACCTAATGGGCAAATCGCTCCTAAAAAGTATGTTAGGTCAAGAAATGCAGGTCCCTGACAAAGTTTGGGCTAATGTAACTTGGTACTGGGTGGTTTTCTTTGCTATTTGCGGCATCGTTAATATTTATGTAGCCTTTAGCTTGCCGCTTGAGACTTGGGTAAACTTCAAAGTATTTGGCTTAACTGCCCTAACATTAGTCAATACCGTTGCAACTGTCGTTTACTTATTCAAGCACTTACCAAAAGACTCATTAGAAGATAAAAAGTAACCTTATTACACAACGGAGCCGTTACTATGTGGTACATGATTTCATCTCAGGATGTTGAAAATAGTTTAGAAAAGCGTATGTCAGTGCGTGCTGAACACTTAGCACGATTACAAGCATTAGCAGATGAAGGACGCCTATTAATCGCAGGCCCTCACCCAGCGATTGATAATGAAGCACCGGGTGAAGCAGGTTTCACCGGGTCATTAGTGGTTGCTGAATTTGCATCATTAGAAGACGCACAAGCATGGGCTGATGTTGACCCTTATATTGATGCTGGTGTTTATCAAAGCGTTATTGTAAAACCTTACCTTAAGGTATTACCATAATGAAAATAGTGTCATTTAATATTAATGGCATTCGCGCTCGCTTACATCAGTTGCAAGCGTTAATTGACTCACACCAACCTGACATCATTGGCTTACAAGAAACCAAAGTTCACGATGAAGCGTTTCCGGTAGCTGATGTTGAAGCCATGGGTTATCAGGTGCATTTCCACGGTGGTAAAGCCCATTATGGTGTGGCTATGTTGTCAAAAAAAGCCCCGATTAAAGTTATTAAAGGCTTTGCTAGTGATGCCGAAGATGCACAGCGACGATTGATTATTGGTCAATTTGAGCAAGATAATGGCCGTGTATTAACCGTTATTAATGGTTATTTCCCGCAAGGGGACAATATTAGCCATGAAACCAAATACCCTGCTAAGCGCAAGTTTTACCAAGATTTAATGACCCACCTACAGACAAATCATCAAGCAGATGAAGATATTGCCATTATTGGTGACATTAATATTTCGCCAGTTGATTTAGACATTGGCATTGGTGAGCCTAATGCAAAGCGTTGGTTAAAAACGGGTAAATGCAGTTTCCAACCAGAAGAACGTCAGTGGTTAGCAACCTTGCTAGATTGGGGATTCGTTGACTCATTCCGTCATCTACATCCACAACGAACTGAGCGTTACTCATGGTTTGATTATCGTAGCAAAGGCTTCGTAGACAATCGTGGATTACGCATTGACGTGGTATTAGTCACCAAGTCCATGGTGCCATCATTGGTAGAGTCAGATGTTGATTATGACCTTAGGGGGATAGAAAAACCGTCTGATCACGCACCAATCTGGAGCACTTTTAACTAAACGCCTTTGCAGCTTATGCTGTTAATGACACTAAAAAGCTCACATTAAGTGAGCTTTTTAGTGCTTGGTGTTTGAGTGAGCATCAAAACTTCATTATATGGTGTAACTATTTACAAGCGAGAATTAAGCTCTTGTCTAATCTAACAGTTCATCAGCAACAAATGGGTTATGTAATCGCTCTTCAGCAAACGTCGACATCGGTCCATGACCAGGAATAAACTGAGTATCGTTTCCTAAAGGCCATAGCTTTTGAGTAATCGAATGTATTAAATCATCATGGTTTGACTTCGGGAAATCAGTTCGGCCAATCGAGCTTCTAAACAGTACATCACCAACCCATGCCATTTTCATCGCTTGGTGATAAAAAATCACATGACCAGGCGTGTGTCCAGGGCAATGTAAAACCTGCAATGTTTGTTTTCCCACGACGACGCTTTCACCATCTTGTAAGTATTGCTGAGGCATAAATGGCGCAACTTCTGGAAAACCAAAGTTTTTGCTTTGGCTTGGCAAGCTATCTAACCAAAATTTATCCTCTTTATGCGGGCCAATAATCGGTATATTGACTTGTTGTGCAAGAGCTTGTGCTGCACCAACATGATCAATATGTCCATGTGTTAATAGGATCTTGGTTAGCGTTAAGCCCAGTTTCTTAACTTCTGTCATAATACGGTCTTTATCGCCGCCGGGGTCGATCACTGCAGCTTCAAGGGTTTCTTTACACCAAATCACACTGCAATTTTGCTGAAACGGTGTCACTGGTATAATTTGATATTTCATGAAGCTTCCTTGTAATTAACAGCATTTGGCACATAAGCGTATTTTGCTATTATTGGCTAAAAAAGCCTAGGCTTATTTGATCTTGATTCAAAAAAATCATTTAAAAACCCGTTCATGATGATGAATTGGCAAACTGATCACTGGCAGTGTTCTGCTGAAATTAACTCGCTTTCGGTTTTGACTTTCTTTTGCTCGGTTTTCTTCCTTTAACTGAAGCAGACTTACGCCCTTTACTCCAAGACTTTTTAGCCGGTGCGCTCACGCCCTTCAAAGCATGCGGTAACTGTTGACTAGCTTGGTTTATTAACTCATCGACCTGCTCAATTAACGGCTGCATAAAGCGCTCATAACGCATTTGTTTAAGGCTTATGGCATCTAAACTTTGCTCCCACAATGCGGTCATGTCGGGTAATGTTGCCGACAAAGGTAAGCTGTTTATTAAGCCCTTCCCCACATCCGTCGCCATAATGGCTTTACCACTGCGGTGCAAATAACCGCGATTAAACAGCAACTCAATAATTCCAGCCCGAGTAGCTTCAGTGCCAAGGCCGTCAGTTTCTTTAAGGGTTTTCTTAATTTCTGCATCGCTAACAAAACGACTAATGCCAGTCATGGCACTTAGTAAGGTCGCATCTGTAAAGTGTTTGGGAGCCTGAGTCATTTTGTCGATACACTCACCTTTAAAGCAATGCAAAGCTTGACCAACGTGTAATGGCGGTAAAGACGATAAACTGTCTTCCTCATCCTCTTTCTCCCGCTGCTGACTATTATCAATGGTTGTTTTGTTGTTGCCATAAAGCACTTTCCAGCCAAGAGCTTTATCAACTTTAGCTTTGGTTGAGAACAATCCGCCACTGATATCCACTTCAACTCGCGTTTCATCATAAACATACGCCTCATAAAATTGGGCTAAGTATTGTCTTGCAATGTGACGATAAAGATTAGCTTCAGCGGCTGATAAACTGGCTAAATTGGCTTTTCTTTCTGTTGGTACAATCGCATGATGCGCTTCGACTTTGGTGTCATTCCATGCTTTAGAAACCAATGATAAATTTGGTAACGTGGCATTTGGAATAAGCTCGGCAGCATTTTGAGTCACAGCATTCACAATGCTTGGAGCAAGTTTACGTTGTTCTTTGGGTAAATAGCGGCTGTCAGAACGTGGGTAAGTAATTAATTTATGTCGTTCATACAAACTTTGACAGGTGTCTAATACCGCTTTGGCGCTCATGCCAAAACGTTTGGCCGCATCTATTTGTAGTGATGACAAACTATAAGGCAATGGCGGATTTTGACGTTTATTCTTTGACTCTAATTTGCTAACTACTGCAGGTTGATTAGTTATACGTTTAACAACATTAAGCGCTAAACCTTTAGACAGCACGCGCCCTTCTTCATCTTGATACGGTTCACACGCTTTGCTCGGTTGCCATTTGGTGCTAAATTCGCAACCGTTTTTTTCTGGAAGGGTTAAGTGCGCTAATACTTCAAAAAAGGGTTTAGGTTCAAAGTGGGCAATTTCTTCGTCGCGCCGAACAATTAACCCAAGAATGGGGGTTTGCACTCGCCCTACAGAAAGTACCCCTTGATAACCGACTTTCTTACCTTGAATGGTATAAGCGCGGGTCATGTTCATTCCATAAAGCCAGTCGGCACGGCTTCGGGCTAAAGCAGAGGTTGAAAGAGGAATAAAATCACGATTATCGCGCAGTTGCCCTAAAGCACGTTTAACAGCACTTGGGTTTAAATCGCTAATCAAAAGCCGTTTTACTGACTGTAATTGAGTACCTTTTACACCTAAATGGGCGATCACTTCATCAACTAATAACTGCCCTTCGCGGTCAGGATCGCCAGCATTAACAATTTCAGAGGCTTGTTTAACGAGCTTTCGCAGCACCGTTAGTTGGCTGCGAGTATTGGATTTAGGTTTGAGCTTCCACTGACTTGGTACAATGGGCAAATCTTCTAAGCGCCACGATTTATATTTATCGTCGTAAGCATCGGGTTCAGCTTGTTCAAGCAAATGTCCAATACACCACGATACACAGTCGCCGTTCGCCGCAGTAATATAGCCGTCGCCTTTTTTATGCGGTTTAGGTAATACATCGGCTATCGCACGCCCTAGGCTGGGCTTTTCTGCAATATATAAAATCATCAATACGCCAAATAACTGTATAAATAAACAGTAACTTTACCTTGCAAAATGGCTTAGTGCAATTAATATTTATCTTCACTACAAAGCGTAATTACAATGAATGCATTGATGTAAGTTATTGGATAATTGAGCTTTAACATAAAAAAACCCGCTAAATATTGAGTCTACATCAAAGATGTCAAACGCAATAAATAACAGGATTAGTTTTTGCTAAGTTTGGCGTGAAGAAATATCAGTTCATCATCGTTATTAGCAAAGCCGATAAATATGTCAGCAGCTTATTTATCTAGTAAGCAAACTAAATATTCAATCACAAGCTTTAGCTTTCTAGTTGTTCTGCTTTATCAGCTGCAGCGAGCATTTTTCTGATCATAAACGAGCTGATAAATGCAATCACCACCATCACAACGGCAAGCTCACTTAACATAATAAAAAAATCACCATATACATTTTGTACAATAGTTTGAGTCAGCTTCTGATCTTTCTCCAGTGCAATAAAGGTTGAGATGACAGCACCTAAAATACCACTCACAGCTACAGCGACTGAAAATAACGATACCGAAAAACTTTCAATTTGTTTAGGGGTCACCGACAAAATAAACGCAACAACAAAGCTGCCAACAATCACTTCGGCAAATGCTTGGAAGAAATGCACCAACAAGAACACTTCAGGTGTTAAAGACACTGAAGGGCCAATATTTTTCATAAAGAAGGCCAATAAGCCAAACGAAATCGCAGTGAACACAAACGCACAGCCGACTTTAATTGAGGTCGACAAAGTAATGTTGCGCTTCTCAAGCTGTGTAAATACAAACGCAATGATAGGGCCTGCAATAGAGCACCAAAACGGGTTCATTGCCATTGACGCTTCTGGTGCAATGGGGATAATGCCAAACAAATCACCGCGCATAGTATTTAATGCAACTAGATTCATCGAGGTCATTATTTGGCCATAATACACAAAGAAGCAAATGGTTAGCACTATCATAATTAACACGGTGCCCATGCGTAATGCTTCTGATTTTTTAGCTTTAAAAATCAAACTGATGAAATATAAAATTGCCAATGCAGCAATAATATAAACAATGTTTTTACCCGCTTCGATATTATCAAACATGAAGAAAACCAGCCCAATCATCGCCACTGATAAGCTGATAAATGCGATGATATTTTTAAGCGGCACCGGCCTTCTATCGAACTCTGTCGCCACTTCGGTATATTCTTTGCGGTAATATAAAATGGATAGCATCGCTAAGCCTGCCATCACCCCTGATAATAAAAATCCACCGCTAAACCCAATCGCAATAATTAATAACGGGTATAAATATTGACCGAGTACCGCCCCGACATTATTGATGGAATAGTTCATTGAAAAGGCGTTTTCAAACTCTGCATCAGTATTAAATGTACGTTTAAATAACCCAGGATAAGATGGCGACATCAACCCACGTGAATAACTGATAACTGCAATGGCTGCCAAACTAAACCCAACATTAGAGGTCGTTGCGCCAAACGCTAAGAAGCAATAACCAACAGTAAAACCAATTTGCGCAACCGTTAATGAACGGTAAGCACCAAGGAATTTGTCAGCAATAAAGCCACCGGCAATGGAAAATAATGGCCCAATTGAAGAAAATGCACCGACGACCATTAAGGTGTCCGCTTCACTATAATTAAGGTCTTCTAAAAAGAAGCGGGTTAAAATTGACATCACGCCATAAAAGGCCAAACCAAACATCGCTTGGATGAACATCATTGATTTGTTGAGCTTATTCCACATAGGTTTTACTTCATTTCTGTATCTGGGAAAATAATGTGCGAAATGTATCATTTGTAACAATTATTCACAGTAACACGGGTCACACTAATGAATGGCTGCATAAAATAATATGCATAAAATTTCACTTCCCATACTGCTACTGGCTGTATTGATTTTATCACTTTGTTAACTCAAGCGTGATTAAACCATCGCCATGTTCCAAAAAACTGCAATATTAACAATAATAGTGACACTTATAAAAAAAACGCAGTGAATAAAAATTCACTTTAATCGAGAATTATTTCACAAAACTAAACCGTTGAAGATAAAAAAGAATATAAAGACCGCGATTTAAATCGCTAACAAGATGAAATCTGTGAATGACCAACTGGCGTGGTCAATTAAATGAATAAAAATGCCAGTCATATTATGACTGGCATTGAGGATATAACCGACTAATTTAGCTTTACTTGCAACCGATTAAGGATGACAAACGTTATGTAACTCTAAATTAGTGCCAATGTCCTTTAAGCGATTAGCTTTGGCGTCATCATTACGCAACTGATTAACGTGATCAAGATAAGATTGATCCACATCACCTGTAATGTAATTACCGTCAAACACGGATGTTTCAAAACGTTTTATGTCCGGGTTTTCTAACTTAACCGCTTCAACTAAATCAGTTAAATCTTGGAAGATGATGCCATCGGCACCAATTAACTCTGCGATTTCATCAGCATCACGACCGTGGGCAATCAACTCGTTTGACGTTGGCATATCAATACCATATACGTTAGGAAAACGAATTTCAGGCGCAGCTGATGCAAAGTACACTTTCTTTGCGCCAGCTTCACGTGCCATTTCAATAATTTGTTCTGAAGTTGTACCGCGAACAATAGAATCATCCACCAACAATACGTTTTTACCTCTGAACTCAGTGTCGATAGCATTAAGTTTACGACGAACTGATTTCTTACGTTCTTGTTGTCCCGGCATGATAAACGTGCGGCCAATATAACGGTTTTTAACGAAACCTTGACGATATGGCAGATCCATACAGCGCGCAATTTCGAGTGCAATATCGCACGATGTTTCTGGAATTGGGATAACCACATCAATATCGTGTTCAAACCATTCTGACTTGATTTTCTCACCTAATTTAGCACCCATGTTGACGCGGCTAGCATAGACAGAAATTTTATCAATTGCAGAATCTGGGCGAGCAAAATATACAAATTCGAAAATACATGGTGCGTAGCTTGGGTTAACGGCACATTGACGAGTAAATAACTCACCAGCAAGTGAAATATAAATCGCTTCACCAGGGGCGACATCACGCATCACTTCAAAACCAACAGCATCAAGTGCAACGCTTTCTGATGCAACCATGTACTCGGTGCCAGTGGCCGTTTCATGCTTACCCAATACTAATGGACGAATACCATATGGGTCACGAAATGCCACTAAACCTTGGCCAATGATCATTGCCGCGACAGCATAAGCTCCTCGTGTTTGGGCATGAACTTTGGCAACCGCGTCAAACACTTCGTCAGCCGTTAATGATAATGTGCGCGTTTCTTGAAGCTCATCAGCCAGTAAGTTTAATAAGATTTCTGAGTCTGATGTGGTATTCACATGACGACGTTTTTCAACCAAACTTTGGGCTAAATCAACCGTATTGGTTAAGTTACCGTTATGAGCTAATGAAATACCAAATGGCGAGTTAACATAGAAAGGTTGAGCTTCTGAAGCACTAGAGCTACCTGCCGTTGGGTAACGAACATGACCAATACCCGCATTACCTTGTAGACGTTGCATGTGTTTAGTTTCAAATACATCTTTAACTAAACCATTTGCTTTACGTAAACGAAACGCGTTGCCATCAATGGTGACAATACCCGCCGCATCTTGACCACGGTGTTGGAGCACGGTTAACGCATCATAAATGGTTTGGTTAACTGACGACTGGCCTACTATTCCGACAATACCACACATGGGTAAGGTTCCTCATTGAAGTGTATTTTTATACATATTTATTGTGGGGGTACAAAACTTGATGTGTTTTGCAAATAGTCAAAGAACCATTGAATAACCACACCAAATTCGGGTACGAGTACTGAATTAGTCCACCAATCGGTTTGATCTAACTGAGTAAACGCATCCATAAAAAATAACAATGCACTGACGATTAATGCACCACGAATGGCACCAAAACATAATCCAAGTACACGGTCGGTGCCTGATAACCCCGTTTTAGAGACTAATTGTCCTAGCAAATAATTTATTAATGCTCCTAAAATCAGAGAAGTAATAAACAAGATTGCGATGGCTACGCCATTTCGTACCAACTCATCATTCATTTGAGTAAGATGCACGGCAAGGTCGAGATAAAATTGGCTGGCAATAAAAAAGGCGGCAAACCATACAAATAGCGACATGGCTTCTTTGGCAAAGCCTCGGATCAAACTGATCAAAGTCGACATGCCAATAACAATAAGAATTGCGTAATCAATCCACACCATAGAGATAGGGATCCGGTATCAAGGTTAAGACGGCGCGATTCTAACAAAGAAAAACAAGATTCTCACCCTTAGTTACGCAAATTATTCATGCGCAAATAAGAACAATCAAATCAGTAGAATCGCAATATTTTGTCGTGATGAAGGTGACAATTTATTAACCCGCAGGGTTAAACGGGATCACTTTTCCACTTAAACCCGTGAGCTTTCTGATTGGATCACGTGCTTGCTTTAATTTATTTTGATTGGTGTCAGGCCCGACAAAGACTCTGGTAATGTTGCCATCAACGGGGGTGGCTGGCACCGTATAAGCGGTGTAACCTGATAGTCTTAACTGAGCAATTAGCGCCGATACATTTTGCGCATTTTTAAAACCGCCTAGTTGTAAGGTATAACCTGTTTTTACACTTGAAACCTTCTGCTGAACTTTAGGTGAACTCGATGTGGCGGTATGCACCGTTTGCTGTTTTGCAGGCTTAGCTTGTGTTGACTTCGTATCGCGAGGCTTAGCTGCAACCACTGTTGTATTGTGCGCTTGAGTTTCAGTTAAACGGGATTTTGACTGCACATTTGCGGCAGATTCAGTTGGTTCAGTTGGTTCAGTGCCTAAATCTTGCCCTTTGGCGATGTCAATCACCTCAAATGATTCAGGTTGCTCATTACCTTCACTGGCGACACTCATCGGTCTCAGTGGAATGTCAGTGAACTCTTCTACCACATGGTTTTTCTTACCATCGAGTAAGTCAGGTAAAATAATCACTCCAAGCGCCACCAACACAATGGTGCCGACTAATCTATTTTGAAATTGACGATCCAAAATGTATTCCTGTTTATGTAAGTGAATCGGCTAATGCTGCTTGCATTGCGGCCACAGTAAAAAATGAACCAAATACAATTAACACATCATCTGCGCTAATAGTCATGGCAAGTGTTTCCCATGCTTTATCCATGGTGTCAAACTGACCGACGTCTGCGCGTTGGCACGCTTGAGGTAAAGCTTGATACAACATGCGAGCACAAGCCCCGCGTGGGTTATCAAGACTCACTAGGTTCCAGTGGTCAATAACTGGCTCAAGACACGCTAATACCGCCGCCATGTCTTTATCTTTAAGCATGCCGCAAAGTGCATGGATTTTCTTACCATTGTATTTTTTAAGTTGCTGCGCCAAATATAACGCTGCATGGGGATTATGTGCCACATCTAATAACACCACAGGGGCACTTTTCACTTGTTCAATACGCCCTGGTAGCGTCGCTAATTGCAACCCATTAGCAATGTGATGATTGCTAATACTTGGCCAAAACTCACTCACTAACGCCACGACGCTAGCAGCATTAGGCAAAGGCAATGAAGGGACTGGCAAGGCATCAATATGACGATGCTGACTACTAAATGCCCATGATTGTTGGCCATTATCCGTGTTAACGGGCAACATTGTATAAGAAAATTGTTGCCCGACGCGGCGAACTTCACTACCAATTTGACTTGCAACATCTTCTAATGAGGCAGGAATATCTGGTTCACCAATAATGCTTAAACAGTTTTCACGCATGATTCCGGCTTTTTCACGGCCAACAGCCTCGCGGGTATCACCTAAATATTCTTGATGGTCTAAATCTATCGCGGTAATGATGGTTGCATTTGAGTCGACAATATTGGTGGCATCTAAGCGGCCACCTAAACCAACTTCAAGCAATACCACATCAAGAGGCTTCTCGGTAAACAACCATAATGCTGCCAGTGTGGCAAATTCAAAGTAAGTTAAGCTTATCTCGGCGCGTGCGACTTCAATGGCATTAAAAGCGGTAATAATTTGAGCATCTGTGACATTTTGCTGATTAATCCGAAAGCGTTCATTAAACAGGTGAATATGCGGAGAGCTGTAGACACCCACGCTTTTACCCGCTTGGCGTAAAATAGACTCTAACATTGCGCAAGTCGTGCCTTTGCCGTTAGTACCGGCAACGGTTATCACTTGAGTGTTAGCAAAATCGGTAATACCAAGTCGTTGTCCAACAAGGGCTACGCGGCTCAAACCCATGTCTATTTCACTTGGGTGAATCGCTAATAAATGCTCAAGCCATTGATCTAATTTGGCATTTTGAGCTGAAAAAGCGGTTGTGCTGTTCAAATCATTTATTCCATTTACAAAAGTAATCTCAAACATTGCAGACAGTTAAACACGTTCAGTGCTTAATAAACCCATAAAAATAAAGCAAGTGCTGCATTGAACTGCCACTGAATGAAGACTCAGTATTGCCTTAATCAAGCATAAATAATGGCCCTAGCGCCAACTTAGGCAATCCATATTCTTCAGGATAAGTCACATCAACCAAATACAAACCGTTTGGTTTAGCTGTCGCTGCGGCTTGGTTTCGGTCTTTTAGTTCTAATAACTGCGCTATCCACTCAATTGGTTGATTTTTTAAACCCACTTCAATTAATGAACCAACAATATTACGCACCATGTGGTGTAAAAAGGCGTTGGCTTTAATATCAACCATAATGTACATCCCCTGACGGGTGACATTAACTTCATGGACATTTCTAAACGGGGTTTTAGACTGGCAATGAACAGCGCGAAAGCTGGTAAAATCTCGCTCACCGAGTAACTGCTGCGCAGCTTGGTGCATTAAATTTTCGTCAATATCACCATGATAATGACTGACACCTTGACGTAAAATACCTGGGCGTAATCCATGGTTATAAATAATATAACGATATCGTCTTGCTGTAGCACTAAAACGGGCATGAAAATCGTCTGGCACTTCTTTAACCCAGCGCACGGCAATATCGTCAGGTAATTGCGTGTTTACCCCGCGAGTCCAACCTTTTAAAGGTCGAATAGCTTGGGTTTCAAAATGCACTACTTGACCCGTACCGTGAACTCCTGAGTCAGTTCTGCCGGCACAAAAAACCTCAATAGGTTCATTGGCGATTGAACTTAGTGCTTTTTCTAACTGTGCTTGCACTGAATCAACATCAGCTTGTCTTTGCCAACCAAAATATTTACTGCCGTCGTATTCGACGCCTAATGCTATACGCATTAATTTCACCTTCAAACTCACAATGGGCGCTATTTTAGCATAAAAAAAACGGCGTATCTGCGTACGCCGTTTTAATATTAATCAGTCTAAATCACATTTATTTAATACTACTAATTAACGCTGTTGCTTCATCTTGCTGCCTGTTATTTCCATCAATAGAGACTTCTTTTAATAACGCCATCGCACTGTCTTTATCTTCAATTTCAATGTAGGCACGCGCTAAATCTAATTTGGCGTTTACGGAGTTTTCCTCATCATCAACATCAACCATTTCTGCATTGCCAATTAACGCATCGACTTCACCGACGTCGACATCAAGGTCTTTATACATGTCGGTTTTATCGACATTTTCATCGGCATCATTAAGCAGCTTATCAATATCAATAAAGCTATTTTCACGCTCAAAGTTACTTAATAACTCTTCAGGTGATTTCGTTTCAGCGACAGGTTCATCCAATGCAGCAAGGGCTTCATCGACCGTCAATGGATCATCGCTTAAGAAAAACTCATCTTCTGAAGTTAATCCATCAGGGTCGTCACTGTTAACCGCTTCTGAGAATGCCGCTAATAAGTCTTCGTCGCTAAAGTCATCAGCTTGTGATGTGGTGTTGGTGTCAGTTTCAGCGTCTTGTTGATTAAATAATGTGTTATCCCATTCAAGACTATTACTGGTTAAACTGTCTTGTACGCCTGTTGCTGAGCTTGCTTGCGATGATGCCACCTCATCAATTGCGGGGGTATCTTTGGCGCCCATATTGGCAAGTAACGCTTCAAGCTCTTGCGCTGCAGCGGCGTCGTTTTCAATTACGTTTGACTGCGGATGGGCTTGCGGTGCAACTGGCGCAGTAAATGGTGCTTGAGGCTCATCATCATTTTGCTGCGGTTCAACATCGTCTAATGAGGGTTCATGTTGCAATGGTTGGGTTTCAAAACCTGCAAGGAGCGAGTCTAACTCACCAGCAAGTTCATCAGTTTTCTCTTGATGTTGTACTTGTTGGGCACTAACTTGGGCTTGATTTGACAAACTACCAATCAATGAGTCGATTTCTTGCGCCGCGGGGTCAATGTTGTGATTATTGTCGGTGCTAAGTTGTGGCTCACCCAAGTCGGTATCAGTATCTGTAAAATTAGTTTCATCAACATCGGTATCGACTGGGTCAAATGTGTCAATGCTCTGTGCACTTGGGTCTACAAATGCGGTTGCTGCTAGTTCAGGCTCGAAATCGAAATCAGTCTTAGATGTAAAGTCTGAATCTTGCTCAGAATCCAGTTCGGGCTCTGAGGGATTAAATAATTCGTTAAGTAGAGCTTGTTCATCTGCCGCTTGTGGTTGAACATTATCTTCAACAACAGAAGATGTTAGCGCTTGTTGCTCTGCTTGTTCTGCTTGTTCTGCTTGTTCTGCTTGTTCTGAAGGTTCTGAAGGTTCTGCTGCCAGATTGGCATCAATATTAAAATCTGCAAGTAATGCATCTAAATCTTGTTCATCGACATGGTGGTGACTACCAATGGCATCATCGATTTCAGCAGCTAACTGATCGGCAATAATATCATCGTCGATATCAGTTAATAATGTATTTTTTGCTGGACTTTCGTCTTGTTCTTGAGAAGGTTCTGGAGACAATTCTTGAGTGAGCTCTGGTGATGATGACTCAGGTAAAGATTCAATAGGCGTGGCTTCACTAGGCGCATCCAACGTGGCCAGCAAGGCATCGATATCATCATTGCTATCAAGGTTATCTTGCGAATGAATAGCATCTAATTCAGCATCAAGCTCTTTAGAAATTGCGTCATCAAGCGTTGGGTTATCACTTAGTGTTGGGTCAACTGGCGCTTCTAGTTCAGCTAAAAGCGCATCAACATCATCAATGTTGTCGATATCGTCGGTTATACTGTCAAGTTCAGCATTGAGTTCTTCTACGGCTTCTAATTCAGCTTGAGTCTGATCCAGTACATCATCTGAATCTGTGACATTACGTTGAGGCTCTAGTGGTTGCTGCTCTGACTCTAAACTGGCAATCAACGCATCGACATCATCAACGTCGGTTTGTTGTGTCGTGGTGATATCTGCGGTTGCATCTTGATCAAGTTCTGAGTCAAAACTTGCCAAGATATCATCAATGCTCTGCTCTTCTGGCTCTGGCTCTGGCTCTGGCTCTGGCTCTGCAGCAAAGTCAAAATCTGCCAATATATCGTCAACGGCATTATTACTTTCAAGTTGCGCTGCTGGCGCTTGTGTTTCTGGTGTTGACGCCTGTTCAGGAGAAACCTCTAAGTCGGCCAATAAACTATCAATATCTGCTTCGTCAACCGTGGCATCTGCATTCTCTGCGACCTGCGATTGAGGTGTATCATGAGCAGTATTGTCTTGGGAAGGTAAATCAAAATCAGCCAGAATGTCGTCAATATTCGAATCTGACTCATTAAATGTAGCCATCTCAGGTTCGGCAACAACGGTTTCATTGTTAACTGCAGGTTCGGCTTCGACAGGCGTATCTGTGACAACGGGTTCTTCTAAGCCATCGAGTAAACTGTCTAAATCATCGGTATCCGAGCCTTGTTCAGGTTGTAATGGTTCAAGCTCTTGATCTTGCTCTTCCATCGCTTCAGCCCAAAGATCATCAAGTGAAGTGCTATCATCGGTTTCTTCACCCGCTTCTGCTGCCATTTCAGACAACACCAAATCGGCCTTTTCATCCATGAGGGTTTCGGGTTGTAAGTCAACGCCACCTAAATCTAATAGGTCATCAATACTTTCATCGCCATTTTCATCTAAATGAATAGCAAGTTCTGATAAATCATCTTCAGCAGGTGATAATTCAGCACTGTCGTCATCTAATACTGATACGGTCTCAATACCTTGTTCTTGCTCGTCTGCATTACTCTTTTTATTCTTTCTGGATAACAGCCAGAAAATGAGGCCAAATACCAGCAATAATGGCAGTGCAGCTAATAAACCTAATAACCACATGTTATTGGTAAGGTTACGCCACATGCTATCGGGCTCTTTTACGGTTTTGGGTGTCGCGGTGCTGTCAACAAGATCTTGATGTTCGGCTTGCAATTGAGCATATTTTTCTTGCAGCAGTTGCAGCTTTTCTTCAATCGTAGACATGTTATCAGTGATGTCATCAACATGTTTTTTTAAGGCGTTATTATCATTTTTTGCCACTAACAGCTGATCTTGTGCGCGACCAAGCTCATCAATAAGCGTTAAGTTTTTGCTGCGTTCATCGTCTAACAGGTCATTTAATTGGCTAATTTGTTGCGGGTTTTCTGCAACTACTTCGGTAGGTTTAACGTCTTCTTTAACCAATTGTAGCGGTTTGGCATTAATTTGTTGAGCAGATGACTTAATGGGCTTACTAGGTTGTTCCTTGGTAACTGGCGCGGCGTTGTTAATGACAGCGGTTTTCACCGGTGCTGACACGCGTTGAGTTTCCATTTCTGCACGGCGTTTTGCTGCTGCTTTAGGAATGGCTGCCATAACGTCGGCATCAGGAATGACCAACATCATGTTCTTTTCTAATGCGTTGTAATTGCCTTCCGGAAAAGCTTGGGGGTTAGCATCAAATAATGCCGACATGACTTGGTAAACGGTAATATTAGGATTAGGTCTAACTTTGAGCGCGATGCTCCAAAAAGTGTCATAAGGCGTAGTAGGGCCATATTCTCGGACAGCATCTTGTCTCACTTCACCATTTGGGCCGGTAATTTTTAAAGATTCAGCGCTGCTAGGTAGGGTCAGTACAGCACTTAACCCAATGGTTAAAGCGGCTACTAAAGTGGTTATATAAGAGGTACGAAAAGTCATCCGATTCTTCCCTAATAATATCGCCGACTAGACAATATTATCATTTTAATAATAATTCTTGTTATCGTTAAAGCTGCAAATACCTTAACTTTACGACTATAAACTAGATTTATCTGCCCTGCTACAACTGGTAAAAACTAAAACAAAAAAAGCCTGCTGGCTGCAGGCTTTTTAAACTAAATTGCGATATTCAACGACAAGTAAGCGGTTTTGTCACTGACTTAGTAATAATCTCTAATAAGAATCTCTGCAATTTGAACACTGTTTAAAGCAGCACCTTTGCGTATGTTATCGGCCGTCACCCATAAATTTATACCATGAGAATGAGAAATATCTTTTCGAATGCGTCCGACATAAACAGGATCTTGTCCTGCTGACTCAGTCACAACTGTTGGGTATTCATCATCTGACTCAAATAACACCACACCTTCTGCTTGGCTTAAGACCGCTTTAACATCTTGTGCATCAACGGCTTGTTGCGTTTCTAAGTGAATCGCTTCTGAATGACCATAAAATACGGGCACACGCACAGCAGTAGGGTTAACGGTAATGTTATCATCGGCAAAAATCTTTTGCGTTTCCCACACCATTTTCATTTCTTCTTTGGTGTAGCCATTTTCCATAAACTTGTCGATTTGTGGCAACACATTAAAGGCGATTTGTTTTGGATAAACACTCGGCTCAACGGGTAAGCCTTGTAATAATTTAGTGGTTTGCCCCGCAAGTTCTTCAATAGCTTGTTGGCCCGAACCTGAAACAGACTGATATGTCGAAACGTTAATGCGCGAAATACCAAACGCATCGTAAATAGGCTTTAGCGCCACTAACATTTGAATCGTTGAGCAATTTGGATTTGCAATGATGTTACGGTTACGAAAATCTGCAATCGCTTGTGGGTTAACTTCAGGCACAACTAATGGCACGTCTATGTCATAACGAAAGTGTGACGTGTTATCAATAACCACACAACCCGCTTCACCCGCTATTGGCGCCCATTTAGCTGAAACCTCACCACCCGCTGAAAAGAAACCGATTTGCGCTTGAGTCCAATCAAAGGTTTCAACATCAAGAATTTCAATTTGCTTTCCGTTAAATTCAACGGTTTTACCCGCGCTGCGACTGCTCGCTAAAGGAAAAAGCTTGCCAATGGGAAAGTTGCGTTCTTCTAGGATCTCAATCATTGTTTGACCCACAGCACCCGTTGCACCTAACACTACTACATTAAATTCTTGAGACATTTGACTTCTCGACTCCTATCACCTGTTTAAGTATTCAATCTAACTCACAATGCGCATGCTTAGCTAGCATTAATCTATGAAATATCTCAGTTAGCATGTGATTTTTTCTCAAGGGTTCAAAAATACCCTATTAATTGATTATTTAAGGTTAAATCCTAATGATTCAAGGGCAGATAAGTTTTTAACATTATCACCTACATGGGGATTAGGGTGAGATAATTGTCCATCACGGTTCATAGGCGTTGAATTTAGTTGTAAAGCACTAAATTCACGACGATGCTTATGTTGTTTACGCATTAAGTCAAAACCGCCAGCAATGGCAAACTGTTGTCTAAAGCGTTCATCATCGTCACGTATGTCATACGCCATCCGGCAAAGGTTTAGTAACCGTTGTTGCCCAGCAACTGCCATTAAGTCTGCTTGCTCATTAAGCTTAAATTGAGCGACATAAAAAGGCGGTAATAAGTCTTCAAGTGATTTGGTTACCGGACACTTAACGATATCGCACAATTTTTGATACAACATATAGGTGCCTCTCGCCTTACCTTCAAGGCTATATCCGGCAATATGCGGCGTGGCAATATCAACTAACGCCACTAATTCTGCCATTGGGTTTGGCTCACCTTCCCAGACATCAAGCACCAGTTTCAGATCATCACGGTGTTGCTTAATTGCAAGTAAACTTTGGTTATCAACCACATCTCCACGACAGCAGTTCAATAACCATGCATTAGGTTTTAAAGCACTTAATCGTTTGTCATCAAATAAATGCCAGGTTGGATACTCTCCCTCACGGGTTAGTGGCACATGCAAACTAACAACATCAGCTTGGTTGATAACGTCATCAAGGCGATAAAAGTCACGTTCATCACCTTGTGCTTGTTTAAATGGGTCACACAGCATCACTTTCATGCCATAAGCAGTTAAACATTTGGCCACTGCACTACCGGTATTACCTGCACCGACAATACCCACCACTTTATCTTTGAGCGGTTGCTTTAGTTGTCTTGCTAGCTCTAACATGGCAATAAAAGCATATTCGCCGACAGCAGTCGCATTGCAACCTGGCGCACTAGAAAAAGGAATATTTGATTGTTGAAGGTATTGAAGGTCAATATGATCCGTACCAATGGTGGCACTGCCGACAAAAATTAAGCGCTGATTATGCGCTAATAGCGCGGGGGTAACCTTCGTAATAGAACGGACTAAAAGGACATCAGCTTGGCTAACCTGCTCAGGGGTTAACGCCCTACCATCGACTCGTTCTATATCGCCAAATTGTGCAAACAATTCTTCAACATATGGCATGTTTTCATCAGCAAGGATTTTCATATAACACTCTTACAATAATTTTAGGTGTATTTTACCTTCAAGCCAGCTTGAATTCAGTGGGTAATTTAACCCTTAAACAAAAAAACCAGCCTAAGGCTGGTTTTTTTACTTCAACAACATGAGTTTATTTGTATTGGCGCATCACTAATGTCGCGTTAGTGCCACCAAAACCAAAGCTGTTGCTCATTACCGTGGTCAGTGCTGTTTCACGCATTTCAGTGACAACGGGAATAGTTTGTGCTTTTTCATCTAAGTTATCAATGTTGATACTTGGCGCAATAAAGCCTTCCTTCATCATCAATAAGCTATAAATGGCTTCATGGACACCTGCAGCACCAAGAGCATGGCCTGTTAATGACTTCGTTGAACCAACCGGAGGCACTGTGTCAGGGAACACTTCAGCTAACGCTTCAAGTTCACGTACATCACCAACTGGCGTTGAAGTACCGTGGGTATTGATATAATCGATTGGTGTATCAACTGACTCTAATGCCATTTGCATACAACGCACAGCACCTTCACCTGATGGTGCGACCATGTCGTAACCGTCTGATGAAGCACCGTAACCAATGATTTCTGCGTAAATTTTAGCACCACGAGCTAACGCATGTTCTAACTCTTCAACGACCACGATTCCACCACCACCAGAGATAACGAAACCGTCACGGTCAGCATCATAAGTGCGAGAGGCTTTTTCAGGGGTATCGTTATATTTAGTTGATAACGCGCCCATAGCATCAAAGCCCATGGTCAAAGTCCAATCTAACTCTTCAGCACCACCAGCAAAGACCATATCTTGCTTACCCATTTGAATAAGCTCTACCGCATGCCCAATACAATGTGCAGAAGTTGCACAAGCTGAACTGATTGAATAGTTCATGCCTTTAATTTTAAATGGTGTGGCTAAACAAGCACTGGCTGTCGATGCCATGATACGCGGCACAATATAAGGGCCGACACGTTTAACACCACGTGCACGTAAAGTGTCTGCTGCATTCACTTGGTTTGATGATGATGCACCACCAGTCCCCACAATTAACCCGACTCGGTGATCAGAATATTGCGCTTCGGTTAATTGCGCATCAGCAATCGCTTCTTGCATTGCAATGTGGGCATACGCGGCTGCATCACCCATGAAACGTAACGATTTACGATCAATGTGTTCTGAAGGAACAATATTGATTTCGCCCCAAACGTGGCTACGTAATTTCATTTCTTCAAATTGTGCTGAATGGCAAATACCGCTTTTACCGGCTTTAAGTGACTCGAGCACTTCATTTTTATTATTGCCGATGCTTGAAACAATACCCATTCCGGTGATAACGACTCTTTTCATTTTTTCTTTCCATTTTGTACATATTGGTACTTAATTGCGGCAATGATATCTGCTTTGGTGCAATAAAGTGGTCAGCTTTCCATAAACATAGGTAAAATAATGCCTATTATTGAATAGCGAGTAAACATTTTGACAAGCCAAGGAAAACAAATGAATGCGAAAGGTGTAAACCCTTTATCACGAATTAACTTAGCAGACTTATTTCATACGCAATCATATTTACAACTTGGCATCATTACCCACAACCCCATAGCTGCTTTGCAAAGCATGTTTAATCAGCTAGAGCAAATTAACCAAAAACGCATTCACATTAGCGTATTAAGCAAATCAAAGATATCTTCAATTGATCCGCTCTGGCAACATATTGCTCAATCCAGTGTTACTGAATTAGCCACTAGTTTATCGCAGCAGCATGTCGCCAATATTAATGGTTGTCAAAGAATGTCATTAAATAACGGCCAAATAACTGTCGATATTTATCAATACACTGACAATCGCACCGTCAATGACATGTTAGCGGACATCATCACCCCACACATTCGGTTTCAACATTGGTTGTTGAGCTGTGATACGTTAAGTAGTGTTAATAGCGATCACTATTTACAGCAAGCCATTTTTTGGCAATGCGCAAGGTTAAGCGCAGATCACGCTTGCGTCTCGATATTAGCAATGGATACGCCATCAGGCGTTGTGACTCATCAACGAGTTGCTACCTCAGATACAATTGAAGCAGTCCACGATCAAGATGTTGTACCAGCGAACATCAGTAAGCTGCAATTGTTATGTCGCCAAACGGGTTTTAGATTTATCGACGAACTCAGCAATGACATTAAACACCATGACAATGCCATTGAATTAGCAGAGCGTCAGGCTTTGCGCCAACAGCAGCTTGATACGTACGCGTACAACCCTCTGCCGCAACCCAATATGCCACCAAGCTCAGTCAATAATAGCGTCGAAGAGCCATTAACCATGGCTAACCGTCAATCCATACCCAATCATACACTGAACACCGCCCAGAAGAAGATTGACCCAAACAGTGACACCATTGCGATTGTTGGCGGTGGCATTGCCAGTGCATTTTTAGCATTATCGTTGGCTAAACGTGGCAAAAAAATCACCTTATATTGTCAAGACGACGCTATCGCACAAGGTGCATCAGCCAATAAACAAGGGGCAATTTACCCATTGCTCACGCCTGATAACGGCCCGTTAAGTCAATTTTTCCAACAAGCTTATTTATTTAGCCGTCATCAAATTGATGCATTGTTAAATCAAGGGCATCCAATTAGTCATGATTTTTGTGGTGTTTTTCAAACAGGATTTGACCCACGCAGTCAGCAGCGACTGGATAAAATAATTAACGCTCAGCAATGGCCCAGTAATATTGCCGTTAAGGTAAATGCGCAGCAAGCTAACGAGTTAACCCAAGTTGATGTAAATAAAGGCGGTTTTTATTATCCGTTAGGCGGCTGGGTTTGCCCTTATGAGCTGACTCAAGCGGCGATAAAGCAAGCAATGTCATTAACCCAGCTGGAATTGGTATTTAATACCCACGTGGATGACGTTCAATATATTGATAACCAATGGCATGTATATGGCAGCCATTTATCCTCTGAACGAAAAAACGCAACACAATTACTTGGTCATCACTCACAACTTGTGATTGCCTCTGGCGCTAATATTAATCAATTATCGCAAACCGCAGCATTACCTCTCACGCCGTTTCGAGGCCAAGTGAGTCATATTCCCACTCAAGGCCAGTTAAACCAACTCAGCAGTGTCATTTGTGCTAATGGCTATTTAACGCCGCAACATGAACACTCCCATTGTGTTGGAGCAAGTTACATTAAGCATCCGCAGGACTTGGCATTTTCTGAACTTGAGCAACAGCAAAATCAACAAAAAATGGCTCAAAGCTTCCCTGACTCTCACTGGCCAAAAGACATTGATACGCATGATAATCAAGCCCGTGTTGGGGTGCGTATGGTCAGTCGCGATCATTTTCCAGTGATGGGCGCCATGGCAAATGTTGCGCAAATACAGGCTCGTTTTGAGCAACAACGTCAATTACCACAATGGCAACAGTCACCGAAATATTGGCAACAAAATATCGCGCCGCATTATCAACAGTTGTATGTCCTTGGTGGATTTGGTTCACGCGGCATTAGCTCTGCACCATTAGTCGCTGAGTCATTAGCCGCCATGATGACAGGCGAATTATCACCTTTAGGAATGACGTTACAAACGCTATTAAGCCCGAATAGAATGTGGATGCGTAAGCTGCTTAAAGGCAAAGCTATCTAGCAACCTTAATCGTTTAGAGGGGTTAGCAAACTAAAACCGCAGCAAAAAATATTGCTGCGGTTTGGTATTTAAGTCGTCTCTAGCCAGCGTAAGCTGGTTTTTTATATCCATCTTAAAATCAGTTGTAAGTTGAGCTATAGCCATCAACTAATGACTAATTTGTTTTAATCTTAAATTATAGGCCCTTGCTATGGGTTCAAAATCTGGGGTTTGTGCGAGTTTACGATAACTAGCTTGAGCTTCGGGCCACTTATTTTCAAGCCAATAACTTTGCCCAATAAGTAACAGTGCTTGCCCTTGTAATTGAGTTCTTTTTTGGCGCGCCAATTTAATATCAGCGGCACTACTTTCTGGTAGCGTCCCCTTACCTATTTGTCTCCAGCAGTCCCTTGCTTTTTGGTTGGCCTTAATGCCAGCAAAAAGTCTACCTTTTAGTAATAAATAGTCATCAATTACTGCTATTTGTTGCATGTTAAAGTGTTGGATATAATCCAACCCAGCTTGATATTGACCAGATAACCATAAATATTGACTACACGCTAACGCCTTATTATTAAATGAACTCGGCGGCTGCTGCTGACAATATCCAGCAAAGTCATATGCCTTGATGTTACCCAGTAAAAATTGATAGTCCCCAAATAACGGTTTTGTTGCTTTTGATTGTGCTAATAAACCTGCAATGACGTTTGCTGATACCGCTTTAGAATTATTATTTAAGCCTAAGTTACTTCTAGCTAATATTTGCCATGCAGTTTGATTAATAGGATCGATACTTAGCCATTGCTGGGCACTGTGTTTAGCTTGTGCCCATTTTTCAAGATCAAGTTGACTATAAGTAATTAATTGCCACCATTGGCTACTAATATGTTGAGCTGAAATTGATGCTTTGGTCAGTAATAAATCAATAACCTTAGAGTATTGATCAAGTTGATAATAAGCATATGCCTGCATATATTTTATTTGATTACGCTGCTCTAAAGTGAGCTGAGATAATGATAATAATTGGCCTAATGTATCGTGCACCTTATGGTATTGAGCTAATTCAATTTGAGAGTTAGCTAAATTCAATCCAATATCATAATGGTCAGGATACAAATCAAAGCCTTTTTGCCAGCAGCTCAATGCTTCGTTTTCTTGTTTATTACGCTCTAATGTTGTGCAGCCATATTGAAATACCAGTTCATGTGGGTGTTTTTTATTTAGTAATGGCGTCACGATTTTTAAAGCTGAGGTCACCTTGTCTTGCTCAAGGAATTGCGCGACGCGTTTTAATTGCTTTTTGTCAAAATTATTCATTCCTTGAGCAACACTTAGCTGCGACAAGCATGATAAAACGAGCAATATACCTAACTTAAATTTTGATAGTCTCATCTTGATTAATTCACTTTAAAGCTAATTGGTACATCAACATAAACTTGTACCGTTTCTCCAGAAAGCACTGCGGGTTTAAAACGCCATTTTCTGGCTGCTACCATCGCTGCATTATCAAAAATGGCTTTAGGTGTGGACTTCAATACTTCAGCGTGACTGACTGAACCATTTGCTTCGATAATCAGTCGTAATAAGACTTTGCCGCCTTGTTTATATTTACGACCTGCAGTGGGCATTTTCGGCTGAATGTATTTAACGATTTCAGGTGGTTGGTCAACGTCTTTGACACTGGCAATAACAGATCCTATCTGTGGTAATGCCATTGAATTGAGCTTTGGTGCTGGCGTTAATGGCAAATCAAATGCAATGTCGGCCAATTGATTTATTGGCGGCATTTTTACGCTAACAACAGCCAAAGGTTTTTGTGGTGATTGGCTTTTTTCGCTGCTATTAGAGTGTGTCACTTCGGTTTTTTTTACCACTTTGGGCATCGGCAATGTCATTTGCTCTGTTTTAGCTTGTTGCTGGTAATTAATTTTACTGTCATTTAGCCAACGCGGTAGATAGAAACAACATAAAACAGTAAATGCTATAGATATAACAATGCGAAGTGACCATATAGCAACTTGCTTAACAGAAATCTTAACCATTACTCTTTCTCAGTTGCCACTGAGCTAAACTCAATACCAGCTTGCTTGGCAATATCGAGAACTTTGATGGTGACACCTGTAGGACAATCAGTATCGGCAAGAATTAATAACTTAGCTTTAGGCATTTGTATTGCCATTTGCCGCAATTTTTCAGGTAAGTAATATATGTCTATTTCTTCTTTTTCTAGATATAACCGACCGGTTGTATCTAAAGTAATTATTATTGGAGTGCCATCGACGGCTCTTGCAGTATTCGATTGGGGTCTATTAATTTCCACAGCTGATTGCTGAATAAAATTAGTCGAAACAATAAAAAATATTAATAAAATAAACACCACATCGAGCATTGGCGTCATATTTATTTCAGGTTCTTTTTCCTGTCTAAAACGATCACTTAACATGTTTGATTCCAGTCGATTGTGAACATATCAACTCAATATCTGCTTTGTTTAATTTACGTTGCCAAACAAACCCCATCAAGGCACCACTTAAGCCGACAATCAAACCCGTTTGGGTCGTTACCATGGCTTTAGAGATCCCTGTAGAAATTAATGCTTGATCATGAAATCCCACACTCGCACCAACTTCAAACATATCTATCATGCCATTTACCGTACCCAATAAGCCTAACAATGGTGCAATTGTCGCCAACATTTTTACACATTGTAAATTAGCATATTGACGTTGCTGACAGTTTCTGAGTTCTAATTTAAATACCCTCTGCCCTAACCATTTATATTTAGGGTGATCAGTAATCAGTTTTTTGAATAGCGTTGAGTTAGGTAATTGCTGGTATCTATCAGCAAATATCGTTTGCGTTAACAGCCAAACCATCCACAGACTACAAGCAAACAATGGCCACATAACCAAGCCACCTTGCTCCGCAAACTGTAAAATCTGCTGCAGCCATTGCTTGATATATAATGCGATTGCATCAGTCGACATTTAACTCACCTTGGTCCAAATGTTGAGCTAATAACAACGAAGCTTGTCGCTCCATATCAAGGGATAATTTTTGCGCGCGGCGTTTTAATGGATAATGCAGTAGTAACAAAGGTAATGCCACAATTAACCCCGCTTGAGTGGTAATGAGCGCTTTACTTATGCCTTCCGATAATAATTTAGGATCGCTATTACCAAACTGTGTCAGGGATTGGAATGTTTCAATCATCCCAGAAACGGTACCTAACAACCCTAACATTGGCGCCATTGCCGCAAGTAAGGCAATAAAACCCAGACCGCGTTCAAATGCAGACATTTGTTTGAGCATTGCATTTTGTAGACGCTGATCCATTGACTCAATGTTACTGCTATTTGCAATTGCATCTGCGAGTGCTTTGGCCGATGGTGTACGTTTAATATTCTTAAGTTGTTGTTTTACTTGTGTTAGATTATTTTCATTTGCCATTGATGCTTGATTTGCAAGATATTCAGGCATCGGCCGCCAATAAAACAATAACGCCCCTCGCCAAATAATGATGATAAGCCCAAGTGCAGCAAGAATTAAGATAGGCCATAAAACTTCACCGCCCTTTTCAATCCATTGTGCTAACGTTTGTTGATGACCAACTGCCGACAACATTTCACCTTGACTTAAGTCCATAGGTAACAATGATGATGTTTGTTTAATCCATTGCGCCAGTTGTTTTGAGGTGGCACTTTTAGCAGGTATTACCGCTAAAGGCGTTGTCTCGCTCAGTTCAAGATAACCATAAGGTTTATCAGCAAGCACGGCCATTAAACCACCAACGACACTCACATTACGATTGCTAACAGAGCCATCAGCGGTAGCGACAACTGTATCATTGTTGGTTATTTTACCTGTTAGTTGCATATCATTAATGGCAAATTTTACGAGCTTATCCAACACGGGCACACTAGGGAAATCTTTATCAGCTATTGCCGCTAATAAAGCATCATTGCGTTTATCATTAACTAACCTTGTTGGTGCATGTTGCCATTGCGCAGATAGTGTCGTTAACCCTTTTTGGTAAGTGCCTTTAACGAGCTCTAAGTCATCAACAGCAGCCTTATATTGGACAGTTAAGTGCTGCTTTTTAGCTGTGAATTCAGTAATACTGGCATTTAACTGTTGTAACTGCTTCTGCTTGTCCTTTAAACGCCTTGCTAACTGGGCTTCATCGTTTTTTACCTGTGAAATTTCATTATGTAAACGCTCACGCCATTGCTTATTTTCAAGATTTAATTGCTTGGCATTGGCGGCAACCGTTTTATCAACTTGTTGATATTTTAAATCTTCTTTAGCTGCAGCTTGATTATTTGTCAGTTGTGTACTTGCAACAACAACACTTGAGCTACAGAGTAAAAAAAGCATCAATAAAGTTCGCATTATTTTTGCCCTTTTATAGGAAGGTTAACAATTTCAGCAATTTTTTTATTGGCAGAAATTGCTATTGCTTTGTCAAGATCGCCGCGCTCAGTTGCAGATAATGTGTGCCAAGTACGTGATCTTGTATCAAACCAGCCCTGACGTTTATTGTCAGGAGTCATGTAAAACCATCCTAATCGCCCTAAACGGAGTAAATTAACTTGTAGTACTTCACCATCAACCGTAATCACGTCCTGAGATACCTGCTTACCGTATCCGTAAGCGACTTCAATAAGCATCACATCCATCAATCTAGTAAATTTTTCAGCAACCGTTAGTTCACTGTTATCCATTGCGCTACGCAAAAAACCTAAGCGGCGCTTGCGTTCTTGATAATCAAATGGAATATCCTGAGCAATCTGATTTTCAATTGCTGCGTACCAAATTTCTAATTGTGGCTCTAACTGCATGGATAAGTTGTTAAGCGTTGCAATATCTTGATTGAGCTGAGCAACATCTTTTTTTAATGAAGCTAAATAACGTTGCTGCTTTTGAATTTGATATTCAGTCCAATATAGCTCACCAAGATCTTGCTGTTGTTTTGATAATGATTGGGCTTTTTGCTGTTGCCATTTGGCTGCTTGCTCACCTAATTCAACAGATTTGATAATAGGCGAGTCAATTTTCTGCAGCCAAGTTTGTGCTAATTTATCGACATGGTTGCCCTGTTTCTGCGTTTCATCAGCAACTGCCGTCACAGAGAAAACGCTACACACAACAAGGGCGATAACTGAAGTGGATTTGAACTTAAAGTCCATTAGCGCGTTCCTTTTTTGCGATTGCGATGCCAAAAAAAGTAAATTTGAAATAGTAAAGTCAAAATTAGCGCTACATAACAAATATAGAAATAGTTAACTATCGGATTATGCACGGCAATTATCTGCGCTTTAACCCCCTTTGACTCTTCGCCAAATCCAACGCTAAAGTCTGTCACCATAACGTAGAGGTTATCCACATTAAATGGCGCCATAAACTTGGCATTACCATGATAAGTCTTATCGTTAACCGTCACTGATAATTCAATATCATTATGCCTTGGGTCAAACTCTTTAAGATCGCGATGGGTAATACGCTTAAGCTTAGATTTACCATCTGCATTTGCGGTGATGTATGCCACATCATCACGGTAATTTATACGTGTTAAAGTAATCTTGTATTGGCCACTTTGAAAACTTTCACCTTCATGTAACATCACTTTGTCGTGTCCATGAATAAACACTAAATCAACGCCATGGAATAAGAACACCAACAAGGTCAATACGTGAATTGGCATCATCACAATGCGCGGGCTACGCCAACGTTTTTGCCGCCAAACGGGCATTAAATCACGCCAAATACACAACACGGTATTTACCGCTAACATGGCCATTAAACCAAATAAAACCAACAACCATAAACCCACAATAGGTGTGTTTATCAGCGTATCGCCCCATTGGGCCATCGGCAATTCATTTAAGGCACTAAACGCATTTCTAGATACTTGATAGTTATTAAGTAAAACCCCTACCCCAAACCATAATGACACTGAAGCGATTAATACAAATGCTAAACGCATTGAGTAAAGCCAATTTGTTTTCATGAAAATTTATACCCCAAAATCAAGAGGCAAATAAAACCGAGTAACACAGCTTTGCCCAAAGCTAAACGGCTAGCACTGTTAAACCAGGCTTTTGGTAAATGAAAAACTAAAACAAGTAACAAATAAGTCAAAGCAGAGACATAGAAATGTCCTGTCCAACCCCAACTTTTGCCCCAGCCTAAAAAGGCCCAAAAGTTACCCGCTACTTCTCCCACCAAAAATGCAGTACCTGCAAGCAGAGATAACATATGGCAATGATTATCTAAGTGATAATCTTTATTGCGTGATTGCAGTAAGTATCCGACACAAGCTGCGATTCCAAATCCCACAGCAACAGGGCGAGATAAGAAAAATAATTGCGACCAAATCGGTAATAGCATGGCGCTATTGCTTGTAGGAATATCGAATGTGTATTGATAACCCAAAAATACTGCAACGATGAAGCAAATAATTAGGGCAAATTTGAGCTGATATTGATCAGTAATTTTAAAAGGTAATAGGCTTAACAACATCATCAGTGATGATGAAAGTAAAAACATACTGTTGCTACTACCTTGAAATAATACATTGTTAACGTTAATTATCATTATTTGCGAAACACACGCACACAATAATCCCACAATCAATAATGATCCAAGCCAAAAATGCTTTGGCGGATTAGTGTTTTTTACTTGGGTTGAATCCATAACACGATTTCGCTTTCATGAGTTTTTATAATTAGACTACCCAGTTTATTGGGTAACAAAGTTCAGTAGTTTTTGTTGAATATCTTCATCTCTGCAGTCGATAACAAGTGGCTTATTAAGAGACCAATGACGGCAAACTTGGGTGACTAAATTAGGCCGAACCACCCAAATATGCCGCGTATTATCAACAGCGAGCAGCGGCGCAATAAGAGTGCCGAAGCCTTTGGCACCAAGTTCCATTGGCCCAATTTCATCAATAATGCAAACATCACCATCGGTATATTCTTCAGGCGCTAGTGCTTTATTACCTAATGCCATACCCTCTTTAGTGAATGTAAAGCGGGTACTTGTGTAACTATCTAATTTGTCGATGCGCTTACTAAACTCACAGCGTTCTTGTGTCGCAATATTAATAATCTCGCTGCTGCTACGTAGCCCATCTTTTATTTTTCCTGGGCACAAAATGCCTTTTGGTTTGATATTGATATCTAAACAGTGTTGGATTAATTCAGTTATTGCCGTTGTTTTACCAGAACCACTCTCACCAGTAACAATCGCAATTTTACTGTTTGAGTTCGTCAATATATTTTGCGGCATAAACATTTGTTGTTGCTCAATAGGATGAGCTGTAATTGGCAGACCATACAAACGACTGATATTTTCAGCCGTCATGACATCTTGTTTGCAACCAAAATCCAGCAGTTTGCCATGTTCCAACAACAAAACTTTATCAGCATAAATTTGTGCTAGATTGGGGTCATGCAAAATGGCAACGACCGCAGTATTAGATTCAGTACAGCTGCGTTTGACTTGCGATAAAATTTGAAAGCGGTTGCGATAATCAAGATGGTTTGTTGGCTCATCAAGCAATAGCAACTTTTGACTTTGCAGCAAGGCTCGCGCTAACAACACTAATTGCCGCTCGCCTCCCGATAAATGGTTATAATCACTTTTTGCTAAGCCCCCAATATCCAAGATTTTCATGACATTTCTGGCATCTTCAATATCTTGTGCTGATGGCGAATCAAAAGTTGACAAATATGGCGTCTTGCCCATAACCACCATTTCTAAAGCGCTAAAAGCAAAAGCGGTTTCTTGTTGCTGAGGAACTAAGGCCATTTGCTGGGCAATTTCAATCCGATTCATGGATTTTATATTGTGTTTACCAAGCAAAACTTCGCCACTATCTGGTTTATTTAATCCAGCGAGGCAGTGCATAAGCGTGGTTTTACCTGCGCCATTAGCACCTAAAATAGCCAAAAATTCTCCCGGATGAAGCTCAAAGCTAAGATCCTTAATTAGCTGTTTGGTGCCAACGCTATAACAAAGGTTTTTAACTGATAGCATTAGTAATGACCCCCCTGTCTAAAGCGAAAGAGTAAAAATGCAAACAATGGCGCACCGACTAAAGAAGTAACGATGCCGATAGGAATTTCAATAGAAAGACTTGCTCTAGCCACAGAGTCGGCTAATAGTAAAAATAACGCCCCTATAATGGTTGCAAGTGGTACTAATTTTATATTGTTTGCGCCTGTGAAAGTGCGCACCATGTGAGGAACAACAAGACCTATCCACGCAACTTGGCCTACGGTAGCCACACAAGAAGCGACAATAAATGAGCTGATAATAATTAGGATTAACCGTAATTTTTCGGGTTCAATGCCCAAACTTTGGCTTTGCTGATCGCCAAGACAGAGCACATTGAGACGATATCGTAATGAATGAATGACTCCATACCCCAGTAGAACTGGAACACTTAATTGAAATACCGTACTCCAACTACTGGTAGACATTGATCCCATAAGCCAAAATATAATTGCAGGAAGCTCACCATATGGATCAGCGAGTGCCTTCATCATCGTCAGCCCTGCACTAAATAATGAACCAACAATAATCCCTGTCATGATCATGAGTAAAAGACTATTACTACCAAAGCGTTTGGCCATCAACATAGCTGCGGTTGCCGCTGACAAACCAAAAATAAATGCCAGCGCTTGCACCATGAACCAGCCACTACCAGGTAAAAGTAATCCCAATGCAGCACCAAACATACAACCTGACGCAACACCTAAAATATCAGGTGAAACCAAAGGATTACGAAATACGCCCTGATAAACAGCACCGGAAACAGCAAGCCCTGCCCCAACTAAAAGTGCCGTTAATAGACGCGGAAAGCGGATTAAGATTAACACCCGCTCAGCTTGGTTAAGTTCATCTGTAACCGTGCCGTTTTTAATTAAGCCATACAGTACGCTTGGCAGTTTTTGAAAAGCACTAAGCACATCGGTAACTGAAATAGAAAAACGTCCCGCAAATACTCCCACGGTGATGACAATAAACACCATGATCAACCAGCCGATAGTTGTATAAAGCTTTTTAGCTTGCATATTTGGCGCTTTGACGGTGTTAACAGCTAGGGACATGTTGCTGACTCTTGCATTGGGGACAAACAAGCATTGCCAAAGGCAACACGATAGTAATTGGCTGTTTCAGCATCAACGTCTATATCCTTAAAACGCTCAGGATAAGCATGTGCCGCAATATATAAGGCACCAATAGTTGCCATTGGTGATGGCATATCCCAAAAACTCCCTGCAGGCAGGCGAATTTGTGGTAATGATGATAGTGAAGACACTAAGGTGTCAGCTAATTGTTCATCCACCTTGGTCGAATTATTCGTTTCACGTATTAATAGCTGAGGTTGCCAAAGCATTAATTGTTCAGAGTTTATTTTTGGATAAAAACCAGCAATATCTTTTGCAACATTATCCACTCCAGCTAAGGTCATTAACTCATGTTGAAACATTTGTTTACTGGCTGTGCGATATAAATCTGAACTATTAACGTAATAAGCTTTAATCCGCTCAGCTTTTGTTAAGCCTGCTAACCTTGATTCAATTATTTTCTTAATGCGCGCATTTTCAGTTTGAATAACCTTGGCTTTCGCTTGAGTTCCCGTCGCTTTAGCAATCAATTGCAGGACTTGATCGGCTTCGGCAAACGATTCAGGCTGCATAACAATACAAGGTATGCCTAACCCAGCTAAGCGATCTGCTAAGCGATAACCATCTTTTTTACCATGAATTAAAACTAGATCAGGCTGTAAGCCTATGATGGACTCAAGATTATTACCTGCTGAGCGACTGCCAACAAAAACAGGTTTTTGATTTTCAAGCATTTTAACTAAAAAAGGCGAAAACTGAACGTTGCCGCCAACACCAACTAACTTATCTGCAAGACCAAGACTTAATGAAAATAAGTTTGCAGGGGTAAAGGTCGTCACAATACGCTCAGCTGGCTTTGGCAGCACAACTGAGCGACCTTGCCCATCAACTAAGTGTATTGGACTCGCCAATACACTTGTCGATAAACACAGCACAATGACAACAGTTTTAATAAGACTGTTTAGCATTGTTGCCCCTTAGAAACGATATTTTAATCCAACTTCATATGAACGACCTTCATTAGGCTGACCATAGCCTTGATAGAAAGACTCATCAAGTAAGTTATTAAGATTGAAATATGCGCTTAATTCAGGTGTAAAGTTCTTTTTCAAGCCAATATCGACAGTTAACATCTCAGATTCCCACTCGTCATCATCAACATTAATCAACACATCTGTGCGATAGCGCACACGAAGGTTACTGTCCATATCTAACCAAGGTTGATACCAATTTAAGATACCTGTTAATGAATTTTCTGGCGTATCACGGAAATAATCAGACTCACGGCCATCACTCTTATTACGGGCATGGGTATAACTATAATTCATTGAGAAACTTACATTTTCTGACAGTTGGCTAGAAGTGCTTAACTCAATACCATACATTGCACTTTTACCAATATTTTGGTTAAGCTGAATTTTTCCGTGTGGATCAGTGGGATCAGGAATATAAACTTCTTCAATTCTATCAGTAACATCATGATAGAAAACACTGATATCGACATTATTAAGTAAATCAATATCTAAATCATTTTTCCAACCTAATGTATAGCTAGTATTGCGTTCTGGTTTTAGATCATGTCTTGCGCCAGTATCGTCATACATTTCAGAGAAGGTTGCAAAACGGGTTTTTTGGGCAATCGAACTGTAAAGCATACCTGCATTATCGAAGATGTAGCTCACACCAACCATTGGATCTAATGTATCAGAACCATCTCTACCTGTTTTAAGTTTATCTTTTGCATCTTCTTTAACCGTTTGGTCATGATAAGCAATGCCAGCGACCACATTCAAACCACCAAAGGTCATGGTGTTTTCAGCAGCAAAACTTAACGTATTAAGTTCTGAACGTTTGTAAGGATATGAATCACTAGAATCAAAGTAAGCGACATTTTTCTTCTTATGGACATCATTTTTATAACTAACAGATAAACTTAAACTGTTCCAATCAGCTAGTGTCATGTCTGTAAATACAGTTCCACCAGTGGTGTAATCGTTAAATGAGCTTACAGCCAATTTTTCGTTTTTTTCTGGTGTATCAAATGATTCATAACTGTCTTTATGCATATGGTGATACGCTAAAGCTCTAAATTGCAGCCAATCGTTAACTTTATGGCGACCGCTTAAATCGATACCACTATCTTTATATTCTGAAATGTTTGCAAAACTTGAGAAATCATCGAATACCTTGTTATTGCGAGTATTGTAAGGTAGTCCTCTTTCTGTATCTAAATTAAACACACTGGCAAAGAATTCTGAGTTCTCATTGGTATAACCACCACGTAACCAGACATTGGTAGATTCATAAGATGAGTTGTTACGATCGCCGCCATCTTCTACAACAAGATGTTTTGGAAGATGACCATGGTGGTCTTTTACATATGACTCTACAGGTTCAAAATCGTTAGACATTCTGTATGAATCACGTTTTTGGTGTTCAACTGAACCCAGCAAACTAAATCCATTTTTGCCCATACTTATTGAAGCAGATTGATGACTTTTACCATTTTGACCAATAGAAGCATTGACTTCACCGCCTATGCCCTCTTGACCTTTTTTAGTAATAATATTGACCACACCACCCATACCATTAGGACCATAAAGCACTGACGACGCGCCTTTAGTCACATCAATGCGTGAAATGATATTGGCTGGAATTTGGTTTAAATCGAGCTGACCATAGTTGGTTTCATAATATGGCACACCATCAAGCAAAATAAGCACTTTATCTTGCTCAAAACCTTGAATGGTTATAAATTTCTCGCCTTTACTTGACTGAGCAACATGCACGCCAGGAACATAGTCAAGTGCATCCGCCACTGTCTTTGCCCCAATCATGGCAATTTTTTCAGCAGAAATTGAGTTGTTCATTGAAATATCTTTAACGCCTGTGTCGTCAGATACTACGATTTCACCGAGTTTAAACACATCATCGGCCGCAAAGGCACTGTGACAAGACATTACGCCATATATGATTACAGCAAGTTTTGTTTTCGTTAATTTAACCATTTGACCCTCAACATGGGCAGCACATTTATCGCACAAGATGCAATAGACTTATATTAGTGCTGCATATATTACTGAAATCAATAAAGTCAGCGATCAATAACGAATTAACTTTAGATAAGGCTCAAAAAAATAATTTTATGGGAAACATGCAATACTGCAATTGGCGTTAATTTCAGCATCATAGGACATTTTGTCCAACTGCAGTGCCTAAACAATGTTTTTTCGGTGTTATACAAGTGCTATTTACGTTAACAGCCCTTATATATTATTCGCTATCATTAAAGTAGATAAATTGTTTTTATATTCGATTAAGCCAGATTCTTTAGCAATAAAACGATAATCAAGTCCGTGTTGAGGTGCGTATGGTCAGTCGCGATCATTTTCCAGTGATGGGCGCCATGGCAAATGTTGCGCCAATGCACGTTCGTTTTCAGCAACAACGTCAATTACTACAATGGCAACAGTCACCGAAATATTGGCAACAAAATATCGCGCCGCATTATCAACAGTTGTATGTCCTTGGTGGATTTGGTTCACGCGGCATTAGCTCTGCACCATTAGTCGCTGAGTCATTAGCCGCCATGATGACAGGCGAATTATCACCTTTAGGAATGACGTTACAAACGCTATTAAGCCCGAATAGAATGTGGATGCGTAAGCTGCTTAAAGGCAAAGCTATCTAGCAACCTTAATCGTTTAGAGGGGTTAGCAAACTAAAACCGCAGCAAAAAATATTGCTGCGGTTTGGTATTTAAGTCGCACAGTTAGTTCAACAAATTAGTTTTGCTCTAGCAATGCAATCAATTCTTTTTTAAAGCTATCACCCAATTTAGGGTCATGCAGTCCGTATTCGACAAAGGCTTTCATATAACCCATTTTGTCGCCACAATCGTGTGACTTTCCGGTCATATTAAAGGCTTCAACTTCATCAGATTCAATCAGCATATCAATAGCATCTGTAAGCTGAATTTCATCTCCAGCACCGGGCATGGTCTTAGCTAATAAGTCCCACACTTTGGCCGATAAGACATAACGCCCTACCACAGCGAGATTTGAAGGCGCATCTTCCACTTTTGGCTTTTCAACCATTTTAACAATTTTCGTTGAATGCCCTGGTAGTAAATCTTCACCCGCGCAATCAGCAATACCGTATTTATTCACCTCTTCTTGGGCCACAGGTGCTACCATAATTTGACTTGCTTGAGCGGCTTTATATCTGCTGATCATGGACGCTAAGTTTTCAGTGCGTTGATCGGCGCTATAACTGTCTAATATCACGTCTGGCAACACCACCGCAAACGGACTATCACCAATACAAGGTTTGGCACACAATACCGCATGGCCTAACCCTTTTGCTTCACCTTGACGCACATGCATGATGGTGACATTTTTAGGGCAAATAGATTTTACTTCATGCAGTAATTGCCGTTTTACCCGTTTTTCAAGGGTGGTTTCTAGTTCATAAGACACATCAAAGTGGTTTTCAATGGCATTTTTACTGGCATGAGTTACTAACACTATTTCAGTCACTCCCGCACTCACACATTCATCAACAATGTATTGAATAAGCGGTTTGTCCACTAATGGCAGCATCTCTTTAGGAATGGCTTTTGTAGCAGGTAACATCCTTGTACCTAATCCGGCGACGGGAATAACTACTTTCATGTCGTGTCCTTTACTCTGTTATTTATTCAAAATATTAATTAAAGGAAGCATAGCATAGCCATTTTAAAAGTGACGATAACCACCACCCAAAAGCGTTAGAAACCAATCACTAGCTCAATTTTTTACTTATTTTCCTTGACATCTCGGTAGATTAAAACCTTCAAATTTCACGATTGTCACAAGTTGATTAATCAACTTGTGCGGCCGTTGTTGAATTTAATCAAACCAGTGCTTGCTCAATATCTGCAATAATATCGTTGATATCTTCAAGTCCCACTGAAATTCTTAACAGATTATCACTTATGCCAGCCTCCGCGCGTGCTTGTGGCGTATATGGCGAATGTGTCATCGATGCGGGATGTTGGATAAGCGTTTCAGCATCACCTAGACTCACTGCAATAGTGAGTAAGGTTAAACGGTTAACAAAATCAATTGCATGCTGTAAATCACCTATTAATTCAAATGCTAATACGCCGCCAGCCCGTTTCATTTGGCGGCCAATAAACCGATGCCCCTGATGAGAGCTCAACGCAGGATAAAACACCTTAGCAATCGCTTGGTTGGCTTGTAAATATTGTGCGAGCTGTTCGGCGTTATCGCAGTGACGTTGTAAACGCACATCTAAGGTCTTCATCCCGCGCAGAATTAACCATGCATCGTGGGGCGAAATCACCCCGCCAAAGTCCTTCAATATTTCATATTTTAAGCGGGTCATATGCTCGCGATTACCGCAAACGATGCCTGCGATGACATCACCGTGGCCATTTAGATACTTAGTTGCACTGTGAATCACCATGTCAACGCCTAAAGCTAATGGCTGTTGCAGTAATGGCGTCATAAAGGTGTTATCAACAATAGACACAAGATCATATTGCTTTGCTATTGCGACAATCGCGCGGATATCAAATACATCAAGGTGAGGATTAACCGGGGTTTCACAAAAGATCACCTTGGTTGTTGGCTCAATTGCAGCAGTAACGGCTGGCATATTATTAAAGTCAACCAAGGTGCTGCGGATCCCAAGTCTATTTAATTGGGTGGTTATTAATGCAAAACTGCAGCCGTAAATCGCGTTTGACGCCACAATATGGTCGCCTGCTTGCAAATGAGTCAGCAAAGCACTTGATACCGCTGCCATACCAGATGCAGTAGCGGCGGCGTCTTCTGCGCCTTCAAGCAATGCCATTTTACGTTCTAACTCTGCGGTGGTGGGATTCCCTAAGCGGGTGTAAATATAACCTGGCTGATCGCCGGCAAAACGCGCACCACCTTGCTCAGCATTATCAAATGCAAAGGTGGCACTTTGATGCAAAGGTGTCACTAATGCGCCATGCTCATTGGCTTGGTGCCCACCATGAATGGCTAATGTTGACGCGTGTAACTTGTTATAGACAGGTAATTCAGCGTGTTCGGCTGCAGACGACGGTAGTGTTTTAGATTCCATGCTCATTGGATTGACTCAACTTAATCTTGTTATTTTACGTTGTGTAAACAACATACCGTTGCAGTGCCAATAACCAAGTTTTCGTGGTTAAATAATCACCCCTCTATTTGTAAAAACATTGTTACAATCATTTTGTTACCGCCAGATACGTCACCATTACATTAACGTTGCAGGCTAAAACCACTCACCCACTCATACCAAAAACGTAAAAAATCGTTAACCACGCATCGTACAAATCAGCGTAGTAGCGTGTTGCTTCACAAGCTTATTGCGCCTGAAAACTTAGCGTATGCAATACATGCCCTGGCAAGAGTGGTGTGTGCTGCTGTTTAACATATTGCTCAAAACCACTGCGATAAAAATCCGATAACGGATGCCCAGACTGTCCGCCTGGTAAAGTTAAAATGGCGTTTTTTTCTAATCCTGGTTGCACAATAAAACGCTGCGACGCACCGAAACTTTTGCCCTGTACCGCTGGCATAAATGTATCGCCAAAACCTGCTTGGGTGGGCATGTCTAACCAATGGCTTAATAGCGGCATCGACTTTGAAAACGGATGTTGCACCGTCAACGCGTTAACTTTACCCCACGCTAAGTCGCGTAATTGTCCGTTACTACTATGTTGCTTGAGTAACTTGGTTTTACTTGCTTGATAAGCATTTAAGCTAAGTTGCTCCCAACTGCTAACATCATTGGGAAGCCAATCTTGTGGCTGCTGTGCTAACAACTGCCAAATCGCAGGCTCTAAATAGCGCATCACTGGCGACAAACTCAGTTGGTGGGCTTGCAATGCCGTTTCAAGCGGTGCAAACACTTGTTCAAGTAACGTTTGTCTAAAGTGGCGCACTAAGGTGTAACCAACGGAATCGGCACAAGCACATTGTTGCCATTGGCGTAAATAACGTAAGTCTTCTCTCATCGTGTCACTATGTTGTTCAAGCTGAGTCACTAAAAACCGATGCCATGGCAATAGAAATGTGGCTTGATTGTCTAGTTGCAGTTGATAAAAATCGTGTTCGTTAAAACGCTGCTGGCTAAACATCGCTTGCTGTATTTGCTGCGCCCTTGCCCCTAAAGCATACCCACCATCACCCAAGCGTTGATTATCTTGTGTCGACACTACTCGCGAGTTTGCCGTCCAAATGCGCTGTGAACTGGGGTTTATTTGATAAGGGATATGTGTGGTTAACTGTTGCCAATCTTGTTGCTGGTATTGTTTAAGATCCACGGCAATGTCGCTAGGGTCATCTCGGCGACTTATCGCCCCAGCCAGTGTCCACATAATGGCACCAGACTTATCCGCGGCGACAATATTTTGAACTGGCATACCAAATTCACTCACCCATTGTTTTACTTGTTGCACATCTTTTGCCTGCTCAAGCTTTAACAGTGACATATCCACGGCATAATCTTGATGGCCAACCCAAGATAACGCGTACTTATGACCATCAATTTGGCGCACAGGCCCAACAGCGGACATTTCTAACTCATAAATATATGTCGTGGTTTTGGCGTTAATCGGCTCTTTTATGATGGTTGTCGCTTCACCGTCAACATTCACCCAGTCTGCAGTATCAATATAAGCGTTGGTGAATCCCCATGCGACATAGTTATTACTGCCAACCACAATGGCGGGCGTACCGGGCAAACTCACCCCCGTAACTTGGACATGGTTTGTTGAGGACGTGGTATTGGTTAGGGAGTCGCTGAGGTAATTTAACTGAGCTCGGTACCAAATAATGGGCACCGAAAAGGATAAATGCATGTCATCTGACACCATCGCATGACCGTTATGGGTTAATTTGTCAGTTACCGCCCAATTATTACTACCCACTTCTTGAGGCATTTTGATAGTACTCACTTTAGCTTGAGCAATTTGCGATGCAGTTAAAGCCGGAATGGCATGCGGTTGTAACTCAAACTCACTGCCATCAAGTGCCGCTTGGTATGGGCTTGGCTGCAGAATAAAATTCACCATTGGCTGACCAAACTCAAGCTGCAATTGAGTTAAGGTTAAGTCTCGCTTTAAGGTATTCCCTTGCAGGTCTAAGTACATGCTGTAAATCACCAACAAACTGTCATCCAGTTGCCACGGTTGCGGGCGATTGTTGGTAAATAAATATTCAAACGAAGGGAGTATTTGTGCTTGTAACGCCGCATTCACGCCGTTGCGATAGTGAACGAGTATGGCTTTATCAGCTGCTGGAAGCGTGTCTACGATGGCTTTAGCACGTTGACGTAACTGGTGGAATCGACGTGATTTATCCAGCTCAAGTGCTTTGTCACCAAACAGTTCAGATAATTCCCCAGCCGCATTACGGCGCAGCAAATCCATCTGAAAAAATCGATCTTGTCCGTGGGCATAACCTAAACCATAAGCGGCATCTAAACGATTTTCGGCACTGATGATTGCCGTGCCTAACTGGTCACGTTCAATGCGCATATCTTTACTAATAGCGTTGGTTTTATAGTGTGCGCTGAGCTTGGGCAAACTTAAACTAATGCTGACGTACAGTCCAATTAACCCAACGATAACTAAACTACAACTGAGGATAAGGCTGCGCTTACCCCATTTGGCAATGTTTTTCAGGCTCATTAGACAAGCTCTTATTATTTAATAGGCGCTTTATCATAGCGTTTGTTACTAAAAGGTTAAACACCTTATTATCAAACGCCGTTTAATGAACTGTCGCAAGTTAATTTAACTGACATGCAGTCTTATCATTAACATAAGGCTGTGGTTTTGTTTGGGAATTAAAAGACTATTCGCTTGCTTGCAATGACTTAGCAAGCCTCTCCATCCCCTGTTCTATTGATACAATAGCTTGGTATCCAAAATCGGTTTTGGCAGCGCTGATATTAAAATAATGGCTAGTTGATAATTGCTTAGCCACAAAGCGCGTCATAATGGGCTCTTGTTGTTTACCTGCTAAACGATACACAGTTTCAAGCAGACTACCGACAGCGTAAGCCAACTTAGCCGGCACACGTTTATTCACTTGCGGCAAACCTTTACAAGCAAGAATGCGGTTGAGCATCTGCGCCATAGTAATCGGCTCATCATTACTTAAAAAGTAGGCTTTACCGGCACATTTTGCCTGTTGCGTTAACTCAAGTGCAGCTTGAAGGTGACCAAAAGCGGCATTATCAACATAAATGGTATCAACCAATTTATCTTGTTTTCCTACCAACTTAAGCCTACCAGCCTGAGCTCTGGCAATCACTCTTGGGACTAAATGCGGATCGTTTGGCCCCCAGATTAAATGGGGACGCAGCGCCGTGACTTTTAACGTGTCGTTATTGGCCTTAAGCATCAGTTGCTCTGCAATGGCTTTTGACTCGGCGTAATAGTTTAAATATTCACTGGCATAAGGCGCTGATTCATCAATGCCATTTTCATCTACACCGGCAAAGGTCACGCTTGGGGTGCTGGTATAAACTAAATACTCAACGCCCAATGTTTTACACGCAGCGATGATATTTTTAGCGCCATCAACATTAGGTGAGTAATAGCTTTGTTTCGAGCCCCAGACACCGGCTTTAGAAGCCACATGGAACACCGCATCACAACCTATCATGGCCTGCTCAACATCGGCTAGCTGACTAATATCACCTTGGTGCATCTCAACACCTAACTGCGTCAATTGCGGATAATGCCCCCGTGCTAAACCAACAACATCAATGCCAGCAGCTAATAAGCGCTCACAAATGGCTTTACCTAAAAAACCGCCCGCACCTGTTACTAGCACTTTTGATAGCTTTTGCTTAAGCGCAATTAAGGTTTGTTGCTCAAGCGCAGTCATTTGGTTCAGTGTTATCTGCTGCATTAACATTCTTTCCATTGTTTTTGGGCCCACACAGCGAGTTTCTCACGGAAGATTTTAGCGTTATGTCTTACATCTACCGGAAAGTCTGGATGAATTAAAAAGCGCTCAATGCCCGTGGTAATGTCATGTGCTTGGCCAAGGGCAATAAGTTGTTGGTACAAGCTTTTCGCATCGCGGCAACTGTTAGGGTGAGTTAATTCAATACACACTAATGGCAGGGTTTGACCATTAACGTTAACGCCCACTAATGCCGAGCGTTTAACTTGCGGATGGGTATTATAAATTCGTTCACAAGGGATTGAAAAAAAGCGCTTACTCACTTGCTTTTGTGTACCGCCTTGGGCTGTGGTGACAAGGCCATCCACTAAATGGCCTTTACGGCCGCACATCCATAATCTGCCAATGTCATCTATATAACCCACATCACCCATACGATGACGCATAATATCGCCGTCAGCAATTTTTGCCATTTCAGTGGCTTTAGGACGCTGATAATAGGCTTGGCTTGCCATTGGACTGCTGACAACAATCTCACCAATTTCGCCTTGAGCCAGCGTCTTTGCCTTTGACCATGTGTTAACTTGGCCATCATCAATGGCAATGATATCAACCTTTACACCGGCAATGGGTTGCCCCACACAAATGCCTGCACCACTGTCAGTTAATGACACGGTATCCATTAAGGCATTACTGCCAATCATACTAATGGGTAATGACTCTGTTGCGCCATAAGAGTTAAACACTTCAACATCTTGATTAAGCATTTGGCTAAATAACTCAATTGATGCGATGGTTGCCGGTGCACCAGCTGAAATGACCCGTTTAATTGAGGTTAATTTATGCCCTGCCTGCGCGCCATTAACCCCAGCTTGGCCTAAACGGTCAAGCAATGCTGGGTTAACAAACATATTGCTACATTGATACTTTTCAATGGCGGCAAATAAGTGCTCAGGTTTTGCAGTAATCGGTTTACTGGCATCCATGTCAGGCACAATAGATGCCATACCTAATGCTGGGCCAAACAATGAAAATAACGGGAACGTGGCTAAATCGCGCTCGCCGGGTTTAATCGCGTAGTCTTCGCGTAAGGCATTAATTTGCCCTTCAAACATACTATGACTATAAACCACGCCTTTGGGTGTACCCGTGCTGCCGCTGGTAAATAAAATCGCTGCCATTTGCTGAGCCGCTAAATAAGTCATCGGGTAGCTTGGTTCATTCGCGTCAATCTCAACCTGTGCTAGCACTGCCTCACCTAATGCCACTATCGATTCTAAACTGATCGCGCCGCTTAACCAGCGCTGCACAGCACCACCACCGACATTTATCACTTTAGTGACACTGCCTTTACCCCAGCCTAATATGCGCCGAGCAATATGTGCTTTAGGAATGCCAATAAAGGCATCGGGCTCTGATTCGGCAAAGCATTGCTTGAGATTTTTGATCCCCATACCAGGGTCAACTAAGATCGGTACAATGCCGGCTTTAAACAATGCAAACGTTAACGAAAAAAACGCAATGCTTGGCGTGACCATCAGCACCGCTTTCATGCCTTTGTGAATCCCAAATTGGTTTAATCCATGGGCGATTACATTTGATTGATGCTCTAATTGGGCAAAATCTAATTCATGGTATTGATAGTCGCCTTGAGTTGTTGCTTGCTGCACCGCAACGGCTAACTCGTGGGGATGGTGAATAGCGGCATGGGTTAAATGACGACAAATATTGGCATCTAACACCGCTTGGGTAGGATTGTTGGTTAATGTCATATGAGATTCACTTTGTTGGCGGTTATCCATTACTTGGACAAGCAATCAATACGGCAATATAAAATTTGGCTTAAATAAAAAGGCTCCTAAGAGCCTTAATTATTGTGTCATGCTGCCCTTATGGGTGCTTACTGATAAACGTTTTAATCAACCCAATAACGTCATCACTAGCATCTTCAAGAATATAGTGACCGCAATCAGGGAATTCGTGAAATTCAGCATAAGGCATTTTATCTTTCCACTGTGCGTAAAAATGCTCATCAAACACAAAGTCTTGTAAACCAAAACACACCATGGTGGGTGTTTGTTGAAACTTGGCCAAACTGGCTGATATTTCAGTGACTAAATCGTAGTTACGATGCGCCGGTTTTAATGGAATATCTTGCACAAAACGCAGGGTAGAAATACGGTTAGCCCAATTATTAAATGGCGCAACGTATGCTTTGCGGGTGGCTTTATCCATGGGTTTGCGTTTTACGCCCACATAAGAGGCCGCTGAAGCAAACGCATTGAATCCGCGTACTAAAATCGTGCCAAGTAACGTGTCACGGCATATCCATAATGCCCAAGGAAATGGCTTAGATTTTGGTAAATGAAACGCTGCGGTGTTTAAAAACACTAAACGTTTAATTCGCTCAGGATAACGCGCGGCAAACCCTGTACCAATCATCCCGCCCCAATCATGAACCACTAAAGTAATATTTTCGGTCACGCCTAAGCTATCTAGCAGGGTTTCAAGGTCATCAATGCGTTGCTTTAAGGTGTAATCGTAATTAGCATCATTGGGTTTATCAGACATGCCACAGCCAATATGATCAGGCACAATACATTGATGGTTGCCGGCTAATGCACTTACAAGGTTACGGTAATAAAAGCTCCAACTAGGGTTACCGTGAACCATGACCACCGGCTCACCTTCGCCTTCATTGAGGTAATGCATTTTATTGCCATTCAAATCTAAATAATGCTGCTCAAATGGCATTAACTTTTCTAACATGATGTCCCTAAATTCTTCTCATTATTTTGTAAAGACACGCTCTACTCAAGCGCTAACAATTACCACTTAATACCCAGCATCATGCAGTTTAAGCCACTGCCTATACCTAAAAAGCTCACCTGATCACCTGCGTGAATAAAGCCATTATCGTGAGCTAATGCTGCAGTAACAGGCAGCGAAACCGTACCCATATTGCCAAGTGATTCATAGGTTGGATATTCTTTTTCATGAGGAATATTTAACGCATTGAGCACTTGCTTACGATTAGATGAGCCTACTTGATGACAAATAACTTTATCAACTTGTTCAACGACCCAATCGCGCTGAGTTAAGAAGTGTTGCCAAGTATGCTTAGCTAAATCCACCCCCTCTTTAAGCAATGTCACCGCATCAGTGCGCATAAATTCGCGATACAACATGTGACCGGCTTCTTGTAGGCCCCATTGACACAGCTGATGATGTTCAGGAGCAGAAAGGTGACTTGCTCCTAGTAATTGATGTTGGCGTTGGGTGGTTAACGGTAAGCTGCCATCGGTTAAAATCACTGCCACTGCACCAGAACCACCTGTAAGTGTGGCTAATGACTGAGCAAAGTTTTGCATTGTCGGTTCAGCCAACATGTGCTCAATCGTGGCATCGACAATGTCGCGCGCAGACTCACATGAGACAACCATTCCAGCTTTGATTTGGCCCAATTCTATGCGATTAGCAATATCTAACATACCTGACAATACGCCCAAGCATGCGTTGCTTATATCGTATATCGCGGTATCTTTTGATACACCCAGCTCAGCTGCTATGCGGCATGCTGTTGCAGGTTCATGTTGATCACGACATACGCCGGTATAAACAACCGCGCCAAGTTCGCTAACATTAATACCGGTTTCTGCTACAGCCTTTTTTGCTGCCGCAATTGCGCCGTCAGACAAACGATGCCCTTTAGGCCACCAACGGCGTTCTTTTATTCCTGTTAATGCAGCAAGTTGCCCCATTGGAATACGAAATTTTTGATACAGCGGTGCTAAACGATTTTCAAGATCACTGCTCGACACTACTTGCGGTGCTAGCTCATACGCTAGGCTATTAATAAAGACGCGGGAATATTTCATTAAACCGTATTTTTCGCTTAACTGAAGCCACAATTACATGGCATTTCATAGTGGAATTTCAATAACCCGCCATTTGAACAAGATTAGCCTCAAGATTCAATCAAAAACCGAGGAAAACCCAAGAGATTTGTCATATTTTTTAACTCACGGCATGAATACAACTGAATATAGACAGTTGATTTAGACTGCAATGGACAAAATAAAATAAATGAAACAATAACTTAATAACAAATCATCAACAAATGCCGGTTTATTTGCGTTTTGTCGCCTGAATAAGGCTATTGCGCGGCGTAATGTTAGGCGAACAAAAATCATACACCTGCACCTGATAGCCATGCTCAATTAAATAACACACTCTATCGAGCACTAACCAATGCTCTAGCATGCGCCGGAAAACATGTGCAACGAGGTCAATTCGTCGAGTCAGCCGTTGTCGAACTAGCCCCTGTTCAAGGTAATCATGCCAGTCAATATCAGCAGTTAACACCAAGCCTTTACAGTTAGCTGCCCAATGGCAAAAGTCACTAAACTCACCACTTAATTGGCTACGTTTAACACTCGGAATCGGTAAATAATGCGGATTATCGCTAATATCTCGTTGTAGGCTGTCAAAACCTAAACGCCAAGCAATTTCTTGATGACGCAATTGTTGCTGTTTTTTATTAGCAATAACACTTTGCTGCAAAGGTAATTGCAAATCATGCTTAGCCAGCTTAAGCGTTTGCTTTTGGCCAATAGCGGATAACGGTTGATAAACCTCGTCTTGAATCAAATGATAACAGCAAGGTGATATCGACACCGCTTGAGTATCGGCATCCACCACATGACGTAATAAATGAATATGTAAGTCACCGCAAGCATGTAATGCCACGGCATGCTGCTGACAATCTAATGGATTTTGACGTAAAGCAAAGACATCTGCACACTCGAATGTTTGCGGTAATTGCCATTGTTTGGCAAAGGTTATTCCGGCATCACATAATGATTGTTGCCATTCAAGACTATGCACACTCACTTGCTTCGTTTTAGCCAAATACCGCCCAAGATGGCCTTTACCTGCGCACCATTCAAAAAATGGCAGCTCGCTATCCACATGTTGTGCAAACGCACTAATTTGTTGCCACTTACGTCCCTTTATCGTGGCGCTAAAATGTGGCAGTTCAACGCTATCAAGCCATTGAGAGTCAAGTTGTGCTTTAGATCCAAAGCGTGCCGTGAGCAATTGGTTTAATCTCTTTTGCTGCGCGTCATCAAGGTTACAATCGCGTGCTAGCGCGGGCAAAAGCGTATCAACTAACCGCTGCTGATGACTATCTAACTCGTCAATATCTGCGTCATTAAGTTGCCATAATTTTTCAGCTAAATGGGTAAACGATGTCTCCCAAGGTAAGCTTTTGCAATCAAAAGCTTTTACTTGCCATAGCGCACGATATTGCTCCAAATAAGTGGTTAACAATGCAAACTGAGATTGATAGTCGCTTTTATTGGTCAATTCGGTATCCAGTCGTGATATATATTCATATTAAAGATCAGGCCCAACAGGGTACTCACCTGATCAACATACAAATTTAGCGGTCATGTTAACGCGCAGACCACCATACACCTGATTGATATGATGCAAAGTGAGGTTTATCAAAAATCATCATCTAATTCAGCTTTACCGCTTGGGTTAAAACCGTGCTAACCTAGCCGCAAACGTCAATTAGCGCGTAAAAAACAACAGTGTCCATACCTCCAACAGTTAAAAGGAAATAACTATGCAGTCCCCGTGTGTTGCTAGATGCGGTTTGAATGATGATGATTATTGTATGGGCTGTTACCGCCATATTGATGAAATCGTTGCTTGGTCAAAAGCCAATGAACAGCAGCAACAGCAAATTGTCGCCGCCCTACCCGCGCGAAAAAGCCAGTTTGAAGGCGACAGCAACACCCAAATATTAAGCCGCGACAAATGGTTGGCAGCCCAAGCTAAAATCACCCGCAGCGTGTAAAATACCTGTCAATAAAAAAGCCAGCCCATGGCTGACTTTCAATGACCTTGGCTAACAACTACTTTTTCATCATCGACTTTAAGTCAGCAAACGGATTATACGTTGCCGCTTCTTGCTTCGCTTCAGTGGTATTGCCGTAGCGAATTAACTCTTCAAAACGTGAATGTTCGTTGTCGTGGCAATACAAACATAATAATTCCCAATTGCTGCCATCAGAGGGGTTGTTATCATGGTTATGATCAACATGGTGAACAGTTAATTCACTGAGGTTTTTATGGGTAAATTCGCGAGTACAACGACCGCAAATCCACGGGTATAACTTCAGCGCTTGTTCACGGTAACCTTTTTCACGGCTCGCTTTATACTCACGTGCTTGTGCAAGCACTTTATCTAATTTACTGGGTGTGCCTGACATGTGTTTTCTCTTTGATGTTGATATACATTTGCCCCAAGGATAAGCGCTGTTATCACTTGGAGCAATGCTTTAACCTACATTCGTGAAACAAGTTAAATGATGTAACCTAGATTGACGCGTTTTACATCAATCTAAGAGCGTTAATCAACGCGGCTGATTTAATTGTGCGCAATGTCTTTTGAGCTTGAAATCCCAGCGGTTAAGTTAAAGCGCATAGCTTCTTCAAACGACCACTGCACTTCAATTAAGTCTTCTCGTTTCACTAAACTGGTGACCCCAGCCATTTGGTAGCTTAACTGAAATAATACCGGCACCCAGTCACCATCTGGCAACGCATCGGTTAATGGCGCAGGCGTGTTATCTCCCATAATAAAGCCAACAATATAGCTCCCATTGGCCTGTTTAATCAGCACAGTTTGTTGATTTTTAGGTTTGTTGTCATTGTTCATCAATGCCGCAATATCACGAATACTGCCATATACGGATTTAAACAACGGGAACTTCATTAATTGACGCTCTACCCAACTGTATAACCACACAATGGGACTCACGGAAAATAATAATCCTGCGATAAAAATAATTACCGCCACTAACGTAAAGCCAGCGCCAATAAAAATCGGTTTGACACCTAATGACTCAAGCAATAAGCGCCCAAGCCCATCAAGGGAAATAAACAATGACCAAAACAACCAGATAGATAGCACCATAGGGAGCAGGTTCATCAATCCGCGGGTTAAGGTTTTTTTCATAACGTTCCTATTTTCACTGCCAATATATGCAGCTAATAATTCTAAAATTGATATTAAACATAATGACCAAAAGCCAAACAAATTCGCGCGCAAATGGCGCATTAGATGATAGAGACTAACCGTTAGTGATTAAACGTTAACAGCTTAGCGGCTGATTAACTGTCAATATTCACACAATAAGGGACTCTTCACTGGTTAAAGGCTTTGCTAGCTACGCGCAAATAAAACCTGCTCATTAATCTACCTAGGTGGTTTTAGTTAATTGATGACGGCGAATAAATTCCAGCAGCAAACCGGCAATCAACCCAACGGCGGTATTAAACAACAAGCACATTAACGCGGTGGTAAAAATCACAAAAATACAATACGGTTTGCCATCAATAAAGCGTTTAGACCAAGCTAATTGAATCCCTGCAATAGCAAGTAATGCACCTAATAATGCCATTGGAATTAACGACAATAAATTCGCCATGCCTTGACCCCAACACAATGCAATCGCAATGCAAGTAACACCAAATATCAACGGCGCAACATAACTGCGCGCACCAAAGTAATATTGCACCGCAAAACCACCCGCGCCATGACACATTGCCATGCCGCCAAAAGGCGCCAGCAATAAGTTAGCCCAACCTGAGCTAATCGCAAACCGTTTTGGCACTAACTTGGCTTCATCTTCAGGGAATTTACTTGTCGCTAACGCAGAAACCACAATCACCGCATTCGTTAACGTCAATGCCAATTGTGGTAACACTAATAATAACGCTGCTTGACTCCACTCATCGACATTGGGCCAAGATAAATGCCATGGATAAACCTGATTGAATTCGAAACTCGCTTGCGCGCCATGGACCATTTGCCAAACAATGCCCAGCCCTAAAACCGCTGGCATCATCAAAAACGGCAGAGGTAAAAAGCGGCTGCACAATAACAAGACCAACCCAGCGATGCCGATAACCCAAGTTTCTGAAATCATCACCCCACCAATCCAAATTAGCTGTAAACCAATCGCCAATTGAATACCGATGCTAATCGTTGGTGAAATTTGTTTTGCTAACCAACCAATGGCCCCTGTGTAGGCCAACACAAGCAGTATGATACCGATAAGCATCGCACTTGCTTGGAGCATCCCGGGAGAAAAACCTTCAGCAATAACCAAGGCTGAAATCACTTTCATTGGCTGAGTTGGAATTGGCCGTTTATAAAACCAAGCGGTAAATAAAGCAAAACAACCAAAACCCAAAAAGACCCCTTGCGGAGAAAATTGGTTTAATGCAATTAGCCCCAACACTAAGGGCAAAAATGTCCCTAAATCAGCAAATGCTCCGCTTATTTCACCAGAGAATGTATTAATGTGTCGAAGTTGATGCTGCTGACATCTCATATAGCTTGCCGTAATAACAGAATAGCTGACTAAAGCAAGTACAATGCCAAAGATTAAGGTGTGATCTAGTTCAAATAAATTCAACCAATATTGACAATATGAGCCAATATTTAGCCAACAGCAAATCACAAACGTGACATTTTGACACATATAAAAATAAATTTCGGGACAATTTATCCCAAACCACTGTCATAGCGGGCTCAAAGGTTAATCACTGGCGATGAATAAACCGCCTTTTCAGCATAATCTAGATCACTAAAGTGCTTATTTTTATCTCGTTTGGTTACACGCTAACGGCTATCAAATTACGATGATAATGATTGCCCCACAGGCACAAGAAAGCGACTGCACAAGTTTTTTTCATCTGCAGTCGCCAGTATTTGATTGCAATTATATATGCACTTTTTCGCGTTCTGTTATCCATGGCTATTATTAATATCGGCCACACAACGGGCAAATAATATTCATAATGCTACCCATTACGCAAACACCAAACCGTTAATTAATAATGTCTTTTTCCATCTCTTCATAACTTGTGTGACGCACATCTTTACCTTTTACGTAATAAATAATGTACTCACAAATATTTTTACAACGGTCACCTACGCGTTCAACCGCTCGCGCTGCCCACAACACATCTAATACCCCTGGAATTGAGCGAGGGTCTTCCATCATGTAAGTCATTAACTGACGGATAATACCTTCATATTCACGGTCTAATTTGGCATCTTCTTTATGTAAGGCAAAGGCTTTTTCAACATCCATGCGTGCCAAAGCATCTAATGTTGCATGTAAAGTACGGGTAGCATGTCGCCCCATGCTTTCAATACTCACAAGTAACGGCTCTTGGCTTTTGGCTCGTTTATCTACTGCGGCTTTAGCAATACGTACACAAGCATCGCCAATGCGTTCAAGGTCGCTAATGGTTTTAGAAATCGTAATAATTAAGCGTAAATCACTCGCCGCAGGTTGGCGCTTAGCAATAATGCGGGTACATTCTTCATCAATGGCCACTTCCATGCCGTTGACTTTATGATCCCCCTCAATCACCGTTCGAGCCAAATCAGCATCTAAGCCTGCAAGTGCATCCAATGACTGCTCTAACTGACGTTCGACTAACCCCCCCATGGCTAACACACGGTTACGAATGTCTTCTAGCTCAGCATTAAACTGACCCGAAATGTGCTTATTGGTATTTAACTTTTCCATGATTGTACTTACCTTAACTTGTCAATTTGGGTAACAGTGGCTTAACCGTAGCGACCGGTGATGTAATCTTCGGTTTTACGCTTTTTCGGTGTGGTAAAAATGGTGTTGGTGTTGGCATACTCAACTAGCTCGCCCATGTACATGAACGCAGTTTGGTCTGATACCCGCGCCGCTTGTTGCATGTTGTGCGTCACAATCACCACGGTGTACTTTTCTTTTAACTCAGTAATCAACTCTTCAATGGTTAAGGTTGAAATAGGGTCAAGTGCCGAGGTGGGTTCATCAAGGAGTAATACTTCAGGCTCAATGGCAATGGCGCGAGCAATCACCAAGCGTTGTTGCTGACCACCAGATAAGCCAAACGCATTGTCATGGAGGCGATCTTTCACTTCATCCCAAATTGCTGCGCCACGAAGCGAGCGCTCTGCCGCTTCATCTAGTTCACGACGATTATTCAATCCTTGTAATCGTAAGCCATAAACGACGTTTTCATAAATTGATTTAGGGAATGGATTCGGGCGCTGAAACACCATACCAACGTTGCGACGTAAGCTAGCAACATCAACTTTTTTGTCATAAATATTTTGCCCATGAAGCAAAATTTCACCGCCAATTTTACAGGTATCAACTAAGTCATTCATGCGGTTAATACACCGCAATAATGTAGATTTACCACACCCTGACGGACCAATAAACGCGGTAACTTGTTTTTTAGGGATCTTCATCGACACATCAAACAACGCTTGTTTGTCTGCGTAACTGAGGTCTAAGTTACGGATCTCTAATGCGGTATCTTGTGCTGGCAAGTTAGCTAAATCCACGGTTTGCAATTGGTTTGCAGTTCTGTCTATCGAAATCATTTGTTTATCCTTTAGATATCGCCATTTAATGTTCTAGCGAACGGAATTTTTCACGTAAGTGGTTACGCACGCTAATCGCAGTCAAGTTAAGCGCAACAATTACAGAGACTAATAAGAATGAAGTAGCATAAACCAAGGGTCTGGCAGCTTCGACGTTAGGGCTTTGAAAGCCAACGTCATAAATATGGAAGCCTAAGTGCATGAATTTACGTTCTAAATGCACAAATGGGAAATTCATATCAATGGGTAATGTCGGAGCCAGTTTAACCACACCTACCAACATAAGCGGCGCAACTTCACCTGCGGCACGCGCCACGGCTAATATCAATCCGGTCATAATCGCCGGACTTGCCATTGGGATCACGATGCGCCATAAGGTTTCAGCTTTGGTCGCACCTAACGCTAAACTGCCTTGGCGCACCGCACTTGGGATCCGGCTTAAGCCTTCTTCCGTAGATACAATCACTACCGGTAAGGTTAAAATTGCTAAAGTTAACGCTGACCAAATGACCCCTGGCGAACCAAATGTTGGCGCGGGTAATGCTTCGGGGTAAAACAATTGATCAATAGAGCCACCGAGCATATACACAAAAAAGCCTAAACCAAATACCCCATAAACAATGGATGGCACCCCTGCTAAGTTGATCACTGCAATGCGGATCATCTTCGTAATCGGGCCTTTTTTAGCGTATTCATGCAAATAAATAGCTGCAATCACCCCAAATGGAGTCACGATAACCGCCATTAGCATCACCATAAATACCGTGCCAAAAATGGCAGGAAATACGCCCCCTTCCGTGTTGGCTTCACGTGGGTCATCATTAACAAAGTGGCCTAAACCCGAAAACCAGTGGCCAATCTTAGCCAACAAGCTCAAATGGTTAACGTAGGTGACATCTAAGATGCTATTTAAGTTAAGCGTCACTTCTTGGCCGCGCATGTCGCGGATCACCACAGAATCACGCGCTGCTTGGTCACGTAGATCAAATAACGCGTTTTCTAGTAGTAAATACTCATCGTTTAATTGTTTCGCTTGTTGGTCAAAATCGGCTTTGGCTTGAGCGGTTAACTTGCCATCGAGTTCAAACTTGCGCGCTTTTAAACGCAAACGCTCTAATGAGTAGTTAATGGAACCAATGTCGCTTTTTTGCAATGATAACGCTTGAGAGCTTAAATCAACGGCGCGCTCAATTTGCGCAGTTAACGCAGTTTCAATGTTGTCATCTGTTAGTGCAATGCGTTTACCATCGTTAATCACTGCCACCGGATAACCATAAAAATTGCCGTTTTTAGTACGCTCAAACTTTGCAATTCCAGCAGGTGTTGAGCGACTGACAATATCAGTTGCTAATATCCAGCGAAAATCTAAACCGACAAATTCACGGTTTCCTGTTTTCACTAAATAACGCTCGACAAACTCACCAGGATGTTGGTTAAAAGTATGCCCCGCTGAAATTAAACGCTCAGTGGGTACTTGCTCACGATCATAAATTTCGCCAATTAGCGTGCTTTTTTCACCGCGATTATTTTCAAGTTGCCACTGGTAAATATCAGCCGGCCAAAAATAGCTTAAGCCACGCCATGCGATTAACAGCAACAAACCCAATACGGCAATCAAACTAATACTAACCGCACCACCGGTCATCCAAATCCATGGAGAACCTGATTTAAACCACTTACCCATTGTATAAACCTCGCAAAACCAATGGTGAAATGCTAATTAAAAATGTCATCTTGTGTTCCTACAATGAGCTGTAACGATCGCGTAAACGTTGACGAACAACTTCAGCAATGGTGTTAAAGAAGAAGGTAAACACAAACAACACAAATGCCGCTAAAAACAACACACGATAATGCGAGCTACCAATGGCCGACTCTGGCATTTCCACAGCAATGTTCGCTGCCAATGTGCGCATCCCTTCAAACACACTCCATTCCATAATGGCGGTATTACCCGTTGCCATTAATACAATCATGGTTTCCCCTACTGCACGGCCTGTTCCCATCATTATTGCGGAGAAAATACCCGGACTTGCGGTAAGTAATACAACCCGAGTTAAGGTTTGCCAATTAGTTGCACCAAGTGCCAAGCTGCCATTTGACAAATGACGCGGCACAGAGAATATTGCATCTTCTGCAATAGAGAAAATGGTTGGAATAACGGCAAAACCCATCGCGATTCCGACAACCAATGCATTACGTTGGTCAAAGGTAATCCCTAAATCATTAGTAATAAATTGGCGGGTATTACCATCGAACAAGGCCATCTCAACCACAGGACTCATGGTGAATGCAAACCAACCAACAAATAAGATGACTGGCACGAGCATTAATTCTTGGTAGGTTTCAGGCAGACGTTGTTTCCATTTGGCAGGCATACAGTGCCATGCAAACGCGGTTAACAAGATAGACAATGGCAACATGATAAGTAGCATGACAATGCCGGGTAAGTGGTCTTCAATCAGCGGCGCTAGCCATAATCCGGCAAGGAAACCTAAAATAACTGTTGGCAACGCTTCCATTATTTCAATGGTAGGTTTAACGATATTGCGCACTTTCGGCGTCATAAAATAAGCGGTGTATATTGCCCCTGAAATAGCCAACGGGATGGCAAATAACATGGCATAAAACGCCGCTTTCATGGTGCCAAAGGCCAGTGGCATGAGGCTTAATTTGGCTTCAAAATCATCAGAACCTGACGTTGATTGCCATACATATTGTGGTTCAGGGTAACCTTCATACCAAACCTTTTCCCACAAAGCACTCCAAGACACTTCAGGGTGGCTGTTATCAACGGCAAATAAATGTAATTTATTACCCGCATCAACAATTAACCCATTTGAGCGTGGACTAAAACTCATGGTCGTGGCATTAGCAATATCAAACTTTTGGTCAAGTAAATTACGCTCGCTGGTGCTATACAGCAGAGTCAGCTCACCGCTAGCGCTTAATGTGGCAAAACTTTTACGGTAAAACTCAGTGGTCATAACACTCACAGGCGCAACATCGGGAAAGTCGCGTATTTTTTGATACAAACGGCCTTTATCGCTATTTACCTGAAAATATTGGCTGATATAACCGTTGTCGTAACTGACTAAAATTGAACTGGCACCAGCTAATAACTCAACATTCACCACTTTTGACTGCGCTTCTTTCACATCTAAGACTTGCAGTAACTCAACTTCATCGGCGTAACGAATGTCATAGATAAAGATTTTATTTTTGGCCATTAGCATTAACTGACGATGGTCTGGGGTTAACAATGCTTGATTAACCTGCTCAGGCGCGTCATTTATCGCAACTTGAGCAGCATGCCATTGGATCTCTTCGGTCATCATGTTTTCTTCGCCAACTTGGCGATTTAAATACCATTGACCCGATTCAGTTTGATAAGCAAAACTCATTTTGTCAGCGCTATAACCAAAGACTAAATCGAAAATCCCCCCCTTTGGGTTTATCACTAATGGCGTATCACCGAGCAAATTACGCACACGCGGGGTAATTAACCGCTGATTATTAGGGTATGTGAGCGTAAACTCAATGCCATAGGCTTTAACTTCACCATTGCTTAATCCTAAAGCAAAACGTTGTTCACTCGGTGCTGATTGCGCGCTACTGGTCACGCTAACGCCATCAGGAAGTGCAGGCTGCACGGTTGAAATTAACTGGCCTGTAATCGCCGAATAAAAATCAACCGTTCCTTGTTTTGACACTCGATACAACACTTCATTTTGTTCGTCACTTCCCACCATCAATGTCGGTGAATCACTGTGTTGTAATGCGATTTCAGTCACCGGCTCAATACTTGCCCCGTCAAAAATAGGCTTAATCACATAAAGCAGGTAGAAAAAGATTAACAGCAACGCCACGAACACCATTGTGCCGCCAACCGTAACCCCAATCTCTGCTGCTTTATCCTTAAATGCCCTACGGGTAGAGTGTCCATCTACGAGAAGGTTATTAGTCGCCGAACCAGGCTTTGTTACCTGACTTTCCATTTCCAACCTCTAAAATTAATCATTACATTAAGCGCTTTTCAACTGCACTTTACTGTGTTACCAATAACTAAATATGACATTACTTAGTTAATTCAATAAATAACCTCAGTTTATCAGTTGGGGATTATATGACGCTAAGATGACAGTAGTGTTACAGTGTATAAAAATGTGACTGAAGGAGTGCCTTGATGAAGCGTTACATAATCACCCTGCAAGCCCCTGATAGAAAAGGATTAGTTGAACAAATAGCCAATGTAATTAGTCGCCATAATGGCAATTGGCTTGATTCAGAAATGCGTCATTTTGATGGTTTGTTTGCCGCCTTGTTGCAAATAGAAGCGCCAGTAGAAAATTGGGACGACATCACCGATGCATTAGCGTGCATTGACGATTTATCTTTAACCTCTTCAGCGGCCCTTTTAACAAACAAGCCCTCCTACCAATTGAACTACCAAATGGTCGCCAATGACCGTCCAGGATTAGTGTTAGAAATATCAAACCAACTGCATCAAATTGGGATCAATATTGAAAAATTAAGTAGCCAATTTGAACCTGCAAGTCACAGTGGTATTCCGCTGTTTAAAGCTCACTTTCAAATTAGCGCGACGACACAGATTAACGAAGATGACGTTGAACAAGCCTTATACGCACTGGGCGCAGACGTATTGGTTGATAAAATGAGTTAACGCTTTATAAATGAAGGCAATACTTACCCGTGATACAACAGCTATGCTAAACAAATAAAACACAGCTTGGTTTGCATTTTAAATTTTATCGGGGTAATTAAAGTCACTTTTAATGAGGTGAAAATAACACAGCTTAATACTGAGAGTTCAATATTAAGCTGTTTAAATACTGCAGTATAAATAGCGATATTTAATTTAACCGTTGTGGTTATTTTACTTGGCTAAAGAAAGTCTGGTAATCCTCTAAATGCCAATTAGCGATAATTTTGCCATTTTCAACTTGATAAATATCAACCGCAGGGAAATCAATCACTTGGTTATGACCTTGCTGCTCACCTAACGTGCCACTGAAATGACCTTTAAAGCGATAACGCACCGTGGCATATTTACCTGTGATAAGTAAATGTTCAACGCTGACATGCAAATCAGGCACGGCTTGTCTAAAGGCTTTTGATGCGGCTAATACACCTTCAATTCCGGCCTTACGTCCTTTAGGAGGGGTTTTATCAACAAAGTTTTTTGCTAATGCCAAACGAGCAAACTTAGCTTCACCTGTATTCCAAAAATTGGCATAGTTCATCGCAGCCAGCTTCACTTGTGCAGCTGATACACCTTGATTGTCTGCATAAATTTCAGGGCTGATTGACGCCGCGCTAGCAACATGGAAGAGTGCCATTACAGATAAGCTAACGAGTAACAATACTTTTTTAAACATACTTATATCCAACTGTGAATGAGTAATGGTGTTAATTTATCATTCACATAAAAAAAGAATATAAGCCAATTAGTGAAATCATTATTTCGATAAATGTGAATACTGCCGACAGTTATTGACTTAAACTCACCACTATGGCGAATATGATACCCCCTGTAGTAATACTCATATGACATTGTTAAATACGTTTTTGGCTGGCATCATTAATCATGTGATAAACCGCCTCCTTATCAAAATAACAGGCTGTTTTTCATTTACTAATTCAGTGCAGCGGTTCGTTCCCTCCCCCCTTTTACCTAACGGGTGACAACAATTATCTCAGGGCGAGCTAACTGCCTATCTCCCCCACCAATGTGATACCAGATGAAATTGGCCTCTTTGTAATGACTTCAACGCTCTCAATGACATACCTGACATTTTAAGCGACGTAGTTAACGCTAGTGAAATGCGGTGATAATGTTAGCGCTATGGCCGGTATATCAGCAGCGATAATGAAGATAAAAATCAGTCATGATTTAACATCAAATCAGTCAATATTTTATGCGACAACTTGTTATTATGTTGTCTCACTATTTTTTGTGAAAAAAACAATTGCGGTAATTCATACGCCACTAAAATGGCAATACCTAAATAGCACAGTGAGTACCCCATCGCGATACCCGTGATACTGATCATCAAAATAAACAGTTCAATCGCAAACAGTAAATATTTGCCTAAGTAGCAATGATGAACCCCGCCTAAAAACAGCCAATTAAATGCGGCATAGGTGTCAGGATCTTTTAATTGTTGGCTTTGTCGTTGATAAAACTGCTTACGCTGCTCATTAGGCAAGTCGTTCACTTGCTGCCTTAGGCGTTCTTCACTTTGTTCTAGCACTTGCAGTGAGTCAAATAAACGCATTAAGGCACCTCATCATGTATTTTTTCAACCAAGTCAGGCTGATTACAACGCTTAATTCTTGCGAGTCCTAAATGCCAGCCTTTGAGCGCACCATATTTTTCAATACATTGCTTGGTATATTCAGAGCAACTTGGTTCAAAATTGCAGTCAATATTAAGCAATTTCTTAGCACCACCTTTAGACTGATAAAAGCAAATCAACTTTATCGACGTGCTTGCAAACAAACTTAACGCCCTAAAGTTATGATCACCGCTTCTCGTTGCCAAAACAACATAAAGCGTTTTTGTTCAACAACCTGAAACACAACCTGCCAACCATCTTGCGCATATTTATTTAACTCGGCTTCCATTTTTTGAATCGGCAAACCACTGGCACCCAAAAAGATTGTGCCACAGCCGCCTTCAACAATATGAACCACTTTATACTCAGAAAACTTACTCATCACTCAAACCATTATTACCTTAAAAAAAAGCATGCTACCCCCATGAATAGGCGGGTTCAAACTGACTGTGCGTTAATATGACAAACACCGCACATTCTCATCCTGGCTTGTAATATAGCTGGAGTGACTATGGACAAGTTCCTAAAGCCACCGCTATGAGTATAAAGACACTCGGCGCTATTTTTATAACCCTGTTTAACAAGTTACGCCAAGGGAATTATTCAATTCCCCCCCACAACAGGTTACTATGAACACTACAATTATTGGTTTTGAGCTCAGGTTATTTAAGGCTCTACCACGTAAAATGGACGCATTATGTTAGGCACATTATCAAAACTAAAAACCAGCTTAAATGCACACAATGAAGTGCAATATCAACTACCTGTCGGTGACAATTTAGTTGACCTCAATCCATACATAGGTAAAACCCTTAGCTTAAATCACACTGGTAATATTTATTGCTGCAGCTGCGGCAAGAAAACCAAAAAGAGTTACTCACAAGGCCACTGCTTTGTATGTATGAAAAAGCTCGCCAGTTGTGACATGTGCATTATGAAGCCAGAAACGTGTCATTTTGACCAAGGGACTTGCCGTGAGCCACAATGGGCGCAAAATCATTGTTTTGTTCCCCATTACGTGTATTTGTCCAATACATCAGGCATAAAAGTTGGCATTACTCGCAATAATCAAATTCCTACTCGTTGGATTGATCAAGGTGCAACTCAAGGGTTGCCGATATTTAAAGTGGCAACACGTAAGTTATCTGGTTTAATTGAGATTGAACTGGCCAAATTTATTAACGACAAAACCCACTGGCAAGCCATGTTAAAAGGTCACAATGATGATATTGACCTTGTTGCTAAGGCCAATATCTTGATTCCACAAATTGAGCAAAAGCTTAATGAGATTGCCGCCCAATTTGACGACGTGGTTATAGAACGCCTTGATGAAAATATCCAAGCGATTATTTATCCTATTGAGCAATTCCCTGTAAAAGTGAAATCTCACAATTTTGATAAAGTGCCACTGGTCACGGGTATTTTACAAGGGATAAAAGGCCAGTATTTACTCTTTGATACCGGGGTGATTAATATTCGTAAATTCGGCTCTTACGAAATCGAAATCGTCGAATAAGCCTCACTAACGTAAATATTGACCATAAAAAACCACGTATCCATACGTGGTTTTTTATGGCAGATTTTACCCAACTAAAGCGACAATCATCCTTCAAACTATTGTCGCTTCTGGGTTATTTAAACGGACTTACGCCTTAACAATAACCAATAACAGCCCATTGGCACTAGCATTTATTGCACTGCAGGTAACGGCGTTAACATCAGCTGCGTTAATGTAGCAAAACGCTCATCTCTATCGGCTACATGTTTTCCTGGCTCGGTAAAACCTTGAGCCAATGTTTGCCACGTTGCCACTTGAGACTGCGGTTTAAATAACGCCACTAACACTGAACCTTTTTCAAACTTTTTATCCACTCCAATGGTAGATAATCCCGGCACTAAACCCACTTTTTGTAAAATTTCGCTGTCACTAATTTCAGACTCTAGCGCCATTGCAAACCCAACATACATATCAGGTTGTTCTTCAACACCTACAAATTGATAGCCTTTTTGCTCTAAAGTCGACTGTAATGCACTGCGCATATGTTCTTGTAATTGAGCATCATTCATTTTGTTAGCGGTGCGAATGGTCAACAATGTTGGATGCCATGCCACACGTTTTACATGTGCCTCAACATAATTTGCATCACCGGCGACCACCATCGTCAGCCGTTTGGTCTGGGCGTTATTTTCTTGAGGGGTATGAGTACATGCCATCATTAATAAGGTGGTGAGCACAATCAATACACTTCGAGCAATAGTGGCCATAAAATATTGTTCCTTTTTATATACATAACGAACAAACCGCCACATACTGTCGACGGGCAATAGCCACCGATTTATCTCTAATGGCTTACCTCATGTTGCCACATTAAGCTTAATTAATGCCATTTGTTTATAAGAAAAAGCTTATTTTTCGACAATCAACACTCTCCATCCATAGCCCGCCTTTGCATTCGTCAGTACAATAGAACTCTCAATCGTTTATTTTCAAGGTTTGTCATGGAGTTAATCGCGCCTATCGCATTATTTGCATTTACCTCAGCAGTCACCCCCGGCCCCAATAATATAATGCTAATGTCATCTGGACTGAATTTTGGCATAAAACGCAGTTTGCCGCATATGCTAGGAATTTGTATAGGTTTCCCTCTAATGGTGCTCGCCGTGGGCTTAGGTTTAAGTGCCATCTTTGTTACTTTCCCTGTTTTACATACGGTGATTAAAGTCATTGGGGTGGTTTATCTACTTTATCTAGCTTGGTTAATCGCTAACAGCAGCAATAAAATGGAAAGTAAGAACAGCAGCAAGCCTTTTAGCTTTATTCAAGCGGTTGCCTTTCAATGGGTGAATCCTAAGGGGTGGATAATGGCGGTCGGGGCAATGGCCACCTTTACAACAATAAATGCACCTTTAACACCGCAAGTTATTACCATTGCATTAGTATTTTTATCTGTTGCACTTCCCTGTGCAGGTGTATGGTTGGGCTTTGGGGTGGCATTAAAGAAACTACTTAAAGATCAACGTCAGCAGCGTATTTTTAATGTCCTAATGGCACTGTTATTAGTGGCATCTATTGTGCCAATGGTACTCCCTGCTAATTAACCTATTTGCAGTTAAGTTAACTTTATAAACCAAGCTCGACCTCAATCAATAAAAACAATAACAAGCAGGAACCTTATGTCACAACCATCACCATGGGTCACCGAGACTGAAAACTGGGTTAAATCAGTCATTATGAAATACAACATTTGCCCATTTGCCCGCCGTGAAATCGAGCGAAAAAGCATTCGTTACCATGCCATTGAGCAAACTCAAATTAAGCAGGTATTAAAAGCATTTATTTTAGAGTGTTTGTATTTAGATGAGCACCCAGAGGTAGAAACTACGTTAGTTATATTGCCGCGTGGTTTTGAAGGGTTTTATGCCTATTTAGACTTGGTTGATTTAGCAACTGACTTGCTTGATGCCCAAGGCTATGAAGGGGTTTATCAGTTAGCCAGTTTTCATCCTGATTATTGTTTTGACGGCGAACCGCAGCAAAGTGCCAGTAATTTTACCAATCGCTCGCCTTACCCTACGATTCATATTATCCGCGAAGCCAGCATGGAACTCGCCTTAGCCCAATATGATGAACCTGAAACAATACCAGAGCGAAATATTGCCTTTGCTGAGCGTAAAGGCAGTGCGTTTTTCGTCAAACTATTGCAGCAATGTCGCCAATCGTCTTAAATTAAGGTCACTCAACAACGCCCACTGATTTAATTTAATCCAACTAAACTTAACTAAATTGAATCAAAGACAACCAAATACAAACACTGAAATAACTGTTTAGTCAGGGTAAAGATCAACACTGAGCTTTACTCTGGATAAACACATATTGCTAACCCCGCTTTGACTTATTTACCCCGCCTTCATTTAATCAGCTTTTCAAAAACGCAAATACAGTATGACGGTTGTTAGTGTTAACAATGATCGCTGTGTCAATAGCCTATTGACACAGCCAAGAAAAATACCACCAGTGTAAATATCAACATTAAAGCCGCAGCAATCATGTTTAACAATAGAATTTGAACAATCGTTACTAAACATCTTGAGCAATCGTTCAGGTTAACGTAAATTACTCGCCATTGAAGACATCTTTCATTCTTAAGCGACGACTATTACCGCTTAATCAATACAAATGTTTATTGATTAAGCGGTATTAAATTCAAAGGGTTTTCTAATGACCGCGACAACAATTTTATTTGATATTAATGAAACAGTGCTCGACTTAAGCGGTCTAAAACCACAATTTACTCAAGTATTTGCTTCTGAAGATGCCATATCGTTATGGTTTGCTAAATTACTGCATACTTCAGCAGTTTGCATTACAACCGGAGTGCGCAGTGACTTTGCTACCCTATGCAATACTTGCCTTGAGAGCATTGCAGCCCATTTCCAAGTTAGTTTAACGGCCAGTGAACGTGCACAATTATTAGCAGGGTTTGCCAGCTTATCGCCACATGACGATATAAAACCAGCTTTAGCAAAATTACGCGCTAATGGCTTTAAAACAGTGGCATTTTCAAACTCATCTTCGGAGTTAATTGCCACCCAAATTCGCAATGCCAAACTCAATGACTATTTTGATGACATCGTTTCAGTTGAAGCCACAGGTAGTTTTAAACCAAACCCAGATGTATACCACTATGTCAGCCAACATTTAAAGACCGATTGTAATCAGTTACGCTTAGTGGCAACTCATGACTGGGACACCCATGGCGCGTTATCTCAAGGTATGCAAGCGGCCTATATTGCCCGCCGCCCAGCGCCTTATAACCCGCTGTATTTACAAGTAGATATTCAAGGCACCACGATGATGGAAATCGTAGACAGCATTATTGCCACAAAATAACCGCTTAAAAATATTAGGCTTTTTTAACCCCTTTAATGCTGTAAATTAACGGTGTGGGCAGGCCATGAAACAAGTGTTGATATCGCGGCGCTTGCATTTCATCGCTTTGCTCACACGGGGTTAACCCAGCAAAGCAATCATATGGGCTGTAATCATATTCATGCACGCTTTCAATGCTAATACCAGCCTTTATTAATGCATTAATCACCTGACTAATCGGGTGTGACCAAGTCATTTCAGTGGTCTCGGTAGCATGATTATTTTCAGTGTATGTTGGCGCAACTTCAACATTGGCGGTGGGGTGATTAAAGTACGAATAGCCGTCAAACACATCATGAAATGGATGAAACTCCGCCATATAAAATACCCCACCCGTTTTTAAATGCGCTGCAACAGTTTGCGCCCAACGATCAATATCTGGCAACCAACACAACACGCCGTAAGAGGTAAACACAATATCGAAAGGTTCTTGAATATGTTCAGTGCTGTCGTACACGTCACTGCAAATAAATTCGGCGCTTAGCTGGCTCTGCTTGGCTAACTCATTTGCTTGATTAATTGCTTTGGGAGATAAGTCAATGCCTGTCACTTGCGCGCCTAAACGCGCCCAAGATAACGTGTCTAAACCAAAATGGCATTGCAGGTGCAGCAAACGTTTGCCAGTGACGGGTAGTAACGCGGTTAACTCAAGCTCATTTAAGCTGTTTTTACCGTTTTTAAAGGCTGCAACATCATAAAATGTGGATGCAACATGGGTGGCCACCTTACTGTCCCATGATTGACGGTTAACCGTTAAGTAGTCCTGCTGATGGGTATCTGACATACGTTATCCATTCGTGATGCAATGTTTCGGTACAATACCATGTTGCTATTGTGCTAAAAAGTATTGAGCATGGAATATCGTGCGCAGTCATTTAGCCTTACTAATGTGCTAAAAAAAGGGCTTTCAGTTTGTGCACGCCAACGCCAACTAATCAACAGATGACAGCGTCAGCCAAGCTAAAAAGGAGCAAGTCACACTCAATCTTCGCACAACAAAAAACGCCTAATAAAAAACCAGTAACGGCCTGTTACTGGTTTTTTAGGTTAGCCACCGCGTGCTAATTGTACGCGCCACGTTATGGTTTTAAGGGATACGTTCAATCATCTGCAAATGCACCACAACATTTATGACTTTGAAGATAAAATAAACTTACTCACTTGCTCGTTCATGTCCGTAGCGTCGTTATGTAGGCTCATATTCAAATCCGATATTTTATTGGCCGCTTCTTGAGTATTGACATAAATATCACTGATCTTCATTGCATTACGACTCACCTCTTCGGCAACGGCACTTTGTTCGTGTGTCGCTGCAGCAATTTGCTCATTCATACTGTCTATTTCACGAACTAAAGTCACAATTTCAGTTAACACTTCACCAGCATGTTCAGCTTCAGTCACACTGGCATTGGCTTGATTTTGTCCACGAGACATCGCTTTTACTGCCACAATTGCGCCGGATTTTAACCTGTCTGTCATGCCTTTAATGTCTTCAGTTGAGGTTTGCGCGCGTTGCGCTAAAGTACGTACTTCATCGGCCACTACCGCAAAGCCGCGCCCTTGCTCACCAGCCCGCGCCGCTTCAATGGCTGCGTTTAAGGCCAATAAATTGGTTTGCTCAGCAATAGCGCTTATAACATCTAGAATAGACACAATTGAGCGAATGTCGTTATCGAGTTGCTCAATAGATTTACCCGCTTGAGTAATTTCATTATGTAACGTACCAATCGCTTCGCTAGTTTGGGTAACATCAACATTACCCGCTTGTGCTGAAGTGTTAGCTTTTGCAGAGACTTCAGCCGTGCTTACTGCATGCTGGGCAATGTCATTTACAGTGGCACTCATTTCAGTCATAGCTGATGCCACTTGCTCAACCTCACTGTAACCGTTATCAACATCTTGTTTGAGTGAAAGAGTTAATTGATTAACTTGCTCAACCACTGTTAATAATGATGCCGAGGTATGTTTTACCTTACTAATAATGCCCTCAAAGTCATCCATCATTAAGTTAAACGCGCGGGCTAAGTGACCAAACTCATCGTCATAATGTTGCTGTAGTCGAATCGACATATCAGCATGTTCACCGGCATATACCACTTGCTCTTGAATATGCTGCAAGCTGTTATGTAGGTATCGTGATAGGCCAATACTCATCAAAAGCACAAATGGGATCAGTAGCACTAAAAATGAAATAGCCACATACATTTGAGTTTGTGCTCGAGACAACTCAGTTTCTGTGTGGTTAATTAAATCGGTTGCCAATTGTTGCTCAAATGCGGTTAACACACCGATTCGGTCTGTTGAGGTTTGAAACCATTTTTCAGGGCTTTGTGCTTGAATGTCTGCGCTGTTTTGCTCAAAGGCAATTTGACGTAAACGCTGCACTGCACGCACTTCTGAACCAGACATAATACCATCGAATTGACGATTCATTTGCTCAGAAGCACTGGCTTTAAAGCGCTCAGCATACGTATTTTGTTCAGAGACCAAGGTAATAAATTTACGATAAGCATTGGGTTTAAAACCTGCTTGTCCAAAGGTTGTGCTTAAAACTGCACGTTCAATACCTGCACGCTCTTTAAGCTGCAAAAAAGCACCAAAGGCTTTTATTTTAATACTTAACTCACTGTTTTGACTTTCTTGTGCAGCACTGTCAACAAGTGATAGCAAGGTGGTATTCATTTTGGTGTAATAAGCGACTTCGTCAGCGACTGAAACGGTTAGGTTGTCTACTTGATGACGCATATTACTGAGATTTTGTAAGGCGCGATTGACGTCTTCCAGTTTGACAGTTAAATCTCTTGGTAATACCGAGTCTTTAATAAATGCGCGATAGTTGCCCACTTGCTGGTCGGTCATGATCCGCTGTTGGGGTAATGTATTGGCAAATGAACGCCCTTGAGAACCAATAAAACCCGCACTCATACCGCGCTCTTTTTGCAGCTCGTGCACTAATGCCCCATTAACGACGGATAAGTTACTTAAGGTTAATACGGTATGTAATTGATTTTGACTTTGGTATTTATTGTCGACAAACATGCCACCATAAACGATAAAAGCAAATAAGGGAGGTAAAATCATTAAGGCTAACTTCTTAGGCATACTAAGATTGCCAATCCACTGCAGACGCATGAATAATTCCTTTAACGTAACGAGGTAATAAATGATGTCAGTATAGTCTTTACAATAAAATCAACAAATTTCGTTTAAACCAAACAAAGTTCATAAATGACCAATAGTAATTTAACAGTACGTTACCATAAGGTTATTGCGAGAAAAATACACTGAATCTATTTGTTAGCGACGGATCATAATAATAAAAAAAACCCCTACTACTTAAGAGATAGGGGCTTTTACAACAGTAAAGTAACATAGCAATTATATTTAACTAATGTATCTTTTATGTTAAAAATTGTGTTATCTATTCAGATAATTAACCTTCAATGCCTTTGCTCGCAAGAAACTCATCGTAAGTGCCTTTAAAATCAACCACCCCTTTAGGCGATATTTCAATAATACGTGTGGCCAACGATGACACAAATGCACGGTCATGCGACACAAACATCAATGTGCCTTCATACATTTCTAAGGCGTTATTTAAAGACTCAATTGATTCCATGTCCATATGGTTTGTTGGTTCATCAAGTAGCAAAATATTTGGTTTTTGCATGATGAGTTTACCAAAGTACATCCGGCCCTTTTCACCACCCGATAACACTTTAACTGACTTTTTAATATCGTCAGAACCAAACAACATTCGACCTAAAATGCCGCGTACCGATTGGTCATCATCTTCTGGTTTACGCCATTGACTCATCCAATCAAACAAGGTCATATCATTAGCAAAATCAGCTTCGTGATCCTGTGCATAATAACCAATGTTTGAATTTTCAGACCATTGAATGGTGCCTGAATCTTGAGGGATATCATGTACGAGTGTACGTAATAGGGTTGTTTTACCCACGCCGTTTTCACCCAAAATTGCGACACGCTCACCCACTTCAACCATTAAGTCTAGTTTGGTAAATAGTGGCTCATCAAAACCTTTGGTTAATTGCTCAACCACTAAAGAATTACGGAATAATTTCTTTTCTTGTTCAAAGCGAATAAATGGATTAACGCGGCTTGAAGCTTTAATTTCTTCAAGTTTGATTTTATCCATTTGTTTAGCACGAGAGGTAGCTTGTTTTGCTTTAGATGCGTTAGCAGAAAAACGCGCTACGAAGCCTTGAAGTTCAGCAATTTGAGCTTTTTTCTTCGCATTATCAGACTGTAAACGTTCACGTGCTTGTTGCGCAGCCATCATATATTCGTCGTAGTTACCCGGATAAACCCGCAACTCACCGTAATCAATGTCAGCCATATGAGTACAAACTGAGTTTAAGAAGTAACGGTCATGCGAGATGATGATCATGGTACTATTACGGCTATTTAGCATTTCTTGTAACCAACGAATGGTGTCGATGTCCAAGTTGTTGGTTGGTTCGTCAAGTAACAAAATATCAGGGTCAGAGAACAGTGCTTGCGCTAACAATACCCGTAATTTGAAACCCGGGGCAATTTCGCTCATTAAGCCAAAGTGTTGCTCAACGCCAATCCCTACCCCCATTAATAAATCACCCGCTCGAGATTCAGCGGTATAACCGTCCATCTCAGCAAATTCCATTTCAAGCTCAGCAACTTTAATGCCTTCTTCTTCAGTCATTTCTGGTAAAGAATAAATGCGGTCACGTTCTTGTTTTACTTCCCATAATTCACGGTGTCCCATGATCACGGTATCGACGACTGAGAATGCTTCATAAGCAAACTGGTCTTGATTCAATTTACCAAAACGTTCGCCGGGATCAATTGACACATTACCACTGGTAGGCTCAAGCTCACCGGTAAGGATTTTCATGAAAGTTGATTTACCACATCCATTTGCACCAATCAGACCGTAACGATTACCGCCGCCAAATTTAACGGAGATATTCTCAAAAAGTGGCTTGCTGCCAAACTGCATGGTGATGTTGTTGCTGTATATCACTAAAATTTCCTTTATTTACACTGGGTACTTAAACATTTAGGGGGTAATAAGCATCGCGATTAGGCATACGCTTAGTGTTTCTTGAACAAAATTGTGGGGCATTGTACATGAGATGCTGCACTTTTTATAGGACGCAAGTGATTCAACCATTGAATAATTTGCGCTTATGTTCACGACAATATTGACTATTTATTGTTCTTTTTAGCATTAAAATCACAATCACATTGCCAATTTGGCTAAGTGGATACAACCCCGTTCGGTACAGGTTGTCTGTTTTACACGCATTAGCCGCTTCCCCTGATACTCAAGCCATTATTGGATGTGTCATCGACCATAAACAACACGTCACCCCGTTGGTAAATACTCATTTTAGCGCGCCGCTTTAGCACAAAGAGTATTTATTTTGCTTGAAGAAGCATCAGCGGCATGGTCCATTTTAGGCTAACAGACCATGATTCAAGCTCAACAAGCCACCACATTTTTGTGAAAAATGCCAACAACCCAGCCTCAACAAGCTTTGCACTAGGACAGATACATGACATTGCCAAACACGATAAAAGAAATGCAATAAATTGAGCAGAAAAAATTAAGCCGTAAATTGATAGCGTTTTTTAATGGCTCTAAACAAACATCGTGTTGTTAGGTATTATTAATGACGCTTGATAACAGCAAAGCATGTTGGGACAAGGTGTGGCTAAGTGTTGTTAACACTCAACATGGAAAAACTTGCTTTAGTATGAAACATGTTTAAGCCGCTAACAATTGGCTATAAAAACTAAAATGGGGGTTACTTGGCTTGTTTTAAGGTTAATTTACCTTTGTCTAATTGGTATTCTTTACTGACTAATTGGCTGCGAATATGACTGTCGTGACACACGAGTACCATCGGTAGAGACAGCTGGGATAAGGTATCAATTAACACCTGAGTATGGTGTTGATCTAAATCATTGGTGGGTTCGTCAAGAATTAACACTTTGGGTTGCATAGCCAACACTGTGGCTAAGGCGACAATCCGTTTTTGCCCCCCTGAAAGCTGGTAAGAAATCGCATTTTCTAAATGGGAAATATTCAGTTGCCTTAACGTATTTCTAGCAATCACCAATGCTTGCGCTTGGCTTACGCCTTGGTTTAACGGCCCAAAACACACATCTTCAATTACCGTTGGACAAAATAACTGATCATTAGGATCTTGAAACACTAAGCCAATTTGGGTGCGAAACGCTGCAAAGTCAGCCTCTTTTGCACAACGCTGATTAAATAAACGCACTTCACCGGCTTTCACTTTTTTCAATCCCATCATGATCGCAAACAAGGTGCTTTTACCACTGCCATTTGCTCCTGTAATGGCAACTCTTTCATGCTCATGCAGCGCAAAGCTCAAGTCATCAGCAATCGCACTGCCATCAGCTAATTGGTATTGAATATGATTGAGTTCAATTAACGGATTTGATAATGCCATGATGTCATCTCTAAAAATTGCACAGTGAATTAAATAACAGCTTATAAAGCCGTCAATAATGGATACGCGGTGATCACAGCTAATACCAACAAGTAACCACTAAAAACAAGGCGTTGCTGTCGATTAATATTGGACTTTTGTTTTATCAAAAATTGACCATTAAAGCCGCGGCATTTCATCGCCTGTAAAATGCGTTCGGCGCGATCAAATGAGCGAACCACTAACATCCCCAACAAATATCCATAAGAGCGCCATGTATGTAATGAATTGCAGGGCTTAAAGCCGCGTACTAACATCGCTTGTCTTAGGCGCGTAAACTCATGATGCAACACACCAATGTACCTCACGGTAAATTGCATCAAAATTGAAAATCGTCTTGGCAGACCCAAGTCATGCAAAGCTTGGCTAAATACCGTCGAATCCATGCCTGCAGTTAATGACATCACTGCGAGCATTACAATGTTGGCTTTGATAATAATGATCAGCGCCATTTCACAACCGGCAACCGACACCGCAAAGCCAGCAATGGTAAATAACACCTCACCTTGCACGCTAAATGGAATTAATAGCACAGTAAAAACCACGATAACGTCCATGGCCATTAATCGCTTAAACGAATAGCCAAAGCGTAAGCCACTGCAACGCCAAAAATAGCCCGCATACAAACAAAGCCCAGCTAACGTGACACTGGCCGATGACAATACGGTTGCTAAGGCGATCAACACAAACAGCAACACCTTTAATTTAGGCGCTAAACGGATAGGCTTAGTGAGCGAGTGTTTTGCCACTAATAAGTTATCTATCATACTCGGCGTTGTCTCATCATTGACCACAAGCCAAACAAACCAGCAATATAACCTAAGCCGCCAATAATATCGCGAAAGCGAATTTCAGCTTCAAATGCATCGAGCTGTTTTCGCAAAGGAATAATAGCTTGAGCAATCGCTGCGCGTGTTTGCGCCTGACATTGGTTCACTTCAGTTGATGAAGCCGCTGAGCTATCAGCATTAGTTACCGCACTAAGTGTATCCAATGATGGGAGGCTCACGACAGCCGCTGAATCAAAAGAGCTAGGCGTTGGAGTAGGAATTGAAGTTGAAGCAGTAGAATTGCCACTGCTATTGAGTTGATGACTAGACGTTGCAGTTGCGCGGCTCACTGGGCCAAACTCTTGAGCATCAATACTGAATGTCGCTTGATGCCCAGGCCCGGCATTAGCCTTTAACTGGTAACTTTTGGCATCAAGTCCATCAAAATGAAACTCACCTTTACGATTAGTGGTGGTCACTGCCAAGGTTTGCTGAGCGTCAAGCAGGCTAATTTTTGCCTGCTGGGCTTTGATACCGCCAGAAAAATACACTTCACCAACAATGGCTTGACCATTAACCCAAGCAAATATTTTTACGCGATGGGCATAACACGGATTAATCATACATACCGATAACAGCAAGCTTAACCACCCGTATTTAGTCATGATGCTGTACCCCATTTAACACTTCAGGTTTTACCTTATTGATAAACACAATCACAAAGCTGGCAATAATTCCCTCTAAGGCAGCCAACGGCAGGTTGGCAATAAAGACCGCGTTAGCTGTGCTAACAAACGCATCACCAGATAAATACAGCGACAACGACACCAAGGTGCCAGTTAACACAATCGCGCTACTGCCAGCCAAAAAACCCAGCACTCTTGGCGATATTTTATTGCGTAATGGCCGTAACAGAAGGCCTATTACCACTGCAGGCAGCGCCATATTTAGGCAATTAACGCCTAATACGACAATGCCACCAAAACTAAAGAACACCGCTTGAAGGATAAGCGCAATTAATATCACCGGAAACGCAACCCAACCTAACAACAAACCAATAATGCCACTAAAAACCAAATGAACACTGGACGGCCCTAATGGGAAATGGATTAAAGACGCCACAAAAAAGCACGCCGATAAAACTGCTGCAAACGGTATTTGCGCATCTTGCAATTTGCGTAATCCAATTGCTGTACCGATTGCGCTCAACGCAATGCCCACCACCAATACAGGAGTCGAAAGTACCCCGTCTGCTATATGCATTGTTGGCCTCTGTCTGTTATCAATTTCAGTTTCAATCTCACTTAGTGCATATCGTTAACTTGCAGCCATATCACCCCATCTTGCTCATGGGGATATGCCTTGCCGTTCACATTCACCGTACTGCCATCTTCGACAACAGCAGCAAGCCCCCACCAACCTTGATGCGGCAAACCAACACTAAACTCACCCGCATCATTGGTATACACCACTAATGACGCCCAGGCATCCGAGGGCAGCTTCACCTCGCCGCGATTAAAATATTCCATTTCAATGGGCACATTTTTGGCTGGTTTGCCATGCAATAGCACTCGGCCACTAAAGACACTGTTAGTCCATAACGCAAAGGGCTGGGTCAACGGAATAATTTCAACTGGGGTATGTAATGCTTGTTGCCAAGCACTTTTGGCAGCAAAAGCATCGACAAACACCTTTGCGTGTTGGGTGATCACCACTTGTTCGTTAACATCAAAATACGGAGCTTGGCTGGCGTAAAACGCATAAGTGCCGGGACGTTTTACCGTAAAAGGTAAACGCCAGCTTTGTTTGCCTTGATAAGTCTCTGCGGTTAATTGTTTGCTTAAATCCACCTTTTTGCCATTAAGCATATAACCGACAGACTCAGGCCGCGCTAAATCCATCACCGGCCCTTGGGTAGCTGGATGAGTAAAACGTAGCGGTAGGGTTAGTTGAGGATTATCACCAACATCAATCACTTGTTTTTGCGGAAAATAAGTAAGAAAGTGCGCGCTTGCTGGTTGACTATAAAAACCAAAACTACAAGCCATAAGGCTAATTAACCACATCGTTATCATGATGAGCGACCATCCATTCACTTTCAATCAGCATGTATATTGAGCCAATCAATACCCAAAAATAATCTGCCAATTTAAAGTTTAAAAATTCATAAAATAAAGGTAGGAATAAATAGCTAATTTTACTGATGAAGCCGAGATTAAATGCATGATTTCCAACATGTACATCAGTTGCTATTAGCAACCTTTATGATACTAAACAGCGGCAGTTCACTTCATTAATTTAAGTTAATCAATTGGATGCCATATCAGCCCTTGAAGCTGATACCGATTATCATTTCAGTAACGCCGATTTTATGAAGGTTTATTGTGCTCACGAGTTTTAGCAAGCCACTTTACTGTTAAGGTCAAAGTAAGCCGAACGCTGCTGTTTCAATAAAGGAGAAGCAAAGGTGGGTGTATCGATTGTGGCAACTAAATAAGCTCAAAAACGTTGGCTTAGATAAACCAAGTAACAGCGCAGGAACAAGAGATGATGTAGCTCACCAAGCAACAAATAAGCTTGCTTGGTGAGTAATATAGACTTATTAATCAAGATGTTAGTCGCTATATTTACCGCTTAATGCTGGGTAATCAGTGTAACCTAATTCATTACCGCCAAATAAGGTTGCACCATCAAGTTCTGCCAGTTCGGCTTGCGTTTCAAGACGCTCAACCAGATCCGGGTTAGACACAAACGGACGACCAAAGGCAACCAAGTCAGCATAGCCTTTTGTCAACATTTCATCAGCGCGGGCCTTGGTATAACTGCCTGCTACGATAATGGTGTTAGTAAATAATTTACGTAATTCAATGCGGAAACTTTCAGGAATAACCGGCGCATCGTCCCAATCGGCTTCAGATAAATGCATGTAAGCGATATCTCGATCTTGTAACGCTTTTGATGCTTGTAAAATTGTTGGCACAATTTCTGGGCAATTCATGTCTTTAAACGTAATAAATGGCGCTAAACGAACGCCCACTTTATCAGCGCCAATGGCTTCAATCACGGCATCAACGACTTCTAATAAAAAGCGCATTCTATTTTCGCTTGAACCGCCGTATTTATCGCTGCGTTTATTAGAGTTTGTTCTCAAGAATTGGTCAATGAGATAGCCGTTACCACCATGAATTTCAACACCATCAAAGCCCGCTTCTACTGCGCGTTTTGCCGATATTGCAAAGTCATTAATCACTCGGTCAATATCACCTTGGGTCATTTCACGCGGTTGTAGGCAATCGACCATTTCGCCATTGCCGTTTTCATCACAAATCCACACTTTCGTTTCAATGGGTGCCAATGCTGAAGGCGCAATGGGGAGTTCACCCTTTTGGAATGTTGGGTGTGATACTCGTCCTACATGCCATAACTGACAAAACATGGCAGCGCCTTGATCACGAACCGTTTTTGTCACCTGTTGCCAACCTTTCACCTGTGCATCAGTGTACACTCCAGGGGTGAAAGAATAGCCTTGAGCATCATCAGACACTTGGGTGGCTTCTGAGATAATTAACCCAGCGCTTGCACGTTGCTTATAATAAGTGGCCATCATCTCATTGGGGATGTTACCAGGCTGGCTAGTACGGGCACGAGTCATTGGAGCCATGACTACGCGGTTTTGTAAATCCAAGTTTTTAAGTGTTGTTTTCTGAAATAATGTTTTCATGGTAGGTATTCACTTTCATCGTTTGCCAGTAATGCTAAACATTATATTTATTCATATAATTTTGATAATAAGCCAATATATAAAAACATCATGCTGAAATAGTGAATAATAAACGGGACGCTCATTGTTATAACAAATAAGCCCCATTTATCCACTTCCATGGTTAAATGGGGCTTGATTAACCATCATTGAAAGAGGCCGTTAAGCGTTAACACTGCACTCACTTTGCAATATTGATTGTTATTGGGTTACAACGTTAGGCTGCGGATGCATAATCTGCTCACGTTGTTTTTTTATCGTCTTCATAAGGGGATTCGTGCGGCCACTTAGATACATGATTGGCATTAAGTGGGACTAACATCGGCCATTCATTTTGGGTTTAGGTTGACTTCATTGGTACATAAACGAATTAACACCATTACAGCTGCATGCAGCAGCTAACAACGTAGCGCAAAATAGTATGGCGGAACAACGCATGCTCGGTGGTCATTATGTTGTCTTCATTGAATCATAACTTATGCGTTAAACATGTGGAAAACGGGGTAACGTCACGCACCGCGCGAGTGGTTACTTCAATCGAGTAACACCAATTAGCACCGCAATTGCACCACCAACCATCCCCGCCCAAGCTTCCATTGGCGCATCGCCACTTAACGCGCGGGTAAGTTGTGAACTGGTTGAGTCGTAAATATTGTATCCCCAAAGCGCCAAAGCGGCACCAACAACAATTAAGATAATGCCAATAATTTTACCGTTCATATTTACTCCCTAAACTGTTAAATAAGCTTTTTATTCAATTACGTTTTTATTTCTGCAAGTCAATTGACGCTGAACATAAAAACATAAATTTCACCGCTAGCGTCAAATAGATGTATCTGACTGTAAACACTATTGTGTTGGAATTAAACCATCCGCAGCAGATATTTAGCTAAAACGATGCTTTTAATGTCAGGTAATGACCATTTGTATATGCTAATAACGCGCAGGTACAAAAAGCGCTTATAACCCTTTTTGATATTGCTGCGCAGTAGTTTGACCGAGCAATTGTTGTAAGTGCGCGATTGCTCTGTTGTCGCCTGCCAATAATTGCTCAAACAATACAATCAGGTTGCGTTTATCTAGCAACGGTTTATCCCCTGCCCCAATATTGGTTAAGTCAATCATAAAGCCGTCGAACAATTCGGTGAGTTCATCAACAATATCGGTGTTTAAAAACGGATGTTGGTAATAAATACTCGGATAACCTGCTTTTTGCTTATCAATGGCAAAACGCTCACCTTTAAGGTTGGTCATACTGGCTGACTTATCACATGATAGCATGCAGCCATTATCAATACGGGGTTTATCACAGCCGACGGTTTGCTGGAAAAAGCATTGGCGACTCGCCATTAAAAATATCGGATGATAAATGCTGTACCACAGTTTAAAGCCAGCAGGACGGGCAATGTATTTCATTTGCTGATAATTGATTTCATTAGACAAAAATGCCCCATGACAATCAAAATGTTGCTTAAGCGCTTGTAGAGTGTAAGAGTTGGTCGTGTTTAAAAACGGCCCCGCTAGCCATTTAATCCCCAGCTCAAACGCGCGGTAAGCAATGCCGGTATTGTTAGTCACAATTAAACTTGGCTTGGTTTGCTCTAATAATTGCACTGCAGCGTCATAATCTTTCCCTATCAATACTGCTGGGAACCAAGGAATGAGCCGAGGATGCTGATTAAACAACTCAACAAACTCAGTGCTGCCGCGTTTATAAGCATCGGGCAGTTTAAAGTACACATCGCCTTGGGTGTCATTTAATAACGCTACGTCAGCAATATCATTGATTAATATGGCAAGTTTTGGGGCGCTACTGTCGCCAGCTGCGACAGTTTTTGGCTCGCTACGCAGTTTAGGTAAAATCACCTCAGCAACCGATTTTTGACCGTGTGCTAATGTCAACACCAGCTGTTTTCGCATACGGGTTAATTCACTAAACGGGATGTTTAAGCCGCTCTCGAGTTCAGTTAATTCAAGCGCTGATAAGTCATATTCCTCGTTATGTAGGCTTTTAAAGCGCTTTTCAAGCACACTTTCATCAATGGCTTTGTCATCGCTTGCCACTAAGTTATTGCGCGAATGAATTTCAAATACCCGCTCAACTAATTGAGTTTGGCCGACCACAATATCTTGCGTAGTTACCGTTAAGATTAGCGGTTTTCCTAACTGACCAGAAAATGTCAGTTTCAGCGGCAGTTTACCAATGCTAATTTGGCTAACTCGCGCATCCACTTGGGTTTGAATTTGGGCTTTTTCTGCTTTTAAGTTCAGCTGTGCTTGTTCAATTTGCACCACCGCTATGGTGTCAGCGGTATCCTTGATTAAACGGTTGGTTAAATGCGTTTTTGAGTGATCGCGTGGATTGTCGATAAACATCGACTGATTTAAATCACCCTTAATAAAACCGTTACTCAAATCACGGTTAAAGACCTTATATAATCGCTCACCGTCTTCGACTAATTCACCCGTTTTAACATAGCCGTCAATTTGCTTACGAAAGCTATCAATCACGGTGTGCACATAAGGTGCACCTTTAATTCGCCCTTCTACTTTAAATGAATACACGCCAGCTTTTATCAGCGCAGGTAAGTCAAAAAAAGCTGAGTTGTCTTTTACATTTAACGGGAAATTATTGCCCGTGGCGGTGGTTTCATATTGTTCACGGCACGCTTGACTACAGCGGCCACGATTACCTGAATTACCGTCGGTGGCAGAGGTTGAGTAACACAACCCGGAAAAAGCCACACATAACGAGCCATGTACAAACACTTCGGTATCAATGTCGTGTTCGCGACTAACCGCCGTCATAGCCGTAATTTCACGCAAATTTAATTCACGCGATAAATTAACCCGCGCAACCCCAAGGCGTTTTAAAAATGGAATTTGACCACGGTTATGAGTCGTTAGCTGCGTTGAAGCATGAACCGTAAGCGTAGGAAAATATGTCTTTAATAAATGCAACATACCTAAGTCTTGCACGATAACACCGTCAAGCTTGGTATTGGCCAGTTTGCTTAGTAAGCGCATAAGCGAGCGGATTTCGCTCTCTAAAATAACAATATTTAAGGTGAGAAAAATTTCACACTGGTATTGATGGGCAAACCTAATCACCCCGATGAGTTCTTCAAATGACAGATTAGCGGCGCGGTTGCGCGCATTAAAGTTATTCAACCCACAATAAACGGCATTTGCGCCCGCTAAAACGGCTGCTTTAATGGCGTTGATATCACCGCCTGGTGCTAATAATTCTATCTTTGGAGACATGGTTTATTCTTAGTAAGCAAATAATCGGAGGGGGATGTTACCTTGAAGTGTGATTGATGAATATCGAAAATTCACTTATTTGGGCATTTATCGGCCACTTTTTGAACGGGTGATAATAAATACAACGGCTTAGCAGACTGCTAATCATCTGTGACACAGCTTAGGTGCGATAGCCGTTATCGCACCGCTGTCATTGCGATTAATTAACCTTGGGTTAATAAATAATCTAAGCCGCCAATAATTGCTGCCACTTGCGCATCATTACATTCTTGCTCAGTCACTTTCGGGCTGTCTGGATACACTTCAGTTGTGGTGTTGTATTGATTGTTGGTCATCCCTGCGCATAAGCCAAGCTTTTTCGTGGGGTAGTTAATCACCCCAAATTGCTCAATATCTACGCCAATAAGCTGGCCGTCATCATCTGGGGCAATGTGCGTGATTTTGGCTACCGAATCATTAATTGCTTTTTGAAACTCTGGCACCGGATTTTCGCTGTCTCCCACCAAGTAAAAACCATCAGGGATCACCCCTTTTTGATACTCTTTGCCATCTCGGGCTGATAATGCGGGCCTAAACTCTAACTCATCGGTGTCGGTTGTTTCGTGTAAGTCAAAGTGAGCAAAAACCGTATTATTGACTTGTTGCTCAAGTAGCGCCATTAACGCCGCAGACTCTTCAGCTGGGCTGTTGGCATAAAAAGAGCGATTAGGGTCAATCGCTTTCGGATTCCAGCGGTTAATGGTTTCATATCCCCACGGACTAACACAGGGCGCAATAATAAAGTTGAAGTGACTGAGGTAATCAGCCGCATTATGCAATAAAAATTGAATCGCCCCTTGCACACCACTGGTTTCATAACCGTGCACCCCGCCGGTAATGAGTACTGTGCGCTTATTGTTGTCCCAATTAACGCTTTTAAATGCAATCAATGGATAACGAGCACTGTCATAGCTTAATGCGCCATAGTCAATCCGTGTAAATTGCGCACTTACTTGGCCAAGTTTGGCGAGCACTTGCTGCTGGTAACTGCGCTTAACAGTAATTTGTTGTAACCATGTTTGCTTGTGTTGTTCATTCCAAGGTTGTCCGGCAATACCGATATTGGAAAATGGCATCTTAAATCCTTATTAATTTTAGTTGTTATTATTTTGATAAAAATGGCAAACGACACTTGCTAGAAAACCAATTAATCACCCCAATTTGCTGGGTTTGAGTGAGGCCAAAGTAGACACATATCCACGGCGAGATAAGTAAAAACCAAGGCAACGCCGTGGTTGGGCTACCTGAAAACAATAAAAATAAAAAACCGCTATAAATCACTAGTACCCCTGCAATACCAACAATTAACAGGGTTCTTCTTACAATGGTTTCAAGTGTTGCGATGGTCACAATGTCGTCCTTTTCAATCTTATGCGGTCATAATCTATGCTTTGCGTTTGCACTAGGTTGCCATTGAACAGCCATTGCGGCAATACAACCATTTTCATCAGTACCATAAATGACATAAAAATAGCTCACCACAAAGCATATTTACAAAATATGTCTAACCAACAGTCACCGAAACAAAGCCTGAGGCGATGATAACAAAAAGCCGAGCAATGCTCGGCTATTTTCAGTAACAAAACTTAACGCTTATAAACGCAATCCGCCGTCTATTTCAAACACACGGCCATTTACATAGTCGTTTTCAATAATAAAACGCACGGTTGAAGCAATTTCACTGCTTTGACCTAAACGGCCAACAGGCACCATTTTCTCCATACGCTCAAGTGCTTCTGGTTTCATTGCGGCGGTCATTTCGGTAGCAATGACGCCGGGTGCAACAGCAACGCTACGAATGTTATAACGCGCAAGCTCTTTCGCCCAACCCACTGACATTGCTGCCACGCCTGCTTTTGAGGCAGAGTAGTTTGATTGGCCCATATTACCTGCTCTGGCCACGCTTGAAATATTAATAATAACGCCTTGGTTATTACCTTCAATCATAGCTGCTGCGGCTTCACGTCCACACAAAAAGCTGCCGGTTAAATTGACATTAATCACCGACTGGAACTGCTCATAAGACATGCGGTTAGTGACTTTACCGTCTTTGGCTTTAATCATTAAGCCGTCACGTAAAATACCGGCATTGTTGACCAATACATCAACCGCACCAAGGTCTTCGCGAATATATTGAAAGCCAGCAACAACATCTTCTTCGTCGGTAATATCTAAGGCATAACCTTGTACTTCTGTCGCCGCGCCAATATCAGCACATGCGCGCTCAAGCTTATCTTGGTCAACGTCAATTAACGCCAACTTTGCCCCTTGCGCAGCAAAATCATGTGCCATTGCGAGTCCTAATCCACCCGCGCCGCCAGTAATAACGACAACCTTACCTTTTAATTCCATTATGGGATCCTTTTAAATTACTTTTGCTTGGCAAATTGCTCAAAAATGCTTGAGAAGTCTAATCGCCCATGTCCTTGTTTGGCATGGTTAACATACAAGCTACGCGCTAATGCACCCATTGGCGTACTTGAATTAGAAGCCAGCGCGGCCTGCTGCGATAAACCTAAATCTTTTACCATCAAGTCGACCATAAAGCCGCCTTGGTATTGATTTGACGATGGTACTGCTGCCATGACATCTGGGCAGGGATTATATTTGTCTAACGTCCAGTTACCACCACTGCTCACTTTCATAATGTCAGACAACACTTTCGGGTCTAAACCGTTATCAATTCCCAACTGCAAAGATTCACTGGTGCCGACCATCAGCACAGAAAGCAGCATGTTATTACAAATCTTAGCAATTTGTCCCGCACCAACTGCACCAGCGTGGAAAATATTTGCTCCCATCACTGTTAATACGGTTTGTGCTTTGGAATAGGCGGTGTCGCTACCGCCACAAATGAAGGTTAATGTGCCAGCAGCTGCGCCTGCGGTGCCGCCCGACACAGGTGCGTCCATAAACTCAATGCCCATTTGCGCCGCTTTTACACCCACTAACTGCGCGGTATCGGCGTCAATGGTTGAGCAGTCAATTAACACGCTGTTTTTAGGGACGATATCAAGCAAACCTTTACTGTTACCATGACCAAGATACAAGGCTTGAACATGCTTGCCTGCAGGCAACATAGAAATCACATAATCGGCCGATGCCGCCGCGCCGCAAGCAGTTTTTGCACTTAACGCACCTTGGGCGGTTAAGGCTTCAACCGCTGCAGGCACCAAATCAAATACCGTCACGGTCATGCCAGCTTTAATTAAGTTAGCCGCCATTGGGCCGCCCATATTACCTAAACCAATAAATGCCACTGTTGCCATAATAAATTCCTTTTACATGTCTTTTAATGGATGTTGCTGCGCAGACCAAGGTGACGTTAATAACGCCGTGACAGCTTCAGGGGTGACTTCACTTGCATGACTAAATGTCCATTGTGGTTGACGGTCTTTATCAATTAACAATGCGCGTACACCTTCACAAAAATCCCCGTGGGAACAGCAATTTACACTTATGCCTAATTCCCAACGAAAACAATCAGCTAAGGTTTTATGGTCACTTAAACTTGCTTGCGCAAAAATGATAAACCAGCTTAATGGACTGCCCGATAACGCCGTTTTTTGAGCGCGGCTTAACCACGAAAGCTCGGTTTCTAAACTTGAAAGCTGATGATGCACATCTTCAATCTCACCAGCCATGAGCAAATCAATTTGTCCTTGGTATTGCTCAAGTACACTGTCGCCAATATCAACGCTAACGTGATCTTGTTGACGATTAAGCAGTTGCGTAAGTAACGCATGGTTTTCAGGCGCGCTTTGGCTCCAATTAACCTCGGCAATGGCATCAAACAGGGGTTCTTTGTCATCATGGCCTAAAAAGTGATTACCTAAGCCGACATAAAAGCCGTCAGCTGCGTTCATGTTGTAAGCGGTTAACCCTAAAAATAACCCCATTTTACCGGGCATACGATTAAGAAAATAACTGCCACCCACATCTGGATACAAACCGATGCTCACTTCCGGCATGGCAATCCGACTGCGCTCAGTTAATACTCGATGACTGCCGCCAGCAAGTAAGCCAACGCCGCCGCCCATGACAATTCCATCGCCCCACACCATGACGGGTTTAGCAAATTGATGCAGCAGATAATCTAATTGGTATTCTTGGGTAAAAAACTCACTGGCTTCTTGGGTAATTTCATTAGGGTTTGCTATCGACGCATGATAAATCGCGCGCACATCGCCACCGGCACAAAACGCTTTGTCACCGCTTGCATCTATCACGACAAAGGCAATATTGTCATCTTGCTGCCATTGCTGTAACTGTTTGGTCATGGCCTTAACCATGTCGAGGTTTAACGCGTTCAGCGCTTTTTCAATATTTAAGGTGACAATGCCAACCGATTGCCCTGATAACGTCCCTAAGGTTTGAAAGATTACATCTTGTGTCATTGGTCATTCTCCCCGCAAAAAATATTGCTTGATAACATGATGGCGCGATTTACATCTTGGTGTAATAAACGCGTTTATGTAACAGCCTTGAAAGTGGACCACTATAAAATAGGGTGAGCGTTATCGTCCAATAAGCGCCGCGCAATGATTAAGCGCATAATTTCATTGGTGCCTTCTAAAATTTGATGAACTCTAACATCTCTAAAATGGCGCTCTAATGGGTATTCACGAATATATCCGTAGCCACCATGGAGCTGTAATGCGCTATCACACACTTGGAAACCAATGTCGGTAGCAAAGCGTTTGGCCATGGCGCAATATGCTGTGGCTTCAGGGGCTTTGGTGTCTAATTTAAATGCCGCTAAGCGCACCATTTGTCTGGCAGCGACTAACTCGGTTGCCATGTCAGCCAATTTAAATTGCAGCGCTTGAAACGCAGCAATGGGCTTACCAAATTGTTTTCTTTCATTCATGTATTGGGTTGCACGTTCTAATGCCGCTTGTGCGGTGCCTATTGAACAAGTGGCAATATTTATGCGCCCGCCATCTAATCCTTTCATCGCAAAAGTAAAGCCTTGGCCTTCTTCACCCAGTAAGTTTGCTACCGGTATGCGGACATTTTCAAAGGTGATTAATCGAGTCGGCTGCGCATTCCAACCCATTTTATGTTCTGCTTTACCGTAAATAATCCCTTGGGTGTCTGCAGGTATTGCAATGGCTGAAATGCCTTTTGCTCCTGCCTCGCCTGTACGGCACATTACCACCAATAGCTCAGTGTCACCCGCACCAGAGATAAACATTTTTGAGCCATTAATAATGTAGTCATCACCATCACGAACCGCTTTAGTTTGTAATGAAGCAGCGTCACTGCCCGCGCCAGGTTCGGTTAAACAATACGATGCCAATTGCTGACCGGTTGTTAACCCTTGTGACCATTGCTGGCGTAACGACTCACTGCCCCAGGTGGTGACCATCCATGTCGCCATATTGTGAATGGTTAACATGGCCGTAGTGGCGGTGCAGCCATGAGAAAGCTGCTCAAAAATAATCGATGAGTCTAAACGAGACAGCCCCATTCCGCCTTCTGATTCAGGTGAATACAATGAACAAAACCCAAGTTCACCGGCTTTTTGAATCACGTCTTTTGGAAAATGATGCTGTTCATCCCACTGCGCGGCAAAAGGCGCTAACTCATCTTGGGCGAATTGACGTGCCAACTCAGCAAACTGACGTTGATCTTCATTTAAATTGAAATCCATCGGATACTCCATTGTTATTTTTTATGACTCTGAGGTCATTTTTAGGCTGATTATCACAACGCTTAAACAAGCCTTTGGTGAATATCAAAGCCGTTTTGGCTTGTTATTCAAATGTGCTGATAAAAATCTTTAGCCCTAAAAAGCCATGCCCTGTAAACAGGGCAGGTTAAGTTTATTTAAGGTTAATGCTCATGTTAGGGCCGCTAACCACACTGTCGTCAAACCAACGTGAGGTGATGGTTTTGGTTTCAGTGTAAAAGCGCACCGCTTGCTTGCCATAAGCATGTTGATCACCGTAAAAACTGCCTTTCCAACCCGTGAACGAGAAAAATGGCAATGGCACTGGAATAGGTACATTAATGCCCACTTGACCCACTTCAATATGGTGTTGGTATTTACGCGCCGCCCCGCCAGATGCAGTAAAAATAGAAGTGCCATTGCCGTAAGGGCTGTTATTCACCAGTTCAATGGCCTCATCTAAATCATCGGCTTGCATACAACAAAGTACTGGACCAAAGATTTCTTCTTTATAAATGCTCATTTCTGGGGTGACATTAGCAAACATGGTCGGCCCAACCCAGTTACCTGACTCATACCCTGTAACGGTAAAGTCGCTGCCATTGAGTAAGCAATCAGCGCCCTCTTCTATCCCTTGCTCAATTAGGCTTAATACTCGAGCTTTCGCCGCAGGGCTAATAACGGGGCCGTAAGCGGCATCTTTATCATCCCAAAGCCCTGGCCGTACATTGGCTAGCGCGGCTTTAAGTTCAGGTATCCACTCTTTCGCTTTGCCGACAAACACCGCCACCGATATCGCCATGCAGCGCTGCCCTGCTGCGCCAACAGATGCACCAACGAGGTTATTAATCACTTGTTGTTTGTTGGCATCGGGCATAATCACACAATGGTTTTTTGCGCCAGCAAATGCTTGCACACGTTTAAGATTGTCAGTACCCGTTTTGTAAATGTATTGACCGACATTCACCGAACCAACAAACGAAATCGCTTTAATAGCAGGGTCTGTTAATAGCGTATCAACAGCGGTTTTATCACCATGAATTAACTGCAACACGCCTTTTGGCGCACCCGCTTCAACAAATAGTTCAACTAAACGTTGCGGCGTCATTGGGTCTTGTTCTGACGGCTTTAAAATAAACGTATTACCGCAAGCAATGGCCAGTGGGAACATCCATAACGGGATCATCGCGGGGAAATTAAAGGGGGTAATGCCCGCACAAACACCTAATGGTTGAGTGTATGAATAAGTGTCAATATTACGCGCAACATTTTCAACGGTTTCACCCATTAATAACGAGGCAACATTACAAGCATGTTCCGCGACTTCAATGCCGCGCCACACATCACCTTTAGCATCTTCAAACGTTTTGCCGGTTTCTTTGGCTAAAATAGTGGCAATTTCATCGTGATGTTCTTTTAAAAGGTGCTGATAACGCAGCATCACCCGCGCACGCTCTGAGACAGGGACTTCTTTCCAAGTGGTAAACGCCGCTTTTGCGCTGCTGATGGCTTGAGCAACTTCATCTGCAGTTGCACAATTAATTTGAGCAATCACGTCATTATTAGCTGGGTTAGTCACTTCGATAACTTGCTGGCCATTACCGGTGGTAAATTCACCGTCAATGTAATGTTTAACTTGGGTTGTCATGATATTGATATCCTTAATCTTGGTATTACAAAACCTCTTTGCAATACTGTCATATTGAGCGCCGCACTCGCGCTTTGTCGTTGGCCGATAATTATTGTTATTATTGCCACTATGACAAAACGCATGAGTGAACGTATGAAGTCTTGTTGTTATTGTTATTGTTATTGAGTATTCAGCGGTAAGTGTTAAACCGCTATGCCCTCAATCATTAAGCTAATTCAATTGCCATCGCAGTTGCTTCGCCGCCGCCAATACACAATGATGCAACGCCGCGCTTTAGCCCACGTGCTTGCAACGCATATATTAATGTCACTAACACTCGCGCCCCCGAACAACCAATAGGATGACCAAGCGCACACGCCCCGCCATTAACATTCACTTTGCTCATGTCTAATCCAAGTTCGGACACACCTAACATTGTGACCATGGCAAAGGCTTCGTTAATTTCAAATAAATCAACATCTTCTTTGCGCCAATCCACCAAGCCAAACAGTTTATTGATTGCGCCAACTGGCGCGGTGGTAAACATTGCAGGTTGTTGCGAATGCGTCGTGTGACCTTTAATAGTGGCTAACACGTCCATGCCTAAATTGGTGGCTGTTTCACGATTGGTTATCATTAACGCCGCTGCGCCATCTGAAATCGAACTTGAATTAGCCGCAGTAATAGTGCCGTCTTTGGCAAATGCTGGGCGTAAATTTGGAATTTTATCTGGGCGCGCATTACCCGGCTGTTCATCGGTATCAACAACGACATCACCGCGACGGGTTTGATAAGTGACAGGCGTAATTTCAGCATTAAATGCGCCAGACTCAATCGCTGCATTGGCTTTTTCAAGCGAATTTAGGGCAAATTCATCCATCGCTTGACGAGTTAAACCAAACTCATCTGCAGTTTTTTGGGCAAAACTGCCCATTGCGCCGCCAGTGTAAGCATCTTCTAAGCCATCAAGAAACATGTGGTCAAGCACTTTACCGTGTCCCATGCGCATGCCTGAACGGGCTTTATCGAGTAAATAAGGCGCTTGGCTCATGCTTTCCATGCCACCAGCAATCACCACTTCATTACTGCCAGCTTTAATTAAATCATGCGCTAACATGACTGTTTTCATGCCAGAACCACAGACTTTATTGACTGTCGTGGCACCTGCACTAAGCGGTAAGTCAGCAGCTAATGCAGCTTGGCGAGCAGGCGCTTGCCCAAGACCTGCTGGTAAGACACAACCCATTAGCACTTCATCAACCGCACTTGCTGACACGCCAGCTTGGGTCAATAAGCCTTTAATGGCTGTTGCTGCAAGGTTTGGTGAAGACACTTGTGCAAGCTCACCTTGAAAGCCGCCCATTGGCGTACGTTTGGCTGCAACAATAACAATATCTTGTTTAGATAGGTTGGTACTCATGACTTCTCCAAAATCCGTTTCACTAAGTAAATTAACTAACTATTGCCATCACTTTGACGTTTACGCGAACGTAAAGCAATAGTGTGACCTAGGATTACTTTGGTGAAATTTACTGCGCTTTGTCAGTCATTATTTACAGTTAGATTTAGGGCGGTTTTTTGACGTTATTTCGGCGTGTTTGAGTGGAGAAAAGCAGAAGTTAGCAAGGTTATCAATATATGATGACAGCAAACTCACTTCGAGGGGATAACAACACAAAAGCCAACCAAAAACGAACCCAGTGGTTAACTAATAAGCACTTTTAGTGCCCCCTTTAAGAGCACTTAACTAACCTTTATGTCTTGATTATGATAACTAAAGTCATGACCGTCATACTCTGAGTCATTCATCACTAGGTTCTATCAAATTGGAATGGGCTAATCATACAAGACATGCTGTTGGGGATGGTAGCCAAAATCAATAAGGTAATAATGGAGCAGTTTACAGCTGAATTAAAGTGAGAATGTGTCACGTTATTTACGTTAAAAAAACCTCCCCCCACGGTATTTATTATTAGTACAAATAGCAGAACCCGGTATAAGAAAAATAGCGATTTAAACACCTAAATGCCTAGGGCTGATGTTGTTAACATCAGCCCTAAATCACATTACATATCACTTTCCCAAGGCGTCATTGCGCTCATGTCAGATAAGTCATACGGCGTTAACTGATAAACGTAGTAGTTCAACCAATTACTTACCAATAAACTGCCATGGCTGTGCCAGCGCGCGATAGGGTCTTGTTCAGGATCGTTATTACGAAAATAATTTACTGGTATGTCTGGGGCTAAACCTTGGTCAATATCGCGCAGGTATTCGGCTTTTAAAGTGTTTTTCTGATACTCTGGATGTCCAATCACAAACAAGTTATGACTGTTTTTACTGATCACTAAGTAAGCGCCTGCTACGTCTGATTCCGCGAGTATTTCAAGGTCGGGATGGGCGCGTAATTGTTCGATATCCATTTCAGCAAAGCGTGAATGCGGCGCAAAGAACTCATCGTCAAAGCCTCGTAATAAAGGATGTGGGGTTTGAGTACGCTGGTGATTAAATACCCCTGAGCGCTTGGTGTCCATTAACTTGCGTTGTAAATCATATAAGTGGAATAACCCTGCATGAGCAGCCCAGCATAAAAACAACACCGAGGTAACGTGTTGCTGTGACCAATCGATTATCTCTTTGATATGGTCCCAGTAACTGACATCTTCAAAATCAATTTGCCCAAGCGGCGCACCCGTAATAATTAAACCATCGTAATTATTCGCTTTTACGTCATCAAAGTTTCGGTAAAACGTGTTCATGTGGTCAATAGAGGTGTGCTTTGACACTTTATCGTGAATACGTAATAAGTCGACATCGACTTGCAGTGGCGTATTGCCGAGCAAACGCAGTAGTTGGGTTTCGGTTTCAATTTTATTGGGCATCAGATTTAAAATCAGTACTCGCATAGGACGAATATCTTGATTAGCTGCGCGGCTTTCTGACATCACAAAAATATTTTCAGACTCAAGAACCCCTGCTGCAGGCAAGTTATCTGGAATTCTTACTGGCATAATTAAACCACCCTTTGAAGATAAAATAGTGCTGACGACAACTTGCTTACTCAAAAGCGCATTGAATTGATCTAACCGACATGTTGGCAATTCGTGTTGGATCACAGAATTGGCAGGTAATCAGTTGGTACGCGAGCGGTTATGGCAATGAAAATTGCTCAATATCCGCCGAAAATGCCATTTAAGTTAGCGAGTACAACTGATTGAAAGCCCCGTTGTTATTGGACTTCCCCCATTTGATGTCATCGTCATTGTTGATTTACACTTATCATACACCAAGACATCTAGAAGTCTATACATCCGTAATTGAAAAATTTTGACCTTGTTATCAATATCAGTAATTTCTATTATAAGTCACCATTTAAATATCAAACTATCTATGTCTCAGACTACTGCAATGCTTATTGGTGCCAGTTCACAACTAAGCCAAGCTCTTGCTCAAAAATTCAGTGAACAAAACGTTGAACTCATTTTGTTTGCCCAAGATCCGCAATCGATTAAACCTTTTACCGATGCCTTAACGACAACCGTTACGGTTTACCCTTTAGCGATTGAACAACCTGAAAAAATTATTGAGCAAATTAATCATGCATGGAAAGAGCATAATGGCGCACATTTAGTCCTAGTAAATACCGGACTCAATGGTTACGACCCACAATTGCCTTGGCAACTTGATCAAGACATTATTGATGTTAACGTCAAAGGCTATGCCGCCATTTGTAATGCCTCATTCAGATTGTTGTGCGAACAAGGCTATGGCCAATTAGCGTCAATTAATTCTATTGCCGGTTTACGTGGTGGGCCAAATGTGGCGTATCACGCCTCAAAAGCATTTGCACAAAGCTATCTTGAAGGGCTAAGCATGCATGCGCAGCGCTTAAAACTGCCGGTGACCATTTCTGACATTCAATTAGGCTTGTTAGATAAAGCAGCAATGCAAGGACAAAAGTTTTGGTTACCACCAATTGACAAAGTGGCGAACCAAATCATTAAAGGCTTAAAAAAAGGCAAGCGTAAATTTTATGTCACTAAGCGCTGGCGTTTAGTGGCGTGGTTGACCAAGGGCTTACCTGAGTTTATTTACAATACCCGCCATTGGAATAAAAAAGCCAAAAAGAAAAAGTAGTTTTCTGGATTTGATACTAAAGATCCCGTCGTTAAATCGAGCACGGTTCACCATCGTATTGTATGAGTTCAGGGATGAACGTTATAAGGTATTTTTTATGTTGTGTTGATGGCATGGTTTAAGCATTTTTGATGGTATTTGCTATCATTTCGCGACATTTTTATGCGGTAGTTGCCAAATGATATTAAGTGACTATCGCCAACTTAGGATAACGTTCAAGCCAGCCTTTACTGCTAATACGTTGGTCAAACAACGCCTGCGAACGTAATGGATTGGGCGTAATGGTATAGTTAAATAAGCCATTAAGGCTAAAAGCTGACTGTAAGTTAAGTTGTTTCGGGGCGATAAGCATCATTTTCACCCCAATAGCGGTTTGTTTTTCTGGCCAGTAGCGCATGGCATCTAAGCAAGAGTGATACGGAGCATCGTGATTCCGAATATGCATTCTGGCTTGATTTTTCACCGAAAACGGCAATGCGGCTTGTTGTTGTAATTGCCGTTCAATGTGTATGTCTTTAGCCACTGAGGTGTCATGAGGACAATAATAAATCACATCAATATCATTAAGGTTGTGCGCCTTAAAGCCGTGCAATTTATCCCACACAAGATTACGAACAAAGCCTGCTGCAATAAGCCAATCATCAATGCCTAATTGGGCAAAAGTGCGCATGCATAGGGTTAAGGCATCCATGCGCATTGGGTCTTGGGTTAACCATGTGATAATTTGCTGTTGTAACTGGGTTTCAGCATTTTCCACGGTTAACGTCCTTTAGTGATTAGTTGGCATCTGGTTGCATTTCAGGGCTGGCCTGTTGAAATGCTGGTAGTTGCATACACGCGTTATCAACGCGCACAATATTGGGATACGCACTTAAATCAACATTAAAACGTTTGGCATTATAAACTTGCGGCACTAAACAAAGGTCAGCTAAGCTCACATTGTCGCCAAAGCAATATTGACCAGAATGCTGTTGTAATAATGCTTCTAGCGCGGCAAAACCTTGGTGGATCCAATGATGATACCAGCGCATTTTATTGTCTTGAGTGACGTCCATCTCCCCAACTAGGTATTGTAATACCCGAAGGTTATCTAGCGGATGCACTTCACAAGCCAGTATTTGTGCCATGCTACGGACAATCGCGCGTGAATAAGCATCTTGTGGTAGCAATGGTGTGCGTGGGTATTGCTCATTTAAATACTCGATGATTGCCATAGACTGAGTAATACAGTGATGATGTTGATCATTAGCATCAATTAACGCGGGGACTAATGCTTGCGGGTTAAGTTGTTTAAAGGCCTGACGGTGTTGCTCGCCGCCATTATTGACTAAGTGGACCGAAATATGCTCAACCGCTAAATCCTTTAAATTTAGCGCAATACGCACCCGATAAGCGGCACTTGAGCGCCAATATCCATATAATTTCATTGTGTTTCCTTATGGCAGCTGCCAATAGCAAAAAAGCAATAACGTGGGCGTTATTGCTTTTGTCAGTGCTTAACGCAAATGGACAATTAACCTTGGTATTGCACCACTTTTTGATCGATAGAGCCAAAAATACTGTTGTCTTGCTCATCAAACATTTCAATACGTACAGTGTCACCAAAGTGCATGAAAGCGGTTGTTGCTTCACCATGTTCAATGGTTTCAAGCATGCGTTTTTCCGCTAAACAGCTAGAGCCTGCACTGCGATCATAATTTGAAATCGTGCCAGACCCCACAATCGCTCCTGCGGCCATGGGACGGGTTTTAGCTACGTGTGCCACTAACTGACTAAAATCAAATGTCATATCCACACCCGCATTAGGACGACCAAATAACTCACCATTAAAATGAGTCACTAATGGCAGATGCACTTTGCTGTCTAGCCATTTGTCACCGAGTTCATCTGGCGTGACAGCAACTGGCGAAAATGCACTTGAGGGTTTAGATTGAAAAAAGCCAAACCCTTTGGCGAGCTCACCTGGAATTAAATTACGTAATGACACGTCATTAACTAACATGAGTAATTTAATGTGTTGCTCGGCATCTTCAGCAGAAACGCCCATGGCGACATCATCAGTGATCACGGCAATTTCTGATTCAAAATCAATTCCAAATGCTTCACTGGCCATTTCAATATCGGCTTTAGGGCCAATGAAACAGTCTGATCCACCTTGATACACTAATGGGTCAGTCCAAAACGTGTCAGGCATTTGTGCGCCGCGTGCTTTTCGCACTAATTCAACGTGATTAACATATGCACTGCCGTCTGCCCATTGATACGCTCGTGGCAGTGGCGACAAACAACGCATTTCATCAAACGCTTGGGCATTATCGATTAAGCCAGTGTTGAGTGCTTCGTATAATTCTTGCAATTGCGGCTGTAATAACTCCCAAGTGTCTAGCAACTGTTGCATGGTATTGGCTATTGCCGGGACGGCCATCGCTTTAGTTAAGTCTTTGCTTACCAGCATTAATTGGCCGTCTCTGCGACCATTGTCATATGTTGCAAGTTTCATTATCACTCCTAATGGGTTTTTTCTTTGAAAAAACCATCTTAAATTCTGCCTTAGAAATACCTTAAAAAGCAGGCGATTAACACTGCAATAATTAAATTGTTGCAGTGGGCAGTGCTGCCATATCTGTCAATATTTTGATACAAAAAAGCACATTGCTGAACTTGAGCCCTACGCGGTATAAACAGGCTTTATTCACACTCAGTGCCACTGGCAGCTTTTCGTTACACTACCTTTTTCTTGGCAATTTTATAATCGCGTAATTTATTGGCAATAGCGGTATGTGATACCCCTAATTTTTTAGCCAATTGACGTGTGCTTGGATAGGCAGGATATAAGCGGCGCAGTAAATTGGCCTCATACTCTTTCATCGCCTTATCTAAACTGCCTTCAAATTCTTCGTCAAAGTAGCCAAAGCCTTCGGCATAAGATGGCAATTTAAGTTGCTCAATGGTGAGCTCAGTTGAACCGTCCCACATCGACACCGCTCTAAAGATGGCGTTTTTCAATTGCCTAACGTTACCCGGCCAGGCATAACTGAATAAATAGTCTCTGCAATTGGCCGAAATACGGCGCAGCGGGCTAGATAACTGTTGGCTGTAGTGTTCTAGGAACATTTCTGTTAATGGAATAATATCGACCTTACGTTCACGCAGCGACGGCATGTGGTAACTCAATACATGAATGCGATAATATAAATCCTCTCTAAACTCGCCCGCTTGGCATAGCTCGGCTAAATGTTTTTGGGTTGAGCAAATAATACGTACATCTGCACGCACTTCCTCGTCGCCGCCAATACGCCTAAAAGTGCCATCTTGAAGCAGTCGTAATAACTTAACTTGCGCGGCTTTAGACATTTCGGCTATTTCATCTAAAAATACCGTGCCACCTTTGGCTTCATCAAAAAGCCCACGCTTAATGACATCGCCATGATTAACAAAACCAAATAGTTCTTCTTCTGCCACGCTATCGGGTAACGCTGCGCAGTTAATGGTAATAAACGGTTTTTCACGGCGCATACTGGCGTCGTGACTGGCGCGTGCCATGAGTTCTTTACCTGTGCCAGTTTCACCGGTGATCAGTAGCGGTGCATCTAGCTGTGCCATGCGTTTAGCTTGATTAAGCACATCTTTCATTTTATCGCTGTTGGCTAACACATTATCAAAACCTGTGGTTTGGTTTTGCAGTGCATTAAATTGCTTGCCCACTCGCGCAGGCGATTTTAAAGACACCACCGCCCCCGCTAAAATAGTGGTGTTGTCATCATCAGGTAAATAAATAGGCAACATTTCAGCTAAGTATTCGTTGCCATTAATTTGCAAACGACTGGCTTGGGCAAGCACTGGGATTTCACTCATCCAACGGGCAAAGTTAAAGCCTTGTACCCAATGATTTAATGGTTCGTCAATCACTTCATGCTCACCCATTGCCAGTGTGAGTAACGCCGACTCATTAGCAATTCGGATACGCCCTTTTGAGTCCAATGAAAACACTGAATCAGGTAAGGTTTTAAGTAGGGTTTTTAACGCATAATGTTCTTGTTCAGAAGGCATAAATGACACGGTTCTGACATCGTGTACGCTGTCTACTTTGCGAATTTGGGGGAGTAAGGTTCTGAGGGTTTCAAATTCAATTTCGGCAAATTGTAAGTATAAAAAACCTTGGTTGCTGGCATCGATGGCAATCAAATTAATGCCATGTTGCTCTAGCACGGTAAGAATATCTTTTGCGAGGCCGACGCGATCGTTACAACTGACTTCTAAACGCATAAATACACCATTCCCTGTTATTGTATTTTGTTTTGGAAATTGAGCATACGTTAGAGGGATATTGCGCTGCTGGCAAGTGTAGTTTACAGCATTTTTGTAACACTTAAACCTATCAATGCGCCACACCATCGTAACACATTGATATCAAATGCTATCTTAGTTTTCTAGCAACTGGTCGGTCTTGGCAGCCATAATGAAGTCATTCTTATGCAGCCCTTTAATTGAGTGCGACCACCATGTCACTGTGACCTTGCCCCACTCGGTTAATATGCCCGGATGATGAAACTCAGCTTCAGCAAGTTCGGCCAATTGATTGGTAAAGGCGATGGCTAATTTAAAGTTTTTAAACTTATATACCCGCTCTAATTGCATAATGCCATCACGCACTTCTACGCCCCAATCAGGGATCATTCTAATTAGCTCAGCCAGTTCCGCTTCGGTTACTTTTGGGGCATCAGCTTGGCAAGCTTCACACTTCATTTCGTTTAATGCTGTCATTATTACTACTCCTTGTTCAATCTATTTAGGCCACTTTGCCGGCTTTATCCTGCTTGTTTGGGGCTGTCAAATAATGGTTTGAATAACCCTAATGACTGCGCTTTTGTTACCTCGCCCATGATATCCATTTTGGCAATCTCATCAAGGTAATCAATATTTTCAATGACATAATAAATGGGCTGCATAATATCAATTCTATACGGGGTTCTGAGCACCTCTTGCAGGTTAAATGGCTTATGTATCGGCCTGTTACTCAATGCATATTGGGTTTCACCGGGCGAACTCATGATGCCGCCGCCATAAATATTAAAACCATTATTTTCTGTACTGTTAGTGGTGTTATTGCTTGCTTGCATTAAACCAAACTCAACAGTAAACCAATATAATCGGGCTAAAAATACCCGCTGCTCTTTTGAGGCCGCAAGCCCTAGTTTGCCATACAGATGTGAAAAATTAGCAAAGGCAGGATTAGTCAGCAATGGACAATGGCCAAAAATTTCATGGAAAATATCTGGTTCTTGTAAGTAATCAAACTCTTCTTTAGTACGAATAAACGTGGCTACAGGAAAACGCTTATTGGCTAATAGTTCAAAAAACTTAGCAAATGAAATTAACGCTGGTACTGCAGCGGTTTCCCAGCCGGTGGTCGCTTTGAGCACTTTGTCGATGTCAGGTAATTGCGGAATACGATCAACAGACATATTCAAACTACCAATGCCATCAAGGTATTGCTGACATGCTTTGCCAGGTAAATTATTAATTTGCCTGGCGTAGAGTTGTTGCCAAATTTGATGCTCTTGTTCTGAATAGTTTATATAGCCATTGGCATCAACTTGGTGAGATGTATATTGACTTGGGTTACTCATATTTATTTCACTTTACGTAAACGTTACTGACTCCATAGTGTGTTACTGTCAGCATTTTGTTAACTATTTGTGTGTGGTTAACCTTCGCTAAATAAGCTTAAAAACGTAAACCTTGTTGTACAGTGGCAACATTGCTCATTAAAGCTCTTTTTATTTCAGTGAGATAGTCATGGCTATTTTATTTGCCATCCACGCTTAATAACAAAATTTACTTGCTCAAAAGGGAGATTTTAATAGCAATTAAATGGCAACGATTTACAATACCCACTAGTGAAACAGCACTTGGTTGTTAGCGTTTTATTTGAGGTTTTATGAGTCAAAGTATTAATCAGAATCGACGTAATCTGTTTCGTCGTAAAAAAAACAACGCATTACGCCCGCCGTGGGTGAAAGATAACATTGAATTTACTGATTTATGCACTCGATGCGATAAGTGCATCAGCGCTTGTGAAACACAAATATTGTTCAGAGGCGACGGCGGGTTTGTCGAGGTCGATTTTACCAAAGACGAATGCACCTTTTGCCAGCAATGTGTCAATGCATGTGAAGAACCAATCTTTGACACCCAGCAGGCTCAACCGTGGACACTTAAAGCGCAGGCCAATGATAACTGCTTAACCTTTGCAGGTGTCTGGTGCCAAAGCTGCAAAGATGCCTGTGACCCTCGCGCTATTCATTTTAAAATGGCCGTAGGTCAAATTCCCAAACCGATATTCGATACCGATGCCTGTACTGGTTGCGGTGCGTGTGTCGCCCCTTGCCCAAATGGGGCAATTACCTTAGCAACGGCGCAGTAAGCTCGGTTGTAACCGTAATTGGTAACGTAATTGCTTGGTGTGTAAGCCGTTATGCGCCGTGCTATCGTTGTTGATTGTTATGTTTAATGATTATTTTTGTTAACCAACAACTTTAAAACTCACGTCAATGGCTTTATATTGGCATGCTGAGTAGGCGAATCCATATTCGCATTAACTAAAACAACAATAACGAGCAAACAATATGTTTTCAGCCAAACAATCAAACCGTAATTTGAGTTTTATTGCCCAATCATGTCAGGTAACAGGAAAACTGAGCTTTTCTGGCGACATGTTAATTGCTGGTACTGTTGAAGGTGACTTAATTACCGACGGTAATATCGTGATTGAAGTTGGCGGCAGTGTAACGGGTAATATTTACGCTAAAGATGTCACGGTATCAGGCAAGGTATGTGGTGAGGCGCATTGCCATAAAATCATCATTACCCACACAGGATATTTTGAAGGTGATATACGTAGCGATAAAATGGAAGTTGCTCAAGATGGGCAGTTTTTAGGTCAGCGACATTTACCCCAAGAGAAACCTATCGAAAATGACAAAGTGGTATCACTGTAATCGCGCTTTTTATCACGGTGTCTACTCTCACTCTCACTCGGTTTCGTTTCGTTTCGTTGCACACTAAAGCAATGAGTCAAATAGGCTAATGAATTTTAGTTACAACGATTGGCGTTATTAAGCCACTGCCTTAATAACGCCACAAAATCATTGGGTTCTCTGTCTAACATATCCAGTGGAATATACAGATGATAACCTAAGTTTTCCGCTAATGTTTGGCAGCGATGACCAAACATCGCCTGCACTCCTTCATAGCGCTTATCTTGTAACACTAAGCTTGAAAACTCTGCGCCAACATAATGCTCTAGACCTTGAAGGTCTTCATCTTGGGTCGCTGCGGTCATTAATAATGGACGCTGCTCGGTAAGTAAACCGGTGGCTAAACGTGGCGACATCGTTTCAAGAATTGGCGCTAACTGCTTTATTTTAATCCCAATAAAAGGCAACTCTACCATTTGTTGATTTTGGTTAACCCGCACTAAATCGACACGTTGAATATTATCCCGCGCCACGATAATGTGACCGCGTTGATGAAATAAACTCAGCTCTGTTGTCGTTATAAGCAAACTTACCGCTGGTTGCTTGAGTTTCGCGCAGCCCAAAAGCACCCCAACAACCCCACCTGAAAACAAACATAGCGCTATGGCGAACGCACTTTGTAGTGTGATAAATAACACCAAACCAATAATGGTAGCCACAGCCCCCACTACCGTAAAGGTAATAGCATTACGCTTTGAGTAAGGCGTAATCGATAACGAAGCTGATTCGTTTTCTGGTGTTATTTGCATTTATGAATCCATAAAAGTGGCAGTGTTGAGTTTGGTGATCATATGGCTGACTTTAGCATGATGCTTTTTGTTACTTATTGCCGATAAGCCTTTAATCTTTAACCAAAGTTGTCCTACATATTCATGAATCGACTTTTGGCTATTAAGTAGATTACTGGCGCCAAGTTGCCACCAACGCCCTACATTACTGGTGTAATTACCTGGTGCAGCTTGTGGCGATAACCCTACCCCTTTAAAAATCATCATCGCACGTGGCATGTGCGAGGCTGATGTCACTAATCTAAACGGTTTTTCACCCACTAATTGATACGCATAATGCGCCTCTTCTATGGTGTCTTTGGGCAAGTCAAAACTGCTAATGTTTTGCGCTGCAACGCCAAGTTCTATTGCCGCTTGTTTCATCATTTGCGCATGTGAATGCACTAACGAGCCGCTATTCCAACCGCTGACAATCAAGTGACAATGTTGCCCAAGCTGCATCTGCTTAAGCCCCTCGGTCAATCTTGCTAAAGCTGTTGCAGATAAATTTTGAGTCGCGCTTTGATTGGGTTGCTCACGGCTCCCTGAACCTAACACCATCACCCAGCATTGACCGTTAATTGGCGCTGTATTGGGGGGATATTGTTGTTCAAGCGGGGTTAATAAGGCATTACTGACTTGAGTTTGGCTGAGCAGTACAATAACTAACAATCCGCAAAACACACTTAATTTACCGATATGTCCAAGCCCGAGTGTGCGATGCTGTGATGCTTTGGGTTGATGTGAATCGTGAGATGTTGTGGTACGAATATTACGTTGATAATAGGCCACGATGATAAACAGTAACCCGATAAGGATAAGCAGCGATGCGAAAGGGATCGGCATCATTAATTGGCTCAGTACTTTTTTAACCCAAAACATGAACAACTCACAGTTAATCTAAAATCTAAAATCTAATGCTTAAAGCTTAAATAATGCCGCAGTGCATTTGTGTTCAGCTAGTTTACGCAGTTATAAATCAAAAAACTATTTGTTTGATACTGTCACTGAGATTCAGTGCAGCAGAATAGTTGCCGCCATAAAAAACAGCGCTTAACAGCACTGTTTTTTATCGCTTGCTTCCACATTAATACATTGTGATGCTTACTTGGTCCATAACCAAGCTGCGCCGCGTACACCTGATGATGCACCAAATTTATTTTTAACCACAACCGTGTCGCATTCACGCCCGAGTACATATTTTGGCAATAACTTAGGCAGTTCTTGATAAATCGCATCAATATTAGACACTCCGCCGCCAAGAACAATGACATCAGGATCGAGCATATTGATCAGGTGAGCCAACGCTCGAGCAAGACGGTCAACGTAACGCACAAATGCTTGAGTCGCTAATGGATGGCCTTCAGACATCATTTGTGAAATTTGAATACCGCTATCGGCTTCACCACCTGCACGACGAAAATCTCTCACCCAGCCAGTACCAGAAATAAAGGTTTCAATGCAATCATGATTACCACAAAAACAAGAGGTTGAATTAAACTCATCAGGTGTCATCCATGGTAATGGGTTATGTCCCCATTCGCCACCAATGCCATTGCCGCCCCCATGTACTTTGCCGTTAACGGCCAAACCGCCACCACAACCTGTACCGATAATCACCCCAAACACCACAGATTTACCTTCTGCAGCGCCATCGGTTGCTTCTGACACTGCAAAACAGTTAGCGTCATTAGCCACTTTGACTTCTCGGTTAAGCAATTCGCTTAAGTCTTTATCTAATGGATGACCGTTTATCCATGTTGAGTTTGAGTTTTTTACTAACCCTGTTAATGGCGACACTACGCCGGGGATACCCACCCCCACAGAGCCACGCTGCTGCGTTTGCGCTTCTGCTTGGGCAACTAAACCAACAATGGCATTTAATGTATCTGGGTAATTTTTAGGTGTAGGTACCCGTTTTCGAAACAGCTCTGAGCCGTCATCAGCTAACGCAACTAATTCAATTTTGGTACCACCTAGGTCGACGCCCATGCGCATCATAGTTTGTCTCTCCATTTTGTCATTGGGTATGACAAGCAAAGCTTGCTTTTAATTCAATGATTGATTGCTGTATCTGTGTGTTGAAACCACGCCGGTGACGCTGCAATAAAGTAGGGATTTAACACGCTGTCTTGCTGATTATAGATAAGTGGTTCAAGTTGTGGGTAGATCAGTACTTGCCCACCGGCACTTTCTAACACAGCTTGCGCGGCGCCAGTATCCCATTCACTGGTTGGCCCCAGGCGCGGATATACATCAGCAAGCCCTTCAGCCACCATGCAAAACTTAAGCGAGCTGCCCACACTCTGCATACTGTGCTCCCCAATACTGGCCACATAGTTAGCCACATCAGGGCTCATATGCGAGCGACTACCAACCACAATAGGCTGGGCATTAATCTGGCGATGTTTAAGCGATAACGCTGTGCGTTTTTCGCCGATATCAGTGACTTGGCTAAGCCATGCACCTTGACCAACAATGCCGCTGTAGCATTTGTTTAATACCGGCGCAAATACCACCCCAACAACAGGTTTACCCTGATGAATTAAGGCAATATTGACAGTAAACTCACCATTGCGCTTAATAAATTCTTTGGTGCCATCAAGTGGATCAATTAGCCAATATGTTTGCCATTGACGACGTTGCTGCCAACTAATTTTAGCCGATTCCTCACTTAAAATAGGATACTGGGCAAAATGCTGTTCTAAGCCTTGAATAATGACATTATGGCTGGCAATGTCGGCTTCTGTCACCGGGCTATCGTCAAGCTTTTGGGTCACTGATAATGCCGGTTTGCCATACACGCGTAAAATCGCTGCTCCTGCTTGTTTAGCTAGCTGTTCAAGCTTGACTAACATATCTTCAGGTATATTCAGTTGCGTTGCACTCGATTCAAAAACATTCATTGTTATTGCTTACTCCTTTGGGCGGCAGTCGCTTGTCAAACACGCATGAAGCGCATTATGCCATTGTCGCTGACAATGATTTATAACTAATTCACTGACCTTAGAAATAAATCCCCTATGTGACTCTTTTAAGTAAGCTAATCGTTTTAAAATCATGTCAATTAACGTTAAATGTTATCGCCATGTAATAATGGTGACCAAATAGTAATCGATGCAGACCATGCATGAAAGTGCCTTAAACATAGCTGCATTCGTATTCACCATTTTGTCACCTAGGACATTCATGCTTAGTCGCTGCAATCATTGCGTTTACTCTCGCCCTTAATAAACGCTGTACAGGCTAAATAAATTGCAACAACATCACGATTGAAGGAGAAAGCAGCTCCTAGGCATTAACCAAGGAAGGCAGCATTAAAATATATGACTAACGTTAAGGGACTGCCGGGCAGCGAATATCTGCTTGAGCAGCGCTATTAGGTACTAATGTTACATCGCTAAAGCTAACCGTTGCCACCGCCAAAGTGCTTAAATAAAATGGCGTATTAATATTGGCGAAATTAAGCTGCTTTTGCGTAAAGCATTGTAAGTCGATACTCACAGGTTGCCAGCTATTAAGCGGCTTATCATTGAGCCAAGCACTAATGTCAATGTCGGCGCGGCAATCTCGATTGCATGCCATACCGACAGACAATGGCTTGGTTAATTTATTCGCGGTTTTAAGTGTCAGCATTAAACTGGCATCGGCATTTGAATAAGCACGTAAGTCACGCGGGAAATTACTCACCAGACCAACAAAACCCATTGCCTGGCCATTAAAGCTAACCACTCGAGCATCTTCTTGTACTTGTTTATCGAAGGTTTTAATGGTGACAACACGGTTAGATTGCACGCTACTGACAACGGCATCAACACTGTTGTCATCGCCAATCATCATTCGCCAAGGCGCTTTTACTGCCCGTTCAAATAATGGCAAAGGCAGCAACTGTGTTGTTGAAGCTAAATTATCTTCTGACAAGGCATTAGAAACTTGACTTGCCTGACCGTATTGCAGGCCATAACCATAGGCAAATAATGGTTGGTAGTTTTCATCGTTTACATTCAACTCAGACTGCAACGGTGTGTTAGGCCATGAGAAAGATAACTTACCGCTAAAGTCATGGTTAATAGTGCCATTGGCTTGGGTAAATAACACCTCAGCAACGCCCTGCCCTTCTGAGCCGGGAAGCCATGCAGCCACAAACGCATCACTGGCATTTAATTCCGGGTTAACCCACATCGGTCTGCCACTAATTAACACTGCGACAACCGGAATACCTTGCGATTGCAGTTTTTTAAGTAATGCTAAGTCGCGTTTTTCACCACGTTGATATTCTAAGTTATCAATATCGCCATTACCTTCGGCGTACGGTTCTTCGCCAAATACCACAATGGCAACATCGGGTTTATCTTTATATTCACCAGCTACATTTAACTGAGCTTGGCCACCAGCCTGAGTAACCAACTGCTCAATCCCTTGATATATAGATGTCGCGCCAGGAAAGTCACTATTTTGATTATCCGTACCTTGCCAAGTGATCGTCCAGCCGCCGGATTGTTTACCGATATTGTCAGCGCCATCACCTGCCACTAAAACAGATAATTTAGGCGATAACGGCAGTAAGTTATGATTATTTTTAAGCAGCACGAGTGACTCTCTTACTGCTTGTTTAGCCACTTCACGATGACTGCTATGCCCTATAAGCTCGGTTTTACCTGATAATGGACGCTGAGCTGGGCTTGGTTTATCAAATAAACCCGCACGCATTTTCACTCGTAAAATCCGCCTCACAGCATCATCGACTCGCGCCTGACTAATCTCACCGCTTTGCACTTGTTTGATGGTATTTTCTAACAACGGTTTCCACGCCGACGTTGGCACCATATAGATATCAAGCCCCGCATTTGCTGCCTGCGGGCAAGACTCATTAGTACAACCCGGAATTTGACCGTGACCATTCCAGTCCCCGACCACTAAACCATCAAAATCAAAACGCGCTTTTAATACATCGGTAAGAAGGTACTTATTACCGTGGTTTTTTACCCCATGCCAGCTATTAAAAGACGCCATCACAGTTTGTGCACCAGCCGCTAAACCGCCAACATAACCTTGAGCGTGAATATCAAATAACTGTTGCTCAGTAGCAATATTGTCGCCTTGGTCAATCCCTTTAATTGTGCCGCCATCACCTAAAAAGTGCTTCACGGTTGAAATAACATGTTGATCTGATAAAAAATCGCCCTTAATTGAACCTTGTAACCCTTCGACAATGGCAAAAGCGTAATCTTTTACAATACGCGGATCTTCTGAATACCCCTCATAAGCCCGTCCCCAACGATCATCGCGCACTACAGCAACCGTAGGTGCAAACACCCAATCGATACCTGTTACCATGACTTCTTTAGCCGTAATCGCCGCTATTTTTTCGATTAGTGCAGGATTATTGGCAGCGCCCAAACCAATGTTATGTGGAAATAACGTCGCACCAATAACATTGTTATGACCGTGGACGGCATCGGTTCCCCACATGGTGGGAATACTTGAGCCATCAAGGCTGTCATCCACCGAGGCTTGATACATGTCTTCTGCGAGTTTGATCCAGTCTTGTGGAGTGGCGTGTTTGTTGGCTTGCGGGTATGAACCTCCGCCATTTAAATAGGACCCAAAACCATAGCGGCGCATATCTTCAACGGTAATATCACGTATTTCCGGTTGCATCATTTGAGCAACTTTTTGCTCAAGGGTCATCGTCGCTAACAACGCGGTAATTTTTTGCTCTAAGGCGACATCTTTGGCAATTGGATTGATCAGTTGCGGCCAAATATCAATATCATGCACCGTTTGATGCTGCGCTTGCTGGGTAGGTAAATTATCAATGCCTTCACTTGATAAATTAGATGTCGATAATGGCGGCTCAGCTTGCTCGTTCATTGGACTACACGCTGCTGTACTTAGCGCGAATACTGCCACACTAATAAGTGCAGCTATCGGTCGCCGCCTTTTATTGATATGCCAATGAGTGTCATCGGCAGCAATGCTGTGTATCAGTGACTGATTTGGAGTTGTAGCCGTCATGGTGACATCCTTATTCATAATTAACTCATTGTTTCAGTTATCGTTACTTATTATTGCGCGCAGGTTTATTTGCCATCTTTCACTTGCTGTGGTGTTGAGCCAACCAGACCAAAAAAACAAAACTGCACCAACATGGCTTGGGCATAGTTAAGTTCAAATAAGTTTTTCAAGTATGGAATGAGGATATCGTTTAAACACGTTAAAAAGCCCCACATGAAAAACAGCGACGTTAATGCAATAAGCGCAAATTGATATTGCTGTTTTGAACCAGCACTAACCCCAGATACATTTGACGCAGCAATCGTGACACCAGCCATCATTTATCCTTTCTTTCAACCCATTTCCCTTGAAGGTATTGATTCACACCTTCGCCAGCAAAACATTTGTTGACCTTTTACAAATTAATCACTAACCTCAATGTAAGCGCTTTCATTTTTAACAAATCAATAACCAATGTCAACGCTTTTTAATCAGGAAATTTCAATACGGCCACTTTAGTAAATAGATAAGCACCGCCTGAAAACCTATTAGATAAGACTTTTGCTTAAATGGATTTTTAAAGCAACATTCAACAGTAAGTGAAATATTTATATGAAAATTATGTTACCAACCCAGTCACCGATGATGAGTAAGGCATTTACTTTTGGGGTCGCAACGGCATCATTTCAAATTGAGGGTGCTGCAGATACTCGACTAGCCAATATTTGGGATACATTTTGTGCCACACCTGGCAATATTCGTGATGGTTCTGATGGAAAACAAGCTTGCGAACATGTCAATTTATGGAAACAAGACATTGATTTAATTGAAAGTCTTGGCGTTGACGCTTATCGATTATCGATTTCGTGGCCACGAGTAATGAACCAAGACGGTAGTTTAAATGCCATTGGGGTAAATTTTTATATTCAGCTATTAGATGAACTAAAGCAGCGCAATATTAAAGCTTTTGTCACCCTTTATCATTGGGATTTACCCCAACACATTGAGGACAATGGCGGTTGGTTAAATCGTGAAACCGCTTATTTATTCAACGATTACGCCAATAAAATCAGCCAAGTTTTTGCTGATAGAGTGTATTCTTACGCCACGTTTAACGAACCTTTTTGTAGCGCTTATTTAGGTTACGAGCTTGGGATCCACGCGCCTGGTAAAGCCAAAGTGAAATATGGTCGCCAAGCGGCTCACCACATTTTATTAGCCCATGGCTTAGCCATGAAAACCTTGCAACAAAACAGCCCCAACTCGCTAAACGGTATTGTGCTTAACTTTACCCCTTGCTACCCCGAAACCGATAGCGAGCAAGACCACCAAGCAGCCACACTCGCCGATGAATATATGAATCAATGGTATATCAAACCATTATTTGACGGCTGCTACCCAGACAGTTTTGCGCTGTTGTCAGCCCAGGACGCACCAAAAATTGAAGCCGGCGACTTTGACATTATCCGTCAACCGTTGGATTTTCTTGGGATTAACTTTTACACCCGCGCGGTGTACCGTCATTGCCACCAAAAACACTATCAACAAGTTGATATGTCAATGAATCCCAAAACCGATATTGGTTGGGAGATTTACCCGCAAGCGTTCACCGACTTGTTAATGACATTGCATCAACAATATACATTGCCTCCTGTCTTTATCACTGAAAATGGCGCAGCCATTGCGGACAAATTAGACAATGGCCAGGTGAACGATCTAGACCGAATTAGCTACTATCAACAGCACTTAAGCGCAGTGAATAACGCCATGCTTCAAGGGGTCAATGTCGCGGGCTATTTTGCTTGGAGCTTAATGGACAATTTTGAATGGGCAGAAGGCTACTTAAAGCGTTTTGGCATTGTGTATGTTGACTACCCAAGTCAAAAACGGACGATAAAAAACAGTGGATTAGCCTATCGCGATTTGCTTAACTCGCGGTTATAGTGCCATTAACTACCCAATAAATGATTATTTAACAGACTAAAAAATAACAATAATGAGGCCAAGGATGATTACCACAAAAGAGAAAATTGCTTACGGCTTAGGAGACACTGCCAGCAATATTGTTTTCCAAACGGTGATGTTATTTTTAACGTTTTTTTATACTGACATTTTCGGTATATCGCCTGCTTTTGTCGGCACCATGTTTTTATCGGTACGGTTAATTGATGCCATTACCGACCCGTTAATGGGCGCATTAACCGATCGCACCAACACCAAATGGGGTAAGTTTCGCCCCTATTTATTATGGTTTGCCCTGCCCTTTGGCATAATTAGCGTATTGGCGTTTACCACCCCCGACTTATCTGAAAACGGTAAAATGGTTTATGCCTTTGTGACCTATACGGCGCTGATGATGGTCTATACCGCCATTAATATTCCTTATTGTGCTTTAGGCGGAGTGTTAACCGAAGACCCAAAAGAACGCGTATCGGTGCAATCATATCGGTTTGTGTTTGCTATGTTAGGCGGGTTAATGGTTTCAAGCATGACGTTGCCATTAGTGGAGTATCTTGGCCAAGGCGACCAAGCAAAGGGGTATCAGTTAACGATTACCGCGATGAGTATTTTAGGTGTAGCGATGTTTCTCGCGTGTTTTTGGGGGACAAAAGAGCGCTTACATCCTCCAGTTAATCAATCGTCAAGCTTTAGACAAGACTTTAGCTACTTACTCAAAAATGACCAATGGCGAGTGTTATCAATAGCCGCAGTGTGTTTATTGTCAGGTATGGTACTCCGTACTAGTTTGGCCATTTATTATGTAAAATATTACTTAAATCTACCTGATTCTATTACCTTATTTATTACCCTTGGCATGCTGGGTAACATTGCTGGCTGTATGCTAGCCGAACCATTAGCGAAAAGAGTGTGCAAAGTAAAAGCCTATATCGGGTTGCAGCTTATTTCAGCAGCGCTGTGTATCGCAAGTTACTTTGTCCCAAGCCACCATGTTGAACTGGCCTTTGGATTATTTATTGTTTGGGGCTTCGCCTTTAATATGGCCACACCATTGTTGTGGGCCAAAATGGCGGATGCCGTTGATTATGGCCAATATAAAACCGGCGTGAGGATCACCGGGATGATATATTCATCGATCATCTTCTTTATCAAATTGGGGGTGGCAATTGGCGGCGCGGCAGCCGGTTGGCTACTTGCCGGTTATGGATATCATGCCGATGCTCCTCAGACGACGCACACGCTTGACGGAATTTTGATATCCTTTACGATATACCCCGCTATTGGCTCATTATTGGTCGCTTTTGTTATGCGTTGGTATGTGTTAGACAACCAAAAAGTCGATGAAATACATGGACAATTAAACAGAGCCGCGCACTAGATTGTCTGGCTTGCTCAGGTAAATGACAGGGAAAGATACACATAAGAATATGGCCACTATTTACGATGTTTCAGTGCTTGCAGGGGTTTCATTGGCGACCGTTTCTCGGGTGATGAACAACAACACCAAAGTCAGCGATAAAACCAAGCAAAAAGTGTTAGATGCCATGGCCTCATTAGGTTATAAGCCCAACACCATTGCCCAGTCATTAGCATCTAATTGCTCTAACAGTGTCGGCGTATTGGTGTCGCAACTTGACGGCCCATTTTATGGCCCAATGATGACCCAAATTGAAACCTCGCTTAGGGTTGAGAACAAGCATGTCATTATTGCCGCTGGTCACAGCGATGAAGTGCAAGAAAAAGAAGGAGTCGACTTTTTAATTAGCCGAGGCTGCGACGCATTAATTTTAGATGTTGAAGCCGTGTCAGATGAATACCTGATTACATTAAGCAATGGCGACACCCCTATTGTATTAATCAACCGCTACATTGAAGCCATTAAAGAGCGCTGCGTTTATCTTGAAAACGAACAAGGCGGCTATATGGCAACCGATTATATGTTGTCTTTAGGCCATAAAAATATCGCTTACATTTCTGGGCCAATGTATAAGCTAGATGCCCGCGATAGGCTTCGCGGCCATCAACGAGCACTGGCGGAGCACAATGTACTATTTGACCCTGAATTATGGTTTGAAGGTAATTTTAGAGAGTTTGGCGGTATCGATGCCATGCAACACTTATTGACCTTAAACAAACCCATATCTGCCGTTGTGTGTGCCAGTGACCAAATGGCATCAGGAGCCATATCTGTGTGCCTTGAACATGGCATTCGCGTACCAGAAGATATCTCCTTTATTGGTTACGACAACATCCCCTTTCCTACTTATATTTCGCCCAAACTTAACACCATAAGTAACCCAATCCATGAAATGGGTAAAATGGCTGCGTTGTGGGTGTTAAAAGAAGTCTACAAAGATAAAAAAGTCTCGGTTGAAAGCTGTTTTTCACCGCAGTTGTTTATACGTGGTTCTGCTTGCCCGCCTAAATAAGCTTAATTGAGTTGGTACAATAACTCAGTATCCGCTGCGGCTCATATTCCCCTAAGGCAGCCTGCTTTAGGGTTAATCATATCGTTCATGTGTTGCTTTGTGCTTTGTGCTTTGTACTTTGTGCTTTGTGCTTTGTGCTTTGTGCTTTGTGCTTTGTGCTTTGTGCTTTGTGCTTTGTGCTTTGTGCTTTGTGCTTTGTGCTTTGTGCTTTGTGCTTTGCAGAATGTTCGCAAGGTTACTTAGCAACACAAGTCTTTCCTTAACGTAACCTCAAGTACCGCTTGTCTTCATTTAATTACCGCAACACTTATTCATGGTGATGTTGAGTCAACATCAATAACCTTATAAAACTAAAAAGAAAGCGCTTACATTTTTATTCAATTTTCCGCGTATATTTGCAATTACTTATAAAACAATAACTAACAAATACATTTGTTGCACATTACACTCTTTAAGTTAAAATTATGTAATAAAATATGGTTAACCTTGTTGACTGTGGTTAACTTTTAATCTAGTTTTTATGTAAGCGCTTACATAAAACCTCAAACCTGTTTTAAAACGCGCTGATGGAGAATTACAAATTATTTGCGTGTTAACGCAAATTAAACTTAGAAAAGTAGAATCTAGTCAATGGGGATTTCCTAGATGAAAACAAGAACATTCACCAAAACCAAATTAGCGACCAGTTTGTCGTTATTAATTGGTCTCGGTTCAGCGGCGCCAGTAATAGCAGCAGATGACGCTTCAGAAGAAAATATCGAAGTAATAAAAGTAAGCGGTATCCGTGGCAGCTTAATGAAGTCAATGGATTTAAAAAGGGGCTCTAGTGGCATTGTTGATGCGATTAACGCTGAGGACATTGGTAAGTTTCCAGACACTAACTTAGCAGAGTCATTACAACGTATCACAGGCGTCTCAATCGACCGTCAAAATGGTGAAGGTAGTCGTGTGACAGTGCGTGGCTTAGGTGCTGATCAAAACTTAGTGATGCTTAACAACCGTCAAATGCCGGTAACAACAGGCTCACGCTCGTTTGACTTCGCCAACATTGCTTCTGATGCCATTAGTGCTGTTGAGGTTGAAAAAACCAGCCAAGCTAAAAATTCCACCGGTGGCATGGGCGCAACCATTAATGTATTAACTCATCGTCCACTAAGTCATCCGGGGTTAAAAGCCACTTTTGGTGTTAAAGCCGTTGATGATAAATCTACTGATGAAGGTTCTATCACACCTGAACTTTCAGGTTTATATTCAAACACGTTTGCTGACGGTAAATTTGGTGTGGCTATTTCAGGTAGTTATCAAGAACGTGAAAGCGGTAATCAGCAAGCACAAGTGGGCACAGGCTGGAGAAGCTTCCCGGGCAGCGTTGACCAAGACTGGAGTGGCGCACCCGGTGCTAACCCTGAATGGGGCGGCGTGCCAAAAGACAGTAATCAAATTAATCGCCCTGGCGATGACGATGTCTACTCTGTTCCACAAACCACTATTTACCGTTTTGAAGAAGTGCAGCGTAAGCGTACGAATGGTCAATTAGTGTTGCAGTATGAGCCGATTGACTCAATCCGCACCACTCTTGATTACACTTACATGCGTAACGATATTGACACTCAACATCAAGATGTTTCAGCTTGGTTCAACTTTGTACCAACTCAAGAAAGCACATGGTCTGACGGCCCAGTATCTTCACCATTAGTGTATTCAGAAACCTACCCTGGTGGCGGCGCTGATTTATCAATGGCTGCGGGTATGTCAGGTACACGTGACGAAAGTGGTTCAATTGGTTTTAACATTGAATGGGATGCCAGCGACAGATTATCACTAGAGCTTGACTACCATAGCTCTTATGCTGAGCGTACCCCCAACAGCCCACATGGTAGCTCAGCAAACTTAAGTACCGCCGCGTTTATCCGCACCAGCGCAGCCACTGACTTTACTGGCGATATTCCTGTATTGGCCGTTGGCGGAGGCAATGCCGTTCAACCTGAAGACATGCGCGTTACAGGCTCTGTATTTGGTAATGCAGAAAATCGCTCTGAAATTGAACAGTTACAAATTAACGGTCAATTTGACCTTGATCATGCAGGTAGCATTGATTTTGGTATCGCGATGACCAATGTTGATAACCATTCAAAATCGGTCAATGTGCAACGTAACGATTGGGGCGGCGTTGGCCAAGCTGGCGATTTAGATGCAGCCTGGTTCCCAGCCGATACCATTCAAGATAAATTAGATGGTTCTAAAGGTGACTTTTCTGATTACCAAGGCTCTGCCAGTACCGATCCATTAGACACTATTTTCTTCTGGGATTTTGAAGCCGTAAGAGCAAGAGCGGCTGAACTGTATATTTCTAGTGAAGTCGGTGATTGTGGAAATGCATTCTGTCCTTCTACCGATTACGGCCGTGATACCGACCGTTATACCCAAGAAGAGTCAAAATCTGCTTACATTCAATATAATTATGTCGGCGAAATTAGCCATATGCCATTTGATGTGCACTTTGGCATAAGATACGAAAAAACCGATGTCGAATCGACGTCGATTGTCTCTGCTTATGACACTGCAACGTGGATAGCAGAAACCGAAGTCGCATTATCAAGTTCTGCCGCTGACAACCGTGTATTTCAAACGCAAACAGGTGATTACGATTACTTTTTGCCCAGCTTTAACTTCAATATAGAAGTGCTACACAATGTCTATGTGCGCGCCGCATACAGCAAGACAATTGGTCGTCCAGATTACACCTCTATTCAAGGTGGAACAACAGTCGGTACTTTGGCTAACCGTGGTGGCGGAAGTGGTGACACCGGTAACCCAAGTTTGTTGCCATTAGAGTCAACTAACTATGACTTGTCATCTGAGTGGTATTACGACGAAGCCAGTTATGTTTCTGTCGGTTACTTCCGTAAAAATGTTGAAAACTTTATTTACAACAACCCTATTAATTCAAATATCTATGGTATTGCAGACCCATCAAATGGGGTCTATGCCCAAGAAGCAATCGCCGCTGGTATTGTGGGTGACCAAGAACAACGGGAATGGATTTTCGCTAATTATGGCGCAACTGACCCGAACGTCTTTCTTGATGCTAACAACAATATTCAAATTGTTGGTGGTGCCAACGACCCAGACTTAAACTTTATTATTAATACGCCCTCTAATAGCGAAGAAAGCTCAGTTATTGATGGTTGGGAATTTGCAATTCAGCATTTCTTTGGTGAGACAGGTTTTGGTGTACAAGCTAACTACACCTTGGTCAATGCCGGTGATAGTTACGACAACACTAACTTAGGCCGACCTGAAGTTAGCTGGCGTCCAGCCGACCCAGGGCAAGATGTGCTAAGTAATATTAGTGATACTGCAAACATTGTCGGTATCTACGAAAACTACGGAGTATCAGCGCGTTTAGCATGGAACTGGCGTGATGAATTCTTAGATTCATTTGGTGATGGTACCGGGAGCAACCCAAGTTATACCGAAGCCTATTCACAACTTGATTTTAATATTGGTTATGATATTGCCGCCGTAGAAGGATTAACAATCTTCTTCGAAGGACTCAATATTACTGATGAAAACACCCGTAAACATGGCCGGAGTGACACTCAAGTGCTTAATTATACCCAAACAGGGGCACGTTATAGCTTAGGTGCACGTTACACATTCTAACCAATTGGCGCAGCGGCTAATAGTTAACTGGCCGCTATCACCTACTTGTTAGGTCGTTTGGGGTAAAGACAGCTTTACCCCTTTTTTTTCATTTTAGCCTTGCATTGATAAGCATTAATTAATTGAACAAATTCTAATCTAATGCTTGCAAGCGCTTACAAATTAATGAATTCTAGATAACAATAAAAACGTAATCTGTCACCGTAGCCTTTTGTCATTAAAATAATAAACTCAACGACGCAGGTTTAAATATGCAGCACTCACTCAATCACATTGTTATTGTTGGCGGCGGCTCTGCAGGGTGGATAACCGCGGGGTTATTAGCCGCCAAACATAATGTTGATCAAGGTAAAATTTCCCCAACGCCCAAGCTAAAAATTACCTTAATAGAATCACCTGACGTTGCCACCATTGGGGTTGGTGAAGGTACATGGCCATCAATGCGCTCGACGCTAGAAAAAATAGGTATCGACGAAACTACATTTTTACTCAGATGTGATGCCAGCTTTAAACAAGGTTCACAATTTTTTCACTGGGCAATAGAGCCCAATATCCGCGCTAATTTACCCTTTGATCAACGTCATTATTTTCATCCATTTAGCCTACCCGTTGGTCAACCACAGTTTAATGCCGCCCCTTTTTGGTTGCCCTTTAATGAACAAATAAATTTTGCTGATGCCGTGTGTAATCAAGCTACCATAGCCAAGCACTATTTAGCCCCTAAGCAATTAGCAACCCCACAATATAGCTTTGTCAATAATTATGGCTATCACCTTGATGCGGGTAAATTTAGCCAATTACTGACTGAGCACTGCACTGAAAATTTAGGAGTGCTGCACCTTCGAAGCCATGTTGATAAAGTGCATATTGCATCGCAAGACTCCGCCAATACTAAAGCAGGCGACATCAGCGCAATTTCTACGCGTGAGCACGGATTAATAGAGGCCGACTTATTTATCGATTGCAGCGGGGTAAAGTCCATGCTGCTGGGTGAAAGCTTAAACGTGCCATTTATTAGCCAACAACATATTTTATTCAATGACCGCGCATTAGCCGTGCAAGTGCCCTACCTTGATTCAAATGCACCCATTGAATCCAACACACTGTCAACCGCGCAAGATAATGGCTGGATTTGGGACATCGGCCTCCCAACGCGTCGTGGTATTGGCCACGTTTACTCAAGTAGCCATATTGATGACGAGCAAGCATTAACGGACTTAATAAATTATTTAACCCCAACGCTAGGTAAGCAGGCTGCGGATATCAACCCGCGTAAATTGACGATTAACCCAGGGCACCGGCAAGTATGTTGGCAACAAAATTGTATTGCGATTGGCATGTCATCAGGCTTTATTGAACCGCTTGAAGCATCAGCTTTAGCATTAGTGGAATGGCTTGCTAACGAACTTTCCAATCAACTGCCCACTAACCGTTTAGTCATGGACACCATTGCCAAACGAGTTAACCAACAGTTTACTCAGCACTGGCAACAAATTATTGAATTTTTAAAGCTGCATTATGTTGTCAGCCAGCGAAGCTCTGACTACTGGCAAGATCACCGCAGCCAAGCAAGTGCACTGCCAAGCCTGACGGAAAAGTGCCAGTTGTGGCAACACCATGTTCCTAGCCAAGATGAAATATTACACCGCAATGCTTTATTCCCCGCGGCAAGCTTTCAATATGTGTTGTACGGCATGGGCGCACTCACCCAAGCACAAATGCAGCTTAAACCATCTGACAAACAACAAGCACAGCAATTGTTCTCTCAAAATGCCCAGCGCTCAAAACAGCTTATCAATGCGCTACCAAGTAATCGGGCACTGTTAAAACAATTACGACAGCAAAGCTTTGCACCAATGTAAACTCAATATATCCAGTAAAAAACAACACGGAATTGCCTAAATAAAATCATAAAAAGGATGCCAAATGAGCCAACATGTTTTACTAAATAGCGTCGACCATAAAAACCTTAAAATTAATCTCTCTCGCAGCGCACTGCTTGGCGATAACCTGTGGTTTAGTGCGACCTTCCCGCTTGAGTTTCGCAGCGTACAAGCCCACTACCCAATATTTTTCCAAAAAGATCCCAGTTCAGGGCAATTTTTTTCCGTTGCAATGTTTGGCTTCAAGCAAAATGAAAACCTTTTTTTAACCGCTGATGGTTGGGATGCCGCTTATATTCCCCTATCGGTAAGAAGACAGCCATTTTTAATTGGTCAGCAGACGATTCGTGAAGATGGCGTTGAACAACAACAGCGGGTGATCCACATTGATATGGCAAACCCACGAATAGGACAAGAAGGCGAAGCGTTATTTTATGAGTTCGGTGGTAATACGCCCTATCTCGATGAGGTGGGTGACATGCTAGAAACCATACATCAAGGCTTACAAGATAACGCCGATTTTGTAGATAGTTTAATTAGCAATGAGTTGCTGGAGTCATTTACCTTAGATATCACCTTAGATGACGGTTCACAAAACCAAATGTTGGGCTTTTACACCATTAATGAAGACAAACTTGCCACCTTGTCAGCAGAGATTTTAGCGCAGTTACATCACAAAGGACATTTACAAGCGATTTATATGGCGCTGGCATCACATTCGAACATGCGCGATTTAATGCAGCGAAAAAATGCATTATTGCCAACAAAAGGATAAGGAAAAGGAAAAGGAAAAGGAAAAGCCTATGCCAAGCCCTGTTGCAGTCAAGCAGCTTAATGTCGACACGATTGAGCAAGCCGTTAGTGTCATCGATGATGCCACAACGCCGGTGATTTTTCGCGATTTATGTCATCAATTCCCGATTGTACAAGCGGGAAAGAATAGCACTCATGCGGCAATGGATTACTTGTTATCGAGCCAGCCTCAACATGATGTTATTGCCTATCGTATTGCACCAGAGCATCAGGGCAGAGTGTTTTACAATCAACAAATGAATGGCTTTAACTACCAAGGAGCACAGCTACCATTAGCCACGTTATTTGCACATTTAAACCATGAAGCACAGCAAACGACACCGGCCGGTTTATACATGGGTTCAACAAATGTAGAACGGCTTTTTCCAGCTTTTTTCGAACACAACAGCTTGAGTTTGGGCGATATTAAGCCACTAACGAATATTTGGTTAGGTAATAAAACCAATGTTGCCGCCCATTTTGACGTGCCACATAATTTAGCATGTAATTTAGTGGGCCAGCGCACTTTTACCCTTTTCCCTCCAGAGCAAATCCGCAATTTATATATAGGCCCAATGGAGCTTACCCCCGGCGGTCAACCCATTAGCTTGGTTGATGTGACGTCACCCGATTTTGCAACATTCCCACGTTATGCCAACGCTCTTGCCACAGCGCAAGTGGCAGAGCTTCACGCTGGTGATGTGTTATATGTCCCCAGTATGTGGTGGCATCAGGTGAGCGGTAAACAAGATTTTAATGTGTTACTCACGCACTGGTGGCGCGATACCCCCGCATTTTTAGGTAGCCCGCAAAATGCCCTTAATCACGCGCTTTTAAGCATCCATTCTTTACCCAAAGCACAGCGCCAAGCTTGGAAGGCAATATTCGATTACTACATTTTTGATAATGACGACACAAAGTTAGCTCATATACCCAAGCAAATGTTGGGCATGCTAACCACGCCATTAGATGAGTTATCCGCCAGAAAGTTGCGTGCTGACTTAACCAATAAATTAAAGCGTTAACCATCATGATGACATGGCGGCTAACACTCATCAGAACAAGGACGACAACATGACATCACCGATAAAACGCATTGTTATCGCCGGCGGCGGCACCGCGGGTTGGATGACCGCTGCGGCGATAACCAAACTCATGGGCAAAAACCTTGAAGTGGTATTAGTTGAATCAGACCAAATTGGCAGCGTAGGCGTAGGCGAAGCCACCATTCCAACTTTGCATATATTCCACCGCCTATTAGGGCTAAAAGAACAAGATGTGATGGCCGCAACGAATGCCACATTTAAGTTAGGCATTAACTTTGAAAATTGGCATGACAAAGGTAAAGATTACCTGCATTCATTTGGCTTTTTAGGTAAAGATTGTTGGGCATGTGGTTTTGGCCATTTTTGGCTTAAAGGCAAGCAACTAGGCATGGCCAAAGACATTGGCGATTACTGCACCGAGCATTTAGCCGCTCGCCAAGGTCGCTTTGCGGTATTACCCAATCAAGACGCTAACCACGCTTACCATATGGACGCCACCTTATATGCTCAGTTCTTACGTCAAATGGCGCAAAAACTTGGTTTAAAGCGCATTGAAGGCAAAATAAGTGATGTCATTCAACATGATCATAATGGCCATATTAAAGCGCTGACACTTGATAACGGTGAACATATTGAAGGTGACTTGTTTATCGATTGCACCGGTTTTAGAGCACTACTGATTGAACAAACCCTGAATACGGGTTTTGAAGATTGGAGTCATTATTTACCTTGTGACAGTGCGATTGCCGTGCAAACTAAGTCTGTTGGTGAGCAACCCGCTTATACTCGCTCGATAGCCCATGAATCGGGCTGGCAATGGCGCATTCCGTTGCAAACACGCACCGGTAATGGTTTAGTCTTTTGCAGTAAATTTCTCTCTGATGAAGATGCCAGCGCTTTATTGCTCAAAAACATTAAAGGCGAAGTGCTCAATCAACCTCGGGTGATTAAGTTTAAAACGGGTACTCGGCGACAACATTGGAATAAAAACTGTGTTGCCATTGGCCTATCAAGTGGCTTTTTAGAGCCATTAGAGTCCACCAGCATTCATTTAATTCAACGCAGTATTATTAGGCTGTTGCAACTGTTTCCTAGCAATGGCATTAAGGCCAGCGATGTTAATGAGTTTAACCAGCAAACGTTACTTGAAATGGACAATATTCGCGACTTCATTATTTTGCATTATAAAGTGACCGAACGTGAAGACAGCCGTTTTTGGCGCTATTGCAAAAATATGGAGATTCCTGCCTCACTTAAACATCGCATCGATATGTTTGGCGATTCTGGCAAGGTGTATAAATACGGCAGCGAGCTATTTGGCGAAAGCTCTTGGGTGCAAGTGATGATGGGGCAAGGAATCACCCCGAAAAGTTACCACCCTATTGTTGATATGATGCCAGAGCCTGAACTAGAAGCGTTTCTTGGCAATATTAAAACAAATGTAAAACGCAAAGTGGACTCACTACCACTCCATCTTGATTTTATTAAACATTATTGCCCATCTTCTGTTGCCATGAATAAAGAGTAATTTAACTTATGACCCAACAAGCAAGCCCAAGCATCATTGAGGTCAACACTTTTAGGCCGCAAGTAATACGCATTGGTAATCAGCAAACGCCGGTTATTATTATTGATGATTTTGCCAAAGACTTGTCGACATTACGCCAAGTCGCGGCTAACTCAACCTTTGAGCAACAAGACAGTAGTTATTATCCCGGGGTAAGAGCCCCGCTGCCGCAAAGCTACCCTATTGAAGTTATTAACCAAGTATTTCAATTAATTTATGATGTTTATGCCATCCCTAAACATTTACGCATTAAACCGCAAAACTGGGTATTTTCGTTAATTTCACAAGCACCAGCAACGTTAATGCCACTGCAGCGGTTACCGCATTTTGATACGCCAGATCCATTTCACTTTGCAATCTTGCACTACCTTAATGATGCCCCTTACGGCGCAACCGGCTTTTTTAGGCATAAATCGACCGGTTATGAGCGCATTAACCAACAAAATATTGACCATTATTTTGACTCAGCAAATGCCTTTTTAACCCAACACAAGCAAGCGACACCAAGCTACTTTACTGACAGTGATGAGCATTATGAGCTATATGAGCAAATTGCCTACAAAGCTAACCGCCTCGTCATTTATCCCGGTAGTTTATTACACTCAACCTTGGTTAATCCTGCAACGGATATTGACTCATCAGTGCACACCGGGCGCCTGACCGCCAACATCTTTTTGCAATTTAGCTAGCTTTTTCGCTGTAATGCCCATATTGGCTTGGCTTGGCTTGACTTGACTTGGCTTGGCTTGGCTTGGCTTGGCTTGGCTTGGCTTGGCTTGGCTTGGCTTGGCTTGGCAAGAGAATAAGTGCTTAATTTAGTTGCAAAGATTATTTTTAGCTTTTTTTAGTTTTAGTTTTAGTTTTAGTTTTAGTTTTAGTTTTAGTTTTAGTTTCGTCACAGGCTAATGCGCCTAAAGCATGTTTTAAATAATGGCTTTAAACATTATTTAAATTTGCATGTAAGACTTATTAGGCAACTTAAAATAATTACAACATCATATATTTATCTGTTATAGCTTGTTGTTAGTTACTGTTGTTGATTGCTTTGATTGCTTTGATTGCTTTGATTGCTTTGATTGCTTTGATTGCTTTGATTGCTTTGATTGCTTTGATTGCTTTGATTGCTTTGATTGCTTTGATTGCTTTGCATTTGTTCTAGCGCGTGCATAATTTTCTGGGCAAACTTTGGCTGCTGATAATCACTGAGTAACTGCGCCGCACATTCTGCCGTGCATAACCCATCAGCCACTTGATTACGCCTTAGTTGATAAATGGATCCCTGTGGAGCGACTAAACTTATCTGTTCAAGATGATGTAAATATTTACTTTTATTAAACATTTTACGCGCTTCTTGCCATGTACTATCCAAAATAACCACTGCTTGATAATGTGGTTTGATTGGCATGACTTGATCACCGCTAGCGTTAACCAACTCAGCTTGAGTACCTAAAAGTTTTGCGTTATTACCTTCAAGCGATAGTGCTGGTGATGAAGTTGAAGTTGAAGTTGAAGTTGAAGTTGAAGTTGGAGTTAATAATGATGCTGACAACGGCGCAGCAGATTGAATACGACTTTGTTCTTGAGCAATGTTTGGCGACATCATTTGTCGATCATTTTTATCTAAAGATGATTGTATTTTATCTTGAGTTAAAGCAATGTCGCGGTCATCTCGATACACTAACGCCACCTTTTGACAGGCAAGCTGAGCCAACAATTGCGGGTCAGGCTTCACCCTATCCCACACAACGACGCGACTATAAGGGTATGCTTGTATGACTAACTTCCCCGTGTTACTCAAACGATTCAGTTCTTTTTGATGCGTTAATAAAATAATTTCTAGCATAAACAATCAACGACCTTAACGGATTTTAATTGCACCGACCTCAGGCTAAATAAGCGAAGGCTTGTCAGTAAAAATAAACCCTATGTGCCAAATATGGTTGCAACTTACGGCGTCAGATAATAATGCAAATAACCGCATAAATCATTAACACGGTGAAAAACAAGAATCCATTAACCGCTGCTCATCCTACTTAATACTGATTAATGGAATAAAAACAACCAGTCAGTTTGCGCAATAAGTACACAATAACAACCAAGGTTTTAAGTAATATTAATAATAGTTAATCCTAATATGTGTAAATGTTAATCATATTAACATTGCCGATCATTGACGAGGTTGAGATGTTAATGATGAGTAATGTTTAAACAATATATTGGTTTAAAATTAACCTGATGGATGGCTTTCGTTAAAGTGAGAACTCACTTTAATGGAGAGACAACATAATGACTTCAACACTTAATAGTTACACTCAACACACTGTTGCTCAGTCTTATTTATCACTTCATAAAACCAATAGACGTAATGAAAACGTTCAGTCTATTAATGAAATCAAGCAATTAGACTCAACCTCAAACCATAAGCAAGCTTATAATTCTGCGCCGCACAAAGACCAAGTACAACAGCACAATAATAATGCTCAGTCCGACTTAGTGAAGATAAGTGAACAGGGACGCCAACGCTTAGCTGTTGAGTTAAATTTGACACCTGAGCAACAATTCCCCTCTGTCGCACAATCAATAACCAAACAAGTCATTGAGAAAACGCCGCTGCAACGCATAGACAATGAACAAGTAGCCCCAAGCTCAGCTAATAGGGCGCTAACATCAATACAGCCCCATCCGATATACCATGACAAACTCAATGATTTTATTGCTTTTAAAAAGGGGCTATTAAAATTTCAAGCCTATACAGGTTTAGCAAACATGGCCTTAGGTGCTCGGCCAACATTAACTGTGCCTAGCGCGTTATATTTATCCCAAAATGACGACGCAAGACATACTGCAGTGAATACGATGCATAAAAATATGCAATTATCGACCATGCAAACTTACTATGAAACGAGCCAAGCTATTAACACTCGTGCTTAAACTCATGTTGACTAACTTATGCGCTTGACACCTTTGGCTTTATTGCACAAGTTGCTTTAGTTACTCAACTATCTTAATGGCGCTACTTATATTGATTATTTTGCTTAGCTCAACAGGCTTAACACCGCACAAATTACGTTTGTGGCTCCATGTCATCCCACGACTGTTTTTTACGATAAATAGTTGAAGGACTAATATCTAACATCGCCGCAGCTTTAGGGATATTGCCTTCGCACATATCAATGGCATGTTCTATAGTGCGCTTCTCTGTTTTCCATAACGCTTCAATAGGCCCGTCATCGACAGCAACAGGCGATGCGTCCTCAAATTGCGCTTGTTGAGGCACATTGTCAGCTTGGGATGGTAAATGCGTCATTATATCAGCAGTATTAAGTTGATTGATTTCTGCCCCCGTTTTACTGCTTTGGGTATTAACTGATGGCAATGCTTTTAACACTTGCACTGGCAACATGTCATATTCCACTAATTGGGCATCATTTAGCACAACAATTTGGCGAATTACGTTTTGTAACTGCCTCACATTACCTGGCCAATTATATTGCTGCAGTGCATTTTCTGCTTGTTTAGAGAAGCCTTTAAATGACTTGCTCTCTTCTTTGGTATATTGAATAAGTAATTTTTTTGCAATCAATTGCACGTCTTTACCGCGTTCACGAAGCGGAGGCAGTTCAACAGGGATAACATGCAAGCGATAATATAAGTCTTCACGAAACTCACCTTTAACGACTTGCTCCCATGGATCTTTATTGGTTGCACTAACAAAGCGCACATCAACCTTTTCGTCTCGCGAACCACCCACTCGGCGAAAGACACCGGTTTGAATAAAACGCAGTAATTTACTTTGCAACTCGAGTTCCATTTCGCAAAGCTCATCAAGAAACAAGGTGCCACCATCAGCTTGTGTGGCCGCACCATCACGTTGATTTACCGCGCCAGTAAATGCGCCTTTGGTATGGCCGAAAATTTGGCTTTCAATTAAGTCTTTTGGAATAGAGGCGCAGTTTAAGGCTATAAACGGTTTTTGATTTCGTGGCCCTGCTTGGTGAATGGCTTGAGCACATACCTCTTTACCAGTACCGCTTTCACCACTAATAAACACTGAAGCTTTACTATTGGCGACACAATCAATGGTCTTATAAACCGTTTGCATTGCTAATGATTCACCAATAAAACCTTGATAATTAGTTTTTGGGAGACTTTTTTCATAGCTATCAACTAATTTAACTAATTGACGTTGTTTAAGCGCATTTCTTACGGTAATGGCAAGCCGTTTACTATCAAAGGGCTTCATTAAAAAATCAAATGCCCCTGAGCGCATAGCATCAACGGCAATATCAACGGTGCCATGTGCCGTCACCATAATAACGGTAATATCGGGATGCGTTTTTTGAACTTGGGCGAGAATATCCATCCCCGACATGTCAGGGAGTTTAATATCTAACACTAATAAGTCTGGTGGTTGACGGTTTATTTCATTTAGCGCGTCTTCTCCTAAATGGACTAAAGTCACGTCGCCGCCTTCACTGCACAAATATTCGCTATACAGTGCGCCTAAAGACAAGCTGTCTTCAACCAAAATAACACTAAATTCTGCCATGAAATTACATTCCCTTATGGTTCATCATTACAACGTCCCGTTGCCATCAATAACATCTTGACTCAAGCATCAACTAAACAAGGCTTTCATACTGTTAATACTCTCTTTTGCACTTGCTACACACAATTTAAACGTTTGTGGATTGACTTGTTTTTGTCTGGCCTCAAACTCCAACAGTTTTGCCTGTTCAAATAAGGTTTTAGCCCCAAAACTACCGGCACTGGATTTAATGGTATGCGCTTCTGCTTCAATTTTTTCAACATCACCTTTAGCGCCGAGGTACTCTAACACACCCACTCGCATTAAAGTTTCATCACAAAATACCGTCAACATATGACACAAACTATCGCGTCCAAGGGCATCCTCAAGCTGCTTAATAATTTCAAAATCAAGTAACTGATGATTAATATTTAATCCCCGGTTGTCTATCTGCTCGGTTTGCTGCAGATTATCTTGCTGAGGTTGCATCGCCTCATCGCCAGCCTCACTTAGTAGCGCTCCATCACTGTGTTCTTCGTTTTCATCAATGATATTTGATGAGGTTGTTTGGCTTGTCGCTTGCAAACTTGTCTCATCTTGCGGCTTTTTATCTGAGTGATAAATAAAATTATCATCTTTAAACACAATGCCTTTGGAAAAACGACCGTGCTCAGCTGACGAGACCAGCACTTGCTGGTCAGTTGATTGTGCCTGCCCCGACTCGCTATCGACAAGAGAGTGATAATCGGTTTGAGCCACTTGATGATCGGTTGACGCAGCAGATGAATTCATCGCACCTAGCTCATCAATGGATTTTTTATCACTAATATGAGGTTGTTTATCCATTGACGAGGTTGTAGGCGCTTGTTCGTGCTGCGCATCTATCTTTATTGCTTTAGCATCAAGCGTTGTGTGCGGCCTTGTGGGTTCAATGGGCGTAAGTTTGGCTTTGGCTTCAGGGGTTAATAAGGCCATTGCGGCAGACATATTAATGTCAGTAACAGGTTTAGGACTAGCCCAACGTGCCACACTCGAAATTAAGTCATCACGCGTGACTGGTTTACCAATAAAATCTTTCATTCCCGCGGCGGTGCAGGCTTCAAACTCTTCTTTAAATACGTTGGCTGTCATGGCCAAAATTAACTGTTGTGGTTTTTGAGCTAAGATACGACGGCACGCTTCAAGGCCGTCCATTTCAGGCATTCTGATATCCATTAGGATAATGTCGTAATCTTTGGTTAATGCCATATCAACAGCTTCTACGCCATTATTCGCGTATTCCATCTTCGCTCCATATTTACTGAGCATTGTTCCGGCAACTAACTGGTTTGCAGGACTGTCTTCTGCCAATAAAATGCTCAAGCCTTCTGGCAAAGACAGTGTTTTATTGTTGGTGTCATTAATTTGATTAGGTTGAGTTGCACCACTGACTAAACTCAATAGCATCGAGCGGCTCAATGGCTTATTGACCACTTGTTCTATGCCCATTTGAGCCAACATGGAAGACATTTCTGTATTCACCCCTGCGCTAAGAACCGTTAATAAGCCCTTATCAAATAAGAAGTCATGGCGCAGTGCGTTAACGGTCTTTTCATCAATACTCATTAAGCTCGAATCATCGACAAAAATGACATCAAAGCGACCCTTAACTTTCGACAATTTGAAAATATCTTGTACATCACGAATATAAACCGTTTGCACCCCATACTGAATGTATTGTTTTTTAACCAATTTGCACAAGGTATTGTCGGGGTGAATCAACAGTACCCGGCTATGTTCAGGTAGGCGCATATAATGAGTTTGGCTATCAGAGCTCTCATCTAGGGTGACATGTAATTTAAACCGACTACCGCCGCCTAAAGAACTTTCAACATCGATATCACCGCCCATCATCCGCACCAATTCAGCACAAATGGCTAATCCTAAACCAGTACCTTTATAACTGGTGGTATGGGTATCATGTACTTGGGAGAATTCATTAAATAATTTGTTTTGAGCATCAGTGGAAATACCTATTCCTTGGTCTGTAATAGCACAACATAACTCGACACGGTCTTGGTGGTTATTAGGGATCCACATTTCAACAGAAATACACCCAGAGGTAGAAAATTTAATCGCATTATCAACCAAGTTATGGATGACCTGTCTTAAACGCTGGGGATCACCTACCAGTGAATGAGGCACATTACGATTAATAAAGCTGGCTAAATGCACCCCTTTTTCGGCCGCTTTATTGGCCAAAATTTGCAGTACTTGAGCCACCAACTTATCCGGTTCAAATTCATGTGATTCGAGCACCATCTGCCCGGCTTCAATTTTTGAGAAATCTAAAATATCATTGATGGTATTTAATAACGCGTCACCAGCTTCTTTGGCGGTATGAGCATAAATACGTTGTTCTTGTTTCAGCTCTGAATCTAACAGTAAATCAACACTACCGAGAACGGCATTAAGTGGCGAGCGGATCTCATGGCTCATGGTCGCAAGAAAACGTGACTTCGCTTTACTGCCTGCTTCAGCTTGCTCTTTAGCTTGTTTGAGTTCTTGCTCACGCGATTTTTGCTCTGAAATGTTACGCAAAAAGGCGGTAAATAATAATTCATCCCCGAGTTGAATAGGGATAACACGTAATTCGACCGGAAACTCTTTGCCATCTTTGGTCAACGCCGGAACTTCAATGCGCTTATTTAACACCGCACCTTCACCGGTTTTACGGTGATGGTCCATGCCTTTACGATGGGGATCTCTAAATCCTGCAGGAATAATTAAATCTTCTAATGGTTTGCCAAGCGCCTCTTCGCGCTCATAACCAAATAACTCAACGGCGGCAAGGTTAAACTCTTGTACAAGGCCTGCAATATCAATCGTAATCAGTGCATCTTGGCTGGCCTCAAGTGTTGCCAGTAAAATAGACTCAGAGCGCGCGGCTTCCGCTTCATTGATTTTAATTTCAGATAAGTCTTTAACAAAGCCTAAAAAGAAGGTTTCGCCATCAATTTTCATCCGCGAAACAGACAGTTCTATTGGAAACTCATCACCGTCTTTATCTTCAGCAACAACTTCTCTGCGCGTACTAATCACTCGCTCTTGACCACTTTCTAAAAAGCGATTGATATAGCCATCATGAAGATGACGCTCAGCTTTTGGTGTCAACAATGACACATTAGCACCAATTAATTCTTCTTTTTCATAACCAAAAATCAATGAGACAGCGCGGTTAGACTCAGTAATAATGCCATCGATATTAATAATAATAAAACCATCAATGGCCGACTCTAAAATAGTATTTAGACGCACATTTGCTGCACCTAATGCTTGATTTCTGGCATCAATATTTTTAACCATCTGGTTAAATGCTTGCGATGTTTGTGCAATTTCATCCTTACCAATAATGGGAATTTGCACGCCCGTTTCCCCCTCTAAAATCCGCTTAGAGGCACCTTTTAATAATGATAAATTTTTGGTGAGATAAATTCCGAGCAACCAAGAAAATAATGCCACTAACACCATTTCTAAGGCGGCAATAGATAAAAACCGCGTTGAAGCTTGTTGTAAAAAAGAGTCAAATTGAGAGCGATCAAAGCCGATTTCTATTTTGCCAATAACTTCACCATCAATGGTGACCGGTTTAGAAATATCTACCACATCATCGCCTTCAATCGCGATACCAATTGTTTGAGTATCCCAAACGGGTTGCTGTAATTCTTTATGCATGCCAACCAATAAATTGCCATGGTGATAGACATTAATGTAATTAATTTCGGATTGATGGCTGAGGGTTTCAGATAAGATGGTTAATCGCGTTTGATCATCATTTCGAACCGCATCTTTTACGGCATGAGAAAAAATATCAGCAACATGCTGAGCACGCTTTTGGAGCTCGTCTTGGTTAGCCTGCTTTAAGTAATGAATACTGGTGTATACCAATACTAAAAGTAGAATCCCTTCAATTATTGCAATACCAATAATGGTTTTAAATCTAAAGGACAAATCCCTTCTCCTTTATTTGAAAACTTGAAATTAATTCAAATAATCAACTGCGTTTTTAGCACGATGTTTATCAAACTTTCGTTTATTCGTTCTGACTAACTTCACTATGAATCAGGTCTTTGCAATTTGCAATTAAACTTGAATAGAAGATGCAATATGTAAATAAGCAACTACAAAACAAAAAATCAACACATTGATTTTATTACAAATAAAATATTAGGCACGTCCTTTGCTATTTATTGTAAGTGCAGAAAAAATGTTGCATATCGCAAAAAATTATCATGAACATTTAATTTAGTACAAATAAAAGGTGAAAAGCATGCCCGAACCAAGAATGTTTCGTATTTTGGTCGTTGAAGACAGTCATAGTGAACGGTTATTTATCTCTTCGGTCATTAAAGCGATTCAGTTTGAAGGCGCGACAATGGACGTGATGGACTGCAATGACGGCCAAAAAGCATTAGATTTATGTCAGCATCAAACCTTTGATCTGATTTTAAGTGATTGGCGAATGCCTAATCTTTCAGGGATTGAGTTATGTATTGCCGTCAAAAAGCACGCTAGCCCTCCTTATATTTTATTGTTAACAGGTAACAGCCAAGATGAAGATTTAATTTTCGCTATGTCATCAGGCGCAGACGATTACCTTGCAAAACCATTTGCTCCTAAAGTATTGCAAATACGCGTTGTGGCGGCCTTACGCCTTGTCAGTGCGCAACATGTTATGCACGCCCAGCAACAAGAATTAACTCAAGCATTAGCGCTTAATCAAGCACAATTAAATGACAAGCAAACAGAATTACAACAAGCTGCGTTATTGCAACAAGCCTTATTACCCGATGCAGAATTTAGCCAAAATCATTGGCAAGCCAACCATTGTTTTATTGCTGCAAGTGAACTCGCTGGAGACATGATGCAATGCTTCGCCATTGATAATGACACCATTGGGTTCTTTTTAGTTGATATCACCGGTCACGGCGCAGGCCCAGCGATGCTGAGCTTCACCTTGACGCAATTATTAAACCCTAACCAAGTGGACTGGCAATTAACCCCTGCTGAATTAATGTGTCATTTAAATCAACACTTTATTGACCCTTGTGACCAAGGCACATTCGCCACTGTACTCATTGGTAAATTCAATACGCTCAGTGGTGAGCTCATACTCAGTAATGCAGGTCATCCACGACCTGTGATTATGGGTCCCCAAAATGCCAGTGAAATAAACATGCCCTCTCATTTGCCAGTTGGGATAAGTAAGGACACCCAATACACTAATTGGCAGTCAATTTTGCAACCCAACGATAGATTGATGATTTACTCAGATGGCGCTTATGAAGGGCATCACGATACTCACGGCATGTTTGGCATGCAAAGGTTGCTCAATATTTGTAAAAACACTGTTTCACTTGGCCCAAGTGCACTATTGGCGCATTTACAACATTGCTTATCTTTGTGGCAACAAGGTCAGCAACAAGATGATATTTCAGTACTTTTACTCAGTCATGACGCTATTGAGAAATAACCTAAACATGCCCTAATAACCATTTATCAGCAACAGATTAACCGTTAAGGAATGACCATGAACACCCTGCAAATTAACTTAAGCCAAAACATCATTGAAGATAACCATTTATGCGAAGAGCTTGAACAATTTATGCTGTTAAATAATGTCACTGAAGCACAGCGCTTTAAATTGATTACCTGCACGATGGAAGGGGTAAATAATGCATTACAACACGGCGGCAGCCATGCTAATGAAATCATCATTATGCTACATTGCAATGATCAAAAAATCATGGTTGATGTGCTTGATAAAGCCAATTTTAGTCCGTTACCCGATGTGAATGAATGCCCTAATATTGAACAAGAAAATGGTCGTGGCTTGTGGATCATGGATAATTGGATGGATCAAGTGGTATTAAAGCCGTCGGTATTAGGCACCCACTTGCGTTTAAGTTTGTTGCGTTAACTTTTTTATAAATAAGATAAAACATGCTTAAGTTGTGATTTCATCATCAAATATCCATGCTGCGACTGTACTCGCGTCAGCTTACTTGTGCCTGTAAGCCTGTAAGCCTGTAAGCCTGTAAGCCTGTAAGCCTGTAAGCCTGTAAGCCTGTAAGCCTGTAAGCCTGTAAGCCTGTAAGCCTGTAAGCCTGTAAGCCACAATAGCGAAATAAACAAATATCCAACAAAACAATGCCCATTTGATAAATCCCTCTGCTCATTGAAATTCGCGCTAGATAACCGCCTTTCTTTTTCGCGCTATCGCTTCACTTCCAAGCATGCCCTGTTGACGCCTGAATATTCACCTTGTTTGCATAAAGACCTAAGCGACTGTTTTACAAAAATAAAAATTGATTCTCATTTTGCATTCTCATCTTGCAAAAAATCCCTTTTAACTAAATACAATCGTACCAGACCTACTGTAAAAACTTGATTAATAACAACTTTAACTATTGGCACGACATGTGCTTTATAAGGTTATCCCCAGATGAATTAATAAGAGAGTCATTTATGATGAAATTTGAAGCGAAACCCGACATGCATGCCAGTATCGTCCATTTGCCAGAAAAAATGGTCATGGCGCAAACCCCTACTTTTAGGGCCGCCATTATTGATTATATTGACCGTGGTAACACCCGCTTAGTATTTGACCTGCAAGCACTACAATATATTGACTCAAGCGGGTTATCTGTACTTATCTCTGCTCGCAATCAAGTCAAAAAATACTCGGGTGAAGTGGTATTGCTTAACCCTACGCCAAGTGTACTGGCACTCATTGAATTGACTCGATTACATCTGATTATGGAAATCTACGAAACAGAAGAACAAGCCTTAATTGCTTTACGTTTTGACCAAAACGAAAAGCAAGCGGTGTAGCCCTTAAAAAACATCTTTCATTTATCTGTTTGTGTGACAAGGAGCCTGTTATGCATATTTTCAAATCTGCAATGCTATTGTTGCTATCACTCAGTCTAACGGGCTGCGTCACCCCAATGAAACCTAAAAGTGAAGATGTTTGTCATGAAGACAGCAACCAAGTTGACATTAATGGTTGTCATTATTTTAGCCAAACTACCCCTTATCTACGCACCATTAGTGCGATAAATGGCCACCCATTTCCGCCATACCATGCACAAGGCTTTGACCCTAGACACGCCAAATTGCCAATTATCATTACCAAAGACAATATTCACCACTTTAATCGCCCGCTCGCGCTTTCTGTCGGTGACAAAATAGATATTCATATTCTCAATGGCGACGACTTTAGCCGCGCGGTAGAAGTGGATGCGGATGGTAATATTTACCTGCCTTACTTACCAGCAATTAAAGCCAGTAACTTAACCCTTGAGCAGTTAAACCAACGCATTAAACACACGCTGATTGAATTAAATATGATGCATGAACATGCCATTAGAATAAGCATTGTCCCTATTAGTTGGGCTGCCATTAATATCATTAGTTCTGGGGCTATTTTTGAGCCAGGCCAGCATATGATTAATAAAAAGAAACCAGTGGAAAACATCGATGATGGTAGCAATTACAGTGGCGATCAAGCCAGTGATCGTTCGATAACAACTGCGATTAAATCTTCAGGAGGCATCCGCCCAGATGCTGATATCACCCGTGTAACAGTTACTCGCAACGATTATGTCTACCAACTGGATCTAACAAGTATTTTTACTGGTCGTGAACTGCAACAATTTACCCTAATGAGTGGTGATAGAGTCCATGTTCCCACGACCCACACGTTTAATGACGACTTAGTTAGGCCATCTCAAATTACCCCGCCAGGAATTAGGGTGTTTATGTCAAACCTTACCCAACCTGCGAGCTCCAATAGCCAGTCGGCAGTAGACCGCGAAGCCACTCGCTTTCCTTATGGAACAAGATTACTCAATGGTGCAATTGCAGCTAACTGTGTTGGCGGCGCGCAATCAACCAATGCCTCGCGGTACGTGATTTTAGTCACCAAGAACCCACTTTCTAGCAAAATTGATGTAGTTGAACGTGCGATTGACGATCTCATTCGCCAAGCATGGAAACCCAATATGAATCCGGTGTTATTACCCGGTGACGGCATTGCGTGTTATGACTCCCGGGTCACTAACGCCCGTGAGATTGTTCGTAGTATCACAGAAGTCGTTATTCCATCGAGTCTAATGGGTTATTTCTAGGAGGCATTAATGACAAAAAAATCAGACTCTAATGCGAATAGAAAACGTAGTTCTTCAACTGAGGCAACTGAGGCAACTGAGGCAACTGAGGCAACTGAGGCAACTGAGGCAACTGAGGCAACTGAGCAGCATTACCATATTAATAACAATGAGCAAGAGCAAAGTATTTCTGAACTTGCCTACTTATTTTGGCTTAAACGTGCAGCCGTTGAAGGTAGTCAACTTACTCATGCGTCACGCAAACGTTTATATTTAAAAACGGGTTTCGCAGCCATACTGACCATTTGGATAATTGCAGGCATTTTAATGCTACTTGCGCCAACCCGTTATGAGTCTAAATGGTCAGTTATTTTGCCCGGTAACGGCGCTGGAGCATTAGTAAACTTAGAAAGTTTAGGCCAAGCAACCTCTTCTTCTAGTTCGCCTTATTCAAGCTCAGCTATTGACCCAAGAGAGAATTATAAAGCAATTGCTAACAGCGAGTTATTGCTCATCAGAGCGGCACAAATGGCTAAAATGCCTGCTGGCACCATAGGAAAGCCGAAGCTTAAATTACCCAATCAAACTGGATTAATGCTATTTAGCATTAATGCTAACGACCCTAAAATTGCTCAAGCCAAAGCATGGGCGTTATATCGCACTCTACAAGTGATGCTTGATGAACTGCGTAGTGATGAAGTGAAAATGCGTGAAAATGGCATTAGACGAGGATTAAGCGGCTTTTCAAACAAAGTGAATTCAACCCAAAAAGCGATTTTAGGATTTCAATCTGAACGCGGCTTGGTCTCTTTGGATCAATTCAAAGAATTGGCGATTACGATAGAAAGGTTGCGTCACAACCGAGTGACGTTAGTGTCAAAAGTTAACGGTTTAAGTGCAAAAGAAACCGCATTAATACGTCACTTAGATACCAGCCCTAAACTGGCAGCAGACCTACTAAAACTACATAACGACAAGTTAATCCAAGAAATGGTCGCATCCTTGAATACCACCAAAGCACAACTACATGAAATGTCAGCGCATTATGGAACAAATCATCCACAAATAACGACAATGAAAGCGCAAAAAAACAAACTTTATCAAGCATTAAATCATCATATTTCGTCATTACTTGGAAGAAATAGTCAAAAAATCTTAGCCTTACTCACTATCGATGATATTGATGGCCGTTCACAATTATTTGAACAACTGATTGCCGTACGTGCTGAACGCGAAGGATTAGAACATGAATTATTTCGCTTAGATCATGAAATACTTGCTTGGGAAGACCGTCTAGAGTCCAGTAATGATGATGCCGCGCTATTGGAAGACCTACACCGCGAACATCAACTGGCTACAGCGATTTTAACCTCAGCGATTGCCAAAATGGATGTCAGCAAAGCCGATATTTATACCGCTTATCCATTGCTCCAATTATTGTCGCCACCAACACTGCCAACAACATCAAATAAATTAACCATCATTTTATTAATGGTGGCTGCACTGAGCGCCTCGTTTATGTCAATCACAGGACTTTGCATTTTATGGATACGAAAACCATTACTGCGCAAAATTTTGACGAAAAACTCATCTACGGAGCAATAGTTTTTAGTCATGTCTTTTGGGTGTTTGGGGCTTTGTACGTCGTCGCTCCGGTTTTGGCTTGGGTACTATTTGTAAAAATGGTAATCAAAAAAATGTATCGCCAACCTTTAAAACCACTGACTTTTTTACACTATTTATGGTTTTTAGGTATGTGGTTAATGCTGATGGCCTTAATTGCAGGCCACCTTGAACAAGCACTGGGACTACCTAAGTTAATAAAGTCATCAATTGGTTGGGCCAAAGGCTGGGCGTTACTTGCAGTATTCCCAGCGTTAAGCTGCCTTAATGTCAGAGCAGAGATTATCTACCGCGCTAGCTGTAAAGTGTGTAAATACACCGTAATGCTATTACCACTGTTCATTCTTGCTTGGTTAATTGGCCTACCCAAAACCCTCTATGTCTCACCGCTAAGTATTATTGGCGGCCCTGGCCCTGAATTTTTCTCAGTTAGCCTATATGAAATAGACCCTGGTAGTGGCCTGCCTCGCTGGCGACTGTTCACCCCTTGGGCCCCCGCGCTAGGTATGCTAGGTAATTTATATTTTATTTTTGCTAATCAAGAAAAAGATTTACGGTGGCGATTTTGGGGGGTGGCTGGCAGCTTGTTAATGGTATTAATGTCTCAATCAAGATTAGGAATTGTCTGTTATATCATGTTGTTTGGCTATTTCAGTTGTTTGCAATGGGTACGCTCACCGATACTGTATTTTTTCCTTAGTCCAATAATGTTAGTGGCCGGCGCTGTGGGCGATAAAATCATTTACGGCATATCAACCACCATCAGCACCATTAAATCAGCTAGAGCAGACTCGACCCGTGTGCGGGAAGCATTGGCCGATATTGCCCTGCAGCGGTGGTGGAATGAAGCCATTGTATTTGGTCACGGTATTGTCGAGCGCGGGCCACACATGGTGGAATACATGCCTATTGGTTCTCACCATACTTGGTATGGGTTGTTATTTGTAAAAGGTATTGTGGGAGCATTTGCACTGGCTGTGCCGATGTTTGTGAGTTTTATTGTACTGCTATTTAAAATATTCGATTATGCCATTGCTAAGACAGGCTTAGCCATTTTAATGCTACTTACCTTATATACGTTTGGTGAAAACTTAGAAATTTTGGCTTATTTATTTTGGCCAGGGTTAATCATTCTAGGGCTGGCATTTCATAGAGCACCTAAAAAGCCTGCCGCTAAAAAAACCGCCAATCGATGACAGGTATCAATTAACAAACGCCATAACAGGTTATTTGAATCGTAAACAGATACATAAGCGACATGGCATTAGTCGAGTTGGTGTATTTTTTTAGCAAACATTTGCTGATAAATAAAATCGCACCAATCGCTACTGGTGTGCGAGGGTAAAGTGGGGTTTCCCGTTAACCCTAGTTTGAATTCAATTACCGCTTGCCATTCTTGCGACCCAATATCAGGACCATGGCCTAGCTCGTCGCTACTCATTAACTCTTTTTCAAATAAATTAAACACATCTTGGCTGCAACTGAGCTTTTCAGCATTCGCTAGCAAACTTGAATCATGATTGACCTTCGAGTAATCAAAGCAACCAGCAAATAAAACACTGCTTAACAGTAACCCTCGCCCAAGCGGTTTACGAACGGTATCTGCGCTAAAAAAACTCACTATACAATCCCTTTTGTTATTATTTTTAGCCCCCTAATTTGCAAATGCATTATGCAAATTAAAGTATTTTCTCCTGAGCTATTTTATTGGATATTTAAAATAATGAAAGTAAATAGTTAAATTAAACAACCGCTTGAAGATTAAAAAAAACAGCAACCGCACATTGGCACAGTTAGTGTAATTCCCTTATAAGCCCAGTAGTTACTCAGTCATCGAGCAGGTAAATGCGTTGCAATGTGCAAATCATGCCATCGATAAGGAATATCAATGCTGCTAACCCGATTACATCACATGCTTAAAGCTATTCATCAAGGCTTTAGTGCCATTGGTAGAAGTATGTTATGGCTGGGGTCGGCGCAATTTAGCGGCCGAATTGTGCGCTTGATTTCCAGTATTTTATTAGCCCGATTGCTCACCCCAGAAATATTTGGCCAAGTTGCCATTATTTTAACGATGTTTGAACTCATCTGTACAGGAACACGTCGTATCACTTCAGCCGCGCTCATTCGCATGGAGCAAGAACAGTTTAATGCCTACCTACCTAGCGCCAATATGATTAACTTTATTAGTTGTATTATCGCGATGGGATTAATGCTGTTAATGGCAAAAGTGCTTAGCTGGCATTATCAAACCGACGTATTCACGCTCCCCATTGTCGTGATGTCCACCAGCTTTCTTATTTTGCCTTGGGGTATGCAATACGCAACCTTACACCTTCGCAATAATCAAATGCGCATTGTTGGCCGCGCTAACTTGTGGCAAACCATCATTGATGGCTTGCTCACTGCATTATTAGCCTTACTTGGTTTTGGCATTTGGGCAATTATTTTGCCTAAAGTGTTGGTTATTTTTGTTTGGCTAGCGATACATCGTTATCACAACCCTTTACCTGCACCAACATTACAACAACCCGTGTCACTTACCAAAGTGACCTATTTACTACGCTTTGGTTTCCCCGTTATCTGCAGCGACATCACTATCGCCTTACGCCAACACATTGATTATTTATTAATTGGCTACTTTATGGGCGTAGAAGCATTAGGTCTCTATTTCTTTGCTTACAACATTAGTTTGGGGGTGAGTTTAGGCATTATCAGTAGTTTTGGCACTGTATTTTACAGCCATATCTGTCATGACGAACAAGCCAACCAGCGCAGTAAATTTATTAATAGCACTGCGGCCATTATGACAGTAACCGTGCCAGTCATTGCAATTCAAACCCTATTCGCCCCTTGGTATGTGCCTCTGGTTTACGGTGAGCAATGGCTCAACACCGATGCTGTCGCACTGTTTACTTTTTTATGTTTAAGCGGATTGACTCGTCCGTTAGCGGAAGCTGCCAGTCAATTATTGTTAGCTAATGGTTTAAGTAAACTCAATTTACAGTTCAATATCACATTAACCTTAATTTTAGGCTTGGTCATTGCAGTCAGTAGTCAAATCTCATTAATTGCCATTGCTCAAGGTGTCATGGCCTGTTGTTTAATTTTTATGCCGCTATTTTGTTTTTTGAGTTATCAAAAAGTCTATAAATCAGCGCGACCTATTTCTGTTGGAGAAACATTATGAATACGAAAATGTCAGTTATCATGCCTGTTTACAACGTGGAAAAATTTGTCAAACAAGCCATTGAATCAGTATTAAGCCAAACACTAGAAAATTTTGAGTTGCTCATTGTTAACGATTGTGCGACAGACAATAGCTTATCGATTTGCCAAAGTTTTAATGACAATCGAATTCGAATCATCAATCACCCAGTAAATCGAGGCTTAGCCGCTGCCAGAAATACCGGCATTCGTCATGCTATTGGACGTTATGTGGCATTTATTGACAGCGATGATATTTGGCATCCCAGCAAACTAGAGCTGCATACGAAGCATTTAAATGAAAACCCCAACATAGGCTTAAGCTTCTCTCGCTCAAGCTTTATCAGCTTTGAAGGCCAACCGTTAGATTTTTATCAAATGCCAAAATTAACTGATATTGACGGCGGCCACTTATTGTGTCGAAATCCAGTGGGAAATGGCTCTGCGCCAGTATTACGTCGCAGTGCCCTTAACGATATCCGCTTTGCACACCCAACCCGAAAAGAAGCTTATAGTTGCTATTTTGATGAAGAATTTAGACAGTCTGAAGATATTGAATGTTGGTTCAGATTAATCACCACCACCCAGTGGACGATGGAAGGTTTACCACAACCACTGACCTATTACCGCCTTAATCATGGTGGATTATCCGCTAATTTAATGAAGCAATTAGCGTCTTGGGAGCAAATGGTTAGCCGAGCAAGAACTTATGCGCCACAGGTACTTAAAAAACATGAGAAAACAGCCAGAGCGTATCAATTACGCTACTTGTCTCGTCAAGCGATTAGGATAGGTGATGGTAAAATGGCGGTTAAGTTAGTCACCCAAGCATTAATGACTTCACCGCGGATTCTATTAGATGAAACCAGTCGCACGATCACCACTCTATCTGCTGCCTATTTGCAATGGATATTACCTAAATTTTGCTACCAGTATTGTGAATACCTTGGGCAAAAGGTTATTGGTCAAATCCAGAAATATAAAATTGCTCGAGATGGGGTTAAAACTGCCAATTTATCATAATGATGAGCTTATCGCGGTTGCCACTTAGCGGGCAATGTTGCAGCCAATTTTTGCATCATTGCCTAAATAGGATGAGCAATAAAACATTGCTGTTCGCCCTTTATGGATAAACCACAATTTATCACTCAATGTTTATAAGCCCTGTTTACCAAAAGGCTCTATTTACCAAAAAATCCATCGCCCCTGCTTCTCCGATTCAATCTCGGTATGGTTAATCTCTGATAATGCAGCTGTATCGACTGCAGCAATATTGACGATGCTTTCGTGCTTCCTTTTCGCTTTTTATGCCTCTTAACTACATTTTTGCAAACTGCAATCAAATCACTTCAAATTGCAAAACGCATCAACATTTGATTTTTTATATTTATAAACACACAAAAAAACACACCTATTCATTATAAAACAACAACTTAAATAATTGGCATGCTACCCGCATAGACAATATAACATATTGAATTGCCCCATAAGATGCCACAGTCATTTTGCAATTCATTACGGACTTCATATCGCCCCACATGACATTTAAACGAGGTATTTATGCTGACACCTATCACCAAAACCTCTTTCTCAATTAGATTGTTTGAGGTGTTAATTAGCCTACTTTTACTTGGACTACTTAGCCCAATTCTGGTAGTTAAATGCCTTTATTTATGGGTAAAACCTGAACCTATTTTTGAAAGAATTAGCTTTCATGGTCTAAATAAGCCATTTACCTTTATCGCCTTTCAAAGCGGGATATTCGCAAAGTCATTAGGGTTACTCAATGTCATAAAAGGCCAATTAGGCATAGTAGGCAGTCAAGCGCAATATGCGGTAGTTGAGTACCAGCCTTATCGTCTCCGTCCGGGGTTAATGTCTTTTGAACACATGCACCGTCGTATGGGGATATCATATGACGAGCACATTGACGACCTTAAGCTTAACACCCACTTATTTCATTACCTTGCTGCTTGTCTACGTTGTTTAGTCGGTTACAGTTTATCGACCCAATACATAGGAACAATTAGCCAGTGCGTCAGTATCTTTAGAGTGAAGATTGACAATTTAACCATGTCTGAGGCTGTTAATGGTCTTATTCATCAAACAAAAAATGGCCATGCCTGCGCTCATTATGCCTTTGTAAACACCGATTGCTTGAACATTGCTTACAACAACAAAACCTATCGAGAAACCCTCAACCATTGCCAACAAGTTTTTGCCGATGGCAGTGGTATTCGTTTGGCTAGCAAACTATTGCAATTTACCTTAAAAGATAATGTTAACGGCACTGATATGTTGCCACTATTGTGCGAACAAGCGGCAAAAGAGCAATTGGGAATTTATCTGCTTGGTGCAAAACCGCAAGTTGCTGAACAAGCAGCAAATAATTTACAAAAGCGTTTTCAAGGGCTCACCATAAGTGGCACTCATGATGGCTATTTTGACCCTAGCCATTCAGAGCAATTAATGACTCAAATAAATGATTCAGGTGCACACATTTTATTAGTGGCCTTAGGTGCTCCATTGCAAGAAGCATGGATTGCTAAGCATCAAGCTCAATTGAAGGTTAAAGTTGCTGTCGGTGTTGGTGGTTTATTCGACTTTTATGCCAACAAAGTCAGCCGAGCGCCATTGGCTGTGCGTCAAATGGGAATGGAATGGACTTGGCGATTGATGCAAGAACCCATGCGCATGTGGCGTCGTTACCTTATTGGCAATCCCGTGTTTACGTTTAGAGTTATCATCGGCCGCTTATTTAACAACCATTTACACGATAGTTTGGCTTTAACCCAAGACACTAAACCCAGTGAAGAAAGTTTAGATGTTTTAAGCTCAGCGGCTTACTTAGGTCAGTCAGACCTTCGTAAGCAGCAATACTTCTTTAAATTAATGCTTGCCCGTGTCAGTAAACGCACCTTTGATATTGTTGCCGCCAGCATCTTAATGTTGCTACTCAGCCCATTACTCATGTTCACCGCATTGTGTATTTATTTCGAGTCTCGCGGCGCAGTGCTGTTTACCCAAACCCGTGTGGGGCTAAACAACCAACCTTTTGTCATGTGGAAGTTTCGCTCCATGTTTATTGATGCCGAGGCAAGGCTTGCAAAATTAACCCAAGAAAATGAAATGCAAGGCGGGGTGTTATTTAAGTTGAAGTCTGACCCTAGGATCACCCGTGTGGGTAAGTTTATTCGTAAAGCATCGATTGATGAATTACCTCAACTATGGAATGTCCTCAAAGGCGATATGTCACTTGTTGGCCCAAGACCTGCATTACCTAGTGAAGTGAGTCAATACCAACCGTCTGATCACCGTCGTTTATTAACTAAACCTGGGATCACTTGTATTTGGCAAGTGTCTGGTCGATCGGATATCCCGTTTGAACGACAAGTAGAGCTAGATGTAGATTATCTTTATAAACAATCATTTAAACAAGATTTTGCTTTATTACTAAAAACAATCCCCGCAGTATTATTTGCTCGCGGCGCTTATTAGGAGACACCATTATGCAAGCAATCATTTTTGCAAATCGCAACGGTCATGAAATAACGCCATTAGACAAACATTACTGCCCAGCTTTATTACCTATTGCCAATAAAGCCGTTATTGAATACACCTTAGACAGCCTCAAGCAAAGCGGCATTCGTCACGCCAAAATCGTTGTCGCCAATGATGCAGGTAAAATTCAACAACACCTACAACAAGGTCAACGCTGGGGGGTGAAGCTAGATTACTTTCTCAGTAAACCACAAGAATCGGTTGAATCGGTATTACGTCGCATGCAATGTCAGCTTGACGAGCCATTGCTCATTATCCGCGGAGACATGTTACGCACCGCGACATTAACTCAATATATTGAACTGTGTGAACACATGCCACAAACCTATATTGGCGCGAGGATGAACGGCATGAATCCAGGCTTACTTATGCTTCCCGCCGGCATAAATCATACCCAACAATTAGACTGGCCATTAGTCAACGAACCCGTGTCGGTAAAAAGCGGTGTTAGCCAACTACTGCATGGCGAATGCTTTCATTTGCTTGATTTTGAAAACATCATTAAAGCAAATCAATATGTAATGACCCATCCACTTAACTTTGCATTAAGTGGACGCCAAATTAATCCACATAAAAACCAATGGTTTGAACATCAAGTGAATAATGAGTCGGTGCAACACTTTAATGGCAGTGTGGGTGCATTTAGCCATATTGATGCTTTAGCTACCTTAACCGAAACCGTTGTCATAGGTGAACATTGTTATATTGGCGCTTCAACGCTTTCAAACACCGTGGTGTTACCCAATACCTCAGTGGGCTCAGGGCTTAATATGCACAATATGATTGTGGCAGGCGATACCTTAATCAATGCCTTAACTAATCAAGTAACGGTAATCGACGACCCTTCAATTATTAGTGTCAGTGGCTTACAGCAATCAAGTACTGCCAATACAACCCCATTGCACCAACCCTCTATGCTTGGCCAGCAAGTACTAGCCGTCGCTTTAATGATCGTCAGTTTACCCATTATTCTAATGAGTTTTTTAAGTGCTTTTTTTTCCGGTAAAAATATCTTTGGGCGTCGATTAACCGTTAAAGCCAATGATCAATGCGCCATCGAATTAGTCGAGCTCAATACCAACCATGCGCTGATAAACCGCTTACCGCAATTAAGCCATGTAATAAGCGGTAAATTACACCTGCTTGGCGCAGCCCCCATTGAAATAAAGCCTAGGTTAAACCTTGTCAATGAGACACAACAAGACACTTCAGCCAACGCTATTGATAAAAAATTTGGAGTATTTGGGCCTGTACAACTATTTTTAAATTCAGCGCCTCAAGAAGAAATAACCTTGATAGAAATGGAATATTCACTGCTTTCTCAATGGGATTATGCTCGCCGCCTACTGACATTAAAGTAGGCCTACCCCCTCGATATTATGACTGTTAAAACAAGGACAAGATGATGAAAACAATTTTAACCTACGGCACATTTGACTTGTTTCATGTTGGCCATATTCGATTATTCAAACGTCTCAGTCAGTTGGGCGATCAACTTATTGTCGGTGTGTCGACCGATGAATTTAACACCTTAAAAAATAAATCAGCCTATTTTTGCTACCAAGAACGCAGAGAAATTGTCGAAAGCTGTAAATATGTTGATATGGTTATTCCTGAAAGTAATTGGCAACAAAAGCGTGGCGACATCATCCGCTTGCAGGCTGATATTTTTGCTATCGGCGATGATTGGTTAGGCAAATTTGATGATTTGAGTGATATTTGTAAGGTCATGTATTTAAAACGTACCAAAGAAATATCTACCACAGATATAAAGAAGTCTTTAGCCGTCGCGAGTCGGCCTCAGTGCCTAAGCGCATAGGCCGTAGAGCAATAGATGAATAAATAGCACTAAGCCATACAGAGAAATATTGTTGAGTCAATGACCAATAAGTGGCAGTTCCATACAAGGAGTAGGCAATGCTAAGGACCAGCAAAACGAGCATATTAAAAGCGAGTGTCAAGATAGTCATTGTGGCGATATTATCATTTATTGCAGCCAAGGTTACTCGGCAACAAAAGGCGGTGTGTGGCTCTTATCGCAATCAATTTTCTGATAATGCCAAGTATCTATTTTTACACTGGCACCAAAGCCAAACCATGAATGCTATTTGGATTAGCGGTGACAAATTATTAGTAAAAAGGTTAACAGAACAAGGACTTATGGCATTTTACCGTTGGTCTGCAATGGGGATTTATCATGCATTAACCGCTAAATATTATGTCTACAACAGCTATATAGGCGATGTAAATCAATACTTTGCTAATGGTGCTATCAAAATAAATTTATGGCATGGTTCGCCATTAAAACGAATTGAATTTGATATTAATAACGGCCCAATGCAGCACATTTTTCACCCGCAAACACAACTGGAAAAGCTGATTGCTAAAGGTTTATATCATCAACAATTAACCCGTGCAGACTTGATGCTAGCACCCAGTGAATTAGTTGCTACCCTCTTTAGCAGCGCATTTAAATTACCTAAAGCAAGTCTATTAAAATGTGGTAACCCTCGAACAGATTATTATCAACGCTATTCAGGGCAAGACATCGCTACCCTTCATGCTTTACTCAACTTATCAGCACAACAAATTAAGCAAACTAACATCATTTTATATGCACCATCTTGGCGTGACTCCGCTTTAGCAACAGGTCAAAACCCATACACTCAAGCAATTGACTTTGAGATATTAAATAATCACTTGATGACCAATAATCAAATCATGTTGTTACGTTTTCATCCCAATGAAGCGCACTTTTCAACTGCGCTTAACCAATATCGTCATATTGTAGACATTACCGATTGGGAAGATATTTATGGTATTTTATCGGTCATCGACGTGTTAATTTCTGACTATTCATCGATCTATATTGACGCCCTACCTAACCACTGTGATATTGCCTTTTATAAATTTGATAAAGACCATTATCAAACCCAATGCCGCCGGCAATACCCTTTTACAGAAGAACTCCCCAGCATTGGCCCTACTTTGACTCATTTTGAAGAGTTAATGAACTACCTCACAATGCATTCTTACAATGCCCCCGACGCCCCTGATTTAGCCAGAAACTCAACCATCGACTTATTTTGGGAGTATGCAACTAACAGTAGTTTTGACTGTATTGACCATTGGGTTGCCCAACAACAATCAAAGTCCATATATCCAATCACACCTTCTCAGCAGCGTCTATAATGACTAAAAAATAAACTTATTTACCTTGGTACATGCCAGAAAAGCCGGGAATATTAAGCTCCCATCGGGGAGTAACATCACCAATGTAATGGCGAGCTGCATCTAAAAATAGCCGTGTTCGTACAGGCAAATCCCGATGTGGATAAACCGCATACATGGCTTTGTAATCTGGTAACTGAATATGAGTAAGCATCGGAACCAATTTGTCACCATGAATATGATTAGCAAATAAGAAGCTTGGCGCAATAAAAAAGGCGGTGTGCGATAACGCTTTAGCCAGCAACGCTTCGACATCATTAGAGCGAAAAACCGGATTAATGACTTGTTGCTGAGCAGCGCCATTAGCATCAATAAAATCAATGGTATTAAAGCGAATGTGGGAACTACTGTACATGGCCGCAGGCAATTGAGCTAAATCAGTCATGTCTTTAGGCTCACCAAATGTATCAATAAATGTTTGGGTTGCCAAAATCATCATTCGGTTACGCGCAAGTTTACGCGCAATTAATGACGAGTCTTTAGGTTCGCCGACTCTAAACGTTAAATCAAAGCCTTCTGAAATAATATCAATGACACGGTCTTCTAAACGCAGCTCTATCGTAACTTGAGGAAAACGTTTTTGAAAATCGTTAATTACCGGCATTAAATAATATTTACCGATGTAACCTGATGAGGTAATCCGTAATAAGCCGCGAGGCTCTTGATGGTAGTTTTCAGCTAATTGCACCGTGTCTTGCAGCATTAACCGCAACTCTTTAGCTTTTTTTACCATCTCAGCACCGGCGGCGGTAAGCGAAAAAGAGCGTGTGGTTCGGTTAAGCAACCTAACCCCAAGTCGTTCTTCTAGCTTGGTAATTTGTTTGGAAATAACAGAGCGGTCAATGTTGCGCATTTCTGCAGCTTTAGAAAAAGATCCCTGCTCAACTACTTCCAATAACATGATCAATCGACTTGTTGTATCCATTAACTCAACCTTAATGAGTTTATCATTGGTGCTATTTTGGCACTAATGAATTAAAAAAAACACTATATATGTCATCAACTGAAATCCGTAGAATCGCTCGCCTCAACTTTTTTGGAGAATGTCATGAAAAATATCAGCTACACATTAAGTGCCATCATCTTGGCCGTGTTGCTTAGCGGTTGTAATCAATCAAATGCTCAACAAGGGCAACAGCCCCCACCATTAACGATTGATGTTGCCGATGTTCAAATTAAATCAATACAGTCATGGCACACATTTACCACTCGTTTAGAAGCGCCTCATCACGTCTCACTTAAACCTCGAGTGTCAGGTCAAATTGAGAAAGTGTTATTTCAAGAAGGCCAACAAGTCACCAAAGGTCAGGTACTTTTTAGCATTGACCCAAGACAATTTAATACTGAAGTCAAAAGCCTTCAGGCGCAGTTAGTCAGTGCAGAAGCTGGGCTTGAACAAGCAGAACATGAAGCGCGCCGAGCCAAACATTTAGCGGCCCAAAAAGCGATGTCAACCGAACAAGCCGACCAACGTCAGTCAACACTTCGCCAAGCTATCGCAGGGCGTGATGCCATTGAAGCGCAATTAGAGTCAGCTAAATTAAACCTAGAATTTAGCCAAGTTAAAGCCCCTATCTCGGGAATTATTTCACGTGCTATGGCCACTGAAGGTAACTTCGTTAGCGCTGGTCAAACTGTATTAACAACGTTAGTGTCTGACGACAAATTATATGCCTATTTTGATATTGATGAGCGCACTTGGGAGCAAAAATTCTCTAATGTTAAAGCCTCTGATCATATTAAAGTCATGATGCAACGCCTTAACGGTCAAGCTGATATCAGTGGTTATATTGATTTCATTGATAACCGTATCAACCCAACAACCGGTACATTACGCGTTCGCGGTGTATTTGACGCTAAGCCGTACCATTTAAAACCCGGCGCTTTTGCTCGCTTATCATTGGCAGCAGACGATGCGACCCCTACGGCAATTGTGCCAGAACGCGCCATCGGTACCGACCTTAAAAACCGATTTGTATTAGTTGTTGATGAACATAACACCTTGCAATATCGCCCTGTTGTTTTAGGTAACCGTTATGGTCAATTACGTGCAATTACTTCTGGGTTAACCCAAGGCGATCGCGTTGCAGCTAATGGACCAGCCCGTGTAGGCCCAGGCATGCCGATAACCCCGAATATGGTCAAACTCGATTTCAGCAACATTCAACTGGTGTTAGAGCAAGCTGGTGACACTCAAACATTATCAAATGATGCAAAGTAAGAGAATCTTATGAACTTTTCACATTTTTTTATTCGCAGACCCATATTTGCGATCATGCTTTCACTGGTGTTTGTTATAGCGGGTTTGCTTGCACTAACCCAGCTTCCTGTCAGTGAATACCCTGAAGTTGTGCCACCCACTGTTGTGGTCAGTGCCAACTATCCTGGTGCTAACCCTAAAGTTATCGCTCAAACGGTAGCCGCACCGTTAGAACAAGAAATGAATGGTTTAGAGAACATGCTTTACTATTCATCGCAATCAACCAGTGACGGACATTTAAGCTTAACCGTGACCTTTGCACTTGGAACCGATTTAGACCAAGCCCAAGTTCAAGTTCAAAATAGAGTCAACAATGCCTTGCCACGTTTACCACAAGATGTGCAACGTTTAGGGGTTTCTGCTGAAAAGAAATCGCCGAACTTAGCATTAGTGGTGCACTTGTACTCTCCTGATAATTCAAGAGACAGTGCTTACATGGCTAACTATGCCGATCTTTATATACAAGATGAATTAAAACGCCTGCCTGGTGTGGGTGATATTTTGTTATTTGGTGGAGCTAAATACGCTATGCGCGTTTGGTTAAACCCAGATGCACTTGCACAGCACAACTTAACCGCCACAGATGTGATGGCTGCACTGCGCGCTCAAAACCAACAAGTAGCCGCGGGCTCACTTGGCGCGCAACCCACGTCGTCTGATAACCAATTTCAAGTATTACTTAACGTCAAAGGCCGTTTAGAAAGCATTGATGAATTTAAAAAGGTGGTTTTACACGTAGGTAAAAATGGTGAAATCACTCGATTAAATGACGTCGCAAAGATAGAACTCGGGCAAGAAAACTACGCCCTACGCGCCATGTTAAACAACAAAACAGCTCTAGCGATCCCAGTATTCCAACGTCCAGGGTCAAATGCGATTCAGTTGTCTGACGATGTGCGCAGTACCATGGACCGTTTGTCAGCATCTTTCCCTCAAGGCATGACATATGACATCGCATACGACCCAACCGTGTTTGTGCGCGGCTCTATTGAAGCGGTTATTCACACGTTAATTGAAGCCATTTTGTTAGTTGTGATTGTTGTGATTGTGTTCTTACAAACATGGCGCGCATCGATTATTCCACTTATTGCAGTGCCAGTATCGCTAATTGGTACTTTTGCAATGATGCAAATACTGGGCGTTTCCATTAACACCTTGTCGCTATTTGGACTGGTGTTAGCCATCGGTATTGTGGTCGATGATGCCATTGTGGTGGTTGAAAACGTTGAGCGTAATATTGCCGCTGGACATAGTCCGTTTGAGGCAACCAAAATTGCCATGAGTGAAGTCACCGGCCCCATTATTGCCATTGCTTTTGTGTTATGTGCGGTATTTATTCCAACGGCATTTATTTCAGGTTTATCGGGCCAGTTTTATAAACAATTTGCGTTAACCATTACTATTTCAACCCTCATATCGGCATTTAACTCATTAACGCTTTCACCTGCGTTAGCTGCGCTGTTACTAAAAGCACACGATGCACCTGAAGATAAGTTAACCAATGTGCTTAACAAGTTATTTGGTAACTGGTTATTTAAACCCTTTAATCGCATTTTTGATAAAGGCAGTAACGGTTATCAAGCATTGGTGAAAAAGCTAATTCGCTTTAGCGTAGTCGTTGGGGTGATATATATTGGATTAGTTGGCTCAACCGTTGGTTTATTCCACAGCGTGCCAGGTGGCTTTATCCCACAACAAGATAAACAATACCTCGTTGCTATTGCGCAATTACCTGATGCGGCCAGTTTAGACCGAACCTCTGATGTGATTAAACATATGCAAGCCATTGCTTTGAAAGTACCAGGTGTTGCCAATACTGTTGCCTTCCCTGGTTTGTCGGTTAATGGCTTCACCAACAGTACCAATAGCGGCATTGTGTTTGTCACCTTAGATGACTTTAGCCAACGTAAAGCGGCTAATATGTCAGCCAACGCCATTGCAATGCAGTTAAATCAGCAATTTAGTGCTATTGATGAAGCATTTGTTGCGGTATTCCCGCCACCACCAATATTAGGTTTAGGCACAACAGGTGGCTTTAAATTACAACTTGAAGACCGAGGCAATAAAGGTTTTGCCGCGCTGTTTGATGCATTGCAAGCCACGATTGGCCAAGCGCAAAAGAATCCCGCTTTAACGGGGTTATTCTCAAGCTATCGTATTCAAGTGCCACAAATGGACATTAATATTGATCGTGAACAAGCCCTGATCCAAGGGATTCGATTGGATGACGTGTTCAGTACTTTGCAAGTGTACTTAGGCTCCGCTTATGTCAATGACTTCAACATGTTTGGCCGAACATATCAGGTAAAAGCACAAGCAGAGGCCAAATACCGTAGCAAGCGTGAACAAATTTTAAACTTAAAAATACGTAACGCTGCAGGTGACATGTTGCCACTTGGTTCGGTTGTCACTGTTACGCCAACGATTGGTCCAGACCGTGTGCAACGCTATAACGGCTATATAACTGCAGAGTTAAATGGTAGCCCAGCACCGGGATATAGCTCAGACCAAGCCAAAGAAGCCATTGAACAGGTCATGATAACCTCACTGCCTGAAGGCATTACTTATGAGTGGACCGAGGTGACTTACCAGCAAATATTAGCCGGTAACACTATGGTGTATGTCTTCCCATTAGTGGTGTTGTTAGTCTTTATGGTACTCGCTGCGCAATACGAGAGCTTACGCTTACCTTTAGCGATTATTTTAATTGTGCCAATGACCATATTCTCAGCACTTGCTGGTGTCTATGCACTGGGTGGTGATAACAATATGTTCACTCAAATTGCGCTAATTGTACTGGTGGCGCTGGCATCCAAAAACGCCATTTTAATGGTGGAGTTTGCCCGAGATCAGCACTTAAAAGGCGCAAATCATTTAGATGCAATTGTCGAAGCATGCCGACTACGTTTACGTCCTATTTTAATGACCTCTATTGCCTTCACTGCTGGGGTTATCCCGTTAGTGTTTGCCAGTGGCGCCGGCGCTGAAATGCGTCAAGCTATGGGCGATGCGGTATTCTTTGGCATGATAGGCGTAACCTTCTTTGGTCTGTTATTTACCCCTGTTTTCTATCGTTTAGTCACGCCTAAGGATTAGTAGTAATGAAAGCAATCACATTGGCGTTAACGTCATTGAGTATTGCTGTACTGGCGGGGTGCACCAGCGCCCCACTAGCGCAACAACAAGCTCAAACAACCGCCGTATTTACCAAACAAGTAAGTCAAGATGCCATGTTGCAAGGGCTTACTGAGCAATCTGAACTCGCTTGGTGGCAACAACTCGATAGCCCACAGCTAAATACATTGGTTAATCAAACATTATCTGGTAACCAAGACCTCAAAGCCGCAGCAGCAAGACTACAAGCGGCAATTGCGAGATTAAGTGCACAAAACAAAACGTTATGGCCCCAAGGTGATGTTCAAGCCAATGGCATTCGCGGCAATACCTCAAGTACCAGCAACCCAAATGGTCAAGTACAAGCGTCAACATCTGCTGGTGGACGTTTATCTTGGCAACCTGATTTATCGGGTAGATTAAGCGCCTTAAGCGCAGCAGCACAAGCGGGAGCGAATGATCAACAAGGTCAATATCAAACAATGGTCAATGCCCTTGTCAGCGCCACAGTACACGGGTATCTGCAATGGCAAAATTTACATTTACGCGAACAAATAACCCAAAGTCGACTAAAAAATTTAGAAGATTCAATGGCTATTTTACAAGTACAAATAAAAGAAGGCATGGCGACTGAATTAGCCTTTGATCGTACTCAAGCCCAATATTTTGAATTTAAACAACAGCTTCCGCTTATTGCAATTAAGCGTGCTCAAGTTGAACAAACCTTGGCCGTATTACTTAATAAGCAAGCCAATCAATTGAACTTAACTGCATTAACTATGACGCAATACAATGCGCTGAGTTTACATGTTGCAGTTAAATCACCGCAAATTGCCGTAATGCAGCGCGGCGATGTGCAATCGGCTATGCAGCAACTAACCCAACAAAGCCAAATAGCTAACAGTGCCGCGCGCGCGTTATATCCAGATATCAGCTTGTCAGCCTTTGCAGGGATAATAAGTGCCCCGGGGCTTAACTTTGACCATAGCCAATCAAACTGGCAAATAACCCCAACTATTAGTTGGTCGTTATTTAGTTACCCGCAACTGCTTGCTCAATTAGACAATCAAACAGCCTTAACTGAGGCCAGTTATCACCACTACAAACAAGTGTTAACAGAGGTATTGTCTACAACAGAGCTGTCTTTGCGCACATTAGAGCGAACAAAACAGCAATTAGATTACGCCAACAAACGAGTTAATGCCGCCGAAAACGCGCTAATTCAAGCACAAGATAGTTACCAAGAAGGACAACAGTCTTATTTTGAACTGTTAAATGCACAACAAGATGTATTAATTGCGGAGCAGTCACAGATGATAATTCATGATCAATGGTTAAATGCAGGGGTGAATGTTTACAGTGAACTCAGCGGCAAATGGGCAAGTGAATTATTGCGTTAAGTGATTAATCGATAAATAATATCTGCCTCAAAATAGGTTGTTATCGGCATTAATTAATCGGCACAGGGGAAACATGTTAACCATACCTAGCAACATGAATACCATTGAGTTACATCAACGTGATTGTGGTTTTGAATTACAAATGGCAACGCAAGCTGTGCCGCAAATAAGCGGAACACAACTGCTCGTTAAAATTGAATATGTAGCCTTAAATCAATGTGACGCCCGATTATCAAAGCAAGGCTTTAAGCATTGGCAATATCCACATATTTTAGGCTTTGATGCCGTAGGAACGGTAGTTCAAGCGGAAAAAGGCATCTTTCCCATCGTTGGCTCTAAGGTGTTATTTAATGCCAGCCAAGCTGAGCAAGGTATGTTAAAAGAGTATACCGCGATTCCTAATTATGCAGTGACAGTCGTGCCTGAAGGGATAACTAATGATCTAGCAGTGGTATTACCGACGTCGGGTATGGCAGCGTTATTGGCGATTGAAAAGCTGCAATTACAACAAGGCGACGCCATTGCTATTAGCAACGCTCAAGATGGAGTTGGCCATTTTGCCATTCAATACGCCAAACAAAAAGGGGCTCAGGTTTTTGCTTTAGCTCCCAAAGCGCACCATAAGCGCTTACGTAAACTCGGTGCTGATTTCACCATTAATTGCCAGTCACAGAAAATAGGTGAACAAATTAAGCATGAGCTTGGTCAACCAGGCTTTGATTGTATTATCAACAACCAAGGTGGTGATAGCTTTATTGAAGACTTAAACCGTTTACGATTTGGTGGCCGTATTGCCTGTTTAAACGGCTTTAATCAACCCGACCCTGACACCTTATTCGAAAAGTCACCTAATATTCATGTTATTTCAGTTGGCGGTGCTTGGTTATCGAATAGTTTATGTGCCCAACAACATTTAGGTTTTATGGGGGAAAAGTTATTAAATGATATCGGTAATGGTGACATTATTGCCCCACAAATTGAACATATTGAATTTAATGTTGCGGCAATCGATGATGCCCTTGAAAAGATACGGTCAAACACCTTGGCAACTCGGCCTACGGTTAAGATTTGTTAATATAAAGTAGCTCAAACAAGCAGCTGTTTACTATTTAACCGCTCGAAGGTTAACTACATAAGCCTTTGAATAAAATAATATTTATTCTTTAACACAGCAATAATCTGATCAAATTCATGCCTTGTACCAGTATCATTGTTGCGGTTTTCGTTTAAATCCCGACCTAATGGATAAAAAATAAACTGTGATCTTGATCATTAAAATTACCTTGAGATTGCGTTAGCTTTAACTTAAGTACACAGCAAAGCAAATAAGTTAAGGTAACATTATGGATTTCATTCGACATCTCCCAGCAGTATTTTCATTTCTATTTTCGATTGTTTCGATTGAATTCATTGTGGTAGCAATTGGACTCAGCGGCAACAAAATCAAAAAACTGTTTAGCAAAGACTAAAGCTTTTGTATTAGATAACGCTAGCGGTCTCATTCTTGAGCCAATGAAGTGATTGTTTCTTATGAATACTGAAAAGTATCTTTTTTGCAGTATGTAACAGTGAGGCAAAAAGTTTATCGATATTGAAAATGCTCACACAGTACTAGGTGACATTACAGCGTCGGAGATAGACAGCGTTTTAATACAACATAAAAAAACGAGCCAATCATCATTGAATGGCTCGTTTTTTATTATTCGCGATTATCTAACATCATCGTGACGAACAACCTAACTTAATAACGCTAATAAATCGTCTGCATTACCTTTCCATGGACCTTGAGTCGTATCAGATAAAATACGATCTGCCAGTCCTTGCTTATGCACCTGCATTTCTTGAATTTTTTCCTCTACGGTACCTTGTGCAATGAGTTTGTACACAAATACAGGGTTTTGTTGCCCAATGCGATGCGCTCTATCAGTTGCTTGACGCTCGGCTGCCGGATTCCACCATGGATCAAAATGAATCACGGTATCAGCAGTGGTAAGATTTAACCCCGTACCACCTGCTTTTAAGCTAATTAAAAATACCGACTTATCACCGTCTTGAAAGGCATCAATTTGCTCTTGGCGATGACGCGTTTGCCCCGTCAACTTACTGTATGGCACCTCTAGCGTTTGCAGCTCTTGTTCGATAAACGCCAGCATGCCAGTAAATTGGCTAAAGATGAGTATTTTACGCCCTTCTTCTAACATGTCTGGCAAGGTTTGCTTAAGCCAAGCTAATTTCGCGTTATCTTGTACCAATTGCGCTTGCTCAAGTTTAACCAACCTTGGGTCACAACAGGCTTGACGCAGTTTTAATAACGCATCAAGAAACTCAATTTGACTGCTCGACACGCCTTTTTTAGCAAACAATTCTCGCAGTTTTTTCTCCATCACTAACCGAATTGATTCATACAAATTGCGTTGATCTTTTTCAAGTGTCAGCGATTGCACGATTACGGTTTTTTCAGGTAATTCAGACACCACTTCTTTCTTGGTTCGCCGTAGCATAAATGGTGCGACACGCTGGCTTAGTATTTTACCTTGCTCAACATCACCTTGTTTTTCTATCGGGCCTCTAAAATGCTTTTGGAAAAAGGTATGTTGGCCTAATAAACCCGGTAAACAGAAGTCCATTAATGACTTTAGCTCGCCCAAATGATTTTCAAGCGGCGTACCTGATAAACACAAACGGAAATGACCACGCAAGGTTTTAATCACTTGAGTCACTTTCGCTTGATCGTTTTTGATCAGCTGCGCTTCATCTAAAATAATGTGCTCAAACACACAATCGGCATAAACATCATGATCACGTAAAATTAGCGGGTAAGTGGTAATGACAATATCGTAATCATTAATATTATCGAGGTACTGTTGTCGCTTACTACCATGAATAACCACCACCTTTAAAGACGGGGTAAACTTATTTGTTTCTTTTAACCAGTTGCCGACAAGGCTTGTTGGGCAAACGATTAAACTGGGTTTTATTGATTGATTTGCTTGTTTATCTCCAAGCAAAAAAGCCAAGGTTTGAATGGTTTTCCCTAATCCCATATCATCGGCCAAAATACCACCGAGTTGATATTTCTTTAGAAAACACAGCCAGTTATATCCTTGTTTTTGATAATCACGCAGCGTAGCGTGCAAATTTCTCGGCAATGGAATATCTTCAACACCGTTAAATTGCTCAAGCTGTTTAGCTAGTTTTCGTACCCGTTCACCATTAAGCAGCCGCACTTCGTTTTCAGAAAGCTCATTTAACAAATGAGCACGACTTCGCGGCACTTGAAGCACTTCTTCTTGGTTGCGATTAAACAGCTCTTGAATAATAGACACCAACGGTTTGATGGTTTTGGCTTTTACCTTAATAAATTGACCATTAGGCCCTGGTAACAGTAAAGACTGTTCGTCATCTGGCTCACCATTTTGTTGTAACCAGCGCGCCACAAGTGCCAATAAAGGCACGTTTTGACCTTCAATGTCAGCATTCAGCGACAGCGAAAACCAACCGGATTCATCTTCGTCAACTAAATCAACATCCAGCTTCACATCAATAATGTTTAAGTCGTAACTGTCATCAATAATGACTTTGATACCTAAGGACTCAAACCAAGCAATGCTTTGCTGTGCTGACAGTTCTGACCACGACAATATCCATTCAGGAATATAGCCGGGAGTGAAATACATCCGCACACTTTGAGTAGCATAAAACTGTTTATCAATTGGCCGTAGTGACTTTTGGGTGAATTGTTCAAGTAAGCTTGATTCGGCCTCAACATTACGATGAATTTGATATTGAACATGGCCTTTTTTAACCAAACTAATACGTTCAGGCTGCTCTCGAGCTGGGACAATGACATCACCATATTGAAACGCCAACTCAATTACAGGTTGAACATGTGGATCGTTATTAAGCTCCAGCATCGTGAAAGTCACTATCGCTTGCATTGGCTCGTCTATTTCGTAAAACTCAATGTCACTAGGCACAGGGATTGTTTTCGGTGAAAAGTGGCGCAACATGGTATGGCTAATGGTATCAATTTTTTCTAGCGGTACCGGCGGCATATGCTGTAACAGCTTGAGCTTTTCAACACTGAGATCGGTATTAATATGCCCCATTTTGAAATAATCTAACTCAACAAACATCGCTGGCTGAGTAGCCACAAATTCCCAGTTGTCGAGCCCAGGCATGCTCATTTGCATTTGAGTGTGTTTTTTGTCAATTTCACACCACACAAAAGCCGGTTCAATGGGTTCTCGCCAGCGAATTGGAGTACGACTTTCTTCCCAAAAGCCTAACCCTTGGGCCAAAATTTTACCCAGTGCAAGGTGAGCAAACTCCCCTTCTAGATACACTTTTGTCCCCTGATTAACTGACAGTAATAAATGGACAATTTGCTTATCACCAGCTAATACCCAACTTGGAATATGTTGTCGTAAATCAACCAGTTGTAACTTACTGCCTTTATTAAATTGGCCTTTTTTATTTAAGCGGCTACGTTTAAATTCTACATAAACACCGTGAGGATCACTTGAAAAGGTATAAATAACTCGATCGATTTCAGCGCCATCTAATTGCGGTGGCTGCACGTCATCTAACTGCTTAAGCCATTGATTTAAACGCTGCTCTTCAACCGGTTTTTTGTCGACCAACGACAACATCGCCGCGGCAACGTGTTTACAGTTACCCCGAACCGGGCACGTACAATGAGAACGCATCACGACTTTATGATTGACATTAACGAGGGTGATTTCTTGACGATACGGCTCTTCTGCAGAACCTTCCACATATGACTCAATGTCATGATTATCTTTACTGGCAGTCACTTCTAATACTCGACCTTGGATCAAGTAGTTTTGTGCTTTTTGAATTTGGGTTGCACTAAATAACTTTGCCACTAATTCACGGGAAAGTTTGATAGGAAGGTTAAACAGTTTTGCCGACATCTACACACCAAGACAAATGACGCTAAATTGCCGCGTCTAAAAAAGTTAACTATCCATTCTATGGAAGAAGTAATCTGATTGCTACTGCATTTAGCCCAAACTGCACACCTATTTAGGATTTAAGCGCTAACAATACGCTATTTATCAATTTGAATTGTCATTTGTCTGCACTGATTAAACTCAATAGCCACTCAGAAAATTGATACATGGTATTGCTCATTACAACTTGATAGTCATTAAAGTTAAATCTATGTCTAACAGTATCATTGGGGGCACGATTACAACGGGTCATCACTCTGTTGCTGGCTGATAATTTAGTGGCTGAACGTGCGCGTTAAACCACCAAATTATAGTTAATATGAGCGACTAACCTTGCAACAAATACTCTTCCGCTTTTTCAATGCTTCTTGGTTTACCAACAAGCATTAAAATATCATTTGGCTCAAATACCCAATCTGCTGCTGGGGAATCAATTTCTTCACCTTTGCGCCTAATTGATCGCAGTTCGACGCCTAACGTACGCCAAGGAATATCGGCTAATTGGCTCCCCACTGCGGTTGCACCGGTCACTAAGGGTACTGCGTGCATTAAATCAAGGGTAAAGTCAGTTTCTGCCCCAGTAAAAAAACCATGTAAGTATTGGTAATGATTGCGCCTTTCTGACTCAATTCGCTTAATAATCCGTGCTAATGGCACGCCGCATTTATACAAGACTTGTGAGACCAACATTAAGCTTCCCTCAAGTGACTCAGGGATAACTTGGGTTGCACCGGCTTGTTTTAACTCATCTAAATTTTCATCATCTTTAGTACGTACTAAAATTTTGGTTTGTGGAGCCAACTTACGACACAATGATAATGCTTCTTCTGACTGCCTTAGCTCACAAAATGTCACCACAACTAAATTAGCCTGTCGAATACCGGCTTGTTTTAAAATACTCATTTTACAAGCATCACCAAAGTAGACTGGCTCGCCCGCCGCTCGTGCTTCTGATACGCGAGTCGGGTCTAAATCGAGCACTAAAAATGGCACACCTTCAGTTTTCAAAAAGCGGGTAATGGTTTGTCCTACTCGGCCGTACCCCAGCACGATGACTAAATCGCGATGTGTTTCAATCGGTGGGAACTCAACTTGCTCTAATGATTTCTTTTGCTTGGAAACACTGCCAAGCACTCTGCCTGCAATATCAACACTGTTGCGAACTAACCAAGGGGCAAGCGACATAGATAACACGGCAACTGCCACCAGCACGGTACTGACTTGGGGGGCTAGCAATTGATAATTCACGGCCAGCGCTAACACAACAAAACTAAACTCGCCCACTTGCCCTAAGCTTAATGCAGAACTTAATGACACCTTGGCACTTTCTCCGGCTAACCTTAATAAACCAAATACCACCGCAATTTTTATCACTAACACCATCACTAAGGTTAATAATATTTGCCACCAAAATTGAAATACCAACTCAAAATTAAGCAACATGCCGATTGAGATGAAAAACAGTCCCATTAATAAGTCCCGAAACGGGCGGATATCGGCTTCTAACTGGCGACGATATTGGCTTTCGCCTAAAAGCATACCTGCAATAAATGCCCCCAAAGCCATCGACAAACCTAACCATTGGGTAAAAGCGCCGGTGACTAATGCCACAACCAACGTGGATAACACAAACAACTCATTGGTACGCGAGCGAGCAACCTCATCAAATATTCGCGGCAAAATCCATTTACCAAATGACATTAAGCCTAAGAAGGCCAATATGCCGGTAAACAGTCCCCATGCTAGTTCTTGGTAACTTATTTGCGCGCCATCATTGGCTAAAAGCGGTAACAGGATGAGCAGCGGGATAACGGCAAGATCTTGAAATAATAAAACACTGATCGACAACTCACCGTGACGACGACGCAACCAACCTTGTTCATTTAGCAGCTTTAACACAATGGCTGTTGACGATAAGGCAATCGTAGCGCCAATAACAATGGCCGCTACAGTCCCTTGCCCGACCATTAACGCCATACAGCCTGCAATAAAGGCAGTCGCGGTCATTTGCCCAAAACCTAAGCCAAACACGGTTCGGCGCATCGCCCACAATTTAGGCACAGAGAATTCTAACCCGAGGGTGAACATCAATAACACCACACCAAGCTCTGCCACCGAATGCATTTGATATTGAGTGAACCAATGAAAACCACTCGGGCCACTTAACACACCGGTTAATAAGTAGGCAAGTATGGGCGGTAAGCCAAGGCGGCGAAGAATAGCAATGGCAACAATAGCAATAACTAGCATGGCCAAAATGTGAATAAGCAACCAATGTTCCATTTGATTTTGTACTCCGTCAAAAACCTGCCACGACAGTGGATAGTTGATTAATATCAACAATGCTAATAAATAGCAAACCATTAAAATATAAGACAAAAAAATTAATGGCACAAATAATGCTAAATAATATACGTAAATCTTTATTTTTGGAGCTCACTTATGAACACCGCTATTGCCACAGAACTGTACCCTGATGATTTTTGGTTCAATGCGAACGTTTATGAGTCATCTAGCGCTGAAATTGACTTAGTCAGCATTATGCAGTTATTTCATGCCAGCCTTGATCCCAAGACAGTATTTGCCTGCTTTGGAAAAATTGTCGGCCAGTATTTGCCGCTAACTGGTGTTCAACTCACCTGTGGAAAGAATCAGTTCGCTTGGGGTCGTCGTCGCGGGATTGAGTTTCGTCAAACAATTAAAGGTACCAATCATACATTTCATTTGGTTTACCAATTGAAAACTGCGCTTAGTACAAAAGAGGTGAAAAAACTTAATCAACTTGAGTCAATTTTGACCCAACCATTAAGTAACGCAATCAAGTATCAAGCGATGTCTAATCAAGCTATGTTTGATGAGCTCACCAATTTAGGTAATCGTTATTATTACCATCAGTCTATCAAACACGCTATAGCACGATATGAACGTAAACTTGATAATATTTCATTAATTGTGGCAGACCTAGACAAATTTAAACAGCTTAATGACACTTACGGCCACCAAATGGGCGACAATATGTTGCGTAATTTTGCGGCATTAGTACAAAATGCAATTCGCAACACTGATCAAGCATTTCGTATTGGTGGTGATGAATTTGTCATTATTACTCAAGGTGATACCGCTGCTGCACAAATGGTATGCGAGCGTATTTTACGTGCCGTTGCTGCTGATTATGAAATGGATAAATTTGATGTTAAATGCAGTTTAGGTATTGCACAAGCAGGTGCTGAGCTAGATGCCGACCAACTTTACTTTCATGCAGATAAAGCCATGTATCAAGCGAAAGCAGAAGGAAGAAACAGCTTTAAGGTCGCGCAGGTTTAATTATCGAGTGCGATAAAAGACTTCAACAACTAAGATGTGGCTGAAGTCAAGTTGCAGTTGTAACCTGTCTGAATCACCGACTCGATATTAGTGACTTAGATTACAGCAACTTTAATTACAGCAACGTAAAGCTAAGCCCAAGATCATCTTGCTGCGCTAGAAAATCCTTTTCAATCCATAATCCCAGCATTGCCACTAAGTTATCATTGTAATAAATTGCAGCAATATTGCGCCTGCGCCATGGCGGAATATGACACTCTTGCCATAACTTTTTAAGCTCGCGTGGTTTATTGCGTGCATTGGTTGCAAAAACAGGGCGGCATTTAGTTTTACCACTAGGGGCAAAAACAATTGATACCTGTTCACCTTGTTGGGGCAATCGTAATCGTGGTCCCGTCTGAGCGAACTGCCACGCTAACCAATGCTGGCCAAATTTGTACTCACCTTGAGCGTTTCCAGCAAAGTCAGCCGTTACAGTAGATGTTGGTGTGACATTAGCATTGTGACGTAAAGCCGAAATTAACCCCTGCTCATGTGCAAGATGTCGATTAATAACTTGTTTTTCATCTGCGCCATTAACCACAAACATGTGTTGTTCAAATCGTTTGATATGTTTATCAGCAATCACAATATCAATATTGGCGTCATTCTTAGCTCGCGCAAATTGACTAATCAATTGAGTCAGATGCACTTGGCTGGGTAAATTCACTTGATGCATAATCAAAAAAGCACGCAATAAATGCGCTTGCCAGCAGGCGTCTTGAGCGAAGAAACTATCTAACTTTAACCCAGTAGATTCGGTGCGGTAGTGTATCGCATCTGCAGTGCTAGTTAACATTGGTGGTAAGCGATGACTGACTTCATCATCAATTAACAACTGACTGTCATGACATAATGCTGCGCTTCGTGCAGCGGTCGCGGCAATACTCGGCCAACGTTGTTTTAATTGTGGGATAATTTGATTACGTAAAAAATTACGGTCGAATTGATCGTCTGCGTTACTTTCATCTTCAATATGAATTAAGCCATTTTGCTCAGCTAACTGTTCAATTTGCAGACGGCTTAAACCTAACATGGGTCTTGCGTGCCACAACAGCTGCTTATGCTTAGGCATAAAAGGCTGCAACTCACCCATTGCCGCTAACCCTTTAGGTCCTTGCCCACGTTTTAGCGCCAATAAAATGGTTTCAAGTTGGTCATCTTGATGATGTGCAGTCAGTAACACATCGCCTTGATTAAGATGCTTAGCAATGGCTTGATAACGTCCATCTCGGGCAATCGCTTCTAGACTTTGGCGAGGCATTTTAGTCAACTCAAGATGCTCAACCACAATGGGAAGTTGGTATAACGCAGCCCGATTTTGACAATGCTCCCCCCACACATCTGCGTTTGCACTCAAACCATGATGAACATGTACTAATAAAATCGGTAGTGACGGCAACTGCTGACTATGTTGCTTAGATAACCGGTACTGGCTTAATGCATAAGCTAATACTTCAGAATCAACGCCGCCACTGTAAGCCAGCACTAACTTATTGCTGTCGCTCATCGTTAACTGTTGACGAACATTTTCAATTTGGTCCATGATAAGTTTAATTGGCGCTGACATGCTCATAAGTCACCGTTAATTAAAGCTAATTTTGACATTGGCTGAACCCAAAAGCGTCTCTAATGCTAACATTAATTCGTCAGACGGATTGACTCGCCATTGCTCACCCAGTTGTAATTGACCTTGCGCTCCTTGTTGGGTGTAAGTGATCACTACCGGCACAGCGCCATTACGCCAAGGCTGTAAAGTGGCTTCAAAGTTTTCAAGCCATTGCGGGGTGATATCTTCAGCTTGCAAATTAATTTCAACTGCCTTGGCAAAGTGACTACGTGCTTCACCAATTTCGATAATATTACGACCATTCATGCGGTTACCGCCTGAAAAATCATCAAAGCTGACATCACCTTCGCAAATTAAAATTTTATCTTTTTCTAACAAATGGCCAAACTTTTCAAATGGCTCAGTAAATAGCATCACTTCAAGACGAGCACTTTTATCATCGAGTGTCACTAACCCCATTTTAGAACCCCGTTTGGTGATCATGACTCTTGTGGCAACCACAAGCCCTGCCGCCTTGACCGTTTTACCACGCTCGGTGGGATGGATATCTTTTAATCGCCCTGAGGTGTATTGTTTTAGCTCTTTCAAATATTGATTAATAGGATGACCGGTTAGATATAACCCTAATGAATCACGCTCCCCTTCTAACCAGACCTTATCGGGCCACGGAGTACATTGTACAAATTGCTGCTTAACATCTTCAGGTTCACTATTTAGCAAACCAAACATGTCATGTTGACCGGTGGATTCTGCTTTAGCATGTTGTGCAGCAGCTTTAATTGCCTCTGGCAGGGTTGCGGTCATTGCCGCACGGTGTGGCCCTAGGTTATCTAACGCGCCTGCGGCAATGAGCTTCTCAATCACGCGTTTATTGAGCTTTTTAAGGTCAATACGCGCACAAAAATCAAACAAGTCAATAAATGGTCCGTCTTTACGCGCTTCAAGAATCGAGTCAACAGGGCCTTCACCCACCCCTTTAATCGCGCCAATACCGTAAACAATATTAAGCTCGTCATCGACGGTGAATTTAAACAAGCCTTTGTTCACATCGGGGGGAATAAGTGGCAACCCCATGCGTTCACATTCATCAACCAAGGTGACAATTTTGTCAGTATTATCCATATCGGCAGACATTACCGCAGCCATAAATTCAGCCGGGTAATGGGTTTTCAGCCATAGAGTTTGATAAGAAACTAATGCATAAGCGGCAGAGTGAGATTTATTAAAACCATAACCGGCGAACTTTTCAACCAAGTCGAAAATCTTCATTGACAATGGGCCATCGACACCGTTTTTAATTGCCCCTTCTTCAAAGGTGCCACGTTGTTTGGCCATTTCTTCTGGCTTTTTCTTACCCATTGCACGGCGAAGCATATCTGCGCCACCAAGGGTATAGCCCGCAAGCACCTGTGCGATTTGCATCACTTGTTCTTGATACAAAATAATGCCGTAAGTTGGCGATAATAGCTCTTTTAATGACTCATGTTGGTATTCAGCGTCGGGGTAAGATACTTCTTCACGGCCGTGTTTACGTTCAATGAAGTTATCTACCATGCCTGATTGCAGCGGCCCTGGACGGAATAATGCCACCAGTGCAATCATGTCTTCAAAGCAGTCTGGTTGTAGACGTTTAATGAGGTCTTTCATCCCGCGGGATTCTAGCTGGAAAACCGCGGTAGTTTCGTATTTTTGCAGTAATCTAAAAGATTTAGGATCCGTTAAACTAATTGATTCAATTCTGACTTCTTCTTTACCCTCTTTTACTAATCGAGGGTTTATCATCTGCAAAGCCCAATCGATGATCGTCAAGGTACGCAAACCTAAGAAGTCAAACTTCACTAATCCGGCGGTTTCAACGTCATTTTTATCAAACTGAGTAACGGGGTTTAAGCCTTCCGCGTCGCAATATAAAGGCGAAAAGTCGGTGATTTTAGTGGGAGCAATCACCACACCACCAGCATGTTTACCTGCGTTACGTGTCACGCCCTCTAAGCGGCGACACATATCGATAAGCTCTTTTACATCTTCATCAGCCGCATAAGCTTCTGGCAGTGAAGGTTCAACATCAAAAGCTTTCGTCAAGGTCATGCCCGGCTCTGCTGGGATCATTTTAGTTAAGCGGTCAACAAACCCGTATGGATGGCCAAGTACCCGCCCTACGTCTCGTACCACCGCTTTTGCTGCCATGGTACCAAAGGTAATAATTTGTGATACCGCTTCGCGGCCATAAAGCTCCGCTACGTGATCAATAACTTCATCACGGCGGTCCATACAAAAGTCGACGTCAAAGTCGGGCATCGATACCCGCTCAGGGTTTAAGAAACGTTCAAAAAGTAAGTCATATTCTAATGGATCAAGGTCAGTAATTTTAAGCGCATAAGCCACTAATGAACCAGCCCCAGAACCACGACCAGGCCCAACAGGGATTAAGTTATCTTTACCCCATTGGATAAATTCCATCACAATAAGGAAGTAACCTGGGAACCCCATTTCGTTAATCACTTTCAATTCAATTTTTAGGCGTTCATCGTATTCAGGTCGTTTTTCTATTCGCTCATTTTCATCGGGAAATAAAAAAGCAAGTCGCTCCTCTAAACCTTTCTCTGATATATCGACTAAGAAGTCTTCAATCGATAAATCCCCTGTTGGAAAGTTAGGTAAAAAGTATTCATGCAAACGTACGGTGACATTACAGCGTTTTGCAATTTCAACGGTGTTAGTAATCGCTGATGGAATATCATCAAACAAGGCACACATTTCATCTGCGGTGCGAAGATACTGCTGTTCGCTGTATTTTTTAGGTCGGCGCGGATCAGCAAGCGTAAAACCATCGTGAATTGCCACGCGGATTTCATGAGAGTCGAAATCATCGGCTTTTAAAAATACCACTTGGTTGGTAGCAACAACGGGGATTTCAGTTCGTGAAGCCAGTTCAACCGCCATTTGAATATAGCGTTCTTCATCTGGGCGGCCAGTACGAATTAATTCTAAAAAGTAACGTCCAGAAAAGTGTTGTTGGTAAAAACTGACTAATTCATCAACTTGAGCGTCATTGCCTTTTAATAATGCTTTGCCAAGATCGCCTTCACGCGCACCAGAGAGGATCAAAATACCTTTGTTATATTTAACCAACCACTGTTGGTCTATGGCGACTTTGTTATTAACATGACCGCGTAAATAAGCTTCACTAATCAGCTCAGTTAAACTTGAATAACCGTCGTTATCCATAGCGATAATCGTTAGTGCACAAAACTCTTTTTCAAATCCTGGCACTTGCATCCAAAAATCGGCACCAATAATGGGCTTTATACCCGCATTATGACAACCTTCATAAAACTTAACTAAGCCACATAGATTGTTTTGATCGGTTAAGGCTATCGCAGCCATTTGCTGCTCTTCGGCCATACCAAGGATGGGTTTTACCTTCGCAACACCGTCTGTCATGGAGAAGTCACTGTGAACGCGTAAATGGATAAAACGAGGATCTGTCATAAGGGATTCTTGAAATGGTTATTATTGTTGATTAAAAGTGTTGGCTTGCTAGTGCGTCATCGTGTTTGCTTATTCGTCATGGCTTTTTAGCAGCTTGGTGTTCGGTGCTGTCATCGGCAAATCAAAAGAGTCGCCGCGGTATTAAAAGCCGTAAATATCGACACCTTATACTGAGACAGGGAAACTAATGATATTTCGTTTTATCTACTACTTTAATCATTAACAAACCTAAATCCTGGCGAGCAGTTAAATATTTGTAAAGCGTGTTACTACCGCGATTAATTATCAGCGCTAGGTACAAATAAATAAACAACGCCCAGCTAATACACTTTAAGTAAACTAATAGAATGATACCAATAAAGCCACAATAATATGTGGCTTTATTGGTTTAACTCGCGCATTTTGTATATTAACGCTGCAAGCGCTCGGCAACAGGGCGAAAGCTTTTTCGATGCTCATCTAACACGCCAAATTCTTCAAGGGCTTCAAAATGAGCTTTGGTCGGGTAGCCTTTATGCTTAGCGAAACCGTATTGTGGGAAACGAGCATCAAGTTGCAGCATTTCTTGATCTCGAGTCACTTTGGCAATAATAGACGCGGCACTAATGGCATCAACTAATCCATCCCCTTTTACAATGGCAAAACTGGGGATACCAAAGTCAGGGCTCCGGTTGCCATCGACCAATATTCGCTGCGGCGTAAATGCTAAACCTGTGACGGCACGCTGCATGGCTTTCATCGTTGCATGCAAGATATTTAATTGGTCAATTTCAGCGGGTGAACACCGCCCGACACTAATACATAATGCTTTATCGCAAATCTGTTGATACAAGGCATTACGCTTTTTCTCGCTAAGCTTTTTTGAGTCATTTAAGCCTTCGATAGGATTGTGAGGGTCTAAAATCACCGCAGCAGTAACCACATCGCCAACCAAAGGGCCTCGCCCTACTTCATCAACACCAGCAACAAGTACATTGGTTAATACCGCAACTTGCTCTGGGGTGATAGCTTTTATCACAGCAGGAAAGTCCATATCGTTCACACCTAAAAGGGGACTGGTTTAGTTGATTTAACTAACCTGTCAGATTAATCGACTAAGCGCCAATCACATCAATAACCGCTTGCGCAGCGCGCTCGCTGGCATTTTGACGTAATTGATGATGTATTTGCTCAAATTGAGTTTTAAGTGGAGTAAAATCCACATTCATTTGATTAATAACGGCAGCAGCAATGTTGTCATCAGTGCAATCATCTTGGATTAGCTCAGGAACAATGGTCTTGCCCGCAAGTAAATTTGGCAATGAATAATTACTCACCTGCATCAATCGCTTGGCTATTTTGTAAGTCAATGGACTCACTCTATATGCCACAACCATCGGTCTTTTAACCAGCATGGCTTCTAGGGTAGCCGTACCAGACGCTAGTAAGATGTAATCACTGGCAGCCATCACTTCACGCGATTGGCCTTCTATTAGCTTAATTTCTAAATCTGGCGCAAATTGCTCTAACGCATCAAGGTACTGTTTACGCCTAGCATCATTCACCAATGGGGTGATAATTTTAAGATCGGGAAATTGTTGTTTAACTTGCTTCGCCGCTTTTACAAAAGGTTCGGCTAATTGTTTTAGCTCACCGCCTCTGGAGCCTGGCAATACCGCTAGATATTCAGCGTTATCATCAAGGCCAAGCAGTTTACGGGCAGCACTTTTATCACTGACTAAGTCGATATCATCTGCAAGCGTATGCCCCACAAAGGTACAAGGCACATGATGTTTATCATAAAATGCTTTTTCAAAAGGTAACAAAGACAACACCATGTTCGTGGCTTTGGCTATTTTGAAAATACGTTTTGGTCGCCACGCCCATACCGATGGACTGACATAATGAACAGTTTTGATGCCTTTATTTTTAAGTTTTAGCTCTAAGCCAATATTAAAATCAGGGGCATCAATACCAATAAAGCAATCGGGTTTAGCCGCGACAATTTGCTCAATTAAGCTAGCACGAACTTTTAATAACCGTGGTAAGCGCGACAACACCTCTACAATGCCCATCACCGCTAACTCTTCAATTGAAAAGTAAGACTTAAATCCTAAAGCTTGCATGCGAGGGCCACCAATACCGACAAATTTGGCATCTGGGTAGCGTTGTTGTAATGATTTGATTAATCCTGCACCTAAAATATCGCCGGAGATTTCTCCGGCGACTAAGGCAAAGACTTTTTGAGATGAAGAAGTCATCGGTACCTATTTAGCGGATAATGCCACGTGAAGAATTTAAGACAAAATCAATCATGCCTTGAACATATTCATCATTTTCTGCATCGACTTTCATCTGCGCAATGGCTTCTTCTACAGTAAGGTTTTTACGGTATAAAGCCTTATACGCACGGCGTATGGCATGTTGCGTTTCTTTAGTGAAACCGCGACGCTTTAGGCCTTCAACATTTAATCCGCGTGGAATAGCCGGCGTACCTGCAGCCATAACAAATGGTGGAACATCTTGGAAAATCGTTGACGAACCGGCACTAAATGCATGATCACCTATATGAACAAACTGATGAACACCTGTCATACCACCAAGAATAACCGAATTACCTACATGTACATGACCAGCTATTGATGCATTGTTTGCCATAATTACGTTGTCGCCAACCACACAGTCATGTGCAATATGCACATAAGCCATAAATAGGTTGTTTGAACCAATACGGGTTTCACTGTTATCTTGAACGGTGCCACGGTGAATAGTGACAGATTCACGCACAATGTTGTTATCGCCCATAATTAAACGGGTAGGCTCACCAGCATACTTCAAGTCTTGGCATTCTTCACCAACAGAAGCAAACTGAAAGATTCGATTACCTTTACCAATAACACTTGGGCCTTTCACTACAACATGCGAGCTAATCCAAGTGTCATCACCAATTTCAACATCTGCACCAATATATGACCAAGGGCCAATCGTGACATTGTTGCCGATTTTTGCTTGAGGGTGTACAAACGCAAGTTTATCTATCACTTTTCAATCTCTCTACGGGCGCACATAATCTCGGCAGAACAAACCACCTCTCCATCGACAAGTGCTTCTCCAGCAAAGACGCCAATCCCGCGGCGTTCCTTAATCATTTTCACCTTAAAGTGAATTTGGTCTCCAGGCTCAACTACCCGTTTAAAACGTGCTTTGTCGATACCAGCAAAGTAATAAAGTACATCTGGTGAAGGCTCGGTGCTCATGGTTTTAAACGCCAGTAGCCCGGTGGCTTGTGCCATCGCCTCTAAAATAAGTACACCCGGCATCACCGGTTGAACAGGAAAATGTCCTTGGAAAAAAGGTTCATTAATCGTGACATTTTTTATTGCATGCAGTTCTTCACCAACGGTAAAGTCCAATACGCGATCGATTAATAAAAAAGGGTATCTATGAGGAAGATATTTAAGAATCTCTTTGATATCCATGGTGTTTAATTCGTTTGCCACACGCTTTCCTTTATTAAGCCTAAGCTTAATTGTTTATTCTTTTATCGTTTTTTCTATCGTTTTTACACGAGTAAATAAATCATCTAATTGACGCAATCTAACCGTATTTCGACGCCAAAGTTTATTCTCTGTAGCTATTGTAGCAGATGAGTAAACGCCTTTTTTACGGATCACATTGGTAATGTTGGTGCTACCAGAAACAAACACGCCATCAGTAATACTAATGTGTCCAGCAATGCAGCACCCACCACCAATCACACAATATTGGCCAATCGTTGCGCTACCTGCAACCACTGTTGCGCCCGCTATTGCCGTGTTTTTGCCAATAATGACATTATGGGCAATTTGCACTTGATTATCTAAAATGACACCGTCATGAATTTCAGTATGCGATAACGCACCACGGTCAATACTGGCACATGCACCAATTTCTACATTGTCTCCAATACGAACGCCGCCAATTTGTGGAATTTTAACCCATTGACCTTTGTCGTTAGCATAACCAAAACCATCAGAACCAATCACAGTACCTGACTGCACTAAACAATGGCTGCCAAGGTGAACATCATGATAGATCGTGACATTTGCCCACAGACGACTATTGGAACCAATAATGGTGTCTTTACCAATCACGCAGCCTGCACCTAACTGAACGTTTTCACCAATAATAACATTAGCACCAATAACAACATTTGCTGCAATGGCTACCCCTTCGCCAATTTGAGCAGAAGCATCAATTTGTGCGGAAGGATGAATCCCTACTTGTTCTTGTGGCGTAGTATCTAATAACTGAGTGACCCTTGCGAATGTAACATAAGGGTCTTTTGCGATTAGCGCCGTGCCAGAGTAGTTCTCAGCGTCGGCCTCAGTTAATAACACCGCGCTAGCTTGAGTTTCCTCAAGCTGAGTGCGGTACTTACTATTGGCTAGAAAAGAGATTTGCCCAGACGCGGCATCAGCTAATGTTGCAACAGAATGCACAACAATCGCGTCATCACCTTTTACGGTAACGTCAAAGCGCTCGGCAAGCTCTTTTAAAGTCACTTGTTGCATAAATTACTGACCTTTAGTTAGCGCTTCAGCAACCATTTTGCTGATATCAGCTTCTGGTTTAACATAAACAACTGCACCACGTTGAAGCACCATATCGTATTGCTCTTTTTCAGCAATTTTATTGATAACGTTTTGCACTTTAACTAACAGTTTGTTTTGCTCTTCACCTTGACGACGACGCATGTCTTCATCTAATGCTTTTGCTTTTAATTTGTAATCAGATTGTAAGCTTTCAAGTTTACGTTGTAGTTCAGTTTTTTGAACATCTGACATTAACGCGCCATCACGCTGGCCTTTTTCAGCAAGTGTACGCATCTCTTCTTGCATTTTTTTCACGTCAGCAACACGGTCACCAAATTCAGCTTGTAACGACTTAGCAATTTGTTCGCGCTGAGGCAGTTGCTCAAATACTTGCCCCATATCGACAACGGCAATTTTTTCTGCGTGTGCCATCATAGGTGCGGCAAGAAATGCCAATGTAATTAATGCGCGATTTACCATCTTATTCAAAATAAACTCCTTTGATTTATAATTTTTCAGCTAAACGTGCTGAGTGTATTGGTTTTAGAATGTTTTGCCAATATTGAAAGAGAAGATCTCTGTTTCATCATCTGCGTATTCTTTAATTGGCCAAGCTAAGCTAAACACCATAGGTCCCATTGGAGAAAGCCATTGAATGCTCATTCCCCATGATGCACGAATACGCGCTGGATCACTGTAATCTTCTAGCTGTGCAAATTGCTCAGCGGGTAAGAATTTGTATGAATCATAATCAAACTCTGAATCCCAAACGTTACCGGCATCGACGAAGAAGCTAGTACGAACCGAATTAGTGTACGCTTCATCAAGAAATGGCGTTGGTACGATCATTTCAGCACTTAACGTTGCAATAGCGTTACCACCAATGGAGTTACCATTGTTGACGTTAATGCGGTTTGGATCGCCTGGGATACTACAACTAGTTCCAGATGGATCGGGTGAGCAAGGCTCACTGCCTCTAAACAAGTAGAAGGAACGAGGTCCGACTGAGTTTGACTTAAAGCCACGTAATGAGCTGCTACCACCTGAGTAATAGTTTTCCCAAAACGGGAGAATTTGATCATTGTCATTAAACTTGCCGTAACCGTTTGCATAACCTAGACGTGCTCGAGTTAAGAACACAAAGTTATGGTTGCGGGTAAGTGGAAAGTAAAAACTGGTGTCAAAATCTGTTTTAAAGTACTGTAAATCTGAACCTGGCACCGTCACTTTTGCCGTTAGACGTTGTGATGAACCCGATGTAGGGAACGTACCACGGTTTAAATTGCTTCGCGACCAACCAGCTGTGAGTTCAAAGTTATCAAAACTTAAATCTTGGTTAGGGTCGTTTGAGTCACGGTAGATATTATAAAAACGCACCGCTTGTTCATAAGATGAAATTTCAGAAATTGTATTATGACGATAGCCAATACCCCCATTTAAACGGTTGTATTCATTCAGCGGAAAACCTGAGTTAACTGCAAAGCCATATGACTTATTCTTATAACGTTCAAGGTTAGCTTCTTGTGCATCAAACTCATTCCAGAAGATACTACCACCGAGGCTAACACCGTCTTTAGTGAAATAAGGATCAGTGTATGAAATATTCATGCTCTTAGAATATTTATTGGTATTAATATTAATACCGGCCTGATTCCCTGTCCCTAAGAAGTTACTTTGCTGCACCCCGAACTGTAAACTCAGTCCAGATTCTGTACCAAAACCCACACCTGCGTTAAATGAACCTGATGGTTGTTCTTTTACTTTAACATCAACATCAACGAGGTCGTCGCTACCTGGTACTTGCACTGTTTCTGTATCAACGGTTTCAAAATAACCTAAACGGTTAAGATTTGACTTAGACAATTCAACTTGCGCAGAGTTTAACCACGCACCTTCCATTTGACGTAGCTGGCGACGCATAACTTCATCTTTGGTGACTGTATTACCAGTAAAGTTAATTGAGCGTACATAAACACGTTTACCCGGATCGATATTAATATTTAATGTCACTTCTTTGGTGTCATCATCAATCTCAGGGAAGGTTTTTACTTCAGGATAAGCATAACCAAAGCGGCCAAGGTATTTACTGTACATACCTTCGGCAAAAGTCACCTCGCCACCGTTATAGGTACTGCCTTCTTTGATTGGCAAAATGGACTTAAGTAACTTTTCACGCCCCATTAAGTCACCCGTTAAGTTAACCTCTTTAACTTTATACTTTTCACCTTCATCAACGTTAATGGTGATGTATAAGCCTTTACGATCAGGTGTCATCGCCACCTGCGTCGAGGTAACTTTAAAACGAATATACCCTTCATTTTGGTAATGAGTGGTAATGGTTTCTAAGTCTGCTTGTAGTTTTTGTTTTTGGTAGCGGCGTTCACCAAATAAATCCCACCATGCTACGTAGTCTTTTAACTCTAGCATGCTGATAATTTCTGAATCGCTATATACGGTATTACCAACGACGTTTATTTGGCGGATTTCAGCCGCTAAACCTTCGGTAAAATTAAACCGTAATTCAACTCGGTTACGAGGTAAGTTGATAATTTGCGCTTCTACTTTAGCGCCATATTTACCCACACCATAATAAAAATCTTGTAAGCCCTTTTCGATGCCAGAAAGCATAGTGCGGTCTAATGACTCACCCACTTTCACACCTGAACCATCAAGACTTTCTTGTAGTTGTTCGTCTTTAATGTCCTTGTTACCTTCAAAGGTAACCGAGCTGATGGTAGGTCGCTCTTGTACTTTTACGTACAACACGCCATTTTCATGGCTAACATTGATTTTTTCAAAGTTAGTTGAACCATACAAACTCTTAATGGCTTGTTGTAACTTTACTTGATCAACCGTGTCCCCAACCTTAATGGGAATATTAAGCAGCGCAGCACCTAATGCAACTCGTTGCAAACCTTCTACCTGAATATCCTTTACTTCAAATGGTTGAAACGTTTGCGCGATTGTATTTGCTGAAAACGTGGCTCCGACGAATAACATCGAGGCAAAAATTTTATTAAATCTCATAGAGCTCTTCTAATTATTTGTCTGTCCTTGCTCAAAGCCGGGAAAAATCGTTGAATAGCGACACACTCATCAACATTAGCAGTAAAACTGCTCCAACTTTGAATCCTACTTCCTGTACTTTTTCAGGTACAGGCCTTCCCGAAATCACTTCAATAAAGTAATACATCAAATGCCCACCGTCTAACACGGGTAAAGGCATCAAGTTAATAATGCCTAAATTGACACTGATTAACGCAACAAAACCGAGAAAAAATGCTAAGCCAATAGTCGCACTCGCACCTGCTCCTTGTGCAATTGAAATAGGGCCACTTAAACTTTTTACAGATACATCACCAGTAAAGAGCTTTCCTATCATTTTCAACGTCAACGTGGTGATATCCCATGTTGAGTTAAATGCAGCAGGGATTGATTCAAACAAATCATACTGCATATCAAATTGCATTGCTTGAGGCCATTGACCCGCTGTAGGCGAAATCCCGATCATGGCAACTAATTGCCCCGAAGCATCTTGTTTTGTTTGTGGGTAAACATCAAGTAATAATTGTTGCCCTTGACGGTTAATCTTCATAACAACTTTTTGATCAATGGCCTGCTGAACTTGCGTGACAAAGCTTGACCATGAAGTATAAGGTTGCGCATTAATTGACACAATCTCATCACCAACTTGCAGCCCAGCTAACTCGGCTGCACTATCTTTGGCAACATTTGCGATAATTGGTTCAATTTGAGGGCGAAATATCCCTAACCCTAATGCACTGATAGGGGATTGCTTATCTGGATCGAATTTCCATTGGCTAATATCTAACTGATACTGACGTCCAATCGTGGTGCTATCAGCATCAACAGGACCAACAGTAAAATCAATGCTGTCATCACCAATATGTCCAACTATGGCAAGGTTAACATCGCTCCATGTCTTGACAGGCTTACCAGAAACCGCCATGACTCGTTGTAATCCATCAACTTTTATTATCGCGGCAGGAGAACCGGCTTGAGTACTGTCAATGACCGGAATTAACGATGGCACGCCAATGAGGAATTTTAAATAAAGCGCAAAAAAGGCAAAAATAAAGTTGGCAATAGGACCGGCTGCAACAATAGCAATGCGTTGCCAAACGGTTTTACGGTTAAAGGCTTGATGCTTTAACTCATCGGGTACGTCTTCTACCCGTTCATCGAGCATTTTTACATAACCACCTAACGGAATAGCTGCAACAACATACTCGGTGCCGTCTTTACCAACTCGACGCCAAAGTGCTTTACCAAACCCAATAGAAAAACGCTCGACTTTCACGCCACAACGACGTGCAACCCAAAAATGACCATATTCATGAACGGTAATAAGTACGCCTAAAGCAACAATAAATGAACCTAGGTTCCAAATAAAATCAAACATGTCACTCCTAGGTGTTTATCATCGATTGAATTGATTGACGTGCGGCAACGCGAGTTCGGCTATCGAGTTCTAAAATAGCCTCAATACTGGTTAATGCACTGGCGCTCACCTGAGTTAAACATTGCTGATTTACAACAGCGATGTCAGTAAACGCAATTTCATTAGCTAAAAATGCGGCTACCGCCACTTCATTAGCAGCGTTAAGTACGGTAGTCGCTTCTTGGCCTTGAGCACAGGCATCAATGGCTAATTTTAAACATGGGAAACGTGTGAAATCGGGCTCGCAAAAATTAAGTTGCCCAAGTTTAAAGAAGTCGAGTGGCTCAACACCAGAAGAGATACGTTGTGGGTAACTCATACAATGGGCAATGGGCGTGCGCATGTCAGGGTTACCTAACTCGGCGATAACCGACCCATCATTATATTGCACCATTGAGTGAATAACGCTTTGAGGGTGAATAACGACTTTTAATTGATCAACATTGGTATTGAATAACCATTTAGCTTCAATATACTCCAAGCCTTTGTTCATCATTGTGGCTGAATCGACCGAAATCTTAGGTCCCATAGACCAATTTGGGTGATTACATGCCTGGGCAGGTGTCATAGTAGCCAGCGCATTTAAGTCGCTGGTTAAAAATGGTCCGCCAGAACCGGTCAATAAAATATGCTTAATTCCTGCAGCGTTTAAATCGCAAAAACCAAGATTTGATTGCACGCTTTGTGGCATCGATTGAAAAATCGCATTGTGTTCGCTGTCAACGGGCAAAATAGTTGCACCAGATTGACGAGCCGTATCCATAAACAGTTGCCCAGACATCACCAACGCTTCTTTGTTGGCCAACAAGATTCGTTTACCCGCCTTTACAGCATCAAACGTTGGCACTAAGCCTGCGGCGCCAACAATTGCAGCCATCACGGTATCAACATCTTCATGTGTAACAAGCTGCTTTAATTGCTCAGCACCAGTGGTTACCAAGGTAGCACTGTTTTTGGGTAATTGTGCGGCTAATTCCTTCGCGGCGTCGCTATCAACCATATGGGCGATAATAGGTTGATGGGTTTGGCATAATGTCAGCATTTTATCGACATTGGTATTGGCCACTAATGCATAAGTGCTGAACTGCTGCGGATTACGCGCAATCACGTCTAACGTGTTGGTGCCAATAGACCCGGTTGCACCAAGAATTACCATCTTTTGCATATTTATGACATCCACATTGAAACATAAATAAATGCAAACACAGGAAGTGCTGCAGTTAAGCTATCAATTCTATCTAAAATGCCGCCATGACCTGGCAAAATAGTACCTGAATCTTTAATATTGGCGGCACGTTTAAACATGCTTTCTGATAAATCACCAAATGCTGAAGCTAGCGCAGTGACCAAGGTAACGACAACAACTAAACCGAGCTCTTGTTCTGGTGAGTAATACATCACGCCAGCAACAATTAGCATTGTCGCGACAAGCCCACCAAGTAAACCTTCTAATGTTTTCGCTGGGCTAACATTTGGCATCAGTTTACGTTTACCAAATTGCCTTCCTGCAAAATAAGCACCGGTATCCGTAGTCCAAACCACGAGCATGACTAAGAACACCAATGTACCGCCAAAGTATGGGTCAGCTTGTGCACTAATCGCATTAAGGGCAATTAAAGCGGCAAAACAAGGCAATAAAGTTAGCTGGCCAAACATCGACTTCATCATATGGCTTTTTTGCCACAGTTTGCCACTTTTAGGATAGGTAGAGACTAATACAGAGCTAATAATCCACCAAAATATCCCGATGGTAATGATGGCCATATAAATGGGATGAAGTTGACTGTTAAACCAAATGTGTTCAACTGGCACTAATATATTGAGTGCCACCATTAACACACCAATCGTAACGGTAAACGTCCATTGAGTGGCGTTGCATGTTGAGTCAATTAACCGTCCCCACTCTTTGCCTGCAATCAAGAAAATAGGCACTAACGCCCAAGCAAAGTAATCCGCTGGCAACAAAAATATGCCTCCCAGAACAATTGGGATTAATAAAAGTGCGGTAATAATTCGTTGTTTTAGCAAAGCTAACCTCTTTTTTAATTTTTATACTGAACGAATTTCGTCAATCTGACAGCCAGTCAGCCCAAATCGTCTTTGACGACTGGCAAATGTTGCAATCGCATCTTTAAAAATGCTTTCATCAAAATCTGGCCATAATGTTTCAAGAAAGACTAATTCAGCGTATGCGGCTTGCCAGAGGATGAAGTTACTAATGCGAAAGTCACCGCCGGTACGGATCATTAAATCCACCTCGGGTTGATCTGCCATGCTCATATTAACGGTCATGGACTCTTCCGTTATATCATCGGGACTTATTTCGCCACGAGCGACTTTTTCAGACATCACTCTAGCCGCTTGCATAATATCCCAACGTCCACCGTAATTAGCGGCAACGTTTAAAATCAACCCGGTATTATTTTTTGTTGTTTCTTGGGCTTGGATAATCTGTTTTTGCAATCGTTGTGAAAATCGAGAAATATCGCCAATAATATTGAGGCGCACAGAATTTTTATCCAGCAGTTTAATTTCTCGTTGTAATACTTTGAAAAATAACCCCATCAACAAACTGACTTCTTTATCAGGACGACGCCAGTTTTCACTTGAAAAAGCAAATAATGTTAATGAATGAATACCTAATTGGCTTGCCGTGCTCACCGCTCTTCTAACCGCTTTGACCCCAGCTTTATGCCCTGAAACGCGTGCTTTACCCTGCTGCTGAGCCCAACGGCCATTACCATCCATGATAATTGCAATGTGTTTGGGGAGAGATTGTTTGACTGCATCGGACAGTTCATTAGGCAAGGCGATGACCTTATCTAATGATTCCACTGGAGCTTGAACAAACGCGGAGGGTGTTGACATCCAATTACTACCTTAAAATAAACAAACGCCGTGTAGTATACCCTTACACGGCGTGTTAACTCTAGCTTTAGAATCTAAGAGATTAGACTTCCATCAACTCTTTTTCTTTAGCGGCTAAAACTTCATCAATCATTTTGATGCTAGAGTCTGTATACTTTTGAATTTCGTCTTCGCTGCGACGAACATCATCTTCAGTACACTCTTTTGCTTTTTCAAGTTTCTTCACTTCACTGATACCGTCACGGCGTACGTTACGCACGGCAATACGGCCATTTTCAGCTTCGTTACGTACCACTTTGATGAAGTCTTTACGACGTTCTTCAGTCAACGCTGGAAGTGGAATACGCATAATGTTGCCTGCAGTCATAGGGTTAAGACCAAGGTCAGAACTCATTATGGCTTTTTCAACAGCCTGAACCATTGAAGGGTCAAACACTGATACGGTTAAAGTACGCGCATCTTCAATGTTGATATTCGCCACTTGCTTAAGCGGAGACATCGAACCGTAACAAGACACTTGAATAGAGTCTAATAAACTCGGGTGAGCACGACCTGTACGTACTTTTGCCATTTGGTTCTTAGTTGAATCTACACATTTACCCATGCGCTCTTGCGCATCTAACATAATTTCATCAATCACAATAATATCCTTTGGTCACATATTCTGAGTGCTTGCGCTATAAATAAAGGATGACATAAGCCGTAATTCAGCTCAAACACTTAATGCCATTAACAGTCACTTTGTTTCAAAAAATTGATTAGTCCGCTGTTTTATTACTAATGACAGTACCTTCTTTCTCACCCATGATCACGCGGCGCAGTGCACCTGGTTGATTCATGTTGAAAACAAGTAAAGGCATTTGATGATCGCGCGCCATGGTAAAGGCAGCTAAATCCATCACTTTTAATTCTGAATCTAACACGTCTGAATACGTTAGCGTGTCATATTTGACTGCATCAGGATCCTTCATCGGATCAGCAGAGTAAACACCGTCGACTTTGGTGCCTTTTAACACCACTTCAGCTTCAATCTCAATTCCGCGCAGACACGCAGCAGAATCAGTTGTGCAAAATGGATTGCCTGTACCCGCAGCAAAAATAACTACGCGTCCTGACTTTAATAAACTAATTGCTTCAGCCCAATTATAATCATCACACACACCTTTTAAAGGGATAGCTGACATTAGGCGAGCATTTACATACGCTCTGTGCAATGCATCACGCATCGCTAAGCCATTCATGACTGTGGCTAACATTCCCATGTGGTCACCGACAACGCGATTCATACCCGCACTTGCAAGGCCTTCACCACGGAATAAATTACCACCACCAATTACCACACCAACTTGAATACCTAACTCAACAAGCTCTTTTACTTCTTGGGCCATACGGTCTAACACTTTAGGGTCAATACCGAAGCCTTCGTCACCCATTAATGCTTCGCCGCTTAATTTAAGCAGAATACGTCTATATGCTGGTTTTGGATTGGTGCTCATAATTTTATCCTGATCATAATAAAACCGCAGCGGATGCTGCGGCTTTAGGGGGCTTAGAAATTATCAATTAAGCGTTTTTGGTTGCTGCGATTTGAGCGGCAACTTCAGCTGCGAAATCTTCTTCTTTCTTCTCGATACCTTCACCAACTTCTAAACGAATGAAGTTAGAGATAGTTGCGCCTTTCTCTTTAAGGATAGCGCCAACAGTTTTCTTAGGTTCCATGATGTAAGCTTGACCAGTAAGAGAGATCTCACCAGTAAACTTCTTCATGCGACCGATAACCATTTTTTCAGCGATTTCTTGAGGCTTACCTTCATTCATCGCGATTTCTACTTGAAGTGCTTGCTCTTTAGCAACAACATCAGCAGGAACGTCTGTTGGGTCAACAAATTCAGGCTTAGAAGCCGCAACATGCATAGCAATGTGTTTTAAAGTTTCAGCATCAGCTTCACCAGTAACAACAACACCGATACGGTCGCCATGACGGTAAGAAGCATTCGTTGCGCCATCGATGTATTCAACGCGACGAACGTTGATGTTTTCACCGATTTTAGCCACTAGAGCAACACGAGTTTCTTCAAATTGCGCTTTCAATTCTTCGATAGTCACTTTCGAAGCAGCTGCAACAGCAAGTACTTCATTAGCAAATGCTAGGAAGTTACCGTCTTTTGCAACGAAGTCTGTTTGGCAGTTAACTTCTAGAAGCGCAGAATAACCTTCGCCTTCTTTAATAAGAATTGTGCCTTCAGCAGCAATGTTACCTGCTTTTTTAGCAGCTTTAGCAGCACCGCTCTTACGCATGTTATCGATAGCTAGCTCGATATCACCGTTAGTTTCGGTTAATGCTTTTTTACAATCCATCATGCCAGCGCCAGTGCGGTCACGAAGTTCTTTAACTTGGGCAGCAGTAATTGCCATTGTTAAATCCTCTATTTAAATTCGTCTATTAATGCATTTATAAAACAGGGGCCAACTAGGCCCCTGTTTACCAATGTTTACATTGGAAAATAAGGGTAATGATTAATCATCACACCTTATTATTAAACAGCTTCTACGAAACCGTCTTGCTCAGCTTGTACAGCTAAATCTTGACCACGGCCAGCGTTAGCAGCAGCAGCAACAGAAGAAGTGTATAAACGGATAGCACGCATCGCGTCATCGTTACCAGGAACGATGTAGTTAACACCGTCTGGTGCAGAGTTGGTATCAACTACTGCAACAACTGGGATACCTAGGTTGTTAGCTTCTTTAATAGCAATATGCTCATGGTCAGCACCGATAACGAATAATACGTCAGGTAAACCGCCCATGTTTTTGATACCGCCTAAAGATTTTTCAAGCTTATCAAGTTCGCGTGAACGCATTAGCGCTTCTTTCTTAGTTAGCTTGTCGAAAGTACCGTCTACAGACTGGCTTTCTAGCTCTTTAAGACGCTTGATAGATTGACGAACAGTTTTCCAGTTAGTCAACATACCGCCTAACCAGCGGTGGTCAACGTAGAACTGGTCACAAGAAAGTGCAGATTCTTTGATTGCTTCGCCAGCAGCACGTTTAGTACCAACGAATAAGATTTTGCCTTTCTTAGAAGCAATGTTGCTAATGAAAGCTAACGCTTCATTGAACATTGGCACAGTATGCTCAAGGTTGATGATGTGAACACCGTTACGAGCACCGAAAATGAATGGCTTCATTTTTGGATTCCAGTAACGAGTTTGGTGACCGAAGTGAACACCAGCTTGTAGCATATCGCGCATTGAAACAGTAGTCATGATTTTTACCTTAGTTAAGGGGTTAGACCTCCACGCATCCCATTGTTTCGACTTCCAAATAAGGAAGCACCCCGAAAAATGTGTCGATACGTGTGTGATTTAGTATTTAAGTTAATTGCCATGTATAATAGCCGCCATATTTTACGCTTTAGTGCCATTTTAGTGAAGACCAAGCAAACAGATTTGCTGATAACAAACTAAAGCCACATCTAAACCGAATGAACAAACTTACACATAACGGCGCGCTTTATACCATATTGAGCCTTTAAACACAAATTTTATGGTGTAAACTAGCTGCTAAATTACATCCATTTTTGATACCCAAACACGAAGAGAAACCCATGAGTATTGTCATTAAGACCGCAGAAGAAATTGAAAAAATGCGTGCAGCAGGAAAGCTCGCTGCGCAAGTATTAGAAATGATTGCACCACATGTCAAAGCGGGCGTGACCACTGACGAGCTCAATGACATTTGTGCCAAATTTACTGAAGAAAACGGTGCTATTTCGGCACCATTGAATTATCACGGTTTCCCAAAGTCAATTTGTACATCTATTAACGAAGTCATTTGTCATGGCATTCCTAGTGCGCGTAAATTAATTGATGGTGATATTATTAATATCGATATAACCGTAATTTTAGACGGCTACCACGGCGATACATCACAAATGTTTTATATCGGCGAGGTCAGCGCAGCAGATAAGCATTTAGCAACGATTACTCAAGAATCTCTATATGAAGCAATTCGTATGGTAAAACCGGGGGTGAAAGTGTGTGACATCGGTGAGACGATAGAAAAGTTCATCAAACTTAAAAACAAAAACCGTCCTAATAAATACAGTATTGTGACTGATTTTTGTGGTCATGGTATTGGCTCAGGTTTTCATGAAGAACCACAAGTGATGCATTACAAAGAAAAGTTTGGCACGCCTGACAAACGTGTTTTGCGCCCAGGTATGTGTTTTACTATTGAACCAATGATTAACGCTGGTAAAAAACATTGTTATGTTTCTACAGAAGACAATTGGACGGCTTATACAAAAGATGGTAAAAATTCAGCTCAATGGGAACACACGTTATTAGTGACCGAAACGGGTGTTGAAGTGCTTACCCTTCGCAATGATGAAACATTGCCACGGGTCATTAACCACTAACTTTTATTTATCAGCGCGCTTTCCCCTTAAAGCGTGCTTTGCGCTCAATGCAGCATAAGGGTACTCAATGAACAAAGCGCTGGAAGCCAAGCAACAACTTATTCAGATAAACCAGCACTTAGTGGAGCAATATCAACATAATACCCCCATCGCTACCCTCATTACTCAACGCACAGTAAAAATTGACGCGTTATTAATTGATACTTGGTATCAATTTGGTCTTGAACAACACCCACTGGCATTAGTTGCTGTTGGCGGTTATGGTCGTAAAGAGTTACACCCACAGTCTGATATCGACTTACTGATCATCACACCACCTAGCGTCAGCACAGATGCTAAACAGCTAATCGGCCAATTTATTACCTTTTTATGGGATGCCGGCCTCGCCATAGGCCACAGTGTTCGATCTGTTAAGCAAACCCTTGAGCAAGCTCTCGCTGATATCACCATTGCCACAAACTTAATTGAAGCTCGCTTAATAAGCGGTCAAGCTGATGCTTTTAATCAACTTTATCAATGTATACGTGAAAAAAATTTTTGGCCTTCATCTGAGTTTTACCTCGCAAAAACCCAAGAACAAACAGACCGTCACGCCAAAGCAAATGCTTTCGATTTAGAGCCAAATTTAAAAAACTGCCCGGGTGGCTTACGTGACATTCAAACCATAGCTTGGGTTGCCATTCACCACTTTGATGCGGTTAATTTACAAGAATTAGTCGCCTATGAATATTTAGACACAACCGAGCTAAATGAGCTAATTGAATGTCGCGATTTTTTATGGGAGTTACGCTTTGCTCTGCATAGCATTGCTAACCGAGATGAAAACCGATTACTATTTGATTTACAAAGACAAGTTGCCGACTTTTTAGGATATGAAGACCAAACTCAATTAGCCGTAGAACAGTTAATGAAGAAATACTATCGCACGGTTCGCCGTGTGATGGAGTTAAATCAAATGCTGTTACAGCTGTTTAAAAGCGCCACGCTTGGCCATACACAAACCTTACCTGTACAGTCAATTAACGCCCAATTTCAACGTCGGGGCAGTTATATAGAGTTACTGCAACCGGGGCTATTCAAACAACAAACCGCCTGTATTTTAACCCTGTTTTTGCATGTCGCAAAAAACTCAAATATCCAAGCTATTTACGCATCAACATTACGTGAGTTACGAAATGCCCGCCGAAGCCTAACTGCACCACTACAAGATGACCCACAGTGTCGTAAAGTGTTTATGGATATACTTAAGCACCCTCGTGGTATTACCGCCTTATCATTGATGCATAAACATGGCATTTTATCGTCTTATTTGCCAGCGTGGCGAAGCATTGAAGGACAAATGCAGTTTGATTTATTTCATGCCTATACTGTCGATGAACATACTCACCGCCTATTACAAAATATTGACCGTTTTTCACAACCCGATCAAAAAGATGAATTCCCATTAGGTGGTATCCTCATGAGCCAATTGCCGAAAAAAGGCTTATTGGTACTTGGGGCCATTTTCCATGATATTGGCAAAGGCCGCGGCGGCGACCATAGCAAACTCGGCGCGGTTGATGCATTAAAATTTTGTAAGCTACACGGTTTGAATGACCATGACGGACGCTTAGTGGCTTGGCTGGTTGAACATCACCTAATTATGTCGGTTACCGCTCAACGCCGCGATATTTCTGATCCTGATGTTGTGTCGTTATTTGCCGAAAAAGTACGTGACACAGTGCATTTAAGCTACTTGTATTGCCTCACTGTTGCTGATATTTGTGCCACCAATAATAAAGCATGGAATAACTGGAAAGGCTCGTTGTTACGTGAGCTCTATTTCTCAACTCAACGGGTACTTGCTCGTGGCAAAGAAACCCCTGTAGATGCAGAGGCGCGAATTAGTGAGTCACAAGCAAAAGCCAAAAAAGAATTGTTACGCCGTGGGGTACGCGATAAAGGCCTAGACCCATTATGGGCACGTTTTAAGCCAAAGTATTTTTTACAGCATCAACCCAATCAAATAGCGTGGCATGCAGAAGCCATTATTAAACATCAAAATGACAATGAACCGATTGTATTAATGTCTAAACACACCACTCGCGGCGGCACTGAATTATTTATTTACAGTAAAGACAAGCCAAAACTGTTTGCGACTGTGATGACCGTGCTAGATAATAAAAATATCAATGTGCATGATGCTAATATCATGGCCACTCGAGACGGTTATGTTTTAGATACCTTTGTTATTCTTGAGCAAGACGGTGAACCTCTTACTCAATTATCTCGCATACAAAGTATCAAAAAAGCATTAGTTAAAGCGATTGCAACAGAAAACCCTAAGCTGCCTAAGTTCCGCAAGCTTGCTAGGATCATGAAACCTTTTAACGTTGCCACTCATGTGAGTTTCTTACCTAGCGTTAAGCATGGTACAAGTATGATGGAGCTCCATACGCTAGATTCTCCAGGATTATTAGCTAAAGTCGGTGACACGTTATATCGCTGTGAAGTTAGACTGTTGTCAGCCAAAATTACCACGATTGGTGAACGAGCAGAAGACTTCTTTATATTACAAACAAGAGATGGCCAAGCGCTAGGTGAGTCTAAAAAACAACAGCTTATCGAAGCGATGCACTTGACCCTAAAACAAATTAATTAACTAGACCAGGAGTATCAAATGCAGGCATTACGCCAACGAATTGAAGCAGCTTTTGAAGCACGCCAAGAGATCACCCCAACGACTGTAGATGCAAGCATTCGCGCCGATGTTGAAAAGGCCATTGATATGCTTGATAAAGGTGAAGCACGCGTTGCAGAAAAAATCGATGGCGAGTGGCACGTTAACCAGTGGCTAAAAAAAGCCGTATTACTGTCTTTTCGTATTTTTGATAATGCCGTCATTGATGGTGGCGACACTAAATACTACGACAAAGTGGCGCAAAAATTTGCTGACTATGATGAAGCGCGCTTCAAAAAAGAAGCCATTCGAGTAGTACCACCTGCAGCAGTGCGTAAAGGTTCTTTCATTGCTAAAAACACCGTGCTTATGCCTTCATACGTTAACTTAGGTGCATTTGTTGACGAAGGTACAATGGTTGACACATGGGCGACCGTAGGTTCATGTGCACAAATTGGTAAAAACGTTCACCTTTCTGGTGGCGTAGGCATTGGTGGGGTATTAGAGCCATTACAAGCAGGCCCAACCATCATTGAAGATAACTGTTTTATTGGCGCTCGCAGTGAAATTGTTGAAGGCGTTATTGTTGAAGAAGGCAGTGTGATTTCAATGGGTGTTTACATTGGCCAAAGCACACGTATTTTTGACCGTGAAACAGGTGAAGTTCATTACGGACGTGTGCCTGCGGGTTCTGTCGTGGTTTCAGGCAACTTACCTTCAAAGTGTGGCACTTACAGCTTATATGCAGCGATTATCGTTAAAAAAGTAGACGCGAAAACTCGCAGTAAAGTCGGTATTAATGAATTACTGCGCATTGTTGACTAATTAGGGTCAAGTAATAAAGTAAATGACTTAACCCCAAAAAAAAGGCGCCTAAAAGGCGCCTTTTTAATACCGAGGATAAAGCAATAATTTAAAAGCTGAAGTCACTTGGCTCTCATATTCATTTTCAAACTATTGTCTTGTCTTGTCTTGTCTTGTCTTGTCTTGTCTTGTCTTGTCTTGTCTTGTCTTGTCTTGTCTTGTCTTGTCTTGTCTTGTCTTGTCTTGCAGAAATTAAAACACAATGGTTTTGTTGCCATAAACCAAAACTTGTTCATTTAAGACCAATTGCAACGCTTTACTTAATACGCTTTTCTCGACATCGCGACCTTGATGGGCAAGCTCTTGTGCACTGTAACTGTGATCAACTGAAATAACATTTTGTTTGATAATGGGCCCTTCATCTAGACAGTTATTGACAAAATGCGCTGTTGCGCCGATGATTTTCACCCCGCGTTCCCAAGCTTGCTGATATGGTGATGCCCCAATAAATGCCGGTAAAAAAGAGTGATGGATATTAATAATGCGGTTTTCAAACTGACTAACAAAATGTGGCGTTAATACCCGCATGTACTTTGCTAGTACCACATAGTGTGCTTGGTAAGGTAAAATCACATCAAGCATGGCTTGCTCATGGGCTGCACGCGTTAAACCTTGATGGCTGATAAAATGATACGGCACATCAAACTTTTCAACCAACGCAGCTAATTCAGGGTAATTACCTACAACAGCGGCTATTTCAACATCTAAACCACCATAATATGCCTTCATTAAAATATCACCCACACAATGGGCTTCTTTGGTTACCATAATCACAATGCGTTTTTTGCTGTTGTCGACTAATTTAACGTGATGCTGTTGTGGTAAGACTTGCGCGAATTGCTGCAGTAACACTTCATCGTTAAACACGCCTTCAAGCTCAGTGCGCATATAAAAACGCTTATTGTGGCTATCAACAAACTCTTTATTGTTAATAATATTAAGATCATGCTTTGCACACACCTGTGTCACCTGAGCAATTAGCCCCCGGGCATCGGCGCAATCAGTTATTAACACTTTTTGTTGCACTGTTTTTGTCATGATGGCGTAGCTCCTTAACTTGAGTTTTTATCAGTGTGTCATGAAATAAGGGAGGTTTTAATCTTATCGATATGAAAATAATGATAGCAGAGCAAAAAACGAGGTTATTTAAACGCTTAATAGTACTGGTAAATTGTAAAGAGGGATAAAGCGAACGTTTAAATATCAATCAAGACTACATACATATGGGTCATATTAGCGGGACTTGTGCCGGTGAATTGACAGCAGAAACCCAGCGTGAAGCTCTCACTATCAATAACAAAGCTAAACAATTGCTTTATTGGTATATGGCTGGCGAAAAACGAAGGGTTAATGCCATTAACGACTGATAAGCGTAAGTTCGATTTACCTTATCGACGCCGAGACTCTAAATAACGTTGTAATAGTTTACGTAAGGTTTCAGCTTTTGTGCCATATACCACTTGCACGCCTTGACCAACAATCACCACTCCTTTTGCGCCTAATCGCACTAAACGACCTTTATCAATTAATCCTGATTGCTTAACACTGATCCTTAATCGAGTTAAACAAGCATTAATTTCGACGATATTGTCTTTGCCACCTAAGGCGCTCACCATTGCAGTCAGGGTTTCTTTTTGTTGGATGTTAGCATCATTGGTCACTCTACCAGGGGTTTTAATGTCAAATACCACAATAGAAAAGCGAAATAACCAATAATATATGATGGCGGTAAGCGGCCCTAACAACCATAACCATTGGATATTTGTCGACAATGGCAGTAGTAACAGGAAATCAACCAAGCCATGTGAGAATACTATGCTGTGATTAATATCGAGCCAAATACACACGCTATAAGCCACACCTGTTAATAGTGCATGTACAAAAAATAACAGTGGCGCCACAAACATAAATGCAAATTCCAGTGGTTCTGTCACCCCAGTTAACCAACTTGCCACTCCGGCAGATAACATAATGCCCGCCACTCGATTACGCTCACGTTTATCTGCACATTTCCAAATAGCAAAGCCTGCGGCTGGCAACCCCCACATTTTAATTAAATAGCCACCAGCAAGATTACCAGCAGACGGGTCGCCATCTAAAAAGCGCGCTATTTCACCGCGAACTAAATTATCGCCATCAACAAACTGACCCACTTCAAAATAAAAAGGGGCATTCCAAATATGATGCAAACCTAAGGGGATCAGTAGCCGCTCTATCGTGCCGTAAATACCAAATGCTAAGGTAGGATCTTGATAAACTACCCAATTTGAAAGACCTTGTATAAATTCAAACATCGGCGGCCACACATTTGCCGCTAAAAAACCTAACATCATTGAAATTGGAATATTAATTAATGGGGCACTGCGCCGGCCTTCAAAAAATGAAAATATCACCGGCAATTTAACTCGCTGACTTAAATACACAGCTAAACAGGTAGAGCCACCAATTAACATGCCGCCAGCAATACCGGTATCAATAGTCGCAATCCCCCATATTTCCCGTGAAGGTAATTGATAAAGCTCAGTTAGTGCGCCCATTGTCGAGGTAAAAACACCAAAGCCAAACACCGCAGAAAATGCTGCTAGTCCCTGATCTTTACAAAAACCAATGGCAATAGACACGCTAAACAACAACGGCATCATGGTAAAAACAAGATGACCGACAGCAGAGAAAATAAGGTTAACTTCTTGCGGAATAAACGGTAAGGGGTTGACGGTTAACCCCAGCATAATACCGGCAGCAGGTAAGATAGCTACCGGAATCAGTAAGGCGTGGCTTAGGCGCTGAGCAAACCTAAACCAATGTTGATTAATATAGTTTAGGCCTCGGCGAGTAACTGAGCGGCGCCATGCCAAGTTGAGATCCATTGTTTTGCTTCTTGTTGTGGGTCCATGGTTTCACAAGCATCAATCTTAAGCGTTTGGGTTAACGGTTGCGCCCCAAGTTCTTGCAATAAAGCATCGACTTTTTCTGCCGCACCGCAAAACATTTCATAACTAGAATCTCCAAGCCCTATCACACTATATTTCAGTTCTGGTGAATAAGGCGCCAACTCTTTTAAATGTTGAAACCACGGCTCAATATTATCAGGTAAATCACCATTACCGGTGGTAGAAGTCACCACGATAAGCCATTGTTCAGCGCTGGGAGTATAAGCTGTTAATTCAGCGGGCAACAAAATTTGGCTCGCATAACCTAATGCCGTAATCGCTTGATTGACGGTTTCAGCCGTTTTTTCAGCATCGCCGTAGACCGTGCCAAAAACGATATTCACTTTTTGCATGACAACTTCTCCATAAGTTATTCAAAAATTGCACAGTTTGTTCGCTTTATGCTTCTAATGTAAGCAGCAATGAGTTGTCATGCAACCTCATTTACAGTTTATTGGATTGTTTCTTTTCAACTACTTGCGAGTAATTGCCCGTCATCTTGCTCTAGCTGCGTCTCAAGCCCGAGTAACTCAAACACCGTTAACCATTCTGGTTCTAGCTCAGTTTCGATATGTACACGAACTTGAGTAACAGGGTGGGTAAAAGTCAGGCTTTTAGCAATTAACCACAATCGGTTAATGTTGCTATATTCACGAAAGAAACGATTTTGCTTACCATCGCCATGGGTGGTGTCGCCCACTATCGGATGGCGTAAATGCGCCATATGACGACGTAATTGATGTTTGCGCCCAGTTTGTGGCATTAACTTAACTAGACCAAAGCGAGATGTTGGGTAGCGACCAGAACTAAATGGAATTTCAGCATTAAGCAAAGGTTGATAATCGGTCTCGGCATCTTGCGCAGGTTTATTTTTATTGGCAAATTTATCACCGACATCGTCAGCCTCATATTTTAATGCATAATCGAGTGTCCCACTTTCATGCATATTGCCGCGCACTAATGCTAAATAACACTTTTCAATGGTATGTTGCTCAAACTGTTCACAAAGTGCTTTGGCTACTTCACTGCTTTTAGCAAATAATAAGACCCCAGATGTGGGCCTATCCAGTCGATGAACGGGAAAGACATGGCATCCCACTTTATCGCGAGTAAGCTGCATGGCAAAAAAACGTTCTTTTCGGGCTAAATAACTACGATGAACCAATAATCCTGCAGGTTTATGAATAGCAACAAGGTGCTCATCTTCAAAAATGACCTCAATTTCAGGTGCAACTTCTTCATTCTCATCAATTGCGTCATCAACTAAAGGGCTTGCTTCGATAACCTTATCAGCCATGGTTTGCTCAAGGATTTCGGCTTGCGATGGTGTATCTATTGATGTATCAGCAGCCAAAATCGGCATGGGTTGTGGAGTCATATTTTTAGGCATAAAAAGTAAACTTACTGGTTAACAAGCGCATCTAAAACGCGCAATAATTCAATAATAGAATGACGTTCTGGCATCGACTGCCATACATGCTCAGCCATTGGCGCAATGGCCATATTGGTTGGCAAGGGCATTTTAGCAGCCATTAATTGCTGCATTTTAGGAATAAAGATAAATTGCAGCCATTGCTCAAATGTCATGGTGTCACAAGCAAATGGCGCTGTACTTGCTAGTGCTTGTGCTGAAATAGCTTGTGCTGACCACAACTGTAATAGCTTGAGCTGTTTCTCTAGCTCAACTAATTGGTTTTTTAGCTCTACATACATCATAAATTCACGTCATAACCGCTAACAACAGTTGAATATGATACCATTTAGCCCCATTAATACCCATATAAGCTCGACTCTCAACATTACTTTTACAGCCAATACTGCGAATCAATATGACCGACATAAATACCTTGAGCCAATTTTTAACCACCGCAAACACCCAGTTTCAAGTTTATGACTTAGGGCGACGCGTTCAAAGCATTGACATGATGGCATTTCATCAAATTGAAGAACTGGCCGCTCCCTACCCTTACCCAACCCAAGGGCATGCACATTTTGCTATCGTATTTTGGCAGCAAGCTGAAACACCTTATATTTGGTTTTTAAAATTACCGCTTGATGAACGAGGGTTATTGTCACCCGCTCAGCGCAGTCATTTTTTGAAAATGGTACTTGAAGCACTTGGACGCGACCCCACTCAGCCTATTAGCGATGAGCAACAAGAAACGCTATCAAACCATCCCTTTACCTTTAAACCCAGCCAAGAAAAATTAGCCGTTTTTAATGCGTTAGTGAGGCAACAACTGGGCCAGCAAGCGTCATCACAATATGAGTTTGCTGTCGAGTATTTGTCTGGTCAAATCCATCCTGACAACTGGCAGCAAATCGGCTTACAAGGTATTGCCGATGTTTGTATTCGCGCTGAAAAAAATGGCCACACACAAGATTTAATTAATAGTTTTGATTTTGCACCGACAGAGGTTCAAGCAGCCATTTGTCAGTGTTTAGAGCACGTTTATATCGCACCTGAATTAGCCCAACGTATTGCCCGCAGCTTGAACTTGGTACCAAGCTCCCATAAAACCACTTATATAAGAGCGTTAGCGTCACAACCTAAGCTTGTACAGAGTGTCATTAAGCAACTTGATGAGCAAAATAAATTAAATGATGAAATGCTGATCACCATCGCCGCAAGAAACTGGCATGTATTATCTGATGATGCAGTTCGCAAAATTTACCTTGAAGCATTAGCTAAGCAGCCGCAACACTTCTTCAATCAGGTATTTGCTGATATTGTGGCGATTCCAAGTTTACGACATGCACTATTAACTGAGTTGCGAAACCCAGAACGCAGCCCGCAGCTTTCCACCGCTATCGGCGGATTATTTAAGGCATTAAGCCAATGATGAGTGATTTTTTAATTATTGTCGCGGTGGTGGTCATCGCCGCGTTCTTTTGGCAATTACGCCAAATGGCTGAACTGAGCAAAATGTTTGCAGAGCAATCTTGTGCTAAGCAACGGGTGCAGTTTTTATCGATTGCCATGGTGAATGCAAAACCCACAATTGGCGGTCATACCGGTCTTTGTTGGCATACCCGTTTTATGTTTGAATTTAGCACAAACGGTGAAAATTTATACCAAGCGCATATTCACATGAAAGGCAAAACCATCCTAAAAGTGGATTGGCCTATTTTCCCTGAGCCTGACTGGCAAAATGCTCCAATGGCAAAAGGTAAATTTGGTGGTTGTGGTTCTGGTGGTGGTTGTAATTCAGGTAAGTGCCGTTAACGCTATTGATATGACAGCCACTCTAATACCTAGCGTGTTAAGTCTAGGTTAGCTCAGCCTTTATTCACTTTTGAATAAGTGCAATAAACATAGGCATTATTAGCTCATACAAAAAAAGGGCTACAGTAAGGTTTACATTGAACCTGACTGTAGCCTTTATTTTTGTCTAACGGCTTACAAATATGTCATCGCAGCCTTTTTAACCATTATAACGTGCAATCACTTTAGTTAATCGTCTTCTTTGTTGATGAACTTGCCCTTGTCATCAAACGGCCAGTCAATCCCTAACCATGCTTTTAAGAACGCTTTTTGCTCCGCACTTGGTTTATCAACAGCGGTAATAGTAAGCTTACCTTTGGGCACACTTTGCACTTCAACTTCTATTGGCGTTAATTGATCGTTTTTAAATACGGTTAGGCTAATTTTATCGCCAGAGTTAAAATCTTCTAAACGTTTTGTAAAGCCTGGCGCGGTGACTTTCAAGCCATTAACAGCAACAACTTCATCCCCCGCGACAATACCCGCATTCCATGCAGGACTTCCTTTGCGAACATGATTAATGCTTAAATCATGATGAGCGCTTGATAATGTAATTCCCACATCAATGGTTTGTTTGTCATCCGCATAATGGGTTTTCAGCCCCGCTTGAGCTAATAAACCATCAAAATCATGGCTTTTTGGCGTATCCACATTTTCTTGCCACCATTTTTGATAATCTCGCCCAGTTAAGCCCGCTAAAATGCCTTTAACATCATCAACGGTAAAACCAATTGGGAGTTTAAAATCTTGATAAAGTTTACGATGAACATCTCGATAAGAATGCGCTAATTTGGTGTCATTTAATAACTGTAAATCAAGCGCCATAGAGGTGATATAACCTTCAGAGTAAATACTGACACTGTGGTTAATAGCATAATCACCAAAGGTATTGGTCCACTGGCCTAAACTTGACTCAGCAATTGACTGAACTTCACGACCTGGAGTATGCAAATTTCGCGCAACTCGCTTGGCTAAATCCGCCAAATATTCTTTGGCTGTTATCACACCAGCACGCAGCAATAATTGGTTCTGAAAATAACTGGTTGAGCCTTCTGAAATCCACAACAACGAGGTCATATTTTCAGATTGATAATCATAAGGAACTAACCCTTGTGGGCGATAAGCTTTGACGTTCCAAGTGTGAATGAATTCATGCGATGCAGTACTAATAAAACGCAAATAATCATCACGTTCACGGAACATAAATCGCGGTAATTGAATAATTGTTGAGTTAAGGTGCTCAGTTGCGCCGCTCGCCCCGCTGGTAGCATGCACCATATAAACATAGCGCTCAAAAGGGTAATCGTCCCAAATGACATGAGCTTGGCCACTGATTTTCTTCAAATCTTCAACAATTTGACTGGTGTCGTAATTACCTTCCCCCCAAAAAACGACTTCATAATCGCGGCCATCAGCTTTAAAACTAAAGTGCTGATTAATACCGGTTTCAATTGGTGAGTCAACTAACACATCATAATTAGCTGCTTTAAAAGAGTGGGGGTGTTTGCCACTTTCCATACCTGAAAAACTGCGCCAACTTTTCGGCACATCCATCGCTACGGTAATGTCATCTTGCCTAAATTCGGGGCTATACATAAACACCCCGCTGGCATCTAAAAAAGCATGAGAGGCATCAATATGACGTAAGCGCACACCGAGTTCATTCGCATGAAGACGATAACTCACATTCACCTGCGTTGGTTTAGATAAATTAACCGTCCACTCACCGCTGGCACTACGCGTCCAAGGAAGCTCGCGCCCTTTGCTGTCGGTTGCACGAAATGCACGAACACCATCTGCAGTTGGCAAAATATCGTACTTGCCAGTACGCCAAACAGGTAAATTAACCACAAGTTGATTGTTCTTTGTCTCAGGGAATGCCACTGAAACAGATGCACTGTGATGTTCAGGTGTAGTTAGATCAATATGATAATTAACTTGCGCCATAGCAGGACTTATCCAAGCACTTCCCATTAACACACAACTCACGAAAATAGCTGTTGAGTTTAGTTTCACTCGTGTATTCCTTCTTATTATGATTTTTTTGTTTTTATTTAATGGTAAAGTATAACAATTTTGACCATAGCTCTCAGCAACTAACTATATTAGGTTACATCTTTTGAGTTTAAACAAGGAAATAGTTTTATCATGCGGGTGTTTTTATGTTGTTTTATTTTGCTTAGTATTGCTTTCTCAGCAACGAGTGTTGCTGTCGATTTGCAGCAACGAGAAATTACCTTTAGAGAGCATCCTCAAGCGCTATACGACACCTTATTAAATAATACACGTTATCCTTTAGTTATTAATAATATTGATGATTTCAAACAAGCCGCTAAACAAATTAACACTTCAGAGGAAGCACTAAAACAGGACTTGATTTCCCTTGCAAGGCTCACCTTAGAAGCCAATGTTACGCACCCTGAAAAATACCAACAAGCGCAAACATTAATCACGCAATTGCAAAGTATTGCGGTGACAAATGTCGATAACGCAATGATTATCATGCTCAACGCACGTTATAACGCGCGAAAAAATCAACAATACAAACAAGCAATTATTGATTTTAATACGGCATTAAAGCGAATTTCGGCAGAAACATTAACACAAGCGGTGTTATTGAAATTTATCTTGCATGAGCAACTCAGCAGTTTGAATCAAATGGTTTACAGACCAATACCTGCGCTGTCTAACCTAAACCGATATCGAGAAATTGCTTACCAAATTCGTAATGATTACTTCATTTCATTGTCAGAGTCAGCGCTAGGAAAGTATTACGGTAAAAACAATGACAGGGCTAAATCCTTACAACATTACAGCGAAGCATTCCGTATTGCTAACCGCTTAAAATATTCAGGTTTAAAAGCCCATGCACAGTTAAACCTCGCCCGCACTTACCGAGACTTAGAGCAATGGAAAGATGCGCTCCACCATGGTCACAACGCGCTTGAAAACTTTCAAAAGTTGGGGTATTTACCTTATGTTGCACAAGCATTAACGGCAATTGCCATTACTTATAAAGGCCAAAACCAATGGAATAAAGCCATTGATTATTATTTAAATGCTGAACAAGTTAATCAGCAACTCGGTAATGAAATTGCCTTAGGAATTAATTTCCATAACTTAGGTGAAGCTTATTCACAAATTGGCGATGTCCAAGCCGCGATTATCTCGCTACAAAAAGCCAATGACGTTTTTAGAGCAAAGCAATTAAATCATTACTTGGTTTATAACGAACTGCTGTTTGCAAAAGTCACTTTAAACGAACGCATGTGGTCAGTTGCTGTGCAACATGCTGAAAAAGCGCTTCAACTGGCAAATGAACAATCGCTTCATCAACAAAAAATTGAAGCATTAGAATATCTGGCACAAGCATTTAAACACCTTGGCGATTTAGAAAACGCCCTTTCGGTCTATGAACAAATGAAAAATTTTGAGGAGCAAAACCAATCATTTGACAATAACAATGATACCTCCGCCAATTTAACCGTACAGAAAATGAAGTTTGAATTAGGTTTGATTAAAAATCAGTTGGATGTCGAAACGTCACTCAATAACAAAAACCAGATCCGCTTAGTGGTGCTATCAATTACCACCGTCTTGTTTTTTCTGGCATTCATCATGGTATTAAAACAGCAAAGAAAACAACAACGGCGATTACACAAAGTAGAAACCAGGCATTTATTAGACCCCACGACAGGAATTAATGGCTACTTTGGGCTGCTAGAAGAGTTAAAAGATGAGAGTAAACAATTAACTCAACGCACGCTTGCCCTCGTGAGCATTAATGATTCAAGTAATGATGACATCAACTTAGGTGCGACAGAGTCGAATAAAAGAGGGGCTTTTATCATCGATAAACTGAATCATTTATTGCCAATGTCTTCTTTTGTCATCAGACCAGGGGTTATTGCTTGCTACTTTGATACTTGTCATCATCCTGATCAAATCCTCGCCGCCACTGAACAAGCCCTAGCGAGTGTCACCGAGCATGTAGCCATTCCGCGCTTTCATGAACCCTTAACTCAAAGCAATATCTCAATTGGCCATATAAATTTACCGTTATTAAATAACCCGGACATCTTAATTTCACCACAACTGCAATTTGAAACGGTGCAATTTGCCTTAGCCGCAGCAAACTCGATTGCCCTGCCAAATAGTTATGTGTCGCTAAAAACACTAAACTTTGCCCCCGCAGCCATTTTTAGCGCGCCGTTATATTTAAACCTTAAACAAGCCCTCAGCCGAGGTATCATTCGCGCTGAATCGAACCAAAATTTAGAAAAAATTTGTTGGCCTATGGCAAAAGTGAGTAACTAATCACCAAATATTAGGCAGTTATATCTTTTTTTGTCCAAAATGCCTTATTGTAGGTACATTAAAGTCAATAACATCACTATAATGATGCTTATAATTACAATGACTTGAAAGCCAAGTTATTTATACTTTTCAACTTTGCAAATTCTCTCGAGTGCAGTAAAAGGCTATACATGAATGACTCTAACAACACTGTTTCTCAAATCGCGTTATTAAAGCAAAAACTAGGTTCAGCAAAAATCGCTTTAGAGGGCATAAATAATGAGCATAATGGCAAGTTGGAGCAACTTATCCACTTTATTGGGCAGCTGAGTCTTGCATGCAAAGGGCAGAATTTAGAGTTAGATAACAAACTTGCCAAGTTACGTCATCGCCTGCACAACTTCGACTCGATTGACGAAGCACTGCCTGAACTACTTAGTATCGAGAAACTGTTACAATCGCAATATCGCCAAACCATGACTCAACTAGAAGAGAGTCGAGGAAGTTTATCAACACTCATTGGTCAAATTCAGCGTATAAATTCTGCACCCGAAAAACTCAAGAAAGAAATCAATTACTTCAAGCAAGAGCTAACCAAGCCATTCCATACCGTTTGGGACTACATTCCAAAAATGGAAGCGATGATTCGCTTTTATGAGCAAATATTGCATGATGAATTGCTGCAATCGGATCATTACGAAATCCTACCTCATCACGTACAACTTGCCCGAGAGTTAGCAACAGAAATATCTGAAATTGAATTTCGTAAAGATCAACGTGACCAAGTTTTAGTGTTAAAAGAGGTGTTACAAGGTGACATTTCACTAGATATATTGCTTGAATCATATCATACGGTTTTAAGTTTATTACTTGAGAACATAGCCCACGAAAAATCGGCTTCTCAAGATTTTTTATACGCGTTAAATGATGCATTAACCGTCGTTAGAGATGTCGTTAATAGTTCTCATAACAACAATCAACGCAGCAACCAAATCAAGCAACAATTAAATAAGGAAATTAACTTAAGGGTCAATAACGCTGATTGTATTCTTGTCGATGTCAACAATAGTACCGAGTTAAAAGTACAGTTAACTAGCCAACTAAGTGCATTAAAAGAAGCGTTATCTCGTAAAGAAGCATTAGAACAACGCGAGCAAAACATCTTAAAGAAATCTATTGATTCAATGCGTAAAGAGCTCAACAACATTACTCAAGAAGCCAATAGCTACAAAGAGAAACTATTTGAGCACCAAAAACTAAACCTGCTTGACCCATTAACTCAATTAGCAAACCGAACAGCACTTGAAGACCGTATGGAGCAAGAATATCGCAATCATATTCGCTTTAAGACCCCATTATGGATAGCCATTACCGATATCGATCATTTCAAATCAGTCAATGATAGTTTTGGCCACACCACTGGCGATAAAACGCTACAAGTGATTGCCATGGCACTTAAAAATTCATTGCGCGAAAGTGAGTTTGTCGCCCGTTATGGTGGTGAAGAGTTTGTATTGCTATTGCCTGATGTAAATGAAGAGCATATTTCGCAATTACTTAACCGTGTTCGAGAAAAAATTAAGAACATTCCTTTTAGATTCAAAAACCAACGGATCACGGTGACATTATCAATTGGCGCTGCGCAAGTCATGGATCACGAGTCTATTGAAGACACCTTTGAAAGAGCTGATGCCGCATTATACCGTGCGAAAAGTAACGGCCGCGACAGAATAGTTATCGATCTATAGCCCACCGTAACAACAACAGTAAGCCTACATAATGAAATAAAGCAGCAATAAAAATACTTTAACATTTACTTAGAGTTTATTGCTGTTTTTCATATTCGCGGCCGTCAATTTAACTGGATCACTTCAATGCAGAATTCGCTCTAATGTCTTAATCGATTAATTGTCCAAATCTCACATGAATAACATTACCTACCTTCTTTTATATCGCTAATGACCCACCTCAGCGCATATATTAATTCAGTTACATTTATCATTGAGCACTTAAGCTACTTAGGTACTTAGGTACTTAGGTACTTAGGTAACAATGCATAAATTATTAATGAATACATAGCACTTAAATGCCAAACGACTCAAACTCTCATTGGTCAAATCTACACTCCATAACGCTAAAATCCTTATGATTATTTGATTTAATCTCAATGAAAAAAATGAAACAATAGAGTCAATTGAGCCGGTTAGTATCGTCCCCTAATTGGCTCATATAACACTTTACGATTAACGAAGCACTTATAATTGATGATATAAACGTGCTAAAACTCTGCGATAAGAAAAAGACAATGAATAAACTGCTTATACTTGATGGATTAAACTTAGTCAGACGTATTCATGCTGCCTTACCCGATGAAAATGACATCGAGACAGTAACAGCCAAGACAATTTCTGCCTCAAATAAGCTGATGGCGATACATAAGCCCAGTCACGTTGTCATTGTATGGGATGGCGATGAAGTGTCTTGGCGCAAGAAGCTCTATCCCGATTACAAGAAAGGCCGTAACCCCATGCCTTCAGCACTGGCCAATGGGATGGCAAACATAAAATCCGCTTTAGCCTCGCAGCACATTCATTCGTTAGATGCAGCATCAGAAGCCGATGATGTCATAGCAACTTTAGCTCTTAAGGTCACCCCAAAAGGCCAAGCTATTATTGTTTCAACGGATAAAGGTTTTAGCCAATTACCGCAAAAAAACTTACTGTTATGGGACTACTTCAAACAGGCCGAATTTGACATGACTGCACATGAGAAAAAGTTAGGGGTGCAACAAAATCAATTATTAGACTTTATTGCTTTAGCTGGCGATAGCGGTAACAAAATACCGGGCATCGCAGGCATCGGCCCTAAATCGGCATCTGATTTATTAAATAAATTCCGTAACCTAGCAAATCTTTATCATTCACTTGAAAACCTTGGGGAAAAACAAGCTGCAAAATTAGCTCAAGGAAAAGACATGGCGAGACTCAGTTATAAACTGGCGCAGTTGCAAGTAAACATACCGCTAAATATCAATTTGAAACAATTTAGAGCGAATATTCACACCAATTAGATTGCAACAATTTTACTACAAATGTAATTTAACAGTTTAGACTTCTGATTTGACGAAGTGACACAATGGGATCTGTCGTGAATAATAAAGCCCCAATTGTTATTGGTAGTGTATTTGTTGGTTATTTAATTTTTGTCGCCATTACGATGACATTGCATACACCCACGCCAGACGATCAAGGTTGGGAAGATAGACAGCAATATAATCAACAAAAAATAGCTGAACTTACGTTAGGGTTATCACTTAAGCAAGTATCAACCTTACTAGGAAGCGCAGACTTTGTTGAAGCGAAAAACACGGCAACAGGCGCGTTTCAGCTGCGCTACTACCGTACTCACCATATAGCGTCTGACAATAAAACCACCAAAGACGAATGCACACCTTTATTGTTCAACAATCAAAAACTGATTGCTTGGGGTGAGCAAACTATTGAACAGTTTTTACAAACACCTTTAGTTAGTGCGCTTTAATGATAAAGATCGATGGGCAACTCAATTAACACTTATGAGTTATTCTTTTGACGGTTTCTAAAATATTGTTGAATAGCAAATTCATCTGACATTTTTTGTTCACGTTTAGCTTCTGCAACTTCTGCTGCCAAGCGCTTTTTCTCTAACAGCATTTCAACCGCTTTGCGCTTTTGCTGCTTTTCTTGCCAATGAATTTGTCGATAACCTACCTGTTTTTCTGTTTCTTTTACCGCCGTTACCTGTTGGGTAATAGCATCATCAATTTGTTTAATAAAGCGGTGAAATTGATGATAATGACTGGCAGACAGCGCATGACCTTGTTGAGCGCCAATTTGCTTCATGTAATCTAAGCGATAATTATTAAGTGCATCTAGCTGCGTTTGCATTTTTTGCTTTTCAAACTGTGCAGCTTTTAATTGCAATGCCGCCTGCTCTTCTGCTTCCGAAGCCAACTTTAACACTGTGATTAAAGGATCCGTTTTCGCCATTTTAAGCCTCTAACATTGCTATTTCTGACATTGAGCAGCAATCTGACTCATCATTAAATGGCTGTTTTCAAAGTTAATCGCATCTCTAAAACTTTGCTGTAAAAAAGCATTCATTGCCGGTTGCAACCGAATAGCATTATCAATGCGTGGATCGCTACCTTGCGAGTAGGCCCCAATTGAGATTAAGTCTTTATTTTGTTGATACAGTGAATACATTTGTTTCACTTTACGCATGCTTTCAAGGTGTTCATCGCTAATCACCATAGGCGCTACACGACTAATAGAGGCTTCAACGTCAATGGCGGGGTAATGGCCTGAGTCAGCTAATTGACGCGACAACACCACGTGACCATCTAAAATAGCACGAGAGGCATCTGCAATGGGATCTTGTAAATCATCGCCTTCAGTTAACACGGTATAAAACGCGGTAATTGAGCCTTGACCAGGACCGCCATTACCCGCTCGTTCAACCAAGCGTGGCAGCTTTGCAAATACTGAAGGCGGATAACCTTTAGTGGCAGGTGGTTCACCAACAGCAAGAGCAACCTCACGCTGTGCTTGTGCATAACGAGTTAAACTATCCATCAATAACAACACGTTATAGCCTAAATCTCGAAAGTATTCAGCAATACGGGTTGAGGTTTCACATGCACGAAGGCGCATTAATGGTGAGGTATCAGCTGGTGCTGCAACAACAACTGAGCGCGCACGCCCTTCTTCACCTAAGGTTTCTTCGATAAACTCTTTGACTTCTCGGCCACGCTCACCAACTAACCCAACCACAATAATGTCAGCATTAGTGCCGCGAGTCATCATGCCAAGTAGCACGCTTTTACCAACACCAGAGCCAGCAAATAAGCCCATTCGCTGCCCCATGCCCACTGTTAGCATCGAGTTAATGGCTCTTACGCCCACATCAAGCGGTTCAGTAATCGCTCGACGTGCTAAAGGATTGATATAAGGGCCGTGGCGAGCCGCTTTTTGGTCGGTATTTAGTGGACCTAAACCATCTAAAGGTGATCCACTACCATCTAGTACTCGACCTAAAAGTGACAAGCCAACATTGAGGCCAGATTGCTCACCAAGCGGTTTCACCCTTGCGCCGGGTAACACGCCTCTTAGCTCTTCAATGGGCATTAAATATAATAATTTATCGTCAAAACCTATCACTTCAGCGACTAACTCTCCGTTAGTCGTTTCAATGCCACACAAACTGCCGACAGGTGCACGACAACCGGTAGCCTCAAGGGTTAACCCCACTACGCGCACAAGCTGACCACTTGCCACCGGTGTGATTGGAGCAATTTTTTGACTAAATGCTTTTATATTATCAAGCAGTTGATGTTGACGGTTTTGGGTCATATCAACCCTCTTTTGGGTTAGTTGAAACAGAGTCGTTTATCTGAGAGTTGTCGTTAGTCGCCTTTTCCTCTACCTGATGCTGACTTGGTTGTTGCGTGCTTTGCTCATTGCCAGTATCCACGGCTTGTGACTCATTAATAGTTTGGGCTGTGTTTGTCTGCGTTTGCGACTCAAGCTGAGCTTTTTGTGAGGATTGCGACTGAGCATCTGCTGTTATTGATTGAGGCTCCATGACAAGGTTTGACTCAGATGAACTGGTGTTTACTGAACTTGTGATGCCAGTAGGTTCAAGTGACTGAGCATCTATATTGCTATCACTGGTTGCCACATTAACGTTATCAACATGATGAGTCGGTTGAACAACAGGATCTATTTGAGCGCTCGCATTCACACTGCCAGTATCTAACGTACGGTAATTAGAGGCCGACTTCTGCTCATGATTAAGATGAATATTTTGACCTAAATTAGCTTCTAATTCGATAAAGGCCTGTCTCATACGTTGTTCTAACGATAAGTCTACCGTTGAACGAAGACTTTCAATAATACAGTCTCCTTGACCTAAGGTTGGGTCTATATCAATTTGCCAGTTATTTTTTTCAATTTGATTCTCGCTGTACATTGTTGTTATCAACTCTGCATTGGCAGCATTAACCAGTATTTTAACTTGTTGTTCTTTAATCGGTAACGCTGAAATACCTTGACGTAAAACGGATAGGATATGCTGAGGATTAGTTTGAATTTCTTGGGTGATTACCGCTTTCGCAAGCCCCATCGCGATGGTGAGTAGTTCATGTTCAACTTCTGTATCGAGAATTTTTAACGGTTGTTCAAAGTGTGAAACTAGCTGATTTAATTGAGCAAGAACTTCATTTGCCCGAACTTGACCGGCCTCAAAGCCCTGCTGTTCACCTTGAGTAAATCCTTCCATGTGTCCTTGTTCAAGTCCTTCAAGGCGACCCGTTTCTACCCCTTGAGCAAATCCCTCTTTCTTGCCAATTTCAAAGCCTTCTTTTTCTGCCGCTAGCCCCATTTCTTCAAGCTCAGCTAAGGTTGGCGGCACAATATTTTCGTCTTCGCTTACATCGCCAACATGTGGTTCATTGGGGCGACCAAAAAGATTGGAAATACTTGTATCTTGTTCTTCAGTTACATCTGGTAATTTCCAGTGACTAAAATCTTGGTCATCGGTCATGCTGACACCTTTGCAGAGAATTAAATGTGGCGAATGGAGTCACCTTATTTGATTATAAGAATTCTTCTCCACCGCCGCCACCAAGCATTATCTCACCACTGTCACTTAAACGACGAGCAATAGATAAGATTTCTTTTTGTGCCACTTCAACTTCGCTAATTCTAATTGGTCCCATGGCTTCTAAATCATCACTGAGTAGTTCAGCGGCACGTTTAGACATATTGGCCAATATTTTTTCTTTAAGCGCATCATCTGCACCTTTAAGTGATTTCATTAATACATCTTGCTGTACTTCACGAAGTAGTGCTTGGATACCACGGTCATCAACATCAATAAGGTTGTCAAATACAAACATCAAGTCTTGAATTTGCTGCGCCATTTCTTCGTCAGATTCGCGCATGGTTTCCATAATCATGCTTTCAACGCCCGTATCAAGGAAGTTCATAATATTAGCAGCCGCTTTAAGTCCACCCATTTTGGCAGCTTGAGCGCCACCTTGGCCAGCAAACTGTTTCTCCATAATGTCATTTAATTCTTGCAGAGCCGCCGGCTGAACTTCTTCTAAGTTTGCAATACGCATCATTAAATCTAAGCGGGTATTTTCAGGGAACTGATTGAAAATTTCTGCCGCTTGATCAGGTTCTAAATAAGACAACACAATGGTTTGAATTTGTGGATGTTCATTTTGAATAATGGTGGCAACTTGACGAGCGTCCATCCATTTAAGCGAATCAAGGCCTTTCGCTCCGCTCCCCATGATAATTTGTTCAATTAAATTACCCGCTTTGTCTTCACCTAATGCTGCCGTTAACGCATTACGTACGAATTCTTCACTATTAAAACCAATCGAAGAGAACTTTTGAATATCGTCTAAAAAGAGTTGATGAACACCAATGACCTTTTCTTGACCAAACTCGGCCATAGCAGCCATTGCCATGCCCACTTTTTGCACTTGTTTAGGCTCAAGGTGCTTTAGAATAGAGGCGGCATCGGCTTCACTTAGGCTCAGTAATAATATGGCCGTTTTTTCAATGCCTGTAACCGAATCTGGGTCAAATTTCGCTGCCGCTACAGCATTATTTTCAGTATCATTGCTCATCTTGTAATAACCAGTTCTTAACTACTTGGGTGGACAATTCAGGTTCATTGGCAACAAGTGCACGTATTGCCTTAATCATATCATCTTCTTTACGTAGATTCGGTATTTGAATCGAGCCATCATCGGCATAACTATACTCTGCCTCGTTACTATTGAGCATACCTAATGTATCGGCTGCGTATTGATCTTCAATTTCGGCCAATTCATTGCCTAAACGCGTGTCATCAGGCATATCAACCCCTGCTGGATTAAGCAATTTTGACATCATCGGCCTTACCACTAAAAAGCCTAATAACAACATGCCGACAAACCCTAGCGCAAACTTAACTGCACGCCAAAACCAAGGTTGCTCCCACAGTTTAGGTTCGGGTAAATCTTCAAGCAATTGATCCATAAACGGTACAGTCACGACTTCCAATACATCGCCGCGTTGACTAGTAAAACCAACAGCGCCTTCAAGTAAGCGACGAATGTTGGTTAATTCCTCTTCTGTGCGTGGAACACGTGTCACTTTACCGTCTTCACCTGCTGCACCAGATTTAAAATCAACCGCAACGGATACACTGACTTTTCTAACCACGCCAACTTGTTGACGAGTGTGACTAATCGTGGTGTCCAGTTCAAAGTTGCGCGTAGCTTCGCGCACAGAGTTACCTTGTGCAGATGAAGTCGTCGCAGTGGCATTATTTGCTTGCTCTGGAATATTTGATTCCATTGGAGGCTGATTACTCAACGCGCCTGGAATGCCACCGGTGCCGCCACTTGAAGAATTACGCTCAACCGTACTTTCACTTCTTATTGCAGGTAAGTCAGGTGAATAACGTTTTGCCGTTTGTTCAACCGCCGTGAAGTCCATATTGACATCCACTTGCGAGGTGAAATTCTCTGGGCCAAGGATAGGCATTAAAATGGTTTCAATCTTTTTGCGGTATTCTGCTTCTTTTTGTTGTACTAATTCAGTTTCACGACGCGCTCTTGCCGACACCCCTGCTTGGCTGCCAGAATTAAGCAAGCGACCATTTGAGTCAGTCACTGTAACACGTGAAGGTTCCATGCCCTGCACTGCTGAGCCAACGATATCAACAATTGAGTCGACTTCTTCTTGCCCTAAACCGCCGCGGCGAACATTTACAATCACAGTAGCACTTGGCTTTGACGCATTGCGTGCAAATACATTTTCTTTTGGCAGCGCTAAAATAACTTTAGCGCGACTTACACTTTTTAACTCTTCAATCGCACGAGCAAGATTCGACTCTTGACTGTATTTCAGCCTTGCTTGCTCCATACGCTGACTGACACCAAAACCACTGTCTTTATTAAGGTAATCATCTTTTTTAGTACTATCTTCAATGCCTTCACGGCTAAGCATTAATTTGACATCTTGATACTTGTCTTCTGGCACACTGAGCACATCAACGTTAATTTTGTATTTGATTTGGTTTTTATCCAGCACATCCAAAACTTGGATCATCTGTGATGTTTCCATTTTTCCTAATGGACGATAATCAGGCTCTTGCACCCAAATCATGATAATGACGGCCACAGCCAAACAGATGGCTAAACCCAGGATCATGATCACTTGGCGCATAATATCAACGCCACCAAGACCACCTAATAAGCCCGGTTTATTTTCTTGTTGGACGCCTGAGTCAAGTGCAGGGTCCGTTCCAACCATTACGTCTGTGCTCACAATTAATACCTATTTATCAAAGTGCTGAGGAGTGTTAATCACACGACCAGTTAAACTGGCATACTCATTATTTCTTTATATGCTTCAACAAGTTTATTACGCACCTGAACAGTGGCTTCAAATGCAACGCCAGCTTTTTCACGCGCAATAACGGTATCAGACAAAGTGACGGTACTATCCCCCATGTCTAAGCGTGAGGCAAGGCTAGATGATTGTTTTTGTAACCCGCTCACACCACCGACGGCATCTGATAATAACTGAGCAAAATCTGTCCCACTGGTATTGTTAACCTGTTGGGTAATACCTGGGCTAATAGACGAGTTAATTGAAGGGGCAATTTCACCACGCAATGATTGCATTTCTTGTAACAGCGGGTTGGTATTGATTTGCATTGGTCACTCCTTCGTCGAATATTTGACGGTGCTAATTCACATATATAATGAATAAGCAAATAGAGTGCCAACATCGTATTATTGATGTTTTTTAGGTTATAAATAACTGCACCTAGGCTGTCGACAACAACCTAGGCGGGAATAAATTGAATTAAAAAATATGGAAGGATAAATTTAAGCCTTTGTTATGCTGGTATTTGTATCCCCATATCACGCATTTTGGCCATTTTATAACGCAACGTCCGTGCACTAATACCCAGTTTTTCAGCTACGTCTTTACGGCTGCCATTACACTGGTTTAAGGTTTCCAAAATAATGACATGCTCTTGGGCTTTCAGTTCAGAGCCAAGCGGTTCTAATGACGCTGAGCCACTGGCATGTGTTGTTGGCGACAAATCTGGTGTGAGCGCGCCATCGCAAGCGTCAATAATAATATCATTTACTGTAATGTCATCACCAACACGTAATATTAATGCACGTTGAATGACATTATCTAATTCACGAACATTTCCTGGCCAACGATGCGTTAACAATCGGCGCGAGGCGGCATCATTTAATGTAGGCACCGGGGTAATGTTCAATTGTTTTGCGTGTTTTGCCAGTAAGTGACTCGATAATGGGATAATATCGGCAGGTCGCTGGTGCAGTGCCGGCCAAGTTAATGGGAACACATTAATTCGATAATACAAATCTTCTCGAAATTCACCGGTGGCGGCCATGCTTTTTAAATCACGATTGGAGGTTGCCAATACTCGCACATCCAATTTTATGGTTTTACGGCCACCTAAACGTTCCACTTCACGCTCTTGTAGTACGCGAAGTAATTTTGCTTGTAATCCCAGTTCCATTTCTGAAATTTCATCAAGCAATAACGTGCCGCCCTGTGCTTGTTCAAACTTACCAGGGCAGGCTTGGTATGCTCCGGTAAATGCGCCTTTTTCATAACCAAATAAGGTGGCTTCTAACATGTTTTCCGGGATAGCGGCACAGTTTATGGCAACAAAAGGTTGCTCACTGCGAGGGCTGTTGTTATGTATATAACGCGCCATCACCTCTTTACCTGACCCACTTGGCCCCATGATCATAACAGAGGCTTCTGAAACGGCCACGCGTTTAGCTAAGTTCAATAGTGCGATACTTTTGTCGTCAGCCACAACCGGTTGACCGCTGTTGTCGGCTAAAGGCAAATAACGCGACACTTGATTTAACAACACCTCTGGTGCAAATGGTTTTGCAAGGTAATCAACCGCACCTTGTTTTATCGCCTCTACTGCACTGTCAATGGTGGCAAATGCTGTCATCATTAACATAGGGGTTTTAGGGTGATGCTGTTGCAGGTATTGCAATAATCCAATACCGCCAATACCCGGCATTTGCACATCACTAATCACCATATCAAAAGGCTCAGACTTTAACGCCATGATAGCTTCTTCTGCACAAGCCACATCTACACAAGTAAACTGTGCCAACATCAATGTATCTAACAAGGCCTCGCGCAATGAAGCATCATCTTCAACTAACAGTAATTTAGCTTCAGACATGTTGTTCTCCTTGATTTGAGGTGATCTTTTTAAATGACAACCTAACCTGGCAGCCTTCGCCCATTTTGCTATGCAGCTGTATGTCTCCTTGATGATTACGGACAACCGACTGCACAACTGCTAAACCTAATCCAGTCCCTTGACCTTTGGTTGTAAAGAAAGGTTCAAGTAAATGCTGCTTGGTTGCTGGATCAAAGCCACGGCCATTATCGATAACATCTAAATATAATTGTTGCTCAGATTCTGAGCTAATTAACTGAATATTGTTTGCACCAGCTTCAATACTGTTCATCACTAAGTTATTAATCGCAGAGCCGAGTGCGTTTGTATTCGCCTTCATCAAACTTTGAGCTGAATTATCCATGGTTAATTGACATTGATGTTTTGCTGCAATGGGTTCGCAGTTAGCCATAACGTTATCGACAACTTGCGCAATGGTGGTATCTTCACCAAGCTCATCTTGCTTGCCCTTTGCCATTAACAGCATGTCATTTACTTGGCGTTCTAATTCATTTAAACGGTCAACTAAGCGCGTTTGGAAACGATTACGAGCATCGGTAGTGATCTTAGGGTTTTTTAGGTTTGATGCATATAACAACGCTGCAGATAGTGGCGTTCTAACTTGATGTGCAAGCGATGCGACCATTTTTCCTAATGCTGAAAGACGTTGTAAATGTGATAAATTTTTCTGTAATAAGCGGGTTTCAGTTAAATCAGTTAACACAATTAACTGGCCCTGCTCTGGCGTCAAAGGTGTAATGGCGATTTTAACTCGCCGACCATTTTTCAATGACACTTCATGGCCGTCATCCTCTTGAGGGGCAAAAGCACGATTGATAATATCAATCCATTTAGCACCTTGCAGTGGACGCCCCAATAACTCAGTAGCAACAGGGTTAGCCAGTGTCACCAAACCATTGCCATCTAAAATAACCACCCCTGAGGGCATTGCTTGCAGAATATGCACCATTTGATTTGACATATTTGCAGCCTCTTTACGCGTAGGGATAATCGCTGGAGCATCTTTTTCAAGCGAGCGCACCTTATCGCCACGATGAGGGCGATATGACTTAAAGTCGTGATCGGGTTGTGAATGCTGATACTCAGAAACCGCTTGTGCTGAATACATAGATACTCCGTCAAAAGATTTACGTTTGTTTTATCTATGCAGTTGGCGTGCCAAATTTAAAGTTAATATGTAATCAATAACGAACTTTATTACTTTGCCACATGACTAATTAGCCAGACAGGTTGTTTTCCCATAAAAAAACCTGTGCAAGTACACAGGTTTTATTGGAAATAAAATACCACTTGGATAATAAAGGTTTACTCTTTACCCATCCCGTATTTACGCATTTTCTCAACCAAGGTGGTACGACGAATACCTAGCATCTCAGCCGCTCGGGCAACAACACTGTCTTGTTGCTCCAGCGCTTGGCGGATCATGTCAATTTCTAATTCCGCCAATAAATCTTTAAGATTTACCCCTTCAGGAGGCAGCTCTGTTGGAAAACGTGTTTCAGGCAGTTCAACGGGTTCATCGTCACTAAAAATAGATGCTAGCGCATCACGCTCTAATTGCTCTTCACTGATATCAACTGAGTACTCTGGCACTTCAATATAACGATACTTTCTAGGCAAATCGTTAACATCAACTAAGCCACCAGGATAAAGAATCGTGAGCCGTTCGACCAAGTTAGAGAGTTCACGAACATTGCCCGACCAAGTATGTTCTTTTAATGATTCAATCGTACGTTGAGTAAAACGAACTTTACCTCGACCTTCATTAAATACGCGGCTAACAAGCTCTTGTAGCAATAGAGGAACGTCTTCACTGCGCTCACTCAATGATGGCATTTCAATAGGGAAGACATTTAAACGGTAATAGAGATCTTCACGAAACTCATTCTCTTCAATCATGGTTTCTAAGTCACGGTGAGTTGCAGCGACAACGCGCACATTGGTTGAAATAGTTTTACTACCACCCACTCGCTCAAAGACCCTTTCTTGTAATACCCTTAGCAATTTCACTTGCATTTGTAAGGGCATATCACCAATTTCATCAAGAAATAATGTGCCGCCTTCCGCTAATTCAAAGCGACCTTTTCGTGCAGAAATAGCACCAGTAAATGACCCCTTTTCATGGCCAAACAGCTCACTCTCAAGTAACTCTGGAGGGATAGCACCACAGTTTACAGGGATAAAAGGCCCATTACGTCGCTCAGACATGTAATGAATATTACGAGCAACCACTTCTTTACCCGTTCCTGATTGCCCAAGGATCAGCACGGTGGCTTCCGAGCCTGCAACTTGGCTTATCAGGTGTCTTACATTAGCAATGCCTTCACTGCGGCCGACTAAGCTGCGAAACAATTTAGTTTGATTGCCACTTGTGGGGACTTGTTCTTTTTTGACTTGACCAAAAACTTGGCAAAAATGAAGTAGCTCAGTCAATTGAGGATAGTTAAACGGTTCTTCAATCACCCCGAGAATATTAGAGAGAGTTAATGAGGCTTTTCCAAGCAATAATATGGGTTGCCATGGTGCTATTGTTGAAATATTTTTAATCGAATCGACCGTTGTTTGATCTGTAATCACTAAAGCTCGGTAACGAGCGGACTCAACTAACTCAATTAAATTATCTGCAGATACAATTTCACACTGTTCACCTAGAAACTCGAAAATGCAGTATAAGCTGGTAACGCGCTCTGATGGAGTACCGACAATTAAAATTTTTTGTTCTATTTGCATCATTCAGAATGGCCAAATTTCTATTATAAATAGGGGCTAATCGACTAATATTACTCGATAATTGACAAAACCGTAGTCAATTGAAGTCACATTTTGTGACAAGAGATAAAGAAAAAACACAATCGAACTTGATACAAACATTTCATCCACATTTAATATCAAAATTGCCGTTTATTCTACTTGTCTATCACAGTATGAATAAACCATTGGTATAGCTTGGTATTCATGCACCGTATACCAAATAGTGTATTAACCGAAAGTTTTAAGCAAGTGTTGGCTAAATTAAATCAAACACATGGCTGATTTTAGCTCATGATTGCTCACTTTATCTGCTTTTTTAACGATTTAAGAAAAAATTTACTTTCTTTAAGTACAAAAAAAGACGCCTAAGGCGTCTTTTTTTGAATAACATTAACATTAGTAAGTCGACGTCTCAGAACTAATATTATGTTTATCTTTTGGGATAGCATCCCAACCTTCTTTAATTGTGCGCAAGATATCCGATACATCATCAATAGCTTGTACATCATTTTGCATATTTGCTTCAGATAATCGCACTAACATAAAGTCATATAGACGACTCAAGTTCAACGGGATATCGCCGCCTTCATCCATGTTTAAACTGTTGTTTAAGCCATTAATAAGGCCAATTGCCTTACCAATGAGCATGCCTTTATTTTGAAGGTCGTTACGCTCAATTGCCGAACGAGACTGAGCTAAGCGCTCCAGCGTTCCATTGAGCATTAATTGAATGACTCTATGAGGAGATGCAACTGCAATCTCGCTTTCAAGTGACACTTTACGATAAGATCGTAATGAACCTCTCATCTCACACCTACCTGTTAGAATTTATACTTTGATAGACATTAATTTGTCGCTTGTTAGATCTGCCTTTTGAAAGAAGATCTTGGCGATGTTGTAATGCGACTTTAACTTGTTCCGTGTATTTTTTCGTCAAAGCGAGTTGTTTCTGAAGGGTATCAGCACCTATATCATCACTGGATATAAATTGAGCTACAAAACTTTGACGCTTACCAACAAGTTCAAGCAAAGACTGTACCAACTCATCTGACTTTTCATCTTCAGCAGGAATATCTGCAATATTTTTTAAAGTTGCTTCAATATTTTGATTAAGTTGGTCAATATTTTTAATATTTTGCAAACTGTTCACCAATTATTGTTTGATCACACCAGGTAAAGAGTTAATTCGATCCATTAGTCCAGAGCTTTGTTGGTTCAAATTAGCAACCACTAAATCCATGGCGTTGTATTGTTTGGTCAATCGAGACTCTAATTGTTCCATTCTTAAAGCAAAAGTTTCACGTTGGTCTTCTAAGCGCGATGTTTCGCGAGTATAAGTATTTTCCCTGCCAGCAATCACCCCACCAGTTTTAACATAAGTGTTGGCTAAGTCGTCAAGTCGAACAGCGACACCGGTTTTATCGGATGAAAACAATGACTCAACATGTCCCATGTCATTAGCAATGGTTTTATCTAACTTGTCATCATCAATACTCAACTTACCATAGCGGTCAGTTTTTATCCCAATGTCATATAATGCACTTGATGAGCCATCGTCATTGTCAACACGAGTACTAATAATACCCCTCAATTGGCCTTCAAGTGAACGAATAATGGAATCACCTTGCAAAGCTGCTGATTCATTTTTATCCGCATCATATGATGACAATTTTTTCATTGAATCCATCAATGTATTATAAGAGTCAACGAAGCCTTGCACATTCTCTTTTACGCCTTCTTCATCTAACGTAATAGACAATGTTGAACTTTCATTTATATCGGCTTTAGTGAGATCAAGTGTTACTCCTGTAATCGCACCAGAAACCGTATTAGTTTGAGAGGTAACTTTTTGACCATCAATATGAACAATAGAGTTTTGCGCAGCTTGAATTTCGGTCAAGTTGCCACCATTAAACATATCAGATAGACCCGTACCGGCACTATCGGTCGCATTAATGCTGATTTGGCTATCTGTCCCAGTCGTGTCAGAACTGAACACTAAGCGGCTACCACTGTCACTAGTAATAACCGTAGCGGTAACACCTGGGTTATCAGTGGAATCATTGACCTTTTTAGCAATGGCATCAAGACTATCTGTTGCATCAATGTCAACACCAAAGCTTTCACTGCCTACATTCAGGTCGATACGACCACCGCCAACGGTTTGTGAGCCATCGCTAGTAAAAGTACCACCGACTTTATGAGGCTTAGCTAATTGTTCAACTTCTATATTATAGGTACCACTTTGAGCATCTTTTGAAGCGGTTGCTGAAACGTATTCACTGTCACCAGTAGAGACGGTACGTTGGTTCAAAGAAGCGCCATCTTTGAGCTTCTCTAACGCATCTTGAAATGAAGACAGATTACTTTTTAATGTGCCTATTGCTGATACTTTTGCTTTTATCGTCGATTCAGTTTGATTAAACCGTGCTTCTTTTGGCGTTTTTTCGGAATCAACAAGGACCTTAACAATATTTGTAATATCAAGTCCTGAACCAATACCTGTTGATGTTAATGCCATAATCGACTCCTAAATAACTTTAACCTGAATGATGAAGCGAAACATTAAATGTTTACAACTACACTTCAATTTTCATGAGTATACCAGAGACCTCACTCAGTTTTTCCGCAAGCTTTAATGCTTCCTCGCTTGGGATTTGTCTGATGACATCTCCAGATTGAACGTCTTGTACTTTAATCACTTGCTCACCAGAATCTTCATCTACAGAAAACTTAAGCCCTTTTTGCATCATCGAAACCATATTAGTTAAGTTTTCAGCTACATCACTGAGTTTATCATCTTCTGGTTTACTTTTTTGTAAGCTTAACGCTGTTGGCTCATCTTGTGCATTAACGCCTGACACATGATGAAGCGTTTTGTCAGCATCCATTGCTGGCGGTGTTAATCTATCTTGATTAACGACTTTCTTGCTCGATTCAGCGAGTGTTTTAAAGCTTGCTGTTGAGTTGTGTTGGATCTCCATGGTTCACCTCACTAAATCAGTAATACTGATTTTTGACTCAAATTTATTCACTTTAACGTCAAAAGGAGATCCGTCTCCAAATCTCCTTATCGCAAACTAATTTTAACTTACATTACCGATTAAAGTAATGATAGCGCTACCTGAGGTAACTGGTTAGCTTGAGCTAACATTGCTGAACCGGTTTGTTGCAATACTTGGTTCTTAGTCATCGCTGAAGTTTCTTTTGCGAAATCAACATCTACAATACGTGATTTTGCATCGGCAACGTTCGCTTGAGTGTTAGCACTGTTTGAGATGTTGTGAGACAAACGGTTTTGAATCGCACCTAAACCTGCACGTTGACCATCAATGTTTTTGATTGCAGCATCAATTTTATCAATTGCAGCATCGCGACCCGCAGACGTTGTGATATCCAATGCAGCTACAGATAAAGTAGTAGCATTTGTTGTGCCAACAGTTACGCTAATATCTTCACCTTCTTGGTGACCAACTTGGAAGGTTTTACCCGCAGAGAAATTACCCGTCATTAACTTAGTGTCACCAAATGCGGTGGTATCACCAATAGATGTAATTTCTGTTGCTAACTGATCCATCTCATCTTTAATTGAGGTTAAATCGTCTGCACTGTTTGCACCGTTTTCTGCTTGAATTGATAAGTCACGCATACGTTGCAACATGTTTGTTTGTTCTTGCATTGCACCTTCAGAAATCTGTGCAATTGAAATCGCGTCATTCGCGTTACGCATACCAACTTCAAGACCACTTACTTGAGAGTTTAGGCGGTCAGAAATCGCTAGGCCGGCAGCATCGTCTTTTGCGCTGTTAATACGAAGACCAGAAGATAAACGTTCCATAGAAGTGGCTAAAGCACTACCTGAAGCGTTCAAGTTTTTCTGAGCTTTCATTGATGTTACGTTGGTGTTTACTGTAATAGCCATGAATTCTTTCCTCTATAAAATTTGCCTGACTTAATGATTAAGCCTGTTTGCTTTTAGGTTAAGCAAGTCAGGCATGTCTAACTGGTTACAGTATATTTAACGGCCTGTTCATATTTTGCTTTAGGAAAAAATTTAAAAAAATGCCATTTTTTTGTTTAAAATAAAAATAAGCCTTATATATCTATGACTTACAACAAGCTTTATTTTTGACTATGGACATAAAAAATCAATAACTATGGCTATTACGGTATAATTTTCGTCCTTATATACAAGAAAACCTTCTTACAATCATTGCAAAAAGGTTCTCAACAGTCTTTAGCTGACAGACAGCCTTACTGAAACAACTAGCTACCTAATAGTGACAGCGCCACTTGTGGTAATTGGTTTGCTTGGGCAAGCATAGCTGAACCGGTTTGTTGCAATACTTGGTTCTTAGTCATCGCTGAAGTTTCTTTTGCGAAATCGACATCAACAATACGAGATTTAGCATCCGCTACGTTAGCTTGTGTATTGGCACTATTTGCAATGTTATGGGATAAACGGTTTTGTACCGCACCCAAGTCTGCACGCTGGGTATCAATTGATTTAATTGCAGCATCAATTTTATCAATAGCAGCATCTCGACCAGCAGACGTTGTCACATCTAATTTGGAAACAGATAATGAGTCAGAGTTAGTGGTACCCACTTTAACAGTAATATCTTCACCATCTTGGTGCCCAACTTGGAATAATTTACCCGCAGAAAAACCACCCGTCATTAATTTAGTATTACCAAATGCGGTGGTATCACCAACAGAAGAAATTTCGGTTGAAAGCTGATCCATCTCAGCTTTGATAGACGCTAGGTCATCAGTACTATTTGCACCGTTTTCTGCTTGGATAGATAGGTCACGCATACGTTGCAACATGTTTGTTTGCTCTTGCATTGCACCTTCGGCAATTTGTGCAATTGAAATTGCATCATTAGCATTACGCATCCCGACTTCAAGACCGCGAACCTGAGAGTTCAAGCGATTAGAAATAGCTAAACCTGCGGCATCATCTTTTGCACTGTTAATGCGTAAGCCGCTTGATAAGCGCTCCATGGAAGTCGCCAGTGAAGAACCCGAAGCATTTAAATTCTTTTGGGCTTTCATTGATGTTACGTTTGTATTAACTGTAATAGCCATACGTCATTCCTCATTCTTAGTTTGTTGCCAAGACTTTGGAGCTTGGCTAAATCGTAAAAAGTAACAATCTAGGTTTATTTAGATGTAATTAAATAAAGACATGTTGCCAACTTTGGAAAAAGCGCTAGATACTGCATCAAGAGCTAATTCATGTTGTTTATAGTCGGTCACGGCTTTTGAGTAATCTAAATCTTCTAATAAAGACAGTGCACTACTATTAATCACTTTTTCGTCTTCATGAGTCGATGTCAGATTTTCTAAGCTTTTCAAACTATTTCCCGCCGTACTTCTTGCGGTACTGACTTGATTTTGACCACTATCAATATTATTCAATAGTTGTGCCAACTTTGATTTATTCTGTGGTGTTGATACTGCGTCGGGATCTTCTAAGAAGGCGATAGCGTCATTCATGCTATCTAAAATGCTCACAGTTTCTTGTGGTTCTAACGTGATACTATCGCCTGCAACTGGCTTACCATCTAGCTTTACCTCTAATCCATTAACTGTAACAGGTGTGGAAGGATCGTAATTAGCAAAGGTTGTTGTCGTACCTGTAGGGTCAACAACTTGAAGATCTGTTACCCCTGCATTATCAACAAAGTTAAAGGTATATTGACCGCTGACATGGGTAGCAGTGTTAGAAATTTTGGCGCTTTCAACGGTAAAGTCACCTTGTTGTGAGGGTAAATAATTGACGCCATAGTCTCCTAAGGGGTTTGGAGCGTTCATAAAGACAGAGTCGCCAGGTGCGTTAGCTGCAATTAGCACATCGGAACTGACAACACTATTACGTACTCCACTGTCACCACTATAGACAGCGCTACCATTAGCATCAAAAGCAAAAGGTATAGTGTTAACTTGAGTTCCGCCAAATAGATAGTGCCCAGATTCATCTTGTGAGTTAGCTATCGACATGAGCTCGTTTAAGCTGTTTTTCATGTCTTCGGCAACCATTTGCCGCTCGTTAGTCGCCAAACTGCCGTTTGCTCCCCGCTGTAAATCTTCACGCATCGAGTTAAGCAATGATTCAGTGCTACTGATTTTCCCTTCAGTAACACCTAAGCGGTTTTTGGTATATTCAATATTCTTAACGTATTGATCAACCAAAGCATTACGTTGGTTCAAATTATCAATACCAATTGAAGCAACAGGGTCATCACCTGAAGTGTTCACTCTTTTACCTGTCATCAATTGATCGAGCACCTTGTTAGTTTCACTTTGCTTTTGCAAGATGTTGCTCGCTGTTTGGTTATAAATCTGTCCAGTAGAAACTCGCATACTCATCTTTTTTACCTCTATCGCACTGAACTAATTAGGGAGTCGAAAATTGCCTGCGCTGTCGACATAATTTTGGCGGAGGCTAAATACGATTGTTGAAAACGAATCAAGTTAGATGCTTCTTCATCTAAATTAACACCTGATTCTGACTGCACCCGGCTATTGGCTTGCTGGTATATAGAATTTGCCGACTCCACTCTTACTTCAGAAGCTTTGGTTTTACTGCCAATATCTAATTTAGTGTTTTCGTAAACCCCTACCAGTGTCGACTTGCCACCATTCATGATATTTTTGTTTGCCAGCTGCGCCATTGAAACTGCGTTATTGTTATTGCCTTCAGCAAAGGTTAAATCAAAAGTAAAACGTTCAGCTGTTGCGCCAGTGGTGTTATTTACATCAAAATTCATGCCAAATGCATTAACTTGCGGTGGCGAATAAGTGCCAGTCCCTAAAGTTGCCCCTGTGTCATCAAACGCAGTATAAGTATTGGTGGCGGTATTAAGTTGAAAGGTTATTGCAGAATCAACACCTGGAAAACCCGTAGCCGTTGGGTCCATACCATTTAAACTAACGGTTGCTTTTGAAGTATTCGCTGCGTCGGCAGTGATTGTTGGGCCGGCAATGGCAAGTTTTTTAGGATCAACCATGGCGACTTCAACCCCAGAAGCCGCGCCTGCTGTCGGGCGTATTTCAAATCGGTCTCCATCGGCCATTGCCCCCGTATCAATATTAATGGTAAACCCACTTCCACCAGCTAATTCACCTGGCGCATTTAAGGTTAGTGGGGTGACATCACCTGTCGTGTTGTCGGTCAGTTCATAGGTGCCTGGCGCGGTAAAATTTAACTCATAACTGGCACCTGTTAATCCACTTACATCATCAATATTGACTGACAAGTTCGCGGTTCCAGTATTATTGCTGTAACCACCAACACGTCCGACTGACATTTGCGGATCGTTAATATCACGATACAAATCCCCCCCCACTTCACCGTTAAGATCGAAACCTTGGGTTTGAGCTGTGTTAAAGCTATCTGCCACACCTAATGCAAACTGCCCGAGTTCGTTACTAGCAGGAATTAAGGTTTCATCTCTAAAATCAAATAAAGCACCAAGCTGACCGCCGAGTTTTGATGGATCAACAATTAATGATTTATCACCTGTGTTTGCCGTCAATCTAGGTTCATTTGGAAATGGATCGCCTGTGACGGTTCCCATTTCCATAGACACTTCACCAGACACTAACATCACAGAGCCACCAAGCATGATTGACTTTGCTCCAGTTTCAAGTGGAATAACATTGACTTGGGAGTATTGGCTTAACTCATTAATCAACGCGTCTTGCTTGTCTAATAGTTGTGGGTCTTGCGTTTGATCTTTCATCAATTCAGAGTTAATACTGCCAAGCTCTTTACCAATTTCATTAACACGTTTAGTGGTTGATTCAATTTGTAGATTTGTTTGTTTGATATTGCTATCCACTTGGGTTTGCATACCATTAATACTTCTAGCAAGCTGTGATGCGTTATCAATGACATTATCTCGCAAACCAATATCTGTCGGGATACCAGCCACACTGTTGATACTTTCAAATAAGCTATTAAGTCCTTGCGGCAGAGTTTTACCCACGTTTGAAAAAACTTGGTCTAATTCATCCATTTTGGCATACGTGGTCGTTGCCTCACTCATTGAGGTTTGGCTAATACGTAATTCTCGGGATGCAAATTCGTTGTAAATTCGTTTGACATCATTAACATACGAACCAGTACCCAAGTAGTTACCTTGCAGGCGCTGTGACTCTAAGGCTTCTTGTGAAGCAACTTGGCGGTGATAACCACTGGTATTTACATTGGCAATATTATTACTGGTAACAGACAGTTGAGATTGTGCTGCTAATACACCTGTGCGCGAAATATTAAGTAAGTCGACCGACATTAGTTATTCTCCTTAGGCATAATAGATTTCACACTTTGCGTGACCGACTGCATCACTTTAATGACCTTGTTTGCATATTGTGGGTCTGTGGCATAACCCGCTTTTTGTAAGGCATGAATAAACTGTTCTGGTTGGGCGGCCACTTTTTTGGCATTTTGATAACGGTCACTGTTGCCAATAAAATTGACGAAATCGTTAAAGCTTTGCTCAATGCTGTCATAGACACGAAAATCTGATTGCTGTTTAACCGCTTTGCCTTGTTCGTACTCTAAAGTGTTAACGGAGGTTTTATCCCCAGCCCAACGGTTATCAGCTTTAATATTAAATAAGTTATTACTAAGCTCACCTTTGTCATCTTTAATCACTTTTTGACCCCAACCTGTTTCTAATGCCGATTGAGCGATCAATACCTCTGGTGTTGTCCCAAGTGATTTAGCTGCTTTTTGGGCATGAGGGTAAAGCGTTGTAATAAAGTCTTGCGGTGTATCAAAACCAGATTGACGTTTATCAACATGATTAACGTTGTGTATTGGGTGCTGCATCGGCAATACATTGCCGCTATTTTGCTGGGTACTTTTGCCCGCCAACAAATGTGAAATATCATCGCGACCATGTTGGGTCATTACCGGAGAGGCTGAATGAGGTTGCATGTTCATATCATGAGACACTGCAACTGCATCCGTTGGCAAGACTTGCGCGATGTCATCATCTGGCCCCATTGGTAGGACATGATTATGCTCAATGCTTTGCTGCGCCTTAGCATCAAAGTCATGGCGTAACATTGATGCTGGTTTTACGTCGCTTGAGTTCGGGTCAAGTTGTTGAACCATCAAATCGGCAATCCCCAGCATACCTTTGTCTGATAATTCAACAGACATTTGTTGGTCGCGCATTTTTTCAAAAAATTCAGTTGTCTGGCTATTTAGCGGACTATCGGATTTGAATGCAGCATTTGCATCTCGCATGCTTTTCATCAACATTTGTATAAAAATGCCTTCAAATTGCTTTGCTGCTTCTTTAAGTGTGCCTTTTTCATCTTTCTGGGCTTTTACGCGCAGTGAATCTAATCCACCAATGTCCAGAAATTGCGAAGAGTTTGACAACTTTTCCATAGTGCTACCATTTGCCTAAGTGACAATTTTTAGATGACGATAAGTTCACCATGCAAAGCGCCTGCCATTTTTAACGCTTCGAGAATAGCAAGTACATCAGAAGGTGCTGCACCGACTAAGTTAACCGCCCTAACCAACTCATCTAATGAGGTGCCAGGATCAAACTTAAACATCCGGTTATCACTTTTATCGACATCAATTGTGCTGTCTGTGGTAACCGCGGTTTGGCCGCCAGCTAAAGGATTAGGCTGTGAAACTTGTGTTGCTTCAGCAATCGTGACGGTTAACCCGCCATGGGTCACAGCAGCGGGAAGCAGTTTGACATTTTTGCCAACAACAATCGTGCCGGTGCGTGAGTTAACAATCACTTTTGCTGATTCATCAGCAGGTTCTACTTGAATGTTTTCTAAGGTAGCTAAAAATGACACGCGATCAGATGCATCTCTTGGCGCACTAACTTGTATTGAGCTACCATCAATGGCATGAGCCATTCCTGGGCCTAATAAGTTATTAATGGCATCAGCGGTTCTTTTAGCCGTTGAAAAATCAGCACGGCGTAAGTTAAAGGTAAGGTGGTCGCCTGTCGCAAAAGGAGACACGACGCTGCGTTCAACAATCGCACCACTTGGAATACGCCCAACCGTCGGCGTGTTCTGAATCACTTTTGAACCATCTAAACCTTGGGCACTGAAACCTGATACCACCAGTGAACCTTGCGCAATAGCATAAACATTGCCATCAACCCCTTTCAAAAAAGTCTGCAGCAGTGCACCACCACGTAGACTCTTAGCTTCACCGACACTTGACACGGTAACGTCAATGTTTTGACCCGGTTTAATAAACGGCGGCATTTCTGCATGTACGGCCACAACGGCAACGTTTTTGACTTTCGGGCGCACTGAATCGGGTAAGTTAATACCAAAGTTTTTCAACATGGTTTTAAAGGTTTGTTCGGTATAACGGGTTTTCTCCCCTGTACCAGGTAAACCGACAACTAAACCGTAACCAACAAGTTGATTTGACCGCACACCTTGTATGTTGGCTAAGTCTTTAATTCTGTCGGCATAAGACAGTGAGCTAAAACAGGTCATTGCAACAAACAACGACAACATCAGTTTATATTTCATTGGTTACTCCTAAAAAGGCCACCATTCGCCTAAGAAAAACTGACTTAACCAGCCCACTTTTTGTGATTCAGCAAACGTTCCTGTGCCGCTATATTGAATTCTTGCATTCGCGACACGAGTTGATTCAATGGTATTGTTGGGGGTGATATCTTCACTTCTGACAATGCCTGTTACGCGGATAAACTCATCCCCATTATTTATTGAAATCCATTTTTCACCGCGAATAACTAAATTACCGTTACCAAGCACCTGCATCACATTGGCTGAAATATTGCCATCTAAACTATTAGATTGATCAGCATCAGCTTCGCGTTTGGTGTTCATGTTGTCACCGTAACGAAAATCAAGCGGTATACCATTTATCGTGGCGTTTTTACCGCCAACATGGAGTGGATCGATACCAATATTGCTGTCTTTTGATAGCTCATTGTTGGCGCTTTTAGAGGCCTGGGTTGACTCACGAAGCATCACTGTAATGATGTCGCCAACCTTGTGAGCGCGAATATCAGAATACAAACTTGCCGCTTGAGAAGCCGAATAAATAGAGCCTGTCGTTTGTACCTGTGTCACTGGAGCATCAGGATAAACAGGCGCATAAAACGGGTCATCTGGGATCGGTTTATTTTGAGTAGAGCTGCACCCTGCTAACATCATTGCCGATACCAATAACAGATACTTACTCATAACCTACCCCTAAAGATTTTGGTTAACATAAGACAACATTTGATCCACTGCTGAAATAACTTTTGAGTTCATTTCATAGATACGCTGACTTTGAATTAAGTTAACAAGTTCTTCGGTGACGTTAACGTTCGATGTTTCTAACGCACCTTGACGAATGGCGCCAAGTCCATTTTCAGATGGTGTACCTTGGATAGGAGCACCACTTGCACCTGTTTCTGAATATAAATTTTGTCCCAATGGGTCAAGACCTGCTGGGTTGATAAAATCAGAAATGGCCAACTGCCCTACGACTTGGTTAGCCGCACCGCCAGCCAATTTGACAGAAACTTCCCCTTGAGATGAAACCGTAATACTGGTGGCATCTTCAGGAATCGTGATAGCTGGTTGTACAACATAACCAGAACCTGGGGTAACAATTTGCCCAGAGTCATCAAGACTAAATTGACCATTACGTGTATAAGCAGTTGTGCCATCAGGCATTTCAACTTCAAAAAATCCTGAACCCTCAACCATAAGATCAAGAGAGTTATCTGTGGTTAACATGTTTCCTTGGGTGAACATTTTTTGCGTGGCAACAACTTTTGTCCCTGCCCCCATGTTCAAACCATTAGGAAGTTTGCTGTTATCAGCACTGACACCACCTGCTTGGTTAACGGTTTGATAAAGCAAGTCTTCGAATACCGCACGGCTTTTTTTATAACCGACGGTACTGGCATTGGCGACGTTGTTAGAAATAACCGCAATATTAGATTGCTGAGCATCTAAACCGGTTTTACTTATCCACAAAGCTGGTTGCATAATTTATTACTCCTAACTCACTCTTAATAAAGAAGATGACGCTTGATCAATCTCTTCTGCGTTTTTCATCATCTTGACTTGCATTTCGTATTGGCGCTGAATGTTGATCATCTCAACCATTTCATGAACAGCGTTGACATTACTGCCCTCTACTGCGCCACTTTCAACATGTACACTTGGGTCTTTTGCTGCTACTTCACCTGACTTAAGGCGAAATAAGCCATCTTCACCGCGCATCATTTCACTATTGCCAGGATTAACTAATTTAATCCGAGCCACTTCTTCGATCACATCAGCGGTTGCACCTTGTGGACGAACAGAAATAATCCCGTCAGATGAGATATGAACCTTATCAATAGGCAACGGTAATACAATTGGGCCGGCGTCTCCCATAACGGCACGGTTACTGCTATTAACAAGTAATCCTGTACTGTCAAATTTCAAGCTGCCTGCACGTGTGTATGCTTCTGAGCCATCTGCGGCTTGAACAGCTAACCAACCGTCACCTTTTACCGCGACATCAAGTTCACGCCCTGTTGTTTGAATTGGACCATTTTTAAAGTTGGCACTTGGGCTTTCAATCATAGAGAAAACCCGGGAAGGCATGCCTTCCCCAAATGCTTGCATCGATCGAGCTTGAGCCATTTCAGATTTGAAACCGTCAGTATTGGCGTTAGCAAGGTTGTTAGCCCTTACAGCTAATTCATTCATTCCTTGCTTTGCACCTGTCATGGCGATATATAAGAATTTATCCATTCAAACTCCGTCAAACTTTCTGCTTTAAACGATATTAATGAATAAATTGCAAGGTACATGCCAACATTAAGGTATCGAGGTAACTGTATTTAACGTGTTGATATGTAGTGCGATAATAAAATGCGAAGGACGATTAAAGTGAGATAAAGGTGGGGTCAAAATTTTATCAATGTGTTGCTGAGTTAATTTATGTAACCGCAGGAAAAGTGTTGCCGCTGGCACGGCAACACTATCTTAGACTATCGGATCTGTAATACTGTTTGGTTCAACGTATTATTGACTTCAAGTGTCCGCGAGTTAGCCTGGAAGTTACGCTGAGCAGAAATCAAATCCACAAGTTCAGTGGTCAAGTCAACGTTCGATTGCTCTAACGCAGAAGAACGAATATTACCAAATGTTCCACTATTTGCTTCACCAGCTAATGCCGGGCCCGAGTCTAAACTGGCTTTCCAAGCCGTATTACCAACTTGTGTTAAACCTTGCTCGTTAGCAAAACGAACCAGCGCAACACGAGATAAAGGAACATTGGAACCATTACTGTAACTCGCACTAATTAAACCGTCTGCACCAATAGACACATTGGTAAGACGTCCAACAGTCGTCCCATCTTGATTTAATGATGTCACTTCAAATGCTGATGCATATTGCGTTGGGTTATCAAAATTGATATCAACAGTTTGTGAACCGTCAGTACCTGCGCCTAACACATCGGCACCATTAACCCCAAGTTGCTCAGTAGTCAATGTGGCAGGGTTAGTGCCAGTGTAGGCACCAACATCATTAAACTTAACAACAGAACCAGTCCAACCACCAGCCGTTTGTGCAGTTTTTGTGGTGTCAGGCACCCCATTACCCGTAGTATCTTGCTGATATTGACCGGCTGTCGACATATTGACGGGTTTTCCATCTATCGCAGTATATGATACCCAGTTACTCTCACCCGTATAAGCACCACCTTCAGGTTTAATAAAGTAATGGGTCATAATATGAGAGTCACCCAGTGAGTCATAAATAGTCACCGAAGTAGAATTATTAAATGTGTCCGGATCATTAGGGTCAAAGTTAGCTGGGTCTAATTCTTTTTCACCCACATTTAGATTCAACTCTAAGCCAACATTTGAAGTCATCACGGGACTCCCTGCAGTATCAGGGATTTGAATTGGTTGAGTTGTCGTTAAACTCACTGATGTTGAATTACCTGATTCATCAACAGGAAAACCTTGCAAGAAGTTACCTGTAGAATCAACCATATAATTGTTTGAATCCACTTTAAAAGCACCAGCACGAGTAAATGACTGATCTTGAGTACCAATCTCAGACGAGGTGACAAAAAAACCACCGCCACTGATTGCCATATCTAACGAGTTACTGGTGAACTCTAAACTTCCTTGGTGGAATTGCTGGGCAACTTGCGTTGTTGTTACCCCTCCACCGACAGCCGTTTTGCTGTTTGAGAAGATGGAGTTTGCATAAACATCGGCAAATTCTGCACGCGACTCTTTAAAGCCTGTGGTGTTTGAGTTTGCAATGTTGTTCGCTGTGGTATTTAAGTCTTTTTGCGAAGCTGAGATACCGCTCAATGCAATATTAAATGACATAATTAACCTCTATAAATTCTGTTGAATGATCAATTAGCGGTTCAATACGCTAAATAACTCATGCGTTAAGCATGTACACATTAAGTTTCAGATACCGCTAAGACATCAGATAATTTAATGCCACCAATACCACGTAAGTTCAATACCGCACCTGTTGCAGACGTTCCTAACGATACACTCGTTACATGCGCATAGGTTGATACGGCAAGGCTTTGAGATTCGCCATTTACACTACCTGTTGCACTCATGGTGTAATTACCCGCAGGAGCAGGATCACCATTTTTATCAAGTCCATCCCATGTCACGTCAACATTACCGCCACCACTGCCATCAACATCAAATGACTTAATTAACTGGCCAGCGTCATCTTCAACCCGCATAGTAATTGTTTTGATCTTGTCTTGAGCACTAACGACACCTTTTAGTTCAGGATTTTCAGCTGACACATATCCAGAACCTGAAGGCACTAATACTTTTCTACCAACCAAACCTGATGCTTGTAATGCCTGACTAGAGCTCATTACACCATTAAGGTTGACAATTTCTTTGTTGAGGTTAGAAATACCATCAACAGTAGAAAACGATGCCATTTGGGCAATCATTTGGTCATTATCAACTGGCTTAGAAGGATCCTGCATTGATAATTGCTGACTGAGTAAAGCAAAGAAATCTTCCTGCTTTAACATCTGTCCATTGGTGTTCTCTTTTACTTGAGTATCTTCTAGACGCGAACCGTCTAAAATAGACCCACCCGTTTGTATCGTACTTGACGCACCCGAGCTTGCATTCGAACTGGTCGATACTTGTGGCAGAGACTGACTATAAGGACTAATGAGGCTCATCATTTACCTCCTAAAATATTCATGCTATTTACCCATCCTAAGTGTTTGTTGCAACATACTTTTTGTTGCATCAGCCACTTGAACATTCATCTGATATGCACGTGATGCTGAAATCATATCAGCCATTTCTTCCATCACATTCACATTCGGTTTATAGATATATCCATCGCTATCAGCCATTGGATGATCTGGCGAAAATTCTTTTATTAACGGCTTATCACTTTCGACAATACCGGCCACTTTTACACTTTGTCCTTGGCCACTGTGACCACCACCGGCTTGCATATCATTAGCCTTAGCTAACTCGGCTTCAAAAACCGGGTGTCTTGCTCGGTAAGTTTTATCAATGCTACTCGAAACAGAATCGGCATTGGCAATGTTACTTGCAGTAGTATTTAACCTAACAGACTGAGCTGACATGCCTGAACCAGACACATTAAATATATTAAATAGACCCATAATTATTGACCTGTTAATGCTTTACGCATGCCAGTAAACTTACCTTCAAGAAAACCTAAAGACATTTGATACTCTAGTGTGTTTTGCATGAATGCGGATTGTTCTTGCTGCATATCAACGGTGTTACCGTCACCCGTGTCAGGTTGATTTGGAACTCGATACTGAATGTGTTCACGACTTAATGCAGCTAAATCGAAATGCTTTTCATTGGTATGTGCCATGCTAATTCCCTTCTGGTGGGACGTTGCCGCCTTCATTGCCGCATTAAAATCGAGATCTTGGGCTTTATAATGTGGCGTGTCAGCATTGGCAATATTGCTTGATAACACTTCAGCCCGTTGTGCACGAATGCCCAATGAGTACTGATGTACACCTAACGCTTTGTCAAAATTGATCGCCATAAAAATGCCTCCTTCCACAGATGCATTAAATAAAGCAAAGCTTATGCCAATTTATATTAAGTGTTGAAGTTTTTGGCTGAAAAGAAATGAAAAAACGCTAAACCCTTGTGGGGTTAGCGTCTCTTTAAAAAGCAGATATTAATTAAAACCAATAATATTAAAAACTTACACAGTTAAAAATGATTAAATTAGTTACACTTTCTTTTGATAGTAAATACCAGGATTACAACGAACCATATCAAATTCGTCTGTCAAACCTGCAATAGATTCTGACGCTCCCAAAAATAAAATGCCTTTGGGGTTTAAAGCGGCAGCAAATTGCCGCAATATTTTGGCTTTTGCTTCAGGGGCAAAGTAAATCAATACATTTCGACAAAATATAATGTCGTATTTACCCAATAAGCTATAGCTCTCAAGTAAATTATGCGCTCTAAAGTTGACTAAACGCTTAACGTTATCTTTTACTTTCATATTACCTGTAGGCAAAGCATCAAAAAACTGACGCTTACGTTCTTCAGATAACCCTCGAGCCAACGCTAAACTGTCATATTCAGCCTCTTTGCAGCGTTCAAGCATCGATGGAGAAAGGTCAGTCGCTTGAATTGACGCTCCACCAGGTAAAGTGCCTGGCTTGCGTTGCTGATATTCAAGCACGGTCATTGCTAACGAATAAGGCTCTTGCCCAGAAGAACAAGCTGCAGACCATATCTTTAATGGGCGACCTAATTTTCCATAATTGGGAAGTAACGTGTTATGAAGTAAATCGAATGGATAACGGTCACGAAACCATAACGTTTCATTCGTTGTCATCGCATCAATAACTTCTGCACGCAATTGTCTTTCTGTTGGTTTCATCGAACGTTTAACCACTTCAGATAATGAAGGAAGGTTATATTTCCCCATTAAAGGTGCAAGGCGGCTTCGGACTAAATAAAGTTTATTTTCACCCAAAACAATACCGCTGTGTTGTTCAAGAAACTGTCTAAATTGATTGTACTCAGACTCAGCAAGTGATTTATTGGTCACATTAACTTCCTAAAAAAAGAGCTTTCCATGCTCAGCTGTTAAAATTAGCCTAAATAAATTATAGGCTTAAATGCTTATTCACGGCTTCAGCTAGTTCATCCGGATTAAATTTGGCGATAAAGTCATTCGCACCGACTTTTTCAACCATTGCTTGGTTAAAGACCCCACTAAGAGAGGTATGTAGAACAACTTTAATATTTTTTAACTTAGGATCATCTCTTATTTCAGCTGTTAGGGTATAACCATCCATTTCAGGCATTTCAATATCTGAGATAATCAGTGGTATTTCCGTTGAAACATCAGTCATTTCTTCTGCAATAGTTTTCAGTTTTTGCAGCGCTTCTTTACCGTCTTTTGCCGTATCAATTTGTAAGTTGAGTGATTCTAAAGAACGAATAATTTGTTTGCGTGCGACTGCTGAATCATCAATCACCATAATGTGGTAGTTTTGCTCTCTATCAAGTGTCAACGTCTCATTGACTTCTTCACTTATTGAAGTTTTAACAGGTGAAATTTCATCTAGAATTTTTTCAACATCCAAAATTTCAACCAATTCACCTTCAATTTCAGTCACAGCAGTTAAATATGAATAACGACCGGCACCTTGTGGCGGTGGCATTATCGATTCCCAATTCATATTAATAATTCGCTCAACGGAGCTCACTAAGAAACCTTGAACACTACGGTTATATTCTGAAATGATAATAAAACAGTTTTCAATCGACTCAATTGGACGCCCCCCTGTTGCAGCGCTTAAGTCTATCACTGAAATCGTTGCCCCACGAATATGGGCGATACCTTTAATAAAAGGACTTAATCTTGGCAAACTCGTCAAAGGAGGACACTGCAACACTTCTTTGACTTTAAAAACGTTAATACCAAACCGCTGACGACCATTTAATTGAAACAATAGCAGTTCTAATCTATTTTGACCGACGAGTTGCGTACGTTTATTTACTGACTCAAGAATACTAGACATATCGCTGCCTTGTTAGTAGTTAAATGTATTTCTAGATAACGATTACTGTCATCTATGGCTAAGACTTCTTAGCTAAATTGGCACTCATTCATGGGCAACCAATTTGATATATAAAGTCAAGATAATGAAGTGTTTGGGCACACTAGTTGCATACTTAACATCAAGTCAAATACTTGACCTTCAATTGAGATATTATTCCATAATACATATCGTAATGTATGGATATATCAACACTCAACTGAATAAAAACACATTAATAAATCAAATTTATCGACATTTGCTATTTTTTCAGCCAACGTCATTAGATAACATTAGGAAAGTATAGGTGTAATCTTGCAAAAATCGCTAGTATCTTCATTATGATAGTGAAACTTTTATCATTTATTATCTTATTATTAACAATCTCGCCTACATTTGCAGACGAGCATATCGTAATACCTAACTTATCGACCATAAGTGAACTTGCTAAAGAGGTGGTTGCAAAAAAAATTACTGCTGACGCTACTGCAAAAATCATTATCACTCCGCAAAACCTTGAAGGAAGACAATCTCCTCCTAGATGCTATGAGCCCATTGATGTGAGTTTAGCTTCAGAGCGTGAAATATCTCGTACCAATACAGTCAAAGTCTCCTGTGACAGTCCAGACCTTGCTTACCCTTGGCAAATTTACTTATCGGTTAGAGTGTCAATTGAATATCCGGTTGTCGTGGCAAAAGATGTCTTAGCTCACAACAAGGTTTTATCTGCAAACGACTTAGCGGTTGCTTATGTTGACCAATACAGCCTACGAGGGGATTTTTTTGCCAACAAGCGACAACTGCTTGGTACACGAGTAAAAAGAAAAGTATCAAAAGGCTCACCTTTATTAAAACGTAATTTGTGCTTTGTTTGTAAAGGAGACCCTGTTTCTATTTGGGCCAAGACGGCTAGCTTTGAAATAAAAACCACGGGGGAAGCGATGAAGGATGGTAATGTTGGTGACATGATAAAGGTAAAAAATACCAACTCCAACAAACTATTAGATGCTCAGGTAATTGGTATTGGCGAAGTTGAAGTTAGAATGTAAAATATTCCTAAAGTTATTTTACTCTTAGCCGATAGCTTATTTGGGAAACCTCATTACTTACGTTGGAGCCTATTATGGCAATTAACATTAACAAACTAAAAACGGCGACCAGTACGCCGGTGCATACAGCCCGTCAAGCTAAAGAAAACCATGAGGCTGGAAATGCCAAAGCACAAGGAACAAGTACACCAGTAAAAACGGATTCGGTAAGTATTACGTCTCAAGCGCATGGCTTACAGAGTGCACAGAGTAAAATGGCCTCTCTGCCTGATGTCAACCAAGCGAAGATAGATGAAATCAAGCAAGCGATTTCTGATGGTAAATATAAAGTCGATCCTGAAAAATTAGCAGCAAATATCGCTAACTTTGAATCTGAATTGAATGGTTTATCTGTTAATAAAGAGTAATGTGTTGTCGTTACTCTTCTAAATGTATAGCATGCAAAACGTTATCTGCTAACAGGTTAACGGTTTTATGTGAATAGTTGCGAGTAACTTATGAATGACATTGCCCAAATATTATCCCAACAGCACGCTAATTTAGCGGCGCTGAAAAAAATTATATCTGCAGAAAAAGATGCATTAGTGAGTCAAGATGCTGATGAACTAATCAAGCTTGCTGAACAAAAGCAAAATTATCTGAGTCAGGTTGAAACAAATGATAAAACGTTAGCCTCTCACCCCAACAAAGCGTTGCTAAGTTCAGAACCAACATTAGTTGAAAAGGTAATACAGGCCAAAAATTTACTTAATGAGTGTAAACAATTAAACAGCCAAAATGCCAAATTAATAGAATTGAGCATGGCTAGCCTTAACCGATTCACACAAGCATTACATGCCAGCAGAAGTGCCTCTAGTTTAACGTATACTGATAAAGGCAAAACCTCGAGTATTGCCACCTTAGGCAATAGCTTTAAAGCCTAAGCGATTAACTCGTCTACGAAATCAGCTTTTGCTCACCTCGTAGACGAGTCACTCAGTGAGTCATCAAAAAAGTTGTTATTGATCCAGCATCGCTTTGCGCAAACTTTTTTGCGCAGGCTCATCACCTAACCAAATTTTTAATAATGCTTGCCTAAAGCTCTCCCCTTTAATCACTCCCAATTCTTGCCCATTTTTAAATGTCATGACACCCATCGTGGTTGACGTCACAAAAGTGAACTGATCACCCTTCTTAATCTCTTGTACAAAAAAGGCCATAAACGCATTAACTTGCTGTTCAATTGAAACCGCATTATCGTCTGTCGCGAGTTCAAATCCTTCAGTGATAGCATCAGTCATTTTTTCTGATGTGATCATGCCAGAGGTAATATTTAATCGCACTACGGCTTGTGGTTGTTGTAAAACCTGAGTCAATTGAGTTTGCTTATTTTGCAAATAAAGCGAACCTACATACAAATCCATAAAAAATTTACTACGAACACCGGCACCATTTAGGTGTAACGATGTGCCAGATATGACCAAGGTTTCAGCGACATCGACACCGGCTACCTCTTTAGCTTGAACAGGAGAGATAACAGACAACACAACGGCTCCAAGAGGAATTAATTTTTTCATCATTCTCACATTTATATTAATTATTATTTTATGAACTTTATCATCAATGAGCGTTAGCCACGGGTACCGAGTTTAAACTGCCCCGTTTGCTCAAACATAATAGTTTGCTTTTTACCCGGTGCCATAAGAATTGGTCCATCGTCAAAAAATAAAAAACTCTTCCAATTTCGTACAAAAACCCCCCATGTTGTTTCAATGACTTGATACTTTTCATAACAAAAATAAACACAGGTATCTTCTTCCCAATCAATATGCTCCCCAACAACATCTGGCATCGCATTTTCATTAGCGTCCCAAGCGGCTTGCCAATGTTCAGTAACCGTCCAAGCTGACTCTTTAGCTGCCCAATCACCTTTAGTAAATAACTCTGCTCTACTGCTTTTATTGCTTATCCATTTATTCCAAACTTCCATCGCGCTTTTGTCTGATAAAGGTTTAATGGCTTGCTTATCTTGGTCAGTAACAGGCAAATCTTTATGATTAAAAATCCACTTGCGTTTATATTGGTCAAGCAAAATATAACTATGGTTCAAAACAACTCCTATCTCATGTTTTGTCACAATCTTAACATTGACGCTGATTGTAACGTTTTAATGATCTAATACGAAATTATTCATACCACTATCATCTATTTTAAGCTGACTGTATGATATTTTTGTATCCTAATGCTGTTGCATTTGCTTGATCTAACATCAAGACTTGTTCGACATACTGCAAAGCATAACCACCCTCGCCAAGTTGCATCAAAAACTGGCTAATTTCTAACAGCACTGGAATATCTTTAGGATGTAAGTCCAAATAATCTAGATAAGCAGATAAAGCTGGTTGATACTGCTTCATTAAAGACATTATTTTCGCGTATTTAGGCATATATTCATCACTAAACTCACAAAGCTTTTTCAAATTTACACTTGCTTCATCAAATTGTTTTAATTGAATTTGTAATTTAACTAACTGTTTAAGTTCCACCTCTAAACGCTGCTCTTTAGGGATCGATAATATTGCATCAAGTGAATGATTAACTTCCCCTTGTAGCAATAGTAAGTAACTCTTAGCCAGATAATGTAACCGCAGAACATCGATATTGGTGTCGACAAAAGACTCGGTGTAATCAACCATTTTAGTTAAACCAAGTTCATGGCGACTATAATTAAGCAAATGTAATTTATGAAATGCATTTACCAGAATAGGTTCAGTTTGCGGCTTACTTGCTTGGGAAGTCGTCTTAAAAAAAGCTAAGAATTCCCGTTCACATTCTGCTAAAGCTAATTTTAATGATTCCGGAAGCATGTTATAACGCTCTGGAAATTCTTGTTGCCAAAGAATGCTTCTTCCAAGTTCTTCATTTTCACGCCAGCGTTCAATTATGTAATGAAGATCTTCGGTCTCATCTCCTTCATCAAGACGCAGTTGTATGTTGTTTTTAGATATGGAAATAAGCGCTTTTAATTTTTCTACTGTTTTACTAAATGCGCAGTAATACTTTTCAATGCTATGCAGCACATCATCTTTAGAACGAGTTTCTATATCTTTTGATGAAAAGAAACCGCTAAATTGTTCGTATCCATACAATTTCGACAATGTTGATAACATGTTATATTTTGTGCTTATTATTTCATCAATAGCATCCAGTTTACCAAACAAACTCGCTAGTTTAGCATCACTTGCTTCAGTTGATTTCTTTATCAAAACTAAAGCTTTATTTAACTGAGTGTTCAAACCTTCCAATTTATTTTCAGTTGCAATAACATCAGATAAGCACTGTACTAAAATGCTCTTTTTTTCCTTAAAATCAAGCTTATAGTTGGATGAATCCAAAAGTTGACGCAACTTATCATCGATAGCATTAAGTTTGATATTTTTAATATCTCGATACTCGACACCTTCCACCTTTGCAGCTTCAATTGCGATATTAATATAGGTGCAATTGGGGTAGGCACCAATACTCTCCTTAAGAGAAGTAATTGCATGCATTAACTGAATGGGAGTTTCTGCCATTTTCCCTGAATAAGTTTCTACCCATTCGTACATAGTACCAAGTTGTGGCCCAAGCTGAGTTCCGTAGGTATCTTTTGTATGGGTTTCACCACTTTGGGAATGGCAGAAATCAACCCCCAGCAGCAATATTTGTTCAAATCCCATACTTGAGGCAACTTCTATAGCACTATTAGTAACTGTAGGGCCAATTGATTCAATATTGCTTTTATTATGCCCTGATAACCAAGGAAAACGATCCCCGGTATATAATGCTCCGCCCCTCCATTGGCTCAATATTCGATGTTCAATATGAAACGAATGTATCAATAATGATTTATGTTCTAATAACATGAGTTCGTCATTGACTTCATAGCTGATTGGTTGAGGGTCAACTGAAACGACAATATCTGGGATTATCCCATATTTGGTTAATTTACCAGCGACACGTGAGGCTACAATAATTATCAATTTTGTTTGATGATTTTTGAGCCATTGAATATGCAAATCAAGTGAGGGGCCGCCGCCGATAATAATGGCAGTTTCTTTGTTGAATTTTCCTTTTAAAATTGAAGCAGGTAATAAGTTATCAGCTAAGTTTTTGAATTGTAATGCAATGAATGATTTTTGGTTAAAACTTAATCTTTGTTCAAAATATTGATGTTCAAGACACTTTTGCACCCTAGTGCTCAATAAAGAATAACTGCGTAAATAATTACCTCGTACCGCCATTGAAAAGTGAGTTTTAAAGCTATTTCTGGCGAAAAACACATCATAAAGACCATCTGCAACACATGACTCAAATTCGTCAATATTAACAATCGAGATAATATCTTTGACTTCTTTAGGTAAATCTATGTTTAAAAGCGATAGTACGCCCTCTAACTCAACCACAACGAAGCGGCTACCTGATGCTAGAGATAATGATAATAAGTAGTTAACAAGTAGACCGGAATCCATTCCAATGATGACATTCAACGTATTCTCTGCGACGAATTCACCACCTAGTTCACTTTCATAGAGAGATCTAGAATCCATTCGTTCAAAGGTTTTCCTATTAATACTGGTAAGATACACCTCGTTATACTGAGTTATCGCAAATTCATTAGTTATTTCCGAATGTTCGATCAACATGCTTACTTGTACCTTTATTAGATTTTTAACGCCAAAGATTTGTTTTACTTACCGACATAGCTGCTCAAAATGAAAACAGACGATAAAACCGTCATATACTTATTCAACAGTAACTCATTTATGCTTTCATCATAGTTTTTATAATGTATCGCCATAAGCAACTACTTTATATAACAAAGGTTAATTTTAGAGAGATTAACCTTCAACTTATCCTGTTGACGATTAATAACAAAAAATATCCATCGATGCTTGTTAAGGTTGTAGATTATTCCTTGTGAGCAAACCAGATTATCTTCTAAGCGTAGCCGTTTTCTGGCAGCTTAAATTTCCGCAGACCTCAATGCTAATCTGCTATTTATTATCTACACTTGATAATATTCGCGGTACCAAGCAACAAACTGCTTCACTCCTTGAGTTATCGAAGTCTTAGCTTTGTAGCCCGTAACTTGATAGAGAGCCTCTGTTGAAGCCCAAGTTGAGGTAACATCACCTGGCTGCTGCGCCATTAGATTTTTGGACGCTTCAATACCAAATTCTTTCTCTAAACAACCAATAAAGTCCATCAATTTTACTGGCGAACCATTGCCAATATTATATATCGCATAAGGCGCTGAGCTTCTATTGGGTAAATTGGCCGTATCTTGGGTTCTCGTCGGTATAACGGTGCGTACTCCCATAATGCCGTCAACGATGTCATCAATAAACGTAAAATCTCTAGACATATCGCCAAAATTATAGATATCGATTGTTTCACCTGCGATTATTGCTTTTGCAAACTTATATGGCGCCATATCAGGTCTGCCCCAAGGACCGTAAACAGTGAAGAACCTCAAACCCGTTGTTGGCAAATCATATAAATGTGAATAGGTGTGTGAGATTAATTCATTGGCCCGTTTAGATGCCGCATATAACGAAATAGGATGATCAGCAGCATCGCTTTCTTGAAAAGGTTGTTTTTCATTTAGCCCATAAACAGAACTGCTCGATGCATAAACCAAATGTTTTACCTGATTATTCCGGCATCCTTCTAGAATATTGATGTGACCAATAAGATTGGTATCGGCGTAGGTATGCGGGTTATCAATGGAATATCTGACACCGGCCTGGGCCCCTAAATGAATTACATAATCAAATTTTTCTGTCTCAAACAACTTAGCGATTTCATCGCGATGAAAAATATCTTGTTTGAGAAAGCGAAAATTACTATGGGATTCAATAAGTTTAACTCGATCTAGTTTTAACGAAACATCGTAATAATCATTAAGGTTGTCAATACCAACAACATCAAACCCTTGCTCACATAAACGCAAGCATACTGCACTACCAATAAAACCAGCTGCCCCAGTCACTAAATATTTCATACTTACCTTTATTTATCCCAATTTTGAGTGCGTAGGCTACAAGATGCGACCTCACCTATCAATCTTACAAATCACCACTGATTAATTCACCAGCACCTAACTATTTCAATATTAAATAAAAAAATAAAAATTTAACCGCTCAGAATTTGGCTTTCAACATATTTATTGCTCATGTATATTGGCTGATATCATACTGGCGCTGTACCGTGCTTTATAGAAAGACTAAATGACTGATATTTTTTTGATTTAAATTTGCCCATCATCGATAAGCGTTGGCCACCGTTAACCGCAACCCTCAGAGAGACCAGCTTTGCTCATCTCCCCCAAATGTTGTTAAAGGCAAAACTCAAACCATCAGTGTCGATAATATCCAATTATGTCGCCGCCCAAATAGACTACTTGAAGCTAAACTTCTGTTAAGCCAATATCCTTGCAATGCGGCCAAACTTTTTATCTATGGTTTCAGTACGAGAGATAGTATGAGAGATGTGCCGAACCTTTTAATCGATATAGCTCAAATTAGCGCAATTACGACCGCCTCATTGAATCCTGCTTTGCTATCACTGCTGATATCATACATCGACCAGAACAAATGGTTATCTAATCCGAAAATGACGCTAATAGAATATGGTCCAGCACAACATAAATTAGCCACTCCCCATGCAGTATTAACATCAGAACTTATTTTAGCAGACAAGCAACATGCCCCATTACATGACAGTTTCAGCTACGATATTAATGGTCATTTTGCTAATGATAATCATAAGGCAAATTCTAATTTCTCAGCTCCTATTGAATCGAGCAAATCACTGCTGGCAAGGAATGCTAATTCAGTCGTTTTAATTGCAGCTACACATCACTACCGTTTAGCTCAAGAATCTTACCGCGCGAGAAAACATTAGCAATGTCTATCCATTATTGAACAACTAAATGAACATTCCAGCTTCACACTGATAATAAAAGTGATGCCCAAAATAATAACAGCCAATGAAAATCATGATTAGCTTAGACTCGCGGATATATTGGCGTTTGAACTGGTGGCATGTATTATTCACAATGCTAACTAAGCGTAAAAATTAATTAGTTCAGTTTTTTCTATTCTGCCCGATAGTTAAAGTAAACTTAGATCTTCAAAGGTTATTATGAATTCAGAACCGCTATTTATTGCTGAAGTTTCAAGCAATCACCACCGCGAACTAAAAAGGTGCATTCAGTTTATTGAAACCGCAGCAAAAATTGGTTGCCAAGCAGTCAAATTTCAGTTGTTTAAAATCGATCAACTATTTGCACCACAAATTCTAGAAAAAAGCGAAGATCACAGAAAACGCAAAGACTGGGAACTGCCAACAGAGTTACTACCAGAACTGAAAGCGGCATGTGATAAACATAATATTCAATTTGCCTGCACCCCTTTTTATCTCGACGCTGTTACTGAGCTAGCGCCTTTTATCAGCTTCTTCAAAATCGCATCTTACGAGCTACTTTGGGATGACCTTCTCATCTCTTGTGCAAAGACCGCAAAACCGGTTGTAATTTCTAGCGGAATGGCGACAATCGAAGAAATTGATCATGCTATCGCAGTTTTGAAGCAAGCTAATTGTATCGATATCACACTGTTACACTGCGTATCAGCCTACCCTACACCAACTAATGAATGTAATTTGGCGGTACTTGAGACTTTTCGCCAACGTTATGGCGTTAAGGTCGGTTGGTCAGATCATAGCGTTTCACCCGCAGTATTAAATCGGGCGATACATAAATGGCAAGCCGATTGCATAGAATTCCACATCGATTTAGACGAAACCGGTGCTGAGTATGCATCTGGACACTGTTGGCTGCCAGCACAAATCGCACCGATAATTTCTGATAGCAAATTAAGTCGTATTATTGACGGTGAATCTCACAAACAATTTGTGCCAAGTGAAGCTCCAGATAGAGATTGGCGCGCCGATCCTATTGATGGCCTAAGGCCACTAAAAAATATAAGAGAAGGATTTAAATCATGAGTCACCAACTCGACACTTTAGCGAGTCAAATTCGCAAAGATGCCATTTGGTCAATCTACCACGCCAAATCAGGTCACCCCGGCGGTGTACTGTCATGCGTCGATATACTTACCGTACTGTTTCATGACGTACTCGCTCCGGTAGAGAAACGACTTGGCAGTTACAGTGATGACTTTTTCATTTTATCTAAAGGCCACGCTGCGCCAGCATTGTACGCTGTTGCTGCAAGCAAAGGTTTGTGTGAACGTGCGCAACTTAAGGGGCTAAGAAAAATAGAATCTAGTTTTCAAGGCCACCCGGATGTGACCCACTTGCCTTGGGTTGAGGTCAGCACGGGTTCACTTGGGCAAGGTATTTCAGTCGCGACAGGTATAGCAAAGTCTCAGAAATTACTAAACAGCGCGCAACACGTATTCGCACTACTTGGTGACGGTGAAATGCAAGAAGGCCAAGTATGGGAAGCTGCGATGTTTGCCGCTCATCATAAATTAAACAACTTAACTGCAATTGTAGATTACAACAAATTGCAAAGTGATGCGTCCAACGATGACATCTGCGCTTTAGAGCCATTAGCTGATAAATGGCGAGCATTTGGCTGGCAAGTCGTTGAAGTTGATGGCCATGACATTGATGCCCTACAGCAGCATTTGCACGCAAGTAAACACAATAAAGCTCAATCTCCTATGGTCATTATTGCCCATACAATCAAAGGAAAAGGCGTTGATTTTATGGAAGACATTCCGCTGTGGCACGGCAGTGTTACCTTAACTGATAAACAGTACGAAGATGCCATGCTCGCACTTGGTTGTTCTGCACAAGAGATTAAGGAATATGAAAATGTCTAATACTCCTACACTTGTCGGACAACAATCAGACTCATTACGCGAAGCATTCGGTATTGCTATAGCAAAGGTTGCCGATAACGATCCACAAATTATCGTACTTGATGCCGATGTTGCTGGCGGCACCGGCGCACATAACTTTAGAAGTAGCCATCCAGATAGATTTGTTCAATGCGGTATCGCCGAGCAAAACATGGTGAGCGTGGCAGCCGGAATGGCTCATAGCGGCTTTAAACCCTTTGTCACTACCTTTGCCGTATTCATGCTACGCGGACTTGAACAAATTAGACTATCTGTCGCCTATTCGAATAAAAATGTAAAGCTCATCGCAAGCCACCCAGGCTTAGACGTTGGACCTGACGGTGCATCCGCCCAGTGTCTAGAAGATATTGCCTGTATGCGTTCTTTACCCGGCATGGTGGTACTGTCTCCTTGTGATGCATTAGAAGTTGAAGCCGCCACCAAAGCATTAGCAAATTATGATGGCCCCGCATATATGCGCACAGGTAGAAGCCCTTGTCCAAGCGTATATGTGTCAGAACCTGAGTTTGTGATTGGTAAGGGCAAAGTCCTTAATTCAGGCGATGACATCACCCTGATTTCTTGCGGCGTGACGACTCATCGTGCTCTATATGCGGCCAAAGCACTTGAAGAAATTGGTATATCTACACGCGTTATACACATGCCCAGCATTAAGCCAATTGATAAAGAACTAATATGGCAAGCCTCTGTGGAAACAAAAGCCATTATTAGCTGCGAAGACCATAACATTTATGGCGGTTTAGGCAGTGCTGTTGCGGAGGTATTAAGTGAGCGCCCGAATGCACCGCTGACTCGATTAGGGGTTAACGATGTCATAGGTTGCTCTGGTGAGCCTGATGAATTAGCCGCAAAGTATGGCATTGATGCCGATGGGATATTCAAGTCCGCAAAATCAGTTTATGAGGAGTTACTGAGCCACAATGATAAATAATAATAAGCTCGTTTTGATAACCGGAGCCTCTGGTGGCGTCGGCTCGGCAACAGCAAAACATTTAGCAGCACTTGGCTACGAAGTGGGTATTGGCTATTGCAGTAATGAACACAAAGCTAAAACTGTACAAACAGAGATTGGAAATGCCGGTGGCAAGTCAATCACCGTCAAGCTCGACTATCAAGATCGTAAGCAAATACGTAGCGCGATCGATGAACTCACTCGCCATTTCAATAAACCTATTTCTATTCTCATCAACAACGGTGCTATCGCCCAAGAAAAACCATTTAATACAATTACTGATGATGATTGGCAACAGATGATGGCGATTAACTTACAAGGCCCTTTTATTGCCGCCCAAGAAGTTTTGGACCCTATGCGAGAAAACCACTGGGGAAGAATAATCAATATCACTTCTATTGGCGGTCAATGGGGGGGCTTTAACCAAGTGCATTATGCCGCTTCTAAAGCAGCACTAATCAACCTGACCCAATCGTTAGCAAAAATATATTCTAAAGACGGTGTTGTGACAACAGCCGTTGCTATCGGTTTGGTCGCCACTGACATGTCTGCCAATGAATTGCAAACTGAAGCAGGAAAAGAGAAGCTAAAGAACATCCCAGCACAACGATTGGCCACAACAAGTGAAATAGCTGAGACTATCGAGTTTTTATGCTCAGAGAAATCAGCTTATCTCACAGGCCAAACGTTAAATGTAAACGGTGGCATGTATTTCGGCTAAATAACTCAAGGAAGCACTATGAATCTTTTGCTAGAAAAAATAGTACAAGCTGACAGCTGGCCAAATGCTGATGAGTTGTTGAACTCATTTGATGAAGTGGTTGTGTTTGGTGCCAGTCAAGCAGCGCTTAATGTGACTGAAATCTTGCGGCAATTTAACGTCAATGTGCTTTACTATGTTGACAACGATCCAGCAAAAAATGGCACTCAATTTTCGGGTAAGCCGGTCTATTCTGCAGAAAAAATTTATCAGGATAAGCATACGGTATTAATCGCTAGCTATTGGGCGCGAGATATTGCTAAGCAGCTAAAGGCACAAAACCTACAATACTTTGATTTTAGTTTTTGCGTTGACTATCCCCGCTGGAAGAATCATTTCGACCATAAACATTTTGATGTCCAAGCTGCATTAAATTATGGCAAGCAACATCTTTCGGGTGACGATTTAATTGCCTACCTAGGCTGTATTAGATATCGACAAACGTTCGATCCTCTGGTTCTAAGCCAACCAAAACATGATCACTATTTATGCCCACAAGCCCTACCAACAAAGGAAGAAGTTTATATCGACGGCGGTGCTTGGCATGGTGACACCTTGCTAGAATTAAAGCAGATATTTGGCGATCAAATTCAAGTGCATAGTTTCGAGCCAGATGCGAACAACTACGACAAACTCAATCAAGCCATTATCGAGAACAAAGTTTCTAATGTATTCACCGAAAAGCTAGCACTATGGAATAAAAAGCAAACTCTTGAATTCCTTTGCTCTAACGATGCTGTACACACCATGCAATCGAGAGTCAGTGATGACATCATCGAAGCTGAACAGTCAATCAAGGTCGATGCGATTGACTTAGATAGCTACAGTAAAAAAATGAATATCACTCCAACATTCATCAAATTGGATGTTGAAGGGGCCGAACTTCAAGTTATTGAAGGTGCAAAAAATATACTCAAAGAACATAGGCCTAAGTTAGCATTTAGCGCATATCACGAACCTAATCATATTTGGGAAATTTTTGCTTCAGTGAGTGCAATCAATCCTAATTATCAGTTTTATTTTACCCACCATTCACAACATTTATTTGAATCTGTGATTTATGCCAGTGTGGAGTCCTAATATGATTCGTAACTGTTTTTTATGTAACACAGCTAATATTGAGCCTGTATTCACAACTACATGGGTACTACCAGGGCTCGAACCGAGAAAGATAGGTTTTTCGGTTTGTCCCAACTGTGGTTCAGTGTGCCAAAGTCCTACCGTCAATTTCGATGAGATGATGATGTTTTACGGCTCTATGGCTGTTTATACAAACCCCGGACGCCAAGAACTTCCGTCGGAAGCAAAAATACGCGATCTAGACGAGCAGATTCAATTCATTAAACGAGGAATAGGTCAACTACCTGAATCAGTACTACAAATTGGTAGTTCAGATGGCTATACCCTCTCTCGCTTTCGTGATGCAGGTGTAAACCGTGTTATTGGTATTGAGCCTGGCACCGCATCCGTTGAAATTGCAAAGCGAGTGTATAATATTGATTGTATTCATAGCAGTGCTGAAGAGTTTCAAGTAAATGAAACCTATGAGCTCATCTTGCTAACCCATGTATTAGAACACTTATATCAACCACAACAAACACTAGCGAAGTGCAGAGCGTTACACAATGAGACTGATGAAGGGTTTATTTATGTAGAAGTGCCATTAATGGCTAATGCGAATAGTCTCTGCCCGGGTTTTTTCTCGTTTGAGCATATCAATTATTATACCAAAGAGAACCTGCTACGAAGTTTAACTGAAGCGGGTTACAGCCCTATTTCTGTCATTGAACACTTTAATAGTAACCTCTCTCCTGTCATTGGAGTACTTGCAAGCACCAAAGCCCAGCACCACTATGACTGTTTTGTCCCTGAAATTGAGAAAAATACAAATATTCTGACCCATTATCGTAGTAAAGAGGTTCAGTACTGGCAAGGATGTCTAGATAGTATTTCATCTGAGTTAAACCTCAGCCAACGTATATTCTTATGGGGTGCCGGCATTCATACATGCCAATTAGTAGCTAATACTAATTTACTGCAGCAATTTGACATCGAAGGTCTCACAGATACTTCTTCCTTAAAGTGGGGATTACGCCAAGGCGACTGGATCTGCAAAGCTCCTGATACCATTGAATGGCAGGATGGAGACACTGTCATCATCTCTTCTTATGCTTCAGAAAAAGAGATCTACGATGCCCTCCAATGGCTTAGAGACAAGGGAGTAACAACCCTTAGACTACACAATGTTGACGATACCAAGGCCCACTAATGCCCTACAATAAAAACCTATTAATCATTGGTGCTGGCATAGAAGCTTGTGAAGGTATAAAAACAGCTCAGGAAATGGGGTTAAAACTGATTATTGCTGACGGTAATCCTCAAGCTCCAGGGCTAGAAATGGCTGATTGGCAGATCATAGCCAGCACCTATGACGGTAATGCCATTCTTGAGCAGGCCACGGCTTTAATAAAGCAAGGTGTTGCAATACATGGTGTCATTGCAATGTGCGCAGATGTCCCTATGAGTGTCGCAACGATCACCGATGCGCTAGGATTGCCAGGGTTATCCCTTGAATCTGCATTTTGGGTATCAGATAAGCTTGCTATGAAGGACAGACTCAAAGCTAAAGGAGTGCCGATCCCGAATTATGCTGACGTATCTGACCCTAGTTTATTGCAAGTTCGAGCTGAAAAAATTGGTTTCCCATTGATTATCAAGCCAGTGGACAGCCGAGGAGCTAGAGGCGTACAGCTTATTGAGAGTCATAACATGCTAAATGCAGCTTGGGAATTAGCAGTTCAAGAGTCACCAACCGCTCGAGTCATGTTAGAAGAATACCTTGATGGGCCTCAATTTAGTACCGAGACGCTAATCGATAACGGTAAGTGTCACACCTTAGGTTTCGCCGACCGCAATTATGAATGGCTCTCCCGTAGCAAACCATTCATTATAGAGAACGGCGGAGATTCACCCACAAGAGCTAGCGATAGAGCAAAAGCAGAAGTCATTACAATTGTTGAGGGTGCAGCCAAGGCTTTAGAGATAACACAAGGCATAGTTAAAGGCGACATGGTATACACCAACGATGGTGCCAAGGTAATTGAAGTTGCTGGACGTTTGTCTGGTGGTTTTTTCTCCACGACGCAAATTCCACTTGCAACGGGTGTCAATTTTATCGAAAAAGCCATTAAATTAGCAATGGGTGATCCGTTAACACTTCAAGAGGTCACCCCGAATAAAGCTCGCGCAGTTGCTATCCGATATTTAGACTTACCTCCAGGGAAAGTCCGCGCGATACACGGTGTTGAACAAGCTAGTCAATCCGAGGGCGTAGCCATGTTTAAGATGTTTATCGATGTAGGTGATGTAATCCCCCCCCTATCTAATCACACTCAAAGAGCAGGTTTTGCTATAGCCAGTTCTTCAAACAGGCAAGAAGCAATTAATTATGCCTTATTAGCCCTCGCTAACATTGAAATAGAATACGAAGCATAAAAATGGCTACCAATATTTATACTGTTTTTCACCTAAACTTAGCTTTTTCTTCAATCGAAGAAAAACAACATATTGACGTCATCAAACATTGTTATTGGCCACTTTTAAAATTAGCACAACAGGGCATACCTGTTGGGCTAGAAATGACAGCCTATACCCTTGAGTCAATTGCACGAGTCGATATGGAATGGGTAACGCTGTTTCGTTTGCTTCTACAAGAAAATAAATGTGAACTCATCGCAAGTGGTGATAGCCAAATAATCGGACCGCTCATCCCCGCTGACGTCAACCAAGCTAACCTAAGATTAGGTCAGCTTGGCTATGCTAAACTGCTAGGCATCATGCCTAAAATTGCCTATATCAATGAACAAGTCGTATCAGCTGGGCTTCTTGACGTTTATATTGATGCAGGTTTTGAGGCTGTTGTCGTCGAATGGGATAATCCTTATTCCCATAATCCCAATTGGAACGCTGCAACACTCGAGCGACCACAGTCATTGCTTGCAGCTAGTGGTCGTGACATTAAGGTTATATGGAATCATGCGATCGCTTTTCAAAAATTCCAACGCTATGTCCATGGTGAATTAACTTTAGCGGATTATGTCGATTATCTCACTACTATATGTCATCCAGAAATGGTGGCGTTTCCTATTTATGGCAGCGATGCAGAGGTATTTGATTTCCGGCCTGGGAGGTATCAAACTGAAGCAGAAACAATCCAAGGTGAATGGCAAAGAATTACCAAATTATTCAGCTTTTTAGCGAAAGAATCTCACTTCAATTGGCAGTGTCCATCTGAAATACTCACGCACTGGAACAATAGTCACCCTTTAGCATTAACAAATGCTGAACACCCTGTAACTGTCAAGAAGCAGGCTAAATACAATATAACTCGCTGGGCACTTAGCGGTCGTAATGACCTTTTGTTAAACACCCTCTGTTACAAGCAGTGGCAGCAATTGAAACAAAGTAACGGTGATGATTCTATGTGGCGAGCACTATGTAGGATGTGGAGCAGTGATCTGCGTACACACCTAACACAGTCGAGATACCAACAACTTGAGTTACCTGTAATACGCAAACCCGTCCCAGACTTTGAGCCATGGCAGAGCGACCAGCAACCTAAAAACTGCGTCCATGATATAAACTACGATTCAGAGCGACGCCGACTACATGTACGCACGCCATACCTACAAGTGAGTTTTAACGCAAACCGAGGACTCGCGATTGATAGCCTTAACTTTGCTTCCCAGCAATTTCAGCCAGTATTAGGCACGTTATCTCACGGCTACTTCGACCATATCCGTTATGGTGCAGATTTTTACAGTAACCATTTGTTGTTAGAACGTTTTCGCGACAGAGATAGAGTCTCAGATCTTAATAAAGTGGAGTATCAACTCGGTCAAAAAGATGGTTGTCTATTGATTTTCTGTCGACAACAACTCAAAAGTGGTGCGGTGATAAAGTGGTATCAGCTACAAAAAGAATCATTACGCTGCGGATTTCACTTCGAAAATATTGAACGCCCAGAGGCCGCCATTCGTCTAGGATATATCACTTTACTAGATTGCTCACAGCGAGCATGGTATGCCAGCCACCTAGGTGGCTACCAAAGAGAATATTTTCAGCTTGCTGCAGATATAGACCAAGGTGCCCCCGTATCCTCTATCGTATCAGCAAACAGCGCCATAGGTGCCACCAATGGAGAACTGCTTTTGGGGACGGACAATAATGGAATTAAAATAAGTTGGGATCCGGCGCTCTGCGCAGCCCTACCAATGATTTCAAGCCAAAAGATAAACAATCAATATCTCAATAGATTGTGGTTTTCACTGGCTGAAGCCGATGAAACGCTTAAGCAAGGTGGTGATTTATTAGATTTTGAATACTGTATTACTCCTACAACTCGGAGGCCGCATGCCTAAAACGCTTGCTATTGTGGGTGCAAGGTTAAATTCGAGTCGACTGCCTAATAAGCACCTCCTTGAGTTAGCCGGTAAGCCAATGATTGAACAAATTTGGCGGCGACTAAATCAATGTAGCGAGCTGGACTTAATAGAACTGGCAACTACAGCAGATAAGTTTAATCAGCCCCTGATAAATTGGGCTACTAGCCAAAACGTTAATTGCACACCTTTTGAAGGTAATGTGAATGACCTCATGGCAAGGCTTGATTTCATTATCAAAAAACATCAGCCAACTCATATTGTTTACATCTGTGGAGATTGTCCCTTAGTTGATCCAGACTTTATCGACCATGCAGTAAAGGCCTTAAAGCATGCACAATATAAAGACTCGATTAAGTTAGACAGCGCCATAGAAAGCATACATGAAGGAATGGCATTTTATACACTAGCGGGCTGGAATAAACTTATGCGCGCTAGCCAATGCGAGATGTCACGTGAACATGTTGGCTACGCAGACAGTTTGTCGCCTGTGCTAAACAAACTCATCATAAAAGATAGTGAAGATTTCTCCATCATAAAACATAGAATATCGGTCGACACACAAGCTGATTACCGATTTATGTCAGAGGTTTATCACCGATGGTTCGAAGAAGAACACAACGAAGACATTGTGAGTCTTTTATGGGTTACACAACAACTGTTCAAGGATGAAAAGCTAGCGTCCATCAATGATCACGTAAATCAGAAAGCACCTGAACGTCAGTACCCTATAGTCTCACTTTATTGTCAGGTTAGCTCTTTAGTCGGTCTCGGTCACCTAAAAAGGTGCTCACTAATTGCAGAGTCGTTACAAGAACGATTAAGCGTTTCAACAGAGATCATCATACTAGGTGAAGCTTCTCAACTTCCATGGTTAAAAACCAAAGCCGTCTGGCTAAATGAACCAGCGCAATTTTTGACGCATATCGAAAAAGATCTCAATAAATTGTTCCTCATTGACCTTCATCCAGAGCATTTCCCATTAGAAGAGTTGAAAAGAGTTTGCCAGCAAAAACAAAGTCAAGGAACGCCTATTGTTGCATTAGACAAGATGTCAGCGCTAATGCCTTACTCTGATTTACTTTTTATCCCTAGTTTTTATAGCGAAATAACAGGGCCTAAAGTTCACTTTGGATGGGAAAATTACTTATTGCCATCCATTTCAGAGACTGAGAAGGAAAATATTGTACTGATCCTCACTGGCGGCAGTGATGCGCTTAACTATGGTGCAGAACTACCCGATTTGCTGTTACCAGCATTACTTCCAGACTGGCGATATATCTGGGTTCAAGGCCCTATGTCTGCCCCTCCAAATCTTGCTGAGGATGCAAGAATTGAGTGTCTTAAAAACCCGATGAATTTACCTGAGCTAATCGCAAAGGCGAAAATTGTCATCACCTGTTATGGATTGTCCCTGTTTGAGTCTTTAGCACAAGGCGCTGCTGTGATCTTATTACCAACTAAACACTTATGCAGTGAAAACGAACTCAAGGAATTGGACCACCAGCGAGTATGTGAAATAGTCGAAACTATTGATGATATTGGCACTTTACTCCTACAAGTCCAAAATAATCCACAGCATTATTCTAAGCTTATTGAAAAAAGTCGTTCGCTTTTCACCGATAAAAGTGGATTAACAATCTTGGCCGAACATGTAGGCACATTGTTAAATAAAAACTCTAAAAGATAAGGAAATACGATGTTTATTCTTGTGACAACCCCGGTAGGCAGAACCGAACTTGGTAAACAAATAGATTATTAACCAAGCCGATGGAGTGGCTGCTCAGGTCAATATAAAGTCACATCATTTTATCCATTTAATCTTGCCAACCTCACTTTGTAACTCTTAAAATCAGAATGTTTTATATAGCATTTTGTAATGGTTTAATCATACAAGCCAATAAGATAAGTAGGGTCAGAGTAAACTTTAATCCAAAAAACAAAAAAGCGAACCAATCGGTTCGCTTTTTCAATTAAAAGTAACTAAACCTCAACAAAAGCCTGCTACTCATAATGGCGTTACTGTCGATGATAAGGCAAGGAAGTTTGAGGTTTTCTTGAGCGTCTCAGGACTTACCAATAATGGGGTTGATGATAGAAGAAAGAAGAAAGAAGAAAGAAGAAAGAAGAAAGGCAAAATCATCAGTACTTATGAAAGAATTGAATAAATCTCTCATTGGCTCGCTTTGCTTTTTTAATATAGGAAAACTATTAGAAATAGGACGAAAAGTCCATAATTGAAGTAAATGCTTTAAAACTGGAGTTATTCGAAATAGTTATAATAAGAAGTGGTAAAAACCTTTTCCCGTGGTGACGCAGGGAGATACAAGATTGTACGTAAGCAGATAATGTTTTGATTAGTATAATAAAAAAGGTGATATGGTCTCCCCACAAGGACTCGAACCCTGATCGATCGCTTAGGAGGCGACTGCTCTATCCTGTTGAGCTATAGGGAGACGAGGCTGATTATACTCGAAATCAGCCTAATGAAAACCGTTATATTTTAAGTGCTTAATTCTTAATCGCAATGTCATTAATTTGAATATTATCGGCACTATCAACACCAGTAACAATTGCCGTAGCGGTGCTTTCTGTCACTTGATCAATAACCACATTAGCACGCGTTTTACTGGCCACGGCGCGCATCATGTTAATTCGGTCGGGAATATTGCGCTGTAATATAATTTGGAATTTGTCTCCCAATTTAACACCGTTATTACGCCCTAAATTAATAATAATTCTGTCGCCTTGGCGGGCAATAATTTGCCCCAATAATGGCCGACAACTTAATTGGCTATCTAATTCAAATACGCTTTTTTCAAATAAATTTAAAATTTTGAAGCCATAGCTTGATTGCCAAAATTGAGCAGTATTCGTCGCGACAGCTTGATTCTTCTCAAACTCCCATGGGGCTGAACTTTCAAATGTTTGTGACCACACCACTTCACCACTTATTCCATGATACAAACTTAACTTAAATCGAATTTGTCGCTCTGGAGTGTAGTTAATCAAACCAAACATGCTACTTTTATAGTCAGCAAGCGAGATGTCGAGTATTTCAGGTTGCAGCACATAATGGCTATCGGTAATCTCGCTCAACCAACTCGGTAATAAATTACCACGGTAGTTCACTAACCGGTTCTTGTTATCAAGCTTCTCATCAGCATAAATACGTGCAAAACTGTACTTAGAATGCGTATTTAAAAACTCGCCTAACTTAAGAGAGAAATCTTCTTCAAAGTTGTTCAGTTGCCCATATGAAAGTTGGCTTCGATCTTTTATACGTGACTTAGGCAACATAATGGCCGCTTTTAAAGTCTGACTGCTGCATTGCTCATTGGCCTCTTGCTCAACAACATCCATGCGTAAAATGACCGTCATGATATCGTCATCAATACTTTCGCTAACTAATTGCACATCATTGGCTGCGCCCATTCGTTTCATGTTAAATGAATCGTGGGTGAGTTTGCCTTGGGTTATTTGTTGATCACTTGAAAAATTAACGCCCGCTTTTAAACTGGCGTAATTCATCGCTTGGCTAATTGCATCCTCACGCGCTTTATCGATATTACCATCAACAATTTTAGCCTTACCAGTCACTTCAACTTGATCCGCAACAGCATGACTTGCCAGCATGAGCCCACACACAAGGAGGACCAAAAGAGATAGCATGCTTTTGATTATTGGATATGACATTAATTTCATTTTCAGTACCTAAACAACTCGTGTCAGTTTTCTGTCTTGTTCATCGATAAAGACAAGCCTTACAATTTTAAAGCAAAAATTATGCCGTTAAAGTTAAGCCGATAGTTTATTTTCAACAATTGTATCTACATTTAACAAAATACATTTTATTTCAAGCGATTAAGACTTTTTAAACAAACCTCAGTTCACATTTAATCGTAATTTTTTGTAAAGTTATTACGTCATGAGTCGATAAAGAATTACACCAACACATTTTGGCTTTTAGGCCGCTCGAATTAAGGATGCTATTAATGGGGATTCCGCGCGTAATCACAGCAATGACCCTAACGTTATTCGCCGTTAGCGGTTGTGCCACACATTCAGCTCCAACGGCGTCACCTGCTAGCCAGCCTTTGTCATTTCAAAATGACCTACAAATGGTAACCGCTGATGATAACCGTCAGGCGATGGTATTAGACTATGACATCAACGCCTCTGGTATTGCCCCGAAGGGACAAATTAATACTTGGGCTGAAAAGCTAGTCAACGAACTGGTTTTACAAAACGATGGCTTGCAATCTACACAGCCATTAGTGGTTGCGACTCCGGTAATGACCGAAGATTATGACCAAACCAACACCTTAGGTATGCAATTGCAACAAGGGTTAATGACCGCATTTCATGCCCATGAATTTAATGTCGTCGACCTTAATGTCGCTAATGCTATTAGGGTAACTCATCACGGCGAGTTTTTACTGAGTCGCGATTGGAAAAAACTGCCAGGCGATCTCCCTGTTGCACATGTATTAGTCTCAACGATGTCTTTAACGCCAGAAGGCATTTTGTTTAATGGCCGTATTGTTAATATTACCAATAACCGTGTGGTGTCCTCAGTGCAATCTTTTGTTAATGGCCAAAGCTTATCGGGTTATTTACAAGCACCTCAACGAATAGAAACACGTGATGGATTATTGTATCGCCATGAAACCGCACAAAATGGACGATACACCATTTTAGGAGACAAACAATGAAAACGATGTTCCTCAATTTAGCCTTAATCGTTTTGATTTCAGGTTGTGCTTCACAAAACAAATATGTGCAATGGGAAACGGAAGCGCCAGCTAGCTTCCCAACAATTAATGCCGTTGGTTATGCGCCTCTAGATTTACAGCCAAGTAAAAATCATTCGCAAAAGGTATTAATGGCAATGCAAGCGTCAAAAATTGCCGCTTATCGAGAATTAGCTGAACAAGTTTATGGCCAAAAAATCAGTGCAAATAGTAATGTCAGTGACTGGTTACTCAGTGATGATCATGTCAAAGCGAGTGTCAGTGGTATTATCCGCGGAGCAAAAGTGGTTAAAACCTATCCATCAGGTGAGTTTTATGTCACTGAATTATCATTAGACTTCAAGCAAGTTTGGAATTTATATCAACAGCAAAACCGCCCAAGAAAAATTAAAGATGTGACTTATTTTTAATACCTAAATCTTATCTGCGTTAGTTGTTTGCTAAAGACAAAAGTAGAAATCAAGCTAAGAACTGGCCGATAAGTTTAATGACTTTACCCAATAAAAAACCGCTGTGATTCAGCGGTTTTTTTATGCATATTGATATGTCCTATGCTCTATGCTCTATGCTCTATGCTCTATGCTCTATGCTCTATGCTCTATGCTCTATGCTCTATGCTCAGCAATAAAGGTTCGCATAAGCGTAAAGTTAAAACTTCACTTCAAATGCAATCGCACCAGCCATTTGGTTTTCAATATCTTGGCTAACATCTGGTTCACTTAATTGCATTTCACCAGCAAAGTAGTAGCCACCATAAATATGGATTAAGGCACTGTTACTGACTTTCCACCCTGCCCGTAAAAAGCTGACCCATTCTTCAATTTCAATTGTTGTGTCGTCGTTTTCAACTAAAAACCGTTCAGTACGGCGTGATGAACCGATCCCAAAGTCCCAATTATCATTGTATTGATATTGCAACTCTAGCCCAGCAGGACCACTAAAACCGGCTTGAAAAGGGTTGGTTAACACTAACTTGTCATTAATTTGCCACTTTACTGCTAAATAAGGCACCGTTCGGACTTCAGAGATATCATTAAGGTAAGCCACACCTAAGCCCAGCATATTGCCAGAGTCAAAGCGGTACATGCCCATTCCTACAGCGCCATAACTAAGGGCATTACTTGATGATGCCGTATTGGCATAAGCATATTGCACCTTTGGAGAAACCATAAACATCCACTGATTATTAGGGCGATAATTAACCGACATCCCCACAGAATAACGATTAATTGATGTCCAAGGCACACTTGCGTTAATCAATTGATTGTTTTGATTAACTTTCCAACCATAATCTAAATTGTCATAACCTAAGTTAACGCCCACTGACCATTGACGACTGACAGGCATGGCTGCAGATAACTTCAGTCGCCAAACATCACGAGTAAACTCGTTACCATTATCGCCCACCTCAGCACTTGGTGCCGAGGTACGAGACACGGATAATTTAAACGGTGAATAGTCATAGGCGGCATGGGCACTATTTGCAGCTAACGCAAGCGCGACACCGGCGCATAATGGTAACCACTTTTTATCGTTTTTTTGATTGTGAAGCATTGGAGTTTTTTGATTGCACGAAGTTGCTTGGGTCATATTGAAATCCATTCAAAAGTTAGCACCATGTTTATAGGCGTCAATCTAAAGTCATCACTAGAGTAACCAAACTAATATACGCTTAATGCTATAAATATGTTCACATTTTATGATTTTTTACACCGTTTTTTACTCAAAGCCGTGCTATGAAACTTAAGACTTCGCTTCATAAGCCCTTAAAAACATGCTGACAGTATCGTGTAAATATCGCGTTCGGTCTTCAGCGCTAAAAGGAACGTCAATGCCCAACTCTAACGCAATTCTCTGCTCGCCAAATAACATTAAACACAAACGAACAGCACAATGACGAGGTTGTGAAAAATAATATTGCCCAAGTTTTGAAACCGCCTTGAAGTAATCTTCAAGCAATGAAAACACATGTAAAGGGCCAGCATTAAAATACAATTGTGATGTTTGTGGATGGGTATCCGCTTGGGCAACACATGCTTGATAAACAGTGATGGCATCTGCTGATACAATCATCTCTCCAAAATGTTTGGCAAAGAACATCAATGTAGTTTCAGGCTCAGCGGGCACATCAAGCAAAATATCGCTCAATTGATGTTCTATACATTTCGACTCAATAGCCGCTGCAAACAACACATCTTTACACCCAAAATGAGAATAAACCGTTTGTTTTGACACATCCGCTAGTTTTGCTACCTCATCCATACTGGTATTGTGAAACCCATTACTACAAAACAAATTAATAGCCGAAGTCAAAATTTGTTCGCGCTTGTGGCTACTGCGACTAACAGCAGTGACAACGGTTGTTAGCGGTTGTTTTTCAATCATATTTCAAATACCCATGACCATTTAAAACGCGCTGGAGTCAGTATTACACCGTCCTTACACGCAAACTAGACTAGACAGTCTAGTTTCGTTAAATTAGACTTGCCAGTCTAGATGTAACAAAATCGCAACTTAAACACCACAAAAACACCATATTTAAATAAGCCAATTGCTTTTAGTAAGATGACAATATGAATGACATCAAGCAGGGAAAGCCTGCGGCTAGAGGTAAGGTATGGCGTTGTCGATTGTCATTAAAAGGATGTTGTCATGCTTTATTTCTCTAACCCCAATCGAATATTAACCCCGTCATTTAAGCATCTCATATTGATTTTTTTTACCTGCATTGGGATAAGCGGCTGCGATAACGATCCAGCGGCGTCACCAGTATTACCTCGATTACAAACGGTGAACACCCTAACGTTAACTCCGGCATCTGAATATCAACAACAGCAAACTTATACCGGGGTAATTCGCGCAGCAAACACCACCGCTCTTGGGTTTGAACTAGCAGGAAAACTTAATAGCATCGCCGTTGATAGTGGCGATAACGTCAAGCAAGGTCAAATATTAGCGCAGCTCGACACCAGCTTATTGCTTGCAGAACAAAAACAATTACAAGCAAGCCTCCTTCAAACTCAAGCCGATATCGACTTAGCAAAAAGCAATTTAAAACGTGTCACCCAGTTATCATCTGAACGCTATGTCTCGGCGCAGCAGCTCGATGAAAACCAGCAACAAGTGCAAAGTTTATTAGCCAATAAGCAAAGACTTGAAGCAAGTTTAGAGGCCACTCAATTAAAAATTAACAAATCAACCCTAACCGCTCCTTTTGCAGGCGTAATTAGTAAACGCCAACAAAATAAAGGTGCTGTTATCAATGTTGCCACTCCCATTTTTACTTTGGTGGGGCAATCCACCCAACTGGCTTACATCGGTGTACCAATCCATGTTGCTCAGCAACTTGCTCCAGCTAAGCCTGTGGATATTGTGGTAGGCAGTAATCAATTAACAGGCATCATTGCTGGCATTAGCGCTGAAGTGGACAGCGTAACTCGCACTGTACAAGTGAGAGTTGCCCTTGATTCAAAAGCCAATGTCATTAATGGTGAAATGGCCTATTTCAGCCACCAACAAACTATTGCCCAAAATGGCTTTTGGGTGCCTATTTCAACATTAACCGACGGTATTCGCGGTCTCTGGAATGTGCTTTTAGTCAGCACAGACAATACCGGCAAACAGTTTATTGAACGTCGTGATGTAGAAATAATTTATACCAATAATGCCCAAGCTTACATAACCGGCGCAATTGCCGCGCAAGACACATTGGTTGTAGCAGGGCTGCACAAATTAGTCGTCGGCCAACAAGTGCTCACACAAACGCCCAAGCGTTTGGAGGCATTATAGTCATGCCATTGATGAACTCTTCAAATAAAAAGCAGCCATCTCAACAATTAACAGGCCAAGCTGCAACCCGCTGCCAAGACATAAAAACGCCCCTATCAACACGTCATCAATCTGCTTGTCAGGAGGCGTTATGATTAAAGCATTTGTCGAAAATGGTAGGTTAACCAGCTTATTTATTGCGCTGTTAATTGTCGCAGGCTTAGGTGCTATTTCTAGCTTACCTCGTACAGAAGACCCACATATCACCAATCGCTTTGCTTCTGTTATCACCCAATACCCTGGCGCATCAGCTGAGCGCGTCGAAGCATTAGTGACAGAGGTACTCGAAAACCAATTACGCCGCTTAGATGAACTGAAATTAGTACAATCAACTTCTCGCCCTGGCATATCCGTTATTCAGTTGGAATTAAAAGACGCCATTACTGACACCGATCCGGTTTGGTCTCGGGCGCGCAATTTAATAGCAGATGCCCAAACTGCCCTGCCGCAAAGTGCCCGCAATGGTATTCTTGATGATCAAGTCGGCTACGCTAACACCGCTATTTTAGGATTAACTTGGTCAGACACCTCCCCTGTACGGGCTGACATGCTTAACCGCTACGCTAAAGAGTTACAAAGTAAACTGCGGATTTTAAATGGTACAGATTTTGTCAAATTATACGGCTCACCCGAAGAAGAAATATTAGTTGAACTCAATGCTCATAAGATAAGCCAACTTAACCTCACCCCTGCCCTCATCGCTAGCATTTTGAATAATGCTGACACAAAAATTGCAGCAGGCGAGCTAGATAATCTGCAATTTAGGGCGCTTATCGAAGTGTCTGGCGAATTTGACTCTCAAAGCCGCATACGCCAAGTACCATTAAAGGTTGATACTCATGGTCAAATTATTCGCCTTGGGGATGTCGCAACGATCACCCGCCAAGCTAAATCGCCAGCAAATAGCATTGCACTAATCAATAGCCAACAAGGCATCCTGGTTGCAGCAAGAATGATTGACGATAATCGGGTCGATATTTGGCAAGCCAAAATCAATCAACTTATTAAACAATTTGAAGTTAACTTACCCAGCAATATCAAAGTGCAATGGCTATTTGATCAACAAGCCTATACCAGTGTGCGTTTAGGTGATTTGATGATCAACTTGCTGCAAGGTTTCGTCATTATCTTACTGGTATTACTGCTCACTCTTGGGCTGCGCAACGCATTGATTGTCGCGCTGTCTTTGCCGTTGACAGCATTATTTACCCTCGCATGCATGAAATACACCGGCTTACCCATTCACCAAATGTCAGTCACCGGACTGGTGGTTGCACTCGGTATTATGGTTGATAACGCGATTGTGATTGTCGATGCCATTGCCCAAAAGCGCCGCCAAGGCTTATCTAAACTTCAAGCTGTACAGCAAACCATTCATCATTTATGGATCCCGCTTGCAGGTTCCACAATTACAACCATGCTGGCTTTTGCCCCAATAATGCTAATGCCTGGGGCTGCGGGCGAGTTTGTTGGCGGCATCGCGATTTCAGTCATGTTTGCACTTTTAGGCTCGTATATTATTTCTCACACCATTATTGCCGGTCTTGCGGGGCGGTTTTCACAACAGCAGGCACCAACTGCTTGGTATCAACAAGGTATGGCCTTTCCTCGCCTAAGTAAGGCTTTTACCCGTAGTTTACACATTGCCTTAAAAAAACCTGTTTTAACGGCCATTATCATCGGCTTACTGCCTATAAGTGGTTTTTATGCGGCCAGTAAAATGACCGAACAATTCTTTCCACCATCAGACCGAGACATGTTCCAAATTGAAATGTATCTGGCAGCGCATGTCAGTATTGCTAACACCTTAAAACAGGTGCAATCTATTGATAAACATTTGCAAGCAATCAGCGACATTAGCGAGGTTACGTGGGTAGTTGGTGGCAATACACCTTCATTTTATTACAATTTAACTCAGCGCCAACAAGGGGCAAAAAACTACGCTCAAGCCATGGTGAAAGTCACCGACTTTAACGCTGCAAACCGCTTGATATTACAACTACAAACCCAGCTAGATACGGCTTTCCCACAAGCACAAATTTTGGTAAGAAAACTAGAGCAAGGCCCACCGTTTAATGCCCCTGTCGAATTACGCATATATGGTCCATCACTTGATACCTTAAAAGTGATTGGTGAGGACGTCAGAAAACAATTATCGCAAACCGCAGATGTACTTCATACCCGCGCAACACTTAGCCCAAGTACCCCAAAGGTGTGGCTACAAGTTAATGAAGATGCCAGTTTAATGAGTGGCTTAAGTCTCAGTGAGATTGCCAATCAAGTCCAAATGGCAACCACGGGCGTAACGGGTGGCAGCATTATTGAAAACACCGAATTATTACCTATTCGCGTTAGACTCAATGATGAAAACAGACAGCAAACCAGCCAACTTGATGGCCTAACGCTGGTCTCTTCAATTGGCTCAGGTATTCCGTTGTCGGCTTTGGCGACTAGCCAAGTTAATGTCAGTCGCAGCGCAATTCCAAGGCGCAATGGTGAGCGGGTAAACACCATTGAAGCTTATATCACCAGCGGTGTTCTACCGGCCAAAGTCCTTAGCGATGTGCAGCAACACATTAATACCATGGTTATGCCAGCTGGCTATCATATTGAAGTTGGGGGAGAAAATGCAAAACGCAATGAGGCCGTCGGCAACCTAATGTCTAACTTGGTTCTCGTTGTTACCTTGCTACTGGCAACCGTGGTGTTATCGTTCAATTCATTTAGATTAACCGCCATTATTTTACTTAGTGCGATTCAATCTGCCGGGCTTGGATTATTAGCGGTATTTGTATTTGGCTATCCATTTGGCTTCACCGTTATCATCGGTTTATTGGGGTTAATGGGATTAGCCATTAATGCCGCAATTGTCATTTTAGCTGAACTTGAAGCCTTTCCCACAGCCAAACAAAGCGACTTGGATGGCGTAGTTAATATTGTTAACCGTTGCGGCAGACACATTGGCTCAACGACCATTACCACCATCGGAGGTTTTTTACCGTTAATCATCGCCGGCGGAGGATTTTGGCCTCCCTTTGCTATTGCGATTGCTGGCGGTACGTTGTTAACCACTTTGTTGTCACTTATTTGGGTTCCTACGCTATACATTCTACTCTTAAGTAACAAGCACAATTAAAAATACACATTTAAAACCAATTTAAATACATAGCTACAAAAATAAGAAACGTAAACAGCGAAGGTCAACAACACAAATGAGTAATCGATACACATATATTAGAAAATATTAATTTTCTGTGAATTGCATCACCTATGGGGCAGATATTTTTGACTACATTACTCACATAATTAACTTTAGGAAGATGACAATGAACTACACAAAATGGCCGCTGTCAAAGCAAATTAGCTCATTAGCATTACTGCTTTGTATTATTGTTTTAAGCTTAATGTCAGCTGGTTCGTATTTAATGTCTAGCCAAGCATTAACAGAAAAAGCGACTCATGCACTCGAAACGCAAATGCACAGTAGTGGTAAGCTCATTGAACTGCACTACAACAGTATGCTTGAACTCGCTCATCGAAATGCCAATATTCTCGGCCTAATGTACCCAAACCAATTCCATATCGCAGACAAGATGGTTAAAGTTTTAGGTGTATCTTCACCCGCTCTTTTTCATGAACATGAAGAAGTTAACGGTCAAGTAAGTAAAGTTGATCGCTTCTCTAAATTAACCCACGGTTCAGCCACCATTTTTGTTCGTGAAGGCGATGATTTCGTTCGTATCTCTACTTCATTAAGAAAACCCAATGGTCAACGCGCTATTGGGACCAAGTTAGGTACATCGCATCCGGCTTATCAAAAAATAATCAATGGTCAAGAATATGAAGGCTATGCCAAATTATTTGGTAAAGATTACATGAGTGTTTATCGCCCTATTTTTAATAGCAATAAACGCGTTATTGGTATTATGTTTATCGGCTTTGATATATCACTGACTATTGAGCAAATTCAACAAACAGTAAAAGAGCTAACCATTGAAAAAACCGGTTACTACGCATTAATCAAAAATAGTGACCGCACAATTATTGCTCACCCTCAATTAAACGCAGATACGGCCTTTAGCACTAATTACACTGACGGGCTCTCTGCAAAACAAGTATTTACTACTGATACGCTCAAGCACTTCACTGGCTCTGACGGTCAAAAAATGGTGTCATATACTGTCCACATTCCAAAGTGGGACTGGACGTTAGTTAGCTTTACCAAGCTCAATGAATTAACCAGTGGTAGTGCCGCCTTACTCAAAACTATATTAATTATTGCCGCTATTGGGTTAGTCGTTATCTCTGTATTACTTTATTTAGTGATAACCAAAGCAACTAAGCCACTTACAATCTTACAAGAAAAAATAACTAAGTTAGGTGAAGGCGATTTATCTCAACAATTTGATTTAGTTAACCCTAATTCGAATAACGAAATCGCGCTCATTACTAACAGCACACATTATATGGCAGACAACTTAAGTGCACTTATTCAGTCATTGCAAACGTCTGTTGAATCACTGGAACATCAATCTGAGCAAGGCCAAGAAATTGCTCAAATCAATGGTAAAGAGGCTGATAGCTTATTGGCGCAAACCGAATTGGTCGCAACGGCCATCGAACAAATGTCAGCGTCGATTCGAGAAGTGGCAAACAACGCATCCCAAGGCGCAATGCAAAGCCAACAAGTTGACGTCTCATCACGCGAAGGTCACCAACAACTTGCCCACGTAGTGTCATCGCTTGACAACTTAAGTGAACAATTAAACCAATCACAAGCCAACATTGAGCAAGTCACCGTTGAAAGTGAGGCTATTAGTAAAGTAACTGAAGTCATTAACGGTATTGCTGAGCAAACTAACTTATTGGCACTTAACGCTGCAATTGAAGCGGCTCGAGCGGGCGAACAAGGTCGTGGGTTTGCCGTAGTGGCAGATGAAGTCCGTTCTTTAGCACAGCGCACTCAACAATCAATTAGTGAAATTTCAACCACCATTACCCGTCTACAAGAGCAAGTTAAACTGACTGCGGATCAAATGCAGCAATGCCAGCACCTTGGTCAAGAATCAGCAAAACAAGGTATGTCTGTAAATGAGAATTTAAGTCAAATTAATGCCAGCATTGAAGAGCTTGCCTTATTTACTACCACGATTGCTAGCGCCACAGAAGAGCAAAGCGCCGTTGCTCATGATGTGTCTAATAACTTACATTCAATTTCAACCTCAGCAAGCGACAGTCAGCATCGCTCGGCAATGGGTGTTGAAGCGGCCAATGAACTGGCCAATATGTCGCGAGAAATAAAACGCCAAATTGGTATTTTTAAAGTATAAATACCACTAAAACGGCAAGCGAAAACCCGCTTGCCGTTTTCATTTTCAGCCTGCTTTTGTGCTTCAATTCCGCTTTTTTTTTCCCTCTTGTTATCTCTTCCCTCATTGACCTTACGCATGTAAACATCGTATGCCAAATCCTGTTAGGTTTATGGTTCAACATCAAGGTGATAACTCAATTAGACAGTTAACTATTTACTGTGCTTATTGCTGAATACGCTTACGTTATTGCCCCATGTGTTTTCGTCATTAACATTGATTTATTATGGCGTTTGGGTTTACCTGAGGTAGTAATTTATTAACTGCAATGTCTTATTATTTTGCTAAAAATGTCGCGTCTTCGTTTGTTATTGAGGGGGGATTGATTAAGGTTTTTGAGTCTGTTTTTTTTGAATAATGGCTTGGATTTCAATAGCAAAGCATGTAAATAACGAAGAGGAAATCAAAACACAGACTCGATATTAAGACGGATAGTTGAGCACCTTTCTGCTGACTCACCTTTATTTATTCCCTTATGATCAATTTTTAATGACAACATCGCTATTCTTATTCGTTGCCTCTGTGTCTTATTGCCTTATCACACCGATAACACCCCCTTTTTTGCATTAATGAAAAAGTAGCTCAGTATATTTGTTTTTTTACTGATGTTTTTTGCAAAATTAAAGCTATACATTAGGTCACCCCCAAACAGGTTATTCATCAAACAACAATAAAAACACCTCAGCCTGCAAATATCTTTTATTAAGAGAACAGAGCCATGAAAATTGCGTTATTTATTCCCTGCCTTGTTAATCAAATGATGCCCGACGTCGGCATTGCCACCCTTGAAGTGCTAGAAAAACTCGGTCACCAAGTTATTTTGCCGGAAGGACAAACCTGTTGCGGTCAACCCATGACTAACTCAGGCTGTTTTGATGAAGCGAAAAACACCACTTTAAAACTGCTCAATGCTTTTAAACATGTTGAGTGTGACGCCATTGTTTGCCCTGCAGCATCTTGTTTAGTGGCTGCAAAAGAGAATTTTCATAAATTTGATAATAGCCCAAGTGCCCAAATCGTTATTGACAAACTCTATGAGCTAACTGAATTCTTGCACGACATAGCCCCTATTAAACAGTTTAACCATCCGGTGCCAAGTAAGGTGAGTTTACAAATGAGCTGTCACGGTATTCGCATGCTTAGTCTTGCCACACCAAGTGAAAGCATGGGACGACAATTTAATAAAGTAGAAGCGGTGTTAAGTGCAATTGATGCGCTTGAGATTGTCTACCCAGATCCGCGAGATGAATGCTGCGGTTTTGGTGGCACATTTGCTGTCGATGAAGGGGCAGTATCAGCCAAAATGGGTAAAGACAAAGCCCAAGCACATGCTGCCACAGGGGCTGAATATGTCGTCGGTTTTGACCCCTCTTGCCTACTGCATTTAGATGGCATGATCCGCCGTCAACAATTGCCTATCACCACCCGCCATATTGCTCAAATTCTCAACAGCGCACTATAAGGAGCTATGATGTCATCTGCCCAAACTAAGCCAGCAACACATGCTCATAAAGCCGAAATTTTTTGTCGTGACGAACAGCGTGTTAATTGGCACTCAAAAGCGTTATGGACATTAAGAGAAAAGCGCGATCGCGCAGCAAGTCAAGTGCCTGAATGGGAAACACTGCGTAAACTGGGTTCTCACATAAAACAACACTCGCTAAGTCATTTAGCCGATTATCTGACCGAATTTGAAAGCAACTGTATTGCAAATGGTATTCAAGTTCATTGGGCTAAAGACGCGCAAGAACACAACCAAATTACCCACAATATTTTAGCCAAACATCAGGTTAAAAAATTAGTGAAATCAAAATCGATGCTCACAGAAGAGTGCCACTTAAACCCCTATCTTGAACAAAGAGGTATCGAGGTTATTGATACCGATTTAGGTGAACGCATCATTCAATTAGCTGGGCAAGCACCTTCGCACATTGTGGTGCCTGCCATCCATTTAAAAAAACAAGAAGTGGGTGATTTATTCCATGAAAAAATAGGCACACAAGCTGGTGCCAGTGACCCAACATATTTAACCCGAGCAGCCAGAGCGCACTTGCGAGAACAGTTTTTATCTGCAGATGCTGCCATGACCGGGGTAAATATGGCCATTGCTGACCAAGGCGGCATAATTGTTTGCACCAATGAAGGCAATGCTGATATGGGCGTGAACTTACCTAGTTTACAGCTACATTCCATGGGCATAGACAAAGTAATCCCCAATATGGACAGCGCCGCCGTACTGCTGCGCACTTTAGCCAGAAATGCGACTGGTCAGCTTATCACCACTTATTCATCTTGCTATAAAGCACCGAAACCTGGCGGCGAAATGCATGTGATTATTGTTGATAATGGCCGCAGTGAAATGCTGAAAGATAAAATATTGGCTAAATCATTAAAGTGTATCCGCTGCGGTGGTTGCTTAAACACTTGCCCTGTTTACCGCCGCTCTGGTGGTCATAGTTATAACTATACCATTCCCGGCCCAATTGGTATTGCCGTTGGTGCCCAGCATGATGAAACCCATTCAAGCGCTTGGGCATGTACATTATGTGGCAGCTGCAGCTTTGTGTGCCCAACAAAAGTGCCGTTAGATAAAATCATCGCCCATCAGCGGTACTTAAAAGCTCAAGCGCAAACCTTACCTTATGGCAAGCGACACTACATGCCATTAGTTGGCAAACTAATGGCCAATAAAACCGCTACTAATTGTGCGATGACTGTGGCGAGGACTTCACTAAATATATTACCACACCGTTTACTTAAGCCGTTTTCAGGCGCATGGGGACAACATAGAGAATTACCACAAGCCCCGAAAGCCAGTTTCGATACTTGGTTTAAACATAATAGAGGCCAGAAATAAGATGACTAACATGACCAGTAAAGACGCCATTTTATCTGCGCTTCAAAACAGTGCGGCAAAAGTAAAAGCCATGCCTGAGATTAATATCCCCGTCATTAATGAACCATTAATCCCACGCTTTGAACAAAGCCTTGCCACCGTAACAGCAACCTTGATTAAAGAAGATGGCCTTAATGCCTTAAATCAACATGTCGCTGAGTTATTGGCGCAAAAAAACCAAGTCATGTCATTTGTAGATGGGGTTCAAGGGAACCGAGAAAACCCTGAACTGCCACATCAAATGCAAGATATCGACTACAGTGTGCTACCAGGTAAACTTGGGGTAGCGGAAAATGGGGCGATTTGGGTTGAGCTTCCACAAGCTCATCGTGTGACGGCGTTTATTTGTGAAAATCTCATCATCACTTTGTCCCGTGAAAAAATCGTCGCCAATATGCACCAAGCCATGAAACAACTTGATTTTAGTCAAACCCAGTTTGGCACGTTTATTTCAGGCCCATCTAAAACCGCCGATATTGAGCAAGCCCTCGTAGTTGGCGCACATGGCGCTTGCAGCTTACGAGTGTACCTTATTGATTAAGCACGCACGCTAAGCCGTTTTGCTGCCTAAAATTAAAAAAGCCATTCGTTTGAATGGCTTTTTTAATGGCTTATCACAGCAAAACAAGTTAACAATGCAGCTTAACGCCCGAAAATTTGCGGCGCTTTCGATAACACAAAATCTAAAAATAACTGCACTTTTAATGGTTGATGACTGCGTTGATGATAAAGCAGAGATATTCTTCTACGCTCACCACGCCAATGCGGTAACACTTGAATTAATTCACCTTTAGCCAGTTCATTTTCCACAAACCGCCCTGGCCCATACATAATGCCTGCGCCCACTTTCGTCGCATTCACCGCGCCATGAATATCGCTTAAGGTCAATTTAGCAGGGCCTTCATAATAAAACTCTCCGTGTACTTTATGGGTGAGAGTCCAATTGTATAACGGCCACACTTTTACAAGATTATGCTCAACTAATTGGCTTGGATGCTCAATGGTCGCTGCGCTATCTAAATATTCAGGGCTGGCATAAAGCCCATATTGCAACACCCCAAACAATTTAGACACCCAAGACGAGTCCAATTGCGCGCCACCAACAATAGCAATATCAACCCCACCATCAATTAAATCAATGGTTTGATTATTCTGGCTAATGTGTAATTGAATGTCAGGATAGGCAATTGAAAACTCAGTCAACACTTCCATCAATACCATCGAAGTGATTGAAACCGGTGTGGCTAAACGCAATGTGCCTTCAGGCTTACGCCGCGAGGGATGGCTCAACGAATCTAGCTGTGAAATCACACTTTGGTAGCGTTCAAACAGTGCTCCGCCCTCTTCGGTTAATCGAATCCGTCGAGTACTGCGCATAATTAACTGCGTATCGAGCTGCGCTTCTAGCTTGGCAATTTTACGGCTAACGGTCGCAACAGGAATACTCAATTCATTGGCCACTTGCGTAAAGCTACCGGCATTGACTAAATGTACATATAAATGAACTAGGCCAATGTCACAACCAGATTGTCTGCTCATTAAAAACACCTTTTACAAAACGTACTGGCAGTGTAATAAAAAATCCCCTCAGCACCTAACAGTGTTGAGGGGATTGTTAACAAGGTCATGGTTCAAGACAAATATTAATCTTCGTCTTTTGTACGATCCATGTTCTCAGTGTGTTCAAGCCACAAAGCATTAATAATGCCGAATGAACAAGCAAGAAGCACACCTAATATCCAAGAAAAATACCACATAGTTTGCTCCTTGATTAATAGAGAGACGTTTTGTTCTTTTCAATGAACTCACGGCTTAAACGACCGAACATTTTCAAGTATGTCCACACGGTATAACTTAACACTAGCGGAACAAAAATAATGGCTGCAACCGTCATCACTTGCAAGGTCATTTGACTCGCTGTCGCATCCCACATCGTTAAGCTGATGTTCGGGTCAAGTGATGATGGCATCACAAATGGGAACATTGCTGCACCACAAGTTAAAATCACACACGCTACGGCGATTGAACTAAAGAAGAAAGCAAACCCACTGCGATTTAAACGACTAGCCAATACCACTAATAATGGCATGATAATACCAATGATAGGGAACAGCATAGTGAGTGGATACTTGTCATAGTTTGCTAACCAAGCGCCAGCTTCAATTGCCACGGTTTTAACCGCAGGGTTAGAAGGGCCACTAGTATCAAGTGCAGAAGTAATCACATAACCGTCAATACCATTTGCTAACCAAACACCTGCTGCAACAAACAATACGGCTAATGCCGCGCCGCACACTTGCGCAGCTTTTGCACTGCGTACTCTTAATTCGCCTTCCGTCTTCATTTGTAACCATGAAGCACCTTGCATCATGATCATTGCCACACTGACTAAGCCACATAACAATCCAAACGGATTTAATAACCCAAATAGACCGCCGTGATAAGTTGCACGTAAATACTCGTCAAAGGTAAAGGGGACACCTTGTAATAAGTTACCAAACGCAACACCAATAATCAGTGGCGGCACAAAGCCACCAAGGAAGAGTGCCCAATCCCAAGACTTGCGCCATTTCGGATCTTCAATTTTCGAACGATAATCAAAACCTACTGGACGCAAGAACAAGGCAAATAGCACTAACATCATCGCGACATAAAAGCCCGAGAATGAAACAGCATATACCATAGGCCATGCAGCAAATAACGCGCCACCCGCAGTGATAAGCCAAACCTGGTTACCATCCCAATGCGGCGCAATTGAGTTAATCATAATACGGCGCTCAGTGTCGTCTTTACCTACAATAGGTAATAACGCACCAACCCCCATATCAAACCCGTCAGTAACCGCAAAACCGATAAATAACACTCCGATCAGCGCCCACCAGATAAATCTTAATACTTCATAATCAAACATAGTTAGTCCCTCTGATTATGCATCTTGGTTTTCAAAATGATAACGTCCCGTTTTTAAGCAGCTAGGGCCTAAACGTGCAAACTTGAACATCAAGAACATTTCAATAACCAATAGAATTGAGTAGAACACGGTAATAGAGATGATACTGAACCAAAGGTCTGATACCGACAGCGATGACGCCGACATAAAGGTAGGTAGTACCTCAGAAATCGTCCACGGTTGACGACCATACTCAGCAACAAACCAACCACACTCAATCGCAATCCAAGGAAGCGGTAATGAATACAGCGCAGCTTTTAGTACCCACTTTTTCTCTGCAATACGATGACGTGTGCTTTGCCAGAATGCAGCAGCAAACACGAGCAACATAATCACACCCGCACCCACCATAATTCGGAAACTCCAGAACATAGGGGCAACATTAGGAATCGAATCAAGAGCCGCAGCTTTAATTTGTTCCTCAGTGGCATCAACAACGTTGTCGGTATAACGCTTAAGTAATAAGCCGTAACCTAAGTCATTTTTTACTTGGTCAAAATCTTTACGCAGCTGTGGTGACTCATTACCCGCCTTAAGCTGTTCAAGCATTGAGTAAGCAATCATCCCGTTACGAATACGAATTTCGTGTTGGTCAACCAAGTCAACAATACCGGTCACTTCTTCATCAAGTGAACGCGTGGCAATAATACCCATTGCGTAAGGGATTTTAATCGCTAAATCAGTTTCCATTTTTTCTTGATTAGGGAAACCAACGGCAGTAAATGCAGCAGGAGCAGGCTCAGTGTGCCACTCAGCTTCAATTGCAGCTAATTTAACTTTTTGTACCGCACCAACTTTATAACCAGATTCATCACCAAGCACGATAACAGATAAGATAGCGGCCATACCGAAACTTGCCGCAATCGCAAATGAGCGACGAGCGAAAGGTAGATCACGACCTTTTAAGATAAAGTATGAACTGATCGCCAAGACAAACATTGCGCCAGCAACATAACCTGAAGCCACAGTATGAACGAACTTAACCTGTGCAACTGGGTTAAAGACCACTTCAGCAAAACTGGTCATTTCCATGCGCATGGTTTCGTAATTAAATACCGAACCTACAGGGTTTTGCATCCAACCATTTGCAATCAAAATCCATAACGCGGACATATTTGACGCAATTGCCACTAACCAAGTAATGGCTAAATGTTGGCGTTTGCTAAATCTATCCCAGCCAAAGAAGAACATACCGACAAGGGTAGACTCTAAGAAGAAGGCCATTAAACCTTCAATGGCAAGCGGCGCACCAAAGATATCGCCGACGTAGTGAGAAAAATATGCCCAGTTGGTTCCAAACTGGAACTCCATAGCAAGACCGGTAGTGACACCCAGTGCAAAGTTAATCCCGAATAGTTTTCCCCAGTACTTGGTCATATCCTTGTATATTTTGTTATCAGTCATCACATAAAGTGATTCCATGATTGCCAAAATAAAGGCTAAACCCAATGTCAATGGAACAAAAATAAAGTGATACATGGCTGTCAGCGCAAATTGCAAACGCGATAGCTCTACGACCTCTTCAATAATCATTGGCGACTCCTTACTTCAGTACGGCCAAATTCAATGACGATGTTCTAATTTGAGTCATCCCAAATTAGATACTTTAAAACGGTGTTGCCCATTATGTTGTGCTAACAACAACTCAAAACGACTTATCTTAACTTGCGTTAAAATTGTTAAATTTCCGTTTCTAAGCTCAACTTCTTCCACTCGTGTTTTTTATATAATACCCAATCAGCGCTTTTATCTTACGGCAAGACAGTATCTTGACGATAAATAGCTGAAAAAACGAACAACTTGTTATATCGATGTATTTTTAACTTTAATTTCAATCAGTTAATTAAACACAGTGATATATTAAGCCCTCATTTTATACCATTGCAATTTGATTCAAATCAATCAAATAACCAGCTTTAAATGGGTTTTGAGCGAGGGCGCAAACTACAACTACCGGCATATTGACTTAACAAGAAAATGGTGCTAGGAATTTTTTAGCATAATAACAACATATTCATTTTTTCATCAATCTAATACCGCAATCAGCTAAAGTAAGCTGTTTTAAAAAATTAACAAAAAATAACATAAAATCAAATAATGATAATAATCAAAAAAACACAACAACCAATAACAATAAATCATTAAAAACAGATACTTAAATAAAAGGATGATTTCAAATTAATTAATATTCAAATATTTGGATTAGTTTAACTAATGGCAATATAGCAAATCTTCTCGTTTGTTAACCGTCATTACCTTTCGTACAATAGCAACAAGTTAAGAAAACGAATTGTAAGATCTACCAGGGAATCGTTTGCTTAATGAAGCCAGCATATCTAACGCATCTGGAGAGAAACCATGACAAACTTTTTCAATCATTTAGCAAAATTGTACAAACGCTCTTTTGCTGAAATGTACAAAGCAGGCACTTTGTAAGCAAAGAACGTGCTACAGGTCGCCAATGAACACCTTGACAACCTTGCTTAAAAACAAAAAAAGAGAGCCATAAAGGCTCTCTTTTTTTTGGATACTCAAAGCTAATTAAGTATTTTTTAATCAATAACGTTATCTTGCCAGCAAACGTTGGTTATGTTTTTTGTAACCACGAGGTCATTTTGTAACCTTTAATCGCATAGAACAAAATGAACATATAACAAGGTAACATCACAATATAACCGCCTTGCATACCTAATGACGGCACATGACTTGCCATTCCCCAAAACAACGGCCCAAACGCCCCACCAGCAATGCCCATAATAAGTAACGCCGAGCCCGTACTGGTTAACGCACCTAAACCTGATAACGCTAATGGCCAAACCGCCGGCCATACAATGGCATTCGCTAAACCAAGTACTGCAATTAAAATTAACGTATCAGGAAGCTGAGTACCGCCAAATGGCACAATCAGCATATTGGCAATCTGATATGACTCGTTATCACCCATCACAATCGCTAAGGTTAAAACAATGCCAAGAATCGCGCTAAGCATTAATGCTTTTGGCTGAGAGATAAACCGAGGAATACAAATAATCCCTAAGGTATAACCGAACACCATAAACATCATGGTATACGAGGTCATCACCCCATAACTTTCAACACCAAGCGACAATGCAAATGTGCCAATGGTGTCACCCGCAATCACTTCAACAGCAACATAGACAAATAATGCCACGACACCTAAAGCTAAACTTGGGTGCGCTAATGCCGCTTTCATTTGTCCTGATGACTGCTCTTGTGGTTCATCTTGTTCTAACTCTGGTAGTGGCGATTTTTTCACTGCAATAGCCAAAATTCCGATAAAGATAGACATACCTAAGTACGGTAAAATTAAGCTGTTCGCCATTTCAGTAATGTGCTCTTGCGTGAGTGTCATGCCAACGCGGTCTCTAAAGCTATCAAGAATTAATGCCGAAAAAACCAAAGGCGCAATCACACCTGCACCTTTGTTTAAAATGCCCATGACACTGACACGTGCTGCAGCAGATTCTTCAGGGCCAATACGCACCACATATGGATTTACTGCAGTTTGTAATAAGGTTTGTCCTGTTCCCATCACTAACTGCGCAAACAAAAACAACGCAAAGGTTTGGGTTTGTGCCGCGGGGATAAATAGCAACCCAGCCAGCATCATCACCCCCATACCCAGCGCCATGCCATTTTTGTAACCGACTTTACGAATAACCCAAGCCGAAGGCAGGGCGGTAAAGGTCACTGCAATATAAAACGAGAATAAAATAAGTGACGCTTGAAAAGGAGTAAGTTGCAGAATCTGCTTTAAATACGGCATTAATGAGCCATTTAACCACGTGGCAAAGCCGAGAATAAAAAACAGTATCGCAACAATGGCCATCGGCACTAAGCTGCTTTGTTTCGATTGAGATGTTGCTGTCATTTCCATATTCCCGCTCTCTTGTCATTATCATTATTATCGACAGTCGCTACCCACTTCAATTAAGTAAAAATTACAACCTCCGCTTTTACTTTAAGATAGCGCTGTCATTTAGGGTACATCGATTTACATCACGTTTAAACTTCGCGGCTCTCCAAACAGAATCGCTTGTTAATGTGCTAGATTTTAATAAAAATTTGTCGTTTATATAGCCAATACAACACCAGCCATTGCACCGTTAATAAGGCAAACATTGCAGCCAATGGTTGTGCGGTTTCGGGTAAGGCTGCAATGAAACCACCCGCCAAACTTGCCGCTAAATAATGCCAGTTAACTAAACTGCTGGCCAAATAAATTGCAATGGCATTGGTGCCAATGACCGTCAATATAAATGCCCAGTTGCGCCATTTTAAAACGTCAACCACACCATAAAAAACCGCAAATAAGATAACGCTCCAACCACAACTGACCAATACAAAGCTGCTAGTCCATAAGGTTTTATTAATCGGTACTAAAGCTGAAACGAATTGACCTAAAGCAATCGCTGCCACCCCCGAACAAATTAAGATTGTCACTTTAGCCCACTCACCTTTTGAATGTGGTTTAACAATAAAGCGGCCAACAAAACTGCCTATAATGGCATTGGCTATCGCAGGCAACGTTGATAACACCCCTTCAGGGTCTACTGGCAATTGTTGATAATGCATGCCCGGTAACAAAGCTGCATCAACCATCGCATTAATGCTGCCTTCAAGAGTAAAATCAGCTACTTGACCATGACCACCAACAACGAATAAATGCAAAGCCCCGTAGCCAACAATGATTGTCACTACCGTTAATATCTGGGTGAACACACTGGTATGCCCAATTAACATCGCGGCAAAAAACCAAGCAAAAGCAATTCGAGCTAAAACACTGGCATAACGCACTTGTTCGGCATCGGCTGGCAGCCCTGCACCCCAACCATGGTTATAAATAATCCCAGCAGCAATTAATAGCCCCAATCTTTTTACTGCGTGAATATAGCGCGCTTTACGTTGTTCAAACGCCAACTTATCTACTCGAGTGACAGATAAACCTAACGCCACCCCAGATAAGAAAATAAACAGCGGGAAAATTAAGTCATAAAAAGTAAAACCGTGCCACTGACTATGGTGCATCTGTTGATCAAACCATGTCCAACCTACCCAACCAGTAAACGCAAACAAGGCTGCAAACAATTTCTCGCCACCTAAAATCCACATCATATCGAAACCGCGCAGCGCATCTAACGACTGCAACCGTTGCCGCTTGGTTGATGTCATCGTGCTATTGTCACTTTGTTGTGACTGCGACGTTGATGATGTAGTTGACAGCGCCATGGTGATTAGTCGCTCCTGTACTTGCTTGTTAGGTACATTACCTTAATCCACCCTTGCCGATAAGTTGCTCGCCGCAGCCAATATGATTGAATTTCTTACTAAATATTTAATAACACCAATATTGCTGTTCACTGATGCTTGTTAGTCGTCATCATTTAGCAAGCAACAGTTAACGGCTCAATTTCATATGCTCAATGAGCCAAATCTAAAAATGGATTAAACCAACACTTGCCCATGAATATAAGTGCTCACAACTTGGCTGTGCTCGTTAAGCAACACCATATTTGCTGTCTGCCCTACTTTAATCGCACCGTGAGTTTGACTAATACCAAGAAAATCTGCCGGGTATTGCGACGCCATTCGCAATGCTTCATCGCGGCTCACGCCCAGTAATTTAACGCTATTATTCACCGCACCATTCATATCAAGTACGCAGCCAGCCAGTTCGCCTGTTGGTGTATTCAACCTGTCGCCTTGACGAATGACTTGGGTGCCAAATAATTCAAAGCTGGCATCATTACTCTGCCCAACAGGTGGCATTGCATCTGTCACCAACATAATTTTGCCTTGCGGTTTACTGCGCAAAGCCACTTTAGCCGCGGCGTAATGAACATGATGTCCATCGACAATCAAGCCACACCACGTGTTATCGTCTTCAAGTGCCGCCCCGACCATACCGGGCTCGCGCGAATTTAATGCTGACATGGCATTAAACAAATGGGTAAAACCCACCGCTCCAGCATTGATGGCATTAACAACGGTTTGATAATCTGCATTTGAATGGCCTAAACACACCTTCACTCCCGCTTTAACCAGTTGAGTGATGACCTCTGGCGCCACATTTTCAGGCGCAAGGGTCACGACTTTGTGCCCTAAGTCTTGGCGAGTGAATAAAGCAAGCTCTGCGGCTGAAACCTCACGCACATAATGCGCTGGGTGCACCCCTTTTTTAGGCACGCTTAAGTGCGGCCCTTCAAAATGTATTCCTAAGACTCCTGGCGTTTTCTCGCTCATCGCTAGCGCGACCGCATCGGCCGCTTGTTGCATAACCGTAATATCATCGGTTATCACGGTAGGAAGAAACGCCGTTGTACCAAAAGCGGCATGTGCTTTGGCAATCGTTTTGATACACGCTAATGACGGTTGAGCATTAAACAATGCACCGCCGCCGCCATTAACTTGTATATCAATAAACCCCGGCACAATCATGCCCTTTAAAGTAATTAGCTGGCAGTCATGCGCTAAAGATAACGTGCTAGCCTCAGTCACATTGGCGACAATCTGAGTAATGATACCGTTTTCAGTCATAATGGCGGCATTGTCGATATACGACTGACCGTCAAATAGCTGTTGTACAAGGAACGTTTGTTTCATGCGATACGTCCAGTTAGTCCGTAATTAAATAGATTAATTAACTAATAAAATTCGCTTATTTGCTTAAAAGCTTCAGTGCCGTAGTCAAATAAAAAGCCAATCAATGCGATTAAGCCCTCTGGATAGTCGCAATGCGTCATCTCGGCTGTGATTACAAAGTTTGAGTGACTTTTTTCAGCCCAGCAGGTTGATCTGGGTCAATGCCTCTGGCAACGGCTACTGCGGCAATATCAATATAAAAACGTTGCAGCACCGCTAATGGCGCAACCCGAGGATGAATAGCTTTATTACACTGGTGAATATGCGCTAATTGTGCACCTCGTTGGCGTACATTTTCAATTTGCTCTAGATGACTTTGCAAGGTTTCATCCTCCACCGTGACATCAACAATTGATAACTGCTGCTCAACTAAAGTCACTGGCCCATGCAGGAATTCAGCGCTACTAAATGATTCTGCATGAATTGAGCACACTTCTTTCATTTTAAGTGCAATCTCTTTGGTCACGGCATAACCTAAGCCACGACCCAGCACCACTAAATTGTTAACCCCATCCAGTAGTTGCGGCGTAAGTTGTGGTGGTGCATCAACAGCACCTTGTAAGGCGTTTTCCATTGAATCAACCGCTTTCGCTAACTCGGCGGATTGTGACCATTTAGCCGCAATTTGGATTAAGGCTGACAAGGTTGCCAAATAACTTTTTGTGGCTGCAACCGCTTTTTCTTCGCCTGCGCGTAACGGCACAACAACATCGACAATATCTTTAATGGGTGCGGTTTCATCATTCACTAATGCCACGCAAAACGCGCCTGCATTTTTTGCCATTCTGGCTTGGGCAAGAATGTCAGGGCTACGACCCGATTGCGAAATAACAATCACTAAGCCACCGCTTAGCTGCAACTGTTTGCCATATACACTCGCAACAGATGGTGCAGCAGCAAATGTAGGAATACCCAGCTCAACTTCAAATAAATATTTGGCGAATACACCAGCATGATCTGATGAACCACGACCAACAATCATGATAAATTTCGGCGCAAAGTCACGTAATACCATGCCTAATGAATCAGTGAGATTGTCGTTGTCTTTGAGTTGCGCAGCTATTTTTTGCGGTGCGGTACGTGCTTCTTGTTCCATGATGGTATTCGTTGACATAAAAAACCTTTAAACCCTATATATTTATTGAGTAAACGACAGACACTATTGTTGATGTTGCTGCTGTGCAAAGTACACTGCGCCAATTTCTGGTGGCGCGATAGATTGCGCCAACTTGCTTGATACATCGCTATCTAACCACGGCATTAATGGTTCAGCTAAACCACCAATCATTGAAAAGCGCTGAGGATGCAAACTAAATAATTTTCTAGCCATGGCGCTAATATACTCTGCGCCCTCTTTGACAATGCCAATGGCAACGCTATCGCCTTGGTTAGCACACGCTAATACAACCCGCGCTAATTTAGCGTATTCGCTAGATGATTTACCCGCGAGTAGCTCAACAATGCCGGTGGCGTTATCTGTCTCTAAGTGATCTAACATCGCTGCTTGCAAGGCACTGGCGTCACTAAAACCATCAAGCGTTAATAACACATGTTCAACCGCTTTTTGCCCAAGCCAAGCGCCGCTGCCTTTGTCACCAAGGCCAAAACCATGCCCACCCACTAACAAACTTTGCTCCCCAACATGTACGTAGCCACAAGAACCCGTGCCGGTGATAATCACCGCACCATCATCGCCATTGTGAGCGCCAATACATGCAGTATGTAGATCGGTGGTGAGGTACATTGCTTGAAAAGGATGTTGCCATTGATTGATTTGATTAAATAAATGCGGAACATTAACACCAGCAAGGCCAACACCAGCAATTAACTGGCCAATGAGTTGACGACTGAGCCCTGCATCATCTAAAGCTAAGTGGGTTGAGACCGTAATAGAGTGCAATGTGTGGTCAATACCGTGTAATGGATTAGCTCGTCCAGCAACCCCAGTACCTAACACGCCTTGGTGTTGTGAATAGATAATCGCCCGACACTTACTGCCACCGCCATCGACGCCCAAATATAATGGCATGCTGATGTTTTGGTTTGTTGCCATGACTTCCCTCTTCGATATTTTTATATGTTAGTGGTGAGTACAAACAGACATGACCGTTTACGGTTAATGAGTCACCCTAAAAACGTTAAAAACATGTTACACCCAAAATGACAGCGTTGTCATTTGTTTTTTAATAAAATGTTAAATACGCTTCAGTCGTAATAATCTTCATTGATACTCACTGAGTGATAAGCACAAAATAGATTTTTAACTTTATGTTTTAATAGCATTTTTTAAATAAAATTGCGTCAACCCTCGCATAACAATCATTATAATAAGCCCTACTATATTTCTAATAAAAGCAGCTTTACGGTGCTTTTGGGGTAAAAAAGGGCTTAAGGTAACGCAATAGTTAATTCACTTTGACACTGCGACCTTTACGAATACCATCTGGCGCCGACGTTCTCACCTCAAGGGGTAATGTCACTTCAACAGGTGCTTTATACGTCGTCCATTGACCCTTATCTTGCTTGTATTCAAGCGTTAATCCAGTAAAAGCACTGTTCATGCTCAATTGGTTATTAACCACTTTTACACCGGGGATAGGCAAACGATAGTGAATGGCAAACTTATCTAATTTGGCAAATTCTTTCGCGCCTAAATGGTTTGAAATACGCTGCCATTGCATTGTTTGTTGCTGGCGTTTATCAGCGGTGAAGTAACCGCTATGTTGATTGTAAACCACACCTTGGTATTGATATGGCACTTCCCAGCGAGGTCTATGCCACGCTCGCTCGGCAAGCATTAACAGTCTTGGGTAAATCATGTATTCAAGTTGCGTCTGCGAACGAATGGTTTCACTCCATAATTGCCCTTGAATACCACTGGCTCGTTTACCTTTTGCTAAAGGCCCTGATAATCGTTGGCCGTTATCATCTTTTACTACTCGGTCATCAGCTTCAAAAGGCAAATTTTCAATATCGCGCCACTGCTCAGCATTAGCGGGTAAATTACCTGACATAAAACTAAACAGCTTGTATGAGCTTAATGCTCTGGTTGCCCAGTAATAACCGTGCTCTTTCGGGTCAGCTTGGTAAGGGAAGTCAAAGTACAACACCTCTGGATGACTCAGTATTGATGTCCAGCCTTGGTTAATTTGCTTGTGGGCATTTTTATAGCCACCGTGAGAAATGACATCCCAAATATTGCTTTGGCTGTTCTTTGGCATGTTGTTAACTTGCGTGTGGCTCATGCCATCACTCCAACCTGCGTTTTGAATGCCTTTTTTGTGCAACATGTTAGACACGCGCTCAATAAAGTAAGGCCCTAATTGCTCAGCAGAGTTAATGTCACTGTTATTGGCAATCAGCGTTTGGCATAACGGCGAGTCTTTCCACGCGCCAGCAGTTTCATCGGCGCCAATATGGTAAGTCGTTAACGGCTGTCCTGCCTGTTGGTGCATTGCAGCTATTTCGGTAATCACTTTATCAATAAAGTGATACGTTGAGGGCATGCAAACATTTAAGGTGTTGTCATCGTAATACTGCACTGATGAATATTGAGTGCTATCAAGTGGGTCATACAATAAATATTCATTCGCCAGCGCAACTTGGCCTGCTTGCATATAGTGTTGATAACGTGCCTGCATTGATATTATTGCCGCACGTGAATGCCCTGGCATGTCCATTGAGGGGATGACTTGAATCTGTCTGGCATCGGCAAACTGAATGATTTCGATGTAATCGTTAATCGAGTAAAAACCGTTAACGGGTGAGTCGGCAAATGGGCCGCTACCCAGTTGTGGCAATAAACAACGTGTTTCAGTTAAGTCATGACAACGCTTGGATCCAATGTCGGTGAGTTCAGGCAAACCATCGATTTCAAGTCGCCAACCTTCGTCATCCCCCATGTGTAAATGCAGCTTGTTTAGCTTGTAAGTCGCCATTTGTTCGATGAGTTTAAAAATGGCCGCCTTTGAGTGGAAGTTGCGCGACACATCTATGTGCATCCCGCGAAAGTCATAACGAGGTGCATCGATAACCTTCATGGCTGGTATGACTAAAGATTGAGGGTTAATTAACGATTGAATAGAGGCAAAAGCATAAGAAAAGCCACTGGCATCATTGGCATAAATCATAATACCGTTATCGGCAATATCTAGCTGATAATGCCCTTGCCTGTATTTATCTTGGGTTAATCGGGCCTCTTGTAGCGGCAATAATTGCACCGTAAGTGCAGATAACTTCGATGGTGCTTCCTGACTTGGGTCTAAGGATAATGATTGGCTTTCGGGTGATGTTGATTGCGTATCTCGTGCTGATGTAACAGGTGATGAAGTCAGCGGCTGCGAGCGAGTGATGTGTTTGTGTTCATCAGGTAAATTATCATTTGAAATACGGCTGCTAACGCCAATCGTTTCAAGGCGAAGTAGCGCGGCTTGAATATCACTGGGTTTAATATTGGCCTTTGCAAAACTTTGACTTTCAATCAATAAACCCTGTGAAAAATCGACCAGCGGCTTGTCATCAAAAACTTGTTGCGATAACGGCGTAGGGATAATTGACGATGCTAATAAAGTCGGTGAATTTGGTTGTAAGTTGCCTGTTAGGTTGGCATTTTTCACGTAAATATCGGCAGGTTGCTGCCACTTCAGTTTATCGGTCGCTGAGCGGCGGTATTGTTTTACAGGGTCAGTAAAAGGCACGACATACGGACGCTGCTCTAGTTTAGTCACAGGGTCAATAATCAACTCAGTACTGCTGATAACCGCAGGCAATAACTGTTCGTTATCGGTGGCCACAATATAATAATTGGGCATAGCATCGGTTTCAGACAACTGCCAATGCTGTGCACGAAAGCGTAATGTTTTAGCTTGCTTTGCCTTAAATCCATTAAACTTTTCTGTAGGGGTTATCCGGTGTAAATCACCTTTAATATGAGTAAGGGTAAATTCATCACTTAGCACGTCTATCACAGGGCGCATTTGGCTGTAATAGATTTCCCAATTGTGGTGAGTAAAGTCATTTTGGCTAACAAATTCAATTTCAGCGATAAAACAATGAGCTTGTTTATCAGCCTCTTTCGCACAGGCTTGCTCTGGCACATTGGTGATAACATCATAGGAAACCGCCAGTTGCTGGGCAAATGTGTCGAGCGTGTGTTGTGTCAAAGGCGTGTCGGTAGATGATGATATCTTGTCTGATGTCGACGGGGAAATATCGACACAAGCACTTAAACTCAGCATGATACACAGCGTCGATGCCGCAGCAATAACGTTCATAATATCCTCTTCCTTGTGTGAAATGATTAACGCACAATACGCGTATTCGCTACACCAAAAAAATATAGCTGGGGCAAATGCACCCAGCTCATACTTACATCTGGGGAGAGAATAAAAGTATTAAAATATCGACAACATTACCGATATGTACTTGGTAATAAAAGGACCTAAACTTCTATTACCAACTAGACAACACCAGCATAAAGGCGCATTTATCAACCACGTCACCGTTGGACAGATTGCATCAACTCCAAGAGTTACCGATGGCAATAATGACGGGTTAACAAACAAATGACAGCGTTGTCATACATTCTAATCTACTAACTTTCCCCACCAATATCCACACTTATTTGACAAAATGTTATCAAATACGCCACATTTGCAGTAAGTCCTTATTTGCATATGCCTAGATTGATTTATTGCTATCCTCAAAGGGCTGTCTCCATTAACTATAAAAAATAATAAAGGAATGGATTAAGGTGCGATTAGCTTTATTGCAAAGTAGCAACATGAAGGTTTGGCTGGCAGCGATGATCTTTATCTTGTGCTGGGCCACTTGGCTAAGTTTTTTTACCCCGGTCATTGATACCATTTTAAACTCAGGGTTGTTTGTGTTAGTGGGGATAATCGGTGCTATTTTTGCTAATTCAACAGGTGCTGGCGGCGGGGTCATATTTGTACCGGTTTTTTCCGCGGTTGGCTTTTCTACCGAGCAGATGATATCAACCTCTTTTGCAATACAGTGTTTTGGTATGACTGCTGGCAGTTTGAGTTGGATTTTTCATTATCGACGCCATCATCGCCTTGACCCTACATGGATAGCATTTGGGCGCTTTTGTGGATTATCTGCATTGGCCTCAATCAGTGGTTTGTGGTTTAGCACCTTAGTTCAGCTCCCGCCACCGGTATCGATACACATCAGTTTCAGTTTATTTTCAATCGCTCTGGGATTGATTATTTTAACTCACAGCCGCAAATCCACAGCGCAACTAACTAATCACCATAAGCAACACCTTGATATTATTGCATTGGTAATCATTAGTTTTATTGGGGGCATAGTGACATCTTGGTTATCAGTGGGAGTAGGTGAAATGCTGGTTATTTATTTAATGCTGCGCGGGTACTGCACTAAACTAGCGATTGCAACAGGTGTCGTGGTTAGCGCAATCACGGTTTGGTCAACCGCGCCGATCACCTTTTCAGCGGATAGCGCGGCCCATTTTGAAACCTTATTATTTGCAGGCCCAGCAGCAATAATAGGCGGATTATTAGCAAAACGAATTGCATTATATTTTTCGATCCAAAAGCTTAAGCAGTTTTTCTCAGTTTGGATAATACTCACTGGTACCGTGATGCTAGGACTACATTAATAAATGCACGAGCAACAAATATGGCAATAATGAAACGTAAAAAATGATAATAAATCGAGCCCAAAATAGGAGTTAATACACTGATTCAATCCATGCTAAACATTGTGTAACAGCCTCTTCACGCGTCGAAAACTGACAAAAAGTATGTGATATTTATCTCCATTTTTGCTGTTAAAATAATGACTTGTAGACACCACTAATCTCCAAGTAGTATAACGTCGCTATCATCGACAAAGTCACTGAACTAAACATTGAAATGTACTTGTTCAACACGTTTAAAGGAAGCCCATGTTATCTCATCAAATTGCAACCATTAGCGAAGACATGAAACAGGTAGATTCTAAATATTTGCCAACCAACTTTTGGCAATTTGGCGCAAAAGGCTTGCAACAAGATCTTGCCACTCATGGTATAGAAAACTTTCGTCGCCTTCCTAGCGCCTTATCGTACTTTGTTCCAACCTACCGCTTTAACGGTTGGATAAACCAAACAGAAAAATACCAAACCTTACTTGATAGCTGCCTTGCACATATGCAGCAAGATAACAAAGCGGCATTATCAATTAACGATTCGCTTTCAGGTGAAATGCATGCGCGCAGTGACTACCGCGTATTTAAAGCTAGCGAATCTTTAAAAGCCCCCTTTACGGATAAATTCACTGAGTCTGATATTGGCTCACCTATTGAGCATTTTGAATTTGAAGGCAATAAATTTAGCCGTTCCAGTTTAAATTATCTGTTAGGGCTCAACTTTCTTAAGCAACAACTTCACAATGTACCGGTCAACACGGTATTAGAGATTGGCGGCGGATTTGGCACTTTAGGGGAAATTTTGTTAAGTGATCCTCGTAATAACAGTTTTTACATGAACGTTGATATCGCCCCGACCTGTTTATTCTCAACTTATTATTTGCAAACCCGTTTTGGGCAACAACATATCGCTGATTATCAAACGGTAAAAAGCATGTCTGATAAGTCACTCAAGCAACTTTCATCTCAATTTAATGGCGCGGTTTTATGCCCTTGGCAGTTGCCAGAGGTGACTGGTGAGCTTGATTTATTTGTCAATTTCATTTCATTTCAAGAAATGGAACCTGATATCGTTGCTAATTACCTTGAACATGTCACCCGTCTTAATTGCAAATATGTGCTGCTACGTAATTTACGAGAAGGTAAAAAATTAGCGATAGACGACAGTCACTTGGGGGTGAAAAAACAGATTAAAGCTGAAGATTACGATGCTTTTTTAACGGCGTATGATTTATTATCAACCAATGTTCATCCGTTTGGCTTTGAAACCATTGATGGATTCCATTCTGAATTACGTTTATATCAGCGCAAAGATTTAAACTAAGTCGCGGCAATGCCTCTATGAGCTGCACATAGTGCGCGCATGACCGGTATAGGCATTAAAAAAGCACTTACTTCAGTAAGTGCTTTTTTATTACCAAATGGGCTGTATAATCCGCTTTTTATAAACAGCTTAAGAACTCATTAACCTTGGGTTTCAGCACGTGCTAAACGGTTAATTTGGTTCATTGAAGCTAAATGCGCAAAGATAGGCGCTAATAAGCCACGTTGGCGTAATGCTAAATAGTCTTCATCTGATAAGCCATTAAGCTTTTCTTCATCAACAATATATAGGCCATTAATGTTACGTTTTTCACCGGCGATTTCGACCGTGATTGACTGGCTTTTTAATAGCTCTTTTTCAGCTAAGAAGCCAAGAATACTGCGAGTGGCTTGATCTTGCTCGAAATGTTCAATTAACGCTTTTTTACGCCCATCTAAAAATGGGGTTTCTTTTTCACCATCAAATAATGCAGCGCCTTCTTCCTTTGACACTTCTTTGGCTTCTTCACGAATACCAATCCACACTTTATCTTTTATTTCAGGGTTTAACACTAAACCGAGTGGGTAATCACGTACCACTGCCGGCACATACAGCCCTTGCCAATTTCCATCTTTCACACTGAGGTTTTGGCCTGGTTTTAGCCCTAACATCACCACTGATTGAAACTCACCTGATTCGGCATTTTTAACAAATACCACAGGGTACTCAGTCACTGCACGGGCAATTTCATGCAAAGAAATCGGCACAATATGTTGCTCTGCAACATGAGCGAAATCAGTTGAAGTAATTTTTAAGTCGCCATGTTTAGCATGATCTAATAGTGTGATTTGGTTAGCCATTTTAACTCCTGTAATCGCACTCTTTCAAAGTTGCAGAGTACGTGTTTTTATTATGTTTATCTTAAATGATTACCTGAAACTACCAACTTAACAGTGAATTTCAAGCATATTTATCATTAAGCGTCGACTAAGGACGATTTCGTCTAAAAAACCAGCAAATATTTATATTTTCTGTAATCCGTACTGGGATATTTTTTCAATTAATGCACGATGATCAGGTAGGTCACTGATCATTTGTTGGCTCAGGGTATTGATGCGATTCACAAATTCATCTTGCTGAGTGTTAAGGGCTTTTTGTTTGTCCGTTGCCGTTGATGTTTGCGCTTGTGGTTGAGCTAACGACGCCTTAGGAACAGGAAATTTCATGCCGTGTAATACGTACAAATAATTGTCTAAATTGAACACTTCAAATCGAGAAAAAAAATCATCCGTTATCGGCGCGGTGGTTTGCCATAAATTTAATTTCTGCTGCAAGCTTGATGGAATGCTGTCGCGGCGGCGATTATCGACCCAAAACGGGCTGTCAATTCGATCGGACAAGCAGTAGTGTAATTTGGCAAAATCGACCACTCTTTCCCATGCATATGTCATGGTGCGATTAAAACGCGTCGCTAACATAGGGATGTCATCTTGATGCTTAGGGAAACGTTTCGCTAAATAGTCAGCGGCAAAGTCAGTTAATAAAATAGAGGTGGCTTCGATGGGTTCTAAAAAACCTTGTGCTAACCCTAATGCGACACAGTTTTTATTCCAACACTCTTTTCTGTAACCTACTTGCATTGGAATGTGTCTTAGCGTGATATCACCAAGCGATTGCCCTTGGGCAGTACGCTCTAAATAACGCATCATTTTTTGAGTCGCCGCCTCAGTTGACATGTATTTGTCGCAATACACCAATCCCACGCCACGCCGCTCAGGTAAGGCAATATCCCAAATCCATCCGGCTTGATGCGCAGTAGCCAATGTAAACGGGGGGATTGTGCGCAGCTTATCGGTCGGCACTTGCGCAACAATAGCTTGGTTAACAAACAGTTGATGTGATTTATCTACAAACTCACTGTGCAATTTTTTAGCATGCAATACCGACTCAAAGCCGCTGCAATCAATGTAAAAGTCGAATGTTTGTTCACCTTTATTATCGAGATACAACGAGGCAATGGCCCCATCTTGGGTTAATGTTGCATCAAGTACATTCGCTTTAATGTGCTTAACATTAAATTTGTCTTTGGCATTGTTAGCCAGTAACAAGGCGAATTTAGCGGCGTTGAGGTGATAGGCATAACCACAAACAGATTCGTATTCAGCTGTCGTAATGGTTTTAGGCGCTTTAAACGACTCACAAGCGGCAAATTGCGGTGCAACCGTTTGTGCATAAGGAGCACATTCAGACGTTGATGCATATTGTTGCCAACGCGCGGTTGCCTGTTCATCAAAACGGTTGGGAGCATCAAATAAGTGATGATAAAAATTTTCCTCACCATGACGGCTTTTATCTAACCAGTTTTGGAATTTAATCGATTGTTTAAAGGTGGCATCACATTGACGAAAAAGTGCAGTTTCGCTAATACCAAAGCGTTGTAATGTTTGCCTAATAGCCGGTACAGTGCCTTCTCCGACGCCAATAATAGGAATATTTGGCGACTCAATTAAAGTAATGTTAACGGGGCTGTCTGTTAATGCTAAGCCTAAATGGTTAGCCGCTAACCACCCTGCTGTGCCGCCACCTATGATTGCTACGTTGGTTATTTTCATCGACATTTGCCTCAGTTTTTATTATCGCAATCGTTGCTTTATATAACAAAAAAGCCAGCTAAATAAATAGCTGACTTTTTTATTCTACATCATTAAGTGTCTGAAATTAGAAACGTAATGTAATACCTGCGGTGTAACGAGCTTCACCTTCAAAACTCCACGCTGGGTAGCTATCTTTAAGCTCAGGTTTTACTTCTGCATCAGCTGTTGCAACCCCTTTTTGGATACTGTCTTCTTCAAGTAAGTTCATCACTTCAAACGTTACTGCTAAATAATCAGTAATGTTGTAGTTAGCACTTAAATCTAATGTGCCGTAGGCGTCATGTTCACGGTTACCGTAGAAGAAGGGTAATTCACGGATCATGTACTCGCTGCGCCAGTTATATGCGATACGTGCAGAGAAGTCATCCATCTCATAAAAGCCCACTAAGTTCACTGTGTGCTTAGAAGAATCAGAGAAAACATTAACTAAATCTGGGTAGTTTTCTGCAGGTGCATCAGACTCAGCAAAGGTGTAGTTAGCGGCATAACCTAAACCATTATCAAATGCGTCTTGAAGCTGTAATTCAACCCCTTTGATAATACCACCTGTACCATTAGTACGTGTTGACACAGTCCAGCTGTCTTCACCAGAATCTGGGTCAACAATGCCGATGCCTTGGTCAAGGATTTGATCGGTTGTAACAAATGAGCTGATGTCTTTAATAAAGTAAGTTGCACCGAATAAGCCATCATTACTAAAGTACCATTCTACGCCTAAATCAGCTTGTGATGCTTTATAAGGAAGTAGTCCAACATTACCGGTATTTAGCACTTCATTACCTGCTGTACCATCGGCATAACCCACAAGAGAAGAAGATGAGAACATATCAGCATAGTTAGGGCGAGAAATCACTTGCGATGCAGATGCGCGCACGATGACATCTTGAGTAATATCAAACGCAATGTTGATGCTTGGTAATACATCGTTATAACTTGCTTTGTCAGTACTTAGGTTATCGCCATATGAACCGTCTGCTTGCAAGGCAAAATAATCTGACTCTGCGTCGGTTGAAATGTAACGTAAGCCAAAGTTACCGCGGATACCTTCAAGATCAAAATTAGCCATTGCATACAGCGCTAAGTTTTTCTCGTTAATCGTTCCGTAACCTGATTTATACACCGCCCCATCTGATGAAAAGCCATCAACTGCAGCGTAAGCATCTGCAAGCATCGCGTCTAAGTCTGGCTTAGGTAAGGTATAACCTGCACCTGATGACACTTGACCAGAGTAATAAGCAGATGCATCTTTTGCGGTAATGTTAGCTGCAAGTTCTGCTGGGAATGTCTCTTGTTTTACGTCATGGTCGGTATAACGTACACCGGTTTTAATCGACGTAATTGCGCCAAAATCAACGGGAACGGTGATATCAAATTGGGCGTATGTTTCTTCGTCTGAATTAGGCTGTTTCTTCAATGACCAACCTGCTGGTGATAATTGACCGCCAAAGTCATCTGAAGTGAAGTTTTTATTCGCAACATCAATATGAATCACATCGCCAGTTGCATCATAAGTGCCAGCATAGTCTTCAGGTGAACCTAACCAAAAACCATAGTTCGCAGTTAAGTCTGTACCACCTTCTGATTTAGTGTTGCCAACACGTGCTTCGATGGTGAAGTTATCACCTTCATATTCAATATCAAAATCAACGGTTTTAGAGTCCATACTCGCTTGACGCGCCCATGTTTGTGCCCACCCTGGGTTTTGACCTTGGCCATCACGACGATAGAAAGTACAAGTACCAGAGGCATTACGTTGCTCACATGCCGCATCTTTATCATCAGGGAACATGACGAATAACGAGGTATTAGCGTTATTCGCTTCCATATCTAATGACATTAAATTTAATCCCATGCTGAGGTTATCAGTTGGGCTATATTGGAAAACAGCGTTAACGGCTGTGCGCTCACGTTCTTGCTCAAAGGTAGTGGGAACAATGTCACCCCAACCCAATAATGATTCAATACCATTACGTTGATAATTTGTTTTTGAGCCTGCAGCTGAAACTAAGAAACCAAAGTTTTGTTCTTCATTCGCCCAGCTATATAAACCCGATAATTCAGGATCGGTTTCTTCAGAAATTGAACCGTAATCGGCTTTAGCACTTAAAAATAAGGTATTAGGATCTAAATCAAGTGGTTTTCTTGTTTCAACAATAACCGTACCGCCCACACCACCTTCAGGCATATCAGCCGTTGATGATTTATGAACAATAATACCGCCAACCATTTCAGGTGGCAGTAAGCTGTAGTTAAAGCTACGGTCAATTTCTTGTTGGTCATACCAACCAGTCGAAGCCACTGAGTGACCATTTAATAAAGTGCGAGTCAGTCGACTTGACGCTCCACGAATAGAAACTTGTGAACCTTGACCGAACTGACGGTTAACCGATACACCAGGGATACGCCCTAAAGATTCACCAATATCGCCATCTGGAAATTTACCGATATCTTCGGCGGTAACAGCATCAACGACTGAATTTGAAAAGCGTTTTTCATTTACTGACGCTTTCAATGAAGCACGCATGCCACGTACTTCAATTTTCTCTATATTATCAACATTTTCATCTTGGCTTGGCTCAGCTGCATAAACACTACCCGCAAACGCACCACTTAAAAGTAATGCGATATTGGTCGCTAAAAGGTTTTTCTTAAAATTAGATGGTCGCATCTTCGTTTCCCTATTCATAACTTATTATCGTTTTATGTCCATAACCATTTCCGAAGAAATGACAACGCTGTCATGTGTAGGTTAAACATTACACAATAATCAACACCCACGCCACAATTAAATAACAATAAATAGTTAACCTTCTGCTTGATTGAAAATAATACCAAAACGCAAAATACAATTAAGTTCAGTAATAACAATTGCTTGCAGATAAATCACAATGAAAAACTTTATCTTTATTTTGAGTAGGATTTTCACAAAATTATCTTTATGAAAAAAACATTCATTGCTAATTCGAGCAAAAAATCGCACTATACTTTTCAAAATGATGGACCTTTAGCCTGTACAATATTTTTGGTTGTGCTTAGTTGTTTATTTAGGTTTTCAATCAACTGTCTTTGAATATGCTACTAGAGTTTTATTTATGAAAGTAACCATTAACGATGTTGCAAAACATGCTGGCGTCTCGATTAAAACCGTATCAAGAGTCACCAATAAAGAACCTTCAGTTAGACAAGTTACCATTGATAAAGTGACTGCTGCCATTAATGAACTCAATTACCAACCCAATGTTGCCGCAAGAAATTTAGCCAGTACCAGCGCTTATGTAATTGGCTTTATTTATGATAATTCAAATGCTTATTACGTTATCGATATGCAGAATGGTATTTTGTCATCGTGTAAGGATAAAGGCTTTGAACTGCTTATTAACCCTTGCGATTCTCGCTGTGAAAATATCTGTGAACAATTAACCTCAATGGTCAAACAAGCTCGGTTAGCAGGGTTAGTGCTAACCCCCCCCTTGTCTGAAGACCCAAAAATTCTTGCTGCGTTAGATGCCATTAGCGCTAATTACGTTCGCATTGTCGCTGGTGAAGAAAATGATGGAAATGAAACGCTTACCGTATTAGTTAACGATAAAGTCGGTGCAATTTCCATTACTCAGCATTTAATAGAATTGGGTCATCGACATATTGGCTTTATTAGTGGTGATGAAGATCATGAATCAACTAAAGCTCGCTTTAATGGTTTTAAAGATGCATTAAGCGAACATAAAATGACATTAAATGAAGATTGGGTTATTCAAGGCCAATATTCATTTGAGTCAGGTGTGCGTTGTGCTAACAGCTTATTAGCTTTAGAAAATAAGCCTACGGCTATTGTTGCTTGTAACGATGAAATTGCAGCTGGCGCGTTATTTGCGGCGCGACTTGCCGGCTTAGATATTCCCAAAGATCTCTCCATAGTAGGCTTTGAGGACAGTCCGTTTTCTCGTCAAACTTGGCCTAAATTAACCACGGTACATCAACCGAATATTGAAATTGCAAAGGTGGCAACTGACTTATTAATTGAGAAACACCGTAAAGTATTAACCCAATCAACCAAAATATTTACCCCAAGTCCGGTTATTCGTGATTCAACTTACTCACCAACTTAATGCTTAATTACGCCAAGGTTTGCACGTTTAAAACTTGTTTTGAGGTTAAGCCGCGAATAACGGAATGAAGAAATGGGCGCAGAAGTTATTTGACGATGATGTAAACATAAAACACGAAAATAAGTGATAAAAAAAACCTCATAAAGAGGCTTTTTTATCATATTGTTCAACGCTTAAACCGCGTCTTCGTTTTCTTCACCAGTACGAATACGGATCACACGTTCAACTTCAGTGACAAAAATTTTACCGTCGCCAATCTTACCTGTACGAGCAGTATCAACAATCACATCAAGTGCTTGTTCAAGCACTTCATCTTGGATAACTAATTCAATTTTTACTTTTGGTAAAAAGTCGACCATGTATTCAGCACCACGATATAACTCAGTATGGCCTTTTTGACGCCCGAAACCTTTAACTTCTGAAACAGTCATCCCCGTAATACCAATATCCGCCAATGATTCCCGTACGTCGTCTAACTTAAACGGTTTTATGATGGCTTCTACCTTTTTCATTCATTTGCTCCTTTGGATACGAGAATTTAGTTAAACCTATTGATATTTTGTTGGCTAGGTTGTGCCATTAAAACTGCCAAGATTTTCGTTACAGCCTTGCTTAGCATGACTTGTGTCAAACAGATAAACTTGCATTTAAACAATGAAAAGTCGCCAACAGGGTGCGCTAAATGAAAGCAATGGTAAACAGATGGCGCAATACCACAGGACTTTTACACTAGACATTTGAATTAAAATGACAATTTTGATCAAAATTTTATCGCCCCTAGTCTACTGTAAAAGAATACAACTTTCTTAATAATTTCGAATTGAATCTAAAAAAGTCATTTCTTAAAAACTCCTTTTATTGCCTATACTGTTAAAACCCTTGCAGGACGCAAAGGCTTTTTATTCACAAGGATGACATGATGAACCGATATTATTTTGGCTTTAGCCTAATTGAGTTAATGGCAACACTTTTTATTAGTACCGCACTAACGTTAACCGCACTCCCAAGTTTATTAGCCATAAAACACCAATATCGTAGCTTAATGGCCGCTCATAGTATCCTACAATTCATTCAGTTCAGCCGTAACCATGCTTTAAGTTATGGCCGCAATGTTACGGTCTGTCCTTTAAGCAATAATCAATGTGACAATAACTGGCAGGCTGGCATGAGCGCATTTTTTGATTCGGGAACAAGAAACAAATTAGATGGAGATGATCAATTAATCTCTATTTTGCCTGCTTTTAACAGCCAAGATATTGCTTACTACAACCGCAAAGCCATTCGATTCCAAATCGATGGTTTTGCGTCAGGCACCAATGGGACTTTTCGCTACTGCCCACAAAGCACATCGAACAGATATTCAAGAGCAGTGATTGTCAATCAGGCTGGGCGTATTCGTTTTTCAACAAACCAAAACATCACATGTACTAAATAACCTCAACTTGTTCTCATTCATAAGTTTTACAAAGCTGAAATTAACCACACAATCCCTTATAATAATTCTCCATTCAAAAGGGATATGACATGAAACAGCAAAATGGATTCACCTTAGTCGAGCTCATGGTCACATTAGTGGTGGCTGGAATTTTAGTTGCGGTTGCTGTTCCATCACTGACAAACACTTATTACAACACCCGTAGTAAGTCTGCCATTAGCGGTATTGAGTCTTCAATTACCTTTGCGCGTAACCAAGCGGTGAGTTATGGCCGAAATATTAGTGTATGTGCAGGGACCGGAACTGGCTGTAGTGGTGATTGGATAGAGGGGTATCATATATTTATTGATGATGATCGCGATGGGAAACCTGACACCAACACTGAAGTTCTAAAATACTACAGCGGCTTTAACAATAAAGACCACATTTCAGTTTCAATCTCATCACCAATATCGTTTAATGCTGATGGACTGCTCAATAACACGTCAAAAATAGATATATTGTACTGCCCTGCAGATAAAAGCAGTAAATACGCTAAAGCCATCACGATTAATATTTCAGGAAAAACCAGCATGGTAACCACAACCGTGACATGCAGTTAAGCCAGCTCAAATGAACTGGCTTAATGGTAAAACTCGCTAAAAGGGCAAAATTAATTTGCCCAACAGGTCGTCGGCGTTTTTTGACCTTCTGAAGTAATTTCTATCTGTAAACAATCTTTGTCTCTTGCAGCTTGAACTCCAATAGCTTGTGCTCTTAGCACAAAGTTACTGCTTGTTGCCGTTGGTGCACTCACCTGATAATAACCATTTTCTAGTTCATAAACAGTGTTAGTCGTCGCCGCATTCAATCCTAAACGCTGCATATTATTGGTGTAGGTTTTATGGTCTAAATAGTATTGCTCTTGACGATTAGCGGTATCCATCAACACTGATAGCGCATCAGAGCGAGCGCCTTTTGCCACGAAGTGCGTATATGATGGATAAGCAATTGAAGCTAAAATACCAACAATAACAACAGTTATCATCACTTCAATTAAGGTAAAACCAAGGTGTTTTTTATACTTCAATGTCATGCTAAATCTCGTGTAAATGATAATAAATTTGATTAACGCCTAGGCCACCACCGACACAACTGTTATCTCCAGCAGGACAGCCGTCATCAATAACTGACTCTTCTTTTTTCATTTGGTTTGCAGCATCACCAATACCAATTAGATACATGTAGCTATCATCATCACCGTTCTTAGGAATAATAAGCGTTGGCGTATCAGGTACTTGTTCACCAATGTCAAAATAGTCTTCACTATGTGAATATGCCCTAATCCCTTTGTGTAAGTCAAAACCATATAGCCGACCTTGTCCAGGAATTAAGCAAGCATTTGCGGTTGCACCAATTTCAGGCACATAAGAGGTAAAAAACACCCTTCCTTGTACGATAGTGGCTGCTGACAAGGATTTTTCGCCTTCATCAGCAAAATTGTAATACCAGCCTCTCTTTTCACCAAAAGCAAGTAACTCCGCTTCAGTTGTCGGCGATTCACTGGTTACATTATATAAATCACTAATGGTTAATAAACTCGGTGTGGTGTTACCTGAAGCAGAGCTATACGACTTAGAAACGATGTTTCGGTCTTGGAACACAAAGAACTGATCATTTCGTGCTTTGTTTAAAGGATGCGGTCGGTGGCCACTCCCCACAACGACAGCATCATAAGGAATATTCTGATATTGACTACTGGTATGTGAAACACCACTCGCGTCGGTATAGGTGTGTTCAGTGACATTACTAAACGCAGTTTGAGCAATAACAGGCTCGGAGAAAAAGCGAATATCAGACGCTGTAGTATTACCACCTAAACTAGCAAACTTATAGGCGCTCCATGGGTTACTGGTATCTGTGGGTAGCCCGGGCAAGTCTATACGCCAAATATTTGCCCCAGTATCGGTAGCATATATTCTGTCGGTTAATTGGTTGTTATTACTATCTAATACTGCAACTTTATTTGGAATACTATCAGTCAAACCTGGCATAACGGTATTTGCGCCTAATGCCGATTGACCAAATTGATGAATTAACTGACCAGAACTGGCTGCAAGAATAACGACACCAGCACCATGCGTATCATCAGCACCAACACTTGCACCGTCTTTAGTTGTGGCGTTATAACCAGCACCGATAACTAAAACAGGTTCTGCATCACTTGCCGTTAACGCCCCTGCAGGCCAACCGGCGATTTTAGTAATTACAGGCTCAGCCCAACTTTCACCCAATACTGCGTAGTTGTCGTTACTTTTAATCCATTTCAATTTTGGTGAGTCTGGTACACTGACATCAAGCGCATAATATGAACTCCCACCACGGCGCATACCAAAATACACCCATGCCTTACTCACCTTACCGTTCGAGTCTCTTTCAAGGTATGAAACTGGAGAGCTATCGATACCATAAATAGAATGCACACCAGTGCTTGGGTTATCACGTAATCCTTTTAGGTTGCCAAGTAATTCAGATGGCATAAATGCCCACGACTCTTCCACCGAACCCGTGCCATCTTTTTCAGTATCTTTGAACATGTGCATAAAACCATGATTAGTCCCCATTAAAATACGCACATCGGGCTCAGTCTCATTACCAAAGTTAATCACTAAAGGTCTGGAATGTAATGGATCGCCAATAATATCTTGTCTTAAATACGGCGGGGTAGCATTCGCATCGTCACTATATGGCTCTGCGTCAACATTTACGCCTCTTACCCAGTCAAGAGTTGAATCAATGGCATCAACAGTGACGCCCATAAAGTCAGATAATTTTTCATCTGTATTTAAATTACTAATTTGTTGAATATTGGTTTTGTTAAAGGTAACAAGATTCCCTGAGCTGCTAGTATTAACAAGCACCTTACGGTTAGCGACTGAGGTTTTATACTTATCTCGCAATATTTGCGCGACACCACCATCACTAACATTATAACCAGCATAATCTAAGCCAGAACAATCAACAGTCCATAAAGGGCAAGCTTCTTTTGCAATACTGCCACTGGTATCAATTGCATCCTTATCGTTTTTATCAATGACAGCACCGTCAGCTGCAACTTTAAACTTCTTTAAATTGCCCGACCAACGAGGGCCTTTACCTGGTAAAAACATAGCAAAGTACGCGGCATCACCCGTTTGAGTTTTATCCAGAACAACTGAGGGAGCGGAAAAGCTGGCATCTTTGCTGTTAATTTCAGCCAACACATTCAATAACGAGGCTTTAAGCTCTTGTGCAGAATTAGCAGGGTAATACTTTCCTCCGGCGTTATCCGCAGTAGCTTGTAAAATTTCAGCAGCATCCGCAGCGCCTGAACTAAAGCCAATGGTGTGAGTAGTAACAGACTGAACACCCGGAATGTTTGAATTAACATCATTGGTGTACATCCATTTCGCGATAGAAGGCAATAAGTTTGTGGTTGTTTTATTATCCCATTTAACGTCAACACCTACCGTTAAATCAATACCAGGTAATGCCTTAATATTTGTATCGGCGCTGGTATCTTTATTGGGAATGCCATCTGTGACATAAATGATAGAAGCCTTTGATTGGCAATACTTGTTAACAAACGGGCTGATATAAGTATTACCCGCCGAGTTTTCAATACTAGTGTCGTAACTGGGATTGTCATTGGACCCAGAAGTTTTATGCCCAAATTTAACAGGTTGACCATATAAGTAACTATAAGCTTCATACAATGTTTCGCATAATGGCGTGTAGTTACCACTAATGGACTTAGAGTCATCAATACTTTTAATCATGCTCTTTTTATTAGCAATACTATTAGCACTAATACCTGAAATAATTCGACCACCATCTTGGGATGTTTTAGAGTTTTTATTAAAAATAGCTAAACCAAAATCAACACCTGGGGAGTTGACAATAATCTCTTCAAGTACCCGCTTAGCCACATCCATTCGAGTGTAAGAATCGCCATTTGCCCAACCATTGGGTTTGTTATTTTGATGAAACCAATCGATGTATTCTTTGGTAAACAAATAAACGGGGTCACCTAAGCCAAATTCTGTTAATTCAGCTTTAGTAATATCATTATCATAAGGAGATGCTAGCTCATCAACAGGATAGCCTGTAACGCCACCAGTATTGGTAGTGACTTTTTCAGCAATGTCCTCATAACAATCAACGGTGTTAATTACGGAACCATCATTTAATGGGTACTTTACCCACTTGCTGCCATCATAATGGCGAAAATAACCAGTATAGGTTCCGTAAGTACCTAAAAAATCTTTAGATACATGACAACCATTTTTATCATACGTAAAATATTGATTACTGCTGGCGGTCGGAACAAGCCTAGCATCATGGGAGAAAAAGATTTTAGTTGAGTTAGTGAGCGCCTGCTGAGAATGGAATGTTGGAGCGGTAAAATCAGTATCCATACTGCCCGAGGTATCTAAAATAATTAGCACTTGAGGATTATCGTTACTACGTACTGACGATTCAAGTACATATAGTTCGGTATCATCAGCCATCACTGGCGCAATCGTTGCTGCAACACTGCCTAAAGTAACAAATACACCAGTATAAAATATTTGTTTTAAAAACATGCTTAACTCCCTTTGAGCACTTCTTGCTCAATCCCTGACGTTACAGTTAACTCACCATAACCACCACGTCCAAATTCCACGGTACTATTAATTTCAATACGCCGGCATCCAATTAAATTTGATGCACTGGCATTTTCAGTCCTTTGACAACTCACTTCAATGCCTGGGTCATCTGCAGGCATTAACGATATTTGCTGTGAACCATTGAGTTCTGTTGTATTTTGAACTGCAACATTAGTGGTACTGAACTCATAAAAATCACTTTTATCAATAACAGTATTCAAGCCACCTTGGGCTTTCATTGTTGCTGCAACCCTTTCGCTCCCTGCACCAGACATCCTGAGTGATTGGGTTGAATGAACTGCAAGAGCCACGCCGATAATGGTCATCAAAATTAATACCACTAACGAAAAAAATAGCACAACACCTTGTTGGCGTTTGATAGAGTCCTTCATCAAATTCACCTTTGTAGTTTTTATTTGTTTGTTATTAGCTTCTAATTAAAACTGGGTTTTCCAATACAACAGTTGTAGACATTACACGACGACGATAATGATCATAATCAGGATCAGAATTGGTACTACTGCTTGCACCGCTAATTTGTTTATCACCTAAAGTATAGGTGACATCATTGGTATACGACCTATCAGGCTGGATAGACCGCACTAATACAAAAATTTTCACCGCAACTAAGCGCTGAAAACCTTGGTTATCCCACATAAAATTTGATACATCTTCTGCAGGCATAAAAGCATCGGGGGTTGAATCACCGTCATTATCAAATCCATACAAGACTCTAACGTTCTCAATACCTTCAACTAATTGTTCCTCGTTACTCATCCCTTTTGAGATATTCAATGAACGACGCTTAAGCACAGGAATACGATTGTCAGTTTCAACAAAATACACATGATGTTGATATTCCCAAATTCGGCTATTTAATGTCGTTGGTGGCGTATCACTGCCATTAAAAAAGTGAATTTCATTAGCGGTGACAGAAGCATAGTAGCGGTTACTCTCTAAAGGAGGCGTTGAAGCAGGGCCCATCAAGCGTTTAATTTGTAATACATCCGTGCCTTTATCCGGTGTTAACGCCGATGTACATTGCATATCTACCGTTGTTTTATACTCAAAGCCCCAAAGGCGCCTAAAGTGAGCAGGAACATCGACAGGAAAGGTTTCGTTATTAATCCCTGCCCCAACACAATCTGATGTAACATTCGTTGCGGTATTGGTGGTATTCACATTTACCAACATTTCAGTGCCAGTTAAATCACCGAAAAAACCAAGTTGGTTGATATCCCGCTCCATTAATGTCAGCGCAATACGACCATTTTCTTGTAGTTGATTAAATTGACTTGTGGTTGTCACATTTGATGATGACATGCTGAACATTGAAAAAAGCCCAGCAGTGAGAAATAAACTAATGAACATTGCCACCATTAGTTCAACTAATGACATACCTCGTTGTAGAGAATGCAGTAATTTCATAATGTGCACCTAGAAAATTGCAGTTTCAATTTCGTAAATCCTTTTCTTGTCGTATGTGCCACCACAAGCTTTAACATTGCCAGATTGCGCTTGATCTGAGCTACTCATTTTACGCACGCTTTGCCATGTCATCACTACAGACACATTATTACCATCAACAAAAATACACGCGATAGGCACTGGTAACCCTCCGACACTGTCACCTTGGGAAACTTCTGCATCACCTATGAAAGATTTTTGCCAATCATATAAATCCCATTGACGCATTTCAGCTGCATTGCACACGGCACCATTGATGCAAAGTTTTCCTGGAACAATTAACGACTTACCGTTGTAGCTTGTGCCAGTACTTGAGCCGTAATTAGCAAGCTCGCTCACATTTAAGCGCATTCTATTTAGGATATCGTTGGCATAATACGAAGCTTGAGTTTGTTGAAATGACTCAAAGCTGCCCTGTTTAGATACAATATGCAGGTTAAAAACCCCAATTAATCCCACCACAAGGATGACAAGGGAAACAAGTACCTCAATTAATGAAAATCCGTTCTGCTTAATTGACTTCAACGTCAACCCTCCATAAATTGCCATATTTACGCATTGGCAATGTACGATAATCTTTTAAAATCTTAAACTTACACTACGATGATTAATTATCCATCATAACCGACTTACATCGACTCATCTAGTATCAAATACATATATTAACTAGCACTTATATATTCATCCTAAAGACTTATTGTAAAAGTTGTTAAATTACTGTGCCTTAGAAACAATAAAACCTAAAGCATTGCTTTAGGTTTTATTGTTTCTAAGGTTAATTTTTACCTTAACTCGGCAGGAACAGCAAAAACAGTATCCTCTTTTCGCCCTTCTACCTCAGTCACAGCGCTTGGCGCTAATGCCGCAATGGCCTCTACGACCTGTTGCACTAAAACCTCAGGCGCTGACGCCCCCGCGGTGACGGCAACACGATTTACACCATCAAACCAATTAGCTTCTACGTCCACGGCAGTATCAACTAAATAAGCTTGAATTTTTTGTTTTTCAGCAAGCTCACGCAATCGATTTGAATTTGAGCTGTTTTTCGACCCCACGACAATCATTAAATCGACATCACTAGATAAGCTTCTTACCGCATCTTGTCGATTTTGAGTCGCATAACAAATATCGTCTTTTCTCGGCCCTTCTATTGATGGGAATCGCGCTTGCAATGCTGAAATAATATCTAACGTGTCATCAACTGACAGCGTTGTTTGAGTAACAAAGCATAAATTTTCAGGGTTTTTAACTTGCAGCGACACAACATCTTCAGGGGACTCGATTAAATACACGCCACCTTTACGGTTGTCGTATTGCCCCATTGTACCTTCAACTTCAGGATGACCAGCATGACCAATCAAAATGCACTCAATACCTTTACGACTTGCTCGGGTTACTTGCAAATGTACTTTTGTCACTAAAGGACACGTCGCATCGAACACCTTTAAGCCGCGAGCTTTTGCTTTTTGACGAACAGCCTGTGAAACACCATGAGCACTAAAAATAACAATGCTTTGATCCGGTACTTGCTCTAACTCATCTACAAAAATTGCGCCACGTTGCTTTAAGTTTTCAACCACATAGCGGTTATGTACCACTTCATGGCGCACATAAATAGGTGGCTCAAATAACTCTAACGCACGCTCAACAATACTAATGGCTCTGTCTACCCCAGCGCAAAAACCACGAGGGTTAGCCAGCAGAATATTTAACTCTGGTGAGGTTGGGTCCACTTTTAACATAATCGGTATCCTATTGAGTTAGAACGTCAACAACATCTAATTCAAACGTAATCGCATGTCCTGCTAACGGATGATTTAAATCCACGGTGACAGAGTCGCCCGCAACATTGCGAATAATCCCTGCAATTTCACTGTCATGAGGTCCAGCAAAGCTAACAATGACACCTTCTTCAAGTGTCATATCAGCAGGAAAGCGCGTCTTATCAAGATAATGAATTGAATCGGGGTTTGACTCACCAAAGGCATCAACCGCCTCTAAAGTGAATGTGTGTTTTTCACCGACATTAAGTTGTTTAATTTCAGCCTCAAACGCAGGGCTTAAACTTTGATCGCCAAGAATTAACTTAGCAGGTTTACCTGAAGCTTGAGTACTGTCAGCAGTAGAGCCATCTTCTAACTTAATATTCATATGGCAAACAATAGCATTCACTTGTGTCATGCGGTCACAGAGTCCTTATTGTGATGGTTTATTATCTTGTGTAAAAGATTCCCAGATGATTAATACAGCACCAATAAATATGGCTGAGTCAGCGATATTGAATGCTGGAAAATGAGCCGTTTTCCAATAAAAATCTAGAAAATCAACCACAAAGCCATGCTGCAAACGATCAACAAGATTACCTAATGCTCCACCAATAATTAAGGTGTAAGCCAAATTTGCACGCCACATACTTGCTGGTTGTTTACGTAACCAGTAAGTTAAAATGACACTAAAACCAACCGCGATGGTTGAAAAAAACCAAATTTGCCACCCACCTGCATCACTCAAAAAACTGAATGCTGCACCCGGGTTTTGAACATAAGTAAAATTAAAAAAAGGCAGTAAATTAACTGATTCATACAATTTGAAATGACTTAACACCCATTGCTTAGATAGCTGATCAGCAATAAATGCCAATACAGCTACCCAATACCAACGAATGCCACTTTCTTTTAACGTAAGAGGCATTATTTGTCCTTAAGCAAATTCACGTTGTTCGCCGTCACCTTCAATATTGGTAACGCAACGATGACAAAGTGTAGGGTGAGAATCGATAGTGCCAACCTCTTCACGGTAATGCCAACAGCGTTCACATTTTTGCGCTTCACTTTTCACTACCGATAATTTTAATGTTGCCAGCTCTGTATCAACCGCATCATCACCCGCTTGGGCAATATCAGCAACCGTTACTTTCGATGTGAGCAATACAAAGCGAAGTTCATCACCTACTTTGGTTAATTCAGCGACCAAATCACTCGCCGCGTATAAAGTAACATTTGCCTCTAAAGAACCACCGATACGTTTATCACGACGAGCTTGTTCAAGTACTTTGTTCACTTCATTACGCACGGCCAATAGCTGAGCCCAATACTCATCACTTAAGTCAGACTCAAGAGTAACGGCGTTAAGGCCTTGATACCACTCTTCAGTGAACACATACTCACTACGCTCACCAGGTAATAACTGCCAAATTTCATCTGCAGTAAAGCTTAAAATAGGTGTCATCCAACGCACCATGGCTTCTGAAATTTGATATAAGGCAGATTGACAGCTACGACGAGCATGACCTTCTTGCTTAGCAGTATATTGACGATCTTTAATGATATCTAAGTAGAACGAACCTAATTCTACAGAGCAGAACTGCATTAATTTTTGCGTAACCTGATGGAAGTTATATTGGTCGTAAGCGGCAATAATTTCTTCTTGCAGTGCTGCTGCGCGGCGAACAACCCAACGGTCAAGAGCAACCATGTCTTCAGAAGCCACCATATCGGTTTCTGGGTTGAAGCCATTTAAGTTAGCTAATAAGAAACGGGCTGTGTTACGAATACGGCGATAAGCATCTGCGCTACGATTTAAGATTTCATCAGAAACGGTCATTTCACCGCTGTAATCGGTTGCTGCCACCCATAAACGCAGAATGTCAGCGCCTAATTTATTGGTTACTTGCAATGGTGTAATCACATTACCAATAGACTTAGACATTTTTCTGCCTTTACCATCAACAGTGAAACCATGAGTCAGCACCTGTTTGTATGGCGCTTTACCGTTCATAGCAGTTGAAATCATTAACGATGACATAAACCAACCACGATGTTGATCACTGCCTTCTAAATATAAGTCGACACCGTGGCCATTAAATTCAGGGCGAGAATCAACAACTGTTGAGAACGTTGAACCGGAGTCATACCAAACATCTAATGTGTCGGTTACTTTACGATACTGCTCAGCTTCATCACCGAGTAACTCGCTTGCATCAAGATCCCACCACGCTTGAATACCTTGTTGTTCAATTTTATGAGCAACACGTTCCATTAATGACACGCTATCAGGGTGTAACTCTTCAGTTTCACGGTGAACAAATAACGTGATAGGCACCCCCCACGTACGTTGACGTGAAATACACCAGTCAGGACGGTTTTCAACCATTTTTTCAATACGGTTTTGTCCCCAATCAGGCAACCACTGGGTTTGTGCAATTTCTGATAAGGCTTGCTTGCGCAGACCATTATTGTCCATTGAAATAAACCACTGCGGTGTTGCACGGAAAATAATTGGGGTTTTATGACGCCAGCAATGAGGGTAACTGTGGCGATAAGCAACATGGCTCAACAACACGCCTTTTTCTTCAAGCAGCGCAACGACATTATCATTCGCTTTAAACACATGTTGACCGGCAAATATTTCGGTATCGGCTTTATAAACACCGTTGTCACCAACAGGGTTAGCCACTTCAAGGTTATATTTTTGACCTACTACAAAGTCATCTTGACCGTGACCAGGAGCGGTATGAACAATACCTGTACCGGCATCAGTTGTAACGTGGTCACCTAAAATAGCCGGCACATCAAAGGCATAAAAAGGATGATTAAAGCGCATAAGTTCTAACTGCGCCCCTTTGACTTCCGCTAAAACTTTGTGACTTTGCGCGCCAAAACGCTCAACACAAGACTCAATCAATACTTGCGCTAAAATAACCGTTTGAGTGTTGTCATCTTTCGTTAATTCAACCAATGAATAATCTAATTCAGGGCTAATTGACAATGCACGGTTAGCAGGTAATGTCCAAGGTGTGGTTGTCCAAATAACCATGGCGATATCGCCGGTGACTTCGACACCAAATTTAGCCGCGACGGCTTGGCTATCAACAGCATTAAATGCCACGTCAATTGCAGGTGATGTTTTATCTTCATATTCCACTTCAGCTTCAGCTAATGCAGAACCACAATCAGTACACCAATGAACAGGTTTCACCCCTTTGTGTAAATGACCGCTTTTAATCACTTTAGACAAAGAACGAACAATATTAGCTTCAGTCGCAAAATCCATGGTTAGGTAAGGATTATTCCAATCACCTAATACACCTAGACGAATAAAGTCATCACGCTGGCCTTCTACCTGCGTTTTAGCGTACTTACGACATTCTTCACGGAACTCAGCACTGGTGACTTTTTTGCCTGGTTTACCTACTTTCTGCTCAACTTTAAGCTCAATCGGTAGACCATGACAATCCCAACCAGGAATGTAAGGTGCATCAAAACCAGACATGGTTTTAGCTTTAACAATAATGTCTTTTAGAATTTTGTTAACTGAGTGACCAATATGAATACTACCATTAGCATAAGGCGGACCATCATGAAGAATAAATGGGTCACGACCACTTCGGCTGTCGCGGATCTTTTGATAAAGCCCCTCTTCTGTCCAACGAGATAACATTTTTGGCTCACGATTAGCCAAATTGCCGCGCATCGGAAACTCTGTTTCCGGTAAGTTTAGAGTAGATTTATAGTCGGTCATTGATCCCACACCGTTTATTTAAACTGTATTGTTCTGTCAGTTGAATTGCTCAACTAGCATCATTACTAAATAAAGCTTTTGCTTCATTTGCATCATTTATAATTTGTTTCTTTAACGCATCCAAGGAACTAAAAGGTTGCTCATCTCGGATTTTAGCGACTAATTCTACTTTGACGCGTTTACCATAAAGATCGCCATCAAAATCAAATAAGTGTACTTCTAACTGGCATGTTTGCCCTTGTACTGTTGGTCGGTAACCAATGTTAGCAACGCCTTCATAAAGATGACTCCCTTGCCAACTTAACCTGACAGCAAACACGCCTTTAACAGGTACTACATGTCTTTTTAAAGCCACATTTGCCGTTGGAAAACCAATAGTACGCCCCAATTTTTGACCATGAGCAACGCGGCCATTTAATAATACGGGGTGTCCTAATAAACGTCTTGCTTGCTCTAAATGCCCTAACGCTAATTGTTCACGTACTGCAGTTGAACTGACGCGTTGCGAGCCAACGATAAAACTTTGAGTACTGACAACAGTAAACCCATGCTTTACCCCTGCTTTTAGTAACATATTAAAATTGCCTTCACGACCTTTACCGAAGCAAAAATCATCACCGACAACAAGGTATTTAACACCCAGTTTTTTAACGAGCAAGTCTTCAATAAAAGCATCTGCCGGTTGTTTGGCAAAAGCAGGTGTAAAGTTAATACAAATTAGTTTCTCAATGCCAAGTTCATCAAGTAACTGCATTTTATCTCTCAATAAACTAATTCTCGCGGGCGCTTTATCGCCTAAAAACAGTTCTCGAGGTTGAGGCTCAAAGGTCATTAGCATCGCAGGCAATTGAAAATGGTGAGCTTTATCGACCAAATTCTTTATCACCTGAGCATGACCACGATGCACGCCATCGAAATTACCGATAGTGAGAACGCAGCCATGATGAGCAGGTGAAATATTATGTATTCCGCGAATTAATTCCATTACACCTAGATTCTAATATTAATAAATCGGCAGATTATATACCCAAACAACCCTTCACATAAAGTCACACACGCATTAAACCGTTGCCTTCAAATGTCGAGGTCTAACGCCAAGCAAAGCCAAGCTCAATAAATAAGCAACCGCACCACCAAAAATTAACACGGATAACATCCAAGCGCGTTGTGTGAATGCCCAATCTAACCACTGAGCTTGACTCGGTAAATTAAATAAAATTACCGCCACCATTATTGCTGCAGCAAACACCACTTGTACAGCAAAGATAATCGTTGAACGAGTAACCCGATATACACCCAACTTATGCAATCCACGATACAATAATGTCGCATTCAACAATGCCGACATTGATGTAGCAATAGCTAAACCAACATAACCGAACGGAATGGCCAAAATTAAATTGAATACCATATTACTGACCATAGCAATAATGCCATATTTTACCGGCGTTTTTGTGTCTTGGCGCGAGTAATAACCTGGCGCTAAAACTTTAATGATCATAAAACTAAATAAACCACTTCCATAAGCAATTAAACTATACGATGCCATCTCTACATCGGTGATACCAAATGCACCACGCATAAAAAGCACCATTAACATAGGCTGAGCCAATACGATAAGTCCCATCATTGCAGGCACGCCAAGTAACATAATAGACTTGACCCCCCAATCCATGGTCAACCCAAAATCTTTCGCTTCATTATTAATATGCTTTTTAGATAACGCAGGTAAAATCACTGTCGCAATGGCAATCCCAAATAACCCTAATGGAAACTCAAGCAGACGGTCAGAGTAATATAGCCAACTAATAGAACCTGTCATTAAAAAAGAGGCGATGAACGTGTCAAATAACAGGTTGATTTGAGATACCGACACCCCAAATAATGCTGGGATCATTAACGTTCTTATTTTCACAACGCCAGGATGCTGCCATCCCCAAGAAGGTTTAACCAACGCATTCTCTTTTAATAAGAATGGAATTTGAAATAAAAACTGAACTAAGCCACCAACAAAAACCCCCCAAGCCAAACCGATTTCAGGACTAGGAAGCGTTGGTGCATACCATAGTGCAAATGCAATAATGGAAATATTCAAAAATACAGGCGTAAAAGCAGAAACCGCAAATCGTCCTCGGGTGTTTAAGATAGAGCCTGCCAGTGCGGTAAAGGTAATAAACCACAAATAGGGAAAGGTAATTTTCAGCATCAACTGTGCTTGTTCAAATTTAGCTGCATCAGGGCCATCATTAAGCCACTGTATAAACCAGCCACCACCAAATAATGCCGCTAATATTGGCGAGCCAATCACACCAATTAGGGTCACGATGGATACCAAGCCACCTAACGTACCCGCAACTTTACTAAGTAACACTCGAGTTTCTTCTTCAGTGTGTTTTTCCTGATACTCAGTTAAAACAGGAACAAATGCTTGGGCAAAGGCTCCTTCAGCAAATAATCTACGTAAGAAGTTAGGGATCTTATTGGCAAATATAAAAACGTCGGCGTTACTTCCTGCGCCCATTAAGTTGGCAATAACAACATCTCTCACCAAACCTAATACGCGGGATATCAATGTCATGAAACTAACTATCATCCCAGACTTAAACAGCTTTTTGCTCAAATGGCCTCCAAAACTTCACCATGACTCCAAAAAATAATCATTTTTATGACAAATATTCTATTACAGCTCTGTCACAGATGAATAAGAGCTGATAGAATTGCGCCACATTTTACACGAGTTGGGTTGAAGATAAGCATGCTCGTTTGATTAATTTGTTTAAATGACGATTATTCAAACATAATTATTGACAAAATGATTAAAAGCAGGCATATTCCTCGGCCTTTAAAAGTATCAAATCCAGTTTTTAGGAGTTGCACCTTGGCTAATAGCAAGTCTGCAAAGAAGCGCGCGCTTCAATCTGAGAAGCGTCGCCAGCATAACGCAAGCCGTCGCTCAATGTTACGCACTTACGTGAAAAAAGTTATCGCTGCTATTCAGAGCGGTGACCACAAAGCGGCTACAGAAGCGTTCGCAGTTGCACAACCGATCGTTGACCGTATGGCGACTAAAGGTCTTATTCATAAGAATAAAGCCGCTCGTCAAAAAGCGCGTCTAAATGCAAAAATTAAAGCACTTGTTGCTTAATTTTTTCATTGAATACCAAAAACCGGCTTAGGCCGGTTTTTTTTTGCTTAACATTCGTTATCAATAAAATCACTCACATATTCTGGTTATTGATTAATGACCTTAATTGAATATTAATCTCCCATCAAATCGCTTTTCATCGCGAGTAAAATGACGGGGCTCAAAAATACCATCCATAAAAAAACGCCCCAATATTCATAGTGATGATATTAAGGCGTCAATATTAGGTTAGTTTCTATTTATTAATTTAATATAAAATTAATGACAATACATGTTATCCAGAACTTGGATTAACTCGCGAACCTCTAAACTCTTTAGGGAATAAAATACGGTTTGAGCCTCTTTTCGAGTACAAACTAAATTGTCTTTACGTAACCACGCAAGATGTTGAGATAATGCCGATTGACTAAGACCAAGTTTCTTGTTCATTTCGCCAACACACATCTCCCCTTCATTTAACAAATGACACAAAATAAACAGTCGGCGCTCGTTAGCTAATGCTTTTAACAACACTACTGCATGATCTGCTTGCTGCTGCATTTTTTCTATGTTCATGACTTCCTTCTATCTCCTCAACTAACCCAAGACTAATATAGCGTTACCTTAAAAATAGAGTCGGGACATGAAGCACACTTTTTGTTAGATTGTAAAAAAAAGTGAGACTTAGATAATAAAATGAAAGGAAAATCATGAAACAAAAAGCTTTTGTAGTCCTATGGGCACTATCTGTTGGACTTATCAGTGGTTGCCAACAACTTGACAACAACTCACCCCAAAATGCAACCACCCCAACCATTGAAGCCAACGCGACTATCAACCGTCAATTAGCAAAACAGGCTCTGAACTCTACCTTAGCCTATGACATTGTCGAGTCATTAACCGTAGAAGTTGGCCCAAGGCTTGCTGGCACCGAGCAAGATCTAATTGCAGTAGATTGGGCAGTAAAAAAGCTCACGCACCTTGGGTTTGATAAAGTTTATAAAGAACCTGTACAAGTACCTGTTTGGCTTCGTGGTTATGCATCGGCCAGTATTACCGCACCTTATCCACAACCATTGGTTATTACCGCGCTCGGTGGCAGTGTTGCTACACCTAAAGAAGGTATAACGGCCCCAATTATCCGCTTTGACGATTTACAGTCTCTAATCGAAGCTAACGCCGCTGACGTAAAAGGTAAAATTGTTTTTATCGATCATAAAACGGAGCGCCATCGTACAGCTAAAGGCTATGTGATGACTGTCGGCGGCCGCTCAAAAGGCGCAGTAGAAGCTGCGAAGAAAGGCGCGGTTGCGGTTGTTATTCGCTCAATTGGTACTGATCACGACCGTATGGCACATACTGGCATGATGCGTTATCAAAATGACGTAGTTAAAATTCCTGCGGCAGCAATGTCAAACCCAGATGCAGACTTAATTAACGCCATGCTAAAGCGTCAGCAACCCATCACATTATCACTAAACCTATCCTCTCAAAACCGCGGAGTTGCCACCTCTTATAACGTTATTGCTGAGGTGACCGGCAGTACTAAACCTGAAGAAGTTGTTCTTATTAGCGCGCATTTAGACTCATGGGATGAAGGTACAGGTGCAATTGATGATGGTGCAGGTGTCGCCATTGTGGCGGCTGCAGGTAAGTTAATACAAGATTTACCACAAAAACCAGCTAGAACCATAAGAGTCGTACTATATGCAGCTGAAGAACTGGGACTTGTGGGAGGTAAAGCCTATGCCAAAGCACATGCTCAGGAAATGGCAAAACATTACATCGCTACAGAGTCAGATTTTGGTGCAGGAAGAATTTATCAATTAGATGTCAAGGTGAACCCTGAGGTAGTCGATAAAGTGTTACAAGAACATGCATTGCTTAGCGAAGTGGGTGTTGCGCCAGGAAATAACAATGCTTACGGCGGCCCAGACGTATCTATGCTACCCAAGTTAGGTGTGCCAGTTGCATCATTAAGACAAGATGGTACTGATTACTTTGATTACCACCACACACCAAATGACACATTAGATAAAATTGACCCAGAGGCATTAGCACAAAACGTGGCTGTTTATGCGCAATTTGCTTACACTATGGCCCAATCGACAATTGATTTACGCCCATTGGTACAGCCAAAAGCAAATCAATAAAGCCTAAGTGCGCTACTTGTAATCAAACTAAGAAAACCGGCGGTATGGTAAAGCTCAGAGCACTTGCGGTTTACCATACACGTTACAACATATTGTAAGCATCCTACTGTTAGCCTACTAACCTAACCTACTGGCCGAAATGTTAACGCTCCTCACGTAAAAACACCGGTTCATTTAACGTCGACTCAGTTTCACTGTAATAATACCCCTCAAGGTCAAATTTGATTAGTTGATCTACCTGTGAAATTTCATTATCAATGATAAACCTTGCCATCAATCCCCGGGCTTTCTTGACATAAAAACTGATCACTTTATATTGACCTTTTTTAGCATCTTTAAATATTGGGGTAATAAGTTGACCATTGAGCTGTTGAGGTTTAACGGCTTTAAAATACTCGTTAGAAGCTAAATTAACAATCACATCATCTTGTTGCTGTGCTACAGCTTGGTTAATTTCGTCCGTGATTATCTCACCCCAAAATGCATAGAGGTTTTTACCGCGACTATTTTCGAGTCGATTCCCCATTTCTAAGCGGTATGGCATCATTAAATCAAGTGGTTTTAATAACCCATACAGTCCCGACAAAATCCTTAAGCGTTGCTGAGCGGATTTTTGCTGCTGTTCAGTTAACGTATCGGCATCAAAGCCACTGTAAACATCTCCTCTAAATGCAAAAATAGCTTGTTTAGCATTATCGGGAGAAAAATCAGGTTGCCATTGGCCAAAACGCGCTACATTTAACATCGCAATTTTATCGCTGACCTTCATCAATGATGCAATTTCCGCTGGAGATAATTTTTCACAAACCTTAATCAACTCTTGGCTATGAGTAAGTAATGTTGGTTGAGAGTAGTGTTTCGTGATCGGTGGATTTTCAAAATCCAATGTTTTTGCTGGGGAAACCAAAACCAACATAGTAAAACTCCATTTCATTTATTTATATCAAATCATACTGATTTGATATAAAAAAACCATGCAATCGGTGCATGGTTTTTTCGATTAAGTTAACTAATTAATCAAGTTAACCTCGTCATATCGCTTTAGACACTACTTTGAAGGCTTATTTTCCATCTTAGCCCAAACATTGTTAGTATCGCCATCTTTGAGCTCAGGAAAATTGTTGATATCAAAGTAAGGTTCTTTCCCTTGAGCAACTTGCGCGCGGTAATCATTTATCACACGAATCGCTAAGCCAGATAACAAGACTAAAGCCACAATATTGACAACTGCCATCAGTCCCATTGAAACGTCAGCTAAGTCCCACACAAGACTGATTTTAGCCACAGCACCAAACATCACCATCGCTAATACAACTAACCTAAAAATAGGGAGTGCTTTTTTACTGTTACCAGACAAAAACATCACATTGGTTTCAGCATAAGAATAATTAGCAATAATAGAAGTAAAACAGAACAGTAAAATCGCAAAGGCAATAAATGCTCCGCCCCAATCACCAACATGGCTAGTTAACGCCGTAATTGTTTTAGCAATACCATCCCCACTTGAGGTGGCGTCACCAGATAACAAAATAATCGCTGCTGTGGCAGTACAAATAACGATTGTGTCAAAAAAGACGCCCATCATTTGCACGTAACCTTGTGAAGCAGGATGATTAGGATTAGGAGAAGCACTTGCGGCTACATTTGCAGCACTCCCCATACCGGCTTCGTTTGAGAACAAACCACGAGCAATACCCGACTGCATCGCTTGAGCAATGCTATATGCAATCCCCCCAGCAGCGGCTTCTTGCCAACCAAATGCACTTTTTATAACCAACATGAATACGTCAGGCAGTTTTTCAAGGTTCATCAACACCACAACCAACGCAATGCCAATGTAAATAAGTGCCATAAAAGGAACAACTAGTTCAGAGACTTTGGCAACACTTTTTAACCCACCAGTAATCACAAATGCACTACAAATAACAATAAAAATACCGACATAAGTAGGATCTAAATCGAATACTTGAGTCATTGCTCCAGTGATAGTGTTGGCTTGTACCGCATTAAACACTAGCCCGAAAGCTAAAATTAAAAAGACCGAGAACAATACCCCCATCCAGCGTTGCCCTAAGCCTTTTTCCATATAATACGCTGGGCCGCCACGGTATTGACCATCAACATCTTTGACTTTATAAACTTGCGCCAATGTTGACTCAATCATCGCCGTAGCCATACCAAGTACAGCGATAGCCCACATCCAAAACACGGCGCCGGGGCCACCAGCACTAATTGCAACAGCTACGCCCGCCATATTACCGGCTCCAACACGTGCTGCCATACTGGTACAAAAAACCTGGAAAGAAGATAAGCCATGCTTACCAGAACTGCGGCTAATTGACAGAATTTTCAAGCCATGCCCAAATTGAGTCAACTGAATAAACCCCAAGCGAATAGTAAAGTACAAACCTGCACCAACTAACCCATAAACTAACAACTTGCCCCATAGCAAGCCATTTAAAAAATTGATTGCTGTTTCTAACATCGCCATATGATTTGATTATTCCTTCACATAATTTGTCAATGCTACCCAAAAGAGCTTTAAGCAGCATAAACACATTATTTTATTATTTTTTTATTACCAACTTCAGACATGAAACAGAACATCAATATTTATGCCTTGAAATTGAACTTATTTATTTTAGCTTATATTAAATTAGCGATTCAAACTGAGATCAATAAATTATCTCTATTGACTAAAAATTAAACCTGATTAACAACTGATTAAACTATTCGCGCAAGAAACTACCATAAATTGAAAAGAAATTAAGGTGACCAGTATCTCATTTAACACTTTATTAATCATCGAGTAATTATGAGCACACATGTTTGCTAACCAATTAACACAAGGCGTTAACGAATCATAGCCGTGTCACATTCATTTATTAGCTAATATTGTATTAAACAAAAATTGATCTAGAACACATCTTTTACTTCAAAATGAAAATACAGTGTTCGTAAATACAGTTAAATACAAAGACCCCATTGAGGCAATTATGACAGCTAATCAAGAGATTTTGGCGTTAAAAAAATTCGTTAGGGCCACCAATTTCCTATCGACATCGCAGATATATTTAAAACAAAATGTCCTCTTTAAAAGGAACTTAACACACGATGACATTAAGCCTAGATTACTTGGCCATTGGGGCACTTGCCCGGGAATAAACTTTGTCTACGCCAATGTTAACCGCTTAATTGTAAAACATAAGCGTGATTTTATTTACCTTGTCGGCCCAGGCCATGGGTTTCCAGCAGTGCAAGCTAATTTGTTTGTTGAAGGCTCTTTAAGCCACTTTTACCCACAAACAATTCCTTACAATGAAGCGGGTATTAAAGATATTTGCACCAAATTCTCAGCCGCATACGGTTACCCTTCTCATGCAAACCCTGAAGCGCCAGGACAAATTCTTGAAGGTGGTGAATTAGGCTATTCATTATCTGTAGCTTGGGGCTCAGTACTTGATAACCCAAGTTTAATTGCTGCTTGTTTAGTTGGTGATGGCGAATCAGAAACAGGACCATTAGCGGCATCTTGGTATGCAAACCGCTTAGTTGACCCAGCCACCAATGGCGCTGTACTGCCTATCGTGCACATTAATGGCTACAAAATTTCTGGTCCTACTCGAATGGGGCGCATGAGCCATGAAGAGTTAGATTTAGAATTTAGAGGCTTAGGCTATCATCCAATTATTGTCGACGATCAACTTGAAGAAGATGTTTTTGTTCAAATGACCAATGCTATGGACTTATCGTATGACATGATAACCGCTATCCAAACTCGTGCCCGTAGCGGAGAAGATGTCGTTAAGCCACGTTGGCCTGTCATTTTAATGCGCACAGCAAAAGGTTGGACTGGCACCGAAGAATATAATGGTAAAAAACTTGCTGGCAACTGTGAATCTCACCAAGTTATTGTAAACAAATGTGCCACAGATGCAGGACATTTGACGGCACTGAATGAGTGGTTAGCCAGCTATAAGTTTGATGAACTTTGTCAAATTAATGACCAAGGAGAATTAACATTTGATGCCGATATTCAATCATTAATTCCACCTAAACATTTATGTTGTGGACGTCAACATTTAAGTTATGGTGGTGAAGTGGTTCGTGCACTTACTAAACCAGACTTGAAAAAACTCAGCTATGGCCCAGAAACCCCAAGAGGCACTCGCGGTGTGTCTATGTACAAAATGGGGCAATGGATGCGTGATGCATTTAAACTCAACCGAGATCAACGCAATCTACGGATTTTCAGCCCTGACGAAACTTACTCTAATCAATTACAAGCCGTCTTTGAAGAAACAAGCCGAGCATGGCAGTGGCCAATAGAATCTTGGGATCAAGACATGGCACGTGATGGCCGTGTCATTGAACTTCTCTCTGAAAATTTATTATTTGGTATGATGCATGGCTACACCGTCACCGGACGTCACGCAATGTTCCCGACATACGAAGCTTTCTCGCAAGTGGTTTCGTCAATGGCCGACCAATATTGTAAATACGTTTATGCTAGCCAAGGCGTGCACTTTCGCAAACCAGTGCCATCGTGCAATGTGGTGCTGTCTTCACTACTTGAGCGACAAGATCACAATGGTTATTCTCACCAAAACCCGTCATTTCTTGGCGCCATGCTAGAAAAACACCCTGATATCATCTCGGCTTACTTACCCGCTGATGGTAACTCAACGCTCACCTATACTGAACGCGCTTATGATGACCGCGATAAACTCAATATTTTAGTGGCCGGTAAAAAAGATTTACCACAGTGGTTATCGCTTGATGAGGCGCGTAAGCAAACGAAAGACGGGGTAATGACTTGGGATTTTGCATCCGATGAAAACCCTGACGTGGTACTGGCTGGCTGTGGTGATTATGTCACTCAAGAGTGTCTTGCATCATTAGTGTTAATCAGAGAGTTACTACCAAGAGTTAGAATCCGCTTTGTTAGTGTTACTGAGCTCAATAGTAACGGCTTAGGCAGTCGGAAATTCCAACAAAAACCATGGTTAATGGACGAAATCTTCACTGAAGATAAAGGGGTGGTATTTAACTATCACGGATACCCGAATACCATTAAAAAACTTATCTTTGATTATAAAGGAAGTCGTCGATTCCGCATTAAAGGCTACGAGGAAGAAGGCTCGACAACGACACCGTTTGATATGGGCGTTCGCAACGGTACTTCACGTTATCATTTGGTTATTGATATGGCATATAAACTATTCCAACAAGGTGTGATTGACGAAACCCAACACGTCGCCATCACCACCGATATGTTGCAACGTTTAGTTGAGCACCGTAACTACATTAAAGAGAACGGTGTTGACCCTAAAGATATTGAAAACTGGGTGTGGACGCGTTAACCAACACGCATCAATACTAATTTAAAGCGCCTTCGGGCGCTTTTTTTATCTCTCATTTCACCTATTACGCCATACTTTTGAAATGCCACATTATCATCCAAACCAATTTCAACTCTCACAAATATCACAAAACTCCATTTGATAATAAAACGTTAAAATAATGTGCAAACTATGGAAAAGCATCGCGTTAACGCTCATAATTGCCCGGTCAGCTAAAACATAAAGGATCACCACATTAAGCGCTGATAATACATAAAAACAATCAGGTTTCGAATGTATGTTGGTGAAGTTGGATCACAAGGACTTATTATGATGAAGACAAACCTATTAAAAGTAGCACTACTGACCTCTTTCCTTCCCTTTGCAGCACATAGCGCCGAGAAATTATCACCTTGGTACATAGGCGCAGGCTTAGGAGTGAATAACTACGAACCCAATTGCGACCAAAAAACCATGAAAGAATGTGGTGAAGATTCACCTTATGCCTGGGATGTATTTGGTGGGTACATGTTTGGAGACTACTTTGGTGCAGAGCTCGGTTATCGTGATCTTGGCCTAGCCGATTGGGTTGATTACAACAACAAGCCTAACGACGTTGGAGCCCGTGGTTTAACACTAGGTCTAGTCGCTCAAGTGCCTTTTGCAGAACGCTGGATTGCAACTGCAGAAGCCGGTGCCATGAACTACTTATTACGTAATAAAAAGAACTACAATTCAGAATATTATAGCGATAGTGGTATCGCCCCTTATATTGGTGTTGGTCTAGGTTACTTAATTACTGATAACCTCACCTTACAAGCCCAATATCGTCGCTACGAAAACCTCGATGACGATAAGTACAGTACATTAGAAATGGAAAGTAACTATTGGGGTATAGAGTTAAGCTACCGTTTTGGTCAAAAAGCGAAACCCGCGCCAGTTGTTGCTGCAGCCCCAATCGTTGTTGCTCCACTGGATTCCGATAAAGACGGCGTGTTAGATAAAGACGATAAGTGTGCTAATACCCCAATTACCCATAAAGTCGACGCCAATGGTTGTAGCATTTATGAGCAAACGACTGAAGATCGTCAATTGGCCGGTATTTTATTTGATAATAATTCATCAGTCATTAAGCCTTCTTCTTATGCCGATATTGAAAATCTTGCTGATTATCTTAAAAGTAATCCTGGTCACACGGTATTAATTGAAGGCCATGCTTCAAATGTAGGTAGTCCTGCTTATAACATGACACTATCTGATAAACGTGCTAATGCTGTTGCACAAGCGTTATCAGAAAAATACGGTATCGATGCCAATCTAGTTCAAGCAAAAGGCTTTGGTGTGACTCGCCCAGTAATGGAAGGGAGCTCAGCAGAGGCAAATCGTTTAAATCGTCGAATTGAAGCAATTGTGACAAGTATAGATAAACGCCCAGTATTAAAATAATTTAACAGCTTTAAAATACACAAAAATAACAAGCCGCCTAAATTTAGGCGGCTTTTTATTTAGCGAACAATTAAGCTATAACTAACCTTATGTTTCATCAATCAAAAACCTATTCATCCATTTTAATTAAACGTAAACCAAATAACGCTTTTGATTATTTAACTACAATATAACTTCGTTTTAATCCTATTGAACATTAAATCTCGTAATATTTTTACTATTTTTAGTTGGCATCATCAGTAAAATAACTTCTAATGAAGGCATTGTTGATATTTATCTCTTTGAGGAATTTCCATGGACAACTCTTTAGCACAATTAAAACCTTTGACAACCATAGTGGCAGACACCGGTGATATTGAAGCGATTAAACGTTACCAGCCACAAGACGCCACCACGAATCCTTCTTTAATTTTAAAAGCATCTCAAATTCCTGAATATGCATCTTTAATTGACGATGCAATTAATTGGGCTAAATCTCAAAGCACTGACTTAAATCAACAAATTGCAGATGCTAGCGACAAATTAGCCGTAAATATTGGGGTAGAAATACTTAAAATTATTCCAGGACGCATTTCAACAGAAGTCGATGCTCGCTTATCATTTGATCAACAACGTTCAATAGAAAAAGCCCATAAGTTAATCAAACTTTATCAAGATGCAGGGATTGATAAGTCACGAATATTAATTAAATTGGCTTCAACTTGGGAAGGTATTTGCGCAGCAAAACAACTTGAGCAAGAAGGTATTAACTGTAATTTGACCCTATTATTTAGTTTTGCTCAAGCGCGTGCTTGTGCTGAAGCTGGAGTATTTTTAATTTCGCCATTTGTTGGTCGAATTTTAGATTGGTACAAAAAAAATCGTGATGAAACTTATACCGCCCAAACAGACCCCGGCGTAGTTTCAGTTACCGAAATATACAATTATTACAAGCAACACCAATATAACACTGTCGTTATGGGCGCAAGCTTTAGAAATACAGGCGAAATCATTGAGCTAGCGGGTTGCGACCGCCTAACAATTGGCCCGGCTTTATTAGAAGAGCTTGCCAACTCAAATACGCTTGTGTCTCAAAAACTTAAACCAACCAGCACCATATCGCCAAAGCCAACGCCATTAACTGAACCTCAGTTCCGGTGGGCATTTAATGAAGATCCAATGGCTGTAGATAAATTAGCAGAAGGAATTAGAAACTTCGCCATTGATCAAAACAAACTTGAAGAGATGTTAAAACAAAGATTAAGCTAAATAAGGATTGTGCTCATGCCCCATTTAACGACAAGTGACACATGGCAACAACTTAAACAGCATACCCGTACCCTGCCACACATGCGAACCTTGTTTGAACAAAACCCTCAACGTTTTGAGCAAATGAGCTTATCTAGTTGTGGCCTATTACTTGATTACTCAAAAAATCGTGTTAATGATGAAACATTAGCTTTGTTATTTAAATTAGCTAAAGAAACTAATTTAGAACAAAAAATTGCCAGCATGTTTCAAGGCGACATTATCAATAATACTGAGCAACGTGCGGTATTGCATACGGCTTTAAGAGCAAAGCCAAACGAGGAAGTATGGGTTAATGGCGTTAATATCGTTAGCGAGGTTCAACAAACACTGACAAAAATGGCTAAATTTGTTGCACAAGTCCAATCAGGTGATTGGCTTGGTTATAGTGATAAACCTATCACTGATATTGTCAGTATTGGCATTGGTGGGTCGTTTTTAGGGCCCAAAATAGTGTCACAAGCATTACGTCCCTATTGGCATAAAGGCATTAATTGCCACTTTGTTGCCAATGTTGATGCAAGTTCTATCTGCGAAAAGCTTAAAGGACTTAATGCTGAAACAACTTTATTTGTAATGTCATCGAAGTCTTTTGGCACTCAAGAAACATTAACCAATACCTTAAGTGCTAAACAGTGGTTTTTAGCTCAAGGTGGTAGTCAACAGGATGTCGCTAAACATTTTGTTGCTGTGACCTCAAATGTGGCTAAAGCAACTGAGTTTGGCATGGATGCAAATAACATCTTTCCAATGTGGGATTGGGTAGGTGGTCGTTACTCTCTTTGGTCAGCAATCGGATTGCCTATTGCGCTACTTATTGGTATGGACAACTTCAAATTATTACTTGAAGGTGCTCAGGCAATGGATGAGCACTTTGCTCATTCACCATTAGAGCAAAATATACCAACCGTGATGGCATTATTATCAGTCCTTTATGGTAATTTTTATGGAGCTCAATCACATGTTATTTTAACCTATGATCACTACCTACGCGGTCTACCGGCCTATTTTCAACAACTCGATATGGAAAGTAATGGTAAATCGGTCACCATGGCGGGGACAGAAGTCGATTTTAATACCGGGCCAGTTATTTGGGGTGGCGAAGGCACAAACGGTCAGCATGCTTACCATCAATTGTTGCATCAAGGTACCGGACTTATTCCTGCTGATTTCATTTTGCCATTACAAAGTCACAATCCATTAGGGGAGCATCACCAACAGTTAGCCTCAAATTGTTTTGGGCAAACCCAAGCATTAATGCAAGGACGAACCTACTCAGAGGCACTTGCTGAGCTATCTACCGCTGACATAACTGATGCACAAAAACAACTAATAGCCAAACATAAAGTCATGCCTGGTAATAAGCCAAGCAACACCTTATTAATGGATAAACTAACCCCAACCACATTAGGTTCTTTAATCGCCTTATATGAACACCGTACGTTTGTACAAGGCGTTATTTGGGATATCAACTCATTTGACCAATGGGGAGTAGAGTTAGGCAAAGTTCTAGGCAATGATGTATTGGATAAATTAGGTGCACAACATGACAGCACAACACTTGATGCTTCCAGCAATGCGTTAATTAATATTTTTAGAAGACAAAAGCTATAAATTGAGTGTGATTAACTAAAAAGCCGGCTTAAGCTTAACGCCGATCAGTTAAGAACATTCATGGATCATTTGACCAGTCTTTAAAAGGCTTCAAAATCCGATATTAGATTTCTAATATCGGATTTTTTATGACTTTCATTTCTGCTTTCGAAGATATGCCGTCATTTCTTGATGACATTAATACATTAGACAAACTCAAGGCTATTCTAGACCCCAATATTCTTAAGCAAGCCTTTGAGTATGCTGGTGTTGCAACGGTTCGTCGCAGGCGACTCCCACTTGAAGCTGTTATGTGGTCAGTCATTGGAATGAGTCTATTTCGTAATCAAGCAGTCTGGGATATTGCTAATCGACTCGATATTTCACTGCTAGGTTAAATAAGTTAGTTGCCCCAAGTGCTTTGGTACAAAGCCGACAGAGATTAGGTTTTGAAGCTGTCCAAAAGTCATTCCAACTATTGGCGAGTAAGACCTTTGCTACTTAAGCATTCGAGCACTGGTGGGCTAAATTTGTTGGCAGTCGATGGCGTCAGTTTCCGAACTCAAGATAATAAAGAGAACCGTGCTGAATTTGGTAGCAATAGTAACCAATTTTGGGAACTAGCTATCCACAAGTCAGGATGTACAGTCTAATGGAAGTATCAAGTTCAGTTTCAACTCGGTGAGCGTGACCATATCGTCACACTTTCAACGAGTCCTCAAGCCAAAAGAAGTTCGTGAACCTTCCCGAAAAATTAACAGTAAGATTAACGAGTTATAAAGTTAATGGAAAGCGCTATCGCGTACTGAGTTCACTCGTTGACCCAATGCGATTTCCATATGATGAGTTAACCGAAGTGTATAACCAACGTTAGGAAATAGAATTAGGCTTTAGGGAAATGAAACAAAGTCTGCATCAATCTAAACATGTATTACGCAGTAAAAATCCAGACAGGGTACGCCAAGAATTGTGGGGCTTACTGCTTGCCTATAATTTAATTCGAATTGCTATGATTGATGCGCTTAAAGACGACGAGAGCACGATACCAATCCAGTTAAGCTTCAGCCAAAGTATGCGACAAGTTGGAGCATTCTTAATGTTCATACCGATACGTAGCCCAAGTAAACTGCCAAACCATTATGAGGAGCTACTTGCAACTCTCAGGATGTTCGTCCTACCACAGAAAGTTTCCGATAGAGCATATCCACGGGTTGTCAGAAGAAAACCAAGCAAAGATCCATACAAAAAATGCCAGTCAGTTCTTAACTGACTGGCATTAGGCTTAAGCTGGTTTTTTTATAGATAAAATATCTTTTAGGCAGCTAATTTCCCCATAGCATGAATCCAACCTTCATCAAAAAGACTTAAAATATTAACAAAAATGAAACATTTTTATTGCAAGCTGTATGTGAAATATGATACTTATTTGCATAGAGACATCATAATAAAAAAGGGAGGTTACCATGGATCGTTTAGATTATGGTGGTGCGCTAGAAGAAGTAGTAGAGAAGCCAACCCGTACAAGAAGTTCAAGTAAAAAGCGTAAATGGCGTGAGATTGAAGCAATCAAGGATAAGCAGCGATTATTAAAAGAGTTACAAGATATTGATAATTCTTTTGAGTTAGATGCTAACATGCTGATGTAAAATTACTTTTTACAGTATGTGTATATTGAATAATTATGCAATATACACAGATTAATAAAGGCGCTGTTAAGCGCCTTTATTAATTAACATACTCACAACAAAATCATTCAGAAACTTGAATGTACTGCTTTAACTCTTCAAAGCTTGTAAGAGCATTACCGCTAAATAACGGATCGTCTACCAAACGTTGCTGAGACTGCGAAGTAATGCTATCCCAATCGGCTGAGGTTAATACCGTTTCAAATAATGGAAACACCTCACGCTCTTCATACTCCATATGACATCGCTGCAGTTCAATATAATCCTTAAAATCAGTAATCAATTTGTCGTTAGCAATGACAACATCACTTAAAATCATATTCAAACTGTACATTAATGCCCCAGATGACTCAGCTAATCGAGTATGTTCGTCATGTAGCTGAGAGTGATAACCCTTTCCCATTTTTTTCAAATAAAAGTCAAAAGTAATATCTTCTAATGGATGATGGCTATATTCTGCATAACTTTGCATATATTCCACAATATCTCTTACTAAGCTAAAGTTAATCGCTTCTCCATCAGCTAACTTGGTCTGCTTTTTTGCCAAAATATCTAACAAAATAGCGATATGCTTATGGTCACGTAACAAACGCTCTAGCATGGTTTTGTCGCTCATTTAGCCTCTCTTGAAATATTGACATGATGTTTCTCCTATAGTTACAAAATTCACTTTAAAAGTGCTTGATTGAGATCATGAACGATACATTTTTACAACACCATTTTGCTCGTACCATAAAAAAGCACCCGCAAAGGGTGCTTAAACATGCCAGATAAAAAACGTTATTGGCTATGACTACAAACTACAAACTACAAACTACAAACTACAAACTACAAAGCCATGTTTTGTGTTTTAAGATAACTTTTCAAATAAATAACGCTTTAATACTGCAAAGTCGGCATTCAGCGTGTCAGATAGAACCGTTTTATTTGCCACCGCTTCAAGCTCTTTAGGTAATGGCAAATCAACTGATAGCTCACGATCAACCACATCTTTAAACTTAGCTGGGTGTGCCGTCCCCAAAAAGACGCCAAATTCACCTGCGGTTAACTGTTGCTCTAGGCCATAGGCTGCAATTGCCGCATGGGGCTCAGATTGATAACCTTGCTGCTTTAAGCTCTTTAGCATTTCAGAGGTCGCCTGCTCTGTCACTTTCATCCCAGAAATCAAACTGAGATCCCAGCCCATTTTTTGACAAATTATTTCTGCTCTTGGCCAGTTACTTGGTTCAGAAACATCCATCGCATTTGACATGGTGGCCACTGTATTATTTGGTGACCATTGGCCATTATCTAAATAACGCGGCACAGTATCATTGCTGTTTGTTGCCGCGATAAAGCGTTTAATCGGTAAACCCATCGCTTTTGCAAATAACCCAGCAGTCAAATTGCCAAAGTTACCGCTTGGCACTGACACAACGATATCATTGTCAGTTAGTTTTCTTGCTTGGGCTACAGCTTCAAAGTAATAACAAATTTGCGCTAATAAGCGGCTGATATTAATAGAGTTAGCAGAATTTAGCGCTAAGCCATCTCGCACTTCATTATCATCAAATGACTGTTTAACAAGGGTTTGACAAGCATCAAAATCCGACTCAACTGCCACTGTATGGATATTATTACCCAATGTGGTAAACATTTTCTCTTGCAGTTCACTGATTTTTCCTTTGGGGTACATCACCACAACTTGTACTTTTTCTAACCCGTAAAAAGCATCTGCTACAGCAGCGCCAGTATCACCAGAAGTTGCAGTTAAAATAGTTAAGCCTTTGTCGCCTGCAAGTAAGTTAACGCACTGCGCCATAAAGCGAGCACCAAAGTCTTTGAATGCTAAAGTTGGACCATGGAACAATTCAAGACAGGCTTTTTTGCTATCGACTGCCGTTAATGGCACTTCAAAAGTAAATGCAGCATCAACGAGTTGATCAACCTTATCTTGACCGAGTTCATCCGCTAACCAAGCACCAAGAATTTTTCTGCTACGTGCAGCAAATGGAAGCTCAAGTAATTGCTCGACGTTAGTTAATGTTGGAATTTGGCTAGGGAAAAATAGCCCTCTGTCTTTTCCTAACCCTAACTGTACTGCTTGACTGAAGTTAACTACCTGTTCAGGGTGTTTGAGATTATATAATTCCATTCCAATTTGACCTATTTGATTTTTAATATCCGTTGCTAAGGTAATTTATACCTCACGTGTTCCCAGCGCATCGATCTGGCAAATATGGGTAAATGCTCCGTCTTGATTAGCATAATGTTCACTTAACCACTGCTGCGCTTGTTGTGCTTTTGCTAACGAGTCAGTAATAGTAAATAGTGTTGGTCCGCTACCCGAAATACCTGAAGTAAGCATACCCATTTGGGCTAATGCCGCACTTGCTTGCACAAAACCTGGGATAGCTTGCGCCCGATAAGGCTCGGCTAACACATCATCTAGCACTTCTATTGCTAACGATGGATTATTTGAATGGCTGGCATGAACAAATGCACTTAATCTACGCCCAAAATCAATCGCAACCGCTTTATCGTATTGCTCAGGTAATAGCTGACGCATTTGTGCCGTAGATAAAGAAATGCCTGGATAGGACACCACCCAATACCACTCTTTAAAATGCGGAATGGCATCACATACGGTTTCAGGGGTATCAAGCATTAACTGCATGCCGCCTAAATAACTCGGGGCAACATTATCATAATGCACACTGCCCGATATCTGACCTTCAAACTCTCCCATTAATGCAAGTAATGCTTGCGGCTCATAAGGGCTGTCAAAAAAAGCATTAAGCGCATATAACGCAGCAACCACTGAGCTTGCAGATGAGCCGAGTCCGCTGCCAACCGGTAGGTTTTTCTCGAGTGTTAACTTAACACCGTGAGTTAGCCCCAGTTTTTGTAAAAAGAACACTCCGCATTGAGGCACAATATTATCGTCAGCGTTTACAGGAAGTTTATGCGCCCAAGGGCCGGTTTGCTCAAACTCTATCCCCTGTTCAGCAAAAGCAATGGTGACTTTATCACCTAGCAATTCTCCTGATATAGGTGCTAATGCAGCGCCTAACAAATCAAAACCCACTCCCACATTCCCCATCGAAGCAGGGGCATAAACCGTTAATGGCAACTTGAATGACTCCATTATACAACCTCTCTTGACCAGTTAAGTGTACGCAATACATCGGCAAAAACACCGGCGGCTGTTACTTCAGTGCCAGCACCATAACCTCTTAATACAAAAGGAATTGGCTGATAATACAAACTATAAAAAGCCAGTGCATTCTCACCTCCTTTCACACTATAAAGCGGATCATTATTATCTACCTCAATAATGCGAACATAACACTTACCCTCATCAATCTGACCAACATATCGCAGCACTTTGCCCTCACTTTTTGCATTAGCAACCCGTTGTGATACTTGCTCATCAACTTTAACTAGATTTGCCATAAAAGTGTCGACATCGCCGCTATCATCAAATTCTTGAGGTAACACCGAGTCAATTTGAATATCTTCAAGCTCCAAATCTAACCCGACTTCTCTCGCCAAAATAAGTACTTTGCGCGCAACATCCATACCCGACAAGTCATCACGTGGGTCGGGTTCAGTAAAGCATTTATCACGGGCAATTGCCGTCGCCTGCGACAATGTCATACCTTCGTCGAGCTTGCCAAAAATATAGGACAACGAACCAGACAAAATACCATTAAATTTTTGTAATTTATCGCCAGCGCATAACAGCTTTTTCAAGTTATCGATAACAGGTAGCCCTGCACCAACGGTGGCTTCATATAAAAATTGGCGACGATTTTGAAGCGCGGCTTTTCTTAATTGTTTATAGAAGGTGATATCGCGGGTGTTAGACTTTTTATTCGGCGTCACGACGTGAAAACCTGCGTTTATCACATCAAGGTATGCATCTGATACCGCTTCATGCGAAGTACAATCCACAAACACTGGGTTAAGTAACTGCTGCTCTCGCCCCCACGTTAAGAGTGTCGACAAGTCATATTCTTGTTCGCTTTGAGCCAGTAATTGCGGCCACTGCTGAAGATCAATACCCAATGGTGAGAGCAGCATTTTCCGTGAATTTGCCACACCGCACACGCGAATACTGATGTGTTGTTTTTTCAAAATAGCGTGCTGCTGATGAATTTGTTCAAGTAATCCAGAACCAACATTGCCAGCCCCAACAAGGAACACATCTAAATATTGTTGAACGTCAAAAAAGGCTTGATGACAAGCACTAATAGCATGTTTAATCTTGCTTTGACGCACAACCGTTGAGATTGAGCGTTCAGATGAACCTTGCGCAATGGCCACAATATTAACGCTGGCTTGTGCTAAGGCACTGAAAAACTTAGCAGCGGCACCTTTATGGGTTTTCATGCCATCACCAATTAATGACACAATGGCTAATCCAGCACGCAGCTCAATGGGTTCAAGTAAGTCGCTTTTTATCTCAAGTTCAAACTCTTGTTCTAATGCCCACTTAGCCTTATTAGCATCAGCCGTTGCCACACAAAAGCTGATACTGTATTCCGAAGAGCTTTGCGTAATTAATGACACCGAAATGCCGCTACGAGAAATGGCTTCTAGTACCCGACTTGCCATGCCCACCATGCCTTTCATTCCCGGACCTGACACATTAAACATGGTTTGATCATCAAGGTTAGAAATAGCTTTAACCTGTAAACCCGTTTGATCTTCTTTATTTGACACTAACGTACCAGGTGCACTTGGGTTAAAACTGTTGCGGATATAACAAGGAATTTGATATTGAGCGATTGGCGCAATGGTTTTCGGATGAAGCACCTTAGCGCCAAAATAAGATAACTCCATTGCCTCAGCGTAGCTAAGTTGGCTTAATAATTTTGCATCAGCGACAACTCTTGGGTCCGTATTGTACACCCCGTCAACATCGGTCCATATTTCACAGCAATCAGCATCAACACATGCAGCTAAAACAGCCGCTGAATAATCAGAACCATTACGCCCTAACGTGACAACTTTTTCATGCACATCTGCTGCAGTAAAGCCCGGCATAACCCACACAGTATTAGCCGCTAAATTAAGTTTACTAAAACGCGGCTTACTGATTGCAATATCAACACTGGACTCTAAAGGTTGTCCATTGGCTAGAAATAGTGCTTTGGGGTCAAGCTTACCGGCAGTTAAGCCTTTAGCTCGCATCAATTCAACCATTAAAGCTGTTGATAGCTGTTCACCTGAGGTGACGATTTCAGCTCTTACGTAATCAGGGCACTCTCCTAATAAGCTGATGCCATGTAACTTGTCTTGCCACAGCAATTTTTTTTGTTGTAAGTGTTGAAACAAACTTTGTTGCTGTTCAGCTAAAAGGACTGCTTGTGCGCCATTAAATAACTGGGTAAATACCGACTCAATATGAGTAATCACTTGTGAATAATCTTGTTGATTAACGGCTAAGTCAGCCATTTCAAGTAATGCATTGGTTACCGTAGCCGGAGCAGATAATACCGTTGCAACTTGCGATGTTTGGGTAGATGCAATGATAATATCCGCAGCCATTGAAAATCGTGACCAATTAGCTAGCGAGGTTCCACCAAACTTCATTACTTTCATATTCATCTCCCGACATCCTTCACTAAAAATTAAACTACTAAAAATAAAAAACCCGCTTGTTGGTAAACGAAGCGGGCTGTTGTCTTATCTTGATTTTGGGGTGAAATCAGCCCGCCCCCATTATTGTAATGGTGGTGGTCGTAATAATAATGTTCACCTGAAAATGTTGTGGCATTTAAAATCCTAAAAAGACACGATATGTTTGGTTGCTTAAAACCGAAGTAACAGAATTGCTTTTTAACCTATTATTGTCAACCCTTAATTACAGATCGGTAACATTTTTATTCAAAGTACGTATTGACAAAATTTTAAACCACTACTCTATCTATTAATCTTTTTAAATCGCTGTCTGGCGATCACAATTTAGCTGCTAACCAACAACACTTAACAACTACAACATTGTTAAGTATTGTTTTTGGGTTGACGATTACTTTAATCGTTTATCAGCATTGCTGTCTTATTTTTTAATGCTGTTAAACGTGAGGGCTAAAAAGCTAAGATCAACTTTGCTTATTTATGCCATCAACATAATAAAATAGACATTAACGCCACCAAGGTGTGATTAGATAAGCAAAAACTGTTATTGACCATCGCAGTCATTGTCAATTAACGCTATTATCTGCGCCACTAAATGAGTTGGAGTTGATATGAAAATCGCAAAACAAACTGCTGTCACTATTCATTACAAATTATCAAATGCCCAAGGTGAGCAAATTGAAAGCTCTTTTGGTGCAGAACCTATGCTGTATTTACACGGCGCTGAAAATATTATCCCTGGCCTAGAGTCTGCTCTAGAAGGTAAAGAAGTCGGTGATAAGCTTGAAGTGGAAGTTGAAGCTGAGCAAGGTTATGGCGAATACCATGACGGACTAAAACAAGAAGTTCCGCTTTCTGCATTTGGTGACATTGAAGACATCGTTCCTGGCATGCGCTTTATTGCTGAAACTGAAATGGGTCAACGTCCTGTTCAGGTAACTCAAGTTAATGACGAAACAGTTACCGTTGATGGAAACCACCCATTAGCAGGTCAAAGCTTACATTTTAGTGTTGAAATCATGACAGTGCGTGAAGCAACTGATGAAGAAATGGCTCACGGCCACATTCACGCTGAAGGTGGTAGTTGTGGACATGACCATGATGAAGCATGTAACGATGAAAAACCGGGTTGCGATGGCAATGGTGGTTGCGGTTGTCACTAATCCTTTGGGATTAGCACCAAAGACTGCAAATTAACCATTTGCGTCAATAAAAAGTACCAAATCAAATAATGTCATTCGCTAGATAATAGCCAGTGACATTTTTTTTGATATAATTTTCTTGTCATTTACAAGGAAACGACATAAACAGATAACCTCAGGGATGTTTCCCATCGAGTTATCTAGATTGCAGGAAGCAACATTCAAACTTACATTGCAAGGAGTGCATATGTTAGCGAAACCCTTATACGAGATTTTACCCTTAACTTATCTATCAGTCGGCAGTATTGGCATTATTTCAGCCCAGCCCATTTATGCGTTATTTTCAGCTGTGACAGTATTTTTATATGGTGCTTATATTTATAACCAACGCTCAATTAACCGTCGTACCGATCCTAAACGTAAGCGTAAAAAAGGTTTTATTCCTGAGTTTTTATATGGACAGCTGCCTTTTTTGTTTATCTTAAGTGCGGGGTTATTAAATCGCCTTTATCCAAAAGACTCAAGCATCCTCTTTGGCATTTTTTTATTCACGTTTGGGCTATATTTACTATTGCGCCGTTCAAGTTTTAGACAGCATAAATACCCTATTTCATCTTATTAACCAGACACAATCTAGCCTATATCAATCGGGCATAAAAAGCGTCGCTAATTGCGACGTTTTTTATGCCCGAAAAACACATAACGATTTATGACAATATGAGCATTTTGACTTTTTGCCTTTGTTCATCAGTCATATTCTTCAAGTAATTTGAACAACGTGTAATGGTTGCAATACTCACTTGATATTCTGCAGCAATTTGCCTTTGACTTAACTGACCATCAAGTAAAGTTTGAAACACTTTTAGTCGTCCTGAAATCGCACTGCGCTCTTCTTCAGTCATTAGCAGTTGAAACAATACTGCTAAATCAGCGTCATTTGAGTGAGATAACACTTTCTCTACAACCAAGCTCCAATCTGCGCGCATAAGCCCCTTCTATTAACTGCAATGACGTAACAGTACGAAGTGTAACAAAGCTAAGGTAAATTTTGAATATGCTATGAAAGTAAGTATAAGAATTGACTTAATAACTTCGTTAAAATTTTGAAACAAACTATTGCACACATGTCGCTTTTTTTATGTAGAATGTGAACAACCTCACCCTTGGTGCGGGTATATTTTACTACATTCACCTACTAGCCGTGTATCCATACTGCTAGTCAGTATTGACGAGATAGAAAAATGAAAAAAATAATTCTTGCCCTAAGCGTAGCGATGATCATTCCAAGTGCCGCGGCACAACACTTTAAAAAGCCAGCTGACGCAATTGAATATCGCCAGTCAGCATTTAGTTTAATCGCCTATAACTTTGGCGATATGGGCGCAATGTTAAAAGGTAAAAAGCCATTTGAACAAAGCGTTTTCAACCAACGCGCAGCAAATGTTGCTGCATTAGCTCAAATACCTCATGAAGGATTTATTGAAGGTACATCAACGGGCAAGACAGAAGCACTAGCAAAAGTCTGGACCAATAAGGCAGATTTTGATGAGCGTATGCAGTCGTTCCAAGACAATGCAAATAAACTGGCTCAAGTGGCTTCATCAGGTGATAAAAAAGCAATAAAACAAGCATTCGGACAAGTAGGGAAAAGCTGTAAAGGTTGTCACGACAACTATAAAAAAGATTAATCTCACTAACCGAAAGTCGTGACGCCAGTTGAATAAAAGGCATCGCAACAAAAAGTCCGCTGTATGCGGACTTTTTATTATGGCAATTTATAAATACTGATAAATAGGCCAGATAAGGTAATAACCAATAATGACACTTAATCCTAAAAATAACCCCGCTGCCCACCAAGAAGGCTTCATTTCGGGTGTTTTAAGCTTTTCGTTTTGCGGTTTATTTCCACTAAACATAGCTTGTATTAAACGCTCACCTTTTAGTTGATGTACCACTACCGCCAAAATATGGCAAACCACTAACACCTGCAATAAAGTGAAATTAGTCTTATGTAACCAATTAAGCCAACGGCTTTGTTCACTAGAGGCTAAATAATATAACGGCCCTTCGGTCATAATGTCATCGGTGGCAAATAAGCCGGTTACTAACTGCACTAATAACACCAGCAACATCATCACGACCATATAACCACCTGCAGGATTATGCCCTAAGGTATTTGGTGTTAATGAGCCTCTTAAATAATTGATAGCCGCCTTAGGTGAACGAACAAAGTCACTAAACCTTGCGGTGTCGCTGCCTACAAATCCCCAAATTATCCTGACAACAAGCAATACCAACAAACAATATGCAAAGATCTGATGCAACTCCATTTCCCCAGCATCCGCGCTCCACCATAGCCCCCCTAGCAAGCCAACTAAAGACCAATGAAATACTCTTATTGGGATATCCCATATTTTCACGGTAATTTTTACGGTCATAATGTTCTCTTTTTAGACATAAAAGTGAAGTGAATCAATAAAAAGTATCATGGTAACAATGCTGCGTGAATTAAATATTAGGCGCAGCGCCAACCTCAATATTCTTGCTTTTTAGACAGGGAGGGAATGTCATACTTACTGTTAAGCCTTGAGGTTCTCATTACATATAATGTGTATTTTTAATGAGTGGCATAAGTCATCATATAAAATTTCAACAGTGATAAAACAAAAAGCGGGTAAGTTATGGAGAAATAACGCACAATTTCAGTAATAAATGGTGCATTTAAGTATAGCGGCATCTACTTATCAAGGTTGGCAGTTATCACAAATGTTTATCGGCCAAATTAAATAAAGCATTGTGATGCGGCACTCGGTGTAAATGTTAAAACCAATCACCGTATCAACGATTTCCATCCCTGTTATCCATTCCAATATGACGGCAAAAAACATACAGTACAAGTACTTTTAAGCAATAATTTTACATATTTGTTTAACTGAATATTTTTTACTCAAACACGTTTTTTTCTCCCGTATTTTGTGATAAAAATCACATAAAACACGATAAATATTGGTAGTCTGGAGTTAAGCAAACAACAGAAGGTTCGAAATATGCTGAAAATTACTAGCAAGCAACTTGAAGTCACTGCACCAATCCGTGAACGTATTGAAGGCCGCCTTTCAAAACTTAGCCGTTATGACGTACAACTTATTAACCCTCACGTTATTATCACTCAAGAAAAGCAACAGTTTAAAATAGAAGCATCTGTTGGCTTACCAAGCGGCGAGTTATTTGCCCAAGCCAAAAGTGATAACCTTTATGCTGCTATCACAGCAATGGGGCAAAAGCTCGAAAAACAACTCAATCGCTTAACCCATAAGCCACACGCACAGCGTAATACCGCAATGGTAACTGAACCAGCATCTGAATTCGAATACGATTACAAAGAAGATACTGCGGCTTAATACTGCAAAAATAATCATCAACATGCGCACCTGTAGGTGCGCTTTTGTTTACCGGTTTTGTTGTCACCATTTAATATGAATAATTTTAGATTGACACCAGCTAACCACCGCTTTAGTTTGAGGGATATGAAACTCAATATACCGATGTTTTTTATTTTCTTTTTTATTCATTCTGATCTCGGGAGCGGATTTTCTGTGTAAAAACGAAAATGAAAATTCAATAGCCTCCCACTTGGGGGGCTTTTTTGTTTTCACTCAAACAAACTTTGAAGTCAGCATCAATATGCGACATAAATAATTTAGGTTAAGTTATGCAAAAACCGCCAACGTTAGACCACACAAGACAACAGATCACCCATTTAGATAAAGAACTATTAGGCTTACTTGCCAAAAGACGAGCATTAAGCTTAGATGTCGCTCGCAGTAAAGAAGTCGATATTAGACCAATAAGAGACACCCAAAGAGAAAAAGAACTATTAGAACGATTAGTACAGCAAGGACGTGAACAAGGGCTTGATGCGCATTATGTTATTTCGCTCTACCAAAGCATCATTGAAGACTCAGTACTCAATCAGCAAGCGTATTTACAAACCAAAGCCAATATACATACCCAGCAAGCGCAATACTCAGTAGCATATCTGGGCGCAAGAGGGTCTTATTCTTATCTAGCAGCCAACCGTTATTGTGACCGCCGCCAAGTCGAAATGGTCGACTTTGGTTGCCAAAGTTTTAATGACATTATTCACGCCGTTGAGTCTGGTCATGCTGATTATGGTTTTTTACCAATAGAAAACACCTCTTCTGGTTCAATCAATGAAGTCTACGATGTATTACAACATACCTCGCTATCTATTGTGGGCGAAACCACTATCGAAGTGGGGCATTGCTTACTTGCTGCTGCAGGAAGTGACATTAATAAAATAACCAAAATTTATGCTCACCCGCAGCCCATCAGTCAATGCAGCCGTTACCTAAGCCAGCACTCTGATATTAAACTTGAGTATTGCTCAAGCAGTGCCGAAGCCATGGATAAAGTGCTAAACAGCAAGAGCCAAGCCGTCGCGGCAATTGGAAGTGCTGAAGGCGGCGCACTGTATAACCTCACCGCGATTGATAATGACTTAGCTAATCAAAAGATTAATCAAAGTCGTTTTATTGTGGTCGCCCGTAAAGCTGTTGAAGTGCCGTCACAGTTACCCGCAAAAACGACATTAATCATGGCAACGGGGCACAAACCTGGCGCCTTAGTTGAGGCATTGTTAGTACTAAAAACCCATAATGTGAATATGTCAAAACTGGAGTCACGCCCTATTGCTGGCACACCTTGGGAAGAAATGTTCTATTTAGATATTGACGGCAATCTCGCTAATGAAAATGTTCAAAAAGCCATTAATGAGTTAGAAAAGCAGACTCGTTTTATTAAGGTGCTTGGTTGCTACCCTTGTGAAACAGTGAAGCCGACGCAGTTATCGCAATCTCAATTATTCATTGAACCAGACAGCTCAAAAGCAGTTGATAGCCCAAGCCTAGTGACTCAAACGCCATCACAGTCAAGCCAACACGCAAAGCACCGCCGTGAATTTAAAGCACAAAACTCAATCATGCACCTACACAATATGACCATGGGTGGGCAAGCATTTAATGCTATTAAACAAGTCGCATTAACTGATTCAGTGACAGAGATTGCGGCCATTGCTAAACATGCCAAAGAATCTGGATTTGAAGCATTGGTACTCACTAATAGCAATTTACTCATCAACGAGCAATTAGTGAAAGAGGCTGTTAAAGCAATCAATGCAGCAGGACTCGGAAGTTGCTTAACCGTAGAGCATATAATCGAGCTTAATATCGCAGCAAAGCTTGCCGATGGGTTGATTATCAATGGCAGCGCGATGTTTGACGATAATTTATTGCATCAAGCTGGCGGTTTAAGCCTGCCTGTTTTAATTGAACGGCATGTCAATGCTACCACGGAGCAATGGATGGCAGCCGCTGAAACTATCCTTAGCACGGGCAATCAGCAAGTTGGACTTATCGATGCGGGTATTAAAAGTTTAAATGAAGGTCAACAATTATCATTAGACATCGCTGGGTTAATTGATGTAAAGCAGCGTTGTCATTTACCTGTTATCGTTAACTTAACTCGAACAGCAACCGAGACTTCACTGCCACAGCAAGCAATAGTGATTAAGCAGCTCGCTCTTAGTGGGATAATTATTGATACTCAAGAAGAAACTCAAACCGATATATTGCAAAGGGTGCTGTTTCAATAATAATCTATATAAAAATGAAAAAACCGAGGCAATTATCCTCGGTTTTTATTATTAACTTACCATCAACACACAACAATTTTGTCTACAAATCCAATCACAGCGCCGTTAACGCAAGTGTCGCGCTTTTATGGTAAACATTGAAAGTCATCCATAAAAAGCATCAACAAAACAGGTGTTCATACTTTAAAGCCATCATGTAAACTCAACCACCCCTTAAAAATCCGATAACTAAACCACACCATTCCCAATAAATAACAAGGCACACTAAACCAAAATCCTGTCGATAAATAACCAACTAAAAAAGCACTAGCTAAACCAATTATACTCACTTTCTGCCAACGTAAGTGATTAAACAATAATGAATCATTTGGGATATTACGCTGAATAATATTGAGCCATAAGCTCATCAATACCGGAATAAAAAATAATGGAAATGCACTCATTAAGCCATATAGCAAATGCCCTAAAGACTTATCTTGAACTTGAGAATGACTATCCAGAGGTGGGGTAACAATTGACATAAGAGGTGCTCCATTAACGTAAGTGGCCTCTTTTATGTCAAAGTTGCAAATAGCTTTCACAGTCTATTTACTTAATCCGTTTATTTGACATAAAACGGTAAAATGAGGGAGCATAACATCACTGTATGCCTTGCCCGCTCACCTAAACATAATCGCAAAAACATCATTTAGCAACGCCAATTACAGTGAAAATCAATCGTGCTTCATATCGTTTACTGATTGCAACATTGCTCGACTTTCACTTTGAAATTGTGGTGCAAAATCACCAAACCATTCTGATACTTGGCTAAACTGTTCAATAAAGGCTTGACGGTCACCCGCTTTTAGTAAGCTTAACGCTGATTGATAATTATCAATATAATCACTTATTGCGTTAAGGCTCCCCTCTTGAGCAAAAATAATATCAGCATATAAATTAGGGTCTTGGGCAAATAGTCGCCCAACCATCGCTAACTCTAAACGATATATTGGCGAGCTAAATTGTAATAGATTATCTAAATCAGCTTGTTCTTTGCATAAATTTAGCCCGTATACAAAGGTTGAGAAATGACGCATGGCTTGCACCAGTTGCATGGCATTATCATGTTTTTGCGCTTTAGCTTCAACAATACGAGCACCCCAAATTTTAATTTGCTCTAACAACCATTCATAGCGGTGGCTATCACGCCCATGACAAACCACCACAACCTGTTTAGCTAAACTACCAACATCAGGGCCAAACATAGGATGCAGACCAACCACAGGGCCTTTATGAGCCTCAAGCATGGCTAAAAGCGGTTTTTCCTTAATGGAAGTCAAATCCGCCAAAATACACGTTTGCGGTAATTGATTGAGCTGAGTACGAATAACCTCACAAGTGACATTAATCGGGATTGTCACTAACACCATGCCGGCATTTTTAAATAATGATGGTGCGATTTGCCAGTCATCTTTATCGACAATCTTGACTTGATAACCAGACAACGTCAGCATTTGCGTAAATAGCTGACCTAACTGGCCTTGTCCGCCCACGATAACAATGTCACCTAAATCAGTTTTAACCTGTTTAAATCCAACATCTTTCTCATTCAAATATGACTCACGCATCAATCGACGTAACACGTCTTCAATTAACTGCGGAGAAATATTCATATTTACCGCTTCTTGGCGACGTTTGGCTAACATTGCAGCCTCACGTTGCGGCGCATAAATTGGTACACCCGCAGCATGCTTTACCGCGCCCACTTGAGCAACAAGATCTAAGCGTTTTCTAAACAAATGTAAAAGCTGTTGATCAACGCCGTCAATTAAATCACGCAAATTCTCAAGTTCGCCAGTGGTTTTCTCATTCATATGTGTACCCATAAACCATTTAAAGCTGTTGGTCAGTAAAGCGTGTTGGCAATATTGGTGATAATTGCTTAGCACCTTTACGTAAAATTGATTCTGTACTTTCCCAGTCAATACAAGCATCGGTAACCGACACACCATACTTTAATCCATTTGGATCATCCGTACCTTGATTGCCTTCGTTTAAGTGACTTTCTAACATGATACCAATAATTGACTTATTACCTACTGCAATTTGATTGAATACATCTTCACTTACTATTTTTTGACGAGTATGATCTTTTGAAGAGTTACCGTGGCTACAATCAATCACTAAACGTGCATTTAATTTTGCATCGTGAATCTGCTTTTCACAGGCTTGCACACTTTGGCTATCATAATTTGGTGCTTTACCGCCACGCAAAATAACATGACCGTGAGGGTTACCTGCCGTTTGCAATAAACTGACTTGCCCTTGCTGATTAATCCCCATAAAACGATGGCGACTTGCCGCAGACTTCAGCGCATTAATTGCCACATCTAGCTTACCGTCGGTACCATTTTTAAAGCCTACTGGCATTGATAAACCCGATGCCATTTCACGATGAGTTTGTGACTCAGTCGTTCTGGCACCAATTGCCGACCATGTAACAAGTTCAGAAATATACTGTGGACTAATTGGATCAAGCGCTTCTGTCGCTACCGGAAGTTCCAGTTCAGCGAGCCAAATCATCAATTGGCGTGCTAAACGTAACCCTTTTTCAACATCAAATGATTCATCCATATCAGGATCGTTAATCAACCCTTTCCAACCCACTGTCGTACGTGGCTTTTCAAAATAAACACGCATGAGGATATATAAATCGTCTTTTAATTCGTCGTGGAGTTTTTTTAATTTAAGTGCATATTCTTTTGCTTCTTCAATATTATGAATTGAGCAAGGGCCAGTGACGACCAGTACGCGGTTATCACGTTTGTGAACAATATCAGCTACCGTTTTGCGTGCATCAAGAATGTACTGTTGCGCTTTGGCACTTAACGGTAATTCTTGTTTTAATTGTGCTGGCGTTGACAGCACTTGCTCAGCACGAATATGAATATTGTTAATAGTATCTTGTTGCATGTTTGCCTCGGCTAAAATAATATTTTTTCAACAATAATGAAGACTTAAAAACCTGAATGAGTCAACAATTCACCTTACACTCAATCATTTAATTGACGCTTAAAATGTAGCGCTGTAACGCTACACCATTACAATATTGGTGTAACTATGCCTTTTGCGGTAAACGAAAGCAAGTGTAAATCTAAAAACTTTTCTCCCAGAAACAAAAACCCGCCTTACGGCGGGTTGTTGTGCGAACACTGCATCTTATTTGTTTTTGGAAACTATTACTTAGTTGCCAATTTCTCACGGATACGTGCAGATTTACCTGAACGTTCACGCAAGTAGTACAATTTAGCGCGACGAACGCGACCGCGACGTTTCACTTCGATGCTTGCGATTAGTGGGCTGTGCGTTTGGAAAGCACGCTCAACACCTTCACCATTAGAGATTTTGCGTACTGTGAATGCTGAATGCAAACCACGGTTACGCTTTGCGATTACAACGCCTTCAAAAGCCTGTAAACGCTCTTTGTTACCTTCAGTAACACGAACCTTAACTACTACTGTATCACCAGCACCAAATTCAGGTACGTCTGTTTTCATTTGCTCATCGTTGAGCATTTTAATGATGTTGTTCATAACTTACTCCGTTCTAGAATAAACTGAAGCGATGACTATTCGGACTCGTCCGTATTTTGTACGAACTGCGCTAATAAAGTCGATTGTTCGTCAGTCAGAGCTAGATTTTCAAATATTTCTGGTCGTCGCAAAAAAGTTCTTTTCAGACTTTGTTGTAACCGCCAGATTCTAATTTTTTCGTGATCACCGCTTAATAGCACTGCAGGTACGTCCATACCATCTAAGTTTTCAGGGCGCGTATAATGAGGACAATCCAAAATGCCGTTAGAGAAAGAATCTTGCTCTGCCGACGCTTGCTTTCCTAATACACCAGGTACTAGTCTTGCAACTGAATCGATTAACGTCATTGCTGGTAATTCTCCGCCCGAAAGCACGTAATCACCAATTGACCATTCTTCATCTACTTCAGCTTGAATAATGCGTTCATCAATACCTTCGTAACGACCACACACTAATATCAAACTGTCTGATTTAGCTAACTCAGAAACACCACGCTGATCCAGCTTGCGTCCCTGAGGTGATAGATAAATCACTTTCGCTCTGTCACCCGATGCAGCTTTAGCTGCATGAATGGCATCTCGCAAAGGTTGCACCATCATTAACATCCCAGGTCCACCGCCGTAAGGTCGGTCATCAACCGTGTGATGTTTATCATGGGTGAAATCACGAGGATTCCACGTTTGCACCTCAAGCAGGCCGTTTTTCACGGCTCGACCCGTCACTCCAAAGTCTGTCACAGCACGAAACATCTCTGGAAACAGGGTAATAACCCCTAACCACATATGCTGTACCTCGACTTAAAAGTCAGGATCCCAATCCACGATTATCTGTTTGCCTTGCAAATCCACCTGTTTGATGAACTGCTCGGTGACAAAGGGGATCATTCGTTCCACTTTGCCAAATGCATCTTTCACGTTAGCTTTAATCAGTAAAACGTCGTTCGATCCTGTTTCCACAATCTGATCGACTTTTCCCATGTTATAGCCATTAGTGTTAGTCACTTCGCAGCCAATAAGGTCACGCCAATAAAATTCATCATCAGCTAACTTTTGCATCTGCTCAGGCATAATTGCGATTTCACAATTAGTAAGCATCTGTGCCTGCTCGCGATTAGATACGCCTTCTAGCTCAGCGATTACCGCCTTACCTTGGGGTTTCCATTGCTTGACTTTCACTTCGCGCCATTCGCCTTGTTCTTTAATCAACCAAGGTGAATAGTTAAAAATACCATCAACAGAATCGGTATAGGCAGTGATTTTTAGCCAACCTTTAATGCCATGACTAGAGCCTAATTTACCCAGTACAATTGGCTGTTGGATATCACTCATCTATCTATACCTTCTAACACGATTAAGCAGCAGCTTTACGTGCGTCTTTGATTAACTTAGCAACACGCTCAGATGTTGCAGCACCAGTAGCAACCCAGTGCTCAATACGCTCTAAATCAATACGTAAAGTTTCTTCTTGGCCGCGAGCCATTGGGTTGAAGAAACCTACACGCTCGATGAAACGACCGTCACGAGCATTGCGGCTATCAGCCACTACGATATTGTAAAATGGACGCTTTTTAGCGCCGCCACGAGCTAAACGAATGGTAACCATGCGTTTTATTCCTCTAATGATTTGCAAGAAGCAAAAATAAAAACTGGAACCCGTGTTCGCAGAGGTCCCAGAAGAAAGCTGGCAGATTTTACCTGACTTGAGAACTATTGCAACAAAAACTGTTCATATAACAGTAATCAATGCCTGTCTGTGGGTCGAAATCTCTGCCGATGTGATTGAATTTAATATTGATGAGCAATGCGCATCAGTAATAAAGTGGTTATTTACCTGGGAACTTCATTCCCGGAGGCATCATTCCCCCCATACTGCGCATCATTTTCTTCATGCCGCCTTTTGACGACATCTTTTTCATCATTTTTTGCATTTGACTAAATTGCTTTAATAAGCGATTTACGTCTTGAATTTGGGTACCTGAACCATTGGCTATCCGGCGTTTACGTGAACCTTTGATTAAATCAGGGTTTTTACGTTCTTTGGCCGTCATCGAATTAATAATGGCTTCCATTTGTCCGGTCATTTTACCTTCTTGCACTTGGGCAAGCGCTTCAGGAGGTAATTGTCCTACACCTGGCATTTTTTCGATCATGTTCATCATTCCGCCCATGTTCTTCATTTGCTGAAGTTGTTCACGGAAATCTTCTAAATCAAAGCTGCCACCTTTCTTCACTTTTGAAGCAAGTTTCATGGCTTTGTCTTTATCAACGCCACGTTCTACTTCTTCAATTAATGAAAGGACATCACCCATGCCCAAAATGCGTGAAGCAATTCGGTCTGGGTGGAAAGGTTCAAGTGCATCCGTTTTTTCACCGACACCTAAGAATTTAATTGGCTTACCGGTAATATTACGAATCGATAACGCCGCACCACCACGAGCATCACCATCAACCTTGGTTAACACCACCCCAGTTAATGGTAAGGCTTCATTAAAAGCTTTTGCTGTATTGGCAGCATCTTGACCTGTCATAGCATCAACCACAAACAAGGTTTCAACAGGCGTTACCGCAGCATGTAAGTCTTTAATTTCATCCATCATGGCTTCATCGACATGCAGACGACCTGCGGTATCGACAATAACAACATCAATGAACTTTAATTTCGCATGAGCGATTGCAGCATTAGCGATATCAACGGGTTTTTGGCTGACATCAGATGGGAAGAACTCAACTTCCACTTCTTGGGCTAATGTTTCTAACTGCTTAATCGCTGCTGGGCGATAAACATCAGCGCTCACTACCAATACTGATTTTTTATGGCGAGTACGTAAAAGCTTACTGAGTTTGGCAACAGATGTTGTTTTACCCGCACCTTGTAAACCCGCCATCATAATGACTGCTGGTGGCGTTGCGGCTAAATCTAATGCTTCATTTGATTCACCCATTGCCCGTTCAAGTTCAGCTTGAACGATTTTAATAAATGCTTGCCCAGGACTTAAACTTTTTGAGACTTCTTGACCAACGGCGCGCTCTTTGACGCTGTTGACAAATTCGCGCACAACAGGAAGCGCAACATCCGCCTCCAACAAGGCCATGCGCACTTCACGTAATGTTTCTTTTATATTGTCTTCGGTGAGCCGACCACGACCGCTAATATTCTTTAGGGTGCGGGATAATCTGTCAGATAAATTCTCAAACATGGTTAGCGTTATACCTATAGCCACTCGATAATGGCGGCTATTATACCCAAACCAGTATTAGATGCGAGTGTTGCACATAGCAATATGTGACCGTTTAAAACCTTTAATGAATAAATTTATGAAAATGATGTCGATACAGTCAAATTATGCGCATTAAGTCACTGCCATAATGTAAGACAATCGTGTTATTCTAAGATTAATTATCGTTTGATGAGAATTACGTTTTCATTAAGCTCTAACATTATTAAAAGGTTGAACCAAATGGTTAATTTTTCAACTGAACCTGCGTTGATGGTTGTTTTTTCAACAGCGGCCATGCTGTTGTACTGTATTTCGTTATTATTAGTATCTAGCCGTTTATTTCATGCCGACGGACCTAACCGTCAATTAGTGATGGGAGTTTCGGCCATCGCTGTAGGGTTGCATGGATTAGCTTTATATTGTGTTGTTTTTACTCCGCAAGGACTCAATTATAGTCTCACAAATGTGATCTCAATTATTAACTGGATAATTGCACTGTCTTTCACGCTCGTTATCACTCGCTTAAAAGTAATTGTTGTTGTACCTGTTGTTTATGCCTGTTCAATCATTTCAGTTGCATTGCTTTGGCTACCAGAGCAAAACGCCATTGAACCACTGGCTTCTCACCCCAGTGTTTTGGTTCATATTGTGTTATCACTTATCGGCTACAGCGCATTAATGATTGCCGCACTTTATGCCATTCAAATGTATTTAATCCAAAAGAAATTAAAAGAAAAGACATTAATCATGAGCCCATCAATGCCGCCATTAATGACGGTAGAGAAGCAGCTTTATCATTTAGTGTTAATTGGGTTTATATTTTTAACCTTATCTCTTATAAGTGGTTTTATATTCTTAGATGATATGTTTCAAGATGGCAAAGGCCATAAAACCGTATTATCTCTTATTGCTTGGTGTGTGTATGGCACAATGTTATGGCAACAACGTACTATCGGTTGTCGCACGCGCACGGCGGTTATTTACTGTTTATCTGGCGGATTCCTGCTTTCGCTTGGTTACTTTGGCGCCCGCGTTGTCAAAGAACTCATTCTTAACTAATCCTTCCTCAAGGTTGATTTCTAATACAAGAAATCAACCTTAAGCCTTGACTCTTCGATACAGTAATTAATAATGGTCGATTGGGACTAAGGCTTTGCATTTCGCATGTCTGTTAGCAATCACATTGGAGCACTTTCTTGGACGATATATCGACCAGTTCGTTATTGATTTTTTTATTTGTATTAATTCTAATTTCGGCTTATTTCTCAGGTTCAGAAACCGCGATGATGTCATTAAACCGATATCGTTTACGCCACTTGGCATCTAAAGGGCATAGCGGTGCAAAACGCGCCATGTCAATGCTTGATAGACCCGATAGATTAATTGGCCTTATCCTTATCGGCAATAACTTGGTCAACATTCTGGCTTCTTCTATAGCAACCATCATTGGTATGCGTGTATTAAGCCAGTACCAAATTGATGAAGCTGCCAGTATTGCGATTACGACAGGAGTATTAACGGTCGTTATTTTAATTTTTGCAGAAGTTACCCCCAAAACATACGCGGCGATTCATCCAGAACGCATCGCTTTTCCTTCGAGTTTTATTTTAAAGTGGTTATCGCTACTACTGTCACCGTTTGTAAAAACGCTCAATTACATTACCGGAACGTTCTTAAAGTTACTGGGAATTAAAGATCTTAAAAATAATGATGCATTAAGCCAAGAGGAGCTTCGTACCGTAGTACATGAAGCGGGTGCGTTGATCCCCCAACGCCACCAAGAAATGTTGCTGTCTATCCTTAATCTTGAAAAGGTCACCGTAGAAGACGTCATGATTGCTCGCTCAGACATCTACGCAATTAACGTTAATGACGACTTCAAACAAATTAACAAGCAAGTGATTCAGAGCCCACATACTCGCGTTTTAGTTTATCGTGACAATATCGATGATGCCGTTGGCTTTATTCACTTGCGTGATGCATTACGACTGCAGTCAAAAGAAGATTTTAGTAAATCAACACTATTACGTGCTGTAAAAGAATTGTATTTCATACCTGAAGGCACTCCACTTAATGTTCAATTAGCAAACTTCCAGCAAAACAAAGCCCGAATTGGCTTGGTGGTTGATGAGTATGGTGATATTCAAGGTTTAGTGACGCTTGAAGATATCTTAGAAGAGATTGTTGGCGACTTTACTACCTCAATGTTGCCAGATCCAAGTGATGAAATTAATGTACAAGTGGATGGCAGTTACTTAATCGATGGCACGATTAATATTCGCGAATTGAATAAAGAAATGAATTGGCGCTTTCCCACCGATGGCCCTAAAACCCTTAACGGGTTAATTATTGAGTTTCTTGAAGATATTCCAGCAGCCAATACTTGTTTAGAAATAGCCGGGTACCCGCTAGAGGTGATAACAGTGGCTGATAACATGGTAAAAACAGTTAAAGTCACTCCAGCAAAGATAAGTTAATAATATAACGAAGCACTCATAGCTGACATTAGCCAAAGCCAATAAAAGCCTTGTAATCAGATGAGGGTTGGCTATAAAAAGAAACAAATGATGCGAATCAATTAGCGCTCAAGCTCAAGCTCAACAAAAATTGCCATTGATAGTCTCATTCACTTGCTAATAAAAAGTCGCCATATGGCGACTTTTTTACTTCTCTAACATGAGCAATAAAGCAACATAACAAAGCAGTGCTTAGCGCAATTTAGCTTCTAATGCGCGGCGTTTATCACGTGCTAATGGCGTGATGTCTTGCTCTAATTGTTGTTGCCAACCCAGTAAAAAATAAACCTCTGCCATTAAAAAAAACGGCCCAATTAATAGCTGATTTAAGTCATCGATAAAGGCAGGTTTGGCTTTTTCATATTTATGTCCAATAAACTGAATGCCCCAACCAATAACAAAAACCGAAATGGCGATTAATAGCGGATGAGAAGTTTCCACTGCCACATAGTTTGAACTCAATAACACTGGAATAATAAATACCATTAACCCCAATGCAAGCTTGGCATGCAAGATAAAATAATAACCAAGTACTAACAACATAAACACCATCGCTGCGCTAAATTCAATTGTCGACAGTTGAAATCGTAGGCAACCTAATAGGGTGAAAATAGACCAAATAATCATAGGTACGCCAACAAAGTGAGTGCGGATGTTTTTAGGGTTTAAATGGACGCTTTTATAGGTAGAAAGTTGTTCTATTGCCGATTTCATAATGTTGCCCACCGAATGTTATTTTTTTGTTAATCTAACCTATTCATTCGACATTTAAAACCCTAAACGCTCACCTTGCATAATAAGCAGGTGCTTTAATTGATAAAAACCAAGCGCTAAAATCAAACAGCATAAAAACCCAACCAAAGCTAATATGGGATTATCCATTGTGACAATAAATCATTAATGATGTGCAGACGAAAATGGTTTGAGGGAAAAGAAAAAGGCGCAAATGCGCCTTTTATTTAAAGTAAAACAATTTTTACGACTCTAAAATAACGGTTGCTGTTGCATAGCGTTGTTCATCAGCAATTGATATATGAGCATGTCGGCCACCTAAACGGTGTAATCTTGCCAACGCGCCGTCGGTAAAACTTACAAGTGGCGCACCATCGTCATTATTACTAATGTGAATATGCTGAAACGATACTCCACGGCCAATACCTGTCCCTAATGCTTTTGCTGCCGCTTCTTTCGCTGCAAAACGTTTAGCGAGATAACGCCCAGGTTGACTAGATTCAGTAAAAATCGTTAATTCAGCATCGGTAAGAATACGTTGAGCTAACCTAAGTGGGTTACGCTCAACTTGCGCAGTGATCCTAGCTATCTCAACAATATCAGTGCCTAAACCCACAATTGCCATTATTCGCCTCTGCGGCCTTCTAGCATGAGTTGCTTCATATCTCTGACAGCTGTATCTAAACCATCAATGGCGGCGCGTGCAATAACCGCATGACCAATATTTAACTCATACAATTCAGGGATCGCGGCAATTGCTTTAACATTATGATAATGCAGCCCATGGCCAGCATTAACGATTAACCCTTTTGAATGGGCATACTTTGCCATTTCAACAATACGTGACAACTCTAACGCTTGCTCGGCATCATTTTCAGCATCAGCATAACAACCTGTATGAAGTTCAATATAAGGCGCGCCAGAAGCAACTGCTGCGTCAATTTGCGCTTTATCTGCATCAATAAATAACGACACTTTAATGTCGTGCTGAGCCAACTTTTGCACAGCAGATGTTATTTTATCCAGCTGACCAGCAACATCTAAGCCACCTTCAGTGGTTAACTCTTCACGCTTTTCAGGTACCAAACAGGCATAAGCAGGTTTAACTTCACAAGCAATGTCAATCATCTCTTGCGTCACAGCAAACTCGAAATTCATTCTCGTTTTAAGTGTTTTTGCCAGTAAATATACATCTCGGTCTTGAATATGGCGACGGTCTTCACGTAAATGAATGGTTATCCCGTCTGCACCAGCATGTTCAGCAACGGCAGCGCCATGAATTGGGTCAGGATACTCAGTACCACGAGCTTGTCTTAGCGTTGCGATGTGGTCAATGTTTATTCCTAATAAAATAGCACTCACACATTGCTCCTTAATTTGATTTCAATATCGATGAATTGCTCGCCATGATCATATTTGTCGACCCGATTATCCTGCACATTGACCGTTTGGGACATGTGAGATAAGCATGAGACGTTACCGGCTAGCAAATAAAATTTGTAGTTATTCTAGCGTTTTTCGATTGCAATTATTAGCGTTCACGTCGAAATAATTTCCTACTTAATAAGGGTTTATTCCCTAATAAAGGCGCTAATAAATTTCTCATTAATCCTTTAGCTTGATTTATATGCGCTGGTAATAATTCATGCTGAGAAAGTGCGAGTAACATGGCGCCAGATAACGTGCCTTTTGCGTGATTCATGGCTTGATTATTGCCGCGGTAAACCACTTGAAATCCAGACTCAGCAATTAATAAATAAGATGAATCTGCTTCAATTTTTTCACCTAACGTATCGTATTCAAGCTGCGGTAATGCACCCAGCTCTTGCAATAATTGCTTTTCAAAATAACGTAATAAATTAGGATGGAATTCGCCAGCTAACTTCAGCAGCGTTTGGTGATAGGCAACAAATAATGATTCAGCTTGATGTTCAACTTTCACCAAACGGACTAATAATTCATTTAAGTACATCCCCGAATATAGACTATCGCCTTGTAATGGCAGTGCAACTGAAGCGGGTTCGATTTGCGACAAGGTTTGAAGCCCTGAAGCAGATGATTTAGGTTGGTATCGAAACTGAACAAGTAGTGGTTGAAAGGGCTGTAAAATGCTTTTGATTGAGCGTTTTCCATTACCGACACGAGTAATCGCATCCACTCGTCCTACCCCGTCGACAAGCAAGTTAACAATGACACTGGACTCACGAAAAGGTCGATGATGCAAAACATAAGCACGCTGCATCATCAACTTATAACCTTATTATTAAAGTGCTTAGTCTTCACCGTAACCTAAGCTTCTTAGTGCTCGTTCATCATCAGCCCAACCGGATTTTACTTTAACCCAAACTTCTAAGAAAACCTTGTTATCAAATAAAGTTTCCATATCTAAACGTGCTTGAGTCGCGATGGTGCGAATGCGTTCACCTTTATTACCAATCACCATCCGCTTTTGGCCTTTACGCTCAACGAGAATAAGTGCGTTAATCTGATAAACACCGTTATCCATCATCTTAAACTGTTCTATTTCAACGGTCGCATCATAAGGTAGCTCATCACCTAAAAAGCGCATTAATTTTTCACGCACGATTTCAGATGCCATAAAACGTTGTGAACGATCGGTGACATAATCTTCTGGGAAATAAAATGGCGCGTCAGGTAATGAGCTCTGAGCAAGATCAAGTAAGCGTTGCACATTTGTACCTTTGCTAGCTGAAATAGGTAATATTTCATCAAAATCTAACTTCGTAGATAATGTTTCTAAGTGCGGAAATAATGCTTCTTTATCTTTGATTTCATCAACTTTGTTGATGGCTAATACAATTTTACGGTCGCCATTACGATGACTTAACTTTTTGAGTACCATCTCATCATCTTCAGTCCATGTCATGCCATCAACGACAAATACTACCATTGATACATCAGCCAACGAGCTTGCTGCTGCGCGGTTCATTAAACGGTTAATCGCACGTTTTTCTTCAATATGAAGACCGGGGGTATCAATAAATACGATTTGTTTTGCACCATCGGTATGGATCCCCATGATCCGATGACGTGTGGTTTGTGGCTTTTTAGAGGTAATACTGACTTTTTGGCCTAAAAGCTTATTTAGCAGTGTCGACTTGCCCACATTAGGACGTCCAACAATGGCGACCATACCGCATTGAGTTTGTTCATATTGACTGCCCGCAACAGGCGATGCTTGATTCATCTGCGCCAGCATTTCATCCAAGCTTGGCTCATTACTTGTTTCTATGGATGCGTCAAGATGGTTGTCGCTATTATTGTCTGAATGCTTACTCATGGTTTGATTTTCTCCAATACCTTAGCGGCAGCAAGTTGCTCAGCTTTACGACGAGAACTGGCAATACCAGTAACGGCTTGGTCAAGTTCATGTACGCGGCATTCAACTGTAAAGGTTTGATTATGTGCTTCACCTTGAACATTCACCACTTGATATTCAGGCAATGGTTTTTTAAAACCTTGTAAGTGTTCCTGCAGTAATGTTTTAGGGTCTTTCTGGTTAATGCCGGGTTTGATTTCAGCTAAGCGCTGTTGATACCAAGTGAGTAACAATTTACGGCAAACTTCTAAATCAGCATCTAGGTAAATCGCACCAATAATCGCTTCAACGGCATCGGCAAGAATCGATTCGCGTCTAAAACCGCCACTTTTTAACTCTCCTGGGCCTAAGAATAAATAGTCACCTAGTTTAAACTCTTGACCAATAACCGTTAGGGTTTCACCTTTTACTAAGGTTGAACGCATACGGCTTAAGTCACCTTCTGTCACTTTTGGGAATTGATGATATAAAGCATCAGAAATAACCACTGACAAAATTGAATCACCAAGAAACTCTAGTCGTTCATTGTGTTTGTTCGCAGCACTTCGGTGTGTTAACGCTTGCTTTAATAATTCAATGTTATTAAATTCATAGCCTAATGTGCGACACAGTCTTGGTAAATTTTTAATTGGTTCCATTAAACAATGCCACCTGTTCTTTCAAAGCGTACACCAGTTGGCACCCATGTTGGTAGCCAACTATCAGGCGTTCTATCAAATTCAAAACTGATCCAAATTGCGACCGCTTTACCGACTAAGTTTGCTTCAGGAACAAATCCCCAGTAGCGGCTATCAGTACTATTATCTCGGTTATCACCCATTGCAAAATATTGTCCTTCTGGGACAAAAAATTCCGTAGCAGGTAAGCCCGGTTGTTGGTAATACAACTGCGTTGGGTCGGTTCTACTTGGGTTAATTAGTACATCATGAGTTACATCACCTAATTGTTCCGTAAGACGTTTTAATGGCGTACCATTTAAGGTGAACTCTCCTTGATTAACTTGTTTTTGATCAATTTTAATTGTTTTCGGGCAATTTTCACCGCTGTGACATGCAGGTTTAATCCATAACTGCTTATTACGGTAAATAATCTTGTCGCCCGGTAAACCAACAACACGTTTAATATAGTCAATATTCGGATTTTCTGGATATTTGAACACAAACACATCACCGCGTTCAGGCTCGCCAGTTTCAATGAGTTTTTTACGCCATACCGGATCACGTAAACCATAACTAAACTTTTCAACCAAAATGAAATCCCCAACCAGTAACGTTGGTTTCATTGACCCAGATGGTATTTGAAATGGTTCATAAATAAATGAACGCAAAATCATCACAATCGCAATCACAGGGAAAATAGAGTGCGCGGTTTCAACAAGAACCGGCTCACGAATAATTTTATCCATATCTTCGTCAGATAAGGTCACACCGTTTGCTTGGGCAATTTCTAAACTTTCGCGGCGTTTAGGGGCGAAGAAGACAACGTCAACAAGCCAAATCAAACCACTTATTAGCGTGACAAGAACAAGTATTACAGAAAAATGGGCTGCCATTGCAGGTTAACTCCAAGAATGATGTTGTTCAAAAAACCAATGATCAATTCAGTATGCGCGGCATACGCTTAAGATACAGTTTAATGAATGTAACAAGGTATATTATTAGGAATACATTAATAACGATAACGCCGCAATACGCGGCGTTATAACTCTATAAAATAAACAATTAATTTGTATTAATCATTTAGTTTTAATACCGCAAGGAAGGCTTCTTGCGGCACTTCAACATTACCCACTGACTTCATGCGTTTTTTACCTTCTTTTTGTTTATTTAACAGTTTCTTCTTACGTGAAACATCACCACCATAACATTTTGCGGTAACATCTTTACGTAATGCTTTAATGGTTGAACGCGCAATAATTTGACTGCCCACTGCTGCTTGCACTGCAATATCAAACATCTGTCTTGGGATAAGTTCTTTCATTTTATCCACTAACGCCAAACCACGATGACGAATGTTATTGCGGTGAATGATCATCGCTAAAGCATCAACGCGATCACCATTAATCAAGATATCAAGACGTACCATGTCGGCAGCTTCAAAGTGAATAAAGTTATATTCAAGTGATGCATAGCCACGACTTGTGGATTTTAAGCGGTCAAAAAAGTCCATAACCACTTCAGCCATCGGCATATGATAAGTCACCGCAACTTGGTTACCGTGATATACCATATTAGTTTGAATACCACGTTTATCTACACATAATGTAATAACGTTACCTAAGTATTCTTTAGGTACTAAGATATTGGCTTCAACAATTGGCTCACGAATTTCTTCAATATTGTTTAGTGCAGGTAAGTCTGATGGGTTATCGACATAAACAGTTTCACCGTTAGTCAAAATAACTTCATAAACAACCGTTGGTGCAGTGGTAATTAAATCAAGATTGTATTCACGCTCTAAACGCTCTTGAATAATCTCCATGTGCAGCAAACCAAGGTAACCAATACGGAAACCGAAGCCAAGCGCACCTGACGTTTCAGGTTCAAAGAACAAAGACGCATCATTTAAACTCAGTTTATTTAACGCATCACGGAAACTTTCATACTCATCAGTAGAAATGGGGAATACACCCGCGTAAACCTGTGGCTTAACACGTTGAAAACCCGGTAATGCTTCTTCTGCACCGTGTTTAGCATGGGTTAATGTATCACCGACAGGTGCACCATGAATTTCTTTAATACCTGAAATAACAAAGCCTACTTCGCCGGCTTTTAACTCAGCAGTATCAGTTTGTTTCGGTGTAAAAATACCAACTCGGTCAGCATTGTAGTTTTGTCCAGTAGACATCACTTTAAACTTGTCACCCTTTTTCAAGGTGCCGTGTTTAATACGCACTAATGATACAACCCCTAGATAGGAGTCAAACCATGAGTCAATAATAAGGGCTTGCAATTGACCGTTAACATCACCTTCTGGCGGTGGAATTTTAGCAATGATGTCCTCTAACACATCCTCAACACCAATACCTGTTTTGGCTGAGCAGCGTACCGCATCCATTGCATCAATACCGACAATATCTTCAATCTCTTCAGCCACCCGTTCAGGCTCAGCTTGAGGTAAATCGATTTTATTTAAGACGGGAACAACATCTAAGTCCATCTCAAGTGCGGTATAACAGTTAGCCAACGTTTGCGCTTCTACACCTTGGCCCGCATCAACAACAAGTAAAGCACCTTCACATGCGGCAAGCGAACGAGAAACTTCATAAGAGAAGTCAACGTGACCAGGAGTGTCAATGAAGTTTAATTGATAAGTTTCACCGTCTTTGGCTTTGTAGTCTAATGTGACGCTTTGGGCTTTAATAGTAATGCCGCGTTCGCGCTCAATATCCATTGAGTCAAGGACTTGTGCATCCATTTCACGGTCTGTTAAGCCTCCACACACCTGAATGAGACGATCGGATAAGGTAGATTTGCCATGGTCGATATGGGCAATAATCGAAAAGTTTCTAATGTGTTTCATTATGCTGCTGTGATGACTACTTATTGTTATTAATAGAAAGGTGGCAAATTGTACCTGATCACGGGGTGAATACCAATGAGATTAATGCTAAAGCGGTCATTCTTAGGAGGTAAATTGTTGCAATGAAGGTGGTTTACTGTGGAAGTTGTTGCCCTAGATATTGAATGATGACAGGTTCTGCTTGTCTTTCTAACTTTTTAGCTAAACGCTTAGCAACCATCCAACCCAATACGCCGCCAACGGCCCCAAACAACATAGCAAAAGCATTGGGATTTAAACTTAGAACAGTGCCTAATAATTGCCCTACTGCTGCTGCACAAAATAATCCCAATAAAGGCATAAGATAAACTAATGCCGCTGACTTAATAATAACGCTTTCAGCAAGGCCTATTTTTAAAATGTCGCCACGCGAGCAAGGTTTAGCTGAAGGGATTGAAAACTGTTGAGTTTTAACAGAGAAAGCTTTGGCAACGGTAGCTGTGCCACAATTATCACTGTTTTTGCAATGATTACAGGCACTTTTCAATTCAACCTCAACTCTTGCCCAGCCATCTTGATAATCGATGACATGCGCAAGCTCTTCCAACAAGCTAATTGGTTCAAATTGAGGTGAATAAGGTTTATGTTGTGTGTCAGCCATAATTACCAAATACGTGTTATTGAGTCTGTGCTTATTTTAACACTAAACTCGATGCAATTTTTTGTAATGTTTCGGTAGGCATTTTACCTACGGCAACCACTTCGGCATTTCCCACAATTTCGGTGACCATAGACAAGCCATTACGGGTAATAAGCTTATCTGGCATAGGGCTGTGTTTTGCAAAAGCAACATAAACAGATACGTTAGTCAGCCCATCACTTAGTGCAATATACTCAACGGGTTCTTGGCTACCAATAAGGCGATGGTTATCTTTAACTACAATATCAAACCCTTGTGGTAACCAATTAAATTGCCAATTTTGCGCTTCATTTCTTTGAGCTGAATTCATCACAGGTGGCCATTCTTGTTTTTTAGCTTCAACTAAAATATTAGCAGGCTCATCCAATTCAACTAATTCAACAACCATTGTTTGTTCAAGTAATTGTTTGTCGCGATTAATCAAATCAAAACGCAGTGGCAGGTAGGTATCCATGTCAACCCAAACCTGAGCATCATAACGATAATCATCTTTGGCTATAAAACGGATCATTTGCCCAGGACGACCAGCAATGCGGCTGCGACCACCTATGACAAATTCATAACCTTGTGCTAGATGAGTAATATCACCAGCAAGAGAAGATGGCCAAATACCTTGTATTCTCGCAGAAGTAACACTGTAAGGTGGTTGGTCATGCTCAATAAAGGTGACGGTATTATCTATCCTAACGATATTTTTAGGCGGACCATTGAGGTATTCTAAAAATGCAACCGGAGATTTATCAACAATGCCATGAATGTAGATTAATGGACGAATATGATTTGATTGCAATTGAATAATAGACGCTTTGTATTGTCTATCTTTAAGCGCATGACTCATGTTATCAAGCCATGCTTTTGCTGAAAGTTCTTCGTTGGCAAGCGAAGGAAAAGATAAAACTAAAAGTGCTAGCAGGAAGACGCGCAAGCTAACTCCTTAACAAAATGATGAAATGGCAGCTATTATTGCTTATCTGCTGGCTGATTGACAACACTTGGATTAAGACGTTGCTGTAACATATGGTCTTGAATATAAGTATTTACACGTCGGCGCTGTTCAATTAGGTTCTCATTATTTTGCTCTTGTGCGGCACCGGTTTGATAGCTCACAGGTGAAACACTACCAACTAGTGGGCGAGTATTAAGAACCGGTAATGGCGACTCATCTTCAGACGGAGTTTGGTAAACACTAAGAATTGCAACTAACGCGACTGAAGCCGCAATCGCATATTGGCCAAATTGTTTAAAAAATGGTACCACATTGCTTTTTTGTTCAGGCAGTTCAATCGCTGGCGATGCTTTCGGTGCGATAACCGTAGGCTCAAGATCAATTGCAGCAGCAATACTTGCGGTTAAATCTAAATCGATTTTTTCTGGTAGCTCACCGCGCATAGCATCGCCAATCAAATGATAACGTTGCCACTGCTCATGTGTGCTAGTGTCCGAAGCCATCGCCGAAACAGCATTTGCATCGGCTTCGCCATCTACAACTTCAGAAATCCACTCTTGATTTGTCTTAAGCATTTTTCACCCATTTTGGTTTAAAGCTGTTACTTTCCAATTTTACTTTTCAAGTAAAGGTTGGAGTTGTTTATCAATAGCTTCTCGTGCCCTAAAAATTCTAGAACGAACGGTCCCGACAGGACATTCCATTACATTAGCGATATCCTCATAACTCATACCATCAAGTTCACGAAGTGATATCGCCATTTTTAATTCTTCTGGCAAAGATTCTAAAGTACTAAAAATGACATGACTCATTTCATCTTTAAGTAACATTCTTTCTGGTGACGCAAATTCTTTAAGTGCGTCGTTACCATCATAAAATTCTGCATCTTCAACATCGACATCGTTTGCCGGTGCTTTCCTTCCTTGAGAAGTAAGATGATTCTTAGCCGTATTAACGGCTATTCGGTAAAGCCAAGTGTAAAAAGCACTGTCGCCTCTAAAGTTTGCTAAAGCTCTGTACGCTTTGATGAAAGCCTCTTGCGTTACATCCGCTACGTCGGCTTGATTTCTTACATATCTAGAAATCAGGCTCATCACTTTGTTTTGATACTTAAGTACTAATAGGTTAAATGCGTTTTTATCGCCTTGTTGTACCTTTTCAACTAATTGTTGATCGCTGTCTTGTCCACTCATCCGAGCCGACTACTCCTAAATCTGATAACTGATTTCTTTGTCGCTCGAATCTCGCTCTTATTAAGTAGACTCAGTGATATGAAAAAAGTTCTAAATATTATTAAAAAAAATTTATTCTATGCTATCTCATCTTACTTTAGCGCTTAATTAAGAAAGCAAAAACATCATTTAATAATGCATTTATGGGGCAACCCTTTGTCCTAAGTCTTATAAAATAAGGGTTATATAAATTTTTATTGTTTTCAACATCGGCATTATAAGGAAGTTACATGCACGAGTGAAATGTTGTAAAGACAATCTTTTTCATCGTGGCAACCACAAGTAATGACGTTCTCTGTTTTTCTGGGTCATTTTATTGATTTTTCAATATTTTACAAAGCAATCGTAGAACTATTTTACCCTGTTCCACAACGTCATGATACTCAATAGCCTTCCTATGACTTGCTGATATACAAATTGTTAAACTCAAAAGACATTCCATCGTCTACAGAAATAAGTGACATATGCCTCCCCATTGACATATTCACTTGCCATATAAATATCGTAACGTCACCAAAGCAAAATAATTCAATGAAAAAAACACAATATGACTTGTTTCAGTACCCATGAATGGTGAATTGTTTTACCATATCGAAACGTCTTATCCATCCATGATACCCGATGAAACAAGTTGTTGAACACCAATCTGATATTTTAGTCATAGGCAGTGGTGCTGCTGGGTTAACTCTTGCACTTCACTTAGCGGCTAAACACCAAGTCATTTTAATTTCAAAAGGCCCTCTTGCTGAAGGCTCAACGTTTTATGCTCAAGGCGGTATTGCTTCAGTGTTTGATGAAAGTGATACCATTGAGTCCCATGTCGATGACACGTTAATAGCTGGCGCGGGCCTATGTGATAAACAAGTTGTCACTTATACCGCAGAGAATGCCAAAGATGCCATGAAGTGGCTGATTAATTGCGGCGTGGCATTTGATAAAGAAGAAGTCAATGACGGAGATGAATCGTCAGCGCCTTATCACTTAACCCGAGAAGGCGGTCATAGCCACCGCCGAATTTTACATTCGGCAGATGCCACCGGTAAAGCGGTTCAAGTCACATTGCAAGATCAAGCACTAAATCATCCTAATATCAAAGTATTAGAGCGCTATAATGCCATTGATTTAATCACGACACGTAAGTTAAATCGTCCTGGTAATAGGGTTTTAGGTGCTTATGTTTGGAATAGAGATAAAGAACATGTTGAATCAGTTTCGGCTAAATTTGTGGCGTTAGCGACTGGCGGCAGTTCAAAAGTTTATCAGTACACATCAAACCCCGATATCGCCAGCGGTGATGGTATCGCTATGGCTTGGCGCGCGGGTTGCCGCGTGGCAAATATGGAGTTCAATCAATTTCATCCTACTTGCCTATATCACGCCGACGCTAAAAACTTTCTTTTAACCGAAGCTTTACGTGGTGAAGGCGCTTTTCTACGCCGCCCTGATGGCAGCAGGTTTATGCCCGACTTTGACGAAAGAGCAGAGTTAGCACCACGCGATGTGGTGGCAAGAGCTATCGATTATGAAATGAAACGCCTTGGGTCAGATTGCGTTTATTTAGATATCACCCATAAATCGGCTGAATTCATAATCAAGCATTTCCCAACCATTTATGAACGCTGCCTTAGTATTGGTATCGATATCACTAAAACCCCTATTCCGGTTGTACCTGCCGCGCATTATACTTGCGGCGGCGTGATGACCGACCTTCACGGCCAAACTGATATCAATGGATTATATGCCATTGGCGAAGTCGCTTACACAGGCCTTCACGGGGCTAACCGTCTTGCAAGTAATTCACTGCTAGAGTGTTTAGTCTTTGCTCGCGCGGCATCTCAAGATATCGAATCTCAATTGCATAAACATACCACATACCCCACGATTCCATCTTGGGATGAAAGCCAGGTTGGTAACTCAGATGAAGAAGTCGTTATTGCTCATAATTGGCATGAATTACGTTTATTTATGTGGGATTATGTCGGTATTGTAAGAACGGATAAACGCCTTGAGCGAGCCTTGCGTCGCTGCTTAATGCTGCAACAAGAAATTCAAGAGTATTACTCTAATTTCCGAGTGAGTAATAATTTACTTGAGCTGCGCAATTTGGTGCAAGTGGCTGAGCTTATTATTCGCAGTGCAATGGAGCGTAAAGAAAGCCGTGGCTTACATTACAATCTTGATTACCCACAGCAGCTTGAAAATCCACAGCCCACAGTATTAAAGCCTGACAATTAACCTTAATGGCTGAATGACGTTAGTAACACCACTGACCTTTGGCTAAAATCAGTGTTATGAACAGCATATAAGCACCATCAGCGGTGCTTATATAAGTTGTTCGAATTAAGCTATTGCGCGCCCGCGCACTTTTATCACCATATCTGCAAGGGTAGGATCTGGACACACTTCATGTCCCATAAACCAAGCAAATAACTCTGGGTCTTCACATTCTAACAGGCGGATAAAAGTGTGTTTATCTGTCTCCGTTAACTCTTGATATTGAGCTTCGACAAAAGGCTGAAATAAAACATCTAACTCCAACATACCACGACGGCAAGCCCATCGAACTCTGGCAATATTCATCAACTCCAACTGTCTCTCCTTAAACGGCTAATTACTTTGTTTATTCCTATGTTCGAATGCTCGGACTTGCTGATCATTACCTGAAAATAAATCAGAAAAATCAGTTTCTAATAGTCTTTTTACCGCTGGATGCTGGATCATTCGTTCAGCAAACATGACGTGATACTCTTCACGTACATCCATGGTTTCACCCAGCAAATACATCCCTTGCGCGAGTATATCATGGCGATAAATCGACGGCGCAATAAAAATCCCGCGCCGGAAATAGCCAAATGCTTTCATCATTGCAGCGTCATCAAACTCACCTAAGATACTGACATTTAAGTTTTTATCAGAAAACCAGCGATGTAATTGCTGCCCTAACGAAGTGCGTTTACTCGGAATTAATAGCTTTTCATGCTCTAAGCAAGTTGGAAACTCAATATCAATCGGCTCTGAGCTGAAAAAGCTAATACCACATTCACCGAGCTTTTTAGATAAAATATCGGGATACTTTAAAGACTGACCAGCACAATCAGATAAAATCATATCTAACTTATGCTCTCGCAACCGCTGCATTAAACTGCTATGAGTGGCTTCATAACATGCTAAATGCATTGAACTATCGGTAGGAATAACACTTAATAACACTCGACTAGCGAGTGCCTTTGAAAGCGCATCAGCAATTCCCACTTCAAACAAAATAGACTCGTCTTTTTGGTAATTTAAAACATCAAGCATTTCATAGCTTAAGTTAAACATTTTATCAGCATAGCGAAAGACTAACTCCCCTAGCTCAGTCGCTTCTAAACTGCGCCCGACTCGTTTAAATAAGGTACCTTTTAGACGTTCTTCTAATGCTCGAATTTGCCCTGTTATTGTTTGCGGAGCAAGACAAAGTGCCTCTGCAGCTTTTGTCACTGACCCTTTTCGTTTAACCATCCAAAAATAATAAAGGTGATTGTAATTTAAATGCTGCATACACTCCTCAATAACAAGCGATTAAGTGCATCAACATACCACATTATCAAATGAAATCAGCGCCTTTGAGCTAAGCAAGTCGATAAAATCACTCAAATCAACTCGTCGTTGTATTTAGATAATGTCTTTATTGAATTTTTAACGAAAAAAAACGCACAAAATGTGCGTTTTTTAATATCAAATATACCATCTAATTTATTTAACGTTACGACAATCCATCAAGCTATTTATGACCAGTTCAAGTTCATTTATATTGGTCACATTTTTAAATCCAATTTGCTCAGTTAGCGCCGAAATAATTTCAGTTTCATTTGCTATATGACTATCACAATATTGTTGGCTTGCCGTTTTATAGCGTTTACCTGCACGGTACTTTAGTGCCCGAGTTTCATAACTAGTTGCTTCAATGTTTTTCGCTGCTGAGGCATCGTTTCGATACATCAATGCCCCATCAACAACACCGGCTAAATATGACTGACACAGTGTACCTTGCTCATTTTGTTGGCATTGTTCAAATGCCTTAGTGGCTGCTTGAGTTGGCATTATTGCTAACGCCCCCATAAGAACAATGAATTTAACTAGCTGCATTTTACTCTCCTTTTTTAGGTAAGACTTTGTCTAACCAGAAGTAGCCTATTAACGCTGCTAACAACGAACCGGTTAAAATACCAAGTCTAGCATAATCTCCATAAGCGTCAGGGGCACCATCAAATGCCAGTGATGAAATAAACACCGACATTGTAAAACCGATACCACACATAGCTGCTACAGGAGCAATTTGTAACCACGATACATTTTGCGGTAATTCAGCCCACTTCATTTTCACAGCAAACCAGCTAAACAACAGCACACCTAATGGTTTACCAACAAGCAGACCTAAGATAATCCCTATCGTAATTGGCTCCATGAATGACGCCATGGTCATGCCAGCCAATGATAAACCAGCATTTGCAAAAGCAAACACAGGAAGGATTAAGAACGTACTCCATGGGTGCAAACTATGCTCTAAATGCTCTGACGGTGATGAACCATCTTTGGCACGTAAAGGAATACAGAATGCAATAATAACACCCGCTAAAGTAGCATGAACGCCGGACTTTAGTACCGCCACCCATAAAATAACGCCTAACAAACCATATGGGATTAATGATGACACCCCTTTACGGTTGATGATCACCATCAGTGCAATAGACATCGCAGCAACAATCAAGCTAATCATCGATAATTCAGCACTATAAAACAGTGCAATAATGACAATAACACCTAAGTCATCCATGATCGCCAATGCCAGTAAGAATACCTTTAACGCAACAGGTACCCGATTACCTAGCAAGGCCATGATTCCGAGGGCAAATGCAATATCAGTGGCAGCAGGAATTGCCCAGCCGACTTGAGTTTCAGGGTTTGAGTAGTTAAATGCTAAATAAAACAATGCAGGAAAGACCATCCCGCCGATAGCTGCAAAGGTCGGTAATGACGCCTTTGATATACTCGATAACGCACCTTCTAAAAGTTCACGCTTAACTTCCAGACCAATCAATAAAAAGAATAACGCCATTAATCCATCGTTAATCCACAATAAAAGTGGTTTGTCGATATCTAATGCACCTATTCGTAACTGAACCTCAGTATCTAAAAAACCTTGGTATAAACCTGATACGGGCGAGTTAGCAAAAATCATCGCCAACACAACTGCACCCATTAATAAAATACCGCCAGCCGACTCTTGGCTGAGAAAATTTCTAATTGCCTTTTCCATAAATCACTCCAATAACATTATGTGACTAAGCATATACAAGCAATTAACACCAATATAATCGAATCTTTCTGCCTATTAACTCGGAAAAACCGAAGTGTCATTATTTAAATAAAAATAATTATGCATTTTTTTCAATATATTCAATAACAAAGCGCACAAAAAAACGTGCTAAACCATAGTGTTACTTCGGCATGAATGTTACAAGTGATACAAAACAAATTGGCTTATTTTGCGGGCTAGCGCACATTCCTGATACAGCTTACTCATAAAATGTTACATTTGAACGCGACTATTTCTTTAAAAACACTCACATAAAAGCTCAATAAATAATCACAATCAAGTTCGCCCCCCCAAAATTATCAATTTGCTAATCTACTCATGCATTCAATATGTCCATTGGGTATAATCAGCCGATATTTTACAATCTCAAATTAGGTTATCAGCGGATGAAACAATACTTAGATTTATGCCAACGAATTGTCGATAAAGGTGAGTGGGTTAATAACGAACGAACCAATAAACGTTGTTTGACCGTCATCAATGCTGACTTAACTTATGATGTTGCTAATAATCAATTTCCGCTTGTCACAACTCGTAAAAGCTTTTGGAAATCCGCCATCGCTGAAATATTAGGCTATTTACGCGGATATCAAAATGCCGCAGACTTTAGAGCGTTAGGGACAAAAACATGGGATGCCAACGCCAACGAAAATCAAGCTTGGTTAGATAACCCTAACCGCAAAGGCCACGACGATATGGGGCTGATTTATGGTGCTTTAGGACGTGCATTTCCCAAACCAACAGGCGGTAGTGTCGATTTATTAAAAAACATCGTCAATGACTTATCCAATGGTGTCGATAATCGCGGTGAAATTCTTACTTTTTTACACCCAGGGGCATTTGAACTGGGTTGTTTACGTCCTTGCATGTATGAACACCATTTTTCATTACTCGGTGACACCTTATATTTAAACAGCACCCAACGCAGCTGTGACGTTCCGTTAGGGTTAAATTTCAATATGGTCCAAGTCTACGTACTACTGGCGCTAATGGCACAGATCACAGGTAAGAAGCCAGGTCAGGCATATCACAAAATTGTAAACGCGCATATTTATGAAGATCAGTTAGCCCCAATGCGTGATATTCAATTAACTCGCAGCCCATTTGCGGCGCCTAAGTTAATTATCAACCCCAAAATTAAGTCACTTGAAGATATCGAAACGTGGGTAACCCTAGATGACTTTGATGTTGAAGGTTATGAGCACCATGAGGCAATTAAATACCCGTTTGCGGTATAGCAATAATAAAAAAGGCCTAACAATGTTAGGCCTTTTTTAATTTGTCTGTGTCCCGTCCTGAGATAAGTCGGCGCTTTCACAGACTGTCCAAACCATCGTTCTCAACATAAATTGATGTCCACCTTAAAAGAACATCAACTTCACCCCAACGACCATCAATAATAATGCAAAAATGCGTTTCAATACTTTTGTTGGCCAAGTGCTGGCTGCTTTGACACCAATAGGGGCAACGAGCATTGAGCTAATGACAATCCCTAATAATGCAGGAAGATAAATGTAACCGAGTGTCGCTTCGGGTAAATCATGCACTTTCAATCCGGCTAATACATAGCCGGTTGTCCCCGCTATTGCGATTAAAAAACCCGTTGCTGAAGAAAGTCCAACAGCTTGTTTCATTTGCAAACCACAATAGCTTAGAAATGGCACTAAAATCACTCCTCCGCCAATGCCCATTAGCCCAGCAAGTAATGCAATCACAATAGAAGCACTGAACATCATTGCAAAAGAAGGCATAACTTCGCTTTGCCTTGGTTTAAATTGAAATGCCATCTGCAACGCCATTAACACCACAAAAATAGCAAATGCTTGGCGTAAGTTATCTGAGGGAATTTGCTCTGAAATGAAAGCTGAACAAAGGGCACCAACCACAACCCCAGGAAGGATTGATTTAAAAAGCGGCCAGGGAATATTCCCTCTTTTATGGTGTGAACGAGCAGATGAAAGTGACGTTAAAATAATCGTCGCTAATGACGTTGCAATCGCAACATGAGTGAGTTGTTCCGATTCAAACCCAGCCCAAGGCAATAGATAAATTAATGCCGGTACAATAAGTAAACCACCGCCAATACCTAATAAACCCGCAAAAAAACCAACAATGGCCCCTAATGCTAAACACATCAAAAAGATAAGCATTAAACTATCCACTTTTACTTCCTTAGTTTTACTTAAATTATGGCCAACCAATAGTCACATTGTTACTGTAAACCTCAGTTATTAATGAATTATATCGGCCAGCTGTCGCTGCTCAATAAAACTCAACACCGTGGACTTAACTTGGGTTGCATTAGACAGTTTTAATACCTGAGACAATAAGCCCACCAGTTCATGCTTATGCACTCGGCGTAATAGATAGTTAACTCTCGCTAGGCTGGCTTGGTTCATACTCAACTTGTTATAACCCATTGCCACTAAAAGTAATGCACCTAAAGGTTCGCCTGCTAACTCACCACAGATGCTAATATCTAACTTATAAAGATGGCAATCATCAACGGCCTTTTTTAGCGCTCTTAGCACGCCGGGATGAAAACTATCAAACAAGTTACCTACACTCGGATTATTCCGGTCAACCGCTAATAAGTATTGCGTTAAATCATTACTGCCTACTGACACAAAATCGACTCTTTGAGCCACTTCAGCTAGCTGATATAACAATGCAGGGACTTCAATCATTATCCCGACTAACGGCTTGCCAATAGTAATTTTTTGCTCAAGGTTTAAGTCAGTATAAGCTTGATGCAAATAAGCTAATGCACTGTCAATTTCATCTAGATTACTGACCATTGGCAGTAATATATGTAATTGTTCGCATTTTTGTGCCGCTTGCAGCATCGCGCGTAATTGCACTAAAAACAATTCAGGGTGATCAAGTGATAAACGAATTCCGCGCCAACCTAAAAAAGGATTATCTTCATTTATTGGAAAATACGGTAAAGGTTTATCGCCACCGATATCAAGAGTACGCATCACCACGGTTTTTCCCGCCGCTGCGGCTAATACCTTTCTATATACTGTTATTTGCTCTAATTCACTAGGGAAGCGCTGCTGCAACATAAAAGGCACTTCAGTTCGATATAAACCAATACCATCGGCACCTTCACTAAGTTGCGACTCAACCCCGCTGATTAATCCGGCATTGATAAACAGTTCAATTCGCTGAGCATCACGAGTCTCAGTAGGTAGGGATAATTCAGATAAAAATTGTTGCTGTTTTTTAATATCCGCATCAAGTAATAATCGATACTCATCTACCACTGCCGTTGTCGGTGACAATAACACTTCACCGCGGTTGGCATTTAACACCATGAGTTGGTTATCGGATACGGCAGAGAAAATCTGTTCGACAGCAACAATCGCGGGGATCCCAAGCGCTCGTGCTAATATTGCCGTGTGAGCATTGACTCCGCCAAATTCAGTCACGATACCTGCAAGTTTTGCCCGCGGAAACTCAGCTAATAATGTGGTGTCGATGTCTTTGGCAATTAATATCACCGGATCATCGTAATCAAAACGTAGTCGCCCAGGTTCAATTAACTGTTTTAATACTTTATGACCTAACTCTCGAACATCACTTGCACGTTCTTTTAAATAAGAGTCATCCATTTGTTGAAATTGAATGATGTAACGTAGCGATACTCGGCTAACAGCCGATTCCGCCTGCCAACCGCCTCTAATTTCATCGATATATTCGCCCGCTAAACTTTGTTCGCTTAACAGAGATTTAAATGCACTAAAGATAGAGGCGACATCCGCTGCGTTTTCATTTTCAAAACGCTGGATCAGTGTCGATAACACCTCGTCACACCCATTAATCGCTACGTTTAGCCTCGTAATCTCGGCTTCAATTAATTCATCAGCAATCGCAATCTGTGGTTGATTAATGTTGATTTCACCGCCAAAAACAACGCCCTTAGCAATAGCGATACCTTTAGAAGCCGATACCCCTCTAAACACAACTTGATGGTGTTTGTTTATTGCCTCTGCTTTATTTTTAAGTGCACGCAATACCACGGCCAATTGCGCCGCTAAAGTCATTAAAAAAGCTTCTTCACCTTCGTCAAACTGCCTTGCTCTGGGTTGCTGAACCACAATGACGCCCACGACAGATTTTTGGTAAATAATCGGCGCAGCAAGAAAAGCCTTGTAAGCTTCTTCAGCGATACCTGGAAAAAGTTTAAAACGCGGATGTAAAGGAGCATCAGCAAGGTTTAGTAATTCCTCTCGCTGGGCAACAAGCCCCACTAAGCCTTCTGTTATAGGAATAACAACTTGGCCGATGGCCGAAGGAGATAAACCTTCGGTGGCCGATAACACCAACTGCTGTTGCTCTAGAATATACACAGAGCAACATTGGGCTTTCATTGCAACCTTAGTTTGCGCCACTAAGGATTTCAAAGCTAAATCAAAACTTGCGGCACTGGCCACGGCTTGAGTGATATCCCGAAGGGTTTTTATCACAGGTTAAATCCTCTTAGCGGTCAGTTAACTGCGGTGACGACCTCTTTTTTTGTAAAACTCTTTTGTTTGCAACGCCAACGTTGTCGGTGCAAACTCTTTCATCACTTTCCGATAAACATCTCTTTTAAAAGAAACAACTTGCCTCACTGGATACCAATAACTAACCCAGCGCCAATCATCAAATTCAGGGTGACCTGAAGAGTTAAGATTAATTGCATTATCGTGACTTTTAAGTTGCAGTAAATACCATTTCTGTTTTTGGCCAATACAAACAGGTTTGCTGTCCTGACGAACTAAGCGTTTAGGTAAACGGTAACGAAGCCAAGAACGCGATGTGGATAAAATTTTGACATGTTCAGGTCGTAAACCGACTTCTTCATACAATTCTCGATACATTGCTTGTTCTGGCGTTTCGCCGTCATCCACACCACCTTGCGGAAATTGCCATGAATGTTGCCCAAAACGTCTAGCCCACATTACTTGGCCAAACTTGTTACAGATAATGATGCCCACATTGGCGCGAAAACCGTCGCTGTCAATCACATGGACTCCGTAATCATACTTATAGTTAATACATCTGATTGTTTCATAAAGAACCTTTCTCAGCAAACCCCCATTTACTCCCAATTATGGGATAACCCGAGTAATTTGACGACTTTATCAACAGACACACCCATTGCCATAATAAATTATCCACAAAATCTGTGGATATCTCTGTTCGAAACTTTGGTAAATCTGTGTTTTAAATTAAAAGTTCATTTTGACGTTCTAAAACCCAAAGAGAGAAAATCAATAAAAACCAATAAAATCAATATTATACAAACATGATATTTTTATTTATAAAAATATCGTAGTGAAGGTCAAAAAACAACCAACAAAAAATTAAATAAGTTTAGAGATTTTATCTTTTATAGTTATTCACAAAACACAACTGAAAAATTTCAATAAAATGCGCATATTGTTGTTTCAATGCGTTGACCTTGGTTGTTTTATTCGCTATAGCAACTAGGTTAATTGAGTTATCCAAACAATCTGTGGATAACTATGTTAGAAAGTTAAGGGAAAACTCGAATAGTTGCCCCAAAAGCTGTTTTATAAAGAAATAATCGCAATCAAAATAACTTTAAAAACAGTATGATAATGGCTTTTTTATGGTTACTTTTATCTCCACCTCTTTTGTTGGTGTTTTTTTAGGCGATCGAGTTTATTTGCCTTATACCCCGTTGCCACATTCTGCTAAGCTCACAAAAACACAATCAATTGATAAGTTCTCATGCCAAACCCGTCACCAACCAGTATCGATGAATTAATGCAGCGTGCGCACAATATGGCGGGCCTTCGCCTAGGCGATATTGCATTTGAACATGCGATGCGTGTTCCTGAAAATCTTAAAAGAGAGAAAGGCTGGGTAGGACAATTAATAGAAGCTGAACTTGGAGCACTTGCTGGCTCTAAACCTGAACCGGACTTTGCCCATTTAGGTATTGAGCTCAAAACCATTCCAATTGATGCTAATGGCAAACCGTTAGAAACAACTTACATCACTGTTGCACCTTTAACAGATATAGGCGGCTTAACATGGGAACAAAGCGTGGTATGCCATAAACTTCAATCTATTTTGTGGATCCCAGTCCAGGGTGAGCGTCATATTCCGGTATGCGAACGCCGTATCGGCACTCCCGTGTTATGGACTCCCTCAGCAAAACAAATGGCATTATTAAAACAAGATTGGGAAGAGATAATGGAATTGATTGCACTTGGTAAGGTTGACCAAGTGACGGCCAAGCATGGCGAAGTACTGCAGTTAAGACCAAAAGCGGCCCATAGCCGAATTAGAACCGAAAGTATTAATGAACAAGGCCAAACAACCTTATCAAACCCGCGAGGATTCTATTTAAAAATAGCCTTCACTCAACAAATTTTACTACAAGCATTTTATCGTTAAACCAATGCCATCTAAGTAAATATCACTTTAAATAAGCTTTTAAATGGCAATCAATTGTTATCTTCGATACATTTTTCAGCAATTAAGTTAAACAAGAAGTTAATTTCTCCCGCCTAATTGATTTGGATCACACTTTCCACTAACGCTCAACGACAATTTTCTATAAACTAGCCCCCTGATTTTATCTGCTAAAGTACCCATTTTTATTGTGAAAGCGAGCCGACAAACAAAAAAATTACTCTTTGCCATCCTGGCTTGGTTTGTCGCGATGGCTGCATTTGTATTTTTTCGCTATGCCCAAGCACCGGAACTGCCTCAATGGGCTGTTGGTGCGAGCGATCTCGCCACTTTAGCACTGTTAATGGGCTTTGTTTTTGGTAGTTTGCATTGGCTGTCAAATGTCATCGCAGATGTCAGTGCGATCAGCCGCCTTCCCTATATTTTCTCAGTTATCTTTAAAGGGTTATTTTTACTGCTTGGTGCAATGACGCTGGCATATGTGACCCAATTTTTAAACATGTGGGCAATTGAAAACCATATGATTTCACTGCGGCAAATGCTTACCGCACATATTCTTTATACTCCGGCATTCCAGTCATTGGTGTTATACCTTGTTGCGGTGCGAGTTAGCTTGGCATTTATCGAACAAATGGCTTTATTGGTCGGCCCACGCGTCTTATTAAACATTGGTATGGGAAAGTATCACCAACCAAGATATGAGCAACGATTATTCTTATTCATTGATATGACCTCATCAACGGCTCACGCAGAAACATTAGGGGATTACCGCTTTAGCCGCTTGATCCAAGACAGTTTTAGTATGCTTGCAGACACCGTTACTAATAACGAAGCCGAAATATACCGTTATATGGGCGATGCAGTGTTAATCCACTGGCCGTTAGAAGAAGGTGTAAAAGATGACCGCTGCATGAATATTTACTATGAATTTTGTCAACAGCTCAACTGGCAAAGAAATTATTTTGAAGAACAATATGGATTTGTGCCCAAATTTAAAGCTGCAGCTCACTGCGGACAAGTTGTTGCTGCGGTGGTTGGGGTGCATAAACAAGAAATTAGCTTCTTTAGTGATGTACTTAATACCCTTGCTCGCTTGCAAGACCAGTGTAACCCATTAGGCCAACGTATGCTTATTTCAGGTGACTTACTTCAGTTACTTGAAAACGATAACACACAATATAATGTTGATAGTCTTGGGCCGATTGTATTAAAGGGTAAGCAATATCCAACGGAAGTTTACGGCGTGACCCCAAGATAATCTCTTAATGACAAATCGCTCACTCCAATGAGCGATAATCTCGCTTTAAATACCCCGCTCTTACAATGACCTCCCTATAGAAAGTAATTGAAAGACTTTACACTTAACAGAAATCTTGCTTTTACCAACTTGGTTTTTATCGTGTGCGAATAATTACCATCACTAACAACCAAAGCCTCTATGATGCATGACTTAGGAAACACATTAGCACAAGAGGGCTTAAGTAATGGCATCGATAGCGGTTAATCAGGCTGCTGCAGCAATTGCTCACGAATAGCTAAACCTAATGTTCTAAAGGTACTGATACGGCTAGTCGTTTGACGCCAAACTAAGCCAATATCTCGATAAGGAGACTCTCCCGGCGGGGTCATTATTTTCAATTCTGTATCATGTAAAATGCCTGCATCAATAGCCATTTGCGGCAAAAATGTGGTTCCTAATTTACTGTTTACCATTTGCACTAACGTATGCAAACTGGTCGCAGCAAAAGGGTTTATCTTCGCGCTATTGCCCAGCTGACAAGCGGTGATTGCATGGCCAGTAATGCAATGTTCATTTTGTAGTAAAAAAATACTTTCATCAGGCATTTCTTGGTAATTAATCGGTTGAGCTACATCCATTGAGAGCTCTTTGTGGATAACCATTTTAAAGGGATCAATCCCCACTTTCATGCTATGAAAACCGCTGGTGTCGACAGGTAGCGCAAGAATTAATAAGTCTAACTCCCCTTTACCAAGTGCATCTAATAATCGTTCTGTGGTGTCTTCTTTAAGCAATAGGCTCATTTCGGGATAATCTTTTTGGCACAATTTTACCACTCGACTTAATAGAAAAGGCGCGATCGTTGGAATACAACCTAACCGAATTTCCCCAGTCATTGGCTCGCCTTGGCTTCTCACCAATTCAACCAAGTCTTCCACATTCGTTAAAATACCACGCGCCCTTTCAACGACTTCTTCTCCCGTTGCGGTAAACATAAACGACTTATGATCACGCTCAATCAGTTGAAATCCAAGCTGTTCTTCTAGGTTTTGAATACCACTAGATAAGGTAGACTGGCTCACGAAGCACTTTTTAGCCGCACGATTAAAGTTTTGCTCTTGATGCAGATTAATCAAATAGTAAAGATTTTTTAAGCTGGGAAGGTTTTTCATTAAATCGATTGCCAATTAATATTTAATGGAAATAATGAATTGAAAAGGCAATTGAAACAAGTTAATAGATCACAAATGTCATTAACAAGGTATAAAAAAAGCCCCTAACAGGAGCTTTCTATTTAAATAAACAACTAGCGCTGTATTTAAGACTTCGCTTCTAAAAAAAGCTTTAGTTGCTGTAAATCACCTTCAGCATGCTCAACAATTGTGGATAACCAGCTTTGATGTTCTTGTTCCCAAGACGCTTCTTCGCCGTGTTGGAGGTGTTGAGCTAATTGTTGAATACGTTTAAGACCAACAGAACCTGCAGCACCTTTAAACTTATGTGCTTCTGCACATAATGTGTCTTTGTCACTAGCTTCACTTGCTTTGACTAAGCTACCAACATACTCGGGCATGAGTTGTTCAAACAACACCACACTTTTTAAAAGCGTTCCAGCACCAATGGCACTAATGTATTGCTCTAGTGTGTTGAGATCTAATACAGTATCTAATTGCGTCATGGCCATTATGGGCACCTCTAATTACAAGTGTAAATTTTGATATAGCAATATCATACTCACTAAATATGCCTATGCAACCACTGTAAGAGTCACATAGATAAATAGCCCATAAGAAATCACAAATCATTAACACTGATGAAAACAGTTGATTACCAGCGTTCAAAAAACATTCAAATAATACGCCCTTTGAACATCTAGTAACATTTGACCCTTTGATTTTACAGATAAAAATTACAGCCTAATAAACATGCATTTTATTTATATGTTTATTTTGAGTTAAAAACTTAATTTAAATCACTCCCTTGTCCGCCTTTAAGTCTTAACTCATCAACAATCGCCACTAACCCTTCCCATCGAAACGCACACCAATCTGGTGCTAATAACATCGGCTTCTTAGCATATGCCGTCACACGATGAAAAATAATCTCTTTGGGCGTTTGCCTAATTAAGGCTGCAACACTTCGGGCATAATCTTGTTTACTGATCGTTTCTAAAGAGCCATAGCGCCACTGCTTAGCCATGGTACTCCCTTGCACAATATGTAAAGGGTGGATTTTTAATCCTTCAACGCCAACCGCTAGTACCTGTTGTAAGCTATCGGTATAATCAGCATGAGTTTCACCCGGCAAACCTAAAATTAAATGAGTACATACTTTGAGCCCACGAAGATGTGCCCGTTCAACAGTATCTTTATATTGAGCAAAATTATGACCACGGTTAATACGCTTCAACGTTTGGTCGTTAGCGGTTTGTAGGCCGAGTTCAAGCCACACATCAATGCCACGTTGTTGGTATTCAACCAACAACTCTAATACCTCATCTGGCACACAATCTGGTCTAGTACCAATATGTAACCCAACGACATTGGCATCAGCTAAGGCTTCATCATACCGTTGCTTTAATAACGCATATTCATCATAAGTGCTGGTATAGGCTTGGAAGTAGGCAATATATTGACTATTTGACTGACGAGCACTTGGCAATAAATTTTGTTTCCCTTGCTGTAATTGCACAGCAATACTTTGCCCTTGACCTTGTTGTTCATTAAAAGAGGTGACATTACAAAAGGTACACCCTCCCTTACCTAGCGAACCATCTCGGTTAGGACAAGTAAATGCCGCATCAATGGTCAGTTTTTTAATCCGACCGCCATATCGACGTTTACATTCTGCACCGAATGTATTTACGTAATCATCTAAGCCCATTGGTTTCCACAAACAACAAAAAAGAGCGCAATTTTAGAGAATACTTAAACAACAAACATGGCTCTATATCAAAAAAATTGTTGTTTTATCCCACAATGCGTACTTTTATTTTGATAAACGATCATTGTTTTAAACAAAAACAGTTATCCGCACGCAGTAAAAATGAATACTTATACATTTTTTTTAAATTTAATCACAAAAACTGTACTTGAAATAAAATTCACTATTCCTATTTTAAAATCAATTCAACTGAAAATTTATAACCGGATCACACTTTTACGCTTTATTTACAAAAATTCTTTCTATTCATAATGTTATATGAACAATGTGACAGTTTACGTTAACGTAAGAATGATGTTAATTTGTCTGTGATATGTAATAAATTTTCATTTACTTCCATTTTTATGGTTTGACCTTTGCACGTTCTCGGTTTAATTTTAGAGGTTCGGGTGCATATATATGGAATATTTCTCATTTACCCCGTTGTCGTATATTTATTGAGATTTTAGGGGGTTTGTATGGGCTTATATCATCCCAGTTTCGAAAGAGACAATTGTGGGTTTGGGTTAATTGCACAAATGGATGGTGAAGCGAGTCACCGCATAATACGCACTGCAATTCATGGCTTAGATCGCATGAAACACCGTGGCGGTATTGCGTCAGACGGGCGTACAGGTGACGGCTGTGGCTTGCTAATGCAAATGCCAAAAGATTTTTTTAAGGCTGTTGCTGTCGAAAACGACTGGCACCTTAGCCGTAACTTTGCTGTCGGAATGGTATTTTTAAGCCAAGACCAACAAAAAGCAGAACAAGCGAAATTCATTTTAGAAAAAGAACTACAACGTGAAACGCTCGGTGTCGCTGGTTGGAGAAAAGTACCGATTAACCCTGATGTATTAGGTGAGATTGGCCGCGAAAGTTTACCGCAAATTTATCAAGTGCTCATTAATGCACCTGTCGGTTGGCGCGAAAAAGACTTAGAACGTCGTCTTTATATGGCCCGTCGTCGCTTAGAGCAACAAATAACCAATGAAAAAGATTGTTATATCGCCAGTTTATCTGGGCAGGTAATTGTCTATAAAGGGCTATTAATGCCTGCTGACTTACCTTCCTTTTATACTGACTTAGCTGACTTACGCTTAAAAAGTGCCATTTGTTTATTCCACCAGCGCTTTTCTACCAATACTTCACCTAAGTGGCCACTTGCGCAGCCGTTTAGATACCTTGCCCATAATGGTGAAATCAACACCATTACTGGTAATCGTCAATGGGCTCGCGCCCGTGCATACAAATTTAGCTCACCATTACTGCCGGATTTACAACAAGCTGCGCCGTTTGTTAACGAAAAAGGTTCAGATTCTTCATCACTCGATAATATGCTCGAAATGCTGTTATCTGGTGGGATGGATTTATATCGTGCGATGCGTTTGCTTATTCCACCTGCATGGCAATCAAATCCTGAAATGGACGATGAGTTAAAAGCTTTCTATGACTTTAACTCTATGCACATGGAACCGTGGGATGGCCCTGCCGGTATTGTGATGACCAATGGTCGTCATGCAGCCTGTGCTGTTGACCGTAATGGTTTACGCCCATCACGCTATGTGATCACCAAAGACCGTATTTTAACCTTAGCTTCAGAAGTGGGTATTTGGGATTACGCCGCTGATGAGGTTATTGAAAAAGGTCGAGTTGGACCCGGTGAGTTATTAGTATTAGATACCTTAAACGGCAAGCTTTATCCGTCATTTGAAATAGATAATGACTTAAAACGCCGTCACCCATACAAAGAGTGGATGGCAAAAAACAGCCGTACCCTAACCCCTGCTGAAGATATTGATCAAACTCAACAAGGTGCAAGCCGCTTTGATGAAAAAACCTTGCTGCAATATCAAAAACAATTTGGCTATAGCCGCGAAGAACTTGAACAAGTTATTTGGGTACTAGCCAGTAAAGGCGAGGAAGCGACGGGTTCTATGGGCGATGACACCCCAATGGCTGTGTTGTCGAAAAAATCCCGTTCACTGTATGACTATTTCCGCCAAAAGTTTGCCCAAGTAACAAACCCACCTATTGACCCATTACGTGAAAAACACGTGATGTCATTAGCTACCTGTGTTGGACGTGAACAAAACCTATTTTGCGAAACCACCGGCAATGCCTATCGGGTGATGTTTAACTCACCTATTTTATTATTTAGTGATTTCAACCAACTGCTTGGACTTGATAGCAATTACTATCGCGCCAATACCATTGATTTAAATTACGATGACAGCGAAAGTCTAGAACAAGCAATTAATCGCATTACCGATGAAGCAGAACGTCTTGCTCGTAGTGGTACGACGTTGCTAATTTTATCGGATCGCGCGGTAGGCAAAAAAGTGCAAGTCATTCCTGCCGCGATGGCGGTTGGGTCTGTGCAAAGACGCTTAGTTGACCAAAGTCTGCGTTGTGACACCAACATCATCGTTGAAACCGCGTCAGCCCGAGACCCACACCACTTTGCCGTGCTACTTGGCTTTGGTGCTACGGCCATTTATCCATATCTTGCTTATGAATCAATTTCAGCGTTAGCGAAACAACATGATGTCGAGCAAACCTCAAACTTAATGCTTAACTTCCGTTACGGTATTGAAAAAGGCTTGCGCAAAATCATGTCTAAAATGGGGATCAGCACCGTTGGTTCTTATCGTTGCAGTCAGCAATTTGAAGCTGTCGGCCTATCAAGTGAGGTCATAGAGCTATGCTTTAAAGGCGTTATCAGCCGGATTGAAGGCGTGAGTTTTGAACATATTGCCACCGATCAACGTACACTGCACAAAAATGCATTTAGGGCCCATGCACCGCTTCCACAAGGTGGATTACTCAAATATGTTGAAGGTGGTGAGTATCACAGCTTTAACCCTGACGTAGTTAATACGCTTCAGACATCATTAAAAAATCAAGACTTTGCCACATACAAGCAATTTGCCAAGCTGGTCGATGAACGTCCAGTGGCGACATTGCGTGACTTAATCGGCATCAAGCAAGACAAACAAGCAGTCAGTGTTGATAGCGTAGAAGCGGCCTCCAACTTATTCCCTCGCTTTGACAGTGCAGCAATGAGTATTGGTGCACTAAGTCCTGAAGCTCATGAAGCTCTGGCTATTGCGATGAATCGTTTAGGCGGTCGTTCAAATTCAGGTGAAGGCGGAGAAGATCCTGCGCGCTTTAATTCAGAACGAAACTCAGCCATCAAGCAAATTGCTTCTGGTCGATTTGGCGTCACCGCGCATTACCTTGTAAATGCTGAAGTGTTGCAAATTAAAGTGGCGCAAGGGGCAAAACCGGGTGAAGGCGGACAACTACCGGGCCATAAAGTGAGCGTAGAGATTGCAGGTTTACGTCATGCACGTCCTGGCGTGACATTAATTTCACCGCCGCCGCATCACGACATTTATTCAATTGAAGATTTAGCCCAATTAATTTTCGATTTAAAACAAATCAACCCAACAGCATTAGTGTCAGTCAAACTGGTTTCAGAGCCTGGTGTCGGCACCATTGCCACCGGTGTGGCAAAAGCCTACGCCGACATGATAACCGTATCAGGTTATGACGGCGGTACAGGGGCAAGTCCTATCACCTCAGTCAAATACGCAGGCTCACCTTGGGAACTTGGCTTAGCAGAAGTCCATCAATCACTGGTAGCAAATGGCTTACGTCATAAAATTCGTTTGCAAGTAGATGGTGGCTTAAAAACCGGTAACGATGTCATTAAAGCGGCCATGTTAGGCGCCGAAAGCTTTGGCTTTGGCACAGTACCTATGATTGCTTTAGGCTGTAAGTACCTACGTATTTGTCACTTAAATAACTGTGCAACCGGCGTCGCAACCCAAGACAAGAATTTACGTGAAAACCATTATCACGGTTTACCTGAGCGCGTTGTCACCTACTTTGAATTTGTAGCCCGTGAAGTTCGAGAAGGCATGGCGGCACTGGGCGTCACTGAATTTGAACAATTGGTGGGACGCAGTGATTGGTTAGAAGCGCTTGAAGGCACAACACAGAAACAGCTTGGTTTAAATTTAGCCCCCATTTTGTATCAACCACAAGTGCCACAAGGCAGTGCTATCACTTGGAAAGAAACTAACCCGCCATCAGACCCTGGCAAGTTAAACCAAGTGCTAGTGACAGATTGCCAACACGCAGTTGATAACGCAGAAGCTTTTTCGTCTCAATATAGCATCAACAACACCGACCGCTCAGTAGGGGCAGGTTTGTCAGGCTATATCGCGAGTAAATGCGGCGTTAACGGCGCGGCACAAACCTTATCGCTTAGCTTTAACGGCAGTGCGGGTCAAAGCTTCGGGGTATGGAATAGTCCAGGCTTAGATCTCAAGTTATGTGGTGACGCTAACGATTATGTCGGCAAAGGTATGTCTGGCGGTAAAATTGTCATTCATCCCCCCATTGGTAGCCCATTTAAAAGTGAACGCAGTGCCATTATGGGTAACACCTGTTTGTATGGCGCAACGGGTGGACACTTATTTGCTGCGGGTAAAGCGGGTGAACGCTTTGGCGTACGTAACTCAGGCGCAATTGCGGTAATCGAAGGTTTAGGTGACAACGGTTGTGAATACATGACTGGCGGCATTGTTGTGGTACTTGGTAAAACAGGGGTGAACTTTGGTGCGGGTATGACAGGTGGCTTTGCCTATGTCTTTGACCAACACCGCCGCTTCCATCGCCGAGTGAACACTGAACTTGTTGATACACAAAAAGTGGATACGCCAATACAACGTAACCATTTAAAAGGGCTTATCCAAACACACTTGCAAGAAACTGGCAGTGAACATGCCAACATGATTTTAAGCGACTTTGAAAACTGGATTGACTGCTTTGTACTGGTTAAACCTAAAAACATTGCCGTTGCCGACTTGCTTAAAATTGCGCATAAAGATCCAGAATTAGTCGTTAAGGCGGGGTAAAACAAAATGAATAATAACTTTCAATTTGTCGAAGTGGGCCGCGTTGATCCAACGAAGCATGAAGCTAAAAAGCGCTCGACTCAATTTATCGAAATTTATCAGCCGTTTTTGCAGCCACAGGTAGCTGAACAAGCTGACCGCTGCTTAGATTGTGGTAACCCGTATTGTGAATGGAAATGCCCACTGCATAACTATATTCCAAACTGGTTAAGCCTTGCTAAGCAAGGCCGCATTTTAGAAGCCGCTGATTTAGTACATGAAACCAACACCTTACCTGAAATTTGTGGTCGTGTTTGCCCGCAAGACAGGTTGTGTGAAGGTGCTTGTACCTTAAATGAAGACTTTGGTTCGGTCACCATTGGTAATGTTGAGAAATACATTACTGATACCGCGATTGCTCAAGGTTGGCGACCAGACATGAGCAAGGTAACACCACGTAAAGAACGTGTGGCGATTATTGGCGCAGGCCCTGCGGGCTTAGGTTGTGCAGATATTTTGGCGCGTAATGGCGTACAAGCGGTGGTGTATGATAAATATCCTCAAATTGGTGGTTTGCTAACTTATGGTATCCCATCGTTCAAGTTAGATAAGTCAGTCATGGCCACTCGTCGTTCAGTGCTTGAAGGCATGGGCATTGAGTTTAAAATGGGCGTTACCGTAGGAAAAGACATTAGCTTCCAAAGTCTACTTGACCAATATGACTCAGTATTTTTGGGCATGGGAACTTACACCGCAATGCAAGCGCGTCTGCCAAATGAAGATGCACAAGGTGTTATTCAAGCCTTGCCTTACCTCATTGGTAATGCCCATCACCTAATGGGAACTCAAGACAGCGCCACTCCTTATCTAAGCCTTGAGGGTAAAGACGTTGTTGTCCTCGGTGGTGGTGATACAGCAATGGATTGTGTGAGAACCGCAGTGCGCCAAGGGGCAAAAAGCGTCACTTGTGCTTATCGTCGAGACGAAGACAATATGCCAGGTTCGGTGCGTGAAGTGCAAAACGCGAAAGAAGAAGGCATCACCTTCTTATTTAATCGTCAACCTATTGCCATTAAAACTCAAGATGGCCAGGTCGTTGGTATTGAATGCGTAGAAACACAAATGGGTGAAGCCGATGCAAGTGGCCGCCAACGTGCAGAGGCCATTGCAAACAGTGAACAGGTACTAAATGCCGATGCCATTATTATTGCATTTGGTTTCCAAGCAAGTCCTGCTGATTGGTTTAGCGAATTTGGAATTGAAACAAATGAATGGGGATTAGTAAAAGCCAGTAAGCTTGATGACAACCCTTTTCAAACCACTAACCCAAAAGTCTTTGCTGGCGGAGACATGGTGCGCGGCTCAGACCTTGTCGTCACAGCGATTGCAGAAGGTCGAGATGCTGCGTTAGGTATTTTAAATTACCTCGATTAAGTAATTACCTGTAATGAAGAAACGTCGCTAAATGCGGCGTTTTTTATTGGCGGATTTTGCTGTTAACAGGTCAGTTTTACTGAAAAACATTGCTTTGAGCACGTCACTTTTTAACGGATTATCATCACAGCATTCGAGCAGATGCTAAAGCCAACATGGCGCAGATAACATTAAAAAGAGACGTGTGAATAAAACCAATATGTGCCTTTGTTCGCAATTTAATTGAAAACATACCCAACAAGCTCATCATAACATCAAAGCAAGCTGTGCAATTTTCCTATCCGTTTATCAGCGTGATATATTAGCGCCATATTTCAACAGACATGTAAGGCAATTTTATGACTATCGCTATTATCGGCGCAATGGAACCAGAAGTGGTTCACCTAATGCAAGCAATTGTAAGTCCAGTGCACACCACCATTGCAGGTATTGAATTTGTGAGTGGACAAATTGCCGGTAAAGACGTGGTGGTCACTCGCTCTGGCATTGGTAAAGTGGCAGCCAGTATTGCAACAACCTTAGTTATCGAAAAGTTTGCCGCCACCAGCGTCATCAACACCGGTTCTGCTGGCGGGTTTGTAAAAGACTTAGCCATTGGCGACATAGTGATTTCCTCACAAGTGCGTCATCACGACGTTGACGTGACCGCATTTGGTTATGAAATCGGCCAAATGGCCTCTCAACCTGCCGCTTTTATTCCTGATACCGCCTTGGTAAATGCGGCCAAAAAAGCCGTAGCCGAACTTGGTGAAGTAAAAGCAATTGAAGGACTTATTTGTACCGGTGATAGCTTTATCTGCGACCCTGAGCGCACTAAAGTGATGTTAGCTAACTTTCCAACAATGGCCGCCTGTGAAATGGAAGCGGCTGCTATTGCACAAGTTTGTCACCAATTTGGCACGCCGTTTGTGGTTATCCGCTCATTGTCTGACAACGCCAACGATGATTCAGCCGTTGACTTTGACACCTATATTGTTAAAGCAGGACATCACTCAGCATTAATGGTTATCGCACTCCTGCAACAACTATAATGTAGTTATTCTAAACACCTTAAAGCAGCAAATAAGATGAACAACCTCGCCACTCTCATTGCTCAAGACGGCAGTTTACTGCAAGATTGTGTCATCTTATTTTTTGCCTTAATTTGTGCACGCTACGCCCCGCTTGCCGCGCAGTATCAACCGCTAAAACTCGTTCAACGAATAGCTGATTTACTTGCCGGCAAAGTAAATCGTTCCAACAGACCGAACAATCAACGCCAAATTGCGGGTATTTTAGCCACGTTAATTCTGATTATCCCAATTGTATTGGTGTGTCATTTATTCATCTCTATTGCCGCTTTCCCTTGGTTTTTTAAGTTCATAGTTTTATACCTTTGCTTACCCGAATTAAGCTTCAGTCAAACCGCCAGAATCATTCAACGCTACTTACACCAAGGTAATAAAACCAAAGCCCGTGAAAAGCTCGCCATTCATGCCAATTACCGAACGGATGCACTCTCTGAAGTTGGCATAAGCAAAGCTACCATTGAGCTTCAATTAACCAGTCCGTTATATGGTTTTATGAGTGTCATATTGTTTTTTCTTATCGGTGGACTCCCCTTAGTTGTTGCGGCCAAATTATTACGCCAATTGGAATTAAGTTGGCCAAGTTATCATCCTCAATTCACAACCTTTGGTGCGTTGGTATTTAGCCTTAATCGGTTATTATTCTTTATTCCAAAGTGCTTATGGCTAATCACATTAGCTTTACCGCTCGGGCGCTCCCCTTTTAAAGCCCTAAAAATAGAACTACAAAGCCAGCAACCAAACAATGATGTTGCCTGTCATAGCTTAGGGGCACAATTATTAAACATTGAGCTTGGCGGCCCACAGCAGTTTATTCATCAAGACAACATAACCCGAGTTGCACGAAATAAACTTGCCGGTACACACCTGCCCAATAGCAGTGCTATTTTATTGGCTGAAAAATTGATTTCACCGGCATTTTATTTTTGGTTAATTCTGACAATGTTATTACCATTAATCTGGTTTGCACTAAAATGGTTACAGCACATGTAATTTTGTTAAAAACAGGGTATTATCTGCGCCCTATTTTTGTTGGTTTTGCTTATTCAATTAGTGTTAAAAGGTATTCTTTTGTTCGATAATATTCATGTGTCGTTAACGACTCCCGCATTATTATTTCCGGCTATATCATTGCTGTTATTAGCTTATACCAATCGGTTTTTCTCCTTAGCGGCACTTATTCGTAAGTTGAGCCAAGATAAAACGCCACTGCATAGCGATCAGCTAAAAAACTTAAGTCGACGAATTACCATCATTAAACGCATGCAAGAAGCTGGCGTGACCAGTTTTGCATTATGTGTCGTGTGCATGATTTTTATTTATATCGGCTTTAATAAAACCGGTTCATTAGTATTTGGTTTTAGCTTGTTATTTCTATTGTATTCACTGATTTTATCGGTGATTGAAATCCATATTTCGGTTGATGCATTAAATATTCATCTTAAAGAAATGAGCAAATAATGGATTGGATTTACTTTTTTGATTTGTGCGGCACGGCGGTTTTTGCGCTTTCAGGCGCTTTAGCTGCAGGGAAACATAGAATGGACCCTTTTGGGGTAATTGTCCTTGCCGCAGTCACCGCGGTCGGTGGCGGTACAATACGCGACGCCATTACCGGTGCTACACCGGTATTTTGGATAACCGATCCTAATTATGTGACGGTGACATTAATCACCGTGTTAGCGTGTTTGATTTTTATCCGCAAGCCTTATCGTTTGTCTAACCTTGTATTACCCACAGCAGATGCCTTTGGTCTGGCTCTGTTCACTGTGATTGGTGCAGAAAAAGCTCTATCTCTTGGATTATCAGGCATGTCTGCAGTTATTATGGGATTGATCACGGGAGTCGGAGGGGGCATTATTCGAGACTTACTTTGCCGCCAAGTACCAATGATTTTAAGAACCGAAGTTTACGCAACGGCATCTATTGTCGGTGGCATTTGCTTTACCCTATGTTTACACACGGGCATTGAATCTATCACGGCAATGCTATTAGCCATGCTAAGCACGTTAATCATTCGACTCAGTGCAATTCGTTGGCAACTGTCTTTACCCGCTTTCGATTTAAAAACCAAGAGATAATATTGTGCGTTTACTTTGTTTGCTTGTTTTATTTTTATCTATTCCAGTCAAAGCCAACAATTTTGGTGACATGCCGGTAGCGCAGCAATATGCCATGCAATACATTCATGCGCTTACCCATCAAGATTATAAAATTTTACGTACATTTTATTCTCGTGACAGCTTGTTTTATGACAAAACAGCCAATGTAAAATACAAAGGTGCTCGCCACATTTTAGCGTTTTTTACCCGAGCTCATAGCGGCGTTTTAGAATACCGATTTGACGTTGACCACATGTTTAATAATGGTTCTTTAGTGGTGTTAATTGGCTCATACCGGTTACGCGGCCCAGGTGAGCAATACGGTAAACCCGGGAAAGTGATTGATATTGCAGTGCCTGGTGTCACGACATTGAAATTTGATATGGATAAAAAACGTATTGTTGAGCATATCGATTTAATGGATTATCAAACCATGTCAGATCAACTTGCCTCACAGTAATTAACTTTTCAAAGTAAGCACCTTTATTACTGTAACGATGGTCTTTAAACGTATTTGCAGCACTCACAAAAAAACCAGTCAATTGACTGGTTTTTTTAATCGTAATATTACTGCATCAGTTAAATCAAATCTGAAGCAGTCATCAATACTATGACGATGTTAGCTTAGGGTCACTTTAGCAAATTTGCGTTTCCCAACTTGGAATACCGCGCTAAAGCCAGCTTCAAAGCGTTGACGGGTATCCGTTGCTTTTTCACCGTCAATTTTTACAGCGCCTTGCTTAATCATTCGCATACCATCAGAGGTCGAGCCAACTAAACCAGCATCTTTAAGTAAGTTAGCAATTGCTAACCCATCTTCAGAGGCTGTTAAGGTCAGTTCTTGAAGGTCTTCTGGCAATGCGCCTTTTTGGAAGCGGTTAATAAACTCGTCATGTGCGCCTTGTGCTTGTGCTTCGTCATGGAAGCGGGCAATGATTTCTTTTGCCAAAGCAATTTTTACATCACGCGGGTTAGTACCGTTAGCCACATCAGCTTTAAACTGTGCAATTTCTTCTAATGGACGGAATGACAATAGTTCAAAGTAACTCCACATAAGATCATCAGAAATCGACATGATCTTACCAAACATGTCATTTGCAGGCTCACTCACACCAATGTAGTTGTGCGCCGACTTAGACATTTTCTTCACACCATCTAACCCCACTAGTAGTGGCATGGTGATCACGGTTTGCGGTTTTTGACCTTCTGCTTTTTGCAATTCACGGCCCATCAATAAATTGAACTTTTGGTCAGTTCCGCCTAATTCAACATCGGCGTTTAACGCAACTGAATCATAGCCTTGAAGTAATGGGTACATGAATTCATGAATGGCAATAGGTGTGCCTGAACCATAACGCTTTTTAAAGTCATCACGTTCCATCATGCGCGCAACCGTTTGTTTTGATGCAAGACGGATCATGCCCGCAGCACCTAAGCTTTCTAACCAGCTAGAGTTGAACTCAATGCGAGTTTTTGCGGGATCAAGAATTTTATAAACTTGTTCTTTATAGGTCTCAGCATTTGCTAAAACATCTTCGCGGGTTAACGGTGGGCGCGTAGTATTTTTACCACTTGGATCGCCGACCATACCCGTGAAGTCACCAATAAGGAAAATAACTTCATGGCCTAACTTTTGAAAAGCGCGTAATTTATTCAAAATAACCGTATGGCCAAGGTGAATATCTGGCGCGGTCGGGTCTGCACCTAACTTAATGCGCAGTGGACGCCCTTCTTTTAATTTCTCAACCAGATCCGCTTCCAGTAATATTTCATCTGTACCACGTTTAATCTCTGCCAATACTTGATCTAACTCAGCCATCTGCGCTGCAACTCCCAGAGCCTATACTAAAAAATAAAGAGGTCTATGTTACTTGTTAGCCACAGCAATTGAAAGAGTGTACACTGAGGAGATCATAACTAAAAAAGAGAATTGGTACTTGAGTCAATGGCAAAGCTAATCACTTTATTTAAATTGCTGCCAAAAGCGCACCAACTAGCACTCACTTTCCTTGCCGTTTTTAGCCTCATTATTTTGATGTTGCCCTCTGAAGACGCACAAGCATCAAGACAGACAGGTAAAATAAACGCGCCGACGTCATTATCTGAATCTAATGCACAATTCCAAGTGCCTTTATCACAACGTAGGCCCACACCGCCGTCTCAAGCATCACAACAAAATAGTGTTTCAGACCAAACTGATAGCACATTATCAGCGGCAAATAATACTCATCCCACTGTATCTGAAATTGCCCAACAACCATTAATCAATCAAACCGTTGAACCGGTCGTCAGTAATCATAAAACCAAATTCTACCAAGTGGTAAAAGGCGATACCTTAGGCGGCTTATTTAAACGCGCAGGTTTAACACCAAAAGATGTTTATGACATCACTCAGTTACCGCTGGCAAAAAAGAACTTACTTAAAATTATGCCTGGCGAAGAAATTGAAATCACCAAAACTCACGATGATCAGTTTATTGAGTTAAGTTACCAAATGGATAAAATATCTACACTAACGATTCAAAAATCTGACGGTAAATATCAAGAAAACATCACTAAAAAACAGCTCGAAGTGCGCCACGCATTTACGCAAGCCAATATAAGCAGTAACTTTTGGAACGCTGCTGCCAGTGCAGGATTGTCGGCTAACCATATTATGCAATTGGCCAACATTTTTGGTTGGGATGTCGATTTTGCGTTAGATATCCGTAAAGGTGATCGTTTTGCGTTAATCTTTGAGCAGCAATATGCCGACGGCCAGTTTATGCGCGACGGCAATATTTTAGCCGCGGAATTTTATAACCAAGGTGACCGTTATACGGCTATACGTTATACCGATGGTGAATACTATTCAGAAAGTGGTCGCAGTATGCGTAAAGCCTTTTTGCGCTCACCCGTTGATTTTAAATATGTCAGTTCTAACTTTAACCCTAAGCGTTTACATCCAGTGACAGGACAAGTAAGAGCCCACCGCGGCGTTGATTATGTTGCCGCAGTCGGCACGCCAATTAAGGCCGCTGGTAACGGACGAGTGATTAAATCAAGCTACAATCAATACAATGGTAATTATGTCTTTATTAAACATAATGACACTTACACCACCAAGTATTTGCACTTAAACAAACGTAACGTCAAACAAGGTCAATCGGTTAAGCAAGGGCAAATTATTGGAACGCTGGGCCGCACTGGTCGCGTCACTGGCGCGCATTTACATTATGAATTTATCGTTAACGGGGTTCACCGCAACCCTAGAACCGTTAAATTACCGAAATCACAAGCGATTGCCAGTGCTGAAAAAGCCAACTTCACTTTATTAAGTACCCAATTGATGGCGCAATTACAAACGCAACAGCAACAACAGCTTGCAGCACAACCCAGTGACACTGACGATGATGTTAGCGAGCTTTAATCCACATAATTTAAAGTAGAATTAAACATGTTGAAACCTGACTATTATATTGGCCTCATGTCTGGTACTAGCATGGATGGTGTTGACGCGGTATTAGTTAATTTTGCGAGCGGATCTCCGGTTTTTGAGTGTGCATATACAGAGCCTATTCCCGCGCATATTTTATCTGGCTTACAACGCTTGTGTGCACCAAGTAATAACGAAATAAATCCCCTTGGTCAGCTTGACCGTCACGTAGGCAAACTGTTTGCTCGCGCGGTAAACCAACTGCTTATTAAAGCCAAATTAACCCCTGAGCAAATTACTGCTATTGGTTCACACGGGCAAACGGTGCGCCATATGCCAGACTTAGACCCAAGTTTTACATTGCAAATTGGCGACCCCAACACCATTGCCGCCGAAACCGGCATTAATGTTATTGCTGATTTTCGCAGTAAAGATATTGCCCTAGGTGGCCAAGGTGCACCACTTGTGCCGGCATTTCATCAGCAAGTATTTACCAAGCCAGATATCGACAGAGTCATTTTAAATATTGGCGGCATTGCCAATATTACTTATTTAAGCGCCAACGCTGAACAGGTAATTGGTTTTGATACCGGTCCAGGTAACACCTTAATGGATACCTTTATTCAACAAGAGCGCCAACAAGCCTATGATAACAATGGCCAATGGGCAGCATCGGGTACCGTCAATAAAGCCTTATTATCACAGCTGTTATCACACTCTTATTTTGCAATGAGTTACCCTAAAAGCACTGGTCGAGAGTTATTTAATCGCAAATGGTTAGCCCAACAACTGGCTAACTTTACTGCCATTGCCCCAGAAGATATTCAAGCTACGCTGTTAGATTTTACCTGTTACTCCATTGCTAACGACATCCGCCGCTTAACCACCAACGGAGAAATCCTGGTTTGCGGTGGGGGGGCACGCAATAGCACATTAATGGCACGTTTAGCTGAAATCTTAGCGCATCACACATTAACCACAACCGCCAGTGCTGGCATAGACCCCCAATGGGTAGAAGGTATTGCATTTGCTTGGTTAGCCATGCGTTTTGTGCATCGTTTACCCGGCAATTTACCTGCGGTAACTGGCGCTAGCCGCGCAGCTATTTTAGGTGGGTTGTTTGTTGCAGATTAACCTTCACCCAATACAATGGTATGATCACCGCCACAACGTTTTCATCCATACGTCCTTTTTACACACATCGATTAGGCTGGCAATAAGCAAGCAAAAGAGAAAATTATGACCGCTAAAACTAAACCTGTTTCAGAATTACTTAACCTGACACCAGAAGCTCGTTACGACTATCTGGTTGAACAAGTGAAAGCGACCAAGCAAATTTGGAGCTTACAAGACCAAGACGGCTGCGTGATGCTAACGACTGAAGAAGAAGATTGTATTCCGATGTGGCCAGATGAAGAAACGGCTAACTTATGGGCTGTTGACGAATGGAAAGAGTGTGAAGCATTAATGATCCCACTCGATGAGTTTCAAAGTCGTTGGGTAAGTGGTATGGAAGAAGATGATTTATTCATTGCCGTATTCCCAGTCCAAGACGATTTAGGCGTAGTATTGCCACCTTATGAAGTGGATCAACGCCTTACTCCTCGCGCTAAAATTAATCACTAATAACCTATATGGGATAAGCAATGACCCAACATACGCCAACACAAACGGCTGCAGTCGACACAAATAATATCGTGGATACTGAACACCACGACCAACCCCCTGAAGTTAAATTAGCATCTTTTCCCAAACGACTGATTATCTTAATGTTGGTTTATATATTGGCGTCAGTCAGTGGGTTAATTACCGATGCGGTAAATAAAGAATCGGCATTATTTTGTGTGTTAACTTTGATGATGGTTGTGGCGGTTTTTGGTCGTCAAAAAGCAGCACTTTATTTGCTGCGCGCATATGCAGTGGTGCAATTGCTTTTATATTGTGCGCTACCTGTCATCATGTACGACCCTGACAATTTAGTTGCAGGACCGACATTATTCCAAGTGGGTAAATACTATGTAGAAGTTGCCGACTGGGTGATATACACAGTGCTTATCGCTTTAGGTTTGTGGCAGTTATGGGTAGGGTTTAGTCCAAGGGTAAAACGGTGTTTTGTCCGAAAAGTGAATATGAACCTGATTAATTAGGCCAGTAATCAACACTTTTGTTTTGCTATCACTAAAAGCTAATAATAAAAAAGCCGTCTAAGACGGCTTTTTTTGTGCAACTAAGTTTACCTTAACAGTTAAACCGAGAAGCTAGCACCACAACCACATGTAGTTGTTGCATTTGGGTTTTTAACGAAAAAACGAGAACCTTCAAGCCCTGAAGTGTAGTCAACTTCGCCACCAACAAGATATTGTAAACTCATTGGGTCGACCACTAATTGCACCCCTTGCTTTTCAATGGTCAAGTCACCTTCATTCACTTTTTCATCGAAAGTAAATCCATACTGAAAACCAGAACAACCACCACCGGTGACATAAACACGTAATTTTAGCTCAGGATTTTGTTCTTCTTCCAACAAGCCTTTGACCTTGATCGCCGCAGCATCGGTAAATTGAATTGGCATTGCTGCATCAGTTTGTTCAGTCATTGTTACCTCTATACTTCTGTTAGCTGTCGGAATTATCTATTACCTGACTATTTTGTTCAAGTATTACCCGCAGTTCTTTTTCACCTTGTAAAAGCTCAGGAACATGGAAAAGCTCGACGGTTTGTCCACCTTTCACACCTTGACGTGATTTAACCTGCACTTTAACTTCAATGCGCTGTAAGTTAAATCCATCAGGGACGGTGAATTCAGCATCTGCAATTTGAAAATAGGTAAAGTTAAACATTAAGTCATTGTCTGTTAAATCGGTCAATGCAATGGTTTGTGCTTCACCCTCTTTCACTCCAATGAGGTTAATCTCAGCCTGCGCTTTTGATAATGTTTTTCGTTTTTGCAATTGAGTCAAAATTAGCCGCAATTGATATTGCTGCGCCAACATGCCGTGTGACAACTCCAACGTGTGGATACCAATACCTTCTACAGTGGCGTCTGGTACCATTAAGCTACGATAAAAAGCCAACTCAGTTTCAAGTTGCTGGCGTTCATCAAGCTGCTTGTTAAAGATGCCTCGCATTGCAACGTTGGCTTCTTGTTCAATTTTTAACGTCAATCTTAGTGTAGCTAGATCACGCGATACCTTGCGTAATTCATCTTCAAGCGCCACTTTTTGTTTATCAACAACCGGCGCTTGCTTAGGCGCATAAGACAACACGATATTGTAAACGCTGATACCAAGTAAAAATGCTACACACATCATACTCAATAAATAAAAGCCAGATGTACGACTTTTATGCTCAAATACTTGCAGTCGGTGTAACCAACGGTGATAATTTAGCATTAAGCAACAAACCTTTATTAGAATTATAATTGATTTTTAATGTCATTTAGCCAACCCGCTACCGAGCAAACTTGTGCAAAACATCATAAATAAAGCCGCTATTATTAACGCCAAACGTGCAACACGCAAATATCTACGTAACGAATTTAGAGATAAACTCTCTCAAGCGAAGATCAGTGCCCAGTTGTGTACGTTAGCGTTATTGTTTGCCGTATTTGCTTCAGCCATTATTATTTTATTTAGGGTGTTATTGGATTGGGCTGCGCAATACACCGCCCCGCAAGCCACTCAATTTACCGAAGCATTAGTTAGCTGGCGTACCTATTTACCTTTCATGGGCGCATTAACCATTTGGGTGCTATATCGCATTGGCTCAAAACGTTATCGGCGAATGGGCATTGCCTATGTGTTACATCGAGTAAAAATACATTATGGTAAAGTGCCACTACCTTCAGCTATGGGACAATTCTTTCAAGCATTAGCCGCGTTAATTTCGAACTTCTCTGTTGGTAAAGAAGGCCCTGCAATTCATTTAGGCGCGGTAACTGCCAGTGTGCTAGCTGAAAAATTTCAACTACCTGACAACAGTGTACGCATTATGTGTGCCAGTGGGATTGCCGCAGGGATTGCTGCCACCTTTAACGCACCGTTAGCTGCAGTATTATTTGTATTTGAAGTGATTGTTCGTGAATACAAAATTCATTACTTCTTTCCCATTATGCTATCGGCTATTTGTGGGGCGCTATCGAGCCAGTTAGCCTTTGGTAATGTTCACGAATATGACTTAATTAATGTCATCCACATCCCTTTAGACCATTACCCCATTTTATTACTGGGCGGCGTAGCATTAGGAGTTGCCGCGGCCACCTTTAATTTTTCACTATTAAAAGTCACCGCCAAAAGTCAAAAGTGGCCATTGTATCAACGCCTGCTTTTAGCCGGCATGATTACAACCCTAGTTGGATTATTTATCCCTCAGGCCTTAGGTTCTGGCGATTTAGCAATTCATGAAGCTATTAGTGAAAACCCTAGCGTGTGGTTTTTAATTATGTTGCTTGGCGCAAAAACCATCGCAACTATTGCAGCGATAGGCTTAGGTATTCCTGGCGGACTGATTGGCCCACTATATGGTATTGGGGCAGTTTTAGGTGCTATTTTGGCATTAATAATGATGACCCTATTTCCTGAGGTTGAGCCTTTTATCGGTTTATATACTGTTATTGGTATGACAGCAATGATGGGGGTGTGTTTAAGTGCGCCCTTGGCCGCATTAGTTGCACTGCTTGAGCTAACCAATGACGCCTCAATTATTCTACCCGCCATGTTTGTGACGATTCCGGCCTACTTGATTGCCTATCAAGCACTGCGAGCGCAATCGGTGTTTTTAAAACAGCTTGACATTATGGGCTTGGGTTACAAGGTACCGCCTTTGAATCAAGGATTACAGAAAAAAGGTGTCCGCACCTTAATGGACAGCCGCTTTGTGATTGTAAAAGATGACAACGAGCTGTTATTAGAGGTGTTAAAACGCGCCGATGGTCGCCCTGTTTTGGTTAAAAACGCAGATGACGAAATAGAAATGTTGCGTCTTGAAATGCAATCTTTTGAACAAAACACCACCTTAACACGTCATAAAATAGAAGGGCTTAGTGACAATAAAACCCTGGATGAAGCCTATGAATTATTAGCACCCAAGCGCACCGGACAGGTGTATATATATCAAGGTAGCACTCAAAATGTGGTCGGAGTGATCAGTTGGAGTCATTTACAAAAAGAAATTCGCAGTGGTGAGCTATAACCTCATTAATAGTCATTAGCGTATTCAGTTTTCGCGTCACTGAATAAGTGTTGTAGCCCATTGCGATCTAAGCCTAAATTCCCCATAAATAGCCTCTAGATGAAGTAGCTTAGGCTTATATTGTTTGCTACAATTTCGCCTCAGCCACCCTACACAACATTGGCACATCTTAATGCATTAAGATAACGCCTCCCAACTTGGAAATAGGCTGATGACTCAGTTTGAAGGTTCACACATCCTTTCAGTAAACCAGTTAAGTCTGGACTCGCTAAACACCATTTTTAACGTTGCTCATAAAATGACGCCTTACGCACTAAGAGAAAAGCGTACTAAGGTCTTAGATGGGGCCATTTTAGGTAACTTATTCTTTGAGCCAAGTACCCGTACTCGTGTTAGTTTTGGCTGTGCATTTAATTTACTTGGCGGTAATGTGCGTGAAACCGTTGGTATGGCGGCCTCTTCACTATCAAAAGGGGAGTCGCTTTACGACACGGCACGCGTGTTATCAACCTACTCAGATGTTATCGCTATGCGCCACCCTGAATCTTACTCAGTTGAAGAGTTTGCTAAGGGTAGCCGCGTACCGGTCATTAATGGCGGTGACGGCGCTAACGAACACCCAACTCAAGCATTATTAGACTTATTTACCATCCAAAAAGAGTTGGTGCATTCAGGTCGGAGCATTGATGGTGCACATATTGCTTTAGTCGGTGACCTTAAATATGGCCGCACCGTGCACTCGTTATCACGCTTGCTATGTATGTATAAAGATATCCACTTCACATTGATATCACCAAGTGAATTAGCAATGCCTGAATATGTGATCGCCGACATTGAAAACGCTGGCCATAAGATCACAATAAGCCATCAGTTAGAAGGCAACCTAAATCAAGCCGACATTCTGTATTTAACCCGTATTCAAGAAGAGCGCTTTCCCTCACAAGAAGAAGCCAATAAGTACCGAGGAAAGTTTCGCTTAAACCATTCAATTTACACTCAACACTGTAAATCGAACACGGTGATTATGCACCCTTTGCCACGCGACTCGCGCGCTCAAGCAAATGAACTCGACAATGATTTAAATAGTCATCCTAGTTTGGCCATTTTCAGGCAAGCTGATAATGGCTTACTTATTCGTATGGCACTTTTTGCTTTAACTCTTGGGGTTGAAAATCAACTCGAGAAGTATGAGTGTCCAGTAAATTGGTATTCACGTAAGGCCGATAGATAATCGGTTGAAAAATAGTAAGGAACACAAATGACTCGCTCAGCAGCTTTGTTCGAACAAGCTAAACAAACCATTCCAGGTGGCGTTAACTCACCAGTACGTGCTTTTAATGGCGTTGGTGGTCACCCACTTTTTATTGAAAAAGCTGACGGCGCGTATATTTTTGACGCTGACGGTAAAAAATACATTGATTATGTTGGCTCTTGGGGACCAATGATTTTAGGTCATAATCACCCTAAAATTCGTCAAGCCGTATTAGATGCCGTTGAAAATGGCTTATCATTTGGCGCACCAACTGAACTTGAAGTTCAAATGGCTGAAAAAGTGATTGAAATGGTGCCTTCAATGGAACAAGTCCGTATGGTGAGCTCAGGTACTGAAGCGACCATGAGTGCTATCCGCCTTGCTCGTGGTTTCACCTCTCGTGATAAAATCCTAAAGTTTGAAGGTTGTTATCATGGGCATGCCGACTGCTTATTAGTTAAGGCAGGCTCTGGTGCATTAACACTTGGACAACCGAGCTCACCGGGTATTCCAGAAGATTTTGCTAAGCACACGCTAACAGCAACATACAACGATCTTGATTCGGTTCGTGCATTGTTTGAACAACACCCAGAAGATATCTCTTGTATCATCCTTGAACCTGTTGCTGGCAACATGAACTGCATTCCACCTGTTGAAGGTTTCCTAGCAGGTTTACGTGCAATTTGTGATGAGTTTGGCGCATTGATGATTATTGATGAAGTCATGACCGGTTTCCGCGTATCAAAAAGCGGCGCACAAGGTTATTACGGCGTGAAACCTGACCTAACTACATTAGGTAAAGTCATTGGCGGCGGTATGCCAGTGGGTGCATTTGGTGGTCGTAAAGATGTCATGCAGTTTATTGCGCCGACAGGTCCGGTTTATCAAGCAGGTACGCTTTCAGGCAACCCTATTGCAATGACTGCAGGTCTTGCTCAAATGGAAGCGTTATGTGAGCCTGGCGTTTATGAAGCACTCGCTGAAAAAACTCAGCGTATTGCTCAAGGCTTTAAAGCTGCGGCTGACAAGCACGGTATTCCATTAAACGTTAATTTTGTTGGCGGCATGTTTGGTATTTTCTTCACAGAAGATAGCGCACCAATGACTTCATTTGATCAGGTCACTCAATGCAATGGCGAACATTTCCGTCAGTTCTACCATGGCATGCTAGATGAAGGCATTTACCTAGCCCCTTCTGCTTATGAAGCGGGTTTCTTATCTTTAGCACACGGCGAAGAAGAGTTAACTAAAACTCTTGAAGCTGTTGACCGCGTGTTTGCTTCAATGAAGTAATCATGCCTATTTGCCAAAGCAAATAGCAGCGAATAAAAAAAGGCTAATCATTTGATTAGCCTTTTTTAATATCTAAAACACTCGATAAAGACAACGATTTCAATCACTATTTAAGTTATTGTCAATAAATTCAATTTAAAGCCAAGCTAAAAACTGGACGCAAAACGAATAAACCCTAGCATTACATTACCACTTGAAACCTTAAGCTAAAGCAGTAAATTACAACTCCAATATGCCAAAGTGATATCAACTGCGAGTTAAATAGCCGGCACTTTAAACTCGGTGCCATCGATATCAAGAATTACGTCTCGAGGACGGATCTCTATAATCGTCATTTTGTCATCAATCTTATCGCCTTGCTGTAACTCAGCCCCATCAACATTCAACCAACGTTGAGTCGGGTCGGTTGAATAAACATGAGCAACAATATTAAATTCAGGCACATTTAATTGCACACTTGCAGGCAAATCACCATAGCTTGGAATTAACTTATCCGATGTTTTAGGGAACGGAGCTAAATCGCCTTTTGACATCGGTTTTGCCGTTGCGTGTTCATATTCAACATCTTGCAAAGCCGCCTTAAACGCATGCATTAATTTATTATGCTCCACTTCCTCAGCTTGTGTGTCACCGTACTTAACGTCTTCAGCAGCGTTATCAACCTCATACTGTAAGGCTGCAATTTGTTCTTGCTCACGACGATTAGCATCTTTGCCCAGCATAATGGGTTGAGTGACATCTTTATCTTTGGTGCTTTGCACAACAGGTATTTGAGGAACTTTAGCTTGGGAATCATTCAGCGAATTTTGCTTATCGTACTCGGCGCTTAACGCTTGTAAATGCGCCAAGGTAATACCAGAATCTGTTGATGTTGATGTTGATGTTGGTGTTGGTGTTGGTGTTAATGCAGGAATTGAGGTTGATGTGACAGTGGTTTGAGTATGCTTACTCTGAACTGATGCAAGCGGTTTTGAAGCCCTGCCAACATGCTGTGACTGATTTCCCGTATACACCTTTGCTATAGGCAATGCGACCTTGCCAGCTAATCGAACCTCACTCGCAGTGTTAGCTACATTCACCGTTGAAAAATCAGCAGAACCATTCATATTCTCTGCGCCAATAATATGCTCTTGCGCCGTATCCGTTTGCACCATTGCGGCTTTAAACTGATTAGACTGTGACACAGTTAACTCAGCGCGCGTAGGTTGTAATAGCTCATTCATTAACCATGCTCCCCCTACACCCACAGCAACCGTGCCAACGAGCACAGCGCTTTGCTTCAACCAACGTGCAATACTGGTCTTTGGTGATGGCGACGCTAATGGCGCAACTTGGGTAACTAAATCAATCGGTGTTTGATTTTGGCGTTTCTCTTTTGTTACCGCATCGAGCAAAATTGACATTAACGATACCCTTTATCGTGACTTAATTTAGGCCCTGTTTGGCTGAGCAATAAATTAATTCTCACCAAGGTTTGACTACCAGCAATACCATCTGCTTTTAGACCATTTTGCCGCTGAAACTCCATCACATGTTGTGATAAAGCAGAGTCAAACTGAGTTAATAACCGTGTTTGACGCTTTTGAATCGCCGCTAGACTGTTTTCAAGCCATTGAGCTTGAGTCACATTAGCAGTCGGGCCAATTTCTCGTAAATTAGTGTTATCGCCAGACCATAAAATTTCAAATGTGCCACTAAAGTGGCGCTCAAACCAGGCTTTATCCACCCAAAACTGTTGTTCATTCAGTTGCAGTAATATTTGCTCGCCATCACGCTGCACGACCACCCCGTAAAACATTTTTCCTTGCTGGTTATATAGATAAACCACCGCGGGATAATTAAGCTGCATAACACTATGCCAATTACCTTGCTGCTGATAACAAGCTAAACCTTGTTGCACCGCTGCTTGGCAAAAAGTTAAACCGATGATCGGTTGTTTTTGCCATAACCCCAGTAACCCGGCATATGCAGTATCAATTTGCAGGCTGGTATTAATGGCACTGCGAAGTACTTGTTGGCTAATCGAGGGTTTTTCAACATTAACAGGTGGTGTTAGCGTCGTCTGAGTCGCGTCATTGGATTGATGACTCAACGCAGGTTGTTTAAGCTGCTCGGGAGCATCGCTATCAAGTTGCTGAAACACATAAAATGCAGCAATAAAAGCCACGATTAAGCTAAACGCTAATATCATTGGCCAACGTTTATTTTCTGGCACGTCATCTTCACCGAGCACTTCTTTAGCAGCCTGGCGGATCATCTTATGATCAATGGGGACTTTTGATTGGCCGTAACCGGCCATTAAGGCACGTTCGCATAATAAATTGGTTAAGCGCGGAATACCGCCACTAAACTTATGCAGCACTTTAATTGATTTAGCGGTAAATAACGGTTCATGACGCCCCGCCACTTGCAGGCGATGGATAACATAAAAGCCAAGCTCTTCAACAGACAAAGGCAGTAAGTGATAACGCGCGGTAATCCGCTGAGCTAATTGGCGTAAATCTTGGCGCTTTAACAACTGTTGTAATTCAGGCTGACCAATTAAAATAACTTGCAACAGCTTTTTGGTGTCAGTTTCAAGATTAGTTAATAGGCGTAACTGCTCTAACACTTCAGAACGAAGATGTTGCGCCTCATCAATAATTAATACCGTATTACGTTTTTGCTGGTGATTAGCCAATAGAAACTGGCTAAGTAAATCAGTCAACTGTTTTAAGCTTGGATTCTCACCGTATTTGATCCTGAGTTCATCACACAAGCTGGCCAGTAATTCTAACTCAGTTAATGAAGGATTTAGAATAAACGCAGTGTCAGTATTTTCTGGTAACTGCTTTAATAAACAACGAGATACAGTAGTTTTACCCGTGCCAACTTCCCCGGTTAATAACACAAAACCGCCCGTTTCACCTAAACCATACGTTAAGTGCGCTAACGCCTCTTTATGACGTTCACTTAAAAATAAATAATGTGGATTAGGGGCAATAGAAAACGGATTATCGTTTAATCCATAGAAGGCTTTATACATCCGCGGTAAATCCTCTTTAATCAGTACCGAGCCACGTTAATACCTGCGTCCGTTGATGTCAAAAGTTAGCCGTAAAAATGTATCTCTGGTAAGCTATTTCACTATAAATTCTTAGCACAAAGTAGCAATGAACGTTTATCTCGTTGGCGGCGCGGTCCGCGATAACTTATTAGCACTACCAGTAAAAGACAAAGACTTTGTCGTTGTCGGCTCCAGTGTGCAAACAATGCTAGACAACGGCTTTACTCAAGTAGGTAAAGACTTCCCTGTTTTTTTGCACCCTAAAACCCAACAAGAGTATGCATTAGCCCGTACAGAGCGAAAAACAGGTCCTGGTTATCAAGGCTTTAGTTGCCATGCCAATGAAAACGTGACCTTAGAACAAGATTTACTTCGTCGAGACTTAACAATCAATGCCATCGCCCAGGGTGATGATGGCCAACTAGTCGACCCCTATGGCGGCGTCGATGATCTCAATAATCGAATTTTACGCCATGTTTCAAGCGCATTTTCTGAGGATCCATTACGCGTATTACGTGTAGCGCGTTTTGCCGCACGTTTTCACCCCCAAGGCTTTACTATTGCCACCGACACCTTACGACTGATGCAACACATGGTTGCATCTGGCGAGCTTTGCGCGTTAACGCCAGAACGTGTATGGCAGGAAATAGATAAAGTGCTTGATTGCCAAACGCCACAAGTTTTTTTTGAGGTATTACGCCAATGTGGGGCACTTAAAGTGATATTACCTGAATTAGATGCGCTATTTGGTGTGCCGCAACCTGAAAAGTGGCACCCAGAAATAGACACCGGTATCCACACTTTAATGGTATTAGCACAAGCATGTTTATTAACTGATGATAAAGCCATTCGTTTTGCTGCGCTAACACATGACTTAGGTAAAGCCTTAACACCAGCAGAGCAATGGCCAAAGCATCACGGACATGGACAAAAAGGAGTCAAACCCATTAAGCAACTGTGTAAGCGATTGCGCGTACCCAACGAGGCCCGAGATTTAGCGATATTACTAAGCGAGCAACACCAAAATATTCATAATGCTTTTGAACTGCGTCCAGAAACCGTATTAAACATATTTGATAAAGCAGATTTTTGGCGAAAACCACAGCATCTTGAAGGCTTGTTGATTGGTTGTCACGCTGATACCAGAGGCCGTACTGGCTTTGAACAGCAAAACTACCCTCAAGCTGCGTATTTAAAAGCGTGTTTTACCGCGGCAAATAACATTAAAGTAAAACCGATTATTGAAGCCGGTTTTAGCGGCGCGCAAATAAAACAACAACTCGCCCTTCAACGCATAGAAGCAATTAGTCAGCTTAAAGAAGCTACACTTAACCATGACATTTAATTGAAGTTTCATAATACACAGATAAACTAAAACAAGTGATGACATTATTAAACGTCATTCAAGCAAGTAAGAAATTAGACAAACTAAAGTGCTAAACATTGGAATTAAGGTTAAAAAATACCTAGAAACAAGGGTTTTTATGCGTCTAGCTTGCATTTTTGCTTGAATTCGTTCTTTTAAAGCAATATCTTATATCTACCAATAGTATATAAAATATTGTGTGTCGTAATGACAATGGTGCAGAAATGTATTCTGCATTATCTACAACCTAATATTGATTAAGGGATTTACCCATGAACAAAAAAATGATGATTGCTGGTGTTGCTTTAACTGCGCTTTTAGGTGGCTGTGCTAACACTACTGCTTTAGAAGAAAGCGTTGCTAACCTAGGTAACAAAGTTGATCAGTTGTCTGCTGAAGTGGGTGCGTTAAAATCTGAGCAAGGCCAACTTTCTTCTGACGTTAAAGGCGCAAAAGCAGCTTCTATGGACGCTCAAGCTGAAGCTAAACGTGCAAATGACCGTTTAGACAACATGGCGACTTCATACAAGAAGTAATAGTCATAAAAAATTAGCTTATTTAATAGGTTGATTATTAAGGCTTGATACTAAAGAAACTGATAACAGTTTCTTTAGTATCAAGCCTTAATTGTTTATGTCATCTGCTTTTAATCACCTTCGCTTTTAACCACAATCCGTTTTTACAGCAGTTTGGATGATGACATTAGGCTTTTACTTACTCAGCACGCTTTAACACCAATACACACCAATCAAAGTCCACTTCCATATCACTAATATTAGCAACCGTCCGCGCTGTTGATTTATTGGTGCGCCAGCCGAAGTTAGATTGCGCAATTAACGCCTCTCCCTGCTGCGCAGTGACCGCTTGTGTTAATGCAACTTGGGTTTGAGTTGCAATGGTTAAGGTTTTAGGTAGATTTAGCGCTAATGGTTTTTCTACCAAATCAGGTTGGATAATTTTCCTTAACTGCCATAAATGCCGACTATTTGGTAATACTAAAACCAGTCGTCCATCTTGCTTTAGCACTCGTTGACATTCTTGGCCTTTCAATTGGCTATCTAGCACGGTTACTACATCAACACTGTTGTCATTAAACGGTAGGCGTTTCGTTGAGCTCAATAACAAGGTTGCTGGTGTGTGGAATTTATTGGCGGCAAATAATGCATTTTCAGCATCACTGACTCCCCATGTATGCAATTGTTCATGGGCAAGTGGCTCATGTAACTGGCGAATGAAAAAGCCATCGCCACATTGATAATCAAGCCAATGTTTAGGCGTTGAGTCCGCATTGTTGCTTAATAATGTCTGCAGTAGCTCAGTTAATTTGGCCGTTAACGGCGCATACAAACCTGACGATAATAAAAATTGTTTTGCGCGCATTTGCTGGCGAGAGAGCGTTTGCAATTTATGCTTGCTGCCCAATAAGCACGAATAAAACCCTTGCGTATTTTTGTCTAATCGGTGTTTTTCGTCACAATAAAAACCTTGTGATGACGCATGTAAATGAAGTGGTAATTGACAAAATGGACAAGCTAACGGTGTGGTATTCATAACAAGCTCACAATGGGTTATCAAAGGTGCATACTCGGCAATGTTATGCGGCGTTTTTGCTCACTAAACGCAACCGTATTGATATAAGATAACCTGAAAAAGATTAAAAAATCGGGCCGTAGCCCGATAGTTAAATAACAATATTATGCAAAGTTATAGAAATATAAATCCACATAAAATGAGACCTAATGCCAAACGGTACATAACAAAGGGTGTCATTCCCATTTTAGCAATAATTTTCAAAAAGTAATGAATACAAACATACGCGGCAAGGAACGAAATCACCATGCCTAAACCAAGTGCATTGTAGTCAATAGGTTCACCACTTGAAATTAAATCTTTCGTCACTAAAATTGCTGCGCCTAAGCTAACAGGCACTGACATTAAAAATGAAAAACGCGCAGCAGCTTCACGGCTTAATCCAAGCATTAATGCGGCGGTAATGGTTGCCCCAGAACGAGATGTCCCCGGAATTAATGCCATAGCTTGGGCAACACCAATAATTAATGCTTTTTTCCAGCCCACTTGAAATTCATTTATCCCTTTACTTTGTAATCTATCTGCCCACCATAGCAATAAACCAAAAACGATGGTCGTTGCCGCAATCACTTCAATATTACGCAGGTGGGTTTCGATAAAGTCTTTCGCAGTAAAGCCAACAATAACCGCAGGAATAGTGGCTAAAATAATCCACCATGCCAGTTTACTTTCTTCATTTTGTTCACGGCTGACAATGCTGCCAGTCCACGCCTTGAACATAGAAACTAATTCTTTACGAAAATACATCACTACCGCAAAAAATGAACCGGTATTAACCGCAACATCAAAAGATAAACCTTGATCAGGCCAACTCAATAATTGAGCTGGTAGTATTAAATGCGCAGAGCTTGAGATAGGTAAAAATTCGGTGAGCCCTTGAATGAGCGCTAATACAATAACCTGAAAAGTATCCATGAGTATCCTTTTTTAAGTGTTAAGCAGACCAATCGAAATCAATCGGCCAAAGTTTTTGTAACGATTTGTCATAGTTTTCCCATAAGGATTGATATGACTGTTCCACCACAGGGTGGCATTGGTGTGGTATGAGTTCTGCCAATGGCCACAATACAAATGCGTTATAAAGCACTTCTGCGCGCGGTAACTCAATGGGCTTGTCACAAACAATGTCATCGTAAAGCAGTAGATCAAGGTCTAAGGTTCTTGCAGCAAATTTCTTCGCGCCGACCACTCTGCCATGATCTTGTTCAATTTGTTTAAATGTGGCGACAACGGCCTCAATCGGCAATTCAGTTTCTGCGCGGATAACCATATTCAGAAAATTAGTGCCTTTAAAACCAACCGCTTCACTTTCGTAAACGCGTGACAACACTAATGAGTCAAAATGCAGATTTAAATCAACTACGGCGGCTTTTAAATAACGCACCGGATCAATGTTGCTACCAAGACTAATGTAAATTGTGGCCATTTACGCTTGACCTCGTTCAATCTCAACACCCACCGCTTGTGCCATTGGCACCGCACCGGGTTTCATTACTTTGACTTTTAACCAAGTAACGTTAAATTCAGTCATGACACAATTCGCAATCATTTCTGCGACAGTTTCAATTAACTCAATCGGGCGCTCACTGATAAGCGCAATAATTCGTTTTGAGACAGTTTCGTAACACAACGCATGTTGGTAGTCGTCAGAGGCCGCAGGCTTTTGATTATCCCAAGCCATATCGAGATCCACGAGCAATGTTTGTTGAATGACTTTTTCCCACTCATAAACACCAATAACGGTTTCAATTTTTAACTCACGGATAAGCACTTTATCCATAATGACACTCCCAACCACAATTTCAGACGCAAAATGTCTTTTTTCAAAGAAGTAAGTTGGTTTATTGACTGAATTTCATCAATAAACCTTTTTCATTCCCACTGAAAGCAGTAGGATAACCTGATTGAAAAAATATCCATCGCTTAGACTGATTATTTAATGGCGGGATAATACCCTAAGACGCGTAAGGAAACCAATTTGAACGACTTCACCTTGACCATTTTGATGATATTAGCCGCATATACCGCAGGCTCGATCTCAAGTGCGATATTGGTGTGTAAAATTCGTAGGCTTCCCGACCCAAGAACGCAAGGTTCTGGCAACCCCGGCGCAACAAACGTGTTACGCATTGGCGGAGTCAGTTCGGCTGCATTGGTGCTATTTTTTGACATGTTAAAAGGGGCGTTACCCTCATACATTGGTTATAAAATGGGCTTAGATGCCGCCTCATTGGGCTTTATTGCAGTTAGCGCTTGTCTTGGGCATATATTTCCCATGTTCTTTGGTTTTAAAGGCGGTAAAGGTGTTGCCACCGCCTTTGGTGCAATGGCACCTATTGGTGATGACTTATCAGTTACCCTGATGATTTCATGGGTTATCTTAGTTATCGTCACTCGTTACTCCTCTGTTGCAGCAATGGCAACGGCAGTACTGGCACCAGTTTACACCTGGTATTTTGATGAGCGTTTTGTACTACCTGTAGCCATGTTATCGACACTTATTTTAATTCGTCACAAAGACAATATTGAACGGTTACGGGTGGGGGAAGAGTCAAAAGTGTCGCGTAAAAAGAAACCACCACTGACCAATGAATAATGGCAGCGATTGAACTATCTGCGCCACATAAAAAAGCCTGCATAAATGCAGGCTTTTTTATTGCGTTAATTTACCCAAGCGCGGATTGTCAGCAACGCAGATAAACTAACACTTTAAAGGCTTATCAATGATAACCTTACACCGCAGGTAGTGAATCTAAAGGCCAGCGCGGCTGCCCTTTTACTGCTAAATCTTCTATTTGGTTCGCGCGCAAACGTTGTAAGCCTGCATAAGCAATCATCGCACCATTATCGGTACAAAATTCACCGCGCGGATAATACACTTTTCCACCAAGTTTGATCATCATGTCAGCCAATGATGAGCGAAGGCGTGCATTAGCACTAACTCCGCCGGCAATCACTAAACGTTGATAACCAGTTTGCTTTAAAGCACGTTTACATTTAATTGATAAGGTATCAACCACTGCATCTTCAAAAGCGCGCGCAATGTTTGCCCGAGTTTGTGCGTCATCAGGTTCGGCATTAATCGTATTGGCAGTAAAAGTTTTAAGCCCTGAAAAACTAAAATCTAATCCTGGACGATCGGTCATTGGGCGTGGGAAACGATACGCACCGCTTTCACCCTGCTCTGCTAATTTGGCTAAACGAGGGCCACCGGGGTAATCAAGTCCCATTAGTTTGGCTGTCTTATCAAATGCTTCACCTGCAGCATCATCTACCGATTCACCTAATACTTGATATTGTCCAATACCTTCAACTTGTACCAACATGGTGTGCCCGCCAGATACGAGCAATGCAATAAACGGAAACTCTGGTGCATCGTCTTCGAGCATCGGCGCTAATAAATGCCCTTCCATATGATGCACACCAATAGCAGGTTTACCCCATGAATAAGCTAATGAACGACCAACACATGCCCCAACGAGTAACGCACCAATTAATCCAGGGCCCTTGGTATATGCCACACCATCAATATCATCAAGCGTAGAATCGGCTTTAGCTAATGCTTGTTTAATTAACGGCACAATTTTACGAACATGATCGCGCGAGGCCAGCTCAGGTACAACACCGCCATAATCAGCATGCAGCTTAACTTGGCTGTAAAGCATGTGAGACAGCAATCCCAGCTTGTCATCATAAATCGCAATGCCGGTTTCATCACAGGATGTTTCAATTCCAATTACGCGCATAAATAAGTCATCTTGTTCGGAAATTTGGGCACTAATTCTACCTATATCAGCCAACTAACGCCACTGATACCCAATTTGAAACCCAAATTGGTTTATAACTCCCCTATTTACAGAGGGATATCGTTTATTAAAGCTTGAATTTGATTCAAGGGGTTTACAAGTTATGTTTAGTCGGTGTAAAATTCCGCACCATTTTAATTAGCCTTTGGCCTATTTGAATGTCATAAATTTGAGATTCAAGGGTCAACAATAACTACACCTAAGGGGTGATGGCGTATGCCAATTATTAAAGTACGTGAAAACGAACCATTCGACGTAGCTCTACGTCGTTTCAAGCGCTCTTGTGAAAAAGCTGGTATTTTAGCTGACGTGCGTGCTCGTGAATATTACGAGAAGCCAACTACTGCACGTAAACGCGCTAAAGCGGCTGCAGTTAAACGTCTAGCTAAAAAGCTTTCTCGCGAAAACGCACGTCGCGTACGTTTATACTAATATCTCATTATGAACCTAACAGACCAGCTTAAAGACCAAATGAAAGTTGCTATGCGTGCCAAAGATAAAGTGCGCTTAGGAACAATTCGTATGGCACTAGCCGCCATCAAACAGATTGAAGTGGATACCCGCGAAACTCTAACTGATGAACAAGCTATAGCGGTTTTAACCAAAATGGTGAAACAACGCCGTGATTCAATTAGCCAATATGAAGCGGCTAATCGTCCGGAGTTAGCTCAAGCTGAGGCCGAAGAAGTTAAAGTTATTGAAACTTTTTTGCCTAAGCCATTAACTGACGATGAAATTGCAGCAATTATTGATGCAACCATCGAACAAGTTGGCGCAGCGTCCATGGCGGATATGGGTAAAGTAATGGGAGCATTAAAATCTAAAGTTCAAGGCCGTGCAGACATGGGTGCCATTGGTACGTTAATCCGCGCAAAATTGAAGTAATACGTTTTTAATGTTGAATAAGCCGTGCACCTGCACGGCTTGTTTGTTTTATTCAATTGATAAAGTAAATTCGAGAAACACAGCAATTCATGGCGATACCTCGTGATTTTATCAATGAGCTTATAGCTCGAACAGACATAGTCGATCTTATTGATCGAAAAGTGCCGTTGAAAAAAGCCGGCAAAAACCACTCGGCTTGTTGTCCTTTTCATAGTGAAAAATCGCCTTCTTTTACCGTCAGTCAAGATAAACAGTTCTACCACTGCTTTGGATGTGGAGCCCATGGAAATGCCATTGATTTTATCATGGAGTATGACCGTCTTGAATTTGTTGACGCCATAGAAGAATTAGCAGGACAGCTCGGACTCGACGTGCCAAGAGAAAAAGGCACAGGTAAACGTGTTGATCAAGGTTTAAGCCGCGACTTATACCAACTGATGGATGAGGCAAACCTTTTCTACCAAAATCAGTTAAGGCAGCACACCGATAAGCAGAAAGTGATTGATTATTTAGCTTTTCGAGATTTAAGCGATGACGTGGTTGAAAAGTTTGGCATTGGTTTTGCGCCTGACAGCTGGGATGGTTTATTAAGTCGCTACCGTCAAAATCAAGATGCCCAAGACAAGCTTTTAACCGCTGGTATGCTAATTGCCAATGATAGCGACAAACGATACGACCGATTCCGCGACAGATTAATGTTCCCAATTCGTGACCGTCGAGGCCGCGTAGTGGGATTTGGAGGCCGAGTTTTAGGTGATGGTACACCTAAATACTTGAATTCTCCAGAAACGCCCATATTTCATAAAGGTAATGAATTATATGGCCTTTATGAGTTAAAACAGCAACACCGAGATCCACAACATGTATTAATTGTTGAAGGATATATGGATGTTGTTGCCTTAGCCCAATTTGGAGTTGATTACGCCGTTGCTTCCCTTGGAACTGCAACGACCGCTGAGCAATTTCAATTATTAGTACGTAGTGCCAAAGAAGTTGTCTGCTGCTACGACGGTGATAACGCCGGACGAGAAGCGGCATGGCGCGCACTAGAAACCGCATTGCCATTATTAAAACCGGGCGACTTGGTTAAGTTTATGTTTTTACCCCAAGGTGAAGACCCAGACACCATGGTCAGACAAACAGGTAAAGACGCTTTCGAGCAACTGATTGCACAAGCAATGGGATTACCTGAATTTTTGTTTGAAACACTAAGTCGCAACCATGGCAGCGATAAAGGCGCACTGGCAAAACAAGCCATTACGCTGATACAAAAAGTTCAAGACACCGTACTGCAAAATTTATTGCTAGAAAACCTAGCCCATAAGTTAGGCATGAACAGCGCAGATGACTTGAAGAAAAAACTCGGTTTTGTTGAACAAAAAGCAAAACCACTTAATGCCAAGGGCTTACAGGGTAGAGGAACGCCATTAAGGCTAGCAATAGCATTACTAATACAAGCCCCACAATTGGGCTATGGCTTACCCAAGCAACCAGCATTATACAAAGTACAACTGACCGGCATTGAGTTACTCATTAGCCTGTTAGACATAACTCGAGACAAACAACTTAACAGCGCACAACTACTTGAATTGTATAGAGAGCATCAACAAAAATCGATGCTCATCAAATTATCCCACTGGGATCATCAAGTGGCGGATGTTAATTTGGCCTCGGAGTTTAAACGCACCTTGATATGGCTAAACGATCGATATATTGAACAACGATATCAAGAGCTCAGCCTAAAACAATCATTATCAAAAGCAGAAAAAGTACAATTACTTAAACTGATCACAATAATGAAAGGCAGCAATAAATAACGCAGAAAGATGTAAATATCTGCATAACAACATGGCGATGCACTAGCTAACAAAGCAGCGCAAAGCTATAATCGACGATTCGCGTAAACTTAACGACAGTTAAGTAAAGTAATCGTTTTTTTCAGTTACCCAAACTTGGATGATATCTATGGATCACACTCCGCAGTCGCAACTTAAATTGTTGCTCGCTAAAGGTAAAGAGCAAGGTTACTTAACCTATGCAGAAGTGAATGACCACTTACCTGCCGACATGGTCGACTCTGACCAGATTGAAGATATTATCCAGATGATAAATGACATGGGTATTCGTGTGTTTGAAGAAGCACCCGATGCCGATGACATGATGATGTCGGAAGACAGCACAGACGAAGATGCAGCAGAAGAAGCCGCTGCCGCCCTAGCAACAGTAGAAAGCGAATTAGGTCGCACTACAGACCCAGTACGTATGTATATGCGTGAAATGGGTACCGTAGAACTACTGACTCGTGAAGGCGAGATTGTCATTGCAAAGCGCATTGAAGAAGGGATTAACACCGTTCAAAGCTCAGTGAGTGAATACCCACAAGCAATTTCAATGATCTTAGAGCAATTTGATAAGTATGAAGCTGAAGAAATTCGCTTGTCTGATATTATCTCTGGATTTGTCAACCCTGACGAAGATGACGTTGCCCCAACCGCAACTCACGTTGGTTCTGAATTATCAGATGAAGAACTTGACGATGAAGATGACGAAGAGGATGACGACGAAGAAGAGGAAGAAGGTCCAAAAGGTCCTGATCCTGAAGAAGCAAAAGAGAAATTCACTCAACTACGTGAAGCCTATGAAAAAAGCTTAGCCATTATTGCCAAGAAAGGTCGCGACCACCCAGAAGCGATTGGTTCTTTGTTTGTTATTGGTGAGCTATTCAAAGAATTCAGACTTATCCCTAAACAGTTCGACCGTTTAGTGAAAAGCATGCGTAGCATGATGGATCGTGTTCGAGTACAAGAACGTTTAATCCTTAAGTTATGTGTTGAACAAGCTAAAATGCCGAAGAAAAACTTCGTTAAAGCATTTACCAGCAACGAAACCAACCTTGAATGGTTTGAAGCTGAAAAGAACAGTTCAAAACCATACGCAGAAGGTCTACGCATGGTTGAGTTTGATGTTGAGCGTTGTGTTAACAAGTTAGCCGCCATCGAACAAGAAACTGACTTAACCATTGCTGGCATTAAAGACATCAACCGTCGCATGTCAATCGGTGAAGCAAAAGCGCGCCGTGCGAAAAAAGAAATGGTTGAAGCGAACTTACGTCTAGTTATTTCAATCGCTAAAAAATACACCAACCGTGGCTTACAATTCTTGGACTTAATTCAAGAAGGTAACATCGGTCTGATGAAAGCGGTTGATAAATTTGAATACCGTCGTGGTTACAAGTTCTCGACTTATGCGACATGGTGGATCCGTCAGGCAATCACTCGTTCAATTGCTGACCAAGCACGTACCATTCGTATTCCAGTACATATGATTGAGACAATCAACAAGCTAAACCGTATTTCTCGTCAAATGCTACAAGAAATGGGCCGCGAACCTTCACCAGAAGAATTAGCAGAGCGCATGATGATGCCTGAGGATAAAATCCGTAAGGTACTTAAAATTGCCAAAGAACCTATTTCAATGGAAACCCCAATTGGTGACGATGAAGATTCGCACTTAGGCGATTTCATTGAAGATACCACCTTAGAGCTGCCATTAGACTCAGCCACAGGTGAAAGTTTACGTAACGCAACTCACGAAGTATTAGCAGGGCTAACAGCTCGTGAAGCGAAAGTATTACGTATGCGTTTTGGTATCGACATGAACACCGACCACACGCTTGAAGAAGTTGGTAAACAGTTTGACGTAACACGTGAACGTATTCGTCAAATTGAAGCAAAAGCATTACGTAAATTGCGCCACCCTTCTCGCTCAGAAATCTTAAAATCTTTCTTAGACGAATAAAGATTTTAACGCCATTAAGTCAGTTGATTTAACCTGACAATAAAAACCTGCTTCGGCAGGTTTTTTTATGCTATAAAGCCAACTCCCCCTTTTAATTGGTTCAATTTAATCTGTTGATTGTTCAACAGATAACCAAATGAATCCAAAATGCAAAAATCAATGCAAAACACAGGTGACAAGCCAGTTTAAACTTCGTATACTTCTTCCCGCTTTAGATAGTGACGACTATCTTAAGTCGGCCCCTTAGCTCAGTTGGTTAGAGCATACGACTCATAATCGTCAGGTCCACAGTTCAAGTCTGTGAGGGGCCACCAATTTTGATAAGCCGTAGCAGGTTAGTACCTACTACGGCTTTTTCATGTCTATTACTTTTAATGTCATTTGCTACCCATCCCCTTTAGCAACTAACTTATCGCGCGCGATATGCTTATCGTTATTTTACGCTTGTAGCCAACCGACTGCCCATATCAAACCAGCCTATTACGCATATAACCACCATCGACAACATTGTGCATGGTCAGAGTAATACTCCCTTATCGTTAGATACACTATTTGAACTAAAGCAAACAAAAGTCAAATTGCAGATAAAATTGTTTCACAAAAAAGCGAGCTAAATGCTCGCTTATAAATGATGCGTTATTTGCTTATCAGCTTAGCCGCAACACTTTTTATATTTTTTACCGCTACCACAAATACAAGGGGCGTTACGGTTAATTTTCGCTTCTGCAGTTACCGCTTTAGGCTTGTTGAGTATCCCTTCTAACTGCAGGATGTTTTCGGCCACATCGGCATTAATGGTTATATTGGCCACTAACTTATGCTGCGCAACAATCTGTTGAACTTCTTGCTCGCGCGCCTCATTTTGAACACTCAAAATAAGGGGGTTCGTTGCTGTGCCCACTTTTGCTTGTCGCTTAGTGTTGTAACCACTTTCGCCATAGGCAGGTTTTGGCGTTTGACGACCTTTAAAGAAAAATTTGTCTGACATAATCGTGTCTGCCTATCATTGTAAATTAACCGTATAAAACTACGCTAATAACAGCATAGATTGATACCGTTATTAAAAATAGCACTAGAGGTGTGGCTTATACAGCAATTAACCACATTTGACCAATCAATAATGGTTAACGTTGATAATATTGTTAGGTTTAACAATTGTGCAGTTAAGTTGAACTCAAACCAATGCAGTGTGAGTTAATTTCGACAGTGTTTAATAAGATAGTTTATGTTGCGTTACTAACCGCAAAACCGGTTGGGTGCTCCATTAACTGGCCAAACAATACATTAAAATAGTAAATGGCAATTGACAGTCATTAAGCCGTTTGTAGAGTCAGTACTTGCTCTTTGTTTGTTGCGTTGACCATTAAGCTAAATCGTCATGCCACAGCAAGAAGCACTAACATAACCCCAATGACATAAAGCATTGATTATCTACGGCCCCTAAAAAGACAATATTTTTTATCATCGCACTGATTGCACACAATGCATGTTAAGCGCAAGGTGCATCAATCGCAATACAGGCAGACAAGTCATAATGATGATAGTCGTCATCTCTTAGTATGGCGGTTTGCCATCATAACCCTGCACCTTATTCTATTACGTTACCTCTATCTATATTTATACTTATTAACACGCTACATTTATGTAAGTAGTTATCAACTTTTGATGAAAAATGGCCCACATAACCCCAATTTCAATCATGTTTTCATTGATGACTGGTATGATTAGCCCAATTGACATTGCAAGCATAGTCGTAATGTCATGACACGTATTACCTATCTAGCCCACTACATTTAAGGTTCATAAAATATGCAATACCCTCATGTAGCAAAAAACGTCACCGAACTCATTGGCCACACAGACTTATTAAGGGTAAATAGTTTATCTGACCTCAGTGGCTGTGAAATATTATTAAAGTGTGAGCAACAAAACCCAGGTGGTTCAATTAAAGACCGCGCCGCATTGCAGTTAGTGTTAGATGCAATTGAAGCGGGAAAATTAACCCCCGGTATGACCATTGTTGAAGGCACGGCAGGCAACACTGGAATTGGTCTGGCGATGGTAGCTCAAGCATTAGGTTTCAACATGCTAGTTGTCATGCCAAAAGGACAAGCGCCTGAAAAAGAGCAAATGGTGAAACTGTACGGGGCACAACTATTACTCGTTGATGCATGTCCGTTTTCGAACCCTGACCACTTTTACCACACAGCCAAACGTTTAGGCGAAGCGAATGCTAACTATTGGTGGGCAGACCAATTTGAAAACACCAGCAATAGCAAAGCCCATTACGCAAATACTGGCCCTGAAATTTGGCAGCAAACCCAAGGTAATATTGATGCATTAGTTTCAGTTGCAGGCACAGGTGGCACCATTGCAGGGAACTCGCGCTATTTAAGTGAAATGAATCCACAACTGCAAACTTGGCTTGTCGACCCTGACGGCTCAGGCGTGTATGCCTACCTTAAAGAGGGTCAATATCAATCTCATGGCAGTTCATTTACCGAGGGCATTGGTATCATGCGTTTGGTTGAAAACTTCAAACAAGCCAAAATTGATAAAGCCATTAACCTGCCAGATAAAGATCTCATTGCTATTGCAAGGCATGTACAAGTATTGGACGGTATTGTCCTTGGCAGCAGTGCGGCGCTTAATTTAGCTGGTGCGCTTTATGCTGCGGCAAAAATGGGCGCAAATAAAACCATTGTGACCTTTTATTGCGACTTAGCAGAGCGGTCTTCTTCAAAACTTTATAATAAAACGTTTCTTGCTGACAAAGGCTATCACGATGAAATTGAGCCATTACCTGAGCTGTTTGCTCGTTACCAAGCCCAACCTGAATCGGCGATAGTTAACGTTAAACGTTAAGTTTTCATCTAATAAAAAAGCCTCAAAATAAGGTGTGATACACCACTATTTTGAGGCTTTTAAATGCGCCGCACTAATTCACTTAAACAAGTAACTTAAACAAGTAACTTAGGCAGCTAGCATGTTTATGATTATATTTAAGATGACCAGCATAATTATAATCATCGTTTAATGTGGCTTAATTAGCAGCGCCGATATCGACCCAAACACTTGCCACACCTGGCTCTTCATCTTTAGTCCACCATTTGGCTTGCCACTGACGACCAGCATGAGTAGTGGTATCGCCACCGTTATAAGCAACGCCTAACATCCAGCCAAGTTCTACATTACTTTGCAGCGCCCATTGATCTGCTGTGGGTGTGGGTTCATTTGACTGTGTCCAGTATTTTGCTTTCCATACTAGGCAATTATGGCTAACGGTCGCACCGGTGTTATAAATCGCATTTTGCTCCCATGCACTGTGGTTTGTTGCATCTGGGTCGCTATTTTCACAACCTTCAACCACCACAGGCGCAATGACTGTAAGGTTGACTTGTGCTTGAGCATCATACGCACCGTCAGATACCACTACAGTTAACGTGTATTGGGTATCAACACTGACATTAGGTGCACTGACTAATACACTATCGGTATCGGCCCCTGTTGCACTAATCCCAGTAGGCAATGACCAGTTATACACTAAGCTGTCACCGTCAGGGTCGCTAGCCGTTGCTGCAATAACAATGTTTTGCCCCGCATTAACCGAAGCGGTACTCACGACACTCACACTCGGCGCACGGTTATCTTGCGGTGCAAGGTTAGTGACCGTTGTTGTTGCGCTGTCGGTTAACCCTTCTGGATCTGTCACAGTTAAAGTAAAGCGATATTGGGTATCCGTTGTTGCGGCGTCTACGTTGAAACTAGCTTGTACAAGCGTTGCATCAACAAGTGATACACTTGGGCCAGATGTTTGCTGCCAAAGGTAAGTGAGTGCCAACCCTTCTGGATCACGCGATAAACCACCATTTAACGTCACTGTAGCAGGGCCGTTTACGTCTTGATCCGCACCAACTTGTGCAATAGGTGCTTTGTTAATCGGTGCCGTCGTTCCCTCGCCATGTCCAAGACCTTCATGCATGGCATTTAAAATATCGCCGTTATCTGCATCAATCTCCCACGAGAATAATCCGCCGAGTTGGTTAGCTAATACATACGCGCCCTTGGCTTTAACAGAACGTGGATCGTCATAAGTAATTAAGTCACCAGTAGTTGGATTAAACAGGTACGGCGCTTGAGCAATTTCATCATACGAATATTGCCAATCACCTGACATATGCGCGTCTGCAATATGACGGTAATCCAATACGCCGTCTTCCCACGTCCCTTTAATTTTACCCGTTGCTGTACCAGTAAACGGATTATTATTTTCATAACCACTGACACCAGACCAACCACGGCCATACATGGCTGCGCCTACAACAATTTTCTCAGGGTCAACACCTTGGGCAAGCAAGTAACTTACGCCGTTATGCGTGGTGTTTTCTGTTTCAGGTTTCCAGCTAGCACCATATAACGCAGCCTGGTGATTGAGTTCAGTGTATGACCATGCACCGTAAAAGTCGTAGCTCATCAAGAAGATGTTATCCATGTATTGCTGAGCTTGTTGATAATCAACTTGGGCAACTTTTGCTTCAGAGGCACCAATCGCTGACGTTAACTGATACTCACGGCCTGTTTCTGCAGATAACTCATTAAGCATTGCACGTAAATCTTTCATGAGCAAAACATAAGTATCGCCATCAGTATCTTGATTACCTAATGCAGCATTAGCACCAAGTCCACCTGGATATTCCCAGTCAATATCAACACCATCAAAGAATTTCCATGTTTGCAAATACTCTTTTACCGAGGCCACAAAACGGTCACGCTTCACCTTGTCATCAAAAAAATAGAATGGGTCTGATAATGTCCACCCCCCAATTGACGGCAAAATTTTCAAGTCTGGATAAGCTTGTTTTAACGCCATCAACTGGCCAAAATTGCCTTTGTACGGATCTGAATAATTCGCTACGCCTTCTTGGGGCATTTGTACTGCCGCCCATGGGTCGTGAATGGCTACTTTAAAATCTTCTCGGCCAGCACAGGCTCGTTGTAGCGCTTCAAAGCTACCATCGATTTCTTTTAAACTGTCATTAATGCCGTCACCTCCACAAATTGGGGTAAAGCCATAAAGAATATGAGTGAGGTTTTGCGCAGGCATTTTATCAACAGAAAAGTCACGGCCATAAACACCCCATTCAACAAAATAGGTGCCCACAACTTTACCGGTCTTATTGGCATAGGCTTGGTTGTTTTCAAGTAAGCGTGTTGTCAGTGGCGCTAAATGGCTACCGTCGGTGTCAGCAACCACAATCTCTTTGGTGTCACTGAGGGTGCAACCTGAGTCGTTACATAAGCCAACCTGCATTTGATAACGGCCACCAGTGCTGATATCAAATGTTGCAGTGCCAGAAGTTGCACTCGGGCCTGACCAAACTTCTACACCGTCAAATAACACTTGGGCGGTGTCACCTGCATCGCCGCTCCATAAACTCCAGTCAACAGAAACGGTTGCAGCGTCTTTTATCGTGACAAGATCATTGTAAGCACTTGCCATATGGTTCACTTCAATCAAGGAGAAGTTAGTTTCGCCCCACTCAATTGTGGGTTTTCCAGGGGCTTGTGCGAGTGCATTACCTGCACTAACAGCAGCAATTAATGCTGAGGTCTTAAGTGTCGTTTTAAACATAGTGTCCCTTATTTTATTATCATTATGAATAAGGCAAAACATCTACAGAATACTGCTTAATCCCTACTACCATGGAGCGCCCAGCGCATTTAATGTCACTGTAACCCTTACTCACACGAAGAAACTTCTGACCTCTCCTACTCAATAGCCATTAGGAGACGTGCCACTAACACAACGGTTAGCTTGCCTTACTTTCAAAAGCTAAAAGCAAATGACAACGCTGTCATCTACTGACTTATTAACCTAACGCAATATCAGTAAAACACAAGCTTAATGTTAAATTTATGATCGACTTCTAGCGCTATTAAGAGATATAACCGCTACAAATTAGAATGCTTAATTAGGCCATAACACGCATACTTTGCGCTTGACTGGTTTAGGAACAGCTAAATAATTGCTGTTAAAAAACAGCCATTAAACAACAGAAAACACCATAGAAGCCCGCAGTAAAAAACAACAATATTTCAAGCCACATTTAAATCGCCCAAGCCCAACTTGAATTTAATTAATGTAAAAAAATAGCCTGACAAGTCAGGCTATTTGTATCCACATTTATCTATTTACTGATGTTAGCGATATTATGAGCGAGAAATTCGCGTGCTTTGCATAATGGTTGGCGGGTTAATATCCTGCTTTTTAAACTCTTGCATCACACGTAAGGTAATATCGGTTTCAAAGAGTTTTTCATACTTAATATCAAGCACATAGGCTTTCAATGTGAGTTTAATGGCAAAGTAGCTGTCGCTAATGTCTTGCTTAACCAATACCACCACAGGTTTAGGTAAATGAATATAGCGGCTTGAAGCAGCAGCTTCTCTAATAATATCAGTAGCTAATGATAAGTCTTGATCCAACGCAACATAAAATGGGATCACCACCTGCATATCAAGTGCACCATAATTACCGCTCACCACCACGTCGCTTAAAAACTTACTGTTAGGGATAGTAATGATATCGTCGGTTAAGGTACACATTCTTACCGAGCGTAAGCCAATGGCAATAATGTCGCCATAATGGCCTTCAAATGTCACCCGGTCGCCCACCTGAAAAGGCCTGTCTATCATCACAGTTAAACCTGCAATAAACGATGCTGCGAGATCTTTCATCGCAAAGCCAACCGAAACGGCCAATGTGCCACCAATTAAAGTTAATACACGGTCATCAACCCGAAAACTGAGCATAAACACAGTAATACCTGCGCTCATATACACAAAGAATTGAAAAAACGAGTGCAGTTTTTGCACCAGCATCCGCCGCTGAGCAAACTGATTACCAATCGATTCAACAATGTTTTGAGTAAACTTGAGCATGCCCCACGCCACAATAATGACGATAAGTGACATAAATACGCCACTCCAACGAATCAGGCTAGCAAATTCGGTCAAACTGTCTAAGTTAGGTGCAAGCTCTTCGGCGCTGACTTGAGCGCTCAACATTAACGCAACTAACGCAAAATAAGTTATCCATCGAGTATTCATTACTTCACCAATAAGTGTTGATTATGCAGAGTATTGGTTATGTATCTAAACCAATGAGATGAAATTTTAGCTTTGTCGTCAATCAGCTCAATAAAGCCTCGGTTTTGAAAATAACGTAACGTATTAAGTACTTCGGCAAACCCTAGTTGGGTACAATCTGACAGCTCTTCAGCAGAGGCCACTTCAAGCTGTACAATCGCCCTAAGCACAGCCAACATCGGTTTTGGCATGTTTTCTAATTCTTTAGCATCGGGTGCTTTAAAGATACGCACAAACACTTCTTCAGTTTGTTTATCTTGATGCAATGACTGTCTAAAAAATCGTAGTGCGACACTGGGATTGCCATCTGAGTAGTCCCATAAAATACGATAAAACCCTTGCTCAGCACGTTCTGTATCACTGAGCTTATGCTCATCCCATTGTTTAGGGAGTTTTAAGCCTTTAAAGCTAAGGGCGTATTCACCTTCTGTTTCAATCCGGCTGCTCAGCAACGAGGCTATTTGATCTTCGTTCCAGCGTGGCATGGCAATCACTTTATCAAACAATAAGCGCTCGCCTCTGGCGCGATCAACAAAACGCCAAGCTGACACCTCAATGCCTAATACCACCCCATGATTATTACGGCCACGACGGAGCAGTTTCGACAGCCGCATTAAGTCATGTAACCCGTTTACTTTCGGGCTAATAATCCGCTGGCAATTATCAATACAAAACACAATTCGCTGTTCACTGGCGCGCAGGTATTTAATTAATGTGACTTCTTGTGCATCCTCTTGTAAGTCTAAGCTGGCACACAGTTGTTGTACTAAGGCGTTATACCCGCCGTGAGGACAATTAATATAAATAGCATGTTGAGATTTCGCGCGATAAATAACTCGTTTTAATAAGGTCGTTAACCCCAAGCCTCTTTCTCCGTAAAGCACCGCCATCGCAGGGATAGGAGCCAGTACATAACGTGAAATTTCATTGAGTTCATCACTGGCATAATGGTTAATTAACTCACTTTGCTCATGGCCGGGCTTAACATAATTAAACGTGGCCTCGCCTTTAATGCGCGCCATGTTTGCATTGTCTTTATCCGCTTTACTTTGTTTAGCCACTTCAATGCGAAAGAAATACGCAATGGCATGTTTGAAACTTTGGTACTGAGATAGGCTATTAAATAACTCTTGAAATAAACGCTGGGTAAATAATCTTATAATGCCAAGTAAAGTGGCAATTGGCGCAATAAAGCGATTATCTTTACGCTTAATCGCCCATTGAATATAATTAGGTTGTTCTTCATTGCGTTCAAGTTGGACAAAAATAACATTGCGCCAGTCTCGTAAGGTTTTAATCAATAACAAGGTAACAATGATTAATATCAGGGTGTTAACCCACGCATAAATGGTTCCTTGATACACGCTCATTGTGGTAGCTTTGATGATAATCCCTGCCACCATTAGCGTCCACACCCAACGCTTTAACGTGCGCACTCGCAATGCCACCACATCAGATTGATTGTTGTGATAACTATGATAAGCAGTAAATTCCATTAATAAACGAATAATAATGGCGGCCGAAAAGCTCCAATTAATGATCACGCTTAAATAATTTAGGCTTTCAAGTCCGGGTAGATTAACCAACACTTGCAGCAATAAACTCATGGCAATAAACCAAGCCACAGGCACTTGGATGATATTAAAGTAACGCCAAAAGGTATGGCTGGACATTTGGTTGTTTTGCAGTTTTAACTGGGTTTCATCTAATTGACGAACAATGATTGCAGGGCCAGCTTTTAGCCACCACGACAAGGCAAAATAAATCACCAACAACTTAAATATCAGTACTAACACTGGCACTGGTGAAATTTTTAAATCATTAATAAATTTAATAAAGCTGCGGTACTGCGACACAACTTGATAATTAACGATAGACTCAGTCACACTGACTTCAAGCAATAATTGTCTTACCCCATCAGGCCCAAAACCGGTAAACCTTTCATTCACGCTGTCGGTTACATAATTAAGTAGCTTCGACTTATCTTGGCTTAGGCTGTCTAACGAATATTTAGTTTTCTCAACCAATGCCCATTGCTTCGCGCTGTGTTGGTTGCGAAACACCGTTAATGCTTGATTGAGTTTTTTCGCATGAGCTTGTTGTTCAGTAAACGTGGCAATGAGCATCTTTGCTGCTTGGTTTTTATCATGGTGATTTGCCATATGCAGTTCAGGTAATGCATTCACTTGTTGATGTATGTGCTCACTTGATTCGGTGAGTTTAGGCGCGTCATAGGCGCGCCAGTCGGCACTCATGCTTGGCATGGAACATAAAATTGCGCCTAAAGTCAGTAAAGCTGTGATAAATTTGGGCAACATATTGGGGCGTAAACTCCATTGGCAAACAGCGAAGATATCAAGTATGAAAATAGCATAAGAGATAAATTTTGCTGTCAATATAGGTTGTTAAGACAAGAATACAGATGGGGTATCGCTAGTTTATCATCGTCATATTACGTATCGGTAATATACCGAGTTTGCCAAGATTACCGCCTTTGTCGACAAAAAGGTGCGAGCTAAAGCAATGTTCTTATAAAAATAGCGCAAAATGTATCATTTAATATCAAAGCGCGCATTTATCAAAAGAGATTAGTTTTCAAATCATTTTTATTAGGCATTTATCTTCACACGAAGGAAGGTAAGCCAAAGGGTTACCGGCTTTGAAACAAGAGTAAATGTCTTTAGAACGCTAACCTTATTGCTTTAGAAAAATTAAGATAAAAACCATTAACGAGTAAAAAATAACTCATTAAACAAAAAAAACCGCAGCAGTATAACACTGTCTGCGGTTGATAATATTTGCAGCTTATCAATGAGGAAACGTTAATCGACAGCGTGCTCGACGTTAATCAGTTTTGAAAGCAACAACTTTAATTGCTTGGTTTCTGACACACAAAGCTTGTCCTGGAAGAGTTGGCTAATGTCATTGACAATTGGCATACATTGAGTCGCCATTTGTAGCCCAATATCCGTTAATGTCAGTAACTTAATTTTTTTATTGGTAGCACTTTTACTGGCGTTAATTAAGCCCAACTTAATGCCGTTATCAACTAAACGCTTGGTTACTGAGCGATTTCTAAGTAAGTAATCAGCAAGTTGCTGCTGGGTAATTTCACCGTGTTCCCCCAACACTCTCAACGCACCGTACATTTCTAGCGTAATATTTAATTGCCCCATTTCTGCAGCCACATTTGAACGAAATTGCTTATAGACCAACCCCATTAAAAACATTGGATTGGAGTCCAAATTATGAATGCCGGTTATCGTTATTGGTACTTGCTGTTCCATAAATAACTCCTTGGCAGATAACTAATATCACTAAGACTGTCAACATCAGTTCTCCCCTAAAATAAATATTGTGTAACCCTAAATCAGATGCCGAGACATATAACTGTAGTGGCAACATAGTGCCTAACATCGCTTCGCTGTGTAGCCCACGCGTCCCGCCTCTACTGCCACTGATCCACATGGCGATTAATGTCACTAATCCACCCAAACTAAGGATGTAAATTAAGTTATGGGCATGCTGGCCTGCCAATAACCCCATAAATATCAATGCTAATGCACACCCCCCAACATGGGCGTAAAGGACGTTCTTAATCACCATTTGATAGTTTTGCTGACGGCTTTGGGCAGCCGCGACAATCACAGGCATCATACAAAACGTGGCTGACACCAAATTTACCATCATTAAAAAGCCTAAACCTGTGCCAAGCATCGCCACAAAAATAAACCGTTGCCGATAGCTCACTGGCGCACTTGGCATTGCTGGTGGTGCCATGGCTTTAGGTGGGGTTAAAAACAAACTTACAAACCGCACTACTACCATGGTCGTCAACATGCTAATAGCCATATCACGTATCCAGCCCGTCATTTCAAAATGACTTTGTTGAGCGAAAATTGTCACCAAAAACCAGTTAAGTAACGGGATTAAAATAAACCCGACTTTCGCTGGTGTATCAGCCCAACGCCGAGCACGATCAAACACCCAAATACTGACACACCATACAACTGCCGGATGCGTGGCAAAAACCTGATTGACCAATAATGCGACGCAAGCCACTAAAATAATAGGGGAAAATGCTTTTAGCATGCCTAAGAGTGAATAGTTACTAATCTTGGTTGCCGCCATAACAGGGAACAACGCTAAGTAAGCCGCAATGCCCAGTTGCAACCATATTTGCGCCAACATGCCTAATGACACAATTGACGAAATCCACATAACTTCAGACCAATTAATTGGACCTCTTGTCGTGTTATCCATCGTTAGCTCCTCAAAATCGAATCAATATTCAACATCTAAAGTGCAATTACACTAAATAACGAATAACAGACAATAATTCCATCCATGCACTACCTAACGCGCTCCAAACAGTCGATGGAGACTTCACCATCACACTGACTTTAGAACCTGAAAACAGATCGGGATCAAGCCCAGACACCACAATTTGGGTACGTACTTTTTGTTTATCACGGATCCAGCGTTCATCATTTTCAACGTGAGCTAGGCCGTTGTTGTCACTGCTGGCATCGTGAATGGCTAACTCATGACCTTGGACACTGCCTTCAAACACTTGCCCTGGTAGGGCGTCGAACACTAATCTCACTTGCGCACCTGTACTTAAATGACGCATGCCTTTTTCATTAAAGTCGGCATTTATCCAAGCTCGTTGACGGTCAACCATAAATAAAATAGGGCTACCAGCGCCAACATAAGTCCCTTTATTTAGATTTAAGTTACTTATTACACCATCAACTGGCGCAACAATGGTCGTTTTAGCTAAATTCAATTCGGCTACAGCGACCTTGGCTCGTGCCCCGGCAAGAGCACCAGTGTCACTACTTTGAAGTAACTGCGCTTGTATTTGAGCAATTTGCGCTTGCGCAGCTGTAACCGCTTGTTGACGGACAACCGCATCTGCAAGGGTGTCATCTAGCACTTCTTGGCTGACAATCTTCTTTTGTGCAAGTTGCTTATTGCGAGTTAATTTACGTTGCGCATTTTCAGACTCTTTTTGACGCTGTAATAACGCAGCTTGTGCACCAATTAACTGCTGTTTTTTAGCTTGGTAATTTTGCTCTGCTTGCACAAGTGCCGCTTTAGCTTGGCTAAGTGCCAATTGGTAACGAATTGGGTCCAGTTTCACCAACACATCACCTTTTTGCACTGCTTGTTCGTTTTTTACCAATAACTCAACTACTGGCGCGGATACTTCAGCAGCAATACGGCTAGTTGGAATATGTAATTGAGCCTGTGTGGTAAAAGGCGCAAGGTTATCACTCGCAACCAAAAAAACCGCAAAAACCACACTACCACCAAGGATAAAAGATAAAATCCATTGATATATTTTACTCATCATAATGTTTCACCTGCAACAATTTATTAAGCCAAGTATAGCCCTTATTGTTGTATATGCAACAATATTATTGAGTTTTTTACTTTGATAAAGATGAATGCGGCGGAGGGAGTGTTGTTTTATTATTAAAATTCAACACCATAAATAAATAACTACAAAGGAAAATTTTTTACTTTAATGCCGGTATTAGCATTTCAAAACCAATATTCTGCCTAATGAAGCGTAGTCCACCCACAAGGATTTAAGGTAATATCGATAAACTGTCAGTATAAAGCGCCTCTAAGTCACTTACCGATTCCTTGCTAATATCACTTCCACCAATACCCAGCAGCCAATACCCAGCAGCCAAGCAGCCAAGCAGCCAAGCAGCCAAGCAGCCAAGCAGCCAAGCAGCCAAGCAGCCAAGCAGCCAAGCAGCCAAGCAGCCAAGCAGCCAAGCAGCCAAAATAAATTAATTAACCCAATTGAAGGGTGCAAATAGGAATGTTAGCCACAAAAAAGCCCATCAATTGATGGGCTAAAAGGCAGAACTAACTGCAAGTATTAAATGTAACGGCCAAAACCTTATCATTATGCTTACTAGATTTTGGCTGTTTTTTAACTGTACGTGTTATTTACTTTCAATGTCATAGCCACTTTTATGGTCATTTAAAATCAATAGATAACAGCATTAATTAATCACTTAATAAAATCAATGCCGCGCGATTTAGCCTCACTTTCTAAGTGTTTTTGCGCCAAGGTAATGGCTTTTACTGCCCGCGACTTAAATTCACGACGATACAAGGTATACACCACCAATAAACTAGCAATAATTAATGCAAATGGATTCCAAAACCAACATAGCGCAGCCATTGAGAAGTAATAAGAGCGTAATCCATAATTATAAGAATGGGCCGCTTGGTCGCTAACCGTTGCCATTTGTCTTCCATAAGCAAATAGGTGTTCATTTTTTTCGGTAGAGCCAAATGGGGCGGCTCCGAGCATGACATTTAAAAAACCATATTGGCGCATTGCCCAAGTAAAGTGGAAGAATGCCATCACAAATATACCAACAACCACACCAAGTTTAACTTGGATAAGAGCATCAGTTGCTCCAGTGGCATAAGGGACAGAAGCAATGACCTCTTCTAAACGGCTGACTTGAGCAAATAAGGTCAATATCCCTGCAAGCACTAATAAAGTGGATGAAGCAAAAAAAGCGTTATTACGCTCAACATTTGCCATTAACGCAGCATCAGCAATCCGCACTTGCCGATTAATCACTGAGTTCATCCAATGAATACGGTGCATATGTAAACAACGAGAAATACAGTCTGTTGACTTGGCTTTATGTTTAGCAAAATAGGTGTACCCAACCCAACTAAAAATAAAACAACCAAGCGCAACAACGTCTAACAAAGAGAAAAACATAATGATTCAACAAAGCTAATATAGTGGAATTAATAGTATGCATCAGAAAAATAACAACACAACAATCCAAGGCGGACTGAAATTAACGGTCAATTGACCTATCAGGTTGGTTTAACTAGGCATGAGTGTAGTGAAACTAAGCTTGAGTGTGGGGTAACTAAGCAGTTTAACAAATTATATTTTATAGGGTTTAGCGAAAAAATTAGTGATGAACGCCATATATTTCATGAACGTTCATCCTAAGGTAGGTTTAACGTGCTCAATCAGTAAAATTTTCATTGCTCAGTGATGATAGTTTGGTTCAGAAAGCTTCGCTGACGAACAGTTTGGAATGTTATCGCTCTCTACTTGATGTTTGAAACGATCCCAATCTGAAGTTAATGATGTTAATTGTTTTTTTCGTTGTGGAAATCGTCTTGACATCTTAGTCAAGATCTCATGCTGAATATCACAAATTTCAGTCCACCGTTGCATATTTGAAACGCTCATAGCTTGTTCCTTCTCATCTGTTGATTCAAAATCATCATAACAAGCTAATTTCGTTAAAAATGTTGCTTCAACGACATAAACTATCTCTAGCCTAACTTATTTCCAAAGAATCGATTTAGCTCACAATTTACCTTCATTATCCATTGCATAACGCACTAAGGCGTGTATTTTATTACATAATTAACAATAACAACCCATAGAGGTATCGCCAATGGATACAGCTTTAAAAATATTCTTTTTAGTTGTGGCATGCTTTTTAGCTTACAAGCTAATATTTAGCAAAAACAAAGGGTTAACCTTATTTGAAATGCACTATAAAGATGGCAGGCTTGTTAAGCACAAAGGTAAAATCCCAGAAAAGTTTCAACGTGAGAGCAGAGTTATCGCCAAAAAGCACAAATTAACTTGTGCGATCAGAGCCCAAAAGCAGGGCGATATTAGGCTCAATATTTCAGCCAATGTCAGTGATGAGCTTACTCAACAACTGCGAAATGTGTTCCCTTTTGAATATTATGAACGTAAGCAAAAAGACAACTCTAAACTTACGGGTTAATGCTTAGAGCTTAGAGCCTAGTGCTACGTGCTACGTGCTACGTGCTACGTGCTACGGTAAATAATAAAAAACCACCTGCGAATAAGGTGGTTTTTTTGCTTTTCAGATTATTAATGATTCACTCTCAAACCTTACGGTTAATCTTTCTTTTGAATCACCAACGTCACCTTTCCCACCGTTACGCCAAACTTGATAATGTCGCTTTTATTAATCAAAGTATTGGCGTCAACTAAGTACATCCAGTCGTCAAAATGCACTTGATAAGTCTTATCATCTACCGCTAAGGCCATATCATAACGCCACCTTAAGGCGCTGCCTTTTGCTTGTCCTAACGCCACACCTAAAATGTCATTAGCCCTACCAGAATATTTACCTTGACCTAAGTCGGTAATATGCCAAATACGCAACTGTTTTTCGCCATCATCAAAGGTAAACCACTCCTTTAATTCGCATTTATCACCTTGCCATTGCGCTGTCATTTCAACTGTGAATTTACGGGTGACCTTACCAGAAAAATCCTCTACAACCCCTGCTGCATATAAGTTACCTTCAAAAAACTGGCGTAAGTCTAACCTTGGTTCTGAATCCAGGTAATCATCAATGCTTACCGATGAACACGATGACAATCCAAGCAGTAATGCTAAACACAACAATACACGCCCGATAACAGGTAAAGAAAAGCGTTTCATTGACGACTCCATTTAGTCAATTTGACGTTATATAAATTTAATTTAGTCGAATTAATTGAGTCCAATTAATTGAGTCCAATTAATTGCGCCCGTAGTTCTGGTTCGCTGGTCTGTTCAGAAAGCCAAATAGATAAAAATGCTTGACTAAAGTCAACATCACGAGCTTGATAAAATACATGGTCGTTATACCAAAACACGCCATAACCTTGAGCATCAACTTTAAAACTAATGCGATCGCCCTCTTTAACATCAGGCCATGCTTCATTTAACCGCGTTGAATATGTATCGATGTGTTGTTGAGAAAGACCAAGGTGCTGCCATTGATCAATCGTGGCAGAAACCAAGTCATCAGCATCGATGTCTCGATAGTATTCAATCTCTAATGCTACTGGTAACTGTTGATTAAGATACTGACCTGTGGCTGTTAATAGGGTGGCACGGTAAATATCAATCCACATAAATGCCATCTCACCGGTCCCGACTTCACGCCACGACGTGTCAGGTTTACGAGAAGCTGCGTTGCTAGTTATATTGCTGCTTAGATGACTTGATACGCTTGAATTAAATGAGTTGTTAGCGCTGCTGGAATGATTATTGATGCCAGAAGTGTACGTTGTCGAATTAACGTTTTTAATGTTGACGCTATTAGCCTTGACAAGCGCTGCATCAATTTGATGGTCATCAGTGTTCGGGGCGGCTTGAGTGGTCATGGTGAGACGGCTTTGCAGAGCACTCTGCGCAGCATGTACGTGAGACATCATCGCCATACAGCCAAAAGTGACCAACAAGCTCTTCTTGATTACCACATTAGTGTCTATAAAGGGCAAACCATTAAACACTAACGGCATGTTCATTGACCCTCTTTGTTTAGCTGTTTCCTTGCTCAAAAGCCATTTTTGCATGGTGTCCTCGAAGGTGCGGCATTAAGTGGATTGTTATAAAGACCAATACGGGCAACAATAACGACCAGATCACCACCAATAAAATCGTTGACGTTACGAAGCCATAGCCTAAATCAACTGCCAATAATTTAGCTCCTGCAAGATAACTCATCGCACCAGACACCCCGCCTGCTAGCGCCTGATATCCAACTGGAATACGAGTTAAAAATGCCAAACTATAAGGCAAGCTTAAGGCAAACATCATCCATAATAGACCGAGCCAATAAGGCGTTACATTAAATATAAATACCCCAGAAAGAGTGAGCAAGCTATCAATCACCATCCCTGTTATGGCAACAATAGCCATTAACTTCGCGTCTTTTAGTTTTTGCGATGACAACAAGAAATGAATGGCAATAATGCTAAGTGATATCGCCACAAATTGATTATGGTATAACACGCCTAACCACCAGATAGTTTGAAATCCGCCAACATTAAATAACAACAAGGATGTTTTGCTCATTTCAAACTTCTCGCGAGGTTAGCCCATATTAATTGATACGATAAAGTGGCTTATTGGCTACTAGATGCACCGCACTGGTTGAGCGCTCTAAAAAGCCGCCTTCACAATAACTTAGGTAAAACTTCCACATACGTATAAAGTCTTCACCGTAACCTAAGTCGTTAATTTTTTGTTCCGCGTCATCAAAACGCTGATGCCAATCAGCTAACGTTTTGGCGTAATCATGACCAATATCATTAATTGACCACGGCACGAGGTCAGTTTTCTGGCTCAAATGACGGGTCATTTCACTGATAGACGGTAAGCACCCACCGGGGAAAATATAACGCTGAATAAAGTCAACGCTGCTGCGGTAGCTATCATAGCGTTGATCAGCAATGGTAATAGCTTGAATTAACAATCGGCCATTTGGCAGGAGTAACTGGTTAAGCTTGCTAAAAAATCCACCTAAATATTCATGCCCTACAGCTTCAATCATTTCAATAGAGACTACTCGGTCATATTGCCCGGTTAACAAACGATAATCACTTTTTAGCAAGGTCACTTTATCTTGTAAGCCAAGTTGATTTATACGCTCGGCGGCGTAGTCGTGTTGAGCATCTGAAATCGTGGTTGTGGTCACATGCACATCGTAATGCGTGGCCGCATAAATGGCTAATGCGCCCCACCCTGTTCCCACTTCCAACAATGTTTGCCCTGCACGCAAATCTAAACGCTGACAAATTAATTGCATTTTGTGTAATTGAGCTTGTTCAAGCGTGGCGTCAGGTGTTGGATAAATGGCACTAGAATACAGCATTTCAGGGTCTAAAAACTGCTGGTACATATCATTGCCAAGGTCGTAATGGGCTAAGATATTGCGCTTTGATCCCGCTTGAGAATTGCGATTAAACACATGTTTCAGTCGACTAGCGATATGAGTCACCCATGAAAAGTAACTTTCTACCTTGTCGAGTAGGCTCATATTTTTGGCAAATATCTGCACGACTTTGGTCAAGTCAGGGCTTGCCCAGTGACCTTGAATATATGCCTCGCCCGCACCAATTGATCCGCTAAACATGACTTGTCGGTAAAAGCTAACATGCTTGATTTGAATGGTGGCATGTAGCGGATCGCTTTCCTTACCAAATACAAACGACTGATTCCCTTCAATAATCGTTAAATAGCCTTGTTCTAGGCCATTGAGGGCTTTTAATAAAATTTTTTTTGCAAAACTATCGCTTAAGCCTGCTTGAGAAATTTCCTGTTGAGTAACCGTATTTTCCATGTTCATCTCCGTGACGCTTTAGCTTTACAATTAACCTGTTTGTAAACCAATACGCTGAATCAATAAATTTAGTTTATAAATGCAATAAAAACCTTATTGTTAATGCTCTTACGCATCTTTAATGATTGATTTTCCGATAAAAGGTATCCGCTTCATCCATATTTTCAATGCTTGGTAATAAATGCCCAGTACGATGCTGAGCGTCATAAATGGAAACTGAATGAGAAACCGTTGAATACTTTGTTTGGAATATACTTGCTTGCGAAGTTGTAATTTCGCATCAAATAAACGTTGTGATTGAGGATCAATATTACGAATTGCCACCCGCAAATGCTCTAGCGGCTCAGTGACTTGCCATTTATATTGCATCTGCAAGTCCATAAAGGGGGACACAGGGAACACCTTGTCAGTACTTTGCGGCTGCTGCGTATTCACTAAATAGCAGTGACGCTCATTCCAAGGCGTATTACTCACCTCCGCTAGCATATAAACTAACGTACCTTGATGATAACAAAAGTAAAAATTAACCGGACTAAAATACAAACCAAAGTGGCGAACTTGACCGGCAAATAGCACTTTATCAATATCAGTTTTTCCGCCTAGATGCGCCACAGTTTTTAACACTCGAGACTTCAGCGCCGCTGCGCTACAGTGATTATCAGCATTGCTTAACACAACGTTATCACCAAATTGATGCGTTAATTGGTTCAAATAATCGCTACACTTAAAACGCAACAACGCTGAGCGCTTGCTTGAAAAGATTCGGCTGATTGACACAAGTTGCTCAACTTGGTCTAAGTCAATAACCATCATGGCCATCGAGTATTCAAACTGATGTATTTTAGGCTGATAACGCTTGTGCATCACTTTGCCGCTATAAATACCGCCATTAAATCTCATTGGCGCTCCCGTTAAGTTGGTCATCAAAGGCAAATACCAAACAAGTTACAAATATCAACTGCGCTTCTTACACCATCTTCATGAAAACCGTTATACCAATACGCACCGGCAAAATAGGTGTTACGTTTTCCATTGATCACATGTCGCTGTGCTTGGGCTTGTGTGCTGGCTTGGTTAAACACTGGATGAGCATAGCTGAACTTACGCAGTATTTTGCTTTCATCAATCTGGTCAGTTTGATTTAAAGTGACACAAAAAGTCGGTGCGCTTTTAGGTAAACGCTGCAAAATATTCATGTTATAGGTTACGCTGGCAGGACGAGACAACATGTCCTGGGTATTTTGACCATCAAGTCGATAATTCCAACTTGCCCACGCCGCTTTGCGTTTAGGTAAAATACTGCAGTCTGTATGCAATACCACATCGTTTAACTGATAAGCCATTTGACTTAAAATACGTGACTCATCTTGGGTCGGGTCGCCTAACAAGGCTAAAGCCTGATCGCTATGACAAGCAAAAATCACCTCATCAAACACTTGTTCATCTTGCGATTCAAATTCCAAATGTACGCCATCGGCTTGACGAGTGACTTTGTTAACAGCCGTGTTTAAATGAATATTGTTAGCGTAAGGCGCTGTTAAAGCAGGAATATAACTACGAGAACCACCAGCTATCACATACCACTGCGGACGGTCAGTTACATTTAACAAACCGTGGTGTTGGAAAAAACCAATAAAAAACCGCAACGAAAATTCGCGCATATCTTTGATACTCGATGACCAAATTGCCGCGCCCATCGGTAAAATATAATGCTGACTAAAAAACTCACTAAAACCTTCTTTATCTAAAAAGTGCCCTAATGATTGATAAGGGTAGTCGTTAGCTTCAAAGCATTGTTTACAACGGCGGTTAAAACGCACAATTTCATTTAAAAACAGATAAAATTGTGGTTTTAAAAGATTTCGTCTTTGGGCAAACATACTCCATAACGTGTGGCCGTTGTACTCTAATCCCGTTAGCGCATTGTGGACACTAAAGCTCATTTGTGTGGGTAAAGATTCAACCCCAATTTGCCTCATTAGCTTTTGAAAACGCGGATAAGTGCGATCATTAAACACAATAAAACCAGTGTCGATGGCATATTGGCGTCCCGCAACCTCAATATCAACCGTTGCGGTATGCCCACCAATATAGTCATTAGCTTCAAATACCGTAACATCATGTTCACGGCTTAATAAATAAGCTGATGTTAATCCTGAAATCCCACTACCAATGACAGCTATTTTTTTCATTATTCTTTCCTTGAGATGGATTTTTATCGGGCTTTAGGTGCCAACAACGTCACTAATAATCGTGACGGTAAAGAAGCAACCAACTTAAGTAACCAAGTAAAGCGTTTAGGAAAATGAATGTCATATTTTGCAGCATTCATACCTTGGTAAATGTAATTGGCCGCTTTTTCTGCGCTAATTTTCATCGGCATAGAAAAATCATTTTTATCGGTTAAAGGCGTACTAACAAAACCAGGGTGAATAACACTCACGCCAATGTCATGTTTAACTAAATCGACTCGCAAACTTTCAGCAAGATAGGTAACAGCAGTCTTTGACGCGCCATAAGCTTGTGCCCGAGGGAATGGCAAATAAGTTGCACTTGAACTCATGAGCCCAAGTTGTGCTGATGCGCTTAATAACGGCATAAACGCAGCTAAACAATGACCTACTGCGATGACATTGGTATTGATAACACGCTCAAACAGATCACCGTCAAAGTGCTTTACATCATCAATATATTCACAAGTGCCCGCATTCAAAATGACTTGTTTTAGGGTTAAATTTTTCGAATCGATAATCGTTGATAGTTGATTTGCCGCTAATTTAACGGCCTGCTTGTCAGTAATATCAAACACCAAAGCAATAGCACCATTAATGGCCTCTAAATGTTGTTGATTACGTCCACAGGCAATCACTTGCCAACCTTGGGATAAATAATGATTAGCCACAGCAAAGCCAATGCCAGAACTGGCGCCAGTGATCAATAACGTATTGGTATTCATGATATGGCTATCCTGTTTTTTACGTAACGAATGACGCGGCCAAACAGCGGTAACTGTTCATACAACATCGCGCCAGCATCAAAATAGTCTCGATGTCGATAAATTTTGTCGGTGTAAAACAACTGACTCATACCGTCAACGCTAATGACCTGACCTTCATTCAATTTGGGGTGTTGATAATGCATCGTCCAAAAAACATGTGCTTGTTGCGCATTAGGTGGTAAGTGCTTGTCTGCGCCCTGTTCTTCTTTGTTATGGTAGCGATGGTCAATCACAGCAATCTGCGCAATGGTAAAATTAATCGAAATAATATTGGCGTACATGCCAGCGAAATATTGGGTTAAATCATTAATCCCGTTAATTTGATGCAAGGGATCTATAAAGCAAATGTCGTCACGATAAAGAGAACCCAGCAGGTGTAGGTTGTCACTATTTAAGTGTTGATACAGCTCGCTAAACCTTTGAAGTACTTGAGGTAACCCCTGTTCCCCTTCAGATGTTTTACTTGGCGAGACTGAAGCTAAGGATGATAAATTAACCGACGACTGCATGGCATTCTCCATTGGTATTCCATTACGGCAATTGTTATTACGTGATGACTGGTGACCAGTCATATAACTGGCTTACAAGTTTAATTTATCCCTCATGGCTCACGTTTAACTTACCTGTATAAGCTCGCTAAATTAGCTTCGTTAACAGTGTCATTTCACTTTAGAATAAGCCATTGGTTTTCAATGTAAAACCGCCTATCTTTTTGTTGCATTAAAAAACATTGTTATAGCGCTAATTACGAAGTGACAAAATAGAAGGATCACTACAACATTAAAAAATATTGTTAAATAAAAGCTAAAAATAACTATTTGATATTAAAGCGTTTAAATTTAAAGTAGCTTACTTTTCTTTCAATCAAGAATATAAGAACCGTGACAGTCAATACCGGGCAGTTTACTTTTTAACCAAAATAACACCCATACGCCGTAACAAATTGATAAACATTAATATGCAATTTGACCACATTAAATTAGTTTTTCTCTATTTATCACGCCTCAAATCACTTTCTTCATATATATGCCAGTGAGATCACAGAAGTTACGAACAAAAAACATACAATGCGCAGCCATTTTCCCACTGGAGTGATAGGTTGTTTGTTGTAAATTCTCACACTGTATTTGCTGCACAATTTATTGGTTTTGTAGCGATGTTTGTCGGTTGGCAAGCATGTTCAGCTAAAAGCACACAATGTTTTCTTGCCAAAAATATGTTTGCAGCAGGTTTAACGGCCGTGCATTTAGGCCTGATGGGCAGCCCTGCTGGAATGGCGAATCAATTGCTTAATGTGGCTCGGTTTTCAAGCGGTCAACTTCGGGTCAGTAAGCGCGGTTATATGCCCCACATTCTGGCAATCGGCTTTAGTTTATTAGCATTAATTCAAGGGATTATGTGGGCAAACCATTGGAGTGAATGGTGCGCAATTGCCTCTGCAGTGGTCATGAGTTTTAGCATCATTTTTTTACATGGCAACCAATTAAAGGCGACATTTATTGTCACCAACATGCTTAACTTAAGTTTATCAATTCATCTGATGTCTTGGTCTGGCATGCTTTACCAAGTCATCACTATCACCTTGTTAGTTAAAGCGATCGTGTACCAACCTTGTGAAACCACTGTTAAAGCAAGTGCTTAAGTGTTTGCTTAATAAATAAGCAAACGCAACACACCTTGAAAGTAACCAATAAAAAAAGCAGCTAACAAGCTGCTTTTTTTCGTGAGTTCAAACCACCAACAGGTTAAACCTAAAACACATTAGTAACCCGTAGTTGCCACTGGATGCCAATGTTTATCAATTTCTTCTTTAATAAACGCTTGCTTGGCTTTAACTGCAGCGGGTTCATCATAGCCAATCGCCGCTTGAGCTTTAGCTTTGGTGCTAATGTCTGGATAAACTGGCTTAGCAGCACCAACTTGACTCGACACTTGTTTAAACACGTCTCGGGCGGCACTAACTTGCTCAATAGCCTTGTTTAACAGTGCTAAACCTTCTTTAGGGTTATGGGCATACATGCCATGTGAGGCAGTAGCAAAATCCCAACGCCACTGCGCATGGCGAATTCCCATAATACCCTCATTCATCATTGGCCATGTTGCACCGCCATCCCAAGCTGCTTTTGCTTCATAATGCGCTTTCACCAATAAGTTTTGCACTTGGCGACTTTTAGCATCAACCTCAGCCTTATTGCGCTCTAATGTAGCCGTTAACTGCGCTTTGCTTTTATGACAGCCTGCACACACTTGGTCAAAATGAATCAATGCACCAGACACTTTATGGTCAGTATAATCGTTGCCATTTTTGTCGGTGACTGTTGGCATATGGCAAGTAATACAGGTGACATTCATATCAGCATGTTTACTGCGACTCCACTGCTCAAAATCGGGGTGCCTAGCTTTAAGCATTGGGGTTTTAGAAATAGGATGAATCCACTCATAAAAGCGGCGAGTATCATAGTATTTTTCAATGGCATCGGCTGTGTTGCCAAATATCCATGGCATATTGACCTTGTTATTATTTTCTGGCTGAAAATAATAAGTAACATGGCATTGACCACAAGTTTGCGCCCCTTGCATTGAGATGTTTTGTTCATCAAATGGTAAACCAATTTTTGCCATCGCATTTTGTGCATGAGGCCGTGGCAAAGCAAGTTTCGCAGTGCCATCTACATGACAATCACTGCAATAAATAACCGATTTAATTTCAGGGCCAAGGTCAACAAAGTTTGAACCTGAAAACCCCTCCTCCCCCATTTCTTTTATTAAGCGTGGCGCATCCGGGGTTTTACATGTCCAACAACTGGCTGACTTACCGTTACCACCTGGTGGAATGGCAACCCCAGTACGTAAAGAATGAGAGGCATCAGCCACGGCAAATTTATGTCCTCTTGGGCTGTTATATTGGTGAGAAAAGGTTGAACCTGCCCACAAAATAACACTGGCAGGGTATGTCGCCAACATATCTTCTGACTCAGTCTGCTCAATTGTTGCCGCCCAACCAGCATACTGCTTACTGAACTTGGTTTGATTAATATCTTTTGTTTCAGCTTGAGCAAGCATTGGAGCCAATATTAATATCGCCCCTATGACATAACTAAAATGATGATTTTTTTGCATCATAGCTTCCTTGTTTTTATCCTGGACGACCATCTATTCGTGGTTTAGTTAATACCGGAGCATAAAACCAAACGAACATCCCAAAACCAATAAACCAACAGGCCCCTGCCATCCACAACCATACTTGTGTATGAACAGGCATTAATAACGGCATAATGGCACGAAACACCCCCGCGGCGGGAATACATGCAAAGGCCAATGCCATACTAGGACCTTCATAAATATTACGACTTGTATGACCTAATGACACGCGGCTCATCATCGACAAACAAAGCGATGCCAAACCACTTATTGCAAACAAATGTAATAACGTTTTATAAGCATATACATTGTCAATTTGCCATGCCATTGCGAGTAACGTCACTGGCAATGCCAAGTATGATAAATGCATTGACCACAATAGTGGCTCTTGTAAAGTTTTATGCCCTTGCCAGCGACTTAAGCGTGCTAATTGTAATATGCCCGTTACCGCCAACAAAATTTGTTCAATATTCGTGCTCATCCAATGGGTCAGCGCCTGTGTAAATAACAACATCATTAATATGATGATAAGGCCATCTAATTGTTTAATCGGTTCAGGTTTTGGCTGCTTAATTCTAATGGCTGTGAAAAATGGAATGACTCGACCGCCAACAATGGTAATCACCACCGCTACCCACCAAATCATGGCTTGCCAAATGTGGGTCGATAATGAAAAGTCACGTTGATAAAGCGCATAATAACTTAATAAATTAACTAACATGGCAAGCATTAGCATTAATGGGAAGCCAATATTGCGCCATTGTTTTACCCGATAAATGCAGCGCCACAACACTGCAGCACTCAACCCTAAAAAGGCTGTATCGAATATAGCTGGGAGCACTAAAGGGATATTAAAGGGCAATAGTAGTAACAATCTCGCCAGTAACCAGCAACTAAAAATCACCGCTAAATAAGCGCCTTTTACCGTTTTTTGGTGTGTCCAGGTTTGTACGGCTGTTAATAAAAAACCACACACGATAGCCATTGCAAAGCCAAATAACATCTCATGTGGATGCCACCATAATGGAATCACATTGGCCCAAAACTCACCATTAAAAAGGCTATATCGAGGAGTAAACCACCCCATTAACCAAAGTGGAATATAAAGTGCGGCGATAAAAGCCCCGCCAAGAAAGAAAGGTCGAAAACCTAAACGAAAAATTGCAGGGGTTGTTTCAACCTCTTTAGGATCATCAATATTGAGCATCAAATTTACTCTAATTAGTTAATATCTCGACAATATAACACAAACATGCATTTTATATACACGTTTAGTTTGTAGTAAATGTAAATTGAATATCAAACTCGCAGAGAAGGCTTAATGATTCGCTAAATCTAATTCAATTGATGAATAAAACGGCAATTGATATTGCCATTTAGCAAAATGACTTCCCTCCACTGACTGCAGTGCCTTCACAATATTCTGTTTAATATTTAACTCGACATAGTAACCGTCACTATTGTGATTATAGACGCATAAACCCAGTTAAGCTATTGAGAGTATTAACGACTGCGTTTTAGTACACTAAGACGATCAATTGCCCTTAACCTCGCATATTGATGATCAACTATCGGCGCAGGGTAATGGTCACTTAAGACACCTTGATGATTATCTGCAAGGGAAGTAGTAGCGCAATGAGGTGAATTAGAGGTAAGTGCAAACATGCCTTGATTTAACATTGCACTGGGTTGATGAATTGATTTAAGCGGCCAGTCACTAATTTCAGGAATGTAACTTAATATAAATCCCGCTTTTGCATCGAAACGTTGACTTTGCAGGCTAGGGTTAAAGACGCGAAAATACGGCTGTGCATCACATCCTGTTCCCGCCGACCACTGCCAGCCACCATTGTTAGCAGCAAGATCACCGTCAATCAAATGCTGGCGAAAGTACTTTTCTCCCCAGCGCCAGTCAATCAATAAATGTTTAGTTAAAAAACTCGCCACGACCATCCGAAGTCGATTATGCATCCAACCTGTTTTATTCAATTGGCGCATGGCAGCATCCACAATAGGATAACCCGTTCGCCCTTCACACCAAGCAAGAAACTCATCACGGTCATTACGCCACACCACGTTATCAGCTTGTACGTTAAAGTTTTGCCCTCGCGAAAGGCGAGGAAAGGCAACCAATAAATGCCGATAAAATTCTCGCCAAATAATTTCGTTTATCCAGCTTGTTGCTGGGCTAGCGTCGTTATGTAGCACATCAGGAAAATAGCTCAACGTGGCGGCAATGCATTGAGTTGGGCTAATGACGCCTAATGCTAAGTACGCCGACAAACCGCTAGTGCCTGTTAGCGCAGGAAAGTCTCGTTGTTGTGAATACTGGGCAATATTGTGGTTAAGAAAGGCATGCAAAGTGACACTAGCCGCTTGCTCCCCCGCAGGCCACTGTTCACTGCTGGGTAACTCTGGATAGTCATCGCTTAGATTGAACTGGCAGTTAGCCTGACTAAAATGGGTATGCAAACTGGCGTGTTGATTACGGCGCGGCAAATCAGTTAATAGCAATGCTTGCGGTGTAAATGCAAGCGATTGCGCTAGCAATTTCCAGCGTTTACTAAACGGAGTAAACACTTTATACATTTCACCGTTTTGATTAAGCACAATGCCTGGTTTTATTGCACAATGTTGCTCAAACAAGGTTAAAGCAACACCTGCGTTGATTAACCGTTTATCGCGCTGAACTTCGTTCCATTCAGGCTCTGTACTGGCATACACTTGGTCAATATCATGTTGTTGAATATAATTGATTAATGCGTTATCAACATCATCAAAACTCGCAACGGTAATCACATCGAGCTCAACCCCTAATCGCGCAAGTTGTTGCCCCAAACATAAGACATTTTTTTGAATAAAATCAATTTGTATTGGCGCAACGTCATGTAACAACCATTGACGGGGAGTCACAAAAAAGATGGCTCTAACCAATCCATTATTTGTGAATTTTTGAGTTGAATCGTGAGAAGCACTCCCCTGATTACATTTTGAGTTTTCAACATCAGATAAAGCATCAGAGTCAGCACAAGCATCTGCGCAAGCTTGGTGCATTGCAAGGTTATCAGTTAAGCGTAAATCCTGTCGAAACCACATTAAGGTATTCATTTACCCACCTACACGAAATAAATATCACAAAAGGGGCTTTGATTCCCCTAGCAAAAAACATCGAGGGCTTAATAACAACGAACTATCACATTGTCGGCCTATTTTTTGTCAACATAACACTAATAGGCATAGCGCAACTTTAATGCCTCAGGGTGCGGCGTTAAGTACACTTGCTCCTCAATATAAGGGGTTGGGAATTGGGCTAGATAGTTGTTAATGAGCGTGATTGGCACTAATAGCGGCACCAAACCTTCACGGTATTTCATGATATTTTGGGTTAACTCATGTTTTTGGGTCGTATTTAGATGTTTCTTAAAATATCCCTGAATATGCTGCAAAGTACTGGTGTGATTTTTACGAGTGGCTTTAATTTTAAGCGCGGTCATAAAGCCATCAAAATATTGCGCGGCAGTTTGCTCAACATCTTCAATATTTGCCAGCAATGGCCCTAAATCTCGATACCACACAGGACTGTGCGCCATCAGTAAATATTTATAACGCGAATGGAATTTGATTAATTTATGCTTAGTCACCCCTGATTTCATCATCTCATGCCAATCATTGTGGGCATAAACGCGGGTGAAGAAGTTCTCTCGCAATACCAAATCATGCAATCGCCCCGACTCTTCAATAGGTAAATGGGGGTAGGCTTGCATCATTCTTTTAGCAAATACACCAATGCCGTCTTTGCTGCCGTTATTGGTGCCAATTTTGTATTCGGTTACCCTTTCCATGCCACACGTTGGTGACTTAGCGCAAAAAATATAACCGTCCAAGTGAGCTAATGCAGGAACCTTTTTATCACTAAATGCCTCAAGTTTGTCAGTGACATCGATACTGCCGTCCATGCTGCGGACATATATTTTGTCGCCATCTCTGACTTGTCTAATACTTTTGCGCGGTGCACCCATCCCAATCGCCATTTCTGGGCACACTGGCACATAATTGAAAAAATCGGCTATTTCTTTTTTACAGTACATTGATTGCTTATGGCCGCCATCAAAGCGTACTTTTTCGCCTAATAGGCAACTGCTAATACCAATATTAATCTGCGCGGTATGATCACTACCTTGTTGTGTTGTCATAACATCCTCATTAATTCATCGCGTCTTGCTCAATACTAGTATTAAACACTAATCAACTAATCAACTAATCAACTAATCAACTAAGTATTGAGCATCAAAACCTGTCGGTTTAAGGTATTTGTTATTATTGAATCACTCTGATAATTCACCATAAAAACAGGTATTTATCAGGTTATCTTTTTATTAGCTATACGGTTAAGTTTGTAAAATAGTTCAATTAAATCAAATTCCGTCCTTTAAAATTAAGATGTAAAGTGGCTGATTAAGGTCACGAGTCATTGCGACTTGTCATCCTTATTTACTGCAAACAAGTGTAAGCATGACTTATTCAAGTTATTTGGCCATGTAATTGACTAAAAACCCAGTTAAAGCAGCTTGTTTTCAAATGTGCATTGTTAATATTAAGGCACAAAAAAACAGAGCAAGCGCTCTGTTTTTTTATTCAAATGTTAAAAGGACAAACTCAACAGTGCATTTTTGCTATTTTTCGTCAGCATTTGAATATTGAGAAAAGCGCTCTAAGCCCCACACAATCCCGATACCAAGTAAACAACAAATAATGGCAACCGTCACTTGCGACGGCTCAGAGGTAGTTGTTTCAAATTGCATCGGCGATAAGTTCATTTCAGTTAAAGGCACTTGCAACCCTTTTGAGTTTTCACGCCAAGTCAGCACTTCTTTCCAGGGCCAAATTTTACCTAACGTACCTAACATTAACCCAGTTAAGAACATCAATGTCGCATCGTGGAAACGACGTAACATGGCTGATAACACATGACTAAAGCTGAGTAACCCAACGCCACAACCACAAGCAAATATGGTTAATGAAATCACATCAAAGCCTTTTGCTGCGGCTAAAACTGCAGGGTATAAACCTAACAGCAATAAAATAAAACTGCCTGAAATGCCCGGTAAAATCATGGCGCAAATGGCAATTGCACCACCAATAAAGAAGGTAAAGTAATTAGCCTCTAGCTCAATAGGGTGTAACACCGTAATCACCCAAGCAAACGCGACCCCAGCCACAAACAGCCCAATACGAGGTAAACTAAAACCTTTAACTTGTTTGAGCATATGCACAACAGAGTACAAAATTAAGCCAAAGAAAAATGACCAAATGGGAATAGGATGGGTGTCTAATAACCAAGAAATTAACTTAGCTAGAGAAAAAATACTCGTCAAAATACCAGCGAATACACACACTAAAAATGGACCATTAATGTGCATAAAGGCCGCTTTAATACCTTGTTGTTTAATGATCTTAAGTAGCGACAAGTTTATCTTGCGGATCCCCTCTAAAAGCGGGTCTAAAATCCCAGTAATAAATGCAATTGTTCCACCAGAAACGCCGGGGACGACATCGCAGGCGCCCATCGCCATGCCTTTTAAGTAAGTGAGAAAATAGTTCAAAACATGCCCTTAATCTTTCAGAAGAATCAGGATTATACCGAGGTTTGTTAATAGTTGAAGCAGAATAATTATTTCAATATTGTTAACAACAATGTTAATCTCATCCGACCAGATAAGTTTGTGAATGGAAACACAATGACAACTAAAATCAATAAAGTCATGGGCCTTTATCAAAAAGTCACCCGCTACCCTTTTGGCCACCATATTTTTTCAAAAATGGTGTCACGAATGGCGCCTTATTTCGGCACAGTTAATCCCTATATTCAAACCCTCAAACCTAACCGCTGTGAGGTGTTAATTAAAAAACATAAAAAAGTACAAAACCACATTGGCACAATGCATGTGATTGCAATTTGTAATGGTTTAGAAATGGCCATGGGCACAATGGCTGAAGCTTCCATTGCGAAGCATTTACGTTGGATTCCAAAAGGGATGTCGCTTGACTACACCGCTAAAGCAGGTTCAGATATTGTTTGTGTGGCACAAGTCCACCCAGATCAATGGCAAACAGGTGATATGTTCGTTGACGTAAAAGCTTACGACAGCAATGGTGTTGTCGTTGTTAAAGGTCATATCAAGTTATGGATATCAGAAAAACCCATTAAATAACCCTAACGTATTAATGGAAAGTTGATAATCAACATCAAGGACGTTGTGATGAAAAAAGCCGTTTTGCTTAAACGAACAGTTAAAATTGGGCTGCTCAGCGTCTTATTGCTGACACAAGGTTGTATAAGCTGGGTAACACCTAAGGTGCAATCATCATTAATCGAACTCGAGCAAGGCGAATATCAACTCGACACTAACCACGCTGCGGTATTATTTAAAGTCGGTCACTTAGGGTTATCTACTTATGTCGGCCGCTTTAATCAATTTGATGCACAGCTGTCATTTTCACCGCAAGACATGAGCCAAGCCTCGCTCAGCGCTACCGTCAACATCGACTCTTTAGATATCAATAATGATGACTTAACCGACACATTAATGGGCAGCAGTTGGTTTGACCAAAAACAATTTCCTCAAGCGGTGTTTACTTCGCAATCTGTGATCCCTATTTCTGATACCGAGTTTCAGTTTTATGGCACATTAACATTACGCGGCATTAGTAAACCTGTAAGCTTTAACGCCATATTCCATGGCGGCGCAGATAATTGGATGACCGGCAAATACACCTTAGGGTTTAGTGCAACGAGCACTTTTAAACGTTCTGACTTTGATATGGGCAGCTACATTCCGTTAATTGGTGATGACATTGACATTGAAATCTATGCCGAGTTTTTAAAACAGTCATCGCCAACAAACTAATATTAAGCTGTTATTACCATCTAATTTCATGTACTCATCGTGGTTTCAGGATAAGTTGATATGTTATAAACTCACTTTAACTTGTTAATCCATATCAAAAATAGAGAACGTTCATGAAAATTATATTGGCAGTTTTTGTCATTGCGGCAGTCATTTTTTACTTTTTCACTCAATCGAATAACCAAAAAGCCGCACAAGAGAATATCGAAAAAGGCCAAGCGTTTCTTGCTGAAAACGCTAAAAATCCAGACGTAGTACAAACAGCATCAGGCTTGCAATATCAAGTGATTACCCGCAGTGACAACACCGAGCACCCTAGCGCTAAAGATAAAGTCACCGTGCATTATCACGGCACCTTAATTGATGGCAGCGTGTTTGACAGCTCAGTCGAACGCGGCGAAAAAATTTCATTCCCACTAAACAGAGTCATTAAAGGTTGGACTGAAGGACTACAGCTGATGACCGTTGGCGACAAGTTCCGTTTCTTTATTCCAAGCGAGTTAGCTTACGGCAATCGCGCCGCAGGTAAAATTGAAGGCGGCTCAGTGTTAATTTTTGACGTTGAATTATTCAAAATTAACTAAATATTCCCCTTGAACGTGTCATGCCAAACGCCACATTTTGTGGCGTTTTTTTTTGGTGATGCATCCTTTTGCTTAACTCTATTTTCCGCGTGTTAACCTCAAACGAAAAAAACACCGCAACGAGTCATCGGCTTAACATTACCCTTGCCTTTTTTACATCGTTTTCAGACACAAATAATCTTCACAGCTATTGCGCCCACAAAGCCACAATTGTCATAATGTCGGCTCTTTAATATTGCCCTTTTTAATTAGACTGGTTTTTCCAGCCTTTCACTGGAGTCTTTATGTCTGCGTCAATCGCTCAACGTGTCGGCCTTATTCGCGAATCGCTTAAACAACATCAAATAGATGCCTTTATTATCCCACGAGCAGATGAGTATTTAGGGGAATATGTCCCAGAAAAGAACGAACGCTTACTTTGGGCAACAGGCTTTACTGGCTCCGCTGGTATGGCGATTATTTTACAAAATAGCGCGGCTATCTTTACTGATGGGCGTTACACAGTGCAAGTGCGTCAACAGGTCAGTGGCGATATATTCCAATATTTAGGTTTAGCAGAAGATCCACAAATTGAATGGCTCATTGAGACTTTACCTGCAGGCAGCAAAGTCGGTATCGACACCCGTTTGCACACTTTAGCTTGGGTTGAACAAGCAAAAGCCAAACTCAATAAAGCTGAACTTACATTAGTTGAAATAGCCAATAATCCAATCGACCAACACTGGCATGACCGCCCAGCAGCGGCAACAACACCTGTGATGTTATTTTCCCATCAAGGCGCGGGTAGAAACAGCGTAGAAAAACGCCAGCAAATTGCCGACATAGTAAAAAAGCAAGGCGCTGATGCCGCATTAATTACCGCTTTAGATTCATTTTGCTGGTTACTTAACCTGCGCGGCGGTGACGTACCAAGATTACCGGTATTACTGGGCACAGCACTGTTATTTACTAATGGTGAAGTGATTTTATTTACTGACATTAACAAGTTACCACAAGGCACAATGGAACATGTCGGTGCTGGGGTTAGCTTTAAAACTGAAGCCGAGCTTGAGCAAACCTTATTAGCTCTTGGCAATATTAAGCTGCTAGCTGACCCATTTACAGCGAATGCATGGTCACAACTCACAGCGATTAAAGGTGGCTGTCAGTTAATTGCTGGCGCAGATCCAATTGCATTACCAAAAGCACAAAAAAATAGTGCAGAACTAGCTGGCATGTATGCATGTCATATTCGAGATGGCGCTGCTGTTACTCGCTTTTTAGCATGGTTAGATGCTCAAGTTGCTCAAGGTAACATGCATGATGAAGCCGTACTTGCTGACCAACTTGAAAGTTACCGCTTAATGGACCCGTTATACAAAGAGCCAAGCTTTGACACCATTTCAGCAACAGGTGCTAATGCTGCTATGTGCCATTACAACCACAACAATGGCACTCCAAGCACGATGACAAAAAACAGCCTTTATTTAGTGGACTCGGGCGCACAGTATCTTGACGGCACCACCGACGTCACCCGTACGATTGCCATTGGCGATGTCAGTGCTCAGCATAAAAAAATGGTCACATTAGTGCTAAAAGGGCATATTGCCTTAGATTTGGCCCGCTTCCCTAAAGGCACTACTGGCCAGCAATTAGATAGCTTTGCGCGTCAATACTTATGGCAACACGGCTTTGACTTTGACCATGGTACAGGCCATGGCGTCGGACACTTCTTAAGTGTGCATGAAGGCCCACAACGTATTGGTAAAAATGCCAACAACGTGGCATTAGTTGCAGGTATGGTGTTGTCTAACGAACCCGGTTATTACCGCGAAGACGCCTTTGGTATTCGTATTGAAAATCTTGTTGCAGTGCAAAAGTGCCAAGCACTTGCCGGCGCTGAGCGTGAAATGTATGAGTTTGACGCATTAACCTTAATTCCTATCGACAAACGTTTAATCGATACTCAGCTATTAACCACCGCTGAAATTAACTGGGTGAATCAATATCATCAGAAAGTGGCACAGACTTTAAGCCCACTGTTAGAAGGTGATGACAAAGCCTGGTTAACCCAAGCAACTCAAGCTATCTAGCATTAAGTAACTAAGTTATCACCAAGGGCAGAAATTGATTCAGCCCTTTTTTATTGCAAAAAAGTCAAAAAACAACCCGATAGTATTCAAGCAATCACTAAAAATTTGTTATACTCCGCGACCGCAAAATCGTTGTCAGCTTGTATCAACCTAGCTTTACTAAACCAAAAGTAAACCTAGCGATTAAGATAAAAGATAAGCTAGCACCTAAGTTAAGCGTTAAATTAAAGGTTAAAGGCTGTCGACGTCGTCAGTTTTACTAGATGAACAGGATAAATAGTATGAAATTTGAATCATATAGCTTCGCTCCCGAGATCCTCAGTGCGATAGCTGACTGTGGGTACACTGAAATGACCCCAGTACAAAAGCAAGCTATTCCTGCTATTCGTCGTGGTGAAGACGTACTGGCAAGTGCGCAAACAGGCACCGGTAAAACCGCTGCATTTGCGTTACCGATTTTGCAGCGCATTGTTGAACAACCAAAAGCGTTACAACCATCAAATACCCGCGCGCTAATTTTAACCCCAACCCGTGAGCTTGCCGCTCAAGTCGCTGACAACATCAGTGAATACGGTAAGCATATCGATTTAACGGTTCTCACCATTTATGGTGGGGTTAAACTCGACACTCAAGCGCAAAAGCTTAAACAAGGCGCGGATGTAATTGTTGCCACACCGGGTCGGTTACTTGAGCATATTGTGGCTTGTAATGTCAGTTTATCGAATGTTGAATTTTTAGTATTAGATGAAGCCGACCGCATGCTAGATATGGGCTTTAGTGCTGATATTCAAAAAATCTTCCAAGCAGTCAATAAGTCGCGTCAAAACTTGTTGTTTTCAGCTACATTTTCAAGCGCAGTAAAACAACTGGCTAATGACATGCTCAACAAGCCAAAGTTGATTAATGCCGACAAACAAAACACCACTGCAGAAACCGTTAGCCAAGTGGTATACCCTGTTGAACAGCGCCGTAAGCGCGAGTTGCTGTCAGAGTTAATTGGTAGCAAAAACTGGCACCGAGTATTGGTATTTACTGCCACTCGCGATGCCGCTGATGTGTTGGTCAAAGAGCTTAACTTAGACGGCATTAACTCGGTTGTGGTTCACGGTGAAAAAGCCCAAGGCAGTCGTCGCCGCGCCCTACGTGAATTTACCGAAGGTAAAGCTCGCGTAATGGTCGCCACAGAAGTGGCTGCGCGTGGATTGGATATTCAAGACTTAGAATACGTTGTGAACTACGACCTGCCGTTTTTAGCCGAAGATTATGTTCACCGTATTGGTCGTACAGGCCGAGCGGGCAAAACAGGTGTCGCTATTTCATTTGTCAGTCGTGAAGAAGAACGCACCTTATCTGACATTCAAAAGCTTATTGGTCAAAAAATTCGCCGCATTGCCGTGCCAGGTTATGAAGTCAGCAGCCGAGAACTATTGTTAAAGCAAATTCAAAAGCGTCGTAGTTTCTCTAAAAAGCAACAACGCCAAGATAATGCCGGTGAACAAATGATTGGTGAGAAAAACCTTCAAAGCCGCCATGTTAAGGTGGGCAAAAAACCATCAAACGTGCAGTACAAAAAATTAAAATAAACGCTTGAATCCCTATGGGTAACAGCAAATTCAATCAAAGGCACTTAAGGTGCCTTTTTTATTGAAATTTTTTCGTGAAAAAGCAGGTCTTAGTCAATCTCAAAATAGCATTTATTATCTAACAAAAGGATTTACCATGTTAAAACCGCTACTGATGACCATTGCATTAACTCTGGTGAGTGTCACAGCCACTGCAAAACCCATTGCTGCAGACGAAAATAATATCTCCCCATTGCTTAATGGTCACTCTATTCCCGATGTCACCTTATCAGATGTTAACGGTAAGCCAGTTAACTTACTCAAACTGGTAGAGTCTAAACCGACAATTTTCTTCTTTTATCGTGGCGGATGGTGCCCATTTTGTAATATCCAAATGGGTCAGTTAAAAGCGATTGAACCAAAACTTATTGAAATGGGCGTGCAACTGGTGGGCATTTCACCTGACTCACCAGCAAAGCTGCAAGCGTCAATGAATGACAACAAATTAGATTACGTTTTATTGTCTGACGAACACTTAAATGCCGCTAAAGCATTTGGATTAGCCTTTTATACCAGTCAAAAAGTGACTGACATGTATCAAGCTAAATTAGCGGTAAAAAATCCACTCAATACTACCCCAAGTGGTGAAAAACGTTTAGTGTTACCCGTTCCGGCAATATACATCAGTGACAAACAAGGGTTAATCCACTTTCAATATGCCAATCCAAACTACAAGGTTCGCCCTGCTTCTGAGTTAATTATGACAGCAGCAAAATTGGTCGTTAACCAATAAGCTCCGCTGTTTTTTACCAAATTTTAAAGTGACTCTAGGCGCTGCAATATATTGCAGCGCCTTTTTTACGTTAGCCATTTCCCCCCGCCTTGTGCCAAATACCTTAAAGGCGGATAAACCTCATGATCACACCATCTTAGTTAGCGGTTATTCGCTAAAATAGATTATGATGGCGACTGCATTTTTAAATGACTTTTGTGGATAAGCAGCATCAATGACAGCCCCAACATACAATCAAGCCATTCTTGAGTTAGCTCAAGCAGGATTAAACGCACTCAACCAATGGTCAGCACAATTTCAATCACCACGCACACCAGCGCAGCAAAGCCATTACCTGTGCAGTTGGATGGTTGAGTCATTAAAACTAAAACGCTTTGATAAGTTAGTGGCTGACAATTTAAATGAATGGATCCGCAACGCTCGCAGCCAAGGTGCTGGCGCGCAATTGCCACAATTATTAAGCTCCATTGTTCATCACTACACCATTGCCAAGCAATATCCAGATGCGCTTGGGGATAAATTACAACAGTTACTCACCGCCCTTGATGAGTTAGATTGGTTGGTAGTAGATGACGCCAGTATTAATGCCAAACTCAAATTGGCAAGCAATGGCGCTGCAAGTATTGTGGTGTCAGTTGATGAACTTGAGGCAAATATTCAAGCTGGAGAGTTAATCAGCCCCATCACCTTGTATGCCCGAGGCAATGAAACACAGTTAGGCCAGCAAGCATTACAACACGGCATTATTTTAACGCCCGGCAATAAAAAAGCGTCGTTGATTAAACATCATAAAGCCTATCAAATAGGTGTTGCCAATCAGCTCACACAATTATGTTTGCTCACCCCTTTTGACGCATAAAATAGCGACCACAGGTCAACAAATGGATATCCGCCCAATAACAACAACTGACTGGCCAAATATTATGACCATTCAAGCCAGTTGTTATGGGAAAGGGACTATAGAGTCACAGCAGGTTTTACAGGCTAAGGTTCAATTGAGTCCGCAAACCTGCTTAGTTGTCGTCATTAATCAGCAAATTGCCGCCTATGTTTTAGCGCATCCACGGCCATTATTTACTGCACCTAAATTGCATGTAGAGCAAATAACTCAAGCCACTCAAGCCACTCAAGCCACTCAAGCCACTCAAGCAGGATTACAAACAAAATCACGCGCAACACCATTGCATAATAACCCTCAAGCGAAAAAAGAGTCTTGCTTGTATATTCACGACCTTGCCGTTAACCGTGCCTTTCAACATCAAGGGTTGGCTAAGCAGTTATTTTCACACTTAACTGTTCAGCCTCAGGCGTTATCACATGCTGCCATCGCATTAATATCGTTACCCACTGCGCAGGCTTTTTGGCAAAAACAGGGCTTTATTCTTGCTAAGAATAATCCTGATACATTACAACAATCACTAGAAAGTTACCCTGCTAATAGCCAGTATATGATTAAAGCTAACTGACGCATTTAGGCTAACGAAATCGATATAAAGCCTGATTATCCTAGTAAAAAAATTAACTGAAAGGCTGCACTACACACTGCGACATCAAACTCAATCATTACCTTTGATTCATATTCCTTATAACATATTTCTCATACTATATTTCGGCCCCAGCATAGCGAGTATTGCTTAACTCACATTATCACCAAGCTCATACAGAAACTTAAGCGACATTGTGCTTAAGAAAGAATATGATGTTTAGCCTTAACGGCTTAGCTCTATTGTTCGATGAGTTAGCAAGGTTTTTCAAAAAAGAGTCATGTTATTGATGCTTGAGCATATTTTAATTTTACTGCCACTATTACTGACATTAACCTTAGCGTTAATCGTAAGACACACGCTACTTGCCCTGAGTGTGGGCATTTTATCTGGCAGTATTATCGTCAACCAGTTTCATCTAATTGATAGCGGCAAATACCTTGTTAGCGCCATCACTGAACAGTTTTACGCCCAAGGACAATGGCAAGCGTGGCATTTAAATATTCTCGCGGCAATGATTTTACTGGGAGTGATGACCCAGTTACTTACCCGCGGCGGTGCAGTCAAAGCCTTCGCTGATTGGCTTTATCTTCGAATAAAAAGCGATAGGCAAGCCCGATTAGGTGTTGTGGTATTGGGTTGGATTGTGTTTATCGACGGTATTTTTAGCTGCTTAACCGTTGGCCATGTTTGTCAGCCATTAAGTGAGCGTTATCAACTAACTAAAGCGCAAATTGCTTACCTTGTTGACTCTAATGCCTCGCCGTTATGTGCATTACTGCCCTTTTCCAGTTGGGGGCCTTATGTTATGGCTATTTTAGCCACCATCACCTTTTTACCGACATCGCCACTGGAAGCCTTTATCCAAATTGCGACGTTAAACTTTTATTCCATTACGGTGTTATTTTTATCGTTACTAGTAGCATGGTTTGGCATTGGTTTTAGCGCTAAACCCACTCGAAAACAAGCCATTAAACCTAACAAGCAACCTGTGACTAAAACTGATGTTGCAACGGGTAACCCGTGGTTATTGGGTATACCGATGCTCAGCCTACTTATCGGTTCAATTGGCTTTACCTTATACTCAGGAATCACTCAATCACACAGTATGCAAATCAGCCAATGGCTTGGTGCCGCAGATATTGGCAATGCAATGAAAAACGCCTGTTTGCTAGCCACAATTATCACTATTTTAATGCTCAAATATGGCGGTCGCAGCAGTATTGCACTGCTAAAAGACATGAAAAGCGGCGTTCAGGTAATTAGCTTTGCGGTTATGATTTTACTGTGCACTTGGTTAATTGGTGCGGTGATAAACGACCTCGGTGTGGGTAAATTACTCGCCAGTTGGGCAACGCTGTTTTTATCACAAAATATGTTAGTCGCAGGGGCCTTTTTATTGTGCGCATTAATGGCATTTACGACCGGTTCAAGTTGGGGCACCTTTGCGATAATGATCCCGCTTGGGGCTCAAATAGCCTCGGCAGTAGACATTAATTTATTATTACCAGTATTAAGTGCGGTGATGTCTGGCTCGGTGTTTGGCGACCATTGCTCGCCAATATCAGACACCAGCGTCCTTAGTGCGACGAGTTCGGGTTGTGCACCCCATGAACATGTCATTACTCAGCTACCTTTTGCGTTAATCGCCGCAACAAGCACCCTCGTCGGATTTCAAATGATTAACCTTCACCTTCCGCCTATTGTGGCATTAATCAGCACGTTAATATTGGCAGGCGGATTAATGGCTTTATTACAAAAAAGGCACCTTTTAAGTACCAAGACACTCAGTTAATCTTCAATTAAATGTGCGCATATAAGATAAGCCAACTGATGACGAAAAGAGATTGGTCAAATGCTTGGATCATGGGACAATTAACACACCCGTTATTTCAGTAGTGGCAGCGACCTTTACTGAACCCAAACTAGGAACATTCATGGCACGCCAAGTCATTTACACATTTAAAGGCCAAACCAAAACCATTGCATTTAGTTATGATATACATCATGACTTGTACGAAGCTGCGGCAGAGGCCGAAGGCATTGATCTGACTCGTTTCTTACAAATGGAAGCGCAAATTGCCATGACCTCTAAAAAAGGCGCTAAAGCAGAAAAAGACTTTCGTCGTTCTGAGTTTGCCCGTTTTGGTTTCTCAAGTATTAAATTTGTCCGCGAGGACGACGAACAACCCTAATCTATCGCTAGCACTGACCTGTTGAGATATAATAATGATAAATACAGAACACGCTAACTTTCCTCGTGCCAGCTTTGTAAGAAGATTAGGCGCGATGGTTTATGACCTTTTCCTTGCTGTCGCGGTGTATGTTTGTGCCGGTGCTATCGGTTTTGGTATTTTCTATGCGTTATTTACTGCCAACCTCGTATCGTTAAACGGTTTTGAACACATTTCTGACTCTCTAAATAACACCCCGCTTTACGCTGGCATATATAAGTTTTGGTTGGTTAGCTGTGTTGGCGGCTTTTACGCATTGTTTTGGAGTCGTGGTGGGCAAACTTTAGGCATGCGCGCTTGGCGTCTTAAAGTCCAGCACCCTAATGGACAAAACCTCAGTTTTATTACCGCTAGTGCTAGAGTTGTTTGGTCATTATTAGGGCTCAGTAACCTTTATATTTTACTCAATAGTGAAAAGTTAGGCTTGCAAGATAAGCTCACTCGTACTGAAGTTGTCGTACTATCAGTGGAAGCTAACCAAATGCGTAATTGGCATGGTGCATAATTAACACGCTATGTTAAGCAATCAATTGTCGCCAAGATCAACACATACTCCTCGTCAGCTAGGCACAAAGACAGAAAATGGCTAGCTAACTATCTAAGTGGCTAAACGAGCAAGCAAGCCAACATTAAGTTGATGAAATAAGCCATTAACGCTTTGGTGCAATAAATGCCGAACACAAAAAAGAACGCCGACAGGCGTTCTTTTTTTGTGGTTACAATCCTATGATATTAAGAGGATTAATCGCTTCTGCCACGCTTTTATCGTCAACATAATCGACGATTTAGTTCCATCTGACGCTGCTATTTCACCCGTAAATCAAGTGACTCAATCAAAATAACTAAACCCAAATACTGAGCCAAACCATTCGCTGATTTTATCGCTATAGCCAAACACGATGTGCATTGTTTACGATGTCATCGATGTGATGCTATTTACGAATAAAGTAAATCGCAATCGCCGTAAACAAGATGCTTGGCGCAACGGCCCCCACAAACGCAGGTAATTGATACACAATGCTCATAGGGCCAAATATCTGGCTACTAATATAAAAGCTAAATCCGGCAACCACACCCAATAATATTCTTGCGCCCATGGTCACGGTTCTTAACGGCCCGAACACAAAAGACAAAGCCACTAACATCATTACCGCCACCGTCACGGGCTGCATAATCTTACGCCATAACGCTAATTCATAACGGCTGGCATCTTGGTTATTAATTTTTAAATAATCTAAGTAGCCTAATAACCCTTGAATAGATAATCCTTCAGGCTTAACAGAAACCACACTTAACTTGTCTGGGGTTAAGGTTGAATGCCACATGTCAGAATCTTTAAAAGATGGAGTAATTTTATCTTTACCGACTTTGGTTGATTGCACTTGAGACAATTTCCAACCATCGCCAGTATATTGTGCACTAGCGGCATGACTCATACGAATAAGCGCAAGATCATCATCAAACTGGTAAAAAGTAATATTGTTTAATTTACTGGTGTCTTGTACTTCACCAATATTGACGAACATATCACCGTCTCTTGCCCATACCCCGCGGTGCGAGGCAATTAAATTACCACCAGAGATCTTAGTTGCCTGCATTTCTTTGGCAACCCGCTCAGACACTGGCGCGCCCCACTCACCTAAGACCATCACCATGATCATCAATGGAATAGCGGTTTTCATCGCCGACTGAGTGATTTGTAATCGTGACATGCCAGAGGCTTGCATAACCACTAATTCAGAGTTTGAGGCCAGCATGCCCATACCAATTAACGCACCAAGCAGCACCGCCATTGGGAAGAACATCTCAATATCACGAGGAATTAAAAACAGCACATAGACACCAGCATCAAGCATGGTGTAAGCGCCGCGGCCAACCAATCGTAACTGGTCAACCCATTTAATGATCCCAGACAACCCCGTTAAAATCAGCAATGTGAGTGCTGAGGTACTCATAATGATACGCGCAATATAAAAATCAATAATCATTACGCATTCACCTGCTTCTTACGTTTAAAGCCATTGAAAAGTCGTCCCGCTATTGGGCGCTCTTTACTTAACAGTATTATCCCTAACACTAAGGCGCTCAAATGTATCCACCACATACCTAAGAAAGCGGGGAGCACCTCATCTTCGAGGGCTTTGCGTCCGGCAACCATTAAACCAAAATAACCAAGGTACAATAAAATAGCCGGAAAAATTTTGGCAAACTTGCCTTGTCGAACGTTCACGCGCGCCAGAGGGACAGCGATTAACGTCAATAACGGTATCGCAATGGGAATCGCGATACGCCAATGGAACTCCGCTACGGCTTCAGGGCCTTTGGTTTTAATCAGTTCATTAAGAGGCAAAGCAGATAAACGACGACGACGCTCATCGACTTCTTGCTCTTTAATTTCCATTTGATAACCACCAAACTCAATCACCTGATAGTCTGGGGTTTTAGGGCTACCTTGATAACGAATCCCCTTATTCAGTTGTAACGACTGGCTTCCAAATTCATCTTCAATCACTTGGCCACTTTTAGCGACCACGACATTGGTGACACCGGTATCAGCATCAGGGTCTGGTAGCTGCGCCACAAACACTTTATTTAATTTGTTGTCTTTATCAATTTTCTCAACAAACAATACCGCTCGACCATTAGGACTGGTTTGGAATCGACCTTGCACTAAGGCTGCAAGTCCCGCTTCAGACTGCGCTTTTTCAAGCACTTGGTTTTGATGTTCCTCTGCCCAAGGGCTCACCTGTAAAGCAAGGAATGCGGTAAACACAAAATTAGCAATCCCGAGTAACAAGGTCACACGGGTAACGTACCACTCGGACACCCCAACTCCGTGTAAAACCACCATTTCATTTTCAGCATACATGCGACCATGCGCGAGCAAAATACCAAGAAAAAAGCTCAGAGGCAGGACTAAAACAGTCAACTTAGGCAGGTTTAGTGCTAACAACGTTAACACCAATGAAGCAGGAAAAGCGCCATTAGACGCATCTGCTAAGACTCGGACAAACTGCTGGCTAATAAAAATAGTTAACAACACTATTAATACGGCAAATTGCGCCTTTAAAACTTCACCAATTAAATATCTAAATACAATCACAAGTAGGATCCGGGAGCTAAACTTATCTTTTTACTGGTAACAGACTATCTTTCATGTAAACTGACTACTTTTAACAGTTTTGATAATTTTATAACCAATTAGGAAGGTGATTAAAATCATTCATTTGAGACGCGCGATAACCATAACAAAACGCGTTTTACTCATAATGAATAACAGAAGTTTATCACCTTTACGTTATTCTTGACGGCGAAATCGCCCAATTGAAACATTATCTTATAAATATAAAAGTTTGTCTTTAATAATCTAGGAGTGCTCATGGAGTTTAGCGTAAAGAGTGGCAGCCCTGAAAAACAACGTTCAGCATGTATCGTTGTAGGTGTATACGAACCTCGCCGTTTATCAGGGATAGCAGAGCAATTAGATAAAATCAGTGAAGGCTATATCAGTAACTTACTTCGTCGTGGTGATTTAGAAGGAAAACCAGGGCAAATGTTGTTGCTTCACCATGTTCCAAATGTATTAAGTGAACGTGTATTGTTAGTGGGTTGCGGCAAAGAACGAGAACTAGATGAACGCCAATACAAACAAATTATCACAAAAACCATTAATACGTTAAATGAAACAGGTTCAATGGAAGCCGTTTGTTTTTTAACTGAATTACACGTTAAAGGTCGTGATACGTACTGGAAAGTGCGTCAAGCGATAGAAAGCACTCAAAATACCCTTTATACCTTTAATGCACTTAAAAGCCGTAAAGACGAAACTCGTCGTCCGCTGCGCAAAATGGTATTCAATGTACCTACTCGCCGCGAGCTTACTATTGGTGAACGCGCCATTGAACATGGTTTTGCAGTATCACAAGGCATGAACTTATGTCGTGATGTTGCCAATATGCCACCTAATATCTGTAACCCAGCTTATTTAGCCTCTCAAGCTCGTCAAATGGGTGAAGTGCACGAAAACCTAACGGTGACTACCGTAGGTGAAGAGCAAATGGCTAAGTTGGGAATGAATTCCTACCTTGCTGTAGGTCGTGCCAGCAGCAATGAATCCATCATGACTATCATGAACTATCAAGGTGCGGTGGATAGCACTGAAAAACCACTTGTTATTGTGGGTAAAGGGTTAACCTTTGATTCAGGCGGTATTTCGTTAAAACCGGGCGAAGCCATGGATGAAATGAAATACGACATGGGCGGTGCAGCTGGTGTTATTGGCACAATGAAAGCACTATGTGCCATGAACTTACCCATTAATGTCATTGGTGTATTAGCGGGTTGCGAAAACATGCCATCAGGTAATGCTTATCGTCCAGGAGATATACTGACAACCATGTCAGGCCAAACGGTAGAAGTATTAAATACCGACGCTGAAGGCCGCTTAGTATTATGTGATGTACTGACTTACGTTGAGCGTTTTGATCCCGAACTTGTTATCGACACCGCAACGTTAACCGGTGCCTGTGTGATTGCTTTAGGTAAACACGCTTCAGGTTTATTTAGCTCGCACAACCCACTAGCACATGAGTTACTTAATGCTGGCGAGCAAAGTGGTGATCGCGCATGGCGTATGCCTTTATGGGACGAGTACCAAGACATGCTTGATAGCCCTTTTGCTGACATGACCAATTTAGGTGGCCGTCCAGCAGGCTCAATTACTGCAGCTTGTTTCTTATCTCGCTTTGCTAAAAAGTACAACTGGGCCCACATTGATGTAGCAGGTACGGCTTGGAATAGTGGTGCCAATAAAGGCTCGACTGGTCGTCCAGTACCATTATTAACTCAGTTTATGATTAATAAATCAGGTGTAGAAACCAGCGAGTAAGCGCACGCTAACGTTACGCTATTTACCGAGACTATCGTTAACGCATTGGTAAATAGTTAGCAAATCCATTTGCAACAAACACATTAAAAAGGTGAAGCCGCGGCTTCACCTTTTTTGTTGCTCAAACATAACCAAACCCGCAAATTAAAAGCCAGTTAACCGTTAATGGCAGCGATTAGCAGATTTATTTATGCTTTGTGCTATCGCAACCTGACACTGACTAGCGTCAATGACCCGTTTTAGTATAAAATTCGACTTCAATTAATTACCTTTGTCTTTCAATGCCTCAAGCCCAGTTTTTTCTCATGCCTGAATCAATACAATCATCAGCAATAGATGACTTGTATTTGGCTGCCTGTCAGCTGGCTGAGCAGCATTACCGTCAACAACAATGGGTTTATATTCATTGCAAAGACAAACAACAGGCTCATGCAATTGATGAACTGTTATGGCAATTTGAGCCCAGCAGTTTTGTCCCGCATAACCTAAAAGGTGAAGGTTTATATACCGGTTCTCCAGTAGAAATTGGTTTTGATCCTGTTGGCCCGAATAAAAGTCGTCAACTACTGATTAATCTTGCAGACCAAGTGCCCCAATTTGCGGTAAACTTGCCTCATATTATTGATTTTGTCGCGCAAGACCATGCACTCAAGCAACACGCTCGCCAACGTTATCGCCAATACCAACAACTTGGCATGCAAGTGAGTACGCAGCCTCTTGCCGTTTAACCCATTTTTTGATTAAGAAAATACGCTCCCATGGAAAAAACATACAATCCTAAGTCGATAGAACAAGCTCTGTACCAAAATTGGGAAGAGCAAGGTTATTTCAAGCCGCACGGTGATCAATCTAAAGGCAATTACAGCCTTATGATCCCACCACCTAATGTGACAGGTAGCCTGCACATGGGTCATGCATTCCAAGACACCATTATGGATGCCCTTACGCGTTACCAGCGCATGAAAGGAAAAAACACGTTATGGCAAGTCGGTACCGACCACGCAGGTATTGCTACCCAAATGTTGGTTGAACGCAAGCTTGAGGCCGAAGAAGGCAAAACTCGTCACGACTTAGGCCGCGACAAGTTCATTGACAAAATCTGGGATTGGAAAGCACAATCTGGTGGCACTATCACCAAACAGCTTCGTCGCATGGGCGCATCAGTCGATTGGGATCGTGAGCGTTTCACCATGGACGAAGGCTTATCAAAAGCCGTTCAAGAAGTGTTTGTGCGCCTTTATGAAGACGACCTCATTTACCGTGGTAAACGCCTCGTAAACTGGGACTGTAAATTACAAACCGCTATCTCTGATCTTGAAGTTGAGAACAAAGAAAAGCAAGGCAGCATGTGGCACTTCCGCTTCCCATTAGCTGAAGGCGCATTAACTGCAGACGGTAAAGACTACTTAGAAATTGCCACCACGCGTCCTGAAACCATGTTAGGTGACAGCGCCGTAGCCGTTCACCCTGATGACGAGCGCTACCAATCATTAGTTGGCAAACATGTGTTATTGCCTATTGTTAATCGCCTAATTCCAATTGTGGCCGACGATTATGTCGACATGGAATTTGGTACAGGTTGTGTAAAAATCACCCCCGCACATGACTTTAACGACTATGAAGTGGGTAAACGTCACGCCTTGCCAATGTATAATATCTTCACTCTTGAAGCGGCAGTTCGCGCATTCGTTGAAGTGATTAACACCGATGGCACACCAAATAAAGATATCGAAATCGCCTTACCAGAACGTTATGTCGGTTTAGATCGCTTTAAAGCCAGAACCGCGATTGTCGAAGAATTTGAAACATTAGGTTTACTTGAAAAAATCGTCCCACACGGCTTAAAAGTTCCTTATGGCGATCGCAGTGGTGTGGTAATTGAACCACTGTTGACAGATCAATGGTATGTTGCTGTTGCTCCGATGGCGAAAACCGCTTTAGAAGCCGTTGAAAATGGCGAAATTAAATTTGTCCCACAACAATACGAAAACATGTACTACTCGTGGATGCGTGACATCAACGACTGGTGTATTTCGCGCCAACTTTGGTGGGGACATCGTATTCCAGCATGGTATGACCAAAACGGTAAAGTTTACGTTGGTCGTAACGAAGCGGAAGTACGCAGCAAGCATCAGTTAGATGACAGCATTGTATTACGTCAAGATGACGACGTATTGGACACTTGGTTTAGCTCGGCTTTATGGACATTCTCAACATTAGGTTGGCCAGATAACTTAGAAGATTTAAAAACATTCCATCCTACTGATGTATTAGTGACGGGTTTTGACATCATCTTCTTCTGGGTTGCGCGCATGATCATGATGACCATGCACTTCATTAAAGATGAAGACGGCAAACCACAAGTGCCATTTAAAACCGTGTACGTTACCGGCCTTATCCGTGATGAAGCGGGTAATAAGATGTCAAAATCTAAAGGTAACGTGCTTGATCCTCTCGATATGATTGATGGTATCGACCTTGAGTCATTAGTTGAAAAACGCACTGGTAATATGATGCAGCCTAAAATGGCCGCAAAAATTGAAAAAAGCACTCGTAAAGAATTTAGCGATGGCATTGAAGCCCATGGCACCGATGCACTGCGCTTTACGCTAGCTGCAATGGCATCAACAGGGCGCGATATCAATTGGGACATGAAGCGTCTAGACGGTTACCGCAGCTTCTGTAACAAGTTATGGAATGCTTCACGTTATGTGCTAATGAACACCGAAAAACAAGTGGAAGGTGCGGCAGATGACGCTGTAGGCGAAGCATTAGATTGCGGCCAAAATGGCGGCGAAATGCAGTTATCGTTAGCTGACCGTTGGATCATTGGATTATTTAACCAAACCGTTAAAACATTCGATGATCATATGCAAGCATACCGTTTTGACCTTGCAGCCAATACCTTATACGAATTCACATGGAACCAATTCTGTGACTGGTATTTAGAGCTCACCAAACCGGTATTACAAAACGGCACGCAAGCGCAGCAGCGCGGCACTCGTCATACCTTAGTAACGGTACTTGAGAAGATGCAGCGTTTAATGCACCCAATCATGCCATACATTACTGAAACCATTTGGCAGCGTGTGAAACCACTTGCAGGTGTTGAAGGTGAAACCTTAATGCTGGCCGCATTCCCAACTTATGACGTTGAGCTTGTCGATACACAAGCGATGGCCGACCTTGAGTGGGTGAAGCAAGTCATTACTGCGGTTCGTAATATTCGCGCCGAGCTAAATATTGCACCATCTAAACCACTTAATGCGCTGCTTCGCGGCGTAAGCACACAAGATAAAGCCCGTATTGAAGCTAACCAAACGTTCTTTAAAACATTAGCAAAGCTTGAGTCTATGACGATTCTGGCTGAAGATGACAACGCCCCAATGTCTACCACCCAAATTATTGGTGACATGGAGCTATTAATTCCAATGGCTGGATTAATTGACGTTGCAGCTGAAATGGCGCGTATCGATAAACAACTTGAAAAGCTGCTTAACGAAACACGTCGCATTGAAGGCAAACTGTCTAATCAAGGCTTTGTGGCTAAAGCGCCAGCAGCTGTCATCGACAAAGAGCGCGCTAAACAAGCTGAGTTCCAACGTGACATTGACAAGCTTACTGAACAAAAAGCTGAGTTAGCAAAACTAGAGGCTTAAATTAAGTAACCGTGATTCGCTGAAGTTAGTCTAACCACAGGCGATATGAGGTCACTAAAACACAAAAATAAAGGCAACTATAGCGGTTGCCTTTATTGTTTTTATAGAAATAACAAAGCCGATCTAGATCACATTTTATTTGCTAAATACGCTTGTTAGATTAATTTTATTTAAGCTGTTCAAGTTAACTTTTATTTTACATTTACCCAAGCAATAGCTGCCACCCCAAAATACCCAACAATTACACCAACAAAATACAACCAGCAACCAACATAGTAATAACGCAAACCCACAATTAACTCAAAAAAAACATACAATAGCACAGTAAAATCAACACAGATCGCGTCTTTTTTTTAAGCGGGTTAATTTCACTTTATCAAGTCATTACGTTAACAAATTTCACAGCACAATAGCCTGCTTACAACCCCGCCACTCGCGCTGTGAAAATAGTTTGTTATATTGCAGGCATATTCATGAAAGGTAATAACGATGATGAAAAATGCAAATGTGTTGAAATTGCTTAGTGTAAAAGCGCCGAGTTTAAAGCTTGCCGCCGTTACCTTAGCGTTAGGTAGCACCGTGTTATTAAGTGGCTGTGGTAGTACTGATAGTGATATAGATAAAGCGATTGAATCAGTTAAAGTTGACCATAAAGATCTTGCTAAACAATTAGCGCCATTAGAAAAGCCTGCAGAAGTAAAACAAATTACCGGAAAATATGGTAAAGGCATCAACGGTCAACAACTACCTCCAAAGACAGATAAAACAATCACCGGACATTATGGCAAAAGTATTAGTGGCCAAAAACTGCCACCAGTAAAATCAGTAACGGGTAAATACGGCAAAAGCATCAGCGGTCAGCAATTACCTCCGGCTGTCACACAATCCCCATCGACAACCATCGCTGATCTCACTTATGCCGATCGCTTAATGCATGTGTTAAAAACATTTAAATCTGTCGCTAACGGTAAAACAATTAACTCAGGTGGCCAAAACAATATGCCACTGACTCCTGATTCATTAGCACCGACATCTGGCAATGACTTTAATGGTATCGTTAACTTTGACCAAAGCAGCATTGTGTTTTTAAATGGCGCAGGGTTAGTTGATAACTGGCATTGTTATAAAACAGCAACTAACGGCGTGACACTGACTCGCAATAGTGCCGGCTTAACAGCTGACGGGACAATTACTGAATATAAATACCTTTTCCCACAAAACCAGTGTTCCACACAAGTCATTGCTAGCTTTAGCTTCCACAATATGGCCATTAATGACCAACTTGGCATTGCCCAAGGTGATGTCACCGTATCTGCGCCAAATACCGCTGACACTACATTTGATAGTAGTGAGTTATTAGTTGCCAATAAACTTGCCGACCTAGGTAAACACTTCGGTGCTGCATGGGCAAAAATGCAAGCTGATACTATTCAAAAAGCGGCGAAAGCAAACCCAAGTTTATTAACCCTAAATAAGCAAACCCAACAAGCTGAGTTTAATTTTGCAGGGGTACAAAGCGAGTTAATTGAATACAAAAGCTTAGATCAAAGCAGTTTATTAGCAGGTACTGTTTTTGGTGGTGTGCCAGGTGCGTCAACACCTGCAAGCGTGAAGTGGTGTAACATTGTCAACATTCCAACTGATGGCAGCACCGCGACCATTCAAGCACAATCAGTCATTGCCATGAACTGTGCCCGTTCAGTTGCACGTTACTGTGATGGCCATGATGGATTCCAAGCTGGTGTCTTTGCTCCTGTTGCGCCACTTGCTTGGAACAATGAGGTTGCTACAGCAGCAATGGATAATGTACTACTACAAAAAGCGAAAGGCCAAGGTCATTGGGAAACCCATAACATGGCACAAAATGCATTTGTAATTGGTACCACTTCCGCCATTACGCCTATCTTTGGTTATACCAGCCCTCGCACTGACGGAAAAGTGAATAACGCAGGTCAAAACAGCTGGGCTGGACACCCTGGACATTGCCAAAATGTTATGGGTAAAAATTATAATGAATTTGGTGTTGCATGGTTACTCGATACTGAAAACAAACTTGATTACTGGACAGAAAACCTACGTTAATCTTGTCGTGAATGAAGATGTATCTAGCTGATTCGTAACGATATCAATATCTTATAAGTTGAAGCTATCAAGCTCATAGGCACGGTTAAGGATGATAGGTTTTAAATTAACCACTTCAGTTTTCTGATGGTTGATGTTGACACATTAGGCTTTGAACTTTGAACTTTGAACTTTGAACTTTGAACTTTGAACTTTGAACTTTGAACTTTGAACTTTGAACGATGCTAACAAAAAAGGGTTGCCAATTGGCAACCCTTTTTTATCAACTCACCTTTAAAGGTTCGCTAAATAAATGTTCGTTGATTAAACTTGCCATGGCTTTAGCAGCAAACGATAACGGTTTATTTTTATTCCAAAATAATGACAACTCCCACACTAAATCATCTGTTGATAACGGCACATTGACGACAGCGTCAACCCGATATCGCTCAGCAATAATTTGCGGCAAGATCATAATCCCAGTCCCCGCAGCGACTAAAGCAATACCAAAATCGGCATGACTCACACGGGTAATTTCTGTTGGCCCAACACCGGCTTTTTCACAGGCATCTAATACCATTTCATACAAGGTATATTCCCGTTCAAACATCACCTGAGCTTGCGGTTTGATGTCATACAAATGCAGTTCATTTTTAGTCGACAATGGATGCGTTTTAGGCAATACCACGACCATAGGTTCTTCACGGACTCTTAAGCCATCAAACTCATCATTAAAATCAATAATCCCAGTGGCCAGTTCAATTTCATCTTTTTGTAACGCCAACGTTTGCTCTACACCACCGCGTACTAATAACTGTAGTTCAACCTTGGGGTGCATTTGCCTGAATTTAGCAATGGCAGGTGCGAATAACTCCGCACTGCCAAGTGGAGCTAAACCAAGGCGCAATGTGCCACTGTCGAGATTACGTAACGAGTCTAGCTCGCGCAGCATTTGTTTTCGGCCACTAAGCAAAGATTGCGCATAACGATATACAATTTCGCCTGCGGCGGTCATTTTCACTTGCGTGCCACGCTTACCACGTTCTAATAACACCATTTCAAGTTCGCCCTCCAACAAGCTTATCGACTTTGATAACGCCGGTTGGGTTAAAAATGCTACCTTGCTTGCTTTGGCAAACCCCCCCGCATCAACGACATGAATAAAGTGGTGAAGTGCTTTAAGATTCATTTGAATAACCAAAAGTTATAGATTGAATTAATAATATTCATTTTTTTTATCTAATATGCAAGTGTAAACTGACTTCATTGAAACAAAAGCGCAGTAACCGTGACAACAAGACCTATGCATCACCGCAGTCTATCCGCGTATCTGAACACCGCATTAAGTAATTTTAGGAAGAATATGACAACCACATTAACCAAGCCAACCCCAAGCGTTAGAATTAAAAACTCAACCATTAAATTTACCCAAGTATGTTTATTTTGTATTTTTTCATGGGCATGTCATATCGTTGCAATCAAGCTTAACTCGCCTATTCCCGGAAGTGTCATCGGGTTAGCAGTATTACTAATCTTACTATCAATGAAGTTAGTCCCTGAAAAAATGGTTAATAACGGCGCTACTTGGTTAATTAGCGACTTATTACTATTCTTTATTCCTCCAGTTGTTTCGGTCATTAAATACCAAGACATTCTTGAGCATTTTGGCACAGTGTTATTAAGTTCAATGCTCATTGCCAGCACCATTGTATTACTGGGCACCGCCTTTACCGTTGACCGGTTATTCAAGTTTGAGCATCAATACCGAGCTAAGAAACAACTTCAAGGAGCCATATAATGAATATTTCTGGGTTGGGGATCTTTTGTTTATTATTAACCTTAGCAGGGTATTACAGCAGTAAAATACTTTATCGACGTCACCGCAAAGTCTGGTTTGCGCCTATTATTGCCGCCCCCGTGGTCATATTAGCCGTTGTCGCCTCACTGCATATTCCATTGGCTGGCTACTTCACTTACACCCATTGGTTAGCGGCATTATTAGCCCCTGCCACCATTGCGTTTGCCGTCCCTATTTACCGAGAACGCAACCTCATTAAGCAATACCCTATCACCTTAACTGTGGGTGTGGTGGTTGGGCTTTTACTGGGATTAGGCTCATCTTGGTTAGTCACTTATTTCACCGCCATGCCTGCGGAATTATCTAACAGTTTAATGGTACGTTCAGTTTCAACACCTTTTGCCATTGAAGCCACTCCCGCTTTTGGCGGTGTACCGGGACTCACTGCAATGCTAGTGCTATTAACAGGTGTGATGGGAATGCTCATTTGTGAACCGTTATTTAAAGTGGCTAAAATTAAAAGCTCAGTAGCTAAAGGAATGGCGCTCGGTGCTTCAGCCCACGGTGCAGGTGCGGCAAAAGCCACCGAAATAGGCCGCCAAGAAGGCGTTATCGCTAGCTTAACTATGATATTTACTGGCGTTGCAATGGTCATTTTAGCCCCCACATTTGCCGCCCTTATTCATTAATGTGACTTGGCGATGTCATCGCCCCTTCCTTAATCATTAGCTCCATGGCGTTTTCACATAATTCACCCCAGTCAATCCCTCATGACTCATCGCGAGGGTGAATTATTCCCCCTCTTTTGTTTCAGCGTTAATTGATCGTCCTTTCGTTTGTACTCTTTTCCCCCAATATACCGACATACTTAGTTACCAATAATCGTCCCTATTACATTTGAATATCGCCAAAGTGCGACCCGCGCATTGGTGTTTATTGATAATTTAGGTAAAGTGTCGGCTGCTGCAACATATTGGTAGCGTTTCGTTGACGATTTACCTGCAAAATCATCGCATTTACACCAATTACACACGCATACATATAAAAATATAAACAAACTTGGAAGGAAACACATGAGCGAGTCAAACATCACTCACGCCAAAAATGATTTGCGTGAGGTCAAACAGCTGGGGATGTGGGCCTCCATTACCAGCTTAGGCTATATTTTCTGGTTAGTAGGCGGTATGGAACTGGTTGAGCGTATTGCTTATTATGGCGTAAAAGCCAGTGCCGGTTTATATGCCAATACGCCTGCATCTGAAGGTGGTCTTGGTATTAATTTACATGATTACGGTATTATTCTTGCTGTATGGGCAATGTTACAAACCTTTATTCCAGTATTCACCGGTGGTGTTTCCGACCGTGTGGGTTATAAAGAAACCATTTTTGCATCAACCATTATTAAGATAATAGGCTATCTAACCATGGCGTTATTCCCAAGTTTTTGGGGATTCTTAATTGGTGCGATGTTCCTTGCCGCAGGTACTGGTATCTTTAAACCCGGTATTCAAGGCACGTTAGTACTCTCAACTCGTCGAGAAAACACCTCTATGGCTTGGGGGATCTTCTATCAAGTGGTTAATATTGGTGGATTCTTAGGGCCATTAGTGGCTGTGCATATGCGTCAGCTTTCTTGGGATAACGTTTTTTATGCCTGCGCCGCGATTATCTCGTTAAATTTCTTATTCTTACTTGCCTATAAGGAACCAGGCAAAGAAGCACGTATTGAGCGAAATCGTAAAATTAAAAATGGGGAAATTCATCAACAAGCGTTATGGAAAGATGCGTTAACTGAACTTAAAAAGCCGGTGGTCATTTACTATATGTTGGTATTTGCAGGCTTTTGGTTCTTATTCAACTCACTGTTTGATGTATTGCCTATCCACATTGCAGAGTGGGTAGACACCAGTATTATTGTCACCACCTTATTTGGTCCAGAAGGCACCAGTAGTGGTATTTTACAATTCTGGCTAGGATTAAATAATGAAGGAACCAAGGTTATGCCTGAGGGCATGTTAAACCTAAACGCGGGAATGATTATGACCACGTGTTTCTTAGTCGCGGCATTTACGGCTAAATATCGCATTACGACTGCAATGTTAGTGGGCTGTATTTTAAGTATTGCCGCTATTATGTTGGTTGGTTTTTTTAATGCCGCATGGATGATTGTATTGGCTATTGCGATGTTCTCTTTAGGTGAAATGATGATCAGCCCTAAAAAGAATGAGTTTATGGGTAACATTGCCCCTGAAGGCAAAAAAGCCATGTATCTTGGCTTTGTAATGCTGCCACAAGGGATTGGTTGGACTTTAGAAGGCTACTTTGCACCAAAGCTTTACCAAATGTACGCCTCAAAAGAAGTGATTTCACGTAATGAGTTATTAACTAACGGCTTAACTCAGGCGCAAGTTGATGCGATACCACAAGGTGAAGCATTTACCCACTTAGTTGAAGTAACAGGAATGGAAGCACAACAGTTGACACACATGCTTTATCAAGCCAACGATATTGGCATGGCTTGGTATATCATCGGCGCAATTGGAATTATTTCTGCTGTGGGTATCTACATTTACGGCAAATGGTTACTGCGTATGCAGCGTCAAGCACTAGCATAATATCAATATGGTTTAGGCTGCAGTGAAACTGACATCGCAGCCTAAACCTTTATCACTAATACACTCAAACTCCATCTCACAACCAGATTCATAGTACGAAGTGGTTTTAAGTCGAATCTCAAGCCTATCTTCCCCTACTAAAACCTATCCGTCCCTACGCTTATTGACTAGTTAACTGCTGTTTTAGCTGGATAAATTTCTCATACAACGGATGCTTGGTGTTATTTAACTCTGGAAAACGTTGTTCAATCTCTTTAAGCAACAACCTTGCTTGAGGCAACTGCCCTTTTTCCAGGTGCTCAGTTAATTTCACCACTGCATTTTCGGCTGTATCAAGCTCAACCGTTTTGGGCCGTTTATTAATAATATCACTGGACGCGGACAATTGGGCTCGACTGCCTCGCTGAGAGTGAGCGTTGATAGCTAGCGGATCATTGCTGGTATCGTTTAATGAAGAATCTGCGTTTAACTCATTGGCGTGTTCAGGTTGCAACTGTGCTGTGTGCTTGGATGCTGTCGCAGTACTCGCCATACGGCTTATCCCTATTTCAGTTGCCGTCGATGAACGACTGAGCGCGGTCGTGTCGATAGTATTAACGCTAGAGTCAGCATCTGTAAGTACATTATCGGCGCTTGATTGCGCCAATTTTTCAGCGGAAGTTGAATCGCTTAAGCTTAACTGCAAAGCGGATTTATGGGGCTGTATTTGATGCAATAATTCTGGTGAAAAATATAGTAATCCAGCAACAAGGGTAATCGATGCTGCGCTAGCTATCGCCAATTGATGTTGCTTCCAGGCGCTAAGCGTTGGCTGCTTTGTTTGGCAAGTATGGCGCTGTTTCGCCAACGCTAATATCGCTTTATCAATTGCTTCTGGTGGTTGTTCTATTGCTTGCTGGCGATATTGTTCACGCAGTTCAGCTTGCAATTTTTCAAAAGCTTCGTCATCTATTGGGGGGTGTTGCTGACTCATGAACCCGTCTCCTGCCATTTAATTGCAATACATGCCTTAATGTTTTGATAGGCATAACGGATCCGGCTCTTGGTGGCTTCAAGGGTCACGCCAGCAATTTCGCTGATGTTAGCTGCGGTTAAGCCTAATTCAATATTCAATAACAACGCTTCTTTTTGCACTGCGGGTAATTTGGCAATACAACGCTGCATGTCTTGTTGCTGTTGCTGCTGTTGCATCAACTGCTCTGGTGCACGTTGAAAAGGCGCAGCAACGTTCACAAGTTCAGTTTCATTATCGGATTTTGCGGCTAAATCCAGTGGTTTCACCGCCCGCACATGGTCAATGATAAGGTTATGGGCAATCTTATATAACCACGTAGTAAACTTGGCTTTAACTTGATATTGCGCCGTCGCTTTAATCACCTTACTCCAAGTATCTTGATATAAATCTTGCGCTAATTGTTGGTCACTTAATTGACGAACAAAAAAACGATACAATGGCGCTTTATGTTTTTGGTAAAGCTGCTCAAAAGCCATTATGTTCCCAGCTTGATACGCTAGCATCAAACCTTCATCTGAGGTGGCTAATATTGATTCATCTTCTGGTTGCGACACGGCATGTCCTCATTAAACTCACCTTCTACCAAGTTTGCGCAAAACAAGCGCAGTCATCAAACTAAAGCGCTAACCAAGTCATTGATTAGCACCTTGAACTAATTATTAACGCTATAAAGCAATAAAGGTGTTATTGATTGAAGATTTTTTTAATTTTATCTCCAACTAAGCGTTTTTCATCATCACTAAAGAAGCTTTTATGCATTTCGATGTAACTCACTAAAAATTGGGGTTGGCTCATAATATGGTTAATACGTTGAATTAACTGTTTTCCTTGGGGTGTTTTCGAACACACAATGTAACCAAGATCGACTTTTTCAACCCCTTTAATAGGCAACGTTGTTAGCTCAACTTCACGGTTATGTCGGGCAAGATATGCGTTAACTTCTTCAGAATATTCAATTAAACCGCTAATCCGTTCTTTAGCCAACATATCAATCAGCGTTTCCGACGAGTCCATGCCACCTCGGATATAAAATAACTCTGGAAAACGATTTATTTTGTCATTGATATAACCGCCATAAGAACGATTATGCGCCACGCCAATACTTTTGCGCCCCATCCGCTTAGGTTGTGATAAATCAACTGGCGACATAAAGTGAGTTGTGGTTTGTTTTAATGTAATCAGTCTTAATGGTGGGTAAACACTAATAGGATGCTGACTGAAATATCCCTTCTTTTTTCGCTCTGGTGTTTTGAATTTATTGTACATACAAGCATTTTGTGCTCGTTGTAATTCTACCCAACCACGGGTCAAACTCACTTGTTGTTGAGTAAACTCCAACCCGCCTTGAGCATGGTTAAGCAAGAGGCTAAACATCTCCATTGGCCTTTGTTCCAGTAAGTTAAAATCATCAATGGATGTTTCGGCAAACACCACACCTTGTAATGGGGTACTCATCGCCTCAGCTTTGGGCAGCAGACTCGTAGCTAACAGAGTACATAGACAAATTAGTGGTAACGTTTTCATTGGCATCAATGGGTTAATCCAATTATTATTTTTGGGGATTATCATCATTACTCAACCTAGGTTAATCCCTGCTAAATGTATATTTTTATTCAATTTTTTTAGGGTAGTTATGTCAATCTAAATACGCTGTCGGTTTGCTATTGACGCAATAGTGATAATTGTCTTTAATGCTGGCACTTTATTCATCGTTCACTGTATTTGCTCAGCAAATACCTCAAACCACTCGCTAATTAAAGTGACGGTTTATTGCTTGGATCAGCAATTGTTTATCATCAACAGAAACAAAGCGGTGATGTAACTGTACAAACTGTTGCTGGAACGCTTTTGTCGACATCGCCTCATTCACTGAGGTGATCAATTTTAAACCATAGTCGGTTTTCGAACAGGCTAGATACCCCACAGCAGCTTGATTGGCTTGCTTAATAGGGACACTTACTAACGTGTGTTCAGACGCTTTAAAAAAATTATGTGCGACATCAGAGTACTCAAAAATAGCACTGATTCGCTCTAGTTTGAGCATTTCAATTAATTTAGCGTTAGCGTCAATACCGCGGTGAATAAAATAATTATCTTGATTTTGTGCAACATGTTTATCAATAGCCTCACCATAAGTCCGTGACAAAGACACACCAATAAGCGAATTAACTGCTGGCGAAGTATTTTTAAAATCAAGGCGTTCAAGATCGACTTCATCAGCAAATAAATCACGGTTTTTATTCAATACAATTAACCGAATTGGTGGATATAACATAATCGGATAATGGCTAAAATAAGCCACTTTTTCACGTTCTGGTGTTTTAAGCTTATTAAACAAGCAGGCATTAGGTTGCTTCATTAACTCAACCCAACTGCGGTTCTTACTCATTTCAGCAAAAGAAAAATTCAGCACGCCATGACTATGTTGATGTAGCATGTCAATAACTTGCCTTGGCTGAATAACAGAGGCATCGAGTAATTGCTGTGTGTACCCCCCCATTAATACACCTTTAAGTGGTGTGAGTTGAGAAAGTGTGACTTGATTGCCGTCTACCGTATGGGCATTAAGCATTGAGGGAAATGCCACCAACCATACGCTAAATATTGACAACAATAATTGAAGAAGTTTCATAATAATAAGCGCTGCTTAGTTAATATTATATTTTACTCACTCAAGAAGCATCGCTTGGTGAATATGTTGTCATTAATCTTACTGCAACCCCTGTTGTTAGCCAATAACATATCACTTACAATCTCAACAAAAATGTTGAGAGAATATTCTAAATTCTAAACTGAGTGTTAGCCGCAAAAAACACTGAATAGCAGCCAAAAAAAGGCCAACGTGCTATTATCTAGCCCTTTTTTATCACTCAGATATTACGCTATTTTAAAGGCTTAATTTTTGAGCGTGATTCAAGCAAAATTAATCTATTTGTACACTTAGGAGTATACATGCAAGCACTCGTTGCCGTTGTGATGGGATCAAAAAGTGATTGGCCAACTATGGAAGGCGCTGCCCAAATCATGGATGCGTTAAACGTCCCTTACCATGTTGAAGTTGTGTCTGCTCACCGCACTCCAGATAAACTGATGGATTTTGCCAGTACCGCAGCGGATAAAGGCTATAAAGTCATTATTGGTGGTGCCGGCGGCGCAGCACATTTACCTGGCATGATTGCATCTAAAACACCATTACCCGTATTAGGTGTGCCAGTGCAAAGCAAAGCCCTTTCAGGAATGGACAGCTTATTGTCAATTGTACAAATGCCAAAAGGCATTGCTGTAGGCACATTGGCTATTGGCACCGCGGGTGCATTTAATGCGGGGTTACTTGCTAGCCAAATTCTTGCTACCCAAGACAGTGAATTAATGGCGCGATTAGTTGAATTTAGAACCCAGCAAACTGACAGCATTTTAGATAACCCAGATCCGAGAGAAGCATAATGACAACACAAAAGGTTTGGGTTTTAGGTAATGGCCAATTAGGCGCTATGTTAGCGCATGCTGGACAACCTTTAGGGCTAGATGTTCGACCTGTGGATATCATGAATCCAACAGACGACACGCTTGGTCTGGCTGAGCAAGATGTGATCACCGCAGAACGAGAACAATGGCCAGAGTCAGCCACCAGCTTACAGCTGAGTGAGCATCCTAACTTCATTAATGGTCCAATATTTGCGCGATTAGCAGATCGGTTCACTCAAAAGAGTTTATTAGACGAACTAAACGTAGCAACAGCACCGTGGGAGTTAGTTGATAACCAGACTCAAGAGTCACAACTGCATCAGTCTTATGGTGAACGCGTATTATTAAAACGCCGCACAGGTGGATATGACGGAAAGGGCCAGCATTGGTTAAAACAAGCTGAAACTACGACTATCCCTACCGATTGGCGCAACGAGGCGATTGCTGAGCAAGCGATTAACTTTGACGAAGAAGTATCTTTAGTTGGGGTTCGTACTCAAGATGGACGCTGTGTTTTTTATCCGTTAGCGTTAAATTTACATCAAGATGGCATTTTAATGGCATCAATTGCACCGCTTAGTCGCCTTGACCCGTTACAAGCTGAAGCCGAAGCCATGTTAAGTACCATTATGAATGGGCTTGAGTATGTTGGTGTGATGGCAATGGAATGCTTTAGAGTTGGTGATAAGTTATTGGTAAATGAGTTAGCACCTCGGGTACATAACTCAGGTCATTGGACCCAAGCGGGCTGTCATATTAGTCAGTTTGAACTGCATTTACGTGCATTATGTAATTTACCAATTCACACCCCACAAGTTAATTATCCTTGCGTCATGATTAACTTAATAGGCGTCGATAAAGACAACCGCTGGATAAGCCTGCCAAATGGTCAATTGTATTGGTACAACAAAGAAGTCCGTGTTGGCCGTAAGGTTGGGCATTTAAACTTATCTGCTCACACTCAGGCCTTGGTACAAGAGAGCATTAGCCAGTTACAACAATGGATGCCTGAGCAATACCAAGCTCCATTAGCGTGGGTGTTGAACGAATATAGTTAAGCTTTATCGCTTCGTACTTCGATAAAAAAAGGAGCCGTGGCTCCTTTTTTGTGAGGTAATGAAACCGATTAAAAGCAGGGTTTAGCTCACCAATAACAAGCCATGCTACAGTCCGCAGATATTGGATCTCGATATTCGCAGCGACCTTCTCTGTCAATAAATTCCTGCTACTCGCAGCAAGGGGAACACGTTATTGTTAGCCAAAGAAAAGACGCCATAACCAAGAGGAGTCTAAATCTGCCTTACATTGCTTATACTGACCAGCATAAGTATGAGCACGGCGCTCAACTTTTTTAGAGACCTGCACTAGCCATTTCTTTTTCCAATAAGACCCACGCTTATACCCCCCCCAACCTTCATGATAATTGAGGTATTGGTTTTTCGCATCCCATTTGGAAACGCCATTTATCTTATGGGTTTTACTAATAAACCACCCCATAAAATCCATTGCATCATCAAAATTACTGCGACTAGACCATGAGTTACCTGTTTCTTTAACGTAGTCATCCCACGTCATGGTTTTAGCTTGGGCATAACCATAAGCATCACTGGCTCTGCCAATAGGAATAAAACCCCAAAAATACTGCATCGGCGGTGCAGCATTATGTTTAAACGAACTTTCTTGGTACATCATTGCCAATGGCACATGCACTGGCACCCCCCATTTATCACGCGCATCCACTGCGGCGTCATACCATGAACGGTTCTCTTTAAAAATAGAGCAAAGGTTATCGGGATTTTTAGGCGGAGCAGTAGCACAACCACCTAAAGCAAGCATGAGTATGCCAGTAATGAGTCCAAACAAGGGCTTCATAGCGTAAACCATTTAAAACATTAACGAATGGGAGTAAGTGTCACATCTTGCGAGAGGCATTGCAATCGGCATGCAGTAACACAATGCACTAAATCACAACCAACTACAGAGCGCTGTTATGTTGTAATTCACAGGTATGCGGTGTTTGTTGCAAAATGATCGGCTGCCAATAATCTGGGTTATTGCCGACATAGGTTTTATCCGTTTTAAATTTAGCTGCTAAATGATATCTCACATCTTGCTCAACATTGACCATTATTTTTTTAGTACCACGAACCGATAGCGCCACTTTTAAGTCAGGCGACGAAATAAGCTCGGCAAGCGTAAATTCATAACGCCCAACAGGTAAGGTGTAATTGGGCCGTGAAATGACCGGTTTACCATTTAAATGAGTAACTACGACACGATAGACATCATTCTCCCCTTGCGGGTCGACATAAGCTGACACCGTGCCACAAGCGGTTAAGTTTGATTGACTGGCACAGCCTGATAACAGCAACACAAGGGTTACTGTTATCAGCTTAATGATGTTATTGAGAAACAACATCTTTAAAATAATCGACAAGGAAGGTATCAAAGTCGACGCTTGGTTCAGCTTCGATTGCTTGCTGCTTAGCAATTGAGTCACGAGCTTCGTCTTGATATTGCTGCAAGGTTTGCTCAGATAATGGATAGGTTGATAATTGCTGATGATAAGCACTCATTAATGACTTAACCCAGTCACCATGATCTTTTCCTTTAACAACCACATCATCTAACACTCTGCCAGAAAGGGTTTTACTCGGGTCTTCTACCGCTTCACGCCATTCACTTAGCGCAACTTGATAGCGATTGGCGTCTTGAGTGCCATTTTGCTCGTTTTCTTGTTTATCAAGCATTAAGGCTAATATATTTAACTCATCAAACAGTGCCACCAACCAAGCTTTAATCGTGATTGTTTCACCATTACGTTGTAGGGTTTGTCCCGGTTTTCTGCCGTTTAAAATCACGGTGTTTAAGTTCGCAGATATTTCCGCTTCACCGCTGTCATCTGTATATGATGATGAAGACAATAAACAATGCAGCAAGAATAAGTCTAAAAAGCGCACTTGCGAGGCATCAATACCAATTGGGCTGTAAGGGTTAACATCTAAAGCCCTTACTTCAATATATTCCACCCCAGCACGACTTAATGCTTCTGAAGGTTTTTCATTAGCTTGAGTTACTCGTTTCGCGCGAATAGGAGAGTAAAATTCATTTTCTATTTGTAAAATATTGCTGTTTAGCTGGCGATATTGGCCATCAACTTTGACACCAATTTCAGCAAAGGTTTGTGACGGCTTACAAATGGCAGCTTCAACCCCTGATAAATATTCAGGCAAAGAGTTATAACTGATATTTAGGGTGTCTTGTTCTTTATTGGTATAGCCTAAGTCACTCATTCTTAATGAGGTGGCATAAGGCAGGTAAAGTGTGCCTTTGCCAGTTTTTTCAAAGTCAAAATCAACCGTTTGGTCTTTCACAAATGAACTACATAAAGAAGGAGATGAACCAAATAAGTAAGGCATAACCCAAACTAAACGGCGGTAATTGCGAATAAGTCCAAAGTAAGACTCTGAAATAAATGCTTGTTTTGAACATTCGGTATTATCAACCGTAGGTGAGTTAGCCAATTTTAAGGCAAACAGTTGATCCCACAGCTGCGTAGAAACTGAAAAGTTGAAATGCACCCCTGCAATAATCTGCATTAATGCGCCATATCGGTGAGTCAGCCCTTGGCGATAAAGGGTTTTCATTTTTCCGACATTAGAGCTGCCATACTTAGCAATGGCAATATCAGCTTCGTCGCCGACATAACAAGGCATACTTACTGGCCACAAGCGTTGACCATACATGTTTTGCACACTGTAAGCATGGGTTTGAGTCAAACCTTCAAGTAGCACTTCAATGTTTTGGTTAACCGGGGTGATGAACTCAAGTAACGACTCGCTGTAATCAGTAGTGATCCGAGAATGAGTTAATGCAGAACCGAGTGCTTTGGGGTGCGCATCATTGGCTAAATGCCCTTGTTCATCAATTCGCAAGGCTTCACGCTCAATACCGCGCTGCATACCAAGTAAAGATTGACGCCCTGCACTTGTATCCAAATGCTTAATAACTTCATTGAATGATTTCAATATTCATTTCTCTTGTTTCATATCACTGGGATAACAATAACCTAGTCGATGATTAATTCTTACATCAGCATTGTAATGACAAATGCATTAATTATTGCTGACAGTGATTCACTATGGTTTTCACCAAAACAAGAAACGGTAACGTTGCTAGTTACCGTCTCAGTATAATGTACTTTTTAATGACAGCTCTAATATGTGGTCATCTCAAACAAAAGCAAGGGCTTAGGGTTAATTAACTATCCGTACAGGATACCCTAATGTTTCAAGCTGTTGTTTAACTAGCTTTTTATCACCTACAACAAAAATAATCATCTTATCGATGTCTAGCCACTTTTTAGCAAGTTGATTTAATTGCGCTAAGGTAATGTTATCAATAATATCTTGTTGAGTATCAATAAAGTTATCGGTTAACTGGTGGCGTTGCAATAAACGTAAAAAACCAGCCTTTTGATAAGGGGTTTCATAATCAAGTGCATGCGCTTGTGAAATAGAATTACGCATAAAGTCCAACTCTTTTTCGGTCATCCCATGCGACTGAAACTGTTGTAACTCTTTCATAAATTCTTTCACTGATGCACCGGTGACATCGGTCCGTACACTGGCTCTTGCAGTGTAGCGACCCACTTCATCGCCACCTGAAAAACCACTGCGAGCACCATAGGTATAACCTTTATCTTCTCGTAGATTCAAATTAATACGGCTATTAAATGCGCCGCCTAAAGGGTAATTCATTAAATCAGCTTTAAAATATTCCCCATCGGCATCAAAAGGCAGTGCTTTTCGACCAATTGAAATCACCGATTGTGCCGCACCTGGTTTGTCATAAAGGTAAATCACTTTTGATGGCGCACTTTTACTCGCCATTAATGGCGTAATAGCATTAGCGTCACCTTGCCACTTAGTTAAACCGTCCAGCGCAGTTGTTATTTGCGTTTGAGTTAAATCTGACACGGCGACAATTTGAGCGCTGCCCGCACGATATTGACGTTGATAAAAGTCTTTGACATCTTTTAACGTTAACGCAGATACGGTTTCAAGCGTGCCAGATGATGGCACACCGTAAGGTGATGCATCACCATATAACAATTGGCTAAATTTAGTACTCGCAATATAGTTTGGGTCAGATGCACTTTGCTGTAGGCTTTGCAACTGTTGCTGCTTTAAGCGATTAAAATCTTGCTCATTGAAAGCGGGAGTAAACAGCTGCTCATTTAAAATGGCTAGCGTTTGAGTTAAGTTTGCACTCAAACTAGACACTTGAATGTAGCTTTGACTGCCTTGTGAGCCAAAATTAATTGATGACCCTAGCATTTCCAACGCGTTAGCGATGGCTTCACTGCTGCGAGTTTGGCTAGACTCATGCAGCATTGCCGCAGTTAAATTAGCTAACCCAGATTGTGAAACACTTTCTAAACGATGGCCGCCATTAAGGTAAATCACTAACTCAACGGTTGGGGTTTCTTTACTTTGAGTACCAATAACCTTAATACCATTGCTTAGGGTTGTGCGCCATAACTGCGGTACTTTAACCACAGGTGTCGCTCCTGCTTTTGGCATAATCGTACGGTCAAAGCTAGAGGTGGTTTGCTTTGATGACACTTCCATATCCACAGCATGCTCGGCAACCTTTGGCTTAGGCGCGACAAAGTTATCAACTTTAGCTATCAGCTGTTTTTGCCCTTCAGGCACAACGCTCATGACCACCATCGGTTTATCTTTAATATAAGTATTAAAGACTCGCATCACATCAGCTTTAGTCACGCTGTCATATTGAGCTAAATTTTTCACCGTTTGATTGGGATTATTATAAAACGTTTGATTCGCTGCCAAGGTTGATACTTTGCCTTTAACACTTTGCATGCCATAAATCGTGTTGGCTTTAAATTGTACTTTGGCTTTTTGTAAATCTTCATCTGTCACACCGCGTTGTTCAAACTCTGCAACCGATTGATTAATTTTGGTTTCTAACTTACCAAGTTGACCACCTTGGCTTGGATTCGCCAGTGCATATAAGGTAAATTGACACGCGAGTTCCTGACAGGGGTGACTGACAGATGCTTGAACTGCCACGCCCTCTTTTACCATGTTTTTATAAAACAATGAGGTTTTACCACCGCCAATAATTTCGGCTAATAAATCAAGCGGTGCTTCGTCAGGGTGCCCCGCATAAACAGTCGGATACCCCATGTAAATTAACGGTAAGTGAATTTTATCTTCCATGGATAAATAGCGAGTTTTATCTAAAGTCACAGGTACTTTAGGAGTGGCACTGACTTTAGGTCCAGCTGGAATTTCGCCAAAATACTGATTAACCCAAGCTAAAGCTTGCGCCTCATCGAAGTCTCCCCCGATGGTTAAAGTGGCGTTATTGGGACCATACCAACGCTGGAAGAAATGTTTAACATCAGCAAGCGTTGCGCGTTCAAGATCATCAGGCCAACCAATAACTGGCCATGAATACGGATGACCTTGCGGATATAACGCTTGATTAAAGCGTTCATTTAAACGGCCATAAGGACGGTTATCAATGCGCTGAGCACGTTCATTTTTGACGGTGGCTCGTTGGACTTCAAACTTCTCTTGGGTTAATGCCGGTAAAAAGAAACCCATTCTATCTGACTCTAACCAAAGCATTTTTTCAAGTTGATTACTTGGCACAGTTTCAAAATAATTAGTCCGATCGGTATTAGTGGTACCATTTAACGTCCCACCCGCTTCGGTGATCACTTTAAAGTGTTGTTCATCTGCCACATGCTGCGAACCTTGGAACATCATATGTTCAAACAAATGGGCAAAACCGCTGCGTCCAGCAAACTCTCGAGATGAGCCCACATGATAAGTGACATCAACATGGACTAATGGATCTGAGTGGTCGGTATGCAGGATAACCGTCAACCCATTGGCTAATTGGTATTTTTTATAAGGAATATTAGCTTGTTGTTGCTTAACGTTTTCGAGCAATACCATGCCAGTAGGTAAATTGCTGTTAGCGCGTTGAGGAGAACTAGTACAACCAATTAATGTGACTGTAATAGCAACGCTTAATACCCATTTTTTCACGGTCGACTCCTAAAAATTAATCCACGATGAGATAAGATTGCCCCATTTGAGCAACACAATTAATATCAGTCAGGCTTTCAGATACCTGTATAAATTCAACCACATTGATTGAAATAACACTTTATAAGCAAAAACAGAAGTCAAATTCAGCGTCAACAAATATGCTTTATCTTTCGACTGCCTACACAAGCAACTAAATACTAGATTACAGCCCAAACTATTAGGCCATAACGCAGCGTTTTACCAACTAAAATAAGCAATGTAGATGATATTATCGGTAGTTTTAACCAGCCTGCCAATAAACACAATACATCGCCCATTAAAGGCAACCAAGACAATAACAAACACCAACGACCGTGTTTTTCCATCCAATTGAGTGCATGTCGGTAACGCTTTGATTGAAAGTCTTGAGGGGTTTTGGCAAAACGACCGACATAACCCAAGTAATAACTCGTTAATGCACCTAATGTATTACCTACACTCGCTGCAATCAATAATGCTAACCACGTGTGTGGTTGCTGAGCCAGCAAACCAACAAGTAACACTTCTGAGCCACCGGGTAATAATGTCGCGGCAAGAAAAGCGCCGCTAAACATTAACCAAACATCAAACATATTATTAACCATTGATAATATTGAATTTATTATACAAAAAAAACCATTTCAAATGTATAAGTCAGCTATAAAATGAAGAAAGTAATAACACTTACCTTTTATATGGACATAAGTTATAACAAAATGACGTTGTTTGTCTTTCTTTGGCTACTTACAATATACTCAATTGATCAATTTTATAAAAAGACGACACAGTCAATCATCTTTACCTGAGCTTTCCTTTGTTTTCCCGCTATTAATAGCTGAGTGTTCAGCTCACTCATTAGCCCGATATAAAGTAATGCTAACGCTATAAAAATTTTACAAAAATAATAATACATAGCCGACATCTGGTTATATAACTAAATTGGAATATTTAATGTTATCAATATTTAGTCGCATCCCTTTTTGGCAAAAGGTACTAGCAGGCTTTGCCTTAGGCGCAATGATTGGGGTTATTTTCGGTGAACAGGCTATTATTTTAAAACCGTTAGGTGACCTGTTTATTGGTGCCATTAAAATGCTTGTCGCCCCGTTGGTACTTTGTGCCATTGTCGTTAGCATTACATCTTTAGATTCGCAATCTAATCTTAAACGCTTAAGTTTTAAAACTTTAGCCATGTTTATGTTCACAGGCACGATGGCTTCTCTTATAGGACTAAGTATTGGCTCTGTTATCGACATGGGCGGCTCTTTAGAACTTGCAACCGCTGAAGTACGTGAACGTAATATTCCCGGCTTCACACAAGTGTTGTTAAACATGATCCCTGTAAATCCATTTGCTTCCCTTGCTGAGGGTAAAATTTTACAAATCATTGTGTTTGCAGCTTTAATTGGTGTTGCGATTAACAGTGTCGGAGAGAAAGCGCTGCCGTTAAAGCGCACCTTTGAAGCTGGCGCACAGGTGATGTTTCAATTAACCCAAATGGTATTAAAACTCACCCCAATCGGTGTGTTTGGCTTAATGGCTTGGGTTGTGGGCCAGTATGGCTTAACCACATTATTACCGCTAGGTAAGTTTATTATTGCTATCTATATCGCCGCGTTAATTCATATTATTTTTGTTTATGGTGGCTTAATCAAATTTGTTGCTAAAGTCAGTCCAATTAAGTTTTTCAATAAAGCAATGCCCGCCCAATTGGTCGCATTTACGACGGCATCAAGCTTTGGCACCTTGCCTGCTAGCTCAAAGTGCACCGCTTCAATGGGGGTATCTAAACGCTACAGTGCATTTGTCTTACCCTTAGGTGCAACGATGAATATGGATGGCTGCGGCGGTATTTACCCAGCAATTGCAGCCATCTTTATTGCCCAAATTTATGGCATTCCACTGGATATAAATGACTATGTATTAATTGCAGTGACGGCTACGGTTGCCTCCATTGGTACTGCTGGTGTTCCTGGCAGTGCCATGGTTATGTTAACGGTGACATTAGGCGTTGTAGGCCTACCACTTGAAGGCATTGCCTTTATTGCTGCGATAGACCGCGTCATCGATATGATCCGCACCGCGACCAATGTCACCGGCGATATGATGACTGCAGTAGTCATAGGAAAAAGTGAGCAGCAATTTGATGAAGCGCAATTTTATCGCGATGAAGCTCAATCTCAACAACAAGCGGCCTAACCACTAACGTAGTAAAACCACAAGATTCCTCCAGAGAACCTGAGTAACATCGGGTGTATTTGGGGGGAGACTTCTTCGCATGTCATTTCCCCTTACACTGTAGCGTAAGTATTTACCCCCCGTAAATAGGCCAACGCCCCATAATATAAACAACTAAATGCCATTAAACGCCGGCATTATCAACGAAAAACAGAAACTATTTATAGTCAGATCTATATTGTTGCTGGCAGTGTTCACGATTAAATTGTCTGTCATTGACGAGGTGATATCGACTTTGGGTAATTTAATTGTTGCCGGTTCAGTCAAAAAAACTGAGCAACTTTCACAACAAGTTGAGCACCGTAAATACATGACACAGTGCTATGTAATAAGATTTGGAGATAATGATGTTTGTAAATAATGGCTGGATAGTTGAAGCAAAATTAAACCAAGGTGAACTTGAGAATTTCAAAGCGGTAATGAATTCGCAAATCAAGCGTGCACTGGCCGAAAAAGGCACCTTAAATTATCAATATTACTTATCAGACGCTGGCGATATCATGGTATATGAACGTTTTGCCGATCCTGATTCATCACATGAACATATTGAAAATTGGGATGCTCACGCCAAGCGGTGGATGGCTGCAGCAGCACTCACTCGTATGCTTCATTTAGGTGATTTACCAGAAGATGTACGTGAACGTCATGCCGCACTTTCACCAACGTGGCTAAAACCATTGGGTGGCTTTGCCCGCGAAAATGCTCAAGGGAGTTTAATTGACAACAATGGCGATACCACATTTGAAAATTTTGGGTGGATAGTGGAAGCAAAACTTAATGATGGCCAACTCGCAAACTTTAAAGCGGTGATGAATTCTCAAATTGAACGCGCTAAAACAGAAGAAGGTACTTTAAATTATCAATATTATATGTCTGATGAAGGCGATATTTTAGTTTATGAGCGCTTTAAAGATCTAGCAGCATCATTCACACATATTGAAAATTGGGACGCACACGCTGAGCGTTGGATTGCTGCTGCCACCCCAACTCGTATGGTGCATTTAGGCGACTTGCCACAAGAGTTACGTGAAAAACATGCCGCCCTTGCGCCATTACTATTAAAGCCATTTGGCGGTTTTGCTCGATAAATAAAATCGGTAACTACATATTGCCAGCAAGCACAGTCGTACAACCATTAGTTGCTAAGACGCATTAAATAATCGTGAACGAGCGACACAAAAAAACGAGCATGCGTTTAGCATGCTCGTTTTATATTTGGTCTTTTTTCTAAAAAAAATTAGCTAACCAAAGCTTAGAATTTAGCGTTAGCCCATAGCCATACTTTATCAGTATCTACTTTACCCGCAGTTGAATCACCTGCTGAGTATTTAGCGTATTTAACACCAACTAAGTAGTTTTTGTTAATAGGCATAACCACTGATGCATCAATTTCAGAACCTAAATCATCAACAGTCGCACTTGCTTTATCTGCATCAAATTTATGATAAGCCAAAGTCCATTTAGCGGACATTAAGCTGCCACCAACCGAAGCGTAAATATCAACTAAACCTTCTTTTGGCGTACCAAGGAATTGGTCAGACCAACCATTAAATTTATGCAACGTAGCTAGTGGTGTACTAAAACCGTACATGCCATCATCTGAACCAAGTTTTTCATAACCTGCTTTAACGGTGTAACCCATAATGCCAGCACCGGCTTCCAAGGCTAGGTAATCAGCATCATATTTCGCTGCTGCTGAGGTCGATTCTTGACTCGCATATTCTGCTTTATACAGAATTTTAGCGTCAGCAACCTTGGTTGAACCTTCAAAGTTAATACCGTAAGTGTCGATACCATTCTTTTCAGCTTTGTCTTCTTCAAGTAAGTAACCGTAACCCGTCACTTTACCAAAGCCTAATTTATATGAAGCATTAAAGATATGATCTTTCGCATCAACATCTTTCGCTTCTGCGAAAATACGATTACGTTTCGTTAAATAACCATAATCAACTTCAAAAGCATCATTAAAGGCATATTGCATTGTTAAACCATCAAATGTTTGACGGTCTTGACGCCAGCCTACGTGACCAACAAAACGTTGATTACCCAGTGCAATCATTTGACGACCAACACGGGCTTTGAAACCACTGCGTTGATATTGTAAAAAAGCTTGGTCAAGTTCAGTGGTATTTGGGTCAGCAATAACAGAATAATCAGGATTATTACCATTGGTATCGTTATAGTCGTTCACCCCAGCAACATTTCGAGAATCTTCAAATTCTACCAATGCAGATAAACCATTGTATTGCGCAGTCGCTAGCGTTAAGCGAGTACGTAAGGTTAAAGCATCGGCATCTTTTGATGCATTATCTTGTTGAACACCTTCATAACGTAGGTTTAAGTCAACTTTAGTTGTACCTTGAGTAATGGCATCAGCAATGTTATCTACTTTTGCTGGCGCAGCTTGCGCAGTCCCCATTGCCATTAATACTGCACTTGTTAGTGCTGACATGACTAGTTTCTTATTCATCATCTATCCCTATATCTCTTTATATGGCATTTATTTTTTTGCCAAACGCTTAGCATTCACGAAGTGAAATCCCAAGCCACCCACACGCACCATAACAACCCAGACGTTACTTTTCTGTGACAGAATTAGCATTTTATTACCTTATAGGTATTTAAATACTCTTTTTTAAGTTGGTTATTGGTGATGTATCGCAATATGTAATAAAAATGACTTAGATATTTATCCCCCTCCTCACCGGGTAATAATAAAATCAATTACCCCTGCTTACATAGCGTTATTGAGTTCACAATCAAATGATAATTAATAAATCAGAGTGTAGACTCAATGACTCGAATAGCCCAATTTAAAAGTAGAATGTCATTATTTAATGTCCAAAAAACAGCTTTAAAAAACGGTAAAAGATCCCCCCCTCCTTTTTCTTTTAGTCATAACACAACAACAGAGCATTAAGCACAAAAAACAAGCAAAAGGAACAAAATCAGATAGTTAAATACCAAGAAAGTCAGCAGGTCATAATAATTCCAGCTGTTAACCCTGCCATAAATTACAATATAAAAAACTAAATAATTGCTATTTTTACAAACTAACCAAACTAGAACCCAAGCAATTCAATAGTCGATAAATAAAAAGGATAATTACCCGGATCAATATAAAAATAGCAATACATATTTAATCAAAACCATCATATTTACTATTTTTGAAACATGGCAAGAATATGGCAAATAGATAAATACCCCTAAATGAGTATAAAGTTTATTTTCATAAAGCAATTAAACAGCCACTTTAACCATACCAGTAAACAAGCCACAACAAGAAACATTCTCACAACATACCATGATAGAAATCGGGTAAAAATAAGCTAAAAACAGCTGAAAACCCCTCCAAAACAACACCGCCTAACAACTCAATAACATAAGTATCAAACTCTTCAGCAACGTAAATAGTGCCCCCAGACAGCAGTAAAAATTACCGACAAAAAACACCTACACCTAAAGAGGTATTTTGGTATATTGAAATATTGAACATGATTTAACTCTTGCTGCTGGTGTTGCAAAACAGCGTGCTGCATAAATGTATTTCAATATGTGGTAACTGGGGATATACGTTCACTTCGGTATCTAGCAACAAAAGTTTATGCTGCCATGCAAACACTCTAGACATTAGTTTACGAGCTTGGATGCCAGCAACTTAACGCGTACACAAATGATAAAAATAAACCGTGAGAAATTGGTAATATGTCGGGGTTATTCATTTCAAACGTAAATTGAACTTATTGATAATAAAGGTTAAAGCGTCAAGTTAAGCTCGCAAAAAAAGGCACACTATTTAAGTGTGCCTTTTTGTTCAATCTAGGATGCTAAGTTTTTTGCTGTATCAGCAAACTGATCAGCGCCAGACGGTTAACCTAATACCGCTAATAACACCCCAGCAGCAACCGCGCTTCCCAAAACCCCAGCAACATTTGGCCCCATTGCGTGCATTAATAAAAAGTTTTGATGATTGGCTTCTAAGCCAACTTTATTTACCACCCTTGCAGCCATCGGCACTGCAGACACTCCAGCGGCACCAATCAGCGGGTTAATCTTACCGCCAGTGAGTTTGCACATCAGCTTTGCCATTAATACACCTGAAGCTGTACCGATACTAAATGCCACTGCACCAAGAATTAGAATTCCGAGAGTCTGAATGGTTAAGAACTGATCAGCCGATAACTTAGAACCAACTGCTAAACCAAGGAAAATAGTCACAATGTTAATTAACTCATTTTGCGCCGTACTCGACAGTCGGTCAACGACACCAGATTCACGCATTAGGTTACCCAGACAAAACATACCGATTAGTGGCGTTGCTGCAGGTAAAAATAAAATGGTTAACCCTAATACCATCAACGGGAAGATGATTTTTTCCTTTTTGCTGACTTCACGCAGCTGCTCCATTTTTATCTCGCGTTCAGCTTGCGTGGTAAATAAACGCATAATCGGCGGCTGAATTAATGGAACCAAGGCCATATATGAATATGCAGCAACAGCAATTGCGCCAAGCAGTTCAGGTGCCAACTTTGACGCTAAAAAGATTGCCGTCGGCCCGTCAGCACCACCGATAATGGCGATAGCCGCAGCATCTGTCATTGAAAACTCAAAACCAGGCACTAAATTCAAGCCAATTGCCCCGAGTAATGTGGCAAAAATACCAAATTGTGCAGACGCCCCCAGTAATAAAGTGCGTGGATTAGCAATCAAAGCACCAAAGTCGGTCAGCGCACCGACCCCCATAAATATTAATAATGGGAATATCCCCGTTTCTATACCAATATAATAAACATAATAAAGCAGGCCACCTTCTTCAGTGAATCCAGCGTTAGGGATATTGGCTAAAATAGCACCAAAGCCAATAGGCAATAATAGCAAAGGCTCAAAACCTTTAGAGATAGCAAGAAACAATAATAATAATCCAACCGCAATCATCATTAGTTGGCCGCCATTAAAGTTAGCGATACCGGTTTCATTCCAAAATGCAATTAATCCTTCCATGTGCCCCTCTTATGCAATTGCTAACAATGGTGAGCCAACAGATACGCTATCACCTTGTTTAACCACTAGCTGTGTTACGACACCCGCGTGTTGAGCACGAACCTCAGTCTCCATTTTCATGGCCTCTAAAATCAATACCACCTCACCTTTTTGCACCGATTGCCCATCATTAACCAATACTTTAAAAATATTACCTGATAGTGGCGCACTCATGGTTGATTTCACCTCGCCAGTGTTTGGCACTGCGGCTAATTGTGCTGGAGAAACTGGTGCGAGGGCAGAAGCTGAGCTTTGCGGAACAGGGAGTATTTGGCTAATATCACCACCTTGCGCCACCTCAACAACAAACTGTTGCCCTTGTACATTGACCGTATACGTTTCAGGTTTGTCACTGCTGGGTTTATCAGCAGCAATAATAAGGTCCTCTGCACTTGGTGCAGGCTCAAATGCATCAGAATCACCTCGGTTTTCAATAAACTGTAAGCCTATTTGATTAAACAGTGCGTATGTCATGACATCGTCATCAACCTCTGATGCAAGCAACAAACCTTTTTCAGCTGCTTGGTGCTGTAGCTCTGTGCGCAACTTATCTAACTCAGGCGCAATTAAGTCAGCTGGGCGACAGGTAATTGCTTGTTCACCGCCTAATACTCGCGCTTGAAGCTGCTTATCCACTGGAGCTGGCGTTGCACCATACTCGCCTTTTAATACCCCTTCAGTCTCTTTGGTTAACGCTTTATAACGCTCGCCCATTAAAACGTTGATAACTGACTGTGAACCAACGATTTGTGATGTTGGCGTAACGAGAGGTAAATAACCTAAGTCTTGACGTACACGCGGAATTTCCTCTAACACAGCATCCATTTTATCTGCGGCGCCCTGCTCTTTGAGTTGATTTTCCATATTGGTTAACATGCCACCTGGCACTTGCGCTCGAAGAATTCGGGAATCGATTCCCTTTAATGCACCTTCAAAACGAACATACTTTTTACGAACTTCTCTAAAATAGGCGGCAATTTCTTCCATTATCGCCATATCATAAGTTGTTTCTCTATCAGTTCCTTCAACCATAGCAACCAAGGTTTCACTGGCGCTATGACCATAGGTTTGGCTCATTGAAGAAATAGCGGTATCAAGTACATCAACGCCTGCTTCAATGGCTTTTTGATAGGTAGCAGTACTTAACCCTGTGGTTGCATGGCAATGCATCGACACCATTAGGTCGGTTTGCGATTTTAAGCGGCTGATAAGCTCATAGGCTTCCATAGGCTTTAAAAGTCCTGCCATGTCTTTAATACACAACGAGTCTGCCCCCATGTCTTCAAGGCGTTTGGCCATATCAATCCAAGTGTCTAAGGTGTGCACAGGGCTTGTGGTATATGAAATGGTACCTTGGGCATGCCCACCGACTTGTTTAACACTCCTCACTGCCGTTTCTAAATTACGAACATCGTTCATAGCATCAAAAATACGAAATACATCAACCCCATTAATATGTGCGCGCTCAACAAATCGAGTAACAACATCATCGGCATAATGACGGTAACCTAATAGGTTTTGCCCGCGTAAAAGCATTTGTTGCGGCGTATTTGGCATGGCTTTTTTCAATTCACGGATACGATCCCACGGATCTTCACCTAAATAGCGTATACAAGCATCAAAAGTTGCGCCGCCCCATGACTCCATTGACCAATAGCCTACTTTATCTAGCAATGGGGCTATCGGTAACATGTCGTCAATTCTAAGGCGGGTTGCCAATATTGATTGATGAGCATCGCGCAGTGCAACTTCGGTTAATAATAATGGCTTTTTCATAATGTCTCCCATGGCTAGCGTACCTGTTTACGGTATTGGTGAACTGCTGAGGTAATAGCAGCAACGAGAACTGGATCAATTTCTGTTGTGGTAGTTGGCTGAAGTGGCTGCGGTATAGCGACAGGGACCACAGGAAATAGCTTTGCGACAAGGTTAATCCCAATGATAAGTAAACTTAAAAAAACAAAAACAAGTCCCATCCCCATTATCATAATGCTCAAAGCATTTGATAATTGTTCAGTCAATGACACCATAGTGTTTCCTCTTATAGACAGTTTTTTAGGTCATAACCTAATCCTACTGTCCAATAAAATGATTAAAAACGGCTTACACCGTCGACTGAAGCATATTTATTCAAAATAAATAGTAAGGTATTTACCTTACACCTCATCTAAATTAGTCAAATAGCTACTTTTTGATAATAAAATACAAACATTTTATACCAGAACTACTACACCTTTGTAAAATGGTCATACCATAAGTAGTGCTAACAATACCAACATAATGATGATTGTTTAGCAAAATAGCCTTTAAAATGAGATATCTATAAATATTTTATCAGTGCAATAATAATGTCATTAAAAAAGGGCGTTGAACGCTTATGAAAAAGATAAGTTGACATACCCTGGGAGTATTTGAATAGAAAATGAATAACTTTTTCGGAGGGGAAAGCAGGTATCTTGAAAGAAAACAGTAACAACGTTAGTGAACTTATCGGCTGTATTATTTACGCTCTGGAAGAACTGCCTATAATATAGGCAAATAAAAAAGCCCTGCTGAATTAGCAGGGCTTATCTATAATGGTGCGCGTGGGAGGATTCGAACCTCCGACCGCCTGGTTCGTAGCCAGGTACTCTATCCAGCTGAGCTACACGCGCAAAAATTTTACTTCCTATAGCATAGACTAAGACAAATAATTTACCTTAACCTAAAGCCAAAGAATGGCGGAGAAGGAGGGATTCGAACCCTCGATGGGAGTTAAAGCCCATACTCCCTTAGCAGGGGAGCGCCTTCGGCCACTCGGCCACCTCTCCACACAAAATGGTGCGCGTGGGAGGATTCGAACCTCCGACCGCCTGGTTCGTAGCCAGGTACTCTATCCAGCTGAGCTACACGCGCAAAAATTTGGGGGTATTACAAAGTCATAATAAAATGGTGCGCGTGGGAGGATTCGAACCTCCGACCGCCTGGTTCGTAGCCAGGTACTCTATCCAGCTGAGCTACACGCGCATCTTATATTTCATTAACACTGCCTTGAATGGTGCGCGTGGGAGGATTCGAACCTCCGACCGCCTGGTTCGTAGCCAGGTACTCTATCCAGCTGAGCTACACGCGCATCGTATCAAGTAAGAAATGGCGGAGAAGGAGGGATTCGAACCCTCGATGGGAGTTAAAGCCCATACTCCCTTAGCAGGGGAGCGCCTTCGGCCACTCGGCCACCTCTCCGTTTCTTGGCGCACATATTACTGTTTGATGAAAATAAGTCAAACCCTTTTTAGGAAACATATATTCATTTGAGGTGTTTTTAATCACATTGCTGACATTCACGGCAAATATTCATAAAAACACTATTTTTAAAGCAAAATAATACCAATTAACTAAAAGCAATCGTTATAAAATAAATAAACAAATAACTTAGAAAGTAGCTAATGTCAGTATCGATAACCGAGCTGTGCCCAAAAACAAAAAAGCCAGCATAATGCTGACTTCATATAACACGTGTACTTCTAATTAAAAATTGCCATCTTCAGACGATGAACCCGATTTCTCAGATTGAATGCGCTGATAAATCTCTTCACGATGAACAGAGACTTCTTTTGGTGCATTAACACCAATACGTACCTGATTACCTTTCACACCCAGTACAGTTACAGTGACTTCATCACCAATCATTAATGTTTCGCCAACACGGCGAGTCAAAATCAGCATTCGATTGCTCCTTTAGTTCAATCTGCATAACAGTTTGTCCGTAATATGCACTCATTATAAGGTTAGCCTTAGATAAAATCATAGTATCTATTACTAAATACATTGGATAAATAAGATTTTTTTATGCAAATAACACATTTAGACGAATAATAACCTTTAAACATGACAATATTTAAAGTACCAGCAACATTTGCAATACATGTTACTGTAATCAGTCAAAACCTACAGCACAAATAAACCACATTTGAGAGTTTTCTCTCAATTTTAGGTCATTTTAGACTTAAGACCGCATCCAAGTTTTAGTTTGCCTTCTCATAACATCCACTATGCCAAAACTGATTCTGACACTCAAGTCAAATACAACTAAATCAATTAGGTACAAAAAAGGCCTATTGATAATAGGCCTTTTATTCAATCGATTAATTACAGCTTTTCAGTTAACCATGGCAATACACTAGCCAATGCGCTGTCGAGATTCTCTGGTTGGCTACCACCGGCTTGAGCCATATCAGGGCGCCCGCCCCCTTTACCGCCAACTTGCTGAGCAACCATTGAGACGAGCTCTCCCGCTTTAACTTGTTTGGTTAAGTCGTTACTGACACCAACAATCAAGTTCACCTTCGCATCACCTGGAATACCTAACACGATAACTGCAGATTTTAGTTTTTGCTTAAGCTCATCTTGCAGGCCACGTAAAGACTTAGGATCAGCACCCTCTAGTTTTTTCACCAGCACTTTAACACCGTTGACGTCAACTGCATCGCCGGCTAAATCGGCACTGGCAGCCGCAGCAAGTTTATCTTTTAATTGCGACATGTCTTTTTCAAGCTGCTTTACTTTGTCTAATTGGGCTTTAAGTTTCGAAACAACAGAAGCAGAGTCAGATTTTAATAATTGAGCCGCTAATTCTAGTTGTGATTGTTGCTGAGCAACATATTCCATTGCAGAAGCACCAGTTACGGCTTCAATACGACGGACACCTGCAGCAATACCGCCTTCAGAAGTGATTTTAAATAAACCAATATCTCCTGTGCGTCCTACGTGAGTACCACCACAAAGTTCGATAGAGAAATCACCCATGGTGACAACACGCACTTTATCGTCATACTTCTCACCAAATAGTGCCATTGCACCTTTTTCTTTAGCTTCATCAATCGCCATTTCTTCAGTCGCTAGAGCATGGTTTCGGCGAATTTGAGTATTTACCATTTCTTCAATGGTTTTTAGCTCTTGCGCGGTGACACCTTCAAAATGAGAAAAGTCAAAACGCAAACGCTCTGGGTTCACTAATGACCCTTTTTGAGTAACATGTGTGCCAAGTACTTCACGCAGCGCAGCATGCAGTAAATGCGTTACAGAGTGATTCAACTCAGTGCGATGACGGCGCTTTTTATCAACTTGAGCCGTTAAGCTTTGGCCAAGGGTAATTTCACCTGCAACAAGTTCACCTTGATGACCTGTGGCTGAGCCAAACTTTTGTGTATCAGCAACATTAAATATCACGTTTTCATCAGTTAGCTGGCCTTTATCGCCAACTTGCCCACCTGACTCTGCGTAGAATGGTGTGTTATCAACCACTACAATAGCTTGTTGACCCGCTACAAGTTTTTCAACCGCTTGGCCATCAACATATAAACCACTCACAACCGCTTCACCCGTTAAGTGGCTATAACCACAAAATTGTGTATCGGTGTCAATGATCAAGCTGGCATTGTAATCAGTACCAAAATTGCCAGCAGCTTGTGCGCGGCTTCGCTGTGCTGCCATAGCGACGTCAAAACCCGCTTCGTCGACATTAATGTCACGTTCACGGCAAACGTCAGCTGTTAAATCAACTGGGAAGCCATAGGTATCGTAAAGTTTAAATACGGTTTCGCCATCAAGGGTGTCAGTTTTTAAGTCATTTAGCGCTGCATCTAAAATTTGTAAACCACGTTCTAATGTCCGTGCAAACTGTTCTTCTTCTGCTTTAAGCGACTTTTCAACAATGTCTTGCATTACCACAAGGCCTTTAGCAGCATCGCCCATAACATCAATTAATGTCGGCACCAATTTATAGAAGAATGAATCGGTTGCACCTAATTTGTTACCGTGACGAACTGCACGACGAATAATCCGGCGTAGCACATAACCGCGGCCTTCGTTAGACGGCATGACGCCATCAGCAATTAAAAATGCACAAGAACGGATATGATCAGCAATAACACGTAATGATTTATTCTCTAAATCCGAAACATTAATAATTTCAGCCGTTTTAGCAATTAGCTTTTGGAAGATATCAATTTCATAATTTGAATGAACACCTTGCATAATTGCTGCAATACGCTCAATACCCATACCAGTATCAACTGATGGTTTAGGTAGTGGTTTCATTTCACCGTCGGCTTGACGGTTATATTGCATAAAGACAATGTTCCAAATTTCAATGAATCTGTCACCATCTTCTTCGGGAGTACCTGGTCGCCCCCCCCATATGTGTTCACCGTGATCATAAAAGATTTCAGAACATGGACCGCAAGGGCCTGTATCGCCCATTTGCCAGAAATTATCTGACGCATAAGCTGCGCCTTTGTTGTCGCCAATACGAATAATGTTTTCAGCGGCAACACCAATTTTTTTATTCCAAATATCAAAGGCTTCATCGTCAGTTTCATAAATGGTGACGCATAACTTTTCTGTTGGTAGCTTTAATGTTTGGGTTAAGAAGTTCCAAGCAAAAGTAATCGCTTCTTCTTTAAAGTAATCACCGAAACTAAAATTGCCGAGCATTTCAAAAAAAGTGTGATGACGAGCGGTATAACCCACATTGTCCAAGTCATTATGTTTACCACCAGCACGGACACAACGTTGAGATGTCGTCGCTCGACTGTAGTTACGTTTTTCCATTCCTAGGAACGTTTCTTTAAATTGGTTCATACCCGCATTGGTGAACAATAGAGTTGGGTCGTTATGTGGCACAAGAGAGCTACTATCGACAACTTGGTGTCCGTTATTTTCAAAGTACTTTAAAAAAGCACTTCTTAATTCTGCCGTGGTCTGAAACATGAATGAGTCCTGATTTGAATAATGACGAATAAATCTAATGGTGCGGTTAAACAAGATGAATAACGCACTGGAAATGCCAGTATTATATACTTAATCAAGGGTGAGATGCGAGAAGCCAAAAACGATTAAGCTAGTTAGAAAAACCAATGAAATTGGCATGCATTTCACAATAGAGGAATTTGATAACCCTTGACGGATTAAAACTGGCTTTCAGAACACAAAGGAAATTTTCGCTGCGCAATTAAAGTGAGTAGTAAAGTATTACCTATTCATAGTCTTTATCTGGATCATAATCTAATGCATAGGCTATTTGATCAAAACTGAATCCTTGACCAACCAAGTACCTCACCCGCTTAGCTTTTTCTTTATGATCTTTTGTATGAGGTGTACGATATTTTTTTATCGCCTTCATTTTAGCTAGCTCAAACCAATCACAATCACTGGAATTAAAAGCCTGTTCAATACATTCCTTATGCAACCCTTTTTGTATCATCACTTGTTTAATGCGCATATTACCGTGGCCTTTACTGATATGACTTCTCAGTAATAGACCTGCGTAACGGGTATCATCTAGAAAACCTTGCGCTTCGCATTCGTCTAATGCTTGTTCAATTTCCATATTCTCGAAGTCTTTGGCAATTAGCTTATTTTTGACCTCGACTCGAGAATAATCACGACGAGCAAGAATACTTATTGCGACAAACTTAGCACTATTGGACAAGGTGATACTCCTTTATATGGAAACATTTGGTAAATAAATCGTGCGCAACGAAATACTTAATACAGACAAGCGCAGTTAGCAGTTAGCAGTTAGCAGTTAGCAGTTAATGATAAACAAGGTAGGTACTACTACCATTAATTAGCCAATAATCTATTGGCAAAAAAATAGCGACTAATGGAATTAGCCGCTATTTCGTTGTTAAACTGTCTTACATACCTTCAATACGGTTTAGTTAAAAAACTTCACCAGTTTCAAGGTCAATGTTTTCTTCTGGCTCAACCGCATCTGTTTTAGGCTTTAATAGTAAACCGCGTAACGTTGCTTCTATCTCAGATGCAATCTCTGGGTTTTCAATTAAATGACGGCCAGCATTTGCACGACCTTGTCCGATTTTACTGCCTTTATAACTATACCAAGCACCCGCTTTCTCAACGATTTTATTAGCTACGCCTAAGTCAACTAACTCACCGGTACTATTAATACCTTTACCATAAAGAATTTGGAACTCAGCTTGTTTAAATGGCGCTGCAATTTTATTTTTAACCACTTTAACGCGCGTTTCATTACCCACAACTTCATCACCTTCTTTAATCGCACCAGTACGGCGAATATCAAGACGAACAGAAGCGTAGAATTTAAGCGCATTACCACCCGTTGTGGTTTCTGGGTTACCAAACATAACCCCAATTTTCATACGAATTTGGTTAATGAAGATAAGTAAGGTATTAGACTGCTTTAGGTTACCGGCAAGCTTACGCATTGCTTGACTCATCATACGAGCGGCAAGACCCATATGTGAATCACCAATTTCACCTTCAATTTCAGCTTTTGGTGTTAACGCAGCAACAGAGTCGACAATAATGACATCAACGGCACCACTGCGAGTTAACGCATCACAAATTTCTAATGCTTGCTCACCAGTATCAGGCTGTGAACATAAAAGATTATCAATATCAACACCAAGGTTTTTAGCGTAAATAGGGTCAAGTGCATGTTCAGCATCGATAAACGCACATGTTTTACCTTGGCGTTGAGCTGCTGCAATCACTTCTAGTGTTAATGTTGTTTTACCTGATGATTCTGGGCCGTAAATTTCAACAATACGTCCCATTGGTAAACCACCGGCACCTAACGCGGCATCAAGTGAAAGTGAACCGGTAGAGATAGTTTCAACATCCATGGTACGATCTTGGCCAAGTTTCATTATAGAACCTTTACCAAATTGCTTTTCAATTTGACCAAGCACTGCGTTAAGTGCTTTCTCTTTATTCGGATCAACCTTCATTGTAAAACCCTCTTAAGGTATTCAATATTAAACTAAATATGATATTAATTATGATGATGCAGTAACAAGGTCACAGCTCAATATGTTGATCAGTATACTGTATAATCATACAGTATCAAGTGCTGGTGATAATTTTTTTAATTGTACTAATAATATTGTTTTTGATTCAATAAATTAGCGAGTTCACTCGCAGAACAGAATTCTACTTTATAACTAAACTTGGTAAGATACCCAGCTTATAGCCAATCCCTGCGACAAAAGAGCTGACATAAAGCATGACGAAGATTGATACCTCAAATTTAGATAACCACACCCCAATGATGCGCCAGTACTTAACCTTAAAAGCAGCTCATGCTGATATGTTACTTTTTTATCGAATGGGGGATTTTTATGAGTTATTTTATGACGATGCTAAAAAAGCATCTGAACTATTAGGTATTTCATTAACTGCACGGGGTAAAAGTGGTGGTAATGCTATCCCTATGGCGGGTATCCCTTATCATTCTGTCGAAAACTACTTAGGCAAATTAGTGCAAATTGGTGAATCGGTGGCTATTTGCGAACAAATAGGCGATCCCGCGACATCAAAAGGCCCTGTTGAAAGGCAAGTTGTTAGAATTGTTACCCCAGGAACCCTCACTGATGAGGCCTTATTACAAGAAAAACAAGACAACTTATTAGCAGCCGTTTATCAAGCCAAAGTAGGTTATGGTTATGCCACATTAGATGTGTCATCGGGTCGATTTGTTGTCGCGGAACTTCCAAATGACGAAGCATTAGAAGCAGAGTTACAGCGCACGAGCCCTGTTGAGCTACTTTATAATGAAGCGTTCTCAAATACTCTATTGATCACTCAGTTTAAAGGGACACGTCGTCGCCCAGAATGGGAGTTCGATTACGATACCAGTGTAACTCTTCTATTAGGTCAATTTGGTACTAAGGATTTACGCGGCTTTGGTATCACTGATGCTCGCAGCGCATTACAGGCTGCTGGGTGTTTAATGCAATATGTCAAAGACACTCAAAAAACAGCCCTACCCCATATTAACTCGATTGTGCGTTTTAATCCGTCTGACTCAATCGTGCTAGACGCTGCAACACGTAGAAATTTAGAATTAACCACTAATTTATCTGGTGGTGTTGATAATACCTTAGCTGCTGTGCTTGATAACACTGCCACGCCAATGGGCAGTAGGATGCTACAACGTTGGATCCACCAACCGTTACGTAATCATCAAATTATCAGTGCAAGACATCAAGCCATTGCTGAATTAATTGAACTTAATCTGTACGACACCCTACATGAGCAGTTAAAAGCCTTAGGTGATGTTGAACGTATCATGGCAAGACTGGCATTACGCAGTGCACGCCCTCGAGATCTCGCCCGCTTAAAGCAAGCATTAGCATTATTACCTGACATTCAGCAAACATTAGCTCAATGCCAACAGCCACAGTTAAAATCGTTAGCGAAACAAATCAGTGAATTCCCTCAAGAGCATGCGTTATTAAACAAGGCAATAATTGACAATCCACCTGTATTAATCCGCGATGGCGGAGTAATACGCTCGGGTTATGATGCTAAATTAGATGAATGGCGCAGTTTAAGCGATGGTGCAAATGACTATTTAGTCGAACTTGAACATCGTGAAAAAGAACAAACTGGCATTAACACTTTGAAAGTCGGCTATAACCGCGTCCACGGTTACTTTATTGAAGTCAGTCGTTTGCAATCAGATAAAGTGCCATTAAGTTATCAGCGTAGACAAACACTCAAAAGCACTGAGCGTTATATCACTCCCGAACTTAAAGAGTACGAAGAAAAGGTACTGTCTAGTCAAGGAAAGGCTTTAGCACTAGAAAAACAACTGTGGGAGCAGTTATTCGATTTATTACTTCCAAAACTCAGTGAACTACAAGATTTTGCCACCGCCGCGTCACAGCTAGATGTACTCACAAACTTTGCTGAGCGCGCAGAAACATTAGATTACCATTGCCCTGAAATGCAATCAGGTATTGGTATTCAAATTGAAGCAGGGCGTCATCCTGTTGTTGAGCAAGTTAATCAACACGCCTTTATTGCCAATCCGGTCAATTTATCTTCAACACGCAAAATGCTTGTAGTTACAGGGCCTAATATGGGCGGGAAATCAACCTATATGCGCCAAGTCGCCCTCATTACTTTAATGGCGCATATTGGTTGCTATGTCCCTGCAGAACTGGCAAAAATTGGCGAAGTAGATAGAATTTTCACCCGAATTGGCGCTTCAGATGATCTCGCATCTGGGCGTTCTACTTTCATGGTTGAAATGACTGAAACGGCAAATATTTTACATAATGCGACACCAAATAGTTTAGTGTTGATGGATGAAATTGGTCGAGGCACATCTACTTATGATGGGCTGTCACTTGCATGGTCAGCAGCTGAGTATTTAGCATTAAAAGTCAGTTCAATGACTTTATTTGCAACTCATTATTTTGAATTAACCCAGCTGCCAGACATGATCCCTGCAGTGGCAAACGTCCATTTAGACGCAATTGAACATGATGATACCATTGCCTTTATGCACGCAGTTCAAGAAGGCGCTGCCAGTAAAAGCTATGGCTTGCAAGTTGCTGCTCTAGCAGGTGTTCCTGCCAATGTAATTAAGTCTGCTAAACACAAATTAGCCCAATTAGAAACCCGCGGTGGGCCACTTGAGGCAGCGACACCGACACAAGCTAGTTTATCGCTAACAGCTTATGACCCAGAGCCCAGTGAAATTGAAACAACACTACTTGCAATTAATCCAGACAATCTCACGCCCAAGCAAGCGCTTGATGCGCTTTATCAACTTAAACAATTGTTGAAATAATCCAAGCAAATTAATGTTGAGATAGTGCTATAAACGAATACTTAAAAGCCCCACAATAAAAATGAGCACAATATGTGCTCATTTTTATTTACTTATTGGTGAATGACCCAGAAAAGCTCCCTAGTCGTTGCAAATAACGCCAATTATTCTCTAAATAACGCCTCAACGGATAATCCTTGCGCAGCTAATAAATCTTTTAAACGCTTCAGAGCTTCAACTTGAATCTGGCGTACACGTTCACGTGTTAAACCAATTTCAGCACCGACGTTTTCAAGCGTTGAAGGTTCATAGCCTAACAAACCAAATCGGCGAGCGAGCACTTCACGCTGCTTTGTATTTAATTCATTTAGCCAGCTGACAATTGATTTAGACAAATCTTCATCTTGTACCCGATAATCTGGGCCTACTTTATCGTCATCAGCAATGACATCTAACAAAGCTTTATCATTGTCTTCACCGCCCAATGGAGTATCAACAGACGTAATGCGCTCATTAAGTTTGAGCATACGACTCACATCTCCCGTAGACACATCTAATGTCTCAGCAATTTCTTCAGCTGTAGGTTCGTGGTCGAGTTTTTGTGCCAGTTGGCGCGCTGTACGTAAATAAACATTTAGCTCTTTAACAACATGAATAGGTAATCTAATGGTGCGAGTTTGATTCATAATGGCACGTTCAATTGTTTGACGGATCCACCATGTTGCGTATGTAGAAAACCGAAAACCACGCTCGGGATCAAACTTCTCAACAGCACGAATAAGGCCTAAATTTCCCTCTTCAATCAGGTCCAATAACGCTAATCCACGATTATTGTATCGACGGGCAATTTTTACCACGAGTCTAAGATTACTTTCGATCATACGATTGCGAGATTTTGCGCAACCTTTGAGGGATTTACGTGAAAAGAAAACTTCTTCTTCCGCTGTTAGCAACGGAGAAAAGCCAATTTCACCTAAATAAAGTTGAGTGGCATCGAGGTTTTTTTGTAAGTCATCTTGGACTTTTTCCTCAATATCAAGTTGTTGAACAAGACCGCTACCTGTTGTAGCAACTTCAGTCTGTGGTTCTTTAGCTAAATCGATAAGATGTTCTGCTGTCGCAGCGTTATTTTTTCGGCTCATAGTGCTCTCCCAAACCTAGTTTGTGATATTTAATCTACCGCACGTTCTTATCCTCCAATATTTTTGTTGCTAAACGATTACTGTTTAGGTAGATATTTTAATGGGTTGACTGATTTGCCATGAAAGCGTATTTCAAAATGAAGCATCACTTTATTGGCGCCTGTACTGCCCATTAATGCAACTGTTTGACCTGCATTAACATATTGCTTTTCTTTAACCATTATTTTGTCTGCATGAGCATAAGCACTTAAATAATCATCATTATGTTTAATGATCACTAAGTTACCGTACCCTCGCAAGGCATTCCCTGCATATACCACTCGACCATCTGCTGCGGCTTTTATGATATCTCCACGCTTACCAGCAATCTTAATCCCCTGATTGCCTTGTTCATTAGCAGAAAATCGTCCAATGACTCTGCCTTTGACTGGCCACAACCACTTTGCAACATTATTAGGCAAAGTTGAAATTGGTTGCCCTACAGTTTGGTTAACTTTTTGTTGGGTAGTTGTTACAGAGTACGCAGACTTTACATTGTTATCAAGTTCTTTTTTTGTACGATTATTTGCTGTAACGGATGATTGATTTTTTACTTTTACCGGTTGTTTTGTAAAGTTTTTATCGATTTTATTTGTCGTATAGGTTGGCTTGCCAGCCTTTGCCGTTACTACATTGTTTGTTTTTTTAGTACTGGTAGGAGCTGTCTTACGAGGGGTTAAACCGAGAATTTGACCAGGATAAATAGTGTACGGTTCACGCAGATTATTACGTTTGGCAAGGTAGATAAAATCTTTTCCTGCTCCCCAAGAAATCGAATAGAGTGTGTCACCTTTTTTCACTCGATACCAGTCACTCGTTAGCGAGCCTTTATCATAACGAGGTTGCGATTCTTGATTGGCAATACTGACAACTGGAGCCGCTTGATACGATTGAAAACTGCAACCAGCAATCACTAAGCTACATAATAAAGTTGCTCCACAGCCAATAGCGTATTTAAACATTTATTCCTTCCAGTTAGGCTCAAAAATTAAGCTAAATCACCATTAACAAGTGGTACAAATTTAACGGCTTCAACCTTTTGCGAATGATACTTATCACCTTGACGAGTGATTTTTAATAATTGTTGATTCGCTTCACCGACAGGGATAATCAGCACGCCACCGTCAGACAGTTGTTCTAGCAACGCTTGGGGAATTGTTTCTGCCGCCGCTGTCACCATAATGCCATCAAACGGTGCGCGATTGCTCCAACCTTTCCAACCATCACCGTATTTAAAAGATACATTATGAAGATCGAGCCTCTTTAATCGTTGCCGAGCTTGTATTTGCAATGATTTAATTCGTTCGATGGTACATAACGTGGGAAATAATTGCGCTAAGATAGCCGCTTGATAACCAGAGCCAGTACCAATTTCAAGTACTGTTTTAGGGGCTGACTGTTTCAGTAACTCAGTCATTTTTGCCACAATATACGGCTGTGAAATGGTTTGCCCTTGACCGATGGGTAAGGCGGTATTCTCGTAAGCTTTATGAGTTAAAGCGCCATCAAGGAATAACTCTCGCGGAGTATTAGTAACTGCGCTTAACACTTCAGTATCTGTTATGCCCGTTGCAGCTAATTTTTTAGCTAAATTAGCTGCACATGTTGAAGCGGCTAACATCATAAATTTGTTACCCAATTAGCTAAATGGTCAATCTGCTTATAGGCAGTAAAATCAACGGTAAGGGGCGTAATTGAAATATAGCCTTCTGATATTGCACAAAAATCTGTACCGGGGCCGCAGTCTTGCTCTGCCCCAACAGGACCAAGCCAATAAATGTCACGCCCGGCGGGATCTTGCGTTTTAATCATATCTTCCGCTTTATGTCGTGAACCTAAACGTGTCACCTGAATTCCTTTTATGCTGTCAATAGGTAAATCGGGTACATTGACATTCAATATTTGGTCTTTACTAATCGGGTTTTTCAATAAACCTTTTACAATTTTACAGGCAAAATGAGCTGCACTTTGATAATGAAGACACTCTTTACCCACCAATGAAATTGCAATGGCTGGTAACCCTAAAAAGCGTCCTTCCATTGCCGCTGCAATCGTGCCTGAATACAAGGTGTCATCTCCCATATTCGCACCAGCATTAATCCCTGAAACAACAATCTCAGGTTCAGCGTGGCATAACTCTCTAATCGCTAGGTGGACACAATCGGTTGGCGTACCATTAACTGCAATAAAACCATTATCTAAGCTATTAATTCTTAATGGGTTAGTCAAGGTTAAAGAGTTACTAGCTCCTGAGCAGTTACGATCAGGAGCAACAGTGGTAACCTGAGCAAATTCACTTAAAGCTTGAGTCAGCGCAATAATGCCGGGCGCATATACGCCATCATCATTACTAATCAGTATATTAATCAACGCGGTTCTCCTGCTGCTCAGCCACCATTTGCTGCCACTTCACTAATTGAACATCTTGATAATCAACTAATTCGCGTAAAATTGAGGTAGCGTAGCTGCCCGCGGGTAAGATAAATTCAAGTACTAAGGTATTATTGTCGGCTTGCCACTTTAAGCCTTGCGGTTCTAACAATAATGTCCGACGTTCTTGATTTAATCCTGCTTGTTCCAGCCCATTTAAGTCTTGTTCGCATCCTTGTAACGCTTCAAGTTCAACTTCTGCCGCCTTAGCTTTCGCAAGTGCTTCACCTCGCCCCCATAATGGTGCTGAAAGTTGAATGTCTTTTGTAGTTAGCCGTGTTGTTGCCGTTTCATCCCATTGTTCAACTACAAAGAAACTTTTACTGCCGGCCAGCATCACGCAATCACCTGCAAGCATTTGTGTTGAGTATTGTGCAAGACGATGCGATGTCACTAGGTTGAACACATTAGAACGAACTGCAGACAAGAACAAACTGCGTTTTTTACGGTCCTTAACCTTACGGCCACCGCTTAACATATTACGTCCAAGAGTTAAATTTTTACCTTGATGGCCAAAACGTTGCTCGCCAAAATAGTTAGGCACGCCACTCTTAGCAATTAAAGCCAAACGTTGCTCTAGTTCTGCAATATCAGATACATTACGCAAGGTTAATTGGAACCGATTCCCTAATAAAGCGCCAATTCTGAGCTTTTTACTGTGCCGACTGCTTTGCAGTACTGTTAAATTGTCTTGATTGAGCTTTTCCCACTTCGGCGTGTCTTTACCAGGAATACGAATTCCAAACCATTGTTCTGTTAAGGCATTTTTATCTTTTTGGCCTGCATAAGTCACCTCTTTAGGATGTACATTGGCAAATTTAGCCAACATATCGACGACTTGGTTAGTATTTAAACCCGATTTTTGAATCTGCACCAAGTGATGCTCACCTTCACCGCTGGGTGAAAAAGGCAGAATTTCTTGAACAATAAAATCACTGTTTTCAGTGCGGATATCGGCTGTGGATGTTGGCTTTTGGTGAAGATAATGCAGTGTTGTCATATTAATTTTTGCCTTGAGACGAAAGTAATACCACCGCTTCAACAGCGATCCCTTCTTTACGTCCAGTAAATCCTAATTTTTCAGTCGTGGTCGCTTTTACATTAACGTTATTTATCTCTGTCGCTAAGTCTTCAGCAATGCATGCTCGCATCGCTTGTATATGAGGCAGCATTTTAGGCGCTTGAGCGATAATGGTGACATCAAGATTGCCAATAGCAAAACCTTGTTGCTGCACGAGTCCAAAACAATGGCGTAATAACACCCGGCTATCTGCACCTGAAAATTGAGGGTCCGTGTCAGGGAAATGCTTACCAATATCCCCCAAAGCCATTGCTCCTAATACGGCGTCAGAGACGGCATGGAGCACAACGTCACCATCTGAATGAGCAAGTAAGCCACTAGAGTACGGCACAATAACGCCACCAAGAATTAACGGTTTATCACCGCCAAATTTGTGAACGTCAAACCCATGACCAATACGAATGTTCATCCATTTTCCTTATTTATCAATTGAATGAGATAAAAATAATGCAGCAAGCGCCAAATCATCTGGGTGAGTAACTTTAATATTGTCAGCACGGCCATTAATCAAACCAGGGGTGACACCTGCCCACTCCATTGCACTGGCTTCATCGGTAATCACCACGCCCTGTGCAATAGCTTGTTCGATATTATTTTTTAGTTCATCAGCGCGAAACAATTGCGGCGTGAGTGCATGCCAAAGCAGCTCTCGTTCAACCGTTGCGAGGATATTGCCGTGCTTATCGCTGCGCTTCATGGTGTCACGAACCGGCATGGCTAAAATAGCCCCTTGTGGATGTTGTATTTGCGAAGCAATTAACGCGTCGATATCTTGATGGGTTAAACAGGGCCTTGCCGCATCATGTACTAGCGCCCATTGGTTGCCAGATATCAGTTTAAGCCCTGCTAATACTGAATCAGCGCGTTCATCACCGCCGTTAACTTGCAATAACTTCGGGTGTTTGGCTTGCTTAAGTTGGCTAAAGTAATCATCTTTGAGGTGCAAAGCCACAATCACTTTTTGAATCTTTGGGTGAGTTAATAAGCAATCAAGTGTGTGGGCAATAATGGGTTGATTACCCAGCATTAAATATTGCTTAGGCTTATCTGCTTTCATGCGTGAACCAATGCCCGCTGCAGGCACAATGGCGATGATATCTTGCTTCATAATGTTTACTGTCCGAAATGATTACTTTGGCGGATATCATTTCCGACCACGCGATAAAAGGTTTCCCCTTTTTTAACCATGCCTAATTCGTTACGGGCACGTTCCTCAATGGCTTCAGTACCACTTTTTAAATCAATGATTTCTTGCTTGAGGATTTGATTGCGCGCAATGAGTTTTTCATTACTTTGCTGCTGTTCTGCAATATGTGTTTCTAACACCATATATTGAGAAAGGTTGTTTTCGCCTAACCATAAGCGGTATTGGAGAACCGCTAGCAGACCAAGAAGTATGGCAAATATCCGTTTCATAATGATGAAGAAAGTGGCTGATGATAAAGGTAGGAATATAGTACAACAAAAAAGGCCACCGTATGGTGGCCTTTTTAAGCTTTAGCAAAAAATTATGCTTGGCCTTTTACTTCTTTTAATCCGTTATATGGTGCTTTCTCACCTAATGCTTCTTCAATACGAAGAAGTTGGTTGTACTTCGCAACACGGTCACTGCGGCTTAAAGAACCCGTTTTGATTTGGCCAGCAGCAGTACCAACGGCTAAATCAGCAATAGTTGCATCTTCAGTTTCGCCAGAGCGGTGAGAGATAACGACTGTAAAGCCCGCGTCTTTCGCCATTTTAATCGCCGCTAACGTTTCAGTTAGTGAACCAATTTGATTGAACTTGATTAAGATTGAGTTAGCAATACCGTTATCAATACCGCGTTTCAAAATTTTAGTGTTAGTTACGAATAAATCATCACCAACTAACTGAATTTGGTCACCCATCAATTTAGTTTGATGTGCAAAGCCTTCCCAATCTGACTCGTCAAGACCATCTTCGATAGAAACGATGGGGTATTGTTTAGTAAGGTCTTGTAAGAAGTAGTTAAACTCTTCAGAAGTGAACTGCTTACCTTCACCTTTAAGATCATAGATGTTGGCTTCTTTATCAAAGAATTCAGAAGCAGCACAATCCATCGCTAAAGTGATGTCTTTACCAAGTTCGTAGCCTGCATTGGCTACCGCCGTTTTAATTGCAGCTAATGCTGAAGCATTTGATGGTAAGTTTGGTGCGAAACCACCTTCATCACCCACTGCTGTAGAGTGACCGTCAGCTTTTAATACTTTTGCAAGGCTATGGAACACTTCAGCGCCCATACGTAAACCTTCGCGGAAATTAGCTGCACCAACAGGTTGGATCATAAATTCTTGGATATCAACGCTGTTATCAGCATGCTCACCACCATTGATGATATTCATCATTGGAAGAGGCATTGAATAAACACCAGGCGTACCATTTAAGTCAGCAATGTGTGCGTATAAAGGGACTTTTTTAGATGCCGCCGCCGCTTTTGCTGCTGCAAGTGAAACAGCTAAAATAGCATTTGCGCCAAATTTAGCTTTGTTTTCAGTTCCATCTAAATCAATCATGATTTGGTCAAGTTCTGCTTGAGCTAATACATCTTTACCAACAAGCGCCGCTGCAATTGGGCCATTTACTGCTTCAACCGCTTTTAACACACCTTTACCTAAGTAACGAGCTTTGTCACCGTCGCGTAATTCTAATGCTTCACGAGAACCGGTTGATGCACCTGATGGTGCTGCTGCCATACCAAAAGAACCATCTGCTAAATGAACTTCAGCTTCAACTGTTGGGTTACCACGTGAATCCATGATCTCGCGACCAATGATTTTAACGATGTTAGTCATAATTTCCTCTTACTTACTCAGTAATATTGAAAGTTAAATACAAAATAAAAAATCAATACTAATTTACTCGCTTAATCATGCGTATCCAGCAAGATAATTAGTATTTAACTTTCAATTCTGTAATAAAAAACCATGCGATTAGAATAAAACTAATTGTCACAAGCTTCAACTAACTTTTAACAAACAATATTGTTTAAGTTCAAAAAAAAACAATAAAAAAGGCCGTGATATGTCATCACGGCCTTGATGTTTTTACGCGACTACGTCGCGTTTTTGATACGTTGCTGCGGCAGCAACAAACCCTTCAAATAACGGGTGCCCATCACGTGGAGTAGACGTAAACTCTGGGTGGAACTGACCAGCAATGAACCATGGGTGCGTTGGGATTTCAATCATCTCAACTAATTTACGATCAGATGACAAGCCACTGAATTTAAGGCCGGCTTTTTCTAAACGGTCAATGTAGTTATTGTTCACTTCAAAACGATGACGATGACGTTCAACACAGGTTGCGCTGCCATAAGCTTCTGCAGCTCTTGAGCCTTCCACTAAGTGACAAAGCTGTGCGCCTAAACGCATAGTGCCACCTAAGTCTGACGCTTCATGGCGTTTTTCAACATCACCTTCTTCGTTAATCCACTCAGTAATTAACCCGATCACAGGATGTGCTGTTTGTGGGTTAAATTCTGACGAATGCGCACCGTCAAGACCTGCAACGTTACGTGCATATTCAATAAGCGCAACTTGCATACCTAAACAAATGCCGAAGTAAGGTAAGTTGTTTTCACGAGCATATTTTGCAGCAAAGATTTTGCCTTCAACACCACGTTCACCGAAACCACCAGGAACTAAGATACCATCAAGCCCTTGGAGGACTTCTTCACCTTTTGCTTCAACTGTTTGTGAATCAATGTATTGAATATTCACCGTCAGGCGGTTTTTAAGGCCAGCATGTTTTAACGCTTCGTTAACTGATTTATAAGCATCTGGAAGCTCAATGTATTTACCAACCATACCAATGGTAACTTCACCTGTTGGATTTGCTTCTTGGTAAATCACGTTTTCCCACTCTGATAAATCAGCATCGTTACATTCTAAATGGAAGCGTTTAATAACGAGTTCATCAAGACCTTGTGAGCGTAAAAGCGCAGGAATTTTGTAGATGCTATCGACATCTTTAAGTGAGATAACCGCTTTTTCTTCGACATTACAAAATAGCGAGATTTTCGCTTTTTCGTTTGCTGGAATAGCGCGGTCTCCACGACAAACCAATACATCGGGCGCAATACCAATTGAACGTAACTCTTTAACTGAGTGTTGAGTTGGTTTGGTTTTGATTTCACCAGCAGCACCTAAAAACGGCACTAAGGTTAAATGCATAAATAAGGTTCTTTCACGTCCTAGCTCAGCACCTAATTGACGAATTGATTCTAAGAAAGGCAATGATTCGATATCGCCGACTGTTCCGCCAATTTCTACAATTGCAACGTCATGGCCTTCACCACCTTCAATGACTTTCTCTTTGATCGCTGAAGTAATGTGTGGAATAACCTGAATAGTTGCGCCAAGGTAGTCACCACGGCGCTCTTTACGAAGCACTTCTTCATAAATACGGCCAGTAGTAAAGTTATTGCGACGATTCATTTTGGTACGAATAAAACGTTCGTAGTGACCTAAATCTAAGTCAGTTTCAGCGCCATCTTCTGTAACAAACACTTCACCGTGTTGAGTTGGGCTCATTGTGCCTGGATCAACGTTGATGTAAGGGTCGAGTTTCATGATAGTTACATTAAGGCCGCGAGCCTCTAAAATTGCTGCTAATGATGCTGCTGCAATGCCTTTACCTAGTGATGAAACTACACCACCAGTAACGAAGATATACCTTGTAGTCATGCTGAACCTGAGAAATTATGTTGGAAAATACGTGCTTGTAAGAAAGCACTAGGACGGGGCGACATTCTACCAAATGACAGCTTAGACAACAATTAGAAAACACATAAAATTTGACCGACTAAAGGTAATTAAATATCCCTATGGTGATTTAATTGCCCTTCAGTCGCCTTGAAAGCTTGATTTTATTGGCGTTGCTGCTTTTTTACTTGATCCCAATATTGGTCAAGCTCTGCCAATGTATGATCTTGCATTGCCACGCCGCTTTGCTGCGCCAATTGTTCCACACCTTTAAAGCGTGTTTCAAATTTTTGGTTAGCTTGTCTAAGCGCTTGCTCAGGATCCACGCCTAAATGTCTAGCCATGTTAGCAACTGCAAATAACAAGTCCCCCATTTCATCAAGCACTTTAGGCTGATATATCTCTGGTTCGGCTTGTAAAAATTGTGCTTCTGCTAATACTTCATCGATCTCCTCATGAACTTTAGCAACCACTGGGCCAAGCTCAGGCCAATCAAAACCGACTTTTGCTACCCGTTTTTGAATCTTGATAGCACGATTAAGTGCTGGCAACACTTGAGGGATATCATCAAGTAACGACAATTGCTGTTTTTGTTGCCGCTCAGATTGTTTAATTTCATCCCATGTTTGTTTAACTGATGTGGCGGTATGAAGCGCATTGGCCTCAGTTACTTTTTCGCCAAACACATGCGGATGACGACGAGTTAATTTATTACAAATCCGCGTGACCACATCAGCAAAGTCAAACATGCCTTGCTCTTTACCTAACTGACAATAAAACACAACCTGAAACAATAAGTCGCCTAACTCATCAGGCAAAGCAGTAAAATCAGCTTGCTCAATGGCATCGGCGACTTCGTAGGCTTCTTCTAATGTAAAAGGCACAATAGATGCAAAATCTTGTTGCTTGTCCCATGGGCAACCCGTTTGTGGGTCGCGTAATTTTTCCATGATATTCAGTAATGGTGCAATGACATTGCTCTCAGCGTTGTTTGGCATAATATTGGCTCTTTAAATAATCACATAACAATGGCGTAAAACAACCAGTAGAAATGGGCATGTTAACTAATCAACAAATAAAAAGGTGGTAAACCTTAACGGTTACCACCTTGATAATAATAGAAAACGCTTATGCAATTAAGTGCGCCTTGCTTTCACTACCCCTTCAATTTGCATCAACTTAGCCAATATGCGCGATAAACCATCAAGGTTATACAGCTCTAATTCAAGGCTCACTGTTGCGGTTTGCGTTTTTACATCTGAGGTTGAACTCATTGCCATCACATTAGACTTCTCAGCAGCTAACACTGTAGTGACATCGCGCAATAGACCGCTGCGATCATGTGCTTCAACAACCACTTTAATCCGATAACCACCAGAGTAGTTCTCCCCCCAAACCACATCAACGCTGCGTTCAGGATGAGCACGCATTAACTCTTTCACTTGCTCACAATCACTGCGGTGCACAGATATGCCGCGTCCCATGGTGATGTAACCAAAAATTTCATCGCCAGGCACTGGATGACAACAGTTAGCTATGTGGCTCATTAAATTACCAACACCGTTGACTTCTACTTGGCCAGAACCTGTTTTTTTCGGTTTGGCTGAAGGTTTTTTTATGATCTCTTCAAGCAATCCGTCATCGTTTTCAGGCTCACGACGTATTTGAGTCTCGGTATAATTCACCACTTGATTCAAACGTAAATCGCCACCACCAATAGCCGCTAACATATCGTCCATGGTCATTAAATTGAAGCGCTCAACGGCAATTAATGCATCTTTGCTTTTTAAGCCAATACGAGATAACTCGGCATCTAGCATCTCTTTACCCGCGGCAATATTCTTGTCTCGGTCTTGTTGTTTAAACCAATGTTGTATTTTCGAACGCGAGCGCGATGACTTTATGTAACCCAAGTTAGGATTGAGCCAATCACGTTTAGGATTTGGGTGCTTAGAGGTAATAATCTCAATACGCTCACCCGTTTCAACTTGATAAGTAAACGGCACAATACGTCCGTCCACTTTTGCACCAATACATTTATGCCCAACATGGGAGTGAATATAATAAGCAAAATCGAGCACGGTTGAGCCTTGGGGTAAATCGACCACTTCACCATTTGGGGTAAAGACATACACACGATCTTCAAATACTTGGCTGCGAACTTCATCGACAAGGTTACCGCTTTCAGCTACATCTTCTTGCCATTGTAAAATTTTACGCAGCCAGTTAATTTTCTCTTCGTAGCCACTTTGCTTGGCTGTGTTAGTGCCTTCTTTGTATTTCCAATGCGCTGCCACGCCTAGCTCAGCATCTTGATGCATGGCTTCTGTGCGAATTTGAATTTCAACGGTTTTGCCTTCAGGCCCGACTACAACTGTGTGGATAGACTGGTAACCGTTAGGCTTGGGGTTAGCAACGTAGTCGTCAAATTCGCGCGGAATATGATGCCAAAGAGTATGCACAACACCAAGTGCACCATAGCAGTCTTGCAGGCGGTCAGTAACGATTCTTACCGCACGCACATCAAAAAGTTCATCAAACTTTAGATCTTTACCTTTCATTTTTCGCCAAATTGAGTAGATGTGCTTTGGTCTACCATAAACTTTGGCTAAGATACCGTCGTGATCTAAACGCGCTTGTAAGTCTGAAACAAATTTGTCGATGTACACTTCTCTGTCTAAGCGTTTGCCATCAAGCTGTTTGGCAATATCTTTATAAACTTTAGGGTGCAGATAACGAAAGGAGATATCTTCAAGTTCCCACTTTAATTGACCGATACCTAAGCGATTAGCTAACGGCGCATAAATATCTGCAATTTCTCTTGCTAATAACACTCGTGTTTCTTCGTCGGCATTTTTTACTAAACGAAGTAAACAAACGCGCTCTGCTAGCTTAATGACTACTGCGCGAACATCTTCAACCATTGCCAGCAGCATTTTACGAATATTGTCAACCTGCGACTCACCCGTGCGGGCAGAATGGCCATTGACTTTTAATGCGCCGATGGCATCCATGGTCACTACGCTAGAAACTAATTTAGCTAACGGTGCACCATAGTTTTCTGCTATTTTCTCTAGACTAATGATATCGGCATCTAGCACCACAAATAAAATTGCAGCTTGTAGCGTTTCAATATCCATATTAAGTGGAGCAAGAATTTCTATCATTTCCCGAGCGCGAAGCAATAGCTGCTGATGAGCCGTTTTATCTGCAACGGGTAATGACTCTAATTCGTTAATAAGACGCAGCAAACTTTGCGCTTCGTCTTTATCTTCAATATAACGAGCCACCCACTCATCTATTTGGAAGGGCAGTGTATTAAAGTGCGCTTCGCGAACCGATACCATTTAAATTTCCTTACTTCTTCTGGTCAAATCGAAAGTCAAATTCTTGCTAAACTCATTTGCTTCCAACAAGCAAACTTGTGAGAAAACATTGTAATCTTATTCCATTAAATACTAAACAAAGCAACGGTTATGAAACCACTAATGTGACAAAATATTACTTTTGTCACCTTTAACGTTCAAATAATGCCATCGCCTCAATATGGTGAGTTTGTGGAAACATATCGATAGCAGCTAAATGCACTAACCGATAACCTTGCTCAATTAGCACTTTTGCGTCTCTGGCTAAACTGGCTGGATTACACGAAACATACACCACTTTTTTAGGCTGTAAATCATCTAGCCATTGCAAACATTCAAACGCTCCCGCCCTTGCCGGATCAAGTAGCAATTTATCAATCTTCCCTAACCAGGCTTTTTCAGCCAAGTTAGCACTAAGATCTGCGTGATAAAATTCAATATTGTTTAATTGGTTATCCAACGCATTTTGTTTAGCTTGGGTGACCATTTCTTTTACACCCTCTACCCCAATCACTTGCGCGCCCTTAAGTGCCAGTGGCAAACTAAAATTACCTACCCCACAAAATAAATCAAGAATACGCTCGTTGGTCTGCGGGCTTAACCATTCAATGGCCTGCTCAACCATACGTTGATTAATATCGCCGTTCACCTGCACAAAATTTCCCGGTGTGAACTGGCAATTAATTCGGCCCTTAGCAAGTGGGTAGCTTGGCAAGCTAACCTGTTGGCTGTCATTAACATCAAGCAATGGAAATAATTGTGTTAACTGCCCATCATCATTTTGCAGTAATAAGGTAATGTCATGCTTACTCGCAAATTCGGTTAACCATTTAATGTCTGAATTTGGTAATACCTTCGTGACCCGTATAACGGCAAAAATAGCATTTTGGGCTTGAGTTAGCTCAAGGTGGCCTAAACTGGCTTTGGCCTTAAGCTGATTTAAATTAATTGAAAATGGCTCAATTAATGCTGACAAGTTAGGTGCCAGCACTAAGCAAGATTGAATCGGTACGATGCGATTACTGCTTGTGGCACGAAACCCTAGTTGTAGCCGATTGCGATTTTTATCAAACAAAGTGGCTAACCGTGCACGGCGACGATAATGCAACGCTGTACTGGCAATATCGTCTTTGAGCATTTCAGCAGTGATCTGGCTTACTCCAGACATTTTTTGCATCAAACTGACCAATGAATCACGTTTATGTTGGCGCTGCGCATCGTGCGTTAAATGTTGTAAGTCACAGCCTCCACATTCATTGTAATGTTGACACGCAGGCTTCACCCGTTGTGCACTTGGTTGTTCAACCTTAATGAGCTTGGCTTTCGCAAAGCTTTTTTTCTGCTCCGTTAATTGTACGGTGACCGTTTCTGTGGGTAACGCCCCTGGCACAAAGACGACTTTACCTTGGTGCTGAGCGATGCCTGCACCAAGATGGTCAAGCGCAGTCACTTGTAATGACATTTTGCTAGATAATTGTTTAGATTTATTGGCTTTGGGTTTATAAAATTGCGCCATGTCGGCCTCAGATCGGGAATAAAAAACTGGTAAACGATGTGTAACATCTGGCAGTCTAGAATGTAATAAAATTATATCACTCGGAATACCTTCAGATAACATGAAAAGTGCTAACAACATGACCAAGTTTAGTCTGCGAGCATGGGTCCTTGTCCTTGCGTTAGCCCCTACCATTGTGGTCGGTATTTTACTTGGCAGTTATTTTACCATAAACCGCTTCTATGAATTAGAAGATTCATTAATAGAAAAAGGCTTAAGCATTGCTGAACCCTTAGCCATTGCCAGTGAGTTTGGTATTGTCACGAAAGATCGTGAATCAACTAAACGATTATTAGCCGCCTCACAAATTAATCACGCCTCATTAATTCATTCTATCGCTGTTTTTGACACGCAAAATCAATTATTTGTGACATCTCACTACCATAAAGACTTTGAAAATATGCGCTATAAAAGCGGTTTACAAAACCTGCTAGATAGCGAATATGAAACCATTGGGGATGCCATGGTGATCCGTGTGCCCATTGTCGCGCACACTGGGCTGAAACCTTATACTCAATCCACTTTCGATAATAGCTTGCCTGTTGCCAATGTATTTAATCGCCAAAATGAGCGTTTACTCGGCTACATTGCCATTTTACTAAACAAAGAAAATGCCCTGCTTGAACAACATCGAGCAGCCATTGCCGCCTTTATCATTGTGTTAATTGGCGTGCAATTTAATTTGTTTTTCACCTTCAGGTTAGTGAAATTTGTTAACCACCCTATTACAGAAACGGTGCGCGTGGTCGCTAAAATTCGTGAAGGTAAACTTGATACCCGTTTAGAAGGTAATTTAATTGGTGAGTTAGATTTGCTCAAACGCGGCATTAATGCCATGGCAAGTTCGTTATCTGAATACCACGATGAGATGCAACAAAACATCGATCAAGCGACTTCAGATTTACGTGAAACCCTAGAGCAAATTGAGATTCAAAACGTGGAACTCGACCTTGCCAAAAAACGCGCCTTAGAAGCCAGTCAAATTAAATCAGAGTTCTTGGCAAACATGTCTCACGAATTACGCACACCACTCAATGGCGTAATAGGTTTTGCAAGGCAGTTAATCAAAACACCGCTGCACTCAAGCCAACTCGATTACATTCAAACAATTGAGCGCAGTGCCAGTAACCTACTAGGTATCATCAACGATATTTTAGACTTCTCAAAACTTGAAGCAGGTAAAATGGTACTCGAAAAAATGCCATTTGCCTTGCGTGAAACAATTGCTGAAACGTTAACGATTATCGCCGCTGGCGCGCAACAAAAAGGATTAGAGTTTGTCGTTGACATTGATGCCAATGTGCCAGAAAGCGTTAGCGGTGATGCCATGCGTATCAGTCAAATTATTACTAACTTAGTCGGCAATGCCATTAAATTTACTGACAAAGGTAGCGTTAACATTAAGATCCATTTAATTACATTGGCAGATGAGACCCTGACCCTACGTTGTGAAATTATTGATACCGGTATTGGTATTGATGAAAGCCAACAAGACTATTTATTCCAAGCATTTGGCCAAGCAGATTCCTCTATTTCACGCCGTTTTGGTGGAACAGGTTTAGGGCTTGTGATAACCAAGCGCCTTATTAACCAAATGGGTGGTCAAATCGGCTTTACGTCAGTGCCTAAACAAGGGTCAAATTTCTGGTTTATTTTGCCATTAGGGATCAGTCAATTCCAAATAGGTGAAGTACTGCCAATGGAATTTTTACAACAAAAAAATGTTTTACTGTTTGAGCCAAGAGAATTAACTCGCGATACCCTAAACCGTCGCTTTGAATCATGGCAAATGTCGCTAACCAGTGTGGGTCAATTAGATCATTTTGAAGCAACCTTAGATAACCCTAACGTATTCTACGATTACATCGTATTAAGTTGTAAATGCTTTATAGACGCAACAGAAAGCGAGCATTACCTAAAACAAGCTAAGCAACATACAAATTGCTTACTCCTACTACATGAAACAGGCGAGCAAGATTTAATTGAGCATGTGTATATGCCTCAGTGCGATATTTTACTCAAAACACCGGTCAGTGATTACACCTTAGCAAGGAGAATGATCTACCCACCAACACCAACTGAACAGTATTTATTAACCGACACTCCCGCAACGGCTGTTGCCGACAAGCGTAATGTAAAAGTGCTTGCTGTTGATGACAATCTGGCAAATCTTAAGCTGATTGACACATTATTGAATGAAATCGTTACCGACGTCACCACCGTTAAAAATGGTGAAGATGCTGTCAATCAAGCCAGAACCAAAGTATTTGATATTATCTTTATGGATATTCAAATGCCGGGGGTGGACGGTTTGACCGCCTCAACCTTAATTCGTGAAAAGTCGTTAAATCATAATACCCCTATCATTGCTGTGACTGCGCACGCCATTGCCGAAGAGCGCGACAATATTTTACAAAGTGGTATGGACGGTTTTCTACCCAAACCCATTGATGAATCGTCACTTAAAAAAGTCATTAATAAATGGGTGACCACACCGCAATTTACCCACTTCGACGTCCACACCCTAAATTGGGAACTGTGTTTATCTCAGGCAAACCATAAACCAGACTTAGCCTTCGATATGCTAAAAATGTTGTTAGAGTCATTACCTGAAACCATGCAAAACATTGAACAATCGTTTACTGAACATCAAACGCAGATATTACTTCAAACGGTACATAAACTTCATGGTGCAAGTTGCTATTGCGGCGTCCCACGTACGCTCAAGTTATGCCAAGAAATCGAATCAGCACTAAAGAAAAAAACACCCATCAATGACATAGAACCAGAAATACTTGAGTTACTTGATGAATTAACTAAGGTAGAATCAGCGGCTCAGCAAGTGATCAATCAATTGTCAGTGGAAATGCCTAATGAATAACAAGACCGGTTTCTTTAAACGTCTTAAAGCACTCTCTATCCCTCAAAAGCAGATTTTTGCAACTGCCTTATGTCAACGTATGTTGCCAAATTACCAATTATTCAGCGAAGTGTGTGAATTTGGTAATCCACAAGTACTCAGCACAGCATTAGAGTTGTTATGGCAAAGCCAATATGACAAAAAACTCAAATTCAATATAGATGTCCACGTACAACGCCTTGAGGACAACACCCCAGAACCAACAGAATTTGACGCGTATGGTGCATACCCAGCCATGGACGCTGTTGTTGCCATTTCTACCTTATTAAGTGCCATTAGCTCTCAAGCTGAGGATGATATTGTTAACATCAGCAAGTTATCATCCAGCACCGTAGCACATTATGTTGAAGCCTTATGCGGTGAGGAATGTGATGACAATATCACTGAAGCCCAACTTGATGATTTTATCTTTGCTCATCCAGTGATGATTGAAGAAAAAAACATGCAATCTATGTTACTTGACGTGATTGAACAAGAACCAAAGCCCAGCACTGAAATGATAAAAGCATTGCGCAAAGAAATTATTGACGCAGACGTATCCAATATTGGTATTAGCTTGAACTAGCAAAACACGTTGCTCACAAATCAATAAAAAAGCCCGAATTTATTCGGGCTTTTTTATTTTATAATCATCAAGTTAAGTTAACAACGGTCCTCAAAAGGTAATTTTTTAACCATTGAACCTTTACTGTATATAAAATCAGTATATACTGTTTATCAATACAGTGGTTGAATAAAAAAACAACAGGACTGAACCTATGCTTTGCCAACTCAGCATTAATAATTTTGCTATCGTACGTTTTCTAGAATTAGACTTTAAAGTCGGCATGACCAGTATTACCGGTGAAACAGGCGCTGGCAAGTCGATTGCGATTGATGCGCTTGGGCTTTGTTTAGGCAACCGCATTGACGCTAACTCAGTCCGCCCAGGGGCAACCAAGGCTGAAGTTAGTGCTCGTTTTGTTTTAGACGATGTTCCGCTGGCAAAACGTTGGTTAGAAGACAACGACCTAGAAATGGAAGACGATTGTATTTTGCGCCGTACTATTAGTGCTGAAGGTCGCTCTCGAGCTTACATTAATGGCAATCCAGTCCCTGTTGCTCAACTTAAATCTTTAGGGCAATTACTTGTTGGAATTCATGGCCAGCATGCACATCATGCCATGTTAAAAAGTGAACACCAACTGACATTATTAGACGCTTACGCCAACCATAAAATGCTGCTCGACGGTGTCAGTAAAAGTTATCAGCGCACCAAAGATATAGAGCACAACTTACAGCAGCTTGAGCAGGCTCAGCACGAGCGCTTAGCGAGAAAACAACTGTTGCAATATCAAGTTGAAGAACTCAATGAATTTAATTTAGCTGAAAATGAGTTTACTGAAATAGAGCAAGAACATAAACGTCTAGCTAATGGCAGTGAGCTAATAGAGCGTTGCCAACAAACCTTATCATTGCTCAATGATAACGACGACGGTAACGTAGGCAGCTTATTGTATCAAAGCATCAGTATTGCCGAAGGATTAGTTGATGTTGACCCACAACTCAGCTCAATTTCTGACATGCTAAATCAAGCACTTATTCAGGTTCAAGAAAGCACCTCAGAAATTGAATCTTACGTAAGTAATATTGAACTAGACCCACAACACTTTGAATATTTAGATACCCGGCTATCTCAAGCCATGCAATTAGCGCGTAAACACCATGTATCACCACAAACGCTCAGTGCTCACCATCTTGCATTAAAAACCGAATTAGCCGATTTAAGCGGCGATGAAACCAAACTCGATGAAATTCGTATGCAGTTGGAACAAAGTAAAGCAGCCTATGCCAAACACGCTCTCAAGCTCAGTCAAAGCCGTGCACGCTATGCAAAAGAGCTCAATAAATTAGTTACCCAGTCTATACATGAGCTGAATATGCCAAAGGGGCAATTTATCATTGATGTGGCTTATCAAGCTGAACATATCTCTGTTAACGGCTCTGATAAAATTGAATTTTTAGTTACCACTAACCCAGGTCAACCATTACAACCTATTGTTAAAGTTGCATCGGGCGGTGAGTTATCTCGTATAGGATTAGGCATTCAAGTCATCACCGCCAAAAAAGTATCAACACCAACGTTAATATTTGATGAAGTTGATGTCGGTATTTCAGGCCCAACCGCTGCCGTTGTAGGGAAAATGCTTCGAAGTCTAGGGGAGTCAACGCAAGTGTTTTGTGTAACCCATTTGCCTCAAGTAGCGGGTAATGGACACCAACACATGTATGTAAATAAATTCAATAAAGGTGGCCAAACAGAAACACTGATGACACCACTTTCAAAAGAACAGCGAGTCAATGAATTAGCAAGACTACTTGGTGGTGATAGTATTACTGAAAATACCTTGGCAAATGCCAAAGAGTTACTGCATTAAAACTAAATATAAATTAATTAAATACCACCATTAATGATTAAAAATCGTGATGATATTGCCATGAAATCTAAATCGATTTCTGCTAAATTAGACAGCTATTTTCGGTGTCATTAACGGGACGTTCATGAAAGAAGTGTTTAAGGTTATTATTGGTTTTTTTACGTTGATTTTTGCTACTTTAGGGCTATTAACCCTATATGTTTTTGCAATTAATGCATTCGACGCCTCCCCATCAGATACCAACCTAACCATGCAAAAATGGCTTGAGCAACCTCAAGTTAGTGCTGAAACAAATGCATTTGAACAGTTGTTATTACTGGCTGGTGAAAAAAGCACCTCCAAATTGTCATTAACCGATGCACAACACCGCTTACTCAATCAGTACACCAAAGCCTGCGGTGATAACTTACAAGGAGAATGTCAGCAGTTTATCACTGATAACCTTGATGCCTTTAATGCGCTCAATCAACAGAATCAATCTTTAATCACTCAATATTATGCCATTCAACAACTTACTCATTGGCAAGAAGATCACAGCGTCGATCATAATAGAAGAGAGCTTAACCAAGTTGATTTGAGCAAAATTCGTAATTTGGCAGAATTAAATGTGCTTATGCAAGCCAAAACACAACCAAACAAGTTAATCCAGTATTTAGGCAATGAATATAAACTTCAATTATTGGCTTATAAAAACGCTCAGTATTTGGATAGCCATATTATGGCACGCAATCAATTAAGTCATAATATTACTGTAACTAAACAGTGGTTTAAGCAACACTCTCTCACCCGGACGCAACGTAAATACTGGCAAGCGTCTCCACAACTATCCGTGAGTAACATTAAACGCATATTGGCTGGTGAATGGGTATTTGCCCATCATTTAATTAGTGAGCTCAAAGACAAGCCATTTCACGTCACTCAATTAAGTAGTTATCAAAATGCACTGTTTAGTTACTTTTTCCAGCAAACCGATAGTGACAATATGAATGCTGACTATTACGTTGCAATTAGCCATTTTATCGATGGCAGTAGTGAAAATATTAATAATGTGTCTCAGGCTTACTGTGTTGCAGGTCCAATGGACAAGTTAAAAGCAATGCGGTTTAACCCAATCGGCAAAGCATTAAACTGCTCAAACAAGCATAACTACTTAACCAGCTTACTTGATGCGAGCCATTCGCTTGAAAAAACCAGAGCCGCAATGTTTAACCCCGTCAACTAGCGGGGTTAACGGTCATGATGACATTACCAATGCAAGTAACGGCAATGCTATTGTCGCTCAGCCAATACAAACGTTGAGTTCGTCACGTAAGCTCTGAAACAGCAAATAATGCGCATGAAAAAGCCAGTTGTATAACACAACTGGCTTTATTACATCACCAACCAATTCAAGCTATCGGCTATGTATTTAATGAAACGGCCTGCACGGTTTAAAAATAACAATCAACTCACGTTAAAATTCGCAATATTTTAAACTAAATGAGCTAATTGCTAACGATTAAAATTGAATAAAATACGCCAATCCTTGCACACAGATTAATGCAAAAATTCCTGCGACAACATCATCAATCATAATCCCAAAGCCACCTTCAACTTTGGCATCTAACCATTTAATAGGCCAAGGTTTAATAATGTCAAAGAATCGAAACAATACAAAACCAATAACTAGCCATTGCCAACCTGCTGGTAGAGCAATTAACGTTATCAATAACCCTGCAACTTCATCCCATACAATTGCACCATGATCATGCACTTGCATATCTTTAGCCGCTTTATCACAGATGTAAAAGCCTATAAGTACCGATATTAATGTCGCCAACAAATAAACGGGTAAGCTTAATTGCGCCAATAATAAATAAACAGGAATAGCAGCTAGAGTGCCAAATGTGCCCGGCGCTTTAGCCGCTAAACCGCTACCAAAACCTAAGGCTAAAAAGTGAATGGGGTTTGATAGCGATAAACGTTTTAACGCTGGGTCTTGAGAAAGTAGTTTCATTTAAAAATGTTCAAATCCTGCAAAGCCTGGTTGAAATGGTACACCATTTTGAATAAATTTTAGTTTTTCGCCAGCACATACTTGGCCGACTTTAACAAACTTAACCCCTGCATGAAGTAATGCGGTATCAATGGCGCCGCGTTGTGATTCCGGCACAGTAAAGAGTAACTCATAATCTTCACCGCCCGCTAAGGCATAATTAATGGCTTGTTCTTTTGAAACGGTTTCCAATAGGGCATTGGATAAAGGCAGCTTATCAACATCTATCAACGCACCAAGTGATGAAGCATTAAGGATGTGCTGTAAGTCAGAAGCTAAGCCATCAGATAAATCGATGGCGCTGGTTGCTAGCGTGCGCAGCGCTTGACCGGCTAATACTCTTGGGGTTGGCGAATAATGACGCCCAATAAGATAACTTTTGTGTTTTTCACTGGCTTGTTGTTTACCAAGCAAAATATCTAAACCTAATGCCGAGTCACCTAGCGTACCAGTAACATATATCCAATCACCATTATTGGCACCTGCACGGGTTAACGCTTTACCTTGAGGTACTTGGCCGTGAATAGTGATAGTCATCGCTAACGGCCCTCGAGTGGTATCACCACCAACAAGTGAAACACCATAGTATTCTGCAGCTTCAAATAATCCTTGGCTAAACTCTGTAAGCCACTGTTTATCAACTCTTGGCATTGTTAATGCCAGCGTCATCCATGCGGGCTCAGCCCCCATTGACGCTAAATCAGATAGGTTAACAGCTAGTGCTTTATAACCTAAAGCGCTGGCTGGCATGTCAGGGAGAAAGTGGATGTTTTCGACGAGGGTGTCGCAAGAGATGGCCAATGATTTATTTTCAGCGGGATTCACTAATGCACAATCGTCACCAATTCCCAGCTCAACATCTCGACGCTTTAACCCATGGTCACGAAAAAAGTGTTCTATAAGTTGGAATTCTTTCACAGTCTTATTTTAACGATTTCTCGTTAACCTATTTTGGAATATTACAGATAAGCACAATGAGCCATTAAGTAATTACACAAAAAAAACGGTACCCGAGGATACCGTTTTCGTGTATTACTTTTGCTTCACAAGCTTATCTAATAAGCCATTCACAAATTTATGGCTATCGTCAGCACCAAATGCTTTTGCTAACTCAATGCCTTCATTGATGGCCACCTTATATGGCACATCGGTACGGAAAGTTAGCTCGTAAGTGGCTAAGCGGACAATGGCCTTTTCAACAGGAGACACATCTTCAAAGTCACGATCTAAATGCGGCTTTAAACGCTCATCAATTTGCGACGTCTTTGATGCAACACCGGCAAGTAGTTCGCGAAAATAAGCGATATCTACTCCATCGGTTTTTTGTTCAGTTAAAAACTCATGCTCTACATCAGCAACATTGTTCTGGCTAAGCTGCCATGAATAAATAGCTTGAACAGCTAAACGACGTGCCTTACGGCGCTCTGAAGGCTTCATTAATTTTCCTACTATACCAACTGGTGTTCTAATTCTTGCAGTACATTAACCATTTCAAGTAAACCCAAGGCTGCTTCACCACCTTTATTACCTGCTTTAGTACCAGCACGTTCAATCGCTTGCTCAATACTGTCTGTGGTTAAGACCCCAAATGAAACAGGAATATCATACTCTAGAGCAACTTGAGCTAAGCCTTTGTTACATTCACCGGCAACCATATCAAAGTGAGGCGTCCCACCTCGAATAACTGCACCTAAAGAGATAATCCCATCAAACTTACCGCTCGCGGCAACACGACGTGCAGCAAGAGGTAATTCAACGGCACCTGGAACACGTACAATAGTGATATTATCATCTTGTACCTGACCAAATCGTTTTAAAGTGTCTAAAGCACCTTCAAGCAGACTTTCAACAACAAAACTATTGAAACGCGATATAACAATCGCAACTTTAGCATTTTTCGCTTCGATATTACCTTGAACTATGTTCATTCTTATCTTACCTAATTTAGCAAAAGCACCCAGCTTTGGGCGAAAGAGGCCGTATGATACCATAGGCACCCTTGTTGAGCGCAATGTATTAATGAAATTGTTTAATTGTCTTTATTAGAGCATTATTTTGAAACGTATTCGGTGACATCTAAGCCAAAACCAGACAATGAATGGTATTGTTTAGGCGAACTTAACAAGCGCATGGTGCTCACACCTACGCTTGAGAGAATTTGTGAACCAACACCGACTCGGCGTGACGTGCCTTGCCATTGCGCAGCTACGGGTGACACGCCATTATCTTCGGCTTCAAACGACTTCACTTTCGCCAATAATTCACTGGTATGTTCTTGATTACCCAATATAACCAATACCCCACCTTCATCAGCAATTCTTGCCATAGCTTTTTCCAGTGGCCAACTGCGTTTTTGATCTCGCTCTGAGTGTAAAATATCATTAAACGTATTTTGCAAATGTACACGCACAAGCGTATTAGTGGTAACTTCACCTTTGATTAATGCGTAATGTAATTGGTTGTCAATGGTGTCACGAAAGGTCACCATTTCAAAATCGCCAAAGCGAGTAGGCAGTTTACAACTTGCTTCACGAACAACGGTGGTTTCTTTGTTGTTACGGTATTCAATTAAATCAGCAATGGTGCCCATTTTAATATCATGTTTTTGACTAAACACTTCTAAATCAGGGCAGCGCGCCATCGTGCCGTCTTCATTTAAAATTTCCACAATCACCCCTGAAGCTTCAAAGCCTGCTAGGCGAGCTAAATCACAACCAGCTTCAGTATGGCCGGCGCGGATTAACACCCCACCTTCTTGTGCCATTAGTGGGAAAATATGCCCTGGTTGAACTAAATCAACAGGTTTGGCATCTCTAGCAACGGCGGCTTGTACTGTCATCGCTCTATCGTGAGCAGAAATTCCCGTTGTTACTCCTTCAGCAGCTTCAATAGACACGGTGAAGTTAGTGGTAAATTGGGCGTTATTATTAGTCACCATTAATGGCAAGTTTAATTGTTTACAACGCGCTTGAGTCAAGGTTTGGCATATTAAGCCACGGCCATATGTCGCCATAAAATTAATCGCAGCAGGTGTGACGCATTCAGCGGCCATAATCAGGTCGCCTTCATTTTCCCTATCTTCGTCATCCATCAAAATAACCATTTTACCTTGACGAATATCTTCAATGATTTCTTCTATGCTGTGTAATGCCATAATGGGGCCTTTTGCTCGTCGTTTAATGAGGGTTGTTGTTTTTATTGTTATCGAAAAACTATCACGCTTTAACGTATCATTGTCTAACCGCGCTAATCAGAATATTTATTCCCCATGTTTCGTTCGTATAGGGAGGGTAAATCTATCGTAGAAATCCCGATTGTGCGAGTAACGCCATCGTGACACCGCTGGGTTTCGACTCTTGTGCACTTGGGTCCATTAATCGCTCTAGATATCGGGCGACCAAATCAACTTCTATATTCACTTTATCGCCATTTTTCAGGCTGGTTAAGGTCGTTTCTGATGCCGTATGCGGCACAATCGTTAATCTAAATTGTTGTTGATTAACTTCATTAACCGTTAAGCTTACGCCATCTATGGTAATCGAGCCTTTATGCGCAATGTATCTTGCAAGTGCTATTGGCGCTGTAAGCCAGAACTCAATGGCTTGCCCGCGCATTTCTCGCTTATCTACCGTTGCAACACCATCAACATGGCCACTAACCATATGACCGCCAAGACGGGTATTAGCAGTAACGGCTTTTTCAAGATTCACTTTTTGACCTGCTTGGTAATCAGCAAAACCTGTTAAAGCAACCGTTTCAGCAGAAACATCTGCTACGTAACCATGACTTAAACATTCTACAACGGTTAAACACACCCCGTTAGTTGCAATACTGTCGCCGAGCTTTACATCTGATAAATCTAACTTACCGCTGTCTACGGTTAAGCGAATATCGTCACTTTGGCGCTCTATTTTGGTTAATGTACCAAGGGCTTCGATGATCCCTGTAAACATATCAACTCACTTTATTTATTAACTAAAAAAACGGGGCGCAGCTTATTGAGTCGCTGCAATGTGTATGGTGTAACGCGTATCTTTACCGACTTTTCGCTCATCGACTAACTGGCTATTAGGCAATGAATCCATGATTGAGTAATCAGGTAATTTAAGCATATTTCGCGCTTCGCTGCCCAGTATCTTAGGTGCTTGATACAGGATAAGCTCATCAGCTAACCCTTGTTCTAACACACTGCCGCAAAGCGTTGCCCCCGCTTCAACTAACACACTATTACACTGCTGACCTAAATGTATCAAAACAGCATTGAGGTTAATGCGTCCGCTATCATTCAAATCCGTTGTGAAATATGAAACATGCGCTGGCATTTGGGCTTTTATCACATCGGAATATGGCGTATGACTGACTAATAGTATTGGGCTTTGAACCGCAAAAATTTGAAAATTAGGTGTAAGTTTCGCGTGCGTATCTAACACGACGCGCAAAGGTTGATGCACCTCTTTCTCAGTCAAGGCTTGTTGTAACGAACCAAGCTGTGAGTAACGCACATTTAAACTTGGGTCATCCATTTCAACCGTATTCACGCCAGTAATAAGTGCACAACTTTGTGCCCGTAAGCGCTGCACGTCTTGACGAGCTTGGGGAGTGGTAATCCATTTTGAAACACCATTTGCCAATGCTGTTTTGCCATCTAAACTAGCGGCCACTTTCAGCGTAACCCAAGGTAAACCTTGTTTCATTCGCTTCATAAAACCGCGATTAATTTTATAAGCTTGTTGCTCATACAAGCCAACATCTACCTCAATGCCAGCATGTCGCAGCATATTAATGCCTCTACCTGCCACTTGAGGATTAGGGTCGAGTACAGCAACTACTACACGGGAAACATTGGCATTAATTAAACCTTCTGCGCAAGGTGGCGTGCGGCCATAATGACTACAAGGTTCTAGTGTGACATAAGCCGTCGCACCTTTAGCACTAATTCCACGCTCAGCGAGATCCTTTAAGGCATTCGCTTCAGCATGCCCTTGTCCTGCTACTCGATGATATCCCTGAGATAATATTGTTTTCCCAAGAGTAATGACACAGCCAACACAAGGATTAGGTCTGGTGGTATAACGCCCACGCTCAGCTAGTTGCAGTGCAAGCGTCATCATTTGTGAATCAAATTTAGACCAATTTGACATGGATATTCCCAGCATAAGTTAGGCGCTTAACAAACCTAGCCTAACAATTTAAATAATGAAGCGACTTAGATTATTTTTGTAACTTAGCAATAGCTTCACCAAATTGCGACACATCTTCAAATGCGCGGTAGACAGAAGCAAAACGAATATAAGCCACTTTATCCATCGCCATCAGTTGCTCCATCATAAAGTTGCCAATCATTTCTGATTTCACTTCTCGTTCGCCAGTAGCCCGTAATAACGATTTGATTTTACTTAAAGCTTGTTCAATTTCATCCATTGAAACGGGTCGTTTTTCTACCGCTCTGAGCATGCCACCGCGTAGTTTTTCTTCATCAAACGGTTGACGAGTTCCATCTTGTTTTATCACTCGAGGCATCACTAATTCTGCACCTTCAAATGTGGTAAAACGTTCATGACACTCCATACATTCACGACGGCGACGAACTTGGTGTCCATCTGCGACAAGTCGAGAATCAATTACTTTGGTATCGGTCGCGCTACAAAAAGGGCAATGCATTGTGCCTCCGCAAAAACAAATGGCCGCTATTATTAGCGGCCATTAAAGTTTATCTCATTTATTAGAATAGGTTAACCCATAGAGCCAAAAACCTATTGCTAACACATGTTATGCATAAACTGGGAACTTAGCACAAAGCGCAAGCACGTCCGTTTTAACGCGGTCAATCACTTGTTGATTTTCAGCGTCATCTAGAATGTCACAAATCCAAGATGTTAATAACTCACACTCCGCTTCTTTAAAGCCGCGACGCGTGATTGCTGGCGAGCCAATTCGAATTCCTGAAGTCACAAAAGGCGAACGAGGATCATTTGGTACAGAGTTTTTATTGACTGTAATGTTAGCACTACCAAGTGCTGCGTCAGCCTCTTTACCCGTTAAATCGCGGCCGATAAGGTCAACTAACATTAAGTGGTTTTCTGTACCGCCAGACACAATTTTATAACCACGCTCTAAAAATACTTTCACCATCGCTTTTGCATTAACAACAACTTGTTGTTGATACACTTTAAATTCTGGCTCTAATGCTTCTTTAAATGCCACGGCTTTACCCGCAATCACGTGCATTAGAGGGCCACCTTGGCCACCTGGGAATACTGCTGAATTAAGCTTTTTATACAGAGCTTCATCGTCTGCTGCTGAAATGATAATACCGCCACGAGGGCCTGCAAGAGTTTTATGGGTTGTCGACGTAACAACATGTGCATGCGGCACAGGTGATGGGTAAACACCAGCAGCAATAAGGCCTGCAACATGCGCCATATCAACAAAGAAGTAAGCCCCAATTTTATCAGCAATTTCACGCATTCTAGCCCAGTCAACAATACCTGAGTACGCAGAAAAACCACCAATCATCATTTTAGGCTTATGCTCTACAGCTAAACGCTCCATTTCGTCATAATCAATTTTACCTGACTCATCAATGCCGTAAGGAATGATGTTGTATAACTTACCAGAGAAGTTAACTGGAGAACCGTGTGTTAAATGGCCGCCATGAGCCAAGTTCATACCTAAAACAGTATCACCTGGTTGAAGCAACGCCATAAATACCGCACTATTTGCTTGCGAACCTGAGTGAGGCTGAACGTTTGCATAAGTTGCACCAAATAAGGTTTTAACACGCTCAATAGCAAGTGTTTCAACTGTGTCGACATATTCACAACCGCCGTAATAGCGCTTACCAGGATAACCTTCAGCATATTTATTGGTCAGTTGTGAGCCTTGTGCTTCCATCACGCGTGGACTGGTATAGTTTTCAGACGCAATTAACTCGATATGTTCTTCTTGGCGACAAGTCTCGTCTTCAATAGCTTTGAGTAACTGGGGATCGTAATCGGCAATGTTCATCGCTTTGTTCAGCATAGTGACTCCAACACAGGTTCTTATAGTAAGGTAGCGCGTAATTCTACTACCCAAAGCTATTGATTTACAGTTTAATTAACATGAAATTCACTGTGTTCTTATTACAAAACGATTCATGTTATTACTACAAGAACACACCATAATTACACCGCGATAAATTCCCATGATTTACCACATTTGCTCAGGTTAATAGTTGAGTTAAGCCACTGTTCGCGTAAAATTAGGCCATCATAATTGAAAGGAAGATCAGATCTTATGGCGCAATTCGTTTATAGCATGCTTAGAGTTGGAAAAATTGTTCCGCCGAAAAAGCAAATCCTCAAAGACATTTCATTAAGCTTTTTTCCTGGTGCAAAAATTGGGGTGTTAGGACTAAATGGTTCGGGTAAATCAACCCTACTTAAAATTATGGCAGGTTTAGACACCGAAATCGAAGGTGAAGCACGCCCAATGCCGGGGCTTAAAATTGGTTATTTACCACAAGAACCCAAACTAGATGAGTCTCAAACTGTCCGTCAAGCCATTGAAGAAGCCGTTAGCGAAGCCAAAAATGCCTTAACGCGCTTAGATGAAGTGTACATGTTATATGCTGAACCTGACGCTGACTTTGATGCATTAGCAAAAGAGCAAGGTGAATTAGAAGCGATTATCCAAGCCACTGATGCCCATAACTTAGAAACCGTCTTAGATAGAGCTGCAAACGCATTGCGCTTACCCGATTGGGACGAAAAAATTGCTGTACTATCAGGTGGTGAACGCCGCCGAGTCGCATTATGTCGTTTATTGCTCGAAAAACCTGAAATGCTGCTTCTAGATGAACCAACCAACCATTTAGATGCTGAATCAGTTGCATGGCTTGAACATTTCTTACAAGAATATAGCGGCACAGTGGTTGCAATTACCCATGACCGTTATTTTCTTGATAACGCTGCAGGTTGGATTCTTGAACTGGACCGTGGTGAAGGTATCCCATGGGAAGGAAACTACTCTTCTTGGTTAGAACAAAAAGATAACCGCCTAAAACAAGAAGCCGCCACAGAAAGCGCCAAACAAAAAACCATCGCTAAAGAATTAGAATGGGTAAGACAAGGCAGTAAAGGCCGCCAGTCAAAAGGCAAAGCTCGAATGGCTCGCTTTGAAGAGCTAAACACCAATGATTATCAAAAACGCAATGAAACTAATGAGCTCTTCATTCCACCGGGGCCACGCTTAGGTGACAAAGTGATTGAGGTCAACAACCTCACTAAATCCTATGGCGACCGCGTATTAATTGAAGACTTATCGTTTACTGTCCCTAAAGGTGCAATTGTCGGTATTATTGGTGCCAACGGCGCGGGTAAATCCACCCTATTTAAAATGATCAGTGGTGATGAGCAACCCGATTCAGGCTCTATTGAAGTCGGCGAGTCAGTCAAAATAGCTTCAGTTGACCAATTCCGTGACGAAATGGACGATAGTAAAACAGTTTGGCAAGAGATTTCAGATGGCCAAGATATTATGCGTATCAACAACACTGAAATTCCAAGTCGCGCTTACGTTGGTCGTTTTAACTTCCGCGGCGGCGATCAACAAAAAATCATTGGTTCGCTATCAGGTGGTGAACGTAACCGTGTCCATCTAGCAAAATTATTACAAGCGGGTGGTAACGTATTATTACTCGATGAACCTACCAATGATTTAGACGTAGAAACCTTACGAGCATTAGAAGAAGCGCTACTTGAGTTCCCAGGTTGTGCAATGGTTATTTCCCATGACCGTTGGTTCCTCGACCGTATCGCAACCCATATCCTTGATTATCGTGATGAAGGTAAAGTGAACTTCTATGAAGGTAACTACACTGAATACTCTACATGGATGAAACAAACTTATGGTTCAGATGTTGTAGAGCCACATCGATTAAAATATAAGCGCATGATTAAATAGCATTAATTAAAATAATAAAGAGGCCACTACGGCCTCTTTATTATTTATACACACTTATAACATTAAATATCACCTATCGGTTATTAAACCAACAAAACACCCCATATAACAACCACATTGATTGTAGTTAATTAAATAAACAAATATTTTAATCGCTTAAATAACAACCACTTTAGCGTCAAATTATTTTCTCGACCTGCGTCAATAATTTGTTATTTAATTGCCCTTATTTTATACAATCTGTTTGTAAAGCCAAAACAACTTAAGTATCATGCGCTTTTGATGGATTAATATACCCTTAACTGTGTAATTTCAGCCCACAAGTTAAGCGGTAACGGTTCCAACCTGCAAAGAAATTCAATGGAGAAATCAGTGAGATACGGTTTAATCCCCCTCGCCTTATTGTGCTTATATGCAAGTAACTCATTTGCTGCACTAGAAGTGATCACTAGTTCAGAAGAAAACACCCTAAGTGAGATAGAAAGCCAATATGACATAGACCCGATGCTCATTGCGGTTAACGATAAGTTCTCTCGCCATAACAAAAAAGCTTATGATATTGAAGAGTTGCAAGATTCTATTGCCTCTGAAAAAGACCATTACCAAAGCTTGCTAAGCCAGTTACAGGCAAAAATTCTATCGCAATCAACAATGGCACCTTTTTATCACCAAGTTGAAACCGTGGTAAAAAACATTGATTCGCTTGAGAAGCGCTCACAGACAGAAACAGCGGCCTTAAAAAAGGAGATCATGGATATTCACTCAGAATATGATGCGATTAACCAACAGCGGGCCGATAAAAGTCAAAAGCTATTTAAACTTAAAACCAGTATCACCGACCGCTTAATTGCCGACCTGTCAAAACCATCAAGTCAATTACCCATTACAATTGATGGTTCAACTGAGTGTTCTAAATATCAGTCTATCAGCGATTGTTTAAAAGAATCAAAAAACTTTATTTTGACCAACACTCGCAATGATTCCCCTTTTTTAAACAATAAATCAGTTTTATTGTCTTACGAGGTTGTGGATGCCAGCATGAACATGCACGGTAATTTACACTATAAGGTGGCGATGAATTTCAAGCCGTCATATAACAAAAAAATCGATGCTATATTGGCTGAAAAGCTGGGGTTAAAATCAGCCATGATCACTTTAGTCAGTAATGTTGCCGCAGACTGGTATATTAACGGCACTAAAATTGGCACGGGGAAAAAGTTATTCCACGAAATCCCATTAGGCAAACATGGTATTTTGGCCTCTTATCAATCAAAAGATAAGTCAAGTGTAGAAACGATTGAGGGTAATGGTGTATTTAACTATAACTTTAATGTTCCTGTCGCCTCAAAAAACAGCGTTGAGTTATTGCCTGAAACGACAAAAAACACCAACAAAACCAGCAGTTCAACAGCAATAAAGCCTAAAGCAAAGTACACGTTGTTTTCAGACCAAACCTCAACAAAAACCACTCAAGCTGTCAATAAAACAAAAAATAACAGTGGTTATGAATACTTTATGGGTGTAAAACCTGAGACCAAAAAGCAGCAAGTTCAATTTAGCCATAAACCCGCTACAAATTGAGCTTTAGCCACTGCTTAAATGAACAAAGCCATGTAATATTACATGGCTTTGTTGCTTCTAATCACCGTGTCGTCCTTAGGATTAACCATGAATACACTTGCTGTTTTTGTTGATGTACAAAATATCTACTACACCTGTAGGCAGGCTTACGGTAAAAGCTTTAATTACCGCCAGTTACTGAAAAACTTACAACAAAAATACACTATAAGCAGTATTACCGCCTACGCCATAGCACCTAAAGATGACGGCCAAACTAAATTTCAAGATGCCTTAAAACACATGGGCTTCAACGTTAAAACAAAACCATATATACAGCGTAGCGACGGCAGTGCCAAAGGTGACTGGGACGTTGGTATCACTATCGACATTCTTGAATTAGCACCTGATGTTGATGCTATTTTATTATTATCAGGCGATGGGGATTTTGATTTATTAATGCAAAAAATTAATCAAAAAACGCACTGCGAAACCCATGTGCTGAGTGTCATTGATTTAACGGCTAAATCGTTAATTGACAGCTGCCACCAGCATCAAGCGATTGACTCATCATTGCTTTTTTAAACGTGATGTTCTCAACAACTGACCTGTATTAAACCGTGCATTTTACAGCATCCCAATTGCATCTGTAACTTAGCATATCTATCCTATAATCAGGTCTTACCTAGATTAAACGCTGTAAATTTACTATTTTGAGCACCCATTTTTATGACTGCAACACTTAGCAAAACATTTCATTTCCCAGTGCAAATTTATTATGAAGACACCGACTTTTCAGGCGTGGTTTATCATCCTAACTTTTTAAAGTATTTTGAACGCGCAAGAGAACATGTCATTGGTGCTAATGTGCTTAATCAGCTGTGGCAGCATCAACAGCTTGGCTTTGCGGTTTATCGTACTGATATGCTCTGTCATGACGGTGTGGAGTTCGCTGATATTATCGATGTACGAACTCAATTCTATTTTGAAAGTAAATATCGTACAGTTTGGAAACAAGAAATTTGGCGTCCAAATGCCAGCAAGCCAGCTGTTACCGCCACCATTGAAATGGTATGTATGAATAAAAAGCGTCAATTAGCCCCAATGCCTATTGATTTAATTAATACCTTGCAGCAACAAGCTTGAAATAATGCTGATAGATAATTTAGTTGATAAATAGCTGTGTGAAAGAAAGTAACGGGAGAGATGAAAAGATAAAGGATATCAGTTGGTAGCTTGATAGCTCTAATTAACAGCACCAAGTATCAAAGCTGAAACGATTGTGCTTATTTAACTCACTTGCTTAGCACTGGCAAACGGATATTTGATATCGCAATGGGTTGGTGTTGATAGTGATAACACATGTTGGCTTTCAACTTCATCGGGTAACAATGGCTTGGCTATATATAACCCTTGTAAATAATCAACCTGATGCCCTTGTAAATAATCTGCCACTTTTTGTGTTTCAATGCCCTCAACAGTCACTGACAAACCTAATTGATGCGTCAACTTAATTGTCGTTTTAACAATTTGTTTGGCAATATCATCTTGATCAAAATCGCTAATAAATGCCCTATCTACTTTCACTTCATCAACCGGCAAATGACGTAAATAGGCTAATGATGATTGCCCTGTACCAAAGTCATCAATGGCTAAACTCACCCCGAGTTCCCGCAATAAATTTAATACCCGAATAGACTTAGATAAAGACGCCATCATCGCGCTTTCAGTCACTTCGATGACTAATTTATTAGGATTAACTTGATAATGTTCAAGCGTTGCTCGAATAACGCTAATAAGTTGTGGGTTTTCAAGGTCTGAAGCCGACAAGTTTATTGCTACTTTTATATCAATCCCTTTGGCTTGCCACGTTGCCACTTGGGCAATCACTCGCTCAATAACCCACAAGCTTAATGGTTTCATCATGCCACACCGCTCGGCTAAATGAATAAACTCGTTTGGGTAAATAATCCCAAGTTGAGGATGTTGCCAACGCAATAACGCTTCTAACTGATCAATGGCCCCTTTTTGACAATTAAACTTAGGTTGATAAACCATAAAGAAATCATTATTAGCAACCGCTTTAGCTAAGCCATTGCTTAAGGTTAATTGACGATGATGTTGGCAGTCTTCACCCTCTTCATAATGAGAAAAACCATGATGCAAACGTTTGGCTTTTTGTAATGCCAAATCAAGCCGGCGCAAGGTCATACTCATATCGGTTTGATGCGCTGAAAGATCTAACACCCCGGCCCGCATCGTTAATTCAATTGTTTGTTCATATAATCGATACGGATATTCAACAGTGGTCATGATATCTTGAATATTGTTATCGTTAATTTTGCTATGAAAGTACAACAAAAATTCGTTACCATTCATACGCGCAATCAGGTTTGGTTTAAGGTTAAGTTGGGTTAATCGATTAGCTAACAACATTAAGATATTGTCGCCAACATTAAATCCCCATAAATCATTAATAAACCGAAATTTTCGAATATCAATCAGCATTAATGTGCCCACATTTAGTGGCAACCTTTCAGATAACGCCCGCTTTATACCCACTCGATTAATTAACCCTGTGAGTTTATCCCGCTCAAGCGTGGCTTGTTCTGACAAATGATATTGCTTAATTAAGGCGACTAGCGGCTGAAGTAGACGGGGAATAGGCGGTAAGATTAATGATTGATGAGGCGTATCAAAATTGGCGCATAAATAACGCAAAAGGCGCGTTTGCTTATAAATATATCCGACGCAAACAGCCAACAAAAACACCAATAAACACAATAAGATTATCGTTGAATATTGCACAAAAAAGGCAAAAAATGATGTCAGCAAATTCCCCCTCCTTGTGCACTTTCAATTAAGCTATGATGGCAAGTATAGCTTTATTCATAACTTTGTTTAATTGAATGATAAGTATCTAAAAATTCTTCACTAGCCAGGTCTTCTGGCGTGACAGGCAGACCACGTTCAGCAAGTACAGATAAGCGATCTTCTAAGTCACCACCAGCACGTAACTCCCCGGTGTAAAAAGCTGCGCTGCGAATAAAGTCTAAGTATGTCACCTGATCAGATACATAATGTAAATCAGCCCAGCGCTCTACAACCTCGGTGACTTCAGGAGCAAAATCCCAGCTCTTTAAAACGGCTCTACCAATTGGGCTTTGCATTTTTCTCACTAAGCCGCGTAATTGATCAATACTGGTAAACATCTCTGGATGAGTCTCTGCTTCAGAAAGCACTGGAAGCGCACCAATATTATGTATTAACCCTGCTAAAGTTAGGGTTTCTCTGTCAAGCTTTTGCATTGGGTTGCGCTTGTTATACATTTCCAAAATCGCCGAAGCCGCTGCGGTCACTTCAATTGACGTTTTCCACACTTCATCCATGACTTCCCACACCATTTCATTGGTTGAAATGAACAACTGCTCCATAGCAACAGAAGTGGTAATGGATTTAATTTGCACTAAGCCAATTCGATTAACTGCAGCGCTAATGTTTTCAGCCTTTGCTCCACGGCAATACAACACACTATTTGCCACTTTAATAATACGAGCCGAAATTGCTGCGTCTTGACCAATGACATCACCCACTTGTTTTAAACTTGTATTAGGGCTAGCCACCACTTCTTGAACACGCATTGCAACCTCAGGTAATGTCGGCAATACCAGTGCATCATTTTTAAGCTTCTTTAATAATCCGACTAATAACTGATGCTCAGTAGACATATAAGTCTTCCACGATTAACAATATGAATCGTCGATTATATACTATTTGTTTTAATGTCAGCATCATCTGAAATAGATAAATTGATTAAAATTTATTACATTCAAGTAAATACGACTTTAGTTACCTCCCTTTACACCTTCATTGACAATTTAAGTTGTTACACTCAGTCCGATAATCGCTGTTGATATTTGCATCTACTACTATCCTTACAGTAAAATCTCGCTCCCGCTATCAGCGATTTTCCAGTCAATTGAGAGAAGTTATGTTTAAACCCGAGTTATTGTCCCCTGCTGGCACTTTAAAAAATATGCGTTATGCCTTTGCTTACGGTGCAGACGCGGTTTATGCGGGCCAACCCCGTTACAGTCTTCGCGTTAGAAATAACGACTTTAAAATGGAAAATCTAGCGACAGGCATAAACGAAGCGCACGCCTTAGGCAAAAAATTATATGTGGTCAGTAATATTGCACCGCATAATGCCAAGCTAAAGACCTACATTCGCGATATGGCGCCCGTTGTTGACATGAAACCAGACGCGTTAATCATGTCAGATCCTGGGCTGATTATGATGGTTCGTGAAGCCTTTCCTGACCAAGTTGTGCATTTGTCGGTACAAGCTAACGCCATTAACTGGGCTTCGGTTAAGTTTTGGCAGCAACAAGGCATTAAACGAGTCATTTTATCTCGTGAATTATCGCTAGATGAAATAGAAGAGATTCGCCAACAATGTCCAGATATTGAACTTGAAGTATTTGTTCACGGCGCATTGTGTATGGCTTACTCAGGCCGCTGCCTATTATCTGGCTACATTAATAAACGCGATCCAAACCAAGGCACTTGCACCAACGCTTGCCGTTGGAAGTATGATGTCCATGAAGCCAAAGAAACCATGGAAGGCGACATTATTGCCGTTAATCCACAAGGTATTGTTGACCAACACGGTGTGCAAATTGAGTCACCAACAACCCTAGGTGCAGGTAAACCCTCTGATGAAATCGTATTGCTACAAGAGCCGGGTCGTCCAGGTGAGTACATGCCTGCATTTGAAGATGAACACGGCACTTACATTATGAATTCAAAAGATTTACGTGCTATTCAACATGTTGACCGACTCACTAAAATGGGCGTTGATTCATTAAAAATTGAAGGGCGTACAAAATCATTTTATTACGTTGCGCGCACGGCCCAGCTTTACCGCCAAGCTATTGAGGACGCGGCATCAGGTAAAGACTTTGACCGCACATTAATGCACAACCTAGAAGGGCTAGCACACCGAGGTTACACTGAAGGCTTCTTACGTCGCCATGTGCATGATGAATACCAGAACTACGAATACGGCTACTCAATCAGCGATACCCAGCAATTTGTTGGTGAATTTACCGGAAAACGTAACGAGGCAGGTTTAGTTGAGATTGATGTTAAAAATAAGTTTAGCGTCGGTGATAGCGTTGAGGTAATGACCCCGCAAGGCAATATCAACTTGACCATTGAAAAATTGATTAATCGCAAAGGCGAATCAGTTGAGGCAGGGTTAGGTTCAGGGCATTTTGTTTTTCTTGATATTCCAAAAGATATCGAAGTAGAAAAGGCCATATTAATGCGCAATTTACCGCAAGGGCAAGATACTCGTAATCCACACCAAGAAGCAAAAGCTTAGGTCGTTACCATGGCATTAATTATCGACGATAGCTGTATTAATTGCGACATGTGTGAGCCAGAGTGTCCCAACTCAGCCATTAGCATGGGTGAAGAAATCTATGAAATTGAACCAGACTTATGTACTGAGTGTGTCGGCCATTACGACAAACCAACTTGTATATCTGTTTGCCCAATAGATTGTATTGACCCAGACCCAGCTCATAAAGAGTCACAAGATGAGCTATTAGTTAAATACGCCATCCTTACTGGTAAAGTATAAAGACAACGCCTTGATAATACCATCAAGGCGTTTTTTTATGCTCGCAAGCCTTTATTCTCACAAACATATTTTGTCATTAAACTCTTTCTCGTCACTCACTTTTATACCAAACGCCCTGTCGTTTGTCATTTATGGACGAATAACAAATCCTTCATATTTACGCTTTAGCGGTGTTTTTAACCCATTTGCTTTTGCAACGTTTGAATGGTTATCGCAAGCTTTTCAATAGCGACCTGCACCGGTTTTGGCAAACCATCTAACTCAATACCTAATAATAGATTTTTCACTTCCAATCCTAACTCTGTATCACCTTCAATCAGCAATTTTCGTTGGAAAAACAACGTATCAGGGTCTTCTTTACCCGCAGCTACCAGCACTAATTCAGGCACATTAGCGGTAAAGACCACATCAGGCTGAACCATGGTGCTGATTTGCAGTTTACCTGCCCGTATCGACACATCAAAACTAAGCTTGATGTCATCGACAATAATCCCCACATGCTTGTTTTCAAGGAAAGCTAACTCTTGCATTTTAATTTGTTCAGCCAGTAATAAATTCAGCAACTGGCTGAGTAGCTCAAACTTTAATTTATCTGGCACCAACGCCAAAGTTTGGCGACTTATCTTAGGCGTCACACTAAAAATATTTTGCGCCAATTTTTCTGAGAATTTTTGAGCCATAATGGTTCCGTTGTAACAATAAGTTAAGTTTCCACTATTTTACTGTTAATTTATCTGTACAAACATGTCTTAAATCAATTCATTGACAGCCATTCACTCTTACACTCCTGTTCTACATAACAATAAGAGCAAAAAATATGGAACTACTTTGCCCTGCTGGCAACCTGGCATCGATGAAAGCGGCATTTAATGCGGGTGCTGACGCGGTCTATCTTGGTTTAAAAAATGACACCAACGCCCGTTCTTTTGCGGGATTAAACTTTAATAGTGCACAATTAAAGCAAGCTAAAAAATTAGCCCAACAACAAAAACGTAAACTATTTCTAACCTTAAACACCTTTCCAAAACCCGGTGAGGAATCTAGATGGTTTGAGGCTGTTGATATTGCTGCCGACTTAGGACTCGACGCCCTCATTGTCGCCGACGTATCCTTATTAGAATATGCCAGTACCCGTCATCCTCATTTACCGCTGCATTTATCGGTACAAGCAAGCGCGACCAATCTCGCGGCATTATCTTTTTATAAACAAAGCTTCGATATTGAGCGCGCAGTATTACCAAGGGTGCTATCGATCAAACAAGTTAAAGACTTAGCCAAAGTCAGCCCCGTCGACTTAGAAGTGTTTGCTTTTGGAAGCCTGTGTATTATGGCTGAGGGACGATGTCACTTATCATCATATGTCACAGGGCAATCACCTAATACTGGCGGCTCTTGCTCACCAGCAAAACATGTTCGCTGGCAAGATGATGGCAATGATAAGCTGACGCGTCTTAACGATGTGCTACTTGAGCGTTCATCTCAAGAGCAACAACTGGGTTACCCTGTTGTTTGTAAAGGGCGCTACATAAGCGAAACCAACAACACACCAGAATACCTACTGGAATCACCAACCAGTTTAAATACCTTAAGTTTATTGCCTGAACTGGCTAAAGCCGGGGTTTGTTCTTTAAAGATAGAAGGCCGACAACGCAGCCCAGCTTATGTAGGCCAAGTCGCCAGTGTGTGGCGTCAAGCCATTGATACTTACCAAGCAAATCCTCAAGCCTTTGTAGAATCGCAACACTGGAATGAAGCCCTAGCAAAAGTATCTGAAGGGCAAATCACCACACTAGGTGCTTACGCCCGTCAATGGCAATAATCTAACAAGGAATCGATAAATGAAAATTAGCTTAGCGCCATTGCATTATTGTTGGTCGAAACAGGACGTGATGCAGTTTTATGAAAAAGTAGCCACAACCAATATTGACACCATTTACCTTGGCGAAACCGTATGCAGTCGTCGTAGAGAATTAAAACTGGCAGATTATATCAACATTGCCAAAATGCTCACTGCAGCAGATAAGCAGGTTGTCTTATCAACCATGGCTCTGATTGAAGCGCAATCAGAATTAACGGAGTTAAAACGCTATATAGATAACGGTGAATGGTTAATTGAAGCCAATGACATTGGCGCTGTGCAATTAGCGCATCAAGCCAACTTGCCATTTGTGTGCGGCCCAACCATTAATAACTATAACCGTGCATCATTAGATTTTTTACATAAAAAAGGCATGATGCGCTTTGTCATGCCTTATGAATTATCAAAAGCTTGGTTAGAAAAAGTCATCACTGCAAAGCCTGCCTATGAAGTTGAAGTGTTTGGTTTTGGTCATATACCGCTGGCCCATTCAGCTCGTTGCTTTACCGCCAAGCATTTAAATCTACACAAAGATAACTGTCAAACTATTTGCCAACAATACCCAAAAGGATTGTTAGTGCAAACACAAGAGAATCAACCGCTATTGCGTTTAAATGGCATTCAAACACAATCTGCCGCATGCATTAACTTAAGCGCAAACCTGCATGAAATGCAGCAAATGGGCATTGATTATTGGCGCTTATCTGCGCGTAGTATTGATGATTTAACCATTGCTGATGCATTAGCAAACAACCTAAACCAACAAACCTTATCAACAAGTTCAGTCATACCATCAATTAAACAAATTCAAGACTGTAATGGTTATTGGTATGGAGAAGCAGGTATGAAGCAACATCAACCACACGCCTAAAGACCAAAGGTTCATCTGCAAAACGATTGAAGTGTAAATATTCACGCGCCACACAATACACTAGAGGTTAATGTAGAGATAGGCTGTAGGGTTGAGTGGGTGGGAGCACTCAGTAACAGCCCATTATATTATGTGCTGCGCTCTTCGCTGCAATCTAGTTCATCAAGCAGCTATTGAATGTATAAGGGGGCAAAGAAAAATGTTTGAGCTAAGGTTGAATGCTTTGAGCTCAAGGTTGAATCGTAAACGTGATGTTTTGCTTTGAGTCAAACCTTGAACCTAAGATGCCACTGATTGCTCAGCTGACTGATGAGGTTGAGTATATAACATCATTAACGCTAGCCCCATCTGCAAAATCAAGCACAGCCAAAATCCCCAAGCTTGCCACCACATTGAAGGACGAGGTGAAACTGACGTCATTCGCTCTGCCACCACAAAAAAATTAACTAGCGGCTCACCTTGTGACCATTCCATATATTGTGGAATAACCAACAAACAACCGTGAATGACTAATAATCCAACGGCAATAATCCGGCCCATCACTTTTACTTTAATCGATAAGTTGCCACTGACAAGAATAAAACAGCCGGCAACAAACACCCCTAAAGTAACGTACGTTAAAAGCGCATTAATGTGCAGATGGTATACATTCATTGGGAATAACCCCATCGCAGCCAACGACACAAATTGCACAGCAATACATAACCAAAATAAACGCACAGCAAAACCGTTAGACGCTTGCAATGCAAAAACACACCCTAAGCTTGCGGTTAAGCTGCCAAAAAATAACCCCCCATTAAGAATGACCGCGGAAGGTGAACGAGAATAAGTGCCTAGTTGGCTCACACTGTTATAAACGCAGTAAGAAAAGAAATCAGCCAGACTCGTCACTTCCAAGGCAATGGCAATTAACATTCCCATTGTCACGCCAGTCATTCCTAGCATGCCAAATTTAAATGCTAAATTTGAAATTTTGTTCTGCTTAATCATTTTTGCTCACAATGCAATGGAATAAAGAGCCTACCTTGGTTAAGGTAAAGAAAAACCATTGTATATGATGGATTGGTTATTATTCGAGAATTAATCCTAAACATTAGGACTTAACTAAATTCTCATGCCTCACATTCTATAATAGATAAGAGAAAACAAACAACCAAACAACATAAATAAAACACAAACAAAGCAAACGCAAAACAATAACTTAACTTATTGTTTTTAAAATATTTAATCTCATATTAAATCTAATAAAATAACTACTCACTTCTAGTAAATAAGTATTCACAACATGAATAGATTTACTTCATAAACTATTGAAGGTAATCTTCCATCCTTAGTGATTCCATCACAAAAATATCGGTTAAAGCGGTGTCATAGCTGCAAAGATTAAAGGCCTAATACTCGTGACTATAGAAAAACAAAAACACAGTTTGAAAACAATTCTGACGTTTGTCATCCCCTCGCTCATCGGGTTATTACTATTTATGACACCAATCAGTCATAACGATGCCATCACAATCCCAATTGCCGTGTTATCTAAAGGTGTTCAAGCTTATTTTGGTGAGATTATCCCAGCCATTACCACAGCAATAGTGGTGTTAATGGCCCTTATCACTACATTTGTAAAATTAGTGAAACCCGCTTTTATCTTACAAAATCACTTCCTAAATGGTTTATTGAATGTGTCTGCATTTTGGGCTGTGGTACGTCTACTGGGCGCTATTTTTATTGTACTGGTTCAATTTCAAATAGGCCCAGATGCGATTACATCAGGTGATACCGGCGGCTTAGTTCTCAATGACTTGATTCCAGTGCTATTTTCTGTATTTATTTTTGCAGGAATGCTACTACCACTACTACTTAACTTTGGTCTGTTAGAGTTCTTTGGTACTTTATTGACCAAAATTATGCGTCCCGTATTTAATTTACCCGGTCGCAGTGCGATTGACTGTATGGCATCGTGGCTTGGTGATGGCAGTGTTGGTATCTTGATGACCAACAAGCAATACGAAACTAACTTCTACACTCAAAGAGAAGCTGCCGTTATTGGTACCACCTTTTCTGCGGTATCAATTACATTCAGTTTGGTTGTTATTTCACAAGTAAAACTAGAACATCTATTTGTGCCTTTTTATCTAACCGTATGTTTAGCCGGTGTGATTGCCGCTATTATTGTGCCTAAATTACCGCCATTATCACGTAAGAAAGACCGCTATATTAATAACACTGAACGCAAAGGTAATGATGAACTTGTACCTGAAGGGAAAGGCGTTATTGCTTGGGGATGGCACCTTGCTTTAACGCGTGCAGAAAATGCTGGTGGCGTAAAACGCTTATTATCTGAAGGGATTAAAAATGCTGTCGACATGGTTTTCGGCGTTATTCCTGTCGTCATGGCAATTGGTACCGTAGCATTAATGTTAGCTGAACATACACCTATCTTTACCTACCTTGGTATGCCATTCATTCCATTGCTTGAATTACTGCAAATACCAGAAGCTAGCGCGGCATCGCAAACTATCGTCGTTGGCTTTGCAGATATGTTTATACCGTCTATTTTAGCAAGCTCAATCGAGTCAGACCTTACCCGATTTGTCATTGCCGCGCTGTCTGTCACTCAGCTAATTTATATGAGTGAGGTGGGTGCACTATTAATTGGCAGTAAAATTCCAGTCAACTTTCTTGAGTTATTTGTCATCTTCATTTTACGTACCCTAGTGACCTTACCTGTTATTGCATTAATGGCACATATTTTAGTTTAATCCTCGATAAACTAATCACGATAAGAAGGCATGCTTAGCATGCCTTCTCTTTTTGAATGACGCGCATTAATGGTAAAACCCTCTACACTTATTTCAGCAGCATTATTAATACAATTGAAATAGGAACTGACACGATTAAAAACATCCAATCAATAAAAGAAGCTGAAGCACAATTAACCGCATTAAATATCGCGCTTGAAGATAGAGTCAAATCACCAACTCAATAATTACAACTCACACGTGCTGAGCTAATCGATAAAGAAAAAATGGCGGCATTAGGTGGGTTAATGGCAAGTATCACCCATGAAATTAACACTCCTATTGGCATCTGCGTGACAGCCGCGTCCCATTTGTCCCAAAGCGTCAGTTTATTCAATCAAAAATATCAAAATGATGATGTTTCTCATGAAGAGTTTGAAGCATACCAAGATGAAGTGAGCCAATGTACTCGCTTAATGTTAAGTAATTTAACTCGGGCACCGATATTAATCCCAAGCTCTAAAAAAGTATCTGTAGATCAATCTCATGAAGATTTGCGCGACGTTAACCTTAAACTGTATGTCGAAGAAATAATGGTATCCATTAGACCATTAGACCATTACTCTCACGAACTGAATATCATTTCAAATATGACTGTCCTGATAACATTATGCTTTACAGCCACCCCAGTGCTTTTACCAAATCATCAATAATTTAATTAATAACTCCATTACTCATGCTTATAACGAAGGACAAGTCGCTCATTTACGCTTCGATATTACTGCCCATAAAAATGATTTACAGCTAATTTATCAAGATGACGGTAACGGTATGGACACTCTGGTGCAAAAGAAGATTTCGCTCCCTTTTTAACGACTAAACGCGGTAAAGGAGGCAGCGGTTTAGCGATCAATATTGTTTTTAATTTAGTATCACAGCGATTAAATGGGCAAGTAAAATTAGTTTCAACACCGGATAGAGGGGCTAAGTTCATCATTGAGTTACCTCAAAAATTTACAGTAGCAATGAACAATAAATACCCTATTGCACTTTTTTGACGTATTATCATTAACAGATCTTGTTAAATATTAAGGGTAAAACATGGATGAAAGACGAAAGTTTTCACGTATTTTATTTGGTGCAAATGCATACATTGCATTAGCTGAACAAACATGGAAAACCACCATATTAGATCTCAGCTTAAACGGCGCACTTATAAAGCGTCCTAATAATTTTGTTGGTAAGCTCAACACCCTATTAAAACTAGAGTTTGTATTACCAGACTCTGAAGTTCAACTGGTTATTGATGCGATGTTAATCCATAAAACACCAGAACATTTGGGGTTAAAATGTGTGCATATCGATGTTGAGAGCATTAGTCATTTACGACGTATTATTGAACTAAATATCGGTGATGCTGAATTATTAAATCGTGAAATAGAAATGCTCGCGGCGCTAAACGAAACTTAATGCCTCATATGAAGGCCATCCCCCATTATAACTGACTTATATCATTGATCTATTTTATACAATAGCCACACAGCAACACATAAAAAAAGAGACCTAAACTATTATTTTGGTCTCTTTTTTATTTAAGCTTATTAGGTTAAAGCGCTTCTAAGGCTTGCGATAACTTGGTCACACCAACAACCTCCATGCCTTTAGGCGGAACTTTAGGCATATTCGCTTTAGGGACAATTGCGCGTTTAAAACCATGTTTTGCCGCTTCGACTAAACGTTCTTGTCCATTAGGAACAGGCCGGATTTCACCAGACAAGCCCACTTCACCAAAAACAACTAAATCAGGCGATAAAATATCCCCTCTAAAGCTAGACACCATGGCTAATAGCAAGGTTAAATCGGCACTGGTTTCAGAGACTTTTACCCCACCAACTATGTTAACAAATACGTCTTGATCTGACATTTGTAAGCCGCCATGACGATGCATCACAGCCAATAGCATTGCCAATCGATTACTGTCTAACCCAACCGCGACCCGCCGAGGGTTAGCCATAGCAGAGTTATCAACTAATACCTGTAACTCAACCAACAAGGGTCGAGTTCCTTCCCAAACAACCATCACAACAGAACCTGAGCTTGCTTCATCACCGCGTGATAAAAATATAGCGGAAGGGTTTGCAACCTCCTTTAATCCTCGTTCAGTCATCGCAAAAACGCCAAGCTCATTAATCGCACCAAAACGATTTTTATGCGAGCGTAATGTGCGATAACGGCTGTCACTGTCACCTTCAAACATCACCGAACAGTCAATACAATGCTCAAGAACTTTAGGACCGGCGAGACTGCCATCTTTAGTCACATGACCAACCATGATCACCGCTATCCCTTGTTGTTTGGCAAAACGAGTTAAATACGATGCTGACTCACGCACTTGTGATACGCTGCCAGGAGATGATTGAATATCAGCCATATGCATGACTTGAATAGAGTCAATCACCATCACTTTAGGTTGCTCTTTTAACGCAATATCGCAAATGGTTTCCACAGAGGTTTCAGACAGCATCCGTAGCTTTTGCGTTGGCAATGCTAAACGATGTGCCCGCATCGCCACTTGTTGCAGCGATTCTTCACCAGTGATATAAAAGGTGGGCATGTTAAGTGAAAGCTGGCATAACGTTTGTAGAAGCAATGTACTTTTACCTGCCCCCGGATGACCACCAATAAGAATGGCGCTGCCCGGCACAATACCGCCACCTAGCACCCGATCAAACTCAGTAAAACTACTGTTAATACGCGGCATTTCAGCTAAGTCAATTTTATCCAGCGTTTGCACTTCATTGGTAGCTTGACCGGCATAACCTGAAAACTGATGCGTACGGGTGGCACTTGAACTACCGAGTCTCACTTCAGTAATGGTGTTCCATTCTTGGCAAGCTGAACATTGACCTTGCCAACGAGGAAAATCTTGGCCACATTCGTTACAAACATAAGCGGTTTTATTTTTTGCCATAAGTCACTATCTTCAATTAATCTTGGCTGTGATACTATTACTAATTTGATATTATTGAACTAAGATAATTTCATCAAAATCAAGAAAGATACAGCTTAATAAGCCGATAAGACTAACAGTCGCACGCCGATTAATCATTAAAAAACGACACCAGAATGACTTTAGAAATCCATAGTGCCTTAATTGAACAATTAAAACCCTTAATGATGGAGCCCGATTTTGCTGATTTATTTGAGCAGCTTACTACCGGTGAAAGTAATTCGACCCGTTTTTTAATTAAAATGGAGCTCAAGCGGATCACTGCAGCCTCGACACGTATTATTGATTTACGTGACAAGTCTGAACTACCCTGTGCAGAAGTGAATATTGCCAATCAAGTGCACTTTCTTGATGAACCCGCTAGAGAAGCATTAAATAGCGCGCTGCCGCTTTATCACAATAAATATACTCTGGGCGTCTATGAACATGTCATGAATGCCCACAAAGCGCGTCGCTTAAAAGCCCGAGAATTTCCAAGCGAACCATTAAGTCCTAAAAACCAATTTGTGCTTCCCGCGGTTGTTCTTGGCAGTTATTTTAGCCGCAGCGAAGAACGCATGAATTACAGCATTAAGATTGAAGCGTTTCAAGATGGAGGCGAAGTCACCTCAGGGGTTTCATTAGACTTATCGGTTGGTGGCACCCGTGTTAAATTACCGAAAAAATATAAATTCAAAACTGATAAGCCGATTAATATCAAACTTTTAGAAGTCAGTGAAGAGTTTTATTTCGAAGATTTACAAAGAGGGGTCGAGTACCAAATTGTCGATGTAGAAAACAAAGAAGAACACGTTATCCTCAGACTTAAGCGAATTGGTGGCGGTGAACAGTTAGATAAGTTACTCGGCCAATTAATTCGTGGTTATAAATTCCGGTATAAAGTAGACATTAATAATGTCGAAGTCACTGCACGCGGCTTAGGCCATGAACGTTTTTATCTCCCACAGCAAACTCATTTGTCTTTATTCGTATCAGCGATAAACGGCCGCCCAGAAATTACACATGAGCTTTCTTCGCGTGGTAATCAGGCATTACGACATTACTTTCTTGATGAAAACAATATCAATCAAATTCGTGGTTTATTAACCTTAAAAAGATTAGTGAATGTCGTTAAGCAGCATAATAACCCAGACCATAACTTGTTGTTTTGCTTCACTCATAACGCCAACGGTCGCGTCATGTTTTACTCAGCATCATTAGCAGAACTCAAAGCCAGCAATTGCCTGCCACTATTTTTAGGATTTAGTTCAACCAAAGCCAGTTGGCGCATTTTAAGAGTCAGCGTGCAAAAGGTCGATCACAGCAAAAACTATAAAACATCAACACTACCAGGTGACGAACAACACTATTCACCTTTAGTTGAAAAGCAGTTATCAAGCTTTTCTCATGTATTACAGTTAGTTGACCTTACTAACGAAGACATTAAACCTGCGTATAAAAAGTGGTTTAATAATGAAGCCGTTAATAATTTAAAAACGTTTGCGCAAAATAAGATAAATCAAACCACCATAAAAAATGTGTCAATGCCTTTTAGTGAGCGCAGAAAAGAAGCACGGTTTGCTTTTAAAACCTTGGTTCATGTTCACCAACAAGGGAAAAAGTTTGACGGTATCACTCAAGACATTTCATGTCGTGGCTTGCAAGTGCTTTTAGATGAGCCAGAGCAATTAACCTACCCTGCTGAAGTGCACTTAAGTTTTCCCCGCTTACAAACCATGGCCGGCAAAACGGATTTATCGAATCAGCCTTATCAACTTCTGCGCGCAAGACAAAATGGTCAAACACTGCATTTAAGTGCCAATATTCGTCACTGCGCTCATAATGGCGTGACGTTTTTAAATAAACTGATTCAACATAATAAAGAAAAACTAGCACAATTATCTGAAGCCAGTAGTGAGCAAAAAGAGCTTGCTGATGGAATGAAAAACTTAATCATGCGAAAGCTTGCAGGTATGCCTTACTTTATTGAGAAAACCGTAAAATCAGCTCAAATGGCTTGCATCGGTATCGGTACTCGCCCCGATCCTGTCAGTCATTTATTCTCCCAAAAAGTTGATAATATTTTAGAGTATAACCTGACTCCCCTACTCGCTAACGGAGTATTAAAAGAACATATTATTGACCCTATCAAAGCCATGAAGCCCAATCATGAAATGGACTTCTTTGAAGTCTTTATTGAATTAACACGCCAAGCTCGCGGTAAAATCACCTTAAACTGTAAACTGCTAACTGAATTAGCTAGCGAAGAAGAACAAACAGCATTTATTCATCATTGTAAGGAACAAGGCCGTTTCATTGCCTTAAGAGTGTACCGCGGAGCGACAGGTAAACCGGATATGAAATACATTCGTCGTGAGCTTGACTATATCAACCTTCATGCACCACATAGGGCGAAAAATCTTGAAGAACAACTATGGCGAATCATTGGTACTGGTGAAATGATAGATATCACCTCAGAAGTAGAGCTGCGCTACCCTGCGCTGTATATTATTGAGCAGCAAGCTGCAAAGTAAGCTTTTACAAAAGTCATAGCATAACAGTAAATAGCAGCTATTCACTTAGCTCTAGATACCATTGCTTTATTTGCTTGAAATGATCATCCACCGCCTGTGGATGAGTCAACATCGATGCGTGGTTATAGTCAGTAAAAAAACCATTGGCTTTAGATAGTAAGGTATACCTTGCCTCTGCTAAGCCGCACTCAGTTATCATATCTTTAACATCAGCTGGGTTACCTAATACATGGTCATTTTTTGCTGCTATAAACCATGTTTTTGGCCACTTCATTACAGTTGCAGCACGCGCATAATCAAAGCCATCATCCACATCTATCCAGTCGCCACTTACCCAGTCAATGGTATTATTTAAAGAGGCACGCGTTTCATTATCCATACCAATTCTCAACTTTTTTGCATTTAAAAAACCCGTTTTACTAGCATAAGCTGGGGCAAATTTATTCCAAACAACATCCACTAAAAACCATTTTTTTAGCGTATTAACCTTAATTGTCCGTTTCGTACCAAAAGTCAGTAATGAGCCAACATGCTGCGCTAATTGAGGATAACGTACCATGGAACTGGCCATTAACACCCCGCCCCATGAGTGTGCACACCAATGCACGTGAGCAACTAAAGGGTGACGTTGCTGAATAAAATCATGCACTAATGGCAATTGCTCTTTAATTACTTCACTCTGACCTAAGTTGAACTCGGGGCTAATTACTGGCTCACTCTCTCCACGCCCTGCGGTATCAAGCACATAAACGTGAAAACCTGCATTAGCAAGATAACAACCCAAGCCTTTGCCGCGATCACTATAAAATACTTTGCCATTAGACATTGCCCCATGGAGCATCAAGATTGGTGGGTATTGGTTAGCCGCTTCCACAGGAGCGAGATGACGGACATGTAATTGTCCGTCTCGATAAGGTAAATACAACGAATGTTGAGTAATAGTATTGAGCACACGACCTAGCCAGTAATAAGAGTTATCACGCTAAAATATAACCAACAGTTAACAAGTTCAATGATTAGAGCAAAAATTCGAGTACCTTAACCTTGTAAACAAAAAACCAGTGCCCGCATATCAAGTTGATTAATGGCAATATCAGCGTGTTCGATTAATTTAGGTTTTGCATGAAAAGCCAAGCCCAATGAAGCGGTTAGTATCATCGGAATATCATTAGCACCATCACCAATAGCCACCGTTTGATTTTGTGTTATTTGCCACTGTTTAGCACAATGTTTAATGACATCCGCCTTATATTGCGCATCCACCACGTCACCACACACTTCCCCTTTTAGGGTGTTTTGTTCTATCACAAGTTCATTTGCGAAAGCTGCATCTAAAGACAGTTTTTGTTTTAAATCATTTACAAATGGAGTAAAACCGCCAGATGCGACGACAAGTTTCCATTGGTATTGTTGTAGTTGGGCGAGTGCTTCAGCCAACCCTGGCATAATCGGTAATTGATCACATAATTGAGTAATGATATTCGCGTTTGCCCCTTTAAGCTTTGCAACTCGTGCACGTAAACTTTGTTCAAAATCAAGCTCACCACGCATCGCTTTAGCGGTAATGCCTGCGACTGCATCGCCCACACCAGCCATAGCAGCCAATTCATCAATGCATTCAATTTCAATGGCTGTTGAGTCCATATCCATCACTAACAATCCCGGCATATGTAAACTTGCCAGTTCAGTGGTGACCCAAAAATATTCTGCAAAAATTGTGCTAGGAAATGTATCGAATATTGTTTCGTTTGACGTTGCTAATACCAGCTCAAGACCAAGATAATCATTACTTCTTGTCAATGCACAAATATAAATATCGCCAGAGAGCTTTGCCAACCATGAATCGACCTCAGTCTGCGCACAAGGGGCAAACACCACACGTAAACGCTGTGCGAGCTCATCTTGAACATAAGCTTGGTAATCTGATTCGTGATAACGAATGAATTGTCCGTTGGCGTGAGGCTGCACAGCAGAAGTTCCAGCCGATAACCAATTAACTATCGCAACAGGGTTTAACATGACGTTCTCTTCTCCCAAAATAACAACATAAAAATGATAAAAATATTATTAATATAATAAGTAACATATGCTTAGAACCACAAACTCAATGCTAAACTGTTAGACTCATGTTACGGCAATTTTATCTCACTTTTTTATAAGCCAACATTAAATACAAAAATACCTGAGGATTAAAGTGATATTTGTTAAAGGTCTCAAGAAAAGACAGCAATTTAGTCGACTACTCCAAGTGGCTCTCGCCATTGCTCTGATTTGGGGATTAAGCCATTTATGGCAAACTAACCTTAAAAATGGTCAACAACTCATTCAGTCACAAACGGAAATAATGGCCAGATTACTCGCACAACAAGTTTCAACCAGTGCAGCCCCTGCCATGTATTTACAAAACGATGAACAGCTACAATGGCTAGCCAACACACTGACTCAAGATCCTAAAGTGGTCTCAATTCATATATACAGCTCACAAGGTGTTCGGCTTGCTTTTGCACAAAACCTGACCAATGAAGAATACGCACCTGATTCAGACGAAATGAAGCAACTGTTATTACCTTATCCTCCGTTAATTGAAAATGTCATCCAAAAAAACAGTAATTTAGGCTACGTTGAAATAAGGCTCAACTTGAGCCACTTTTTTGAAGAGATTAAAGTTCTGCACGAAAAAAGTATGAACATGCAACAGATGATGTTGATTGTGGCTGGGGTGATTGGGTTTATTTTGTCAAGGGCGTTGTCGTTTAAACGCGCCTACTTTGTAATGCGCCGAACAAAAGCTAAGAAGAGAAAGACTTTGAGCCAAAAAAGTAAATAACCACAATTAAGAATAAAGTGGTAGCGGGTTAAACAGTAGATAAAACTTCGACAAAAAAGGGCTCAAGGAGCCCTTTTTATGGTTAACACCGTATTAATGACTACAGTGTTAACGCAGCATCAAGCGTCATAACGATCATGTCGTTAAAGGTGGTTTGACGTTCATCTGATGTTGTTTGTTCACCAGTACGAATATGGTCAGACACTGTAACAACACACAATGCTTTAGCACCTAATTCGTGTGCAACGCCGTACAAACCTGCGGCTTCCATTTCAACACCAAGTACCCCCATTTTTTCCATCACATCAAACATGTCAGGATCAGGTGTGTAGAATAAGTCGGCAGAAAAAACATTTCCCACTTGCACTTTAATATCGTGTTGCTTTGCAGAATCAACCACTGCGCTTAATAAGCCGTAATCAGCAATAGCGGCAAAGTCTTGGCCTTTAAAACGTAAACGGTTTGCTTGAGAGTCAGTACATGCTCCCATACCAATAATCACGTCACGCACTTTAACATCGGTACTAATCGCACCACATGAGCCGACACGGATCAGGTTTTTAACACCGTATTCTTTGATTAATTCATAAGCATAAATAGAGCATGAAGGAATGCCCATGCCACTGCCCATTACCGAAATACGTTTGCCTTTGTATGTACCGGTATAACCGAACATATTACGGACATCAGTCACCAATTTTGCATCTTCTAAAAACGTTTCAGCAATGTATTTTGCGCGCAGTGGATCACCTGGGAAAAGCACTGTCTCGCCAAATGCACCCTCAACAGCATTAATATGTGGTGTTGCCATGTAAATAACCCCTATTCTTGTGTGTAAGTATTTAGGTTCTTGTTTATGACTAACAAGTAACCAAAATTTGTTTCGTTATTGTTTAAATAAATGACTCGCCATACTCCATTGCAGGCAAACCAAAGTAACTGGCAATGGATTGACCGATATCAGCAAATGAATTTCTGCGCCCTAATGAGCCTGCTTTTAAGCCTGCGCCCAGTGCTAAAACAGGTACATGTTCACGAGTATGATCCGTCCCCCCCCAAGTTGGATCACAACCGTGATCGGCGGTGAAAATCACTAAATCATCATCAGACAGAATTTCAAACAACTCTGGTAATCGAGAATCAAAGTACTCTAATGCACTTGCATAGCCAGCTATATCACGACGATGACCGTAATGCGAATCAAAATCAACAAAGTTGGTGAACACAATCGTGTTATCTTTAGCGCGGTTAATTTGGGTTAACGTTTCATTAAACAAAGCCTCTAAACCATTGGCTTTGAATTTTTGGGTAATGCCGCAATGGGCATAAATATCGGATATTTTACCAATACTCACCACTTCGCCACCGGCTTGTTGATGCTTATCTAATACAGTAGGTGCTGGCGGTTTTACCGCGTAATCATGACGATTACCGGTACGTGCAAAATCACTCGCATTGGAGCCTAAAAATGGACGCGCAATTACCCGGCCGATGTTATAAGGAGCAAGTTCTTCACGGGCGATTTCGCATAAGCGCAACAAGTTATCTAAGCCAAACGTTTCTTCATGACATGCAATCTGGAATACTGAGTCAGCAGAGGTATAGAAAATCGGTTTACCGGTTTTCATGTGTTCTTCACCCAACTTATCAAGGATGACAGTACCTGATGAATGACAGTTACCTAAAAAGCCATCTAAGCCTGCTCTAGCAAGAATTTTATCGGTAAGCTCTGTCGGAAAAGAGTTATCGACATCTTTAAAATATCCCCACTCGTACAGTACAGGCACACCTGCCATTTCCCAGTGACCGCTTGGGGTATCTTTACCAGAACTGAGTTCTTTAGCATGGCCATAAGCCCCAATAACATCAATATTTGCATCAAAGCCTGCTGCAAATTGTCCTGTCGATTCAAACCCTGCATGTCCTAAGCCTAATTTGGCTAAATTAGGCAGTTTCAATGGTCCTTTGCGACCAATATCAGCTTTGCCCTCAGCACACGCTTTTGCAATGTGGCCAAAGGTGTCTGAGCCTACATCACCAAAATCAATGGCATCTTCAGCAGCGCCTACACCAAATGAGTCGAGCATTAAAATGAATGTACGTTTCATCGTTCTACCTCTTATAAATCTGTCGCACGAATATAGCGGTAAATATCAGGTGTTGCTTCAGGTTGAGTGTCGGCTAATTTTATTGAGCTGCGAACAGCATTAGCCGCTTCTTCAAAGGCTGATTCCGTTTGAGCATGAATCATTGCTAATGGTACATCTTGATTAATGTGTGTACCTAATGCGCAAACATTTGAGAGCCCAACACTGTAGTCAAGCGCATCACCAGGTTTACGTCGACCACCGCCTAAGGTGACAACGGATAAACCTAATTCGCGCGTGTCCATACGGTAAGCAAAACCACTGTGATTAGCATAAACAGGACGAATAATTGAAGCCTTAGGCAAATAATTGTCATAGGCTTCTACAAAATCTGTCGGGCCACCAAGCCCCGACACCATTTTGGCAAACTTTTCAGCGGCTAAACCGTTATCTAACACCTGATTCAATTTAGCACGTGCTTGGGTTTCATTGGCCGCTAATCCACCTAATTGAAGCATTTCGGCACACAAGCCCATTGTGACTTCATATAAACGTGGATTTCGATATTCACCGGTTAAAAATTGAATCGCTTCTTTAACTTCTAATGCATTACCCGCACAAGATGCCAGCACTTGATTCATGTCTGTCAGCAAGGCCGTGGTTTTGGTGCCGGCACCATTCGCCACAGCAGTAATGCTGCGAGCTAATTCTTCTGATGCTTCATAAGTAGGCATAAATGCCCCAGAACCAACTTTGACATCCATCGCCAACGCATCTAAACCAGCAGCGAGTTTCTTCGATAAAATTGACGCTGTAATTAACGAAATAGACTCCACTGTCGCCGTGTTATCTCTTATAGAGTAAAAACGCTTATCGGCAGGCACTAAGTCGCCTGTTTGACCAATAATGGCCACCCCAGCATCTTTAACTACTTTGCGAAATAAAGCACTGTCAGGTTCAGTTTGATAACCAACAATGGCATCAAATTTATCTAATGTGCCACCTGTGTGACCAAGGCCACGACCAGAAATCATCGGCACAAAACCACCACAAGCAGCAGCCATAGGACCCAGCATCAAGCTAATCACATCGCCAACACCGCCTGTACTATGCTTATCAATGATTGGCCCGTTTAGTCCTAGCGAATCCCAATTTAAAACAGTACCAGAGTCGCGCATCGCCGTTGTTAAGGCAATGCGTTCATCCATATTCATGTCATTAAAATATACCGCCATACCTAATGCAGCAATTTGACCTTCTGAAACCGTTTGTTGGGTTATCCCATTAACAAAAAATTGAATTTCTTGAGTCGTTAGCGCATCGCCATTGCGTTTTTTACGAATAATCTCTTGTGCTAGAAACATACACTGCTCCTTTATCATTGATGCTCTATTGAATGCTTGCTCAACATATCGCATCGATATTTGGCCTTAGCGCAACAGGCTAAGCCCATCACTTATTTAGCATCAGTTAACGCTTAGTAACCTTGGTTAGGTTGTGGAGCATCAGCTAAATCAAGAGTATGTAATAAACTGTTTAATAAGCTTGAAGCACCAAAACGGAAGGTATTTGAATTCACCCAGTCATCACCTAGGATGCGCTGTGCGGTCGCCAAAAACTCAGCCGTTTTAGCCGCATCTTTCACGCCACCAGCAGGCTTAAAGCCGACTTTCGTGTTCTTTTCGCTGATCACCGTTAACATGATTTCAGCCGCTTCAATTGTGGCATTAACCGGTACTTTACCAGTTGATGTCTTGATGAAATCGGCACCCGCATCAATAGAAAGTTCTGATGCTTTGCGAATAAGTGCCGCGTCTTTTAGTTCGCCAGTTTCGATGATAACTTTCAAAATAGCGTCTTCACCGCAAGCTTCTTTACAGGCTTTAACTAACTCATAGCCAACGGTTTCATTACCGCCAATTAAAGCTCTGTATGGGAATACAACATCGACTTCGTCCGCACCATAAGCAACTGCTGCACGAGTTTCTAATACTGCAATGGCAATATCATCATTCCCATGTGGAAAGTTAGTCACGGTTGCAATTTTGATATCTTCACAATTCAATTCATTTAACGTTTTACGCGCGATAGGGATAAAACGAGGATAAATACAAACTGCAGCGGTATGGCCCGCAGGCGTGCTCGCTTTATGACATAAATCGATCACTTTTTGATCCGTGTCATCATCATTTAGCGTTGTCAAATCCATCAACTGGATACCCATTTGTGCAGCTTTTTTTAAGTCAGTCATGTTTGATCTCCGAAACATATTTAAAAATAAACGTGAGTGGACAATACTGATGAGTAGGCAGGTCGATATTGTTATTTTTATGGCCGGGCCTTCAGGCATTGCCAGATGGTCATAAACCATCGAAATTAGTATTCAATCTGATAACGAGTACCACGACTTGAATCCATGAAGACCGGAAGAGATAAACAAAATTTGTCACATCCATTCCGCGAAAAATCCATTTTAGCGCGTAAAACTATCTAAAAATTATAGAGTGTTATTGTTAATCCATTGCAATTTTAACAATGTTAACGTTAATACTTACTTAAATAGCCAAGATGAAAAAGCGGCTTACTTAAATAAAGACTAACACAAGCTTAATTAAATTGGAGCCACAACCATGTGGCTCCAAAATAGATAACTTAGCTTAGAACTTATAAGTCGCTGTTAAGTAATGAGCGAAGCCTGTGGTATCTAATCCTACAATACCTGCACCATCTTCAAGCAAGTACACATCTTTATAAGCTTTCAAGCCATAGCCAAGTGCATAGTTGTCTGAGTGCCAGTGAATACCAAAGTAAGCCGCACCACCGTTAGAAGTCATAGGCACATATTCATTGCCATAATCATCGTCAGCACCAAATTGATAGTCAACGTAACCTTGGAAAGACAAAAATGAACCATTGTCAAAGTTCATAAATGGTTTAAACCAGTTCATCGAAAATTGGTAACCATTCCAATCTTTACCATTCATGTCATAGTGAGCATAAAGGTTCATGCCAGTTTTACCTAGCCATGGCACCATTACATCAGCACCTAAACCCCAGAAAGAAGCATTAACATCACCGCTTCCATCTTTGTTAAATGCGCCACCACCCCAGTTAAATAATGTAGAGAAGTATACTTCTTTAATGGGACCAACAGACAGATCCATCCCCGTGATAGCGTCAAGAGAGAAACGAGGCGCAAACTTCATGAACATTTTGCTGTCGCCATCGGTTTTATCACCTGAATCTTTATTTAACAAGTTAAAGACATCAACATACCCGTATAAGTCAACAACACCCGCGCGACCACCAAATTCCATTTCTAAATAATCATGACCACTACCATCACCATCAGATGGTAATTCGTCAAATGCATACATCGCATTAAATTGCATCCAAGAGTAATCACCCGCACGTAAATCTGTACGATCTGCTGCCATAGCAGAAGTAGACATGACAGCCATTGTAGTAGCTAAAGCTAACGTTTTAACGTTTTTCATCATCAACCCCATTTAACATTTTATTTTTAGTTACCTTATGGGTAACTTAGTTTTTAATCGCGTTTTATTGCTAATAATCGTAATTATCACTACCAACAAGTAACAACGCAGGATACAAAGTTTTATTTTTGAACCGTGCCACAAGATGTAATTCAACCCATTACATGTACTTGTACAGTCATTGCAGCAACACAATCTGGAAAAGGTGATTCAACTAAACTTTTGTATAAGGTTAAATACTTTGCATCCTTGTTCAATATTCAACCAACAACAAAAGGGAGCCATTAAGGCTCCCAATTGATTTATATTGCTAGGAAAAGACCCGCAAGTGTGGCGCTCATTAAGTTAGCTAAAGATGCGGCAATCACAGCTCTAATTCCTAACTTAGCAAGGTCATGGCGTCGAGATGGTGCCATGGCACCTAGACCACCAAGTAAAATTGCAATAGATGACAAGTTAGCAAAACCACAAAGCGCAAATGAGATAATTGCTTTTGTGCGATCGCTCATCACTTGACCTGTTGCTTCAACCAAAATACCGCCGTCAGCCACATCTTTTAAATATGGAGCAAAGTTAAGGTAAGCAACAAATTCATTGACCACAATCTTCTGACCAATAAATGAACCAGCAACCATCGCTTCGTTCCAAGGCACACCAATTAAGAATGCCAAAGGCATAAAGATGTAACCCAGGATCAACTCAAGTGAAAGCTGTTCAAAACCAAACCATCCACCAATACCACCTAACATACCGTTGAGCATGGCAATCAAACCAACGAATGCTAATAGCATTGCACCTACGTTAAGTGCTAAATGCATACCTGATGCAGCCCCTGCAGCAGCAGCATCAATAACATTAGCAGGCTTATCAGTATCTTCTGGTAAGTCTGTCATTTCGTTATTGGTTTCTTCCGTTTCAGGATGCATTAGCTTAGCCATCATTAAGCCACCAGGTGCTGCCATAAATGACGCCGCAACTAAGTACTCAATTTTTACACCCATACCAGCATAACCTGCTAATACCGCCCCAGCGATAGAAGCCAAGCCACCTACCATAATGGCGAACAACTCAGAGTTCGTCATTGTAGGGATAAATGGACGCACAACTAATGGTGCTTCAGTTTGGCCAACAAAAATATTTGCTGTTGCTGACATTGATTCAGTACGGCTTGTACCCAATGCTTTTTGTAGACCACCGCCGATAAACTTAATCACCATTTGCATAATGCCAAGGTAATAAAGAACTGCGATTAAAGAAGAGAAGAAAATAATGACAGGTAGTACACGCACGGCAAATACAAAGCCAACACCGTTGCTAAACATAGCATTGGTACCTAATCCACCAAATAGGAAGTCAATACCTGCTTGTGAATAACCAATAACATCGGCAACACCTTGTGAAACGCCACCTAAAATATCCTTACCAAATGGTACATATAATACAAAAAAAGCAAAGAATGCTTGAATTGCCAATGCGCCACCAACAGTACGAACATTAATTGCTTTTCTGTTTGTCGATAGTAAAAAACCTATCGCAAGTAAGGTAACCACCCCTACTAAACTCATTACGATATCCATTAAACATCACCCTTTTGTTAACAGTTTCTTTAAATGTTGTTAACTCACCTAATTCCGTGGGTGATTATAACTGAGCATTGACAGAAAAGTGTCGTTTTGATCAACTTTTTAGAGTTTAATTTCAGGAAGTTAGCGAAATAAGAACAATAAAACCACACTTGTTCAAAAAAAAAGAATTAAAGGTCATATAGTTGCAAAGCATTCATATCCAGCTGTTTTGCTGCTAAAACAGTTGAAATATTTTGCAATTGGGCAATATTTTTGACGATAGAATGTAATTTTTCGCCATTATTTATATCATCATGGGGTAATTGGGCAGTATCGGTTTCAACTAATAGTGTCTCAAGAGGTAACGTTTCGACGGTTTGTTTAAGCTTATGCGCATTATGATTAAGCAATAAATCACCAATCCCTAATTTATATCCTAGTTTCACATACCTTAAAGCTAATGCTGGCGCACCATAAAAACCATGCACAACACCTTTGCGATTTAATTGAGCTGATTGCAGCGCCTTAAGTAATAGATCATGAGATTTTACACAGTGCAAAATAACCGGCAAATCATATTTTTGAGCTAACTGAAGTTGACCAACTAACAATGCTTGTTGTTCCGCAAAATTAGGACGTAATTTATCTAAACCACACTCTCCTATTGCAACAAAATTAGGCTGAGTTAATTGCTGTTTTATCACGTGTTCCAGTTGACATAACGCTTTTGGGATATCATCTGGGACATTCCATGGGTGGATACCTAAGCCAAATCCACAATCAAATTGCTTTGCAACCTGTAACTGTCTATCTATTTGATTAATGTCAGTGCCGGGTAAAATAACCTTATTGATCCCCTGCCGCTTAAGCTCGGCAAAGATGGCATCACGGATGTCATCAAATACAGGTAAATCATAGTGAGCATGGCTATCTAACATGATGGGCATCTATTGTTAAGTGGCAAGAAACGAAGCGCAGTGTGATAACGTTAAAATTGCATTGACAATTTATTTTACAATACGAGAAACAAAGTAAAAGCAAAAGCAAAAGCAGGTATTGACGGTTAAATAGATACTACCGTCAACATCAACAGCCCATTCATAATGAGCTAACAGCCACTTTCAGTCTTACAACTGAATATGAAAAGAGACCCAAACATGATACTTAAATGGCGTGTCTGTTAAATGGTACTAAATAAACCAACACTTAGTGTCTTAGTATCTTAGTATCTTAGTGTCTTAGTGTCTTAGTGTCTTAGTGTCTTAGTGTCTTAGTGTCTTAGTGTCTTAGTGTCTTAGTGTCTTAGTGTCTTAGTGTCTTAGTGTCTTAGTGTCTGCAAGTATCATCGACAAAGTAACCCCAACATAAAAGGCTCATTATGCCTTATTAAAAATGAGCCCTTTAGCAACAAAAAAGGTGACATTATGTCACCTTATTATCCGCAAAAAACACTAATTAATTTTCGCGAGTTTTAGCAAATTCCACGTCTGGATAACGCTCCATAGATAAATTTAAATTAACCATGGTAGGGGCAATATAAGTTAAGTTATCCCCCCCATCTAATGCGAGATTAGGGCTGCATTTACGACGAAACTCTTCTAACTTACGTTCGTCTGTACAGTAAACCCAACGCGCTGTGCTGACGCTAATACCTTCGTAAATTGCTTCAACGTTATATTCACTTTTTAAGCGCCCAACAACCACTTCAAACTGAAGTACACCAACCGCTCCCACAATTAGGTCATTACTATCAAGCGGTCTAAAGACTTGAACGGCACCTTCTTCAGCTAATTGAACGAGGCCTTTAAGCAATTGTTTTTGCTTTAACGGATCCTTCAAGCGAATACGACGGAACATTTCTGGTGCAAAGTTAGGAATACCGGTAAATTTAATTTTCTCACCTTGTGAGAATGTATCACCAATTTGAATGGTGCCATGATTATGCAGACCAATGATGTCACCAGGATAAGCATCTTCAACTTGTTCTCGGTCACCGGCAACAAAGGTTAACGCATCAGAAATACGCACGTCTTTACCCACACGCACATGCCGCATTTTCATGCCTTTTTCATACTTACCTGACACGATACGCATAAATGCAACGCGATCACGATGCTTAGGGTCCATGTTGGCTTGAATTTTAAATACAAAGCCACTAAAACCGTCATCGGTAGCGGTAATTTCACGCACTTCTGTATGACGAGGTTGTGGTTTAGGAGCCCATTGCGTTAGACCATCTAGCATGTGGTCAACACCAAAGTTACCTAATGCAGTACCAAAAAACACGGGTGATAATTCACCACTTAAGAAAGCTGCTTGGTCAAATTCGTGTGAGGCACCAATCACAAGTTCGAGTTCTTCACGTAACTGCTCAGCAAGTTCACTACCAATTTCATTGTCAAGATCAGGGTTATCTAACCCTTTAACAATGCGCACTTCTTGAATCGTGTGACCTTGGCCGGTTTGATAAAGGATCGTTTCATCACGATGTATATGATAAACCCCTTTAAACGACTTACCACAGCCAATGGGCCAAGTAATAGGTGCACAAGCAATATTTAGCTCAGTTTCTACTTCATCGAGCACTTCCATTGGGTCACGAATATCACGGTCACATTTGTTCATGAATGTGATAATTGGGGTGTCGCGTAAACGGGTCACTTCCATTAACTTGCGCGTCCGGTCTTCAACACCTTTTGCTGAGTCAATCACCATTAAACAAGAGTCAACGGCCGTCAAAGTTCGATAGGTATCTTCTGAGAAGTCTTCATGGCCTGGAGTATCAAGTAAGTTAACTAAACAGTCTGCATAAGGAAATTGCATGACTGACGTGGTAATCGAAATACCACGGTCTTTCTCCATTTCCATCCAGTCTGATTTAGCGTGTTGCTTTGACCCACGCCCTTTTACAGTCCCTGCAGTTTGGATCGCTTGACCGAACAGTAACACTTTTTCAGTGATGGTCGTTTTACCCGCATCGGGGTGAGAAATAATCGCGAAGGTTCGACGTTTATCGACCTCTACAGAAATACCTGACATGTTAACCTTTACGTGAGATAAGCTAGATAATAAAAAAGGCGCAAATTATAGCGCCTTAGTGTCAAATTAGCTAGTGAACTACTGTTGTTTGCCTTTAGCGATCAAGTTCTTCATTCTAGCCAACTCAATGCGCGCATAACGGTGTTCGACAAAGTCATAAATATTGGTTGCCAGCACTAAACGATATAAGTTTGCCGCCTCTTGATAATCACCTTTTCTATCCGCTTGTTTTGCAATATAGAAATACGCTTCACATAATCGCTCAGCATATTCACGCGGGTTAGATAAGTTAACTTTTGCGGCAGCAAAGATTTGTTCCTTGGTTACTTTACCTAAATAGAAATCAACTAACTTAGTAGACCAAGCGTTATCGTTTAATTTGCTGCGTTGTGCATTTAACCGACTCGTTGCTTTTACCTCATCACTACCAACAGAGGTTAGATATAACCATAAGGCGCGATAACCGTCTGATGGATCTAAGTCGTAGAATGTTTGCATATCTTGAATGGCAAGTTCGTAGCGCTCACCATAAAACAAGGCAATACCACGATTTAAATAAGCATAATCGTAATTAGGCGATAACTCTAAGACCCCATCAAACGACTCATAAGCACTGTCAAAGTCACCTTCTTGGGTGTAATAAATACCAATAAAGTTATAAGCATCAGCCAAATTGGGTTGCAATTTAATAGCCTGTAAAAAATCAATCCGACCTAATAAACGCAGTCCAACACTGTCATAAATAACACCACGGTCATAATGGAATCTGGCACGCTGCTCGTCAGTCAATTCCATGGTGGCTAAAATTTCGTTGAGTTTGGCGAGTGTCACTTCTAATTTGTAATCAGGCATAACAGGTGAAACTTCAATATGTCCTGCACTTGTTCCTGATGATTGTGTTGCTGCACAACCTGACATCAAAATACTCGCGCCAAAGACTGCGACAGCTAACTTGGTGCTTATGCGGCTACCCAGTTTTAATTTCATTAATGAGACCTTATCAGGATGGGATACTTGTAAGCATCATAGCAATCTCATAGACCGAGGGCTATGATTGCAAGCGAAATATTTACCCAAAGAAACAAATAAAAAAGGAGAGCATATGCTCTCCTTTATCAACCTAAATTAGCGGCTAAAAATTATTCAGCAGCTTCTGGCTTGGTTTGTGCTTCTTTAATTGAAAGACGTACACGTCCTTGACGATCCACTTCCATCACTTTAACAGCAACTTCTTGGTTCATTTCAAGATGATCAGATACGTTAGCAACACGCTCTTCACTGATTTGTGAAATATGTACTAGCCCATCTTTACCAGGCAAGATGTTAACAAATGCACCGAAATCAACGATACGAATAACTTTACCATTGTAGATACGACCCACTTCAACTTCTGCAGTGATTTCTTCAATACGACGAATGGCTTCTTTCGTCGCCGCACCATCAGAAGAGGCAATTTTTACAGTACCATCATCATCAAGTTCAATCGTCGTGCCTGTTTCTTCGGTTAGAGCACGGATTGTCGCGCCACCTTTACCAATCACATCACGGATTTTTTCAGGGTTAATTTTAATAGAAGTAATACGTGGTGCATGGTCAGAAATGTCTTCACGAGCACCAGAGATTGCTTGGTCCATCACATTTAGAATATGAACACGTGCGCCATAAGCTTGTTGCAACGCAATATCCATAATCTCTTTAGTAATACCTTCAATCTTGATGTCCATTTGAAGTGCAGTAATACCATCACGAGTTCCTGCCACTTTAAAGTCCATATCACCTAAGTGATCTTCATCGCCTAAAATGTCAGACAGAACAACGAAATCATCGCCTTCTTTAACCAAGCCCATTGCGATACCCGCAACTGAAGACTTAATCGGTACACCCGCATCCATTAAGGCTAATGAGGTACCACAAACAGACGCCATTGAGCTTGAACCGTTTGATTCAGTGATTTCAGAAACCACACGAACACTGTACGGGAATTCTTCAGCCGTTGGCATAACGGCATTCATACCGCGCCAAGCTAACTTACCATGACCAATTTCACGACGTTTAGGTGAACCAACCATGCCAGTTTCACCAACAGAGTATGGCGGGAAGTTATAGTGAAGCATGAAACGATTTGTACGTTCGCCCATGATGCTGTCAATTTTTTGAGCATCACGTTCAGTACCTAAAGTACACGTCACTAATGCTTGAGTTTCACCACGAGTGAACAATGAACTACCGTGAGTACGTGGAAGTACACCCGCAAGGACATTAAGAGCGCGGATCATATCTGGTTCGCGACCATCGATACGTGGCTTGCCACTAATAATACGACCACGAACAACGTTTTTCTCAAGGCTACCAAGTAAGTTGTCTACTTCACGCGTATCAACTTCAGGGTTTTTCTCAATCAATGCTGCTTTTGCAGCCGCTTTTACTACGCCAACTTGTGCATAACGGTCTTGTTTAACTTCAATTTGGTATGCTTCTGTTAAGCCTGCTTCTGCAAGATCTTTAATTTGAGCAACCAAGTCTTGGTCTTGAACTGGTGCAGACCAATCCCAAGTAGGTTTCCCCGCTTCGGCTTTAAATTCAGCAATCGCGTTTACAACAACTTGTTGTTGATCATGACCATAAGTCACCGCACCTAACATCACTTCTTCCGGTAATGCTTTTGCTTCAGATTCAACCATAAGCACAGCACTTTCAGTACCGGCTACAACAAGGTTTAAATCACTTTCAGCAACTTGCTCAACTGAAGGGTTTAATAAGTACTCACCATTTAGGTAACCAACACGTGCAGCACCTAGTGGACCATTAAATGGAATACCAGAAATAGCAAGTGCAGCTGAAGTACCAATCATTGCAACGATGTCTGGTTCAATTTGTGGATCAACAGAAACCACAGTAATGATTACTTGAACTTCGTTTTTAAAACCGTTAGGGAATAAAGGACGAATTGGACGGTCGATTAAACGAGCAATTAGTGTTTCATCTTCAGAAGGACGGCCTTCACGTTTGAAGAAACCACCAGGGATTTTACCCGCAGCATAGGTTTTTTCTTGGTAGTTAACCGTTAATGGAAAAAAGTCACGGCTTAAATCAGCCACTTTTTTACCAACAACAGTGACTAGGACGGTTGTATCGCCCATGCTCGTTAGTACTGCAGCATCAGCTTGACGCGCGATGACACCTGTTTCTAAGGTGACAGTATGTTGACCATACTCAAAACTCTTTACAATAGGATTCACGTGACCCATTCCTTAATTTATTTACCTTTAAATTTCGCGCATAAGTATACTTCAAATGACCGCGATAGTTAACACAGTATTAAAATGACCTATAAAAATAATCATTTATTTAAATACTCACCTTTAGCTAATCAATAAAAGCCCTATTTTAACGCCCCGTCAGTCATCTTTGTGTTCAACCATACACAGAACAACACAGGGTAAATGTGAATTGTTGATGACAATTGTGATGGTTTTTACTAGAGTGGAGACTGTAAAATTAGTCATACTCAGCCCAATAACGTTTATTAAAATCAATTATTCTATAAGACTGATATAAAAAGAATTTATAATAAAACAACCAGTCTTAAAGACATGGATACTACGCATGAAATCAGGCTTTAAATCTCTTACTTGGAAACAAACTAAACTCGTCGTTTTTACTGCGCTTTTCTTTGCTATTGCCATTTTTTTAATCGAGATTGCACTGGTTGCAATCAATACCAAACAACAACTGACATCCTCTCAACAAGAACTACTTGATTCCGTTGAACAAACAACAACTAACGCGGTGTGGTCTTTAGACGATAAATTAGCCAAACAAACGCTACAAGGGATTATCAAAGTCGATAATATCGGCTCAGCGTTAATCACACTTGATGATGGGAGCTTATTTGTATCAGCCAGCAATAGACCCGTTATAAGTACTGACAGTTATCAGGCATTCAGCCAACGATTATTTGGAACATTAAAGCAAATTGAACGTCCATTATATCGTCCATTTTACTTCGAAGGCAGCCAAAAGCAGCAACTTATTGGTACCTTAACCGTTAATTACGACACGAAAAGACTCACTGCCCACTTAATAGACCAATTACAATTAGGTTTTATCGCCACTTTAGCGCGGGCGTTTTTATTAACGTTAGTATTAACCGTCGTTTTTCATCGTTTTCTTACTCAACCTATTGCCCACATTAGCGAAGCGATTGATAACATTGATACTGATTACCCTGACGAAAATTTACTTCCTATAGACAAAGGCCATCAAGATGATGAATTAGGTTTGGTTACCACTAAGTTTAACCAAATATTATGTCAATTTAGCCAAACCCAAACAAAGCTACGAAAGATGGCCACCCGTGACTCACTCACAGGCTTACCAAATAGAACGCTGCTACTGGAAACCTTAAATGTCACGATTCAACGTTCTCGGGTTCATCAACGTCATTTTACAATGTTATTTATTGATTTAGACCGATTTAAAAATGTAAATGATTCGCTTGGGCACGCTTTAGGTGATCAATTTCTTCGTAGAGTCGCCCACATTCTGGAACGTGTGGTTGCTGATAACGGCAGTGTATCGCGCTTAGGCGGTGATGAATTTGTTATTTTAGCTGATGATATTCACACGCCAGATCAGGCAGCAGAATTTGTTGAAACGTTGCTAAAGCAACTTAATGCACCAATGCACCTTAACGAACATACTATTCATCCAGCGGCCTCTATTGGTATTTCCATTTATCCTGAAGATGGAGAAAGTCCAGAAGATTTAATTCGTCATGCTGACATTGCCATGTACAACGCTAAAGCTGCGGGTTCAAACCAATGGGCATTTTTCAAACAACAAATGACGAAGTGGGCAAGTGAGCGTTTACAAATGGAAGCATCATTACATGACGCACTTAAAAAAGAACAATTTTTATTATATTTTCAACCTAAACTCGACTTAAAATCGGGTCATGTGATTGGCTGTGAAGCCCTAATTCGTTGGAAAAAAGATGGTCAATTAATTAGTCCTATCGCCTTTATTCCTGTCGCTGAGGACACCGGGATCATTATTCCTATAGGTCGTTGGGTCATAGAGCAAAGCTGTAAAGTGATTCGAGAATGGCAAAAGAAGTATAGTTTTGCATTACCGATTGCAGTAAATGTAGCCTCACAGCAATTTGCTGATGCCAGCTTGGTTCCGGATATCAAACAACTGGCATTACGTCATCAAGTGGCGCCTGAATTATTAGAAATTGAAATAACCGAAACCTCTTTAATGAATAACATCAATGACGCCATTATCAAGCTACAACACTTGAAAAATGCAGGCTTTGGTATCGCTGTTGACGATTTCGGAACCGGCTACTCGTCATTATCATATTTACGCCACTTACCCATTTCAACGGTCAAGATTGATCGTGCTTTTGTAAATGACTTACCTGAAGACGGAGCTATTGCATCTACTATTCTTATGCTAGGTCAGCAGTTAGATTTAGATATTGTGGCCGAAGGGATTGAAACGAAAGAACAACTTGAGTGGTTAAAACAACATAACTGCGCGATAGGCCAAGGTTTTTATTACAGTAAACCATTACCGCAGGCTGAATTTGAAGCTAAATATATGCAACCATTACCCCATATTGATCAACACATAATAAATGTGTAAAACGTACAGTCTAATAATAAAGTAAGGTGTTAGATAACCGACCTTTAGAGGGCGATAGGGACGCGGTAATAACGATAAAGTAAGGCGACAACTCGCAAGCAATGCTATTTGGCATAGTATGAATACCCACAATATATTATCACTGGCGGTTTCAGTTCATAAAACAGAGTAGTCGCTCAAAAAATCCAATAAAAAAGGAGGCGCAAGCCTCCTTTTTTACGGTTTTCCTACTCACCGTCGTGAGTAAGAAGTCGAATTAACGGCGTAAACCTAACTTTTGGATAAGAGCAGTATAACGTGCTACATCCGTACGCTTAAGGTAAGCAGTAAGCTTACGACGCGCACTAACCATACGTAATAGACCACGACGTGAGTGGTGATCATGGATGTGCTCTTTGAAGTGACCTTGAAGGTGGTTGATTTGAGCAGTTAACAAAGCAACTTGTACTTCAGTTGAACCAGTATCGTTCTCACCACGACCAAATTCAGCAACGATTTTAGCTTTTTGTTCATTACTTAGTGACATGAAAATCTCCAAAATATATAAATTAACCTTAGCCGATCACTAACTCAGCCAAAGCGGGCGCGCTATTCTAACCATAATGGCACGTAATCGCAATAAAAAGTCAGCCTAATATTCGATCAATGCCATGTCAATGTCGATTAATTAACTTCTTAATACAACCAGTCGCTTAGGGGCTAATAAACCAGCGTCATTCATTGAGCCTATACCAACAAATTGTTTGCGTTCACCGATGGTAATCCGCACTAATTCATCAGGTTTTAACCCAGGAGCTTGAATAAATTGACCTTGCATAACATATTCAAGCATCGCGTCAGGTAGATTAATCTCACCTAGATGACTTACTGCAGTATCCATAGGCAATAATAACGGGTCTAATAATTCACCAGCATCCATTTCTTGTTGATTAGCTTGTTCAACTAGCGCTTCAAGCTGAGCCAACGACACCATTTTTTCATAAGGATATTTAGCAACTTGGGTACGGCGTAACATACACACATGTGCGCCGCAGCCTAACATCTCACCTAAATCATCAACGATAGTGCGAATATAAGTCCCTTTAGAGCAGTGGATATCAAGTGTTAACTCATTACCTTCTAGACTTAAAAAATTAAGTTCATAAACGCTAATAGACCGCGCTTCACGAGGCACTTCAATGCCTTCACGAGCATACTTATACAAAGGTTGCCCTTGATACTTAAGCGCTGAAAACATAGACGGTACTTGCATGGTATCACCGCGAAAATGCTCAAGTGACTGCAATAATAATGCGTGACTAAACTCAACGGCGCGTGTTTGTACAACTTCACCGTCCGAATCGCTTGTGTCAGTACGTTCACCTAACTTAGCAATGACGGTATAGCGCTTATCTGAATCAAGAAGATGTTGTGAAAACTTTGTCGCTTCACCAAGGCACACTGGTAACATGCCTGTGGCTAATGGATCAAGCGCACCAGTATGGCCCGCTTTATTCGCGTTAAACATGCGCTTAACACGTTGTAGCGCATGATTAGAGCTCATGCCGGTATCTTTATCAAGCAACACGATACCATCGATAAAACGACCTTTTTGACGACGTGCCATTAATCTTGCTCCTTCGCGTCGTCTTGGTCTATTTCATCAGTGCGGCCACTGTCTTGTTGCTTTTGTTTATCATTGCTTATCACTTGGCTGACCAAGTTTGACATTTTCATACCTTCAACCAATGATGCATCGTACACAAAACGCAATTCAGGCATCACACGTAACTTCATGCGTCCTGCAATTAACGTGCGCACGTAAGGTGCAGCAACCGTTAATGCGTCAATTTTTTCCTGTACTAATGCTTCGTCTTCTTCAAAGAAAGTAACGAATACTTTGGCGTAGCTTAAGTCACGTGACACTTCAACATCATTTACTGTCACAAAACCCACGCGAGGATCTTTAATATCTCTTTGCAACACCATTGCAAGTTCTTGCTGAAGTTGCTGGGCGATTCGACGAGTTCGACTAAATTCTTTTGCCATAATTGTGCCCCACTTATATAGGTGATTATTAATCAAAAAGGGCGGCAAAAGCCGCCCTTTGGTATTGTTTCAGTATTAAAGTGTTCTTGCTACTTCAACCGTTTCAAAGACCTCAATTTGGTCTCCTACACGTACATCGTTATAGTTTTTAACACCGATACCACATTCCATGCCATTACGAACTTCGTTAGCATCATCTTTAAAGCGGCGTAATGACTCAAGCTCGCCTTCATAGATAACGACGTTATCACGTAATACACGAATTGGCGCGCTGCGTTTAACCACACCTTCAGTAACCATACAACCGGCAATTGCACCAATCTTAGGCGATTTAAATACATCACGAACTTCAGCAAGACCAATAATTTCTTGCTTGAATTCAGGAGCCAGCATACCGCCCATAGCAGACTTAACTTCATCAATTAAGTGGTAGATTACGCTGTAGTAGCGTAAATCAACACTTTCTGATTCAATTGTCTTACGTGCTTGAGCATCTGCACGTACGTTGAAACCAACCATGATGGCGTTAGATGCTGCAGCAAGTGTTGCATCAGTTTCAGTTAATCCACCTACACCGCTAGCAATGATGTTAACTTTAACTTCATCGGTAGACAGTTTATTCAATGAATCTGAAATAGCTTCAAGTGAACCTTGAACATCCGCTTTTAGTACAATATTCAACTCTTGTACTTCGCCTTCCGTCATATTAGCGAACATGTTCTCTAACTTAGACTTCTGCTGACGTGCAAGTTTCACATCACGGAATTTACCTTGGCGGTAAAGTGCGACTTCCCGAGCTTTACGTTCATCACGTACAACAGTCGCTTCATCACCTGCTGATGGCACACCAGAAAGACCTAAAATCTCAACTGGGATAGATGGGCCTGCTTCAGTAATTGATTTACCGTTCTCATCTTTCATCGCACGGACTTTACCGTACTCAAGACCACATAGAACAATATCGCCTTGCTTAAGTGTGCCTTCTTGAACAAGTACTGTAGCCACTGGGCCACGACCTTTGTCCAATTTAGATTCAACAACCACACCCGCAGCCATACCTTCACGAACCGCTTTAAGCTCAAGTACTTCAGACTCTAGAAGGATACCTTCTAGTAACTCATCAATACCCTCACCGCTTTTAGCTGAAACATGAACGAACATGTTATTTCCGCCCCAATCTTCTGACATGACACCATGTTGAGACAGTTCAGATTTAACGCGATCAGGATCGGCTTCTGGCTTATCGATTTTGTTAACTGCAACTATCAGTGGTACACCACCGGCTTTAGCATGTTGAATAGCTTCGATTGTTTGTGGCATAACACCATCGTCAGCAGCGACAACTAAAATAACAATATCGGTAGCTTGAGCACCACGAGCACGCATAGCGGTAAACGCGGCGTGACCTGGAGTATCTAAGAAAGTGATCATGCCATTGTCGGTTTGTACGTGGTATGCACCAATGTGCTGAGTAATACCGCCGGCCTCACCAGAAGCAACTTTAGCAGCACGGATGTAGTCAAGTAATGACGTTTTACCGTGGTCAACGTGACCCATAATAGTTACCACTGGCGCACGTGGCTCAACAGTTACGTCACCGTCACGGTCAGCAAGTACTTCATGCTCTAATTCATTTTCACGAGTAAGAACAACTTTGTGACCCATTTCTTCTGCGACAAGTTGTGCCGTTTCTTGATCTAGCACTTGGTTAATGGTGACCATCGTACCCATTTTCATCATTTGTTTGATGATTTCGGTCGCTTTAACAGCCATTAAATGTGCTAGTTCAGAAACTGTAACGGTTTCACCAATGCGAACATCACGAGTCACTGCTGCTGCAGGTTTGTTGAACCCGTGAGCCATAGATTCTGGTGCTGTGCTGCGATTACGTGAGTTTCTGTCACGATTGTCACGTCCACCTTTACCACCACGTTTCTTATTAGTGTTTTTGTTACGTGCACGACGTCCACGTTTTTCTTCAGCCATATCCGACTTATCTTCTGCAGCTCGCGCTTCTTTAGATGTCGTAATGTGGTGATCACCATTTTTTTCATTTTCAATACGCTGGCGTTCTTCTTCAGCCCAACGTTTTGAATTTTCTTCAGCAAGTTTACGCGCAGTTTCTGCGGCAAGCTCAGCTTCTTCTTGCTGTTTTTTCTTCAATGCTTCTTCTTGTGCTGCTTTGATGCGTTCTGCTTCAGCTTTTGCCGCTACAGATTCTTCATCTAACTCTTTAGGCTTAGCTTCAGTCACTTTAGCCGCTTTGGCTTTGGTATCAGCTTCTTTCTTTGCTTTAGCCTGTGCATCAGCTTTAGCTTTTTCTTCAGCTTTTACTTTTGCGTTAGCTGCATCAGCTTCTGCTTTCGCTTTTGCTGCAGCTTCTGATTCCGCTTTTTGCTTCGCTTCAGCTTCTGCTTGTTGTGCAAGCTCTGCTGGGTCACGTTTTACAAAAGTGCGCTTTTTACGTACTTCAACTTTAACGTCTTTCGATTGACCACCAGTACTTGCAACACTAAGTGTCGAAACTGTTTTGCGTTGTAAAGTCATCTTCGTTGGCACTGCGTCACCGCCGTGTTGCTTTTTAAGATGCTCAAGTAATTGCTGTTTTTCTTTTTCAGAAACAGAATCATTCTTTTTCTTGCTCACGCCTGCATCAGAAAATTGTTCAATAAGTCTTTCAACACTTTTGCCAACTTCTGCAGCTAATTTTTCTACGCTTGTATCTGCCATTCAATAAATCCCCCTGTTGATCGACTTATGCTTCTTCGCCAAACCAACAGATATTGCGGGCAGCCATGATTAGCTCACCAGCTTTTTCTTCTGTCAATTCTTCAATTTCAATTAAATCGTCGATACCTTGCTCAGCTAAGTCTTCTAAAGTCACAACACCTTTACTTGCAAAAACAAAGGCTAAATGTCTTTCTAATCCTTCTAATGCTAACAAATCATCACTCGGCGTAGCACCATCTAGCGCTTCTTCAGTTGCTAGTGCACGAGTTGAAATAGCTGCTTTAGCTCGCTCTCTTAAAGCTTCAACAATTCCTTCGTCGAAACCATCAATTTCTAATAACTCTGACTCTGGTACGTAAGCCACTTCTTCTAAAGAAGTAAATCCTTCGTCAACCAAGATTGAGGCAAAGTCTTCATCTACATCAAGTGAAGTGACAAACAGTTCAACTGTTTTAGCGCTTTCTGCTTGATGTTTTTTGTTCATATCTTCAACGGTCATTACGTTAAGTTCCCAACCAGAAAGTTGAGTCGCTAAACGTACATTTTGACCGTTACGCCCAATGGCTTGAGCAAGGCTGTCTGCTTCAACAGCAATATCCATTGAATGATGGTCTTCATCAACAATAATAGATGCAACATCTGCTGGTGCCATTGCGTTGATAACAAATTGCGCAGGATTATCGTCCCACATAATAATATCAACACGCTCACCGCCAAGCTCATTTGATACCGCTTGAACACGTGCACCACGCATACCAACACAAGCCCCCACAGGGTCAATGCGTCTGTCGTTAGATTTAACCGCAATTTTAGCACGCGCCCCTGGGTCACGAGCCGCCGAAACGATTTCAATCATTTCGTCTAAAATTTCAGGTACTTCAACACGGAATAACTCAACCAACATTTCAGGCTTACTACGAGTAAGGAAAAGTTGAGCGCCACGTGCTTCTGGACGAACAGAGTAAAGCAATGCTCGAACTCGATCGCCAGGACGGAACGATTCACGACTGATTAAGTCTTCTTTATAAAGAACACCGTCAGCATTGTTACCAAGATCGACTACAACACTGTCGCGAGTACTCTTTTTCACGACACCAGTAACAATCTCACCTTCTCGTTCAATAAATTGTTCAACAATTTGTGCACGTTCTGCTTCGCGCACTTTTTGTACGATAACTTGTTTTGCTGTTTGCGTAGTAATACGATCAAAGACAACTGATTCAATTTCATCTTCAATATATTCACCAAGTTGGATGCCTGGCGTGTCATATTCCGCAGCTTCTAACGTTATTTCAGCAAATGGATTTTCAAGTGGTTCACCGGTATCTTCCACTACCATCCAACGGCGGTATGTATCGTAATGACCAGATTTACGGTCGATAGAAACACGAACTTCAATGTCGCCTTCATATTTTTTCTTGGTCGCAGTTGCAAGTGCAATCTCTAACGCTTCAAAAATTTTCTCACGCGGTACAGCTTTTTCGTTAGAAACAGCTTCCGCGACTAACAGGATCTCTTTATTCATTTGGTCTTGCCTCGTTCTTCACCTGAACCATCAAAACTTAGCGATAATGTTGCCTTTGCGGACATTATCCAGCGCAACAATTAACTCTTTTCCATCAACCATAAATGACAACATTTGCCCATCTACAGCAGTTATTTTGCCTTTCAAATTGCGACTACCAGCAACTGGCATCGTCAACTGAACTTTGGCATCTTCTCCGATATAAGCTGCGTACTGCTTAGCAGTAAACAAAGGACGGTCAACCCCTGGAGAAGAAACTTCTAACGTATATTCTGTCGAGATAGGGTCTTCAACATCAAGAATGGCACTGACCTGGCGACTCGCCTCGGCACAATCCTCAATATTAATGCCATTCTCAGCATCAATGAAAACACGAATAACTGAATGCTTACCAGCTTGTACATATTCAATTCCCCAAAGGTCAAAACCAATGGCCTGAACAGGACCTGATAACATATCAACCAATTTAGATTCTAAAGTTGCCAAAAATGACCCCCAAAAAAACGAAAAAAGGGCTAAAAGCCCCTAAAACGATCCATTTCATGGATATTTAAAAGTCCAAATAACAAAAAACCCCGTAATCACGAGGCTATTTATTATAGAACCTGTATGTAATTAGTCATGTTATGACTAATTACAGGAGCTGGTTGCGGGAGCCGGATTTGAACCGACGACCTTCGGGTTATGAGCCCGACGAGCTACCAAACTGCTCCATCCCGCGTCAACTGGTGTAAGTATATTAACTTACGACTTACCTTGCAATGAATAAGTGTTTAATTCCTTAAAAACCTATTCAAGATTTGGTGCGGATGGTGGGACTTGAACCCACACGAGCATAGCTCACCACCCCCTCAAGATGGCGCGTCTACCAATTCCGCCACATCCGCATAAATCTTTTATGTAATAAATAAGGGCTTATTTATTACTTAACCATATACATGGTAACTATCTAGTCAGGAATCTCAGATTCTGACTTTGGTTGAGTCACTGGAGCTTGGTCAACGACCTGCTCAGCAGCAGAACCTAAATCATTCCATTGGTTATCTTGTTTAGCGTGGTTAGCACTGAGGTTACCAATAACCAAACTAAGCGTGAAGAAACCAATTGCAAGCACCGCGGTGCTACGGGTTAGGAAATTACCTGAACCACTTGAGCCAAACAATGTGCCAGAAGCACCAGCTCCGAAAGATGCGCCCATATCTGCGCCCTTTCCTTGTTGGATTAAAATCAAGCCGACTAAGCCGATTGCAACCAATAAATAAATTACTATTAGAACTTCGTACATATTTACGCGCTCATTGCTATGGTACATAAACTTAAAAACTCAGATGAGTTTAAGCTTGCACCGCCTATCAGTCCACCATCAACATCGGGTTGGGCAAAAATATCTGCCGCATTACTCGGTGTAACACTCCCACCGTATAAAATCCTAATGTTCTCTCCAATAAATGGAGACACTTCAGAGAGGCGATTACGAATAAACGCATGTACTTCTTGAGCCTGCTCTGGTGTAGCGCTTTTACCTGTCCCTACAGCCCATAAAGGTTCGTAAGCGATAATTGCGTTATCAAAAGCCATGGTACCGTTTTTTTCAATTACAATGTCTAACTCTTCAGCAATCACTTCAAAAGTGCGTCTTGCTTCACGAGCTGGACCAGATTCACCAACACATAAAATTGGTGTTAAACCATTTTTTTGGGCTGCAGCAAATTTCTCTGCCACTATGGTACTGGTTTCGCCGTACATCCGACGACGTTCTGAATGGCCGATAATAACATAACGACAACCAGAGTCTTTTAACATCTGACCTGATATTTCACCAGTATACGCGCCAAAATCATGTTGACTTAGGTTTTGCGCACCCATTCTAACAAGAGAACCATCTAAGGTTTTCTTATTATTCTCAAGTAGTTGTCTCACGCTTTCAAGATAAATTGAAGGCGGACATAAAACTACTTCAGCGGAATCATTTTGGAGTTTTGCAGCAAACTTCTTAAATAGTTCTTGCGCAAGTGGCGCATTACCATTCATTTTCCAGTTTCCTGCGACCATTGGACGTCTAAGTGCCATCACTGTCTCCTTTGAAAGCGGCGTGAATAATAGCGAACCGCTTGATAAGTTACAATAGATAAAGCACGAATAATTGATATAAGTTGTCGAAATGGCTATTTTTTACGCGTGATTGAGTCGTTATTAATTTAATTGTTAACTCACTGTTTTAATCCCCAATATAAACCCATTTAATTTGCTTAAGAATCAATCAAAGCATTTTGCTATTCCTTAATCTTAACACTTGAAAACTAGAATATAAAAGTGAGGCATAAGAGCGTTAACGCTAAGTATTTACGATATGATCCTGCCCATCTGAAGTTAAACTCGATTGATAAGTCACTTGTGGTAAGCGAGTGTATGGCCTTAGCAATTCACATAATGTGCACTGTTGACGACACATTGCCGCTAGCACAAGTAAACCTGTGACAATCCCATCGCCAGTTGTACCATGTTCCAAATGAACAATATGCCCAGATCGATCCCCACCTATTTGCCAATTGACACGTTTTAACTGTTCGATAATATGCTTACTCCCCGGTTGCGCCACCATAAAGGGAATATTTAATTGTTTTAATGCCAGAGCTAAACTCAGATTAGTGACTTGCGTGCTTACCACACCACCTTTCAAATCACCGCGTTTTAATGCATCTGCGGCTAGAATATAAAGAATTTCGTCCCCATTAATGACCTTACCATCAGCATTGACCAATAATATTCGATCGCCGTCTCCATCTAAGGCAATACCTAAGTCTGCATGTTCGGTTAACACCGTTTGACAGACTTTTTCCATAGCTAGAGTACCGACACCGTCATTAATATTGACACCATTTGGGCTTACTCCGACACAAATAACTTGAGCACCAAGTTGTTTAAATACATTAGGCGCTATGTGATAAGCCGCACCATGGGCACAGTCAACAACTATTTTTAATCCTTCTAAGGTATATTTTGCTGGGAAATGTCCTTTACAGTATTCAATATAACGACCTGCAGCATCGCTTATTCGATGTGCTTTACCAAGCTGTTTAGAGGAAACGCAGTGAAGTGGGGATGATAATAATTGTTCAATGTCATGCGCTAGTTCATCACTAAAATGCAGTCCATTGCCACAAAAAAAACGAATACCATTGTGATTAAAAGGTTGGTGAGATGCACTAATCACGATGCCTGCTTGAACGTTAAAAGTGCGAGTTAAATATACCACACCTGGCATAGGCATAGGCCCTACTAAATAGATATCTACACCTGCTGCTGATAAACCGGCCTCAAGTGCGGATTCGAATAGGTATCCAGATATGCGGGTATCTTTTCCAATTAATACCTTTTTTGCGCCTTGTTTAGCTAAAGCTATTCCGGTTGCCCAACCTAGGTTTAACGCAAGTTCAGGAGTCATTATTTGCCCCCCGACCTTGCCACGAATTCCATTTTGCTTAAAAAGTGATAGTCCTTTCACGTTTTAACACTCTCAATGATAGCCGATTAAATAATATTATAATGATGATTTATATACTTGCCATCGTTGCAGACATGACTCTTAATACATCACAGGTTTCTGCTACATCATGTACGCGTAAAATTTGCGCGCCTTGTTGAGCTGCAATTAATGCCCCAGCTAAACTGCCCGCTAAACGCTGTTCAACATCGCGCTCTAATAAATCGCCAATCATACTTTTACGTGATAGACCAATTAGTATTGGCAAGTGCAATTCATGAAAACGTGGCAGGCAAGCTAGTAATCGATAGTTATGCTCAATGGTTTTACCAAAACCAAAACCTGGATCTAAAATTATATTCTCTCTTTTAATTCCAGCGGCTTCACAAGCGACAATTCGCTGTTCAAAAAAATGAATAACATCATCAATAACATCAAGATATTGCGGTTCATCCTGCATGGTTTCAGGTGTACCTTGCATATGCATTAAGCATACAGGTACAGCTAGTTCTGCCAGTGTCTCTAATGCCCCATCAGTGCGTAATGCATTAACATCGTTAACCATGTGCGCACCTGCTTCTATCGCTTCACGCATCACTTCTGGTTTACTGGTATCAATAGAGATCCAAACCGCATGTTTTTTTGCAATATAGTGAACCATCGGGATCACGCGAGCTAGTTCATCTACAACTGAAACACTTGCCGCTCCGGGTCTTGTTGACTCTCCGCCAACATCAATAATAACAGCACCTTGCTCAACCATGTAATCAACATGCTGACAGGCTTTTTCAAACTCAGTAAATTGACCACCATCTGAAAAAGAATCAGGCGTGACATTGACAATTCCCATGATCTGCGGCGAGCTTAAGTCAAGCGTTTTATCTGAGCTGGTAATTTCAAACACAATAGTATTTCCAAATAATTAATAAGTATAATCCGTAGAAAAAATAAAACCCCTTACGGGGTTTTCAAAACGTTACTTAACAGGCGATTCATCAGGTTCATCTGCGGTTGGTTCCGCCTTCACCTCTTCTTCCTTATCGGCAGCTTTAGGTTTATTGCCGCTGCTATTGTCATCTGAAGAATCGTCAACTTGCCAATCAGCCGGTTGTCGTACTTCACGACGATTCATTAAGTCGTCAATTTGTTCTGAATCAATCGTTTCATACTTCATTAGCGCATCCTTCATTGAATGAAGAATGTCCATGTTGTCAGTCAAGAATTGATTGGCTCGGGCATAGTTACTATCGATTAAGTGTTTCACTTCTTGATCAATCATGCCTGCTGTTTCATCAGACATATTTTTAGATTTCGCCATACTGCGACCTAAAAACACTTCCCCCTCATCTTCTGCATAAAGAACAGGACCTAGTTTTTCTGAGAAGCCCCATTGCGTTACCATGTTACGCGCAATAGATGTTGCATACTTGATGTCTTGAGATGCCCCAGTAGAGACTTTCTCACCACCATAAATTAACTCTTCAGCTAAACGGCCGCCATAAGCCACTGAGATTTGGCTTTCAAGCTTACGTCGACTTTGGCTAATTGCATCAGCTTCAGGTAGGAAGAAAGTCACACCTAAAGCACGGCCGCGAGGAATAATTGTCACTTTATGAACAGGATCATGTTCTGGCACTAAACAACCCACAATAGCATGGCCAGCTTCATGATAAGCCGTCATTTCTTTTTCTTCCTCAGACATCACCATGGTACGGCGCTCTGCACCCATCATGATTTTATCTTTAGCACTTTCAAACTCTTCCATTCCCACTACGCGGCGATTACCACGAGCTGCGAATAAAGCCGCTTCGTTAACTAAGTTAGCCAAATCAGCACCAGAGAAGCCGGGAGTACCACGCGCGATAACACTGGCTTTTACACCGTCGCCTAATGGCACTTTTCGCATATGCACTTTCAGAATTTGTTCACGACCACGTACATCTGGTAGTCCAACAACCACTTGGCGATCAAAGCGACCTGGACGAAGCAATGCCGCATCTAATACGTCAGGTCTGTTGGTAGCAGCAATGACGATAACACCTTCATTACCTTCAAAACCGTCCATTTCAACGAGCATTTGGTTTAGTGTTTGTTCACGTTCATCATGACCCCCACCGACACCAGCACCACGTTGACGACCGACAGCATCGATTTCATCGATAAAGATGATACAAGGTGCTGATTTTTTAGCTTGCTCGAACATGTCACGCACGCGAGATGCACCCACACCAACAAACATTTCAACAAAATCGGAACCTGAAATGGTAAAGAACGGAACTTTTGCCTCGCCGGCAATCGCTTTTGCGATTAGGGTTTTACCCGTACCTGGTGGGCCCACAAGTAAAACACCTGTAGGAATACGACCACCGAGTTTTTGGAATCGGGTCGGTTCTTTTAAGTAATCGACTAATTCTTTAACGTCTTCTTTTGCTTCATCACAACCAGCAACGTCAACAAAAGTGGTTTTAATTTGATCTTCGCTCATTAACTTAGCTTTGCTTTTGCCAAAGGACATTGCACCTTTGCCACCGCCACCTTGCATTTGACGCATGAAGAATATCCACACACCAATAAGCAATAACATCGGGAACCAAGAAATAAAGATTTGAGTGAGAAAGCTTGATTCTTCAGCTTCCTGTCCTTTCATCGTAATCCCTTTACGGTCAAGATCATTGATTAAATCGCCGTCATACATTGGCATAATGGTGACAAATTTTTCGCCACTGCGCGTTGTGCCTTCAATTGTACGTTGGTCGCTTTTTACTTCAACCTTACTAATTTGGCCATTATCAACGCTTTTAAGGAAAGCGGAATAATCCATCTTCTGCGAATTTGCTGATGATGGGGAATACCCCTGAAAAACCGACATCAGCACAACGGCGATGACGACCCAGAGTATTAGATTTTTTGCCATATCACTCAATTTACTAGACCTCTTGAAGTCTCTAGACTTGTTAACATTAGACTACTACAACTTGTAACCAGTCGCCACTAAGTACACTTCTCTAGAGCGAGCCCTAGAAGAATCAGGTTTACGGGTTTTCACTACTTTAAATGCTTGCTTAACCGCTTTCATGTATTCATCAAATCCTTCGCCCTGAAATACTTTTACTGCAAAACAGCCATCAGGAGCAAGAACTTGGTGACACATATCAAGAGCTAATTCAACCAGATACATTGCACGAGGTTGATCAACTGCGCCAGAGCCACTCATGTTAGGTGCCATATCGGATAATACCACATCTACTTTATCTTCACCTACACGCTCTAATAAAGCATTGAGAACTTTTTCTTCGCGAAAATCGCCTTGTAAAAAGTCTACGCCAACAATTGGATCCATCGGTAAAATATCACAAGCGATTAACTTGCCTCGCTCACCTGCTAACTTAACAGCAACTTGCGACCAGCCACCGGGGGCGGCACCTAAATCAACAACGGTCATCCCGTGTTTTATTAGGTTATCTTTTTCTTGTATTTCTTCTAACTTAAATGCGGCACGAGAACGAAATCCCCGCTTTTGAGCCAGTTTGACATAATGATCATCAAAGTGCTCTTGCATCCACCGAGCTGAACTTGCTGTACGTTTTTTCGTTGCCATTTAAATTCCGTAACGATTTGGAGTTACATAAGCTGTATATAAGGGTAGAATAGCGGTTTTTCAACAGTAACCTATAAAAAGTTGGTATAAATGAACTTAACAACCAAACAAAAACAGCATTTAAAAGGATTGGCACACAATTTAAAGCCAGTTGTGCTGCTTGGTGCCAATGGATTAACTGAGGGTGTGCTGGCTGAAATTGATAGCGCACTTAGTCACCATGAACTGATTAAAGTTAAAGTTGCCTCTACCGATAGAGAACTTAAAAATGCCATCGTTGACGCCATTGTACGTGAGACTCAGTCAACGAAAGTACAGCTAATTGGTCATGTATTAATTATCTTCCGTCAGTCGGAAGAAATGAAGATTGCATTGCCCAAAGCAAAGTAAGCTTACATTGATACTGTATCCAATAAAAAACCACTGCTTAGCAGTGGTTTTTTATTATGTTGAACTAACAACTTTAAGCCAACCTTAAATGTAATCGACTTTTAAAATATCGTAATCGGTTAGGCCGCCAGGAGTGCTAATAGACACTTCATCACCTTCATTTTTGCCAATTAACCCTCGTGCAATTGGTGAATTTACCGAAATGAGATTCTGTTTAATATCCGCTTCATCATCACCTACAATGCGATAAGTCATTTCAGCGTCATTTTCAACATTAACAATAGTCACAGTCACACCAAAGATCACTCTGCCAGTGTTTTCCATTGCAGTCACATCGATAATTTGTGCGTTAGACAGTTTGCCTTCAATATCACGAATGCGTGCTTCACAAATACCTTGTTCTTCACGCGCTGCATGATATTCAGCATTTTCTTTCAAGTCACCTAACTCACGAGCCGATGCAATTGCTTCGGTGATTTTTGGGCGGCGGTCAAATTTCAGCATTTCTAATTCTTTACGCAGTTGATCCGCACCAACAATTGTCATAGGAACTTTATTCATAATTCTCTTTCGTCTCCTTTAAAACAAAAGCAGCCTCTATCGGCTCTCTTTAGCCAACAGGGAAATTTAATATGGGATAGGCTCATTCTATACAATGACAGCCGCAGATGCTATCCCGTATAGCTTGAACTGTATATGGGAGTGCTTACCAACTTAACAAAAACACGATTTACAATCGCTATGTAATAGCAAACGCGACCAATAGTGAAAGCCAATAGCAGCCAAACACGAAGTATTTACTTGGTTACATTTATACACAACGCACCTTTGTTAATCTCATGCCATTCAGCCAATAAAAAAGGCCGCGATTTGCGGCCTTTTTTGCCATTTACCGAGTTTAGTTAATGCGAGTATGTAATTCTTGCACTGAATTAACATTGCCACGGTCATCAGCTGAATGGGCTAAACAAGTCGCAAATGCAGCATTAAGTGTTGTAGTGTAATTCACTTTATAACGTAGTGCTCCACGGCGAATTTGGCGAGAGTCTTCAATCGCTTGACGGCCTTCGGTAGTATTAATGATGTAAGTGTATTCATCATTTTTAATACGGTCCAAAATGTGCGGGCGACCTTCGTGTACTTTGTTCACTAAACGTGGGTTAATGCCGGCTTCACCCAGTATCACAGCGGTACCATGAGTGGCATCAATTTCATAACCAAGATCAATTAACTGTGCGGCAAGTTCAGCAACGCGGGCTTTATCACTATTACGAACTGAAATTAACGCACGACCTGACTTAGGTACTTCAGATGTCGCGCCAAGTTGTGCTTTCGCGTAGGCCTCAGCAAATGTAGCGCCTACGCCCATCACTTCACCTGTTGAGCGCATTTCAGGGCCAAGCATTGGGTCAACACCAGGGAACTTGTTAAATGGCAATACCACTTCTTTAACTGAAAAATAAGGTGGGATCACTTCTTTAGTGAAGTTCTGTGATGTTAAGCTTTGTCCAGCCATAACACGCGCAGCAATTTTAGCTAATGGGATACCTGTCGCTTTAGACACAAACGGAACGGTACGAGCAGCGCGTGGGTTAACTTCAATCATATAGATTTCGTCATCTTTAACCGCAAACTGAACGTTCATCAAACCAATTACACGTAATTCCATTGCTAATTTAGCAACTTGTTCACGCATGCGGTTTTGTACGTCTTCGCTTAAGCTGTAAGGTGGCAATGAACAACCTGAGTCACCTGAGTGAACGCCTGCTTGTTCAATGTGCTCCATAATAGAACCCACAACCACAATTTTGCCATCACACACAGCATCAATATCGATTTCAATCGCATTATCTAAGAAGCGATCAAGCAATACTGGCGATGAATTAGATACGCTAACCGCTTCGTTAAAGTAACGACGTAAATCTTGTTCGTCATAAACGATTTCCATCGCGCGGCCACCAAGTACATATGATGGGCGAACAACTAACGGATAACCGATACGCTCAGCTGAAATAACCGCGCCTTCTACTGTCGTAACAGTATCATTTTCAGGTTGTTTCATTTCAAGACGTTGAATCGCTTGTTGGAAACGTTCTCTGTCTTCTGCGCGGTCAATAGAGTCTGGGCTAGTACCAATAATTGGTACGCCTGCGGCTTCTAGAGCGCGAGCAAGTTTAAGCGGAGTTTGACCACCGTATTGAACGATAACGCCTTTTGGCTTCTCAATACGTACAATCTCAAGTACGTCTTCAAACGTAACAGGTTCAAAGTATAAGCGGTCAGATGTGTCGTAATCTGTAGATACCGTTTCAGGGTTACAGTTAACCATAATGGTTTCGTAACCGTCTTCACGCAAGGCTAATGCTGCATGAACACAACAGTAATCGAATTCAATACCTTGACCAATACGGTTAGGGCCGCCACCAAGAATCATAATTTTGTCGCGCGTTGATGGCGCAGCTTCACATTCTTCTTCGTACGTTGAGTACATGTAAGCGGTATCAGTAGCAAATTCTGCAGCACAAGTATCAACACGCTTGTAAACAGGGTGCATACCATAGCTATCACGAATTTTACGTACTTCTGTTTCACTCACACCTAAGATTTGAGCTAAACGAGAATCGGCAAAACCTTGACGTTTAAGCTTAAGTAAGAACGCTTGGTTTAGACCAGACATTCCAACTTCTGAAACTTTAGCTTCTTGGGCAATTAAGTCTTCAATTTGGACTAAGAACCAGTGGTCAACGTTAGTCAGTTTGAAAATTTCATCACGACTAAGGCCCGCACGAAATGCATCAGCAATATACCAAATACGGTCAGCACCTGGTTCTTTCAATTCATGACGAATACGCTGCATACTTTCAGGAAGCGTAATGTCGATAACAGAATCAAAACCGTTACGACCCACTTCTAAACCACGTAATGCTTTTTGCAGTGACTCTTGGAAGGTACGGCCAATTGCCATTACCTCACCGACTGACTTCATTTGAGTCGTTAGGCGGTCATTAGCGCCAGCAAATTTCTCGAAGTTAAAGCGAGGTACTTTCGTTACCACATAATCAATAGCAGGTTCAAATGATGCCGGTGTGCGGCCACCCGTAATATCGTTACTTAGTTCATCTAAAGTGAAACCCACAGCCAGTTTGGCTGCGATTTTAGCAATCGGGAAACCCGTTGCTTTAGATGCTAACGCTGATGAACGAGATACGCGCGGGTTCATCTCGATGATAACCATACGGCCAGTATTTGGACAAATACCAAACTGAACGTTAGAACCACCGGTTTCAACACCAATTTCACGCAGTACTGCTAAAGATGCGTTACGCATTAATTGGTATTCTTTATCTGTTAATGTTTGTGCCGGCGCTACGGTAATAGAGTCACCGGTGTGCACACCCATTGCATCGAAGTTCTCGATAGCACATACGATAATACAGTTATCGTTGCGGTCACGAACCACTTCCATTTCATACTCTTTCCAACCAATTAGCGATTCATCAATCAATAATTCGCTCGTTGGTGAAAGCTCAAGACCTTGAGAACAAATGTCTTCAAACTCTTCTTTGTTATAGGCAATACCGCCGCCGCTGCCACCCATGGTGAAAGAAGGACGAATAATACATGGGAAGCCAACTTGGTCTAATACCGCGTGTGCTTCTTCCATTGAATGCGCAATACCAGCACGAGGACATTCAAGTCCAATGGATTTCATTGCAGTATCAAAGCGACTCCGGTCTTCAGCTTTATCAATCGCGTCAGCTGTTGCACCAATCATCTCAACGTTAAATTCTTTCAGTACCCCTTCAGCTTCAAGTTGAAGTGCACAGTTAAGCGCTGTCTGACCACCCATGGTAGGCAAAATCGCATCCGGCTTTTCCTTGGCGATAATGTTACGAACCACTTCCCAATGAATAGGCTCGATATATGTCGCATCGGCCATTTCAGGGTCAGTCATAATGGTTGCAGGATTAGAGTTAACAAGGATAACTCGATAACCTTCTTCACGTAGTGCTTTACATGCTTGTGCGCCTGAATAGTCAAACTCACATGCTTGACCAATGACAATTGGTCCAGCACCTAGGATAAGAATACTTTTAATATCGGTACGTTTTGGCATTGCTTCTATCTTCTCCTGGTGACTACTTAGTGCTTTGACGGTATTGCTCAATTAGTTCGATGAAATGATCGAATAATGGTGCAGCATCATTGGGGCCTGGGCTTGCTTCTGGGTGACCTTGGAAGCTAAATGCAGGTTTATCCGTTAAATGAATACCTTGCAATGAACCATCAAATAACGACTTATGGGTAACTCTAATATTGGCTGGCAATGTTTCTTCATCAGCAGCAAAACCGTGGTTTTGACTCGTGATCATGACATTGCCTTGCTCAATATTACTCACTGGATGGTTCGCACCATGATGACCAAACTTCATCTTCAAGGTTTTAGCCCCTGAAGCAAGTGCGAGTAACTGGTGACCTAGACAAATACCAAATACTGGAATATTCGTTTTTAAAATCTCTTGAATGGCTGTAATCGCGTAATCACATGGTTCTGGATCGCCAGGACCATTTGATAAGAAAATCCCATCAGGGTTCATCGCTAAAACTTCAGCAGCTGTAGTTTGCGCAGGTACCACTGTTACGTCACAACCACGGTCAACCAACATACGTAAAATATTGCGCTTAACGCCGTAATCAAACGCGACAACTTTAAATTTAAGCTCAGTTTCTGGAGTGTCAGAAGGTAAACCACCCACTAACTTCCAGCTACCTGAACGCCAAAAGTAAGTTTTGTCGGTAGTGACTTCTTTTGCTAAGTCCATGCCTTTAAGACCAGGGAAAGCTTTAGCTGCAGCAAGGGCTTTATCTTGGTCAATGTCACCCACCATGATACAACCTGCTTGTGCGCCTTTTTCACGAAGAATGCGGGTCAACTTGCGGGTGTCAATATCAGCTATACCGACGATATTATTGGCTATAAGATATTCACTTAAGCCTTGCTGGTTACGGAAGTTACTCGCGATTAGTGGTAAATCTCGAATAATTAAACCACAAGCATGAACTGCTGTTGATTCAACGTCTTCAGTATTGGTTCCTGTATTACCGATATGCGGGTAAGTAAGGGTTACCATTTGGCGAGAATAGGAAGGATCCGTTAAAATCTCTTGGTAACCTGTCATTGAAGTATTAAATACCACTTCACCAACAGATGTTCCTTGTGCACCGATTGCTGTGCCAGAGAATACGGTTCCATCTTCGAGTACGAGTAAGGCAGACTGTGTCAACGCGACCTCCAAATAGAGCCAAGTCACTTAATTAAAAGTATTTCATAAGAGTAAGATGCCATTTATCAAAGACGAATTTTTGACAAATTCGGGCGATCTTATAGTGTTTTTTCAAATACGTCTAGAGTAAAAAACAGTATTTAGTTTCCAAAAAAAACCACCAATAAATGGTGGTTTTTATAAATTATTTAAGACCCAAAACTTGCTGCATATCATATAGTCCGACATCTTGTATATTTAACCAGCAAGCGGCCCGCATAGCCCCATTAGCAAAGGTCATCCGACTCGACGCTTTATGGGTAATTTCTAGGCGCTCGCCAATATCGGCAAACAACGCTGTGTGCTCACCAACAATGTCACCTGCACGTACTGTGGCAAAACCAATCGTGTCACGTTTGCGTTCGCTCGTAATTCCTTCGCGGCCATAAACGGCGCATTCATTTAGATCACGGCCTAATGTTTCGGCAATGACTTCACCCATTTTTAATGCGGTACCTGAAGGTGCATCTTTTTTATGGCGATGATGTCCTTCTAAAATTTCAATATCAGTGTAATGCCCCATCACTTCAGATGTCAGTTCAAGCAGCTTCCACATTAAGTTGACCCCAACAGACATGTTAGGGGCCATGACTATTGCGATATGTTGAGCGTCGGCTTCTATTTGCTGTTTTTGTTCTAAGGTGAATCCGGTGGTGCCGATAACAATCGACTTTTTATGCTCAACACACCATTTAACATGCGCAAGAGATGCCTCTGGTGAGGTAAAATCAACTAACACATCAAAGTCATTTGCAACTTGTTCTAATGTATCAACGATAGTGACATTCATTGACCCGACACCGGCTAGTTCGCCAGCATCAACACCAATAAGCGTCGATCCACCGCGTTCTATTGCTGCGCCAAGGTAAATATCATCATGATGTTTAGCAGATTCAATTAAGGTGCGCCCCATACGGCCGCTCGCTCCAACAACAGCAATCTTTACAATAGTTGTCATGTGTTCCTCTTCGATTAATCTATCTGTACTAAACAAGTTATCTGATACAAAAACGCCTAAGCAAGCTTAGGCGTTTTGATGACATTAAAGAATGTCTAATAATTCAACTTCAAACACTAACGTTGAATAAGGTGGGATAGATGCACCAGCACCACGCTCACCGTAAGCTAAGTGCTGTGGCACATATAGCTTAACTTTAGTGCCAACAGGCATAAGTTGAAGTGCTTCAGTCCAACCAGCAATGACACCAGAAACTGGGAATTCAGCAGGTTGACCACGCGTCACTGAACTATCGAATACTTCACCATTGATGAATGTACCGTGGTAGTGAGCACGAATAGTTGATTCTAACGTTGGTTTTTCACCTTCGCCTTGTGCTAAAACTTCATATTGCAGACCTGATTCAGTCACAATAATTTCTTCACGTTTTGCATTTTCAGCAAGGAATGCTTCACCTTCTGCTGATGCTTCAGCAGCTTGAGCTTCTTGAACTTCTTGTAAGCGACGGCTAATTTCAGTGAAAGCAACCTGTAGGTCTTCCATTGAAACTTGACTTTCTTTACCTAAGAATGCGTCAGCTAGACCAGCTTGAACAGCAGGAATATCAATCCCTTCAAAAGGGTTTGCAGCTAATTGTTCGCCCATTTGACGACCAACACCGTAACTTGCTTGCTGTTCCATAGTGCTGAATGTATCAGACATATTTTCTACTCTCATTCATCGATTAAAAATTCGCACGGAGTTTATCATAAAAACAACACGATTGTTGCCTCATTAGATAGCATTTATCTATTTATTTTTTTAAATATTACAATCACTAAAAGATGACTTTTTCATGGCTGTAAAAATCAGCTTGATAGACAACACGCTCGGTGAATTTCATTGCAACAATAACACCTTAATCAGCCAATATTTTACACCTTCAGACAACTATACGTCATTGACTAAGGTCGCTTTTTATTAGTGTTTATGATTAAGCTTATTTGCGTCTAGGTGCGCGTTTAACAAAGGCTTTGTTGCTATTTTTATTTGCGGTACGTCGATTAGCCTGTTTATCTCTTACCGGTCTTTTACTGTCATTATTACGCGGTTGATCTGTTACTGGAAATGCAACCAATGATTGTGTCACTAACGGTTGCTGGGTTAACTGGACAATCGTGTTAAGTTGTAATAACTCTTGATGGCACACTAATGATATCGCATCCCCACACTTCCCCGCCCTTGCTGTACGTCCTATTCGATGAATATAAACGGCGGCTTGTAAGGGCAGTTCAAAATTAACTACCACAGGTAATGCATCAATGTGAATCCCCCTAGCCAACACATCGGTTGCAATTAATACGGTAATTTTGCCACTTTTGAAATCACTTAGCATTTGTGAACGCTTAACTTGTTCTTTATCGCCATGTAAGGCGGCAGTAGCAATACCTGCTTTTGATAATTTTTTACACACCGAATCAGCATCCGCTTTGGCATTCACAAACACCAATACTTGTTGCCAAGCGTATTGTTTAATTAAGTGTTTTAATGCATTAACCTTACAGCCTTTATTCACGTGATAAATCGTCTGTTTGATATCACCCACCACCTTATTAAGTTTGTTCGCTTCGATTCTAATGGCAGTATTGGCCAATACTGAGGTAGCTAAATGCGTGAGTTTCTCAGGCATGGTGGCGGAAAACAAACACGTTTGTCTTGCTGGCATAAAGGTAAGCAAGGCTGTTATATCCTCAACAAAGCCCCTATCTAACAAGCGGTCGGCTTCATCAAGCACTAACATGTTAAGTTGCTCAAAATTAACCTCACCTTGCTGTGCTAAAGCCAGTAACCGCCCTGGCGTGGCAACAATAATGGGGGCGGGTTCTGTTAAACGTGACACTTGTTGTTCAATGTTTTCACCGCCACTTAATTGCTCAACCTTTAAATTCAGTGCTTGGCCAATTGAGGTGATATGGGTTGTCACTTGTAGGGCAAGCTCACGCGTGGGCACAATTATCACGGCAACAATAGCAGCCTTCACCTCTAGCATGGCGAGTTGTCGCTGCATGACCTTATGCAATATAGGCAATACAAAAGCGAGGGTTTTGCCACTGCCTGTTTGTGCCAAAGCAAGTAAATCCTCACCCTTTAAAATAACCGGGATAGCTTGTTGTTGAATGATTGTCGGGGTCACAATTGATGCGGGCAGTTGCAGCAAAAGTTGAGAGTGAAGTGACATATTTGAAAATGACATGTGCCTTGACCTATCTACAATGAGAAATAATGAAAGACGCGATGGTAAGTGAGTTAATTTCAGCGTGCGTGACCAACTAAAATCAGCAACAAAAAAGGCTGCTTACTTAATGTAATCAGCCTTTCCTCTATTAGCGCTTAGCTCAGACGCTATTGAGTCACATTTAGCTATTTAAGTCTTGGAAAAACTTTTTAACGCCATCAAAAAAACCATCAGCTTTTGGGCTGTGTTTTTTTGATTTTCCGGTTAATGTGCCTTCAAACTCACGCAGTAACTCTTTTTGTTTTTCATTCAAGTTAACCGGTGTTTCCATAACAACTTTACACAGCAGATCACCTACAGCGTGGCTACGAACAGACTTAACGCCTTTACCACGTAGACGGAACATGCGTCCAGTTTGAGTTTCTGCAGGGATTTTTAAGTTAACTTTGCCATCAAGTGTTGGCACTTCAATCTCACCGCCTAATGCGGCTTTACTAAATGAAATGGGCACTTCGCAATATAGGTTATTACCGTCACGAGTAAAGATATGGTGTTCACGCACAGTGACTTGAACATACAAGTCGCCCGCTGGTGCGCCAAACTCACCAGCCTCACCTTCACCAGATAAACGAATGCGATCGCCAGTATCAACACCCGCTGGAATTTTAACGTTAAGGGTTTTGCTTTTTTCAACGCGCCCTTCACCGTGACATTTATTACATGGATCTTTGATGATTTTGCCGCGACCGTGACAGGTTGGACAAGCTTGTTGCACCGCAAAGAAACCTTGGCGCATTTGCACCTGACCTTGACCATGACAAGTACCACATGTGGTTGCTGAAGTACCTTTTTTAGCGCCACTACCATCACAAACATCACAACTGGCTAGGGTTGGAATACGTAATTCTTTACTTAAACCGCGAACAGCTTCTTCAAGAGACAACTCAAGGTTATAACGTAAGTCTGAGCCACGGGCGGCTTGACGTTGACCGCCACCACGACGTCCACCACCAAAAATGTCACCAAAAACATCACCAAAGATGTCACCAAAGTCGCCTTGACCGCCGCCACCGCCACCACGGTTAGGATCGACACCGGCATGACCAAATTGATCATAAGCTGCTTTTTTATCGCCGTCGGTTAAAATTTCGTAAGCTTCTTTAGCTTCTTTAAATTTAACTTCCGCCTCTTTATCACCCGGATTACGATCCGGATGAAACTTCATGGCTAGACGCTTATAGGCTTTTTTGATTTCACGTTCTGAAGCATCACGTCCGACACCTAGAACTTCGTAGTAATCACGCTTTGACATAGTTATATATTTCTCGAAGAATCTTAAAGCTTAACTTGTACAAACGGGCGTTTGAGGTATACCTCAACGCCCGATTAATGAATAACTAACTAATATTGTTAATTATTTTTTGTCGTCTTTCACTTCTTCAAACTCAGCATCAACCACATCATCAGCAGGTTTTTCTGCACCAGCATCTTGTGCTTGCGCGCCTTCTCCACCTTGTTGTGCTTGAGCTTTAGCTTGAGCGATTTCCATTAATTTAGCCGACGCTTCCATTAATGCTTGAGTCGCTTTATCAATGGCTTCTTTGTCGTTACCTTTCGTTGCGGTTTCAACCTCAGTCATTGCGGCTTCAATTTTCTCTTTTTCCTCTGCAGGCAATGCATCACCGGCTTCTTCGATTTGTTTCTTAGTTGCGTGAACCATGCCATCTGCTTGGTTACGCGCAGTGACTAACTCTTCGAATTTAGCATCTTCGTCAGCATTGGCTTCAGCATCACGTACCATTTGCTCTACTTCTTCGTCGCTCAGACCTGAGTTAGCTTTAATAGTAATGTTTTGTGCTTTACCTGTTTTCTTGTCTGTTGCAGAAACATTCAAGATACCGTCAGCATCGATGTCAAAAGACACTTCAATTTGTGGCATGCCGCGTGGTGCAGGCTCAATACCTTCTAGGTTAAATTGACCTAAAGATTTGTTGTAGCTTGCTTGCTTACGCTCACCTTGAAGTACGTGAATAGTTACCGCACTTTGGTTGTCGTCAGCCGTTGAGAACGTTTGTGATGCTTTAGTCGGGATAGTGGTGTTCTTCTCGATAAGTTTAGTCATCACGCTACCCATGGTTTCAATACCAAAAGATAGTGGTGTTACGTCTAACAATAATACATCTTTAACGTCGCCAGAAAGTACGCCCGCTTGAATTGCTGCGCCAACGGCTACGGCTTCATCAGGGTTAACGTCTTTACGAGGCTCTTTACCAAAGAATGCAGTGACTTCTGCTTGCACTTTAGGCATACGAGTTTGACCACCAACAAGAATCACTTCGTTGATATCTGAAACAGAAAGGTCAGCATCCGCTAGTGCCACTTTTAATGGCTCTAAAGAACGAGTAATTAGGTCTTCAACTAAAGATTCTAACTTAGCACGAGTGATTTTAACGACTAAATGCTTAGGACCGGTTGCATCAGCTGTGATGTACGGTAAGTTAACTTCAGTTTGTGTGGTGCTTGAAAGTTCGATTTTTGCTTTTTCAGCCGCTTCTTTCAAACGTTGCATTGCTAAAGGATCTTGACGTAAGTCTAAACCTTGCTCTTTTTTGAATTCGTCTGCTAAGTAGTTAATCAAACGGTTATCGAAATCTTCACCACCTAAGTGAGTGTCGCCGTTAGTCGCAAGTACTTCAAATGTTTGGTCGCCATCGTTGCTATCAATTTCAATGATAGAGATATCGAAAGTACCACCACCTAAGTCGTATACTGCAACAACGTTTTCACCTTGTTTTTTGTCGATACCATAAGCAAGAGCAGCAGCAGTTGGTTCGTTGATGATACGTTTAACATCAAGACCAGCAATACGACCTGCATCCTTAGTTGCTTGACGTTGTGAGTCATTGAAGTAAGCAGGAACGGTAATAACGGCTTCAGTAACTTCTTCACCTAAGAAATCTTCAGCAGTCTTTTTCATCTTTTTCAAGATTTCAGCAGAAACTTGTGGTGGCGCCATTTTTTGGCCACGTTGCTCAACCCATGCATCCCCATTGTCAGCACCAATGATTTTGAATGGCATAATATCTACATCACGTTGAACTTCGTCATCTTTAAAACGACGACCAATTAAACGTTTAATAGCAAAGAATGTATTCGTTGGGTTAGTCACCGCCTGACGTTTTGCAGGTTGACCAACAATTGTTTCATCATCGGTATAAGCAATAATTGAAGGAGTTGTACGCTCACCTTCAGCGTTTTCAATTACGCGTGGCGTGTCGCCATCTAAGACTGCCAAACAAGAGTTTGTTGTGCCTAAATCGATACCAATAATTTTACCCATGGGGTCCTCCGAAATGACGCTTTGCGTCTAAAAATCTGTTATTTACTTGTCGATAGAAGGTGTAAGCAGACATGTTTTCTGGCTTAAATGTTCATCCTTCATATCGTCCTTAACTCCTATATTGGGACAGCAAATACTTTTACAAGGGGAAAATTAAAAATTTTTGGTAATAATTGATGGATTTTGCTCTCAATGCTGTATTGCACCAGTTTAATCGTTTATTTAGAATACAAAATTGAATACTGTATACAATGTTAAGAGGTATTAAGTGTCGTCTAATCAACAGGCTTACGTGCTGGCATTGCTGGCCATTTTATTGTGGTCAACTGTTGCCACCGCTTTCAAAATAGCCCTGAGTTTTTATACACCCATGCAATTAGTGTTAGTGGCGACCACGACTTCTATTTTGGCATTAAGTGTCATTCTTATTTGGCAAGCAAAGCTGTCACTGATAAAAGCGCAATTTATTGCACGCCCAGGATTTTACTTATTAACTGGCTTGCTCAACCCATTATGCTATTACCTTGTGTTATTTAAGGCTTACGAACAACTGCCAGCACAACAGGCGTTAGCGCTCAATTACACCTGGGCTATTCTATTACCCTTATTAGCCGCACCGGTGTTAAAGCATCAGTTAAGAGCCACCGATATTTTAGCGGCTTTAGTGGCTTATGCCGGGGTATTTGTGATTGCTACACAAGGCCAATTAGCCCAATTTAGTTTTGCCAATACGCTAGGAATTGCATTCGCCTTATTAAGCACCGTCATTTGGTGTAGCTATTGGATAATTAATACTAAGGATAAAGGTGATCCCGTTATTAGTTTGACGATAAGTTTTGTGGTCAGTTGGCCTCTAATCTTGTCACTGACATTAACCACGCAAACCTTACCCAGTTTTAGTGTTGATGCCTTATTTGCAGGGATTTATGTGGGGCTATTTGAAATGGGGATCAGTTTTGTGTTGTGGTTAATGGCACTTAAACATACCAACAAGACCTCAAACATCAGTACATTAGCATTTTTAACGCCGGTAATTTCAATTGGTTTTATCGCCGTCATCCTTAATGAGCAGATTCAAACCACCACTTATTACGGCTTATGTTTAATTGTAACGGGCTTGTTCATTCAGCAGTTATTGCCAACGTTTTTAACTAAACGCACTCCTAAGCTCGCGTAAAATTAACATTTTTACACTTTTAGATTATTGATAATTGTGCAATGTAGCACTATAAAAATAATCATAAGCGAAGTAAGGAGACTGAGCATGGGCATGCTGAGATGGAATTTAAAGGAAAAAACCGAGCGTAAAACGCGGATTATCACCTTATTATGTGTTGGGCTTATCTTATTATCAGAGCTGTTTTTTGGTGATAACTCAACCCTATATGCCGCAATGTATTTAAGCTTATTTGCTGTGTTTGCAATGACCATTACTGACAATATTCAGCGACGTTATTTCACTTCTGTAATGGAATACGCCCAAGCATTTAGGTTGGTGTCGTTATTGCTATCACTGGCTTTTTTAGTGATTTGGATACTGACTTCATTACAGCGCTACCACCTGTATGATTAAATGTGTTTTCATTTTTAAATCAACTTATTACCTGCCACACATTAATAACAAAAGCAGTATTCAGTTAAATCAATTCGAGTAAATGATATGGTTAATTGAACAAAAAGGTAGATCATTTTTGATCCACCTTTGTCTATTTATCACTGTATCAACTCAATACTAACTGGCTACCTACGATTAACCTCGGCTAGTGTAGTCACCCCACGCCAACCATTTATAAGTGGTTAGAGCCTCAAGAGCCATTGGACCTCGGGCATGTAACTTTTGAGTACTAACAGCCACTTCAGCGCCTAAACCAAATTGCGAACCATCAGTAAAACGCGTGCTGGCATTAACATACACAGCAGCGGAGTCGACTTGATTAACAAATTCTGCAGCGCATTGAATATTGTCGGTTAAAATGGCTTCTGAATGCCCAGTTGAGAATTGGCGAATATGTTCAATCGCCATATCCATATCAGGGACAACTTTAATGCCTAACGTCAGTGACAACCACTCGGTTGCGTAAGATTTATCGTCGGCAAGAGTGACATCAAATGCAGCTAATATTTGTTGAGTGTTGTCGCAACCCACTATTTTTACTTGTTGTGACGCTAATTTTTTCGCCAGTTCAGGTAAGTATTGAGCAGCAATGTCTTGATGGATTAGCAAGGTATCTAATGCATTGCATACCGTTGGACGTTGCACTTTTGCATTAATAATGACATCGGTTGAGCGAGACAAATCTGCAGCGCTATCTAGGTATAAATGACAAATACCAATGCCACCTAAAATGACCGGAATGGTTGCTTGTTCAGAGCAAAGACGCTGCAAATTTTGCCCGCCGCGTGGGATAATCATATCAACATATTGATCTAACTTAAGGAGTTCGGTAACCAAAGTCCGATCTGGTGAGGTTATCAACTGCACGGCATCGGCGGGTAACTCTTGGCTAACAAGCGCGGCGCGGATCACTTCACTTAATGCTTTATTTGAATGCAGCGTTTCTTTACCACCACGTAAAATAACCGCATTACCGGTTTTTAATGCCAGTACAGCAATGTCTACCGTGACATTGGGGCGCGCTTCGTAAATTACCCCAACAACCCCAAGAGGTACACTGCGCTGCGTTAAACGCAGCCCATTATCAAGTACTTGGCTAGCAGACTCTTTGCCTACAGGGTCAGCTAATTGAATGACATTTTGAATGTCATCGATAATGCCTTGTAAGCGCGACTCATCTAGCAGTAAGCGGTCAATTAACGCCTCACTTAACCCGTTGGTTTTTGCTGCGCTAATATCTTGATTATTGGCGGCTAAAATAGGTTTAATATTGTCACTAAGCTGCTGACTTATGGCTTGCAGCAAGGTCGATTTTTGCTGCGCGGTTAACGTTGCTAATATAAAACTGGCCGCTTTAGCTTGTTGACCCATTTGTACCAAATTCACGTTGGTTGTATTTGACATAAGTGCTTCCTTAATTGGTATTGAATACAACCATATCGTTACGGTGAATAACGGCATCACCATAGTTATAGCCGAGTAATATCTCAATTTGATTTGAGTGTTTTGAGGCGATAGTCCTTAGTGCAGCAGCGCTGTATCGTGTCATGCCTTTGCTGATTTGCTGGCCAAAACGGTTAACGATATCAATAGTCGCGCCGCGGCTAAAGTTGCCCTCGACACTAATAATGCCTTTAGATAGTAAGCTACTACCTTGATGCGTAACGGCTTTTTCTGCGCCTTTATCAACAACCACGTGTCCTTGAGAACTCGGCCCAGCCAAAATCCATTGTTTACGATTTTCTAGCGGATTTTCTAGCGCACTAAAGAACGTACCTACCGTCTCTTTTGCCGCCACCTTTAACAATACGTCTTTGAGTTGCCCTGAAGCGATAATCACATCAACCCCTGCGCGACGAGCAATATCCGCCGCTTCCAACTTAGTCGCCATTCCTCCTGTACCTAAACCAGAAACAGCGCCACCAGCTAAACGGCGTAAACTGTCATCAATATTAACCACTTCAGTGATCAATTTAGCCTCGGGGTTATTTCTTGGATCGGCGTCAAACAACCCAATTTGGTCGGTGAGCAATATCAATAAATCAGCATCACATAGTAATGCAGCCCTTGCCGACAAGTTATCGTTATCACCAACTTTGATTTCATTGGTCGCGACGGCATCATTTTCATTAATGATAGGAATAATGTTGTTTTCAAGCAGGACATTTAACGTATCGCGCGCGTTTAAGTATCGCTCTCTATCTTGTAAATCTGCACGGGTTAATAATAACTGTCCAACTTGTAAGCCATACAGATTAAATAAATTAGACCATGCAAGAATAAGCTGACTTTGACCAACCGCGGCAAGGAGTTGCTTGTTAGCCATCGTATTGGGGAAACTGGGGAAATTTAAGTGTTCACGACCTGCAGCAATGGCGCCAGAGGTACATAACACCACCTCAATGCCTTGCTTCATTAACAAGGCAACTTGCCTTGCAATTTCGACCATATGGCCTTTATCTAACTGCTGACTGCCAGAAGTTAATACACTTGTTCCTAATTTAACAACAACACGACGGTAATTCATCACACCTACTCAAAAACTAATTGGAATATTTTTATACCCAATTCATTCGTTAATTGATAGCGATTAAACGTCATCTTGAATATATTTAGTCGTTATTTTACCGTATCGAATAAATGAAGGGTTATGCATTGCATAACCCTTCATTTAAGCGTGTATTAGTTACGCCAATAAATAAGTCATTAACTGTAGGTAAACTTAATCACAAACAAAGCAGCAATAACAATCACGCCAGTGTTTAAGTCTTTAAAACGTCCAGTTAGCAGTTTAATGACGGCATATGAGATAAACCCAAAGCCAATAGCATTAGCAATAGAGAACGTTAATGGCATTAACAAACACGTTACCGCCACTGGCGCAGCTTCAGTAATGTCTTCCCAGTCAATATTAACCAGCCCTGACATCATTAAAATAGCCACATAAAACAGTGTCCCCGCCGTTGCATATGCGGGCACCATATGGGCAAGTGGTGAAAAGAATAAACACACAATAAATAGTACACCCACAACAACGGCGGTTAACCCGGTTCGACCACCGACACTCACACCAGCGGCGCTTTCTACATAACTGGTCGTGGTCGAGGTACCTAATGCAGCACCGGCAATGGTTGCCATACTGTCTGCGGTTAATGCTCGTTTTGCTCTTGGTAAACGGCCTTTCTCATCTAAAAATCCTCCTCGCTGAGCAACCGCTATCAAGGTGCCTGAGGTATCAAATAAATCAACAAATAAGAATGCAAACACCACAGAAATCATACTGATTTCCAGGACCCCAGATAGGTCCATTTTCATAAATGTAGGTGCTATTGAAGGCGGCGCTGACACAATACCGGTGTATTGCACATCACCAAAAATCAACCCCAGCACGGTGACAATCAAGATGCTGGCAATCACTGCTGATTTCATTCCACGATAAACCATGGCGATAATTAAGAAAAAGCCCAACGCACCCATTAATGCAGGAAACGCGGTAATATCGCCCATTGTCACTAACGTTGCAGGACTTGCCACCACAATGCCTGCACTTTTAAGGCCAATTAGCGCGAGGAACAAACCAATACCGGCCCCAATACCAAAGCGCAACGACATGGGAATCGAGTTCACTACCCACTCGCGAATATTGACTAATGAAAGAATTAAAAAACACACACCAGACATAAAGACAGCGCCTAATGCCGTTTCCCAGCTATACCCCATTTCACCGACGACGGTGTAAGTGAAAAAAGCATTCAAGCCCATTCCTGGTGCCAAGGCAATCGGATAGTTGGCAATGAGCCCCATAATGAAACAACCCACCGCGGCGGCTAAGCAGGTAGCAACAAACACCGCACCATGATCCATTCCGGCATCGGCAAGCATCATCGGATTAACAAAAATAATGTAAGCCATGGTTAAGAATGTGGTTATACCGGCGATGACTTCTTGCTTCAATGTTGTTTGATTTTGTTTTAGTTTAAATAGTTTTTCTAACATGGAACCTTGTTCCTTGAGGTGGGTTAGTGGTTTTTATCAATAGACTTGAATATACAATTGTCCTTATTTTGGAACAGTCGCGTTAAACAACACGTTTACCCAAGCATATTTCGCGGCAAATTATAGAGATATAAACAAGGGATAGCTATCCATTTAAGCATCAATAAGTTAACAATAATGACAAAAACAATCCCATTGTAGAGAGTTTGTGATATGGCTAAAAAAAGCAAAAAAAAACCTACTTAAAATAAGTAGGTTGACTGCTTTGTAACGCTATGTTTGGGGGAACATAAGTTTGCATTACAATGTGATGTAACAACAATAGTTGCTGTTTTATCAAAGTCTACACGTCTTTCGACGTCAAAAGGTACATAGATGATGAATAAACAGTTAAGTAAACCTATTTACTTCAAAGGGTAAAAACCCAGATACAACATGCTTACACTGAGCTACAATTTCTGCCAAAACGTATTCTGGTTATGTTAATACGTCATGATAAATCGTCTTAAAAAGTGACACTAACTGAATCAATATTGATGCAGTTGTCTAGAGCACACCTTTCATTTTTGAGCCAACTTAGCGCTCAAATTCTTGGGGCTAATGATCGACCCAAGTAAACTTTCATGCTGGCAACTCAACCTCAGATGAATTTATTATACGAAATAGTAATAAAATTACAAACATTTTTATACAAAACCTTCAATCGAGGTGAAAGTGTAATATAAAAACACATTTTGTTGTTTATAGTCGTTTTACACAATGACAGCGTATTAGTGATGACATGACAATTTATTCGCTTAAATTAAGCTTAGGGAACTGATGTTTAGAACCTATTTTAAGCCTGAGGTAAATAGTTATAAAAATAGATAAAACCCAACAATGAAAAACCCAAAAATGGGCATTGAATGAAACACTCACACAATGCCCCACCTCGACATTAACGACAAATGTATTGAAACAATGTCACTAACGGGTTAGCTGTCGGTTTACCGTAAAGCGGGTCGCCTTCTGTTGCGCTGCCAGCGATATCAACATGGGTAAATGCTAAGGGCGTTGACGATTGCAAACCATGGCAATCTAACCCTGCAGCTTTAATTAAAAATGCTGCCGGATATTGATGCCCACGAGTGGTCACTGAAGACGGACCGTTATTAGATGAAATCACATCAGCAGCGCCGTTTCTATCGGCAATCTTGTCAAAGTCATCAGGTCGTAAACTCGACACTTCTAGCGGTTCCCCCCATAAAGTGCCAATTTGTTCAAGGTGATTAGCCAATTGCTGCTGCTTGGCTACTGAGTTTTCAACCAAGGCACTATATCCCCCATAACAACGCACTACATGCCCTGTTAGGGTTGCAACACTATATAATTGCGGCGGCTTTGATTGCTTGCCATTAATGGAAGTGGCCTGGCCTTTTAGGTGAGATAACAAATCGGCCAATACCAAGCGGCCTTCGGCATCAGTATTACCAATACGTACTCTAACGCCAGCATGGCTAGTAATAATTTCATCAGTAACAAATGCATCGCTACCAATACTGTTTCTTACTAACCCAAGCTCAGCGACCACTCTAACTCCTTTAGGTTGGGTGATTGATAATGCCTTCATTAATCCCGCAACAGCCGCAGCGCCGCCTTTATCGCGGCTCATACCAGCCATGCCACCAGCTACTTTTATATCTGCGCCGCCAGTGTCATAAACCACGCCTTTACCGGCAAAGAAGTAACTTTGTTCAATGTCTCCCTCCCCCACATACTCAAGCTTAATGACCCGAGGATGGTGTCGCGCAACATCAAATGAACTTCGCCCGACGGCGCTCAACAAAGGATAATCATTAAGTAATGTGGCTTTATCCACCACCACTTGGCAATTAACTACCGTGTCTTTAAATGCCGTCTCACAATAATTGGCAAACGCAATGGCGCTCATTCGCTCTGGTTCTGTGCCACATAAATCGCGTGCAAACGATTGCCCAACAGTTAACGCATTCACCTTAGCGCTTAGGGTTGTATCAGATAACAACCCAATACAGGTAAAAGCCGGCGTTAAGCCATTAGCTTCTCGTGTTTCTAGTGGTTGCCAAATAGATTGACCACAAGCAATGGCTGCGACTTGTTTGGCAAATTCAAAGCGACCTGTTTCAGCAGCGCATACAATCAGCAGGGGTTGTTTTGCCCCTGCTTGTTGGGCAGTTTCTATCGCAGTGCGCGCGGCTTTAGCATATTGACGAACATCGACATAATCATCGTTAAGTTGCTGCACAGGAGAAATAATCAGCCTGCCGCCAGCAAGACCAGGGGCAAACAGCAAGGTTGTTGATTGCCCCACACGCTGATCAATGCCTGCAGCGTGTGATGCAAGCATATTAATTTCATCATATGGGATATCCGCTAAACGGGGAGTGACCACAACCACAGCATCCCATCCTGAACCTTCAAAAATAGCATCAACTTGGCTGACATCTTTTATTGGGCTATGAAACATATTCATTCCTTTTACTACGTTAATTATCCACCATAAAGGGTGAAGTTATATTTACAAAAAATGCGAACTAAACCAATGCCAATTAATGACATTTACCTAATAGAAAAACCAGCTTTTAGGATAAATATGCTAAAGTGCGCTCACACACATCCACTGATTAAACCTTTGAGGGCCTTATCGTGACTGCATTAAATCAATTATATCCTCAGCCTCTTTGGCAATGGTTCGAACAAATTTGCGCCATACCACATCCATCAAAATTTGAACAAGCACTGTCGCAACATATTCAAGACTGGGCGGCCGCACAAGGCTTAAACGTTGTTGAAGACAAAGTGGGTAACCTCATTATTAAAAAACCGGCCACTGCAGGTATGGAAAATTGCCAAGGCGTTGTGTTACAAGCGCATATTGATATGGTGCCGCAAAAAAATGCCGATAAAGAGCATGACTTTGAAACCGACCCAATTGAAGCTTATGTTGATGGGGAATGGGTAAAAGCGAAAGGCACCACATTAGGCGCAGACAATGGCATTGGCATGGCGTCTGCACTGGCTGTTTTAGCCAGCACTGATATTAAACATGGTCCATTAGAAGTGCTATTAACTATTGATGAAGAAGCGGGCATGACGGGCGCTTTTGGCTTAGAAGCAGGCATGCTTGAGGGCGATATTTTAATTAATACCGACTCAGAGCAAGAGGGTGAGATTTACATGGGTTGCGCTGGCGGCGTTGACGGCCAAATTTCAGTACCGATGTCTTGGCAAGCACCAGAGCAAAGCAACGCCAGTTTCCGCTTAACCTTGTCAGGTTTAAAAGGTGGCCACTCTGGGGTAAACATTCACCTTGGACGCGGTAATGCCAACAAGCTACTCGCTAGGTTCTTATTTGAATATGCGGATGATTTAGCAATTGAATTAGTTGAGTTCTCTGGTGGTTCATTACGTAATGCCATTCCGCGCGAAGCCAACATTGTTATCATGTTACCAACTGAAAACGTGGCTAGCCTTAATAACGCATTAGATGCATTCCAAGCAATCGTGCGCAGTGAATTATCTATTGCCGATCCTGACATGCTACTAACTTTAGAAACGCTGGCAACACCTGCTAAAGTGATGAGCGAAACAGCACAAAACACCCTTATCGATTTGCTTCATGCTTGCCCAAATGGTGTCACTCGCATGAGTGATGAAGTAGAAGGCGTTACCGAAACATCGTTAAATGTGGGCGTAATTAGCACACACGAAGAAGAAGTTAACGTCCTTTGTTTAATTCGCTCATTGATTGACTCTGGGCGTAAAGAAATTGAAGGCCGTTTGACTTCTTTAGCCAATTTAAGCAATGCAGGTGTTGAGTTTAGCGGTGCATACCCAGGTTGGAAGCCAGATAATAGCTCGCCAGTAATGGAAATTGTGCGTGCGACATACAATGATATCTATAAAAAAGACCCAACAATCATGGTTATCCATGCAGGTCTTGAATGTGGCCTATTTAAAGAGCCTTACCCATTAATGGACATGGTTTCAATTGGTCCAACCATTCGTTTCCCGCATAGTCCAGATGAAAAAGTGAATGTCACTACGGTAGGTCAATACTGGGAATTATTACTGGCTGTACTCGCTAATATTCCTCCTAAAGCGGCGTAACAGCGGTAAGAATTTTAAATAGATAAACAGCAATCGAGTCAATAGATTGCAGATAAAAAGGTTGCTTGGGCAACCTTTTTTTATGCCAATGAATTTATAGTCCGCGTTAAATTCAAGCGACAACTTAGCACCAATGATTATGGCTTATGGCTTATGGCTTATGGCTTATGGCTTATGGCTTATGGCTACTCAATAATAACCAAGCTGTCACTCATATCAGTATTCTTCAATCTTCAATCTTCAATCTTCAATCTTCAATCTTCAATCTTCAATCTTCAATCTTCAATCTTCAATCTTCAATCTTCAATCTTCAATCTTCAATCTTCAAAGTTTAAGCGAGAAACATTCATCTATAAGGGTAAATTTAATTGGGTAACATGTGCTTGTTCATCAGCGGGCTCTTTTTCATCAGCTAACCCAACGCTGACCCCCAATAAGCGAATACCTCGACCATTTGCTCGTTGAATCGCATCAGTGAGTAATTTCGAAAATAAGTTCACCGACAACTCATCACTGCGATGCTCCATAGTGGTTTGTTTAAAATCATTAAATTTAATTTTAACCACTTGTTTATAGAGTTGTCTGTCTTTAGCGCTGCGCTGCATTCTTGCTGATAACTCTTGAATAAGTTGCGGCATCACTTGTTGGCACTGCGCTAATGTATAGATATCTTTAGCTAATGTTGTTTCAACTCCAACCGATTTACGTACTCTATGTGGGCTTATTTCACGGTCATCTCGTCCATGTGCGCGCTCTATTAACACTTGACCAAATTTTCCAAACTGTCTAATTAACTGTTCCGCAGGATACTGCTGTACATCTTTACAATGAGTTAAACCAATATCGAGTAGTTTTTTGGCCGTCACCTTGCCCACACCGGGGATTTTCTTCAGCGCTAACGGCTTCACAAAGTCTGCAATTTCATCTGGGCGGATAATATATTGACCGTTAGGTTTATTTAAATCAGAAGCTATTTTGGCTAAAAATTTAATTGGTGCCACACCTGCCGATGCCGTTAAACCCGTTTGTTCAAATATTTGCTGGCGAATGGCTTGTGCCATTAATGTTGCACTGCCTTGGCAATGCTCACTGTCGGTGACATCAAGATAAGCTTCATCTAGTGATAATGGTTCAATAAGCGCTGTATATTGTTCGAAGATGGCGCGGATTTGCTGCGAAATTTGCTTGTATACTGACATTCGCCCAGGGACTAAAACTAAGTCAGGACATAGTATTAATGCCTGATGGCTCGACATCGCAGAATGCACCCCAAACTTACGTGCTTCATAATTACAAGTGCTAATCACCCCACGGCTATCACTGCGTCCCCCCACCGCCATAGGCTTACCACGTAAATGAGGAAAGTCACGCATTTCTACAGCTGCAAAGTAACAATCCATGTCAATATGAATGATTTTTCGCATAACTACATTTGAGCTAACAAGCGATATAACGATAAGATGACACTATAATACTGTATGAATAAACAGTATGCAAACACAAGGGGGAGGTAATATATCTAGCCACTTGATTAATAATCATTTTTACTATTTTTTTACTGAGTACATTGGTGATATTGAAATATCAGCCTAATTCAAAATCAGTTACATTTTGTATAACTATATTGTGAAATTGTTGAGCTGGACGACATTTAATTCAACTTCATCACTCTAAAATAACAAAACTTATAATAATACAATTTAGGGTAACCTAATGAAAAAGCTAGGTTTTAAGGCAAGTCTTTTGTCGGCCATGACTGTGTTACTGATCCTGTCATTATTAATAACTGGGTTAGTTACCCACTATCAACTAAAGTCTCAAATTGAGAATAGCCTAATACAAGATATCCACAGCGCCATTGAATTAAAAGCATTAGATATTAAAGCCTCATTTGATCAAACCAGTGAAACCGTTAGCCAGTTGGCTAATTTATATCGTCAACACGATGCCAGCGATGACCCTGTCGCGATGGCCAAGTATGCAGCCAAACTAGGCGGCGTCAGTAAGGTCATTATTGGTTTTGATGATGGCTCATCATATGTATCAAAGCCTTCGGCGTCTTTCCCAAATGGGGTGGGTTTACTCGATAAATATGATCCGCGCACTCGTCCTTGGTATCAAGCCGGGAAACGCAATAGCGGCATTTCATTAAGTGATGTCTTTTTTACCCGTTCTAATGGCATCCCCATGCTTGGCATCATGCACCCAATTGATGGCGGTATTATTATGGCCGATCTTCGTTTTGAAGATTTACGCCAGCAACTAGACAAAATCAATGTCATTGAAGGTGCAAGCGGCTTTATTATTGATAAACAAGGGTTGGTATTAGCGTCAAACTCACCTTATATACAAGCCAAGCAAAATATTAATGATGTCAAACCACTTCGTGACAATTTCCAAACCCATGTAGGTAAAGAAAGTAGCGTTGATAAGATTGTATTAAACGGCAGTAGCAACATTATTGCTACAGAACGCATTCCGCTTATTGGCCAACATGAATGGTACTTTATGGTCACCGTGGATGAGTCTATCGCCATGGCACCATTATTTACCGCAACATTAAAGTTGGTCTTAATTGTCTCGTTGGTGTTACTAGGTTCAATTATTACCATGTTGGTGCTATTAAATAAGCTGTATAACCCAATTATAGAGTTAAGAAACTTGGTGACTGAATTATCACAAGGTAATGGCGACCTTACTCGCCGCCTTAACGTTAACTGCGACGATGACATTGGTAAAATTGCCAATGGGATTAATTTATTTATTAGCCAACTCCAACAAATGATGTTGAAAATAAACCATGCAACGGTGACATTATCCTCAGGTATGACTAAGCTGCAGCAATATAGTGATAATAGTCAGAATATTTTAGCATCACACACCAGCGAAACAACCCAAATTGTCACCGCTATTGAAGAGTTATCAAATACTGCTGAAGTGGTTGAAGACAATACTAATTGTGCGGCGCAGCATACACTTAAAGCACATAAAATTGGTGAGCATTCATTAACGACAATTGAATCAACACAAAAACGTATACAAGCCTTAGCGGCGCAAATTAATCAAACCGCTAACACCGTTGAAAATATGAATAATGAAACCAACAGTATTCAGTCAATTGTTGATGTCATTGGCAGCATTGCAGAGCAAACAAATTTGCTAGCACTAAATGCATCCATTGAAGCTGCACGTGCCGGTGAACAAGGTCGTGGTTTTGCCGTAGTGGCTGATGAAGTCAGAGCACTTGCTAGTCGCACCCAAGCAAGCACCAGTGAAATAGAAGTCGCACTGACAAAACTGAAAACAGAAGCAACTAGCGTAGTGTCATCAATTCATATCACTGAAAAAGCGTGTGATGAAACAGTAGAAACCGTTGAAAGCACTTCAGCAAGCTTGCTTGAAATGAGTGCTACCATGGAGCAAATTAACCAGCTCAACTCACAAATTTCTACTTCCTCGACTGAACAAAACCAAGTAATCCAAGCCATAAATAAAAATATCCATCAGATACATCATATGGTGGAAACCTTAAATACTGAAGGTAATCAGCAACGCAATGAAACCAATAGTATTGCCGATATTAATGACAATTTATCTCAGTTGATTGGGCAATTTAAACTGTAATGAGCTAATACAAATGAGCTAAAGTTTAGCCAAGTACATTAATAAATAGTTTAGCCAACAAGTCCCCAGCTGGCGGTGATTGATTTTATAAATCAACCATCGCTTTTTTTGGGGGTGTATATTCATCTCGTAAAAAATATCCAGTAGGTAAACCTACTGGCTATGTTAAAAGGGCTCCGAGCCCGTGTAGCGGCTAGTGTAAATTACATCTGTTTTTGCAAGTAGTTTTGTAGACCAACGCGGTCAATTAACCGTAATTGCTTTTCTAACCAGTACATATGGTCAGACTCAGTATCATCTAACAATACTTCAAGAATTTCACGTGTTTGATAATCGCCTTTAACTTCACACAAGGCAATGACTTTACGTAAGTGCTCAGCAACTTGGTATTCGTAATTTAGGTCGTTTTCAAGCATCTCTTTCACATCTTTACCAATATTCAATGCTTCACGGCTTGCGACATCTGGCGTACCTTCTAAAAATAAGATCCGTTGTACCAATTTAGCCGCATGGAGCTTTTCATCGTCTGACTCATGCAAAATACGAGTATACAGTTCGTTTAAGCCCCAATCCTCATACATATGAGCATGTACAAAATATTGGTCCATAGCGGAAAGCTCGCCTGTAAGCAAAGCGTTAAGTGCGTCGATAACCTCTGGATGACCTTTCATAATCTTTGTCCTTTACGTTACATTTGAGATTGAAGATAATTTTGCAGTCCCATTTTTTGAATAAGCTCTTGTTGAGACTCAATCCAATCAATATGCTCTTCTTCATCTTCAAGTAATTGTTCAAGTAAATCGCGGCTAATATAATCACGCTCAGTTTCACATAACTTAATCACTTCACGTAACAGGGTAACCTGCTCTGTTACTGCTTCCATATCGCACTCAAGCATCTCTTGGCAATGCTCACCAATACGTACCTTATCGAGCTGTTGTAAGTTAGGTAGCCCTTCAAGGAACAACACACGCTCGATTAACTTATCGGCGTGCTTCATGTCTTGAATCGATTTTTTATATTCTTTGTTGTTGAGCTTTTCTAATCCCCAATGATTAAACATACGGGCATGAAGAAAGTATTGATTAATCGCGGTTAACTCAAAGGTTAATACGCGATTCAATTGACTAATGACGCTTCGATGGCCTTTCATAATGATGTCCCTATTGAATCAACTTGATCTAGATCAATTTAATTAAGCATACCTCAAAGTTACATAAGTGTAAATTTTTTCTTAAAATACAGTGACTTGCAATTAGCAATCGTTATCATTTGAATTAACATTTACGATTTTTTATACAAGGATAATAAAAAAGCCTTCAAAATGAAGGCTCTCTTATTATGACAATGTAACAACTTTAAATAATTCGGTTCTGTTCAAGCTTTGCTTTACGCTCTTCTTCTGCCATTCGGCGTTTACGTTTATCGCATGGGTCGTCACAATCACAGGCTTTTTCAATCCCTAAAACCCCAAGACCACCACAACTACCTTCAACCGCTTTCTTTTTAATTAAATACCCAACTGACATCATTAAAAAGAACAGCATTAAAATAACAAATGCAGCAATGAATGTACTCATAATAAACTCCATGTTAAGGCTTATCTAAACTTTGGTATTGTTTAAACGCGTCGCTGTAATACATTTTGTAACCGTCTTGCGTTTTTTCTATTAGCATTACGGCTAAATGATGCTTATTAGCTAATGCTAATGATGCTTTGGCACCTAATACCATCATTGCAGTCGCATAACCATCTGCGGTCATACTGCTTTTATGTAACACCGTCGCTGAGGCTAATGTATGCTTAATCGGGTAACCCGTTCTTGGGTCGATAATATGAGAAAAACGTTCGCCATCCTCCTCAAAATAATTTCTATAATCGCCTGATGTCGCCATCGACATCGTACCCGGCTCTATCACTTGCTGAATGCTTTGCCCTGCTGAATCAGGCTTTTCTATCGCCACACGCCATGGTTGGTTATCAGGTTTATTGCCTTTAACACTGATCTCACCGCCCACTTCAACCAAATAACCGCTGACACGATATTTATTTAGAACGGCAGCAACTTTATCAACGCCAAAACCTTTCGCAATAGACGATAAATCGACATAGAGGTTTGGATTATTTTTGATGAGATGATCGTTTTTTATTGATATGCCATCAATGCCCATTTTAGATTTAGCAAGGCTGATACTGCTTGGGCTTGGTATTTCAGTCGGTTTTTTGGTTGGTCCAAATCCCCATAAATTAATCAGCGGGCCGAGGGTAATATCTAACGCACCGCCGGTTTCGTCATATAAACGAAAACCTTCTTTAAGCACTTTAATAGTGTCGGGCGACACCCTCAGGCTTTGCGGCGTGTTCATTCTATTAAATTTCGACAGTTCAGAGTTTTTCCGATAAGTCGACATTTGGTTATTAACACGTTCAAGGGTCGTGTCGATTTCAGCTTGCAATAGTTGTGGATCAGGTAACGATGAATTACGAACCACTTTAATATGATAAGTGGTGCCCATTGTTTTACCTGACAACGACAACACCGGCTCAGGTTGAGCACATGCCGTGACAAATACAACCAATATCAGTAGCGATAACAACTTGGTTAAATGTTTAATCATTGCTTTTTCACAGTTAATTTAAAAATAAAAAAATTGCAGCTTGTTAAACATTGACGATCATTGTCAAACAAGTCTGCAATTCCATTTTGCCTTACTCATGATGGGCTAACTAACTATTAACCACCAAAGTCATCAAGTAAGATATTTTCATCTTCCACACCCAAATCTTTTAGCATGCCAATGACAGCTGCATTCATCATTGGAGGGCCACACATGTAAAATTCACAATCTTCAGGTGCATCGTGGTCACGTAAGTAGTTTTCATATAACACGTTATGAATAAACCCGGTGTAACCATCCCAATTATCTTCTTCTTGCGGATCAGATAATGCAACATGCCAATCGAAATTCTCATTGGTTTGCGCTAAGCCGTCAAAATCTTCTACATAGAACATTTCACGCTTAGAACGTGCACCGTACCAGAAGCTCATCTTACGTTTAGAGTTAAGGCGTTTAAGTTGGTCGAAGATGTGTGAGCGCATTGGCGCCATACCCGCACCACCTCCAACAAACACCATTTCAGCATCAGTTTCTTTTGCAAAGAACTCACCAAATGGGCCTGAAATCGTCACTTTATCACCTTCTTTAAGGCTCCAAATATACGATGACATTTTACCACATGGCAGGCTTAAATTACGTGGCGGTGGCGTAGCAATACGCACGTTCAACATAATAATACCAAATTCTTCTGGGTAGTTAGCCATTGAATAAGCACGGATAGTTTCATCGTCAACTTTAGATTCAAGGTTAAAGAAGCCAAAGTGCTCCCAGTCGCCACGGTACTCAGCTGGTACATCAAAGTCGGCATATTTCACATGATGCGCAGGCGCTTCAATCTGAATATAACCACCTGCACGAAACGGGACGGTTTCACCATCAGGAATTTGTAGTTTAAGTTCTTTAATGAAAGTCGCTTTGTTATCGTTTGAGATAACTTCACACTCCCATTTTTTGATGCCAAAAATCTCTTCATCAAGCTCAATTTCCATGTCACTTTTGACATTGACCTGACATGATAAACGACACCCCTGACGCGCCTCACCTTTACTAATATGGTCAAGTTCAGTTGGTAGAATATCTCCACCACCTGATTTAATGTTCACGCGACACTGGCCACATGAACCACCGCCACCACATGCACTTGAAACGAAAATACCATTGTTAGCTAATGCGCCAAGCAATTTGCCGCCAGCAGCTGTTTTAATTGCTTTATCTGCGTCACCGTTAATACCAATATTGATATCACCGCTTGCCACCAGTTTTGATTTAGCGAATAAAATCACTAATACCAATACTAAGACAATCGCAGTAAACATACTCACACCTAGATAAACATCTATTGGAGTAGATTCAAGAATACCCATTCACTTATCCTTAAAGGTTCAAATTAATGCATCTCGGTGCGGTCTTATAAAGACACACCTGAGAACGACATGAAACCTAGTGCCATTAAACCGGCAGTCACAAAGGTAATACCCAAGCCACGTAATCCATCTGGTACGTCAGAATATTTCATCTTCTCACGTATGCCAGCAAGCAATACCAATGCAAGTGCCCAACCAATACCAGAGCCGATACCAAAGACCACACTTTCACCTAGGCTGTAATCACGCTCAACCATGAACGACACCGCACCAAAAATGGCACAGTTAACGGTGATAAGCGGTAAGAAAATACCCAATGCGTTATACAAAGGTGGGAAATACTTATCTAAAGTCATTTCCAATATTTGTACTAACGCTGCAATCACACCAATGAAAGTAATAAACTTCAAGAAACTCAAGTCAGCTTCAGGAATGCCCGCCCAGGCCAAAGCACCCGGAGCTAAAAAGCTCTGGTAAATGATTTGGTTAGTTGGTACTGAAATCGCTAATACCACGATAACCGCAACACCTAAGCCCATAGACGTTTTCACCTTCTTAGACACCGCTAAGAAAGTACACATACCTAAGAAGAATGACAGGGCCATGTTTTCGATAAAAACAGAGCGAATTAATAAACTAATATAATGTTCCATTTCGCTTACCCTTTTGCTTCTACTTGTTCAGGCTTATAAACACGGATCATCCAGATTAATCCACCAATTAAGAAAAAGGCACTTGGTGGAAGCAGTAATAATCCGTTTGGTTGATACCAACCGCCATCTGCAACACGTGCCATTATTTCAACACCAAATAATGAACCGTTACCAAATAACTCGCGCACAAAACCAACCGATAATAAAATCGCGCCGTAACCTAAACCGTTACCAATACCGTCGTAAAAACTAAGCATTGGCGGGGTTTTCATCGCATACGCTTCAGCACGTCCCATTACAATACAGTTAGTAATGATAAGACCGACGAAGACAGATAGCTGCTTAGCAACATCATAGGCATACGCTTGCAGCACTTGATCAACCACAATCACTAATGACGCAATAATGGTCATTTGGACAATGATACGAACACTGCTAGGAATGTGATTACGAATCAGCGAGATAAACAAGTTAGAACATGCTGTTACCGCCGTCAGCGCAATAGTCATTACCAATGCAGTTTCCATTTTACTGGTGACGGCTAATGCACTACACACACCCAAAATTTGCAGGGCAATTGGGTTGTTATTAATAATTGGTCCTGTGAGAACCTGCTTAACGCCTTTAGCTTCAGACATTAGCTCAACCCTCCATTGCGTGCTTTCTCAATAAACTTGGCAAAGCCTTCTTCACCTAACCAAAACTCCAACGAGTTTTGAACACCATTACCCGTTAGCGTTGCCCCAGACAATGCATCTACACCGTACTGTGAATTGGCTATCGTCGGTATTTTAGTGACTTTAATGGCTAATTCGCCTTGCTCGTTATAAAGCTTTTTACCGGTCCATTTCGCAATCCATTGAGGATTTTGAACTTCACCACCTAAACCCGGTGTTTCACCTGAGCCGGTAAAGTCGTAATACACTAAAGAGCGAATGGTATTAAGGTCAGCTTCAACAGCTAAGAAGGCAAACATGGTTGACCAAAGGCCATAACCTTTAACGGGAATAATGACGGTTTTTAATTGCTGGTTTTCATCGCGCACTAAATAAATAACGCCATAATTAGCAACACGCTTGACTGAAGCGATGTCATTAACAGGGATAAACGATGTCGCTGAAGTACGTGCTGCTTTTTCAACATCAAACGTATTACCATCAACATCATTAACCCAATCACCTGTTTTAAGGTCAACGACTTTTGCTTCAACATGTTTATTGTATTGCTCAATAATGTCAGCTTTAGCCACTTTGCCTTTACGGGTATCAATTAACCCTGCGGCTTCTAGAATATACTTCTGTTTATCTAACAACTTGTTCTCTAGCTGCGTTGGCTTTAATAATACTGCCGCAGTAGACACGAGCATTGAACAGATAAAACATAAGCCGATAACGACAAACAGTGTTTTACCGAAAGATTCTTTGTTACTAGCCACGTGCAATCCTCCGCTTAATGTTCGCTTGAACCACAAAATGGTCAAATAGCGGTGCAAATAAGTTAGCGAATAAAATTGCTAACATCATACCTTCTGGGAATGCTGGGTTAACCACGCGAATGAACACCGCCATCGCACCGATTAAGAAACCGTAAACCCATTTCGCTTGATTGGTAAAGGAAGCAGACACTGGGTCTGTTGCCATAAACATCATCCCGAATGCAAAGCCACCTAACACTAAGTGCCAATGGAACGGCATCGCAAACATTGGGTTAGTGTCACTGCCAATAGCATTTAACAAGAATGAAACGGCCACCATGCCTGCAAGTACACCACCGACGATTCGCCATGAAGCAATACGTGTATACAAAATGACTAAACCACCAAGCAAAATAGCAAAGGTAGACACTTCACCAACAGAACCTGGAATAAAGCCCATAAAGGCATCCATCCAACTTGCAGTTTGGTAATCAAATGTGCCTTGTGCAGCTTGGCTTAACGCCGTTGCACCAGAGAAACCATCTGCAACCACCCAAGTGGTGTCACCTGACATGCTTAGCGGGTAAGCAAAGAACAAAAATGCTCGACCAGCTAATGCAGGGTTAAGGAAGTTTCGGCCTGTGCCACCAAAGATTTCTTTGGCAACAACCACACCGAATGTAATCCCTAACGCCACCATCCACAGTGGAATTGTTGCAGGCAATGTCAGCGCAAACAGCACTGAGGTAACAAAGAAACCTTCGTTAACTTCATGGCCGCGTACAGAGGCAAATAACACTTCCCAAAAACCACCGACAGCAAATGTCACCAGATATATGGGTAAGAAGAAACACGCCCCATAGAACATCAATCCGGCAACGCCAGTGTCAGCACTTAGCTGCGCACCGAGCAGTTCAAATAAACCAACTTGCCAAACATCAGGAGTACCAAAACCGGCTGCCAGTGCAATTTGCGCTTGCAAGCCAACGTTGTACATACCAAAGAACATCGCAGGGAAAGTACATGCCCAAACGGTGATCATCATCCGTTTTAAATCCAAGTTGTCACGAACATGGGTTGCCCCTTTGTTCACTTTGCCCGGAGTGTAAAATACCGTGGCTGCAGCTTCATACAGTGCGTACCACTTTTCGTATTTACCGCCTTTTTCGAATTGCGGTTCAATACGTTCGATAAAATCTTTCAAGCTCATTAGCCTTCCCTCTCGATCGTATCTAAACAGTCGCGTAAATATGACCCGTAGTCATACTTACCAGGACACACGAAAGTACATAATGCTAAATCTTCTTCATCAAGTTCTAATGCGCCTAATTGCACAGCGCCATCGTAATCACCTGACACTAAATCACGTAATAACATGGTCGGAAGAATGTCTAGAGGCATTACTCTTTCATAGTTACCAATAGGCACCATTGCACGGTCAGAACCACCGGTACTTGTTGTCATGTTAAATAGACGCGAAGTACTTAAATGGCCTAAAAATGCACGGCTAATTGAGAATTTTTGTGCGCCAGGCATCGCCCAACCAAAGAGTTCCTTCTCAGTACCTTCTTCAAGTAAACACACTTGATTATGGTAACGACCGAGGAAAGCATGAGGTCCAACAGCTTGTCGACCACTTAACACTGTGCCTGAAATAGTACGAACAACGCCGTCTTTAATTTCATTATCAGTCAGTTCAGTTAAGCTTGCGCCAAGTTGCGTTCTCACTAAGCGAGGTTGCTTCGCTTGTGGCCCAGTGATTGCCACGACTCGGTTAGTATTGATTTCACCTTGAGTAAATAACTGCCCAAATGCGATGACATCTTGATAACCAATATGCCAAACCGTACGGTTAGCAGATGCCGGTAACAAGTGATGAATATGCGTTCCAACAAGTCCAGCAGGATGAATGCCTGCAAACTCTTGTACCTGTGCATTGCCTGACGGAATGTCGGCTCCTGCAGCTTTACATAGAAATACATTGCCTTGGGTTAACCGTGAAAGCACGGTCAAACCATTAGCAAAATCATCTTTTTGTTCTGCGATAATAATGGCGGGGTCAGCAGCAAGCGGTTGAGTGTCAATTGCTGTGACAAAGATACCGGCCGGTATTGAGTCAATTGCAGGGACTTTACTAAATGGACGGGTACGTAATGCTGTCCATAAACCTGATTCAATCAGGTTATCTCGAACAACTTGCGCATCAAGAGAGTGTAACGTTTCAGCACCATATTGAGTAAAAGAAAGACCATCATCTCCCTCTACTTCAATAACAACAGATTGAAGTACCCTTTTGGCACCTCGGTTAATTTCTTTAATAGTACCACTGGCTAAAGCCGTATATTTAACGCCTAGATTCTTTTTATCTTCAAAAAGAACTTGGCCTTTTTGTACTTTATCGCCCACTTTTATCTTCATTGTAGGACGTAAGCCAATATACTCTTCACCCAAAGTAGCTACGTGTTTAATGGCTGGGCCATTATGGATAACTTGCTCTGGTCTGCCTGTAATCGGCAGTTCCAATCCTTTCTTATTTGTAATCATATCCACAAGCACTACGTTTGAAGGAAAGACAATGCGCCACGTTCCGCAACAAGAACAATGCGCTAACAAACAATGTGTTAACAACAAAACCGCTCTTGAGCTAGCGCAGATTTAACACAAAAATGCGATCTTAATCACGCTGGTCGCGCGCATTCTACCCCAAATAAGTGACCACCGCCACGAAAATCATATGTATTTTCAAACTAATAAGGTGTTTTCACCATTAACATTTCATTTCGTAACGATTAGGTTCATCCATCGAAAAAGATCGACTCACTCTTCCATGTTGCCCCCAATATAACACTAATTTTAAAAGAAAAAATTCCACAAAGAACAATAAACAACCTATTAGCACCCACTAAAAAAGCTCTCACTAAATTAAGCGAGAGCCCTAACAAAATTAAAACACTAAATGTTAACGGTTTGAGTTAAAAATACCCTTCATAACCTAACACGGCTTTTTGTTCTCCTTGGCTGATAACCCCTAGGCGCGTACTTTGTGCAATTAAATCTTGATCAAGTACATTCTCTACCCGCAGGTAAACTTGATGCTGAGGATTAATTTGATAAGTGCTCGCAACATTCAACTTCCATTGTGATTCAATTGAATAATTTTCACCGTTGTCGAGCTGATACCCCAATTGTGATTGGTATAAAGCCTGCGCCATTAATGCAAAACTTCCCACCTTAACGCCACTACTGATGAATGCTTGATGTTCTGGTACCCACGGCAGCTGACAATCGCTCGCACTGCAATTAGCATCGTCTAATTGTGCTTGTGCATAAAGGTAGTTAGCTTTAATTGGCATCTCAAAATGGTCAAATTGGGCGGTATAAGCAAACGAAACATCACCACCAACGACTTGAACGTTAGCAATATTGTCTTCAATACTGCGTTGGGTAAAGTCACACACTACGCCCCACATGCAACTAAGATGTTGGTTATCATAGTCATGAAAATACACACTTAACCCCATTGCTAAACGGTCACTTTGGTATTGAGCATTTACCTCATATTGCATCGCTTGTTGCGCTTTTTGCTCAGCGTTACCTGCCGATGCTGCAGTCCACGCTTTTTTAGCTAACATAGCCGCTGACCAGTTATCACTATGATATTCAACACCAATTGAAGGTAACCAAGCGTCATTGGTAAAATCAACATCAGCAATATCAACCGTGGTATTTTTATTTTCACGGCTAACATCTACGGTCTCATAAGCCAGACCGAGTCGTATTTGCCATTGCCCGTAATTAAGTTCACCGTCAACGGCAGTTAATAGCGCTGTTGCATCATCAGTGTATTCAACCAACTCAGGTTCGCTACTATTTGAAGTCAGACTTAAATCTTGGCCATAAATCCAATCTTGACTGCCAATGCGCATTTCAGCTTTATCATGATGATAGCGAGCTCGGTAATTAACCCGATGTGGACCATATTGACTCACGGCTTCTGACTGCACACCAAAACCATCAAAGTCATTATTTTGGCTAAGTCCAGTTAACGATAAGTCAGAGGCGGCTGAGGTTTCAAACTGTGCCAACATTGCTAATAAAGTGGGGTCAATTTCAACGCCATCAACAAATTGCATTTGCAAGGTGTTTTGCGAGTAGGTTTGATAGTAAAAGTCAGTATTAACCACCGACAGCCCCACAAGTCTCACTTGGTGTGCAATGGCATATCGAATACGTTTATTTGATTCATTATCATGTTGGGATACTTGATATTGCTTGTTCGGGGTTAACTCAAAGTCATCTTGTGTCAGCCCAAGTAACCCGCCGTCAGTGTCTTTATCTTCATATTGAAAACTAAACTCAGTCGTTTGCGGGTTTTTAGCACCAGGTAAACTGTCTGCTGAAATTTTAAATAAAATATCTGTTTGTTTATGCTCTGAATCAAAGCCCTTATTTAAACCGACATCGTCTGCAGCCATTTGATAATCAACGCCAAATAGCATCCGATACGGTTTTGAGTCACTACTGACTAACACACCGGCATTAACCTCACCTTGCTGTCCCGCTTCAAGATTTAATTCAGTCAAGCTATGTTGTGGACTGTAAGTCGCACTTTGATAATTAATCACCCCGAAGCTGCCTTCGCCGCCAACACCTACCTCAGTGTATTTTTCAACGCTGAGATGATCTTGAAAGAATAAATTGGGTGCGAGCGTTAAATTGCCTGAATAGGGGGCTGGAGAATAAAAAATTCGGTCTTGCATAACAGCAACACCGTTTACTGCACCACGGTTAACCAAAGTGTTAGGGTGATAATTTGCAGCAGGCAACACGACAACCCCACCTTGAGCTGCGCCGGTCTCGCTATCGCGATAATGATATGCCCCAAGGTCTTTCTCAATATTAACCTGATTAATTGCACTCATAGTTGATGTGTCATTAGCCACAACTGACGGGCAATGAAGCAATGCCAATAATGACGAAGCAATAAAGGTTAAACTAAACGAGCGACTAGACATGATAATCTCCATATAATTGTCTTAACGCAAATAGCTTATTTGCTATTTTTATTAGTTGATTCTATTGCAAAATTGTTAATTCAACAAACATAACCATCACTTATCCGTTAGTCATGGCGGTGTTTGCTTAGCCTTAATGTTGCTGGACTTTAGCTAACGATAAACTCAAATTCGTTTATTTAAGGCGTAAAAAAAGCGGCTAATGCCGCTTTGTTGTTCTTTACGCAGTCATTTAATGACTTAAAGTGTTTTCAGCACATCTTCACTAAGCGTAAGTTCATCGTTGTGATTCACGTGAATACCCGCAGCAATAATACTACGAGCAATGTCCTGTGCCTGAACTAATGAATGCATTTCAAACGTGCCACATTGGTATTCATTTAGCTCGGGAATAGCTTCTTGTGTTGCTACATTTAAGACATCTTCCATTGACGCCAACCAGGCTTGAGCAACTTGGTTTTCAGGCGGTGTACCAATTAAGCTCATGTAAAAGCCAGTGCGACATCCCATCGGTGAAATATCAATAATTTCAACGTTAGCGCCATTAAGGTGCTCACGCATAAAGCCGGCAAACAAATGCTCTAGTGTATGAATACCCCGTTCACTCAAAATATCTTTATTAGGAATACAAAAACGTAAGTCAAACACAGTAATATCATCACCTTTTGGTGTACTCATGTGTTTAGCCACACGGACTGCCGGCGCACTCATCCGAGTGTGATCTACGGTAAAGCTATCAAGTAACGGCATTCAACCCTCCAAAAATTCTCTTTCAAACCTGTTTTATCTAGCATATGAGCATACCATTAATTGGTATCATCCACAGTGAAACTATTTCTAGTTCATTGGTGTTTGCAGAGCATATCTTACCCAACCTTTTGTGTTAGCAGAATATGCATATATCGTATCGAAAACACCAACACAGCTAAAACCTCAGCGCAAAAATGACATACGACTTGAAACAAAAAACCTCACTTTTGTGAGGTTTTTTAATGTCTTTAGCCTTTACAATTTGGCGAACGCGGCACATCGTCAACACCTTGCCACTCTTGTTGTGTGTAGGTATTGATTGATAATGCATGCACGCCATTAGCTAATTCTTGCGCTAATGCACCGTTAACAGCTCGATGGCGTGCGATAAGGCGTTGCCCATCAAATTGGTCACTAACAATCACCACTTTAAAATGCGTTTCTGAATTAGGTGGTACGTGATGACGGTCACTTTCATTAATCACTTCAATGCGTTGAGGTGAAAATGCTTCATTTAATTTATCAGTAATTATTTGCTTAACTGACATAGCTTACTCTTATTCTTTGTTTTAAGAATGGGCAGATTAAAACTTTCAATCTGAAATATCAAACGAAGCTGCGTAGTTGATGCTAAAAAAGTGTGACTAACACCTATCTTTAGTTAGTTTTATTTTAAATAAAAATGCGGTTTTATATGCCTAAAGGTAAAATTAACTCTTGCCTTATTCACTTTTAAACGCTTGGGTAAAGCATGTTGCCATTGTTGTTGCATTAAAGGCGGCATCACCAGTACATCTCCCTGTGAAAGCAGGTACTTAAATGATTGTTTATGTACTTTATGGCGAATAACAAAATCCCGCGAAGCACCAATTGACAGTGACACAATGGCAGACGATGCAACAATTTCAGGCTCATTATCACTGTGCCACCCCATACATTCTTTACCATCGGCGTAGTGATTTACTAATACCGCGTTAATGTTAGGCTCAAAAGCCATAAATTGCTGCGCCACTTGACGTAATACCGGTGGCCACATGCGCGGTGAAATTAACGTATTTGAGTATTTATAATCACAACCTGCCTCACCAAACCAAACCTGAGTACGCGGAATAAGATGGCGCTTACCATAAACTTGCACTGCAATTCGCGCTAACGGGTAACTGGACACTTCATCCATTAACGCCGCACATTGTTGCTGAGTCATAAAACGTTTATAAATTGATATTGGTGGTTCAATATTTATCATAACAAGCGTCCCAAATGATAACGGCGTGGTGATTGCCTAGTAAAACACTCACTAGCGGATGCAGATGTTCAATCCAAAGTTCATTAATTGTCAGGCAATGTTTCTGTTTATAGTAATTTCAATTAAACAACGATATGGTCTTATAGTAGCAAACGGTTATTTTCAATCTACGCCAATAATGAGCGGCTGCGAAGCGTGAGTCACCAGTAGTAGCAAAGCAAGTTAGCTTCTTAGTCAATACATGCAATGAACTATCATCGCAGGACTAAACCTGCTTTAAATGAAAAGAACAATTGGCTCATACCAATAAGTGGTTCGATACAAAGGAGTGTTTTAATGAGTGTACAACGGATAGCACCAAGCAGCCTTATTGCCACCGAAAACATCACTGCAACAAACACACTTACACAAGTCAGCTGTCAACACGGGGAGCAACAATCACAACAGCAATGGACTGATTTTTCCGAACTGAAATTAACGCCTATTGATACTAATTACCCTAAATCTGTATTGGCGCTCAGCGCTGCAATCAGTAGCGTAATATATTTGCTTGCATTAGTTATTTTATTTATCGCTACCACGACACCGATAACGATTGCGGTGATCATTGCCTTAGCTTTAGCTGTGTTAATGATCGTTATCATCAATATGTTGATAGCGAAAGCCCGCAGCTATGAATATGGCGTTTTTGAGCGTGAATTCATTATGCGTGAAGGCTTATTCTGGCATACCACAACAGCGCTACCCTATACCCGCTTACAACATGCCAATATTGCCCAAGATCCTGTTCAACGAAAATTTAATTTAGTCACATTAAAATGTTACAGCGCTGGTAGCGGCACTGCCGAAATCGACTTACCTGGGCTAAATAATGTGGTTGCTGAGCATTTGCGCCAACATATTTTACACTGCGCCAGTGCACAAGCCCCAAAAAATACCACTAAATTCATCACCCAAAGCACCAGCAGCGAATTAGCCACGCCAACAACATTAACGACGCAACACCCAAACAGTTCCCTCCTAAATGCAACCTGTAAACAAACGCCAGTAAAATGCAGCTCAACCAACCCTGCCGTAGACTGTACATTAGATGAAAACACGTTCAATAAAGCCACGTTTGAACAAGATAGTTCAACTAACATGTCACATCACAGCAATGGGCCATCAGTATGAATCAGTCGCCTAAAACTTGTGAGGCAAATGATACAGTTAATATTGAAACGCCATCCTCAACTCATCAGCAGACAAATAAGGCATCTATTCTCGCAGCAAAAACCTCTTATTCGCCCGAGTGGTTAGCGCTCTCGCCTTGGTCGATGGTAAGTAATATTGGTCAAAGCCTTAAAGTCATCTTATCTAATGGTTTTGCGTTGATACCCATTTTTTACACCGGCTGGCAAAAAGGCTTTAGTTTGCAATGGTCAATTGCAGTCTTTGCCCTGCTCACACTTATATTGTTGCTATCTGCTTTTATACAATGGCGTAAATTTCGTTACCGCCTTAACGCTGAGCAATTAGAAGTTAAACAAGGATTACTGTTCACCAAAAAGCACGAAATTCCTTTTAATAAAATCCAAAACATTCGCTTTGAACAGCCTTTTTATTACAAACCATTAGCACTAGCGACATTAGTGATTGAAACCGCAGGATCAAAAAAGGATGAAGCAAAACTTGCCGCCATGGCGCGCGATCAAGCTCTTGTACTTAAAGCACAATTACTTAAAAAACCGGATGCTGATAACGTAACTATTTCTGCGTCATCGAGTGCCAATATAATAAGCAGTAATAGTGGTGAATTAGTCACTAAGCGTAGTTTAAAGCAGTTAATTATTTTTGGTTTATATCAAAACAACTTTATTTGGTTCGCCATTTTCGCAGGCCCCGTTTTAGGGCAAGTTCAATGGGAGGAAGTGATTGCCTTTCCACCATTACAACAGGCTTTAGTTTGGTTGCAACTTAATACCCAGCACAATATTGGTTTACAACTAGCAATATTTCTCGGGTTATTATTTATTTTTTACTCGCTTATTTCGGCGATATCGATATTAGCGTCGGTACTGAAATATCACCCTTATCAATTACGGATTGAAAAACACACCTTACAACGAAGTGGCGGAGTGATATCACACCAGCAAGATGCACTTAAAACCCATCGAATACAGATAATTCACTTTGAACAACCTTTTCTAGCGACCTTATTAGGCTATTGGACGGTGTATTTTAAACAGGTAAAAGGCCAAGAGATTGAACAGCAAACCAAACAACATATGTTAATTCCCAGCGTTAAGGCTGTGGAAATCCCCTCATTACTTAATTGCTTACCAGAACTAAAAGACCAACAATTATCACTGCCTAAACAATATATTGGTATTGATATCGCGTGGTTTCTCAGGCGGGCACAACTTGCACTTTTCCCCGCAAGTTTATTAACACTAATACACTTATTTCTTGAGAATCCAGCACCTATTTTACCTTTTGCTTGGTCGGCCACCATAGTCGTGATTGGATTACTGTTTTTGCGCTATCGTCGTTGGGGATTTTGGCTTGAAGATGATGCCATTTGGCTACATAGCGGTGTGCTCGGACAACAATGGAAACGCGTTCATTACAACAAAGTGCAGCATGTTGAGCTTATCCAAACGTTAGGCCAAAAACACAATCAGTTAGCGTACATCAATTTAGGCACTGCAAGTGGCACGTTAACGCTGCCGTATATTTCATATAGTGCCGCCAATGCCATTAAAACCCAAGTACTTGAACACACTAATAAAGATCATAAAAATTGGATTTAACCATGTCGTCCTATATAGAGAGAAACTAAATTATTATATTCCACATAATGGCTCATGTTAGCCCTGATGATCCTGCTAACAAGTTTGAAAAGCACCAATAAACCGACTATCAAATAGATCTAACATTGGTGTCCCCAAACTGCATAGATAAAAAAACAGCAACTAAAAGCATTATTGATATGGCAAGCACGGTTAATTGCTGGGATTAAAGCGCTGACTCAATTGCAATATCCCAATAAAAACCTAATACCTAAAATAAATAAAGGCACGTTAATGTGCCTTTATTACTATAATCGCTGTTAATTTATCACCAAGAACAGCTTGCGGTTATTTCACCACTAACACTGGACATTGCGCCCGATTAGCAACCGATTCAGCCACATTATCATATAAGAAATGTGCAATACCTGTACGACCATGACTCGCAATCACCACCATGCCAATATCACCACCGTTTGCTTCAGCGACAATTTCCTCAATTGCATCACCACGACGAGTGATTGTTTCAACACTCAAGTCAGTTTTAAGCCCGGCAAGTAATTCACGCATTTTATCTGCGGCGTTTTTTTCCATACTATTGGCTAATTCATCAGGGGTAATGGCTAGAATCATGTAGTTTTCATCACCTAATGGCTGATCAACTACATGTAGAATACGAATACCAACTTGATATAAATTAGCCATTTCAATGGCATACTTTAACGCATGCGACGCGGTTTCAGAAAAATCAGTCGGCCATAAAATCATTTTTGTGCGCATAAGCTCTCCTTATTAAACCCTGTTTAATAACATCAGTGTAACCATTGCATAGCAATTACTCAGTGATCCAACTCTAATCTCGTTGACATGTTCATAAAAACAACACACACTAAACCGACTAATCAGTCGGTTTAATTTACTTACTCACATTTTGTTAACATCTGCGACCGTAAACGGCTCCCGTTAATGTGATATATCAAGCTTAAATTGGACTTAATCTGTTGCTAACAACAAAGGGAATGGTAATGAATATCACAACAAAAACATCACAGTTAGCGGCTTTACCAAAAATATTAGCGGCTCAAAAACAGGCGTTTGTGCATCAACCTTTTCCACGTTATCAGCAACGCATAAACAAGCTCGGCTTGCTCAAACAAGGCTTACTTGAAAAGCATCAACAATTTATTGATGCCCTAAAACAAGACTATGGTCACCGCGCCGACAGCGATACCACTATTGCCGATATAATGCCTTGCATTAACAACATCAATTACACGATGAAACACTTAAAATCATGGATGAAACCCAGCAAACGCCGCGCAGGATTATTATTGTCACCATCGAAAGTTTCAGTTCAATATCAGCCACTTGGGGTTATCGGCATCATTGTGCCATGGAACTTTCCTATCATGTTAGCCATTGGGCCTTTATTAACTGCCATTGCCGCAGGCAATAGAGCCATGTTAAAAATGTCTGAATTTACCCCAGCGACAAACCAAGTAATAACCGCATTAATCAGCGATATTTTTTCACCAAAAGAAGTGGCTGTGGTAGAAGGTGAAGCCGATGTTGCTGCGGCATTTTCTGCCTTGCCATTTGATCATTTATTATTTACTGGCTCCAGCGTTGTCGGTAAACATGTCATGCGTGCTGCCGCAGACAATCTCACCCCTGTGACATTAGAGCTTGGTGGTAAATCACCGGCAGTGATTGCCCCCGATATTGACATCAACACGGCTGTTGAACGGTTAATTTTTGGTAAATGTTTAAATGCAGGGCAAATATGCGTGTCACCCGATTATGTGTTATGCCCTGAAGAAAAGGTTGAGGCGTTTATTCATGCTTACCAGAGCAAATTCCAGTCAATGTATCCCGACTTTGAGCATAATCAAGACTACGGCAACATTATAAATGACCGGCAGCATCAACGTATCCAAGCGTTACTTGATGATGCAAGCGCAAAAGGTGCTAAGATCACTGCCGCCAATGGACAAGCGTTAAAGCCAAAATCAAGAAAACTAGCCACCCAACTTGTTAGCGGCGTCACTGATGAAATGCACATTATGCAAACTGAAATTTTTGGCCCTTTATTGCCTATCATCAGTTATCAACATATTGATGAAGCCATTAGTTACATACAAAACCATGACCGACCATTGGCGTTATACCTAATGAGCTTTAACAAAAGCATCCAAGACAAAGTGTTAGCACAAACCCATTCTGGCGGAGTATGCATTAATGAAACGGTTTTTCATGTTGCCGCAGACGATGCACCTTTTGGCGGAATAGGGCCTTCTGGGATGGGGCATTATCATGGCAAAGAAGGGTTTTTAACCTTCAGCCATGGCAAAACAGTGCTTAATAGTGGCAAATTTAATTCAGGCGTTATGGTGCACCCACCTTATGGTAACCGTATACAACGGGCGCTTATGAGCTTCTTCTTGCGTTAGAGACACATGTTCATGTCACTCATATTTTCATGCCAGCATTCGCTTGTTTGATAATATTGGTGACCTGAAAAATTGGGATGTTTCAGGTAAAACACTGTCGTTAACAACCTTATTATTGCTAAAGATAACCTTTAAAATGAGTAAAATAGATAAACGCCAAGCTGTGCTAGATGCCGCATTAAGCTTATTTGTCGCCAATGGCTTTCATGCCACCTCTACCGCATCGATTGCTAAACAGGCCCAAGTGGCAACCGGCACGTTATTCCATCATTTTCCCACCAAAGATAAAATTCTTGCAGCGCTTTTTCTTAGTATTAAAACTAAATTTGCTGACGATATTCACCAGCAAAATTTTGACGGTGATAATCTAAAACAAGACGCACAAAACCTGTGGCAACGCGCCATTGACTGGGCATTGGATCACCCACTACAACAGCAATTTTTTGTTAATTTTTCGATGTCGGCCGACATTCCGGCCCAAACACGAAAAGTGGCCATGCATGATACTCTTGGCTTTATTGTGCAACTACTCACCCAAGGCCAACAACAAGGGCTTATTCACGACTACCCAATTGATCTAATGCTTGAAAATTGCCACGGCCAATACCTCGCAGCCATTCGTTTTTTCACCGACCATCCACATAAAGGCGACGATCCTAGATATCGGCAAGTGAGCTTCGAACTGTTTTGGCAAGCAATCGCAACCGCTTAATCGACAATAACGCGTCATTATCAACAAATGGATACCAACCAAAAGCAAAACAGCAAATGGTTTCAATATCCAACCCTAAAAAATAAGCCATCACCTGTCACGCCCGCATACAAACCCAGTGGCAATGACTCATGGCAACAGCAAATATCTAGGTTGATGCATCACTTTGTAACAGTAAACGCTTATTAGGTTACTTAATTGGTTGCCGATGTTAAAATTTAGGCATGATTTGTAATTATTATTTGAATGAATATGGATAAAATTTTCAGATTGTTTTTGTTAGGCTGCTTTGTTTTACCAACAACGGCAATGGCAAATAATGATTGCACCCAAACACAAACTTGTATTGAAGTTGACCGCTGGGATCTTGGTATTGCCGTCGGCATTGGATCACGTTCCAACCCCATCGTTGATCACGATAATATTCCCGTCTACGTTGCTCCCTCCATCGCTTATTATGGTAACAGTTGGTTTTTTGATAATGGTAACTTAGGTTATAGCTTGATAGAGCGTGAACAATTCACCATTAATCTAGCTACTTTGTATACTGCAGAGAGTGGTTATTTTAATGACTGGGATCCATCAAACTTTTTTGTGCTTTCCAACAATAGGCAACCGGTAGGCAAACAACCTTCTCAACATGCCATGCTAGCTGATGCATACATTAATTTAAATGAACTAGAGCACCGCCACTTTACCTTACTTGGCAGTGTAGAAGCCTTTTATTACAGCCGTATTGGTATTTTTAAGTTTGTGCTTGGACATGACATCTTAGATGTACATAACGGTATGCAAGGTGATATAAAGTGGAATTACTCTATTGCTTATGCACAATGGTTATTCGACGCAGGTATTTCTACTACATGGAAGAGTAAAGAACTTATTCAATACTATTATGGCGTCAGAGAAAGTGAAAACCAATTTTGGCATCAAGCATATCAAGCTAGTTCAGGGTGGAGTCAGAGTGCAGAAATCACCACTCGTTACTTAATTGATACTCACTGGGACGCTGTAGTCGCTTTGCGTTACACCAAGTTTGCCGACGCTATCACCTCAAGCCCTTTGTTATCAAAAGGTTACTCTACAACCTATTTTGTTGGGATGGCGTATAAATTTTGATAACGTTAAATCAATTGTATTACTATTTTTGGCGACCAGTTATCATTTCTTTACTCTTTTTGGGTATTACGGCAACTAAAGCTGATACACTTTCTTCGCAAGTGGAGCTCACAGCTACCCCACATTTGTGTCTTACAGACGCTCAGAGCCAAGAATGTGAAATGGAAGTAACACTTAATTGGAAGTTAGACCAGCAACAATTGGTTTGTATTATTTCTGATTATGAAGCCATGCCACGTTGGTGTTCAGATGACCTGAATACCCAGTCTCTTAGTCTAAAAATTAAATCCGGTAAAGACATTCAATTTGTCTTAGTGAGCAAAAGCACCAACGACACTCTATCTGGAGTGAAAGTTAAGGTCACTTTGGCGTCCAATAATAAAGTACGACGCCGTTATCGTAATCCTTGGAGTTTTTTTTAATGACTACAACGCAATCTACTCATAGAGTCTTATTAGTTGAAGACGACATTCGACTGGCAAATTTGATCGTGGACTATTTAAAATCGCACGATATGCACGTTGAAGTTGAGCGTCGAGGAGACACTGTATTAACTCGCCTAATTAGTTACAAACCTGACATTATTTTATTAGATATTATGTTACCTGGGCTTGATGGCTTAAGCTTATGTGAAAAATTGCCAGACTATTTTGCTGGGCCGGTACTATTAATGAGCGCTTTAGGTTCAAATGAAGATCAAATCAAAGGGCTTGAACTAGGCGCTGACGACTACATTGTAAAGCCTGTTGACCCAGCACTGCTTGTTGCCCGTATTAACAATTTATTGCGTCGCCAAGCACAACCTGCAAAAGCTGAATCACATTGCTTAAGTTTTGGTAAGTTAAATATTGACCCACATACTCAAGCGATTCGTTTGGGTAATACTGAAATAGATTTAACCAGTCATGAATTTGAACTGTTATGGCTATTGGCATCTCAAGCTGGACAAGTCTTAAGTCGTCAATATATCTATCAATATTTATTAAATATTGACTTTGACGGTAAAGATAGAAAAATAGATGTTCGTATCTCACGCTTACGTAAAAAACTAGGCGACAGTATTGAAACACCATTTAGAATCAAAACAGTATGGGGACAAGGTTATTTATTTGCGCCAGAAGCTTGGAATAACTAACTAAAACACATTTGAAACGTTTATTTATCAGCCTTTACCTACTGCTTAGCTTAAGCTTTTTAGGTATAGGCTGGACTCTCGATAGTTTATGGCAACGCAATGTCGATGACACTGGTGAATTTAACTCACCACTTATTGCGTTTGCATCACTGCTAGCTCAAATTCCTGAAAAAGACCGTCAAATCTACCTCGATAACATAACTGCAGAGCATCCCATACCGTTAGCACTGCATAAAAAAGACAACATTACCCTTAGTAATGGGGTGGTTTTAAAAGCCAATGAAGTGCTATCGACAGAAACCGAAGATAATCATCATGTGTTTTTTATCGCCGTAGATGACCATGTGTTAATTGCCGGACCGGTAGATGTAGACCCCCGCGCTCAATTACGTGGCTTATTTACATTATTTTTTTATTTAGCATTAGCATTAGTTGCCTTAGTTTGGGTATGGCCGTTATCAAGAGACTTAAAAAACTTACGCGAAGCCACCAAAGCATTCGGTGAAGCCCATTGGGACACACGCATCAAGCTAGCTAAGAGCTCTCAAGTGTCGCCATTAGCGCGCACTTTTAACGATATGGCCAGTCACATAGGTGCATTAATTGATAATCAAAAACATTTAACCAATGCCATTTCCCACGAAATACGCACCCCACTTGGCCGCCTAAAGTTTGCCTTAGCGTTATTACCGCAATATTGTCAGCCCTCAAGTAGCGTCAAAAGTCGTAACGATTTCCTACAAGAAATGGAATGCGACATTACTGAAATGGAAAACCTACTACAAGAGTTACTCACCTATGCCAGCCTCGAAACTAACTATGTTGAACCCGAGATGGAGAATTGTGAGTTAGTCAAAATTTGCCAACAAATGATAAAACGACTGCAATTGCACAACTCGATTACAATTAATTGGGATTGCCGTATTGAAGAATGCTATGTCAAAGGTGAAATGTCACTGATAGAGCGTGCTATTCAAAACTTAATCACTAATGCACAGCGTTATGCTGAATCGATTATCATTGTGTCGTTGTCTGCAGTGGGTGAGCAAATAAAACTGTCGGTTACTAATGATGGTCCTGAAATTCCTCTTGAAGATCAAAAACATATTTTCAAACCATTTTATCGCTCAAAATTACAGCATGACTCAAATAAAGGACACGGCCTAGGATTAGCGATCATCAGCCGCATTATGAATCGCCACCGTGGCAGAATTACCATTAACAGTAATGCTAAACAAACAACATTTAGTTTGTTATGGCCACAGTTACCACTAAACAAATAATCAGCCTGAGCGCATGTTTTAGGCTCTTAGGTCTTAGGCTCTTAGGCTCTTAGGCCATTTTAATCAGTATCGGTGGGTTTCTGGAGCGTGTCATCCGAGAAGTCAAATTGCGGGTTTTGTTGAGCTTGTTGTTGTAATAACTGTTGCTGCTTAGCTTTATAAAGTGCGTATTGGCGACGACGTTTACGTTGCAGGCATAGTCGCACCACATTTTGCTTTTGTTGATCGCTTAAATTCATCCACTGAAAACGTTCATCACGGTTTCTAAAACACCCCATACAATATCCACGGGCATCTGTCTTACAGATCCCGACACAGGGGCTAGGCAGGTTGAAAAAACTTAACTGTTCCATGATTTATTCATCTATCGTTACTGTAAATAAACTGAGGTTAACCATTAATATCGCCAGCCATTCAATAAGCATATCAATTTAGACAATAACGTAGCTTCACCTTATGCAAACTTGACACTTAGCATAGTTAATTTAAAAGATATCATAAAACTTAATGTGCAAAATTCACTCAGCAAGGGGACATAATATGAAACACCATCTTCGTGTAACTCTGAGTCAGCTACTCGGTATTATCTTATTTTTCACCTTAGCAGGCTGTGTAAGCGCACCTAAGATTGATTACGATATTAACTATGATTTTAGCAAGTTAACTACTTATCAATTTCTCAGCCAAACTGAAAAAACACAACAAGCCGACCCGTTAACCGCGTCACGAGTTAAAGCAGCAATTGAGCAAGTGTTAAACGGGCAAGGTTATCAAGCCATACTAAATAGCAGTGACTTCACCGTTAACTACCGTTTATTAACCACTGAAAAGCCAAAAAGTTCAGGCTTATCAATTGGCCTTGGCACTGGCAGCAGCGGGCGCAATGGTTCAATTGGCATTGGCACTTCTGTTGGTGTACCAATTGGTAATGACACAGTGACAGAGCAACAAGTACAAATTGATATTATCGATAGTCAAACCAACAAGCTAATATGGCGCGGCGCCGCCCCTCTGAAATTAACCAAAGGCGGAGAAGCCAAGGTTGAAGCAACCACTAACACGGTCAAGCATATTTTATCAGCCTTCCCGCCACAAAATGTGCCAAGCAAACAAAGTAACTAGAATCAATCATACAAAGGCATAGCACAGGTTAACGCTCAAGCGAAAATGCCAGATAGAAAATAACTTAACTGACTTTGTGCCTTTAAGTTACCAGCATAAAAAATAGCGCAGACATTGAGCTAATCAATAACAAAAAGCCCGCTTGTGCGGGCTTTAAGCTTTCGGTTTCGTGAAAATTAATGACCTTCAGCAAATAAGTAATTTAACCAACTTTGCATTCTTAACAGCACCTTACGAATAATAGAAACATGGCTAAAGTGCTCGGTATAAACAGCAGCTTGGCCAGCAACCCCCGCAGGCAGACGTTTAATGATTTCTTCATCATTATCTTCAAGGTCTATTAACACTAACGCTCTACCTCGCTGAAAGAGCCTATTTGATGATTGTAAATTACCACCAAATTGAATTTCACCTTCAGCCATAGCAGGTAAAATAGCAGCAACTTTACCTTTGAATACTCGACCAGGTGCAGCATCGAGTATCACTTCAGCTTCATCACCTTGCTTGAGCCTTAATAACGAGTTTTGCCAAAATGCTCCAGCAAAATAACGTTCCTCATCAGGAATGAAGCTCATTGCAGGACGCAGAGGCAAAGGCACCGCCATTGCACCTTCACGTAACGCCATTTGGGTAACGACACCATCAGCGGGTGCGCGCACTACCGTACGAGCTAAATTATATTGCGCTTCTTGAAGTTGCGCCTGTAACCCCGCTACCTTAGTGTTAACGCCATCGATATTTGACTCAAAAGCCAATCTTGCACGAATTTCATCCGCTTTAGCGGCTTCTAAACGGGCTTGTGAAGCAAAAAACAATTGGCGTTTATTGTCGAGTTCTAACTCGGTAAATGGTGAATTTTTCCCGCCCTTTTTACGCCCTTGTTCAAAACGACGATATGCAGATTCTGTTCGGTCTTTGTCGGCTGTAGCTTGATTAACTGCAGCAGTGGCAATATCTAATGCGGCAGACAATTGCGGGACTTGTTGTTCAGCTTCTTTTAACGCCGCTAAGCGCTGTTGTACTACCGCTTCAAAAGGAATAGGGTCGATACGAAACAACACTTCACCTTTTTTAACGGGCACATTTGGCCTCACATTGACTTGTGTCACAATCCCTTTTACCGCCGGAGTAATTGGCACTGAAACGAAATACTCACGTGAATATTTGGTATAAGGATGGTTATAATTCATCAATAACAATAACGTACCAATTAATGCAATGCCGCCAAGAATCGCCGTCGGTACCGTCCATTTCGTCAAAGGTATGTTGAATATTTTAAAGATGGCCACGCAAAATGCGGTGTAGGTAAGGATAAGTAATAAGTCCATATTTATTCACCGCCTTATGTTGTTTGACGTGTTATTTGGGCATCTGGCAACGTCACTTTTGAAGACTCAAGCGCTGAGACTTTGTCCGTAAGCGCGGTAACTTGTGCAGCTAAAATTTTCACTTCGCCTGCAAGTTCCAATTCACGTTTCTTTCCATCGCTAAATCCCCAGCCTCGATCTTCTCGATATAACGTTGCCCAAATCCATAAAAAGGGCCAAATAGCATGTAATGTAAATAAGCTTACCCAGCCAGCAATATGCAGCGCATCTTGTTGAGGGTGATTGCGGTGCTTAGCAATTTCATAAGGAATGTCATGAATAGCAATTACACCGTAGAAAATAACTAACGCCACGAAGAAAAGTAGCGTTAAAGCAAAATAATCTAAAAACATAAACGTCTCCCAAAACATTGCATGAACACTTCATTAACACTTTGTCTATATTACATTATTTGACCGAACCCGATACTAAATAATCAATTGATTGTGTAAAATTTAAAATTAAGTTTTCCCTGAAACATCAGTGATCTTGAGCACATTTATTATGCCCAAGCGTTAATGATTTATTGATTAAGGTACACTTGTCACAAAAATCCCCTTCAACAGATTTAAGGTACGTTATGTCGGTTAAAACCATTGCAACATTTGGGACTCCACTTACATTGAATACTAAAAAAGCCCTATTACTTGGCTGTGGTGAACTTGGCAAAGAAGTGGCCATTGAACTACAACGTTTTGGTATTGAAGTGATTGGTGTAGACCGTTACCCCAACGCGCCAGCAATGCAAGTTGCTCATCGTAGCCACACCTTAAACATGCTTGATGGTGACGCACTAAAAGCGGTCATTGCAGTAGAAAAACCGGATTTAATCATCCCCGAAATAGAAGCCATTGCAACTCAGACCTTGGTTGAACTTGAAGCCCAAGGTTTACATGTTGTTCCCACGGCTCGCGCAACCCAATTAACCATGGATCGTGAAGGGATCCGCCGCTTAGCGGCTGAAACACTTAACGTGCCAACCTCACCTTACTTCTTCTGTGACACTAAGCCTGAGTTTGATAAAGCCGTTGCAGAAATTGGCATGCCTTGTGTTGTCAAACCGGTCATGAGCTCGTCAGGTAAAGGTCAAAGTGTGATCAAAACTGCTGACAATATCGACAACGCGTGGGATTACGCTCAAGAAGGTGGCCGAGCGGGTAAAGGTCGCGTCATTGTTGAAGGCTTTGTAAAGTTTGATTATGAAATCACTTTACTGACAATAAGCGCTGTTAATGGCATTCATTACTGTGCCCCTATTGGCCACCGCCAAGAAGACGGTGATTACCGTGAGTCATGGCAGCCACAGGCGATGCCTGCCAACGTGCTCGAAAAAGCGCAGCAGATGAGTAAGAAAGTAGTTGAAGCACTAGGTGGCTATGGTTTGTTCGGTGTTGAGCTGTTTATTAAAGGGGAAGAAGTTTATTTCTCTGAAGTGTCTCCACGCCCACACGACACAGGGCTTGTCACCTTGATCAGTCAAGACGTGTCTGAATTTGCATTACATGTGCGTGCAATTTTAGGGTTGCCAATTACTTCAATCACTCAGTTTGGTGATAGTGCGAGTGCAGTTATTTTGGCACAAGGCACCTCAAACAATATTCGCTATGAAGGCATAGCAGAGGCGCTTAATGCGCCGCTGACACAACTGCGCATCTTTGGTAAACCAGATATTGATGGTCGTCGTCGTTTAGGTGTAGCGCTAGCCAGAGATAATTCAATTGAAGCTGCAATTGAAAAAGCCACTCATTGCGCAGCTAAAGTGAAAGTGATCTTATAAATTTGATTTTTGTAGCTGATTAACCGCCACAAATACCAATTCCATGCCAATAAAAATGCCAGCATATATGCTGGCATTTGTTTATGCTTAAAAGTTAAACACAATGAATAGGAACACCTTTAAGGTAAGCTTGTACATTTTCAACTGCTATATTAAGCAGGTTTAGCCTTGCTTCACGCGTTGCCCAAGCAATATGGGGCGTTATAGTAATATTTTTGGCTGTAAGTAATGGATTATCAGCTTGCGGAGGCTCGCTAGACAATACATCAATACCGGCAAAACCACGTTGTTGATTAAGCCATAAAGCGAGCTCCGTTTCATTGACTAAATCACCACGCGCGGTATTAATTAGTAGCGCCCCAGCTTTTAATAAACTTAACGTTTTAGCGTTGATAAACAGCTTTGTTTGAGGGGTTAACGGGCAATGCAAAGACACAATATCGGCCTCACGTAATAGCGTATCTAACTCACACCACCTCATATTTTCCCCTAACCCTTGTTTGGGTTTTGGGGTATGAATAATTACGTTCATCCCAAAGGCCAATGCCAGATGAGCAACCTGCTGACCAATATCACCAAAGCCAATAACACCAAGAGTTTTGCCTTTTAACGACATCAAAGGAGATAAGGTAAAACAAAAGTCCCTCCCTTGAGTCCATTGGCCTTGTTTAACCGCTTGATCATGCAGATTAACTTGTTGGCAGTGCGCCAAAATATGTGCAAAGACCATTTGTGCCACAGCGTCAGGACCATAACCAGGCACATTCGTGACCACAATGCCACGTTGTTTAGCGCAATCTAAGTCAACTACATTCGTACCCGTTGCGAGGACACCAATGTATTTGACCTTGGGTAGTGACGCTAACGTCTGTGCTGACAACACCGTTTTGTTGGTCAGCACTATATCAGCATCATGAGCACGAGAGGCCACCTCTGATGGCAAGGTATGTGGGTATATTTGACAGTTACCAAGTTGGCTTAATGCTTGCCAGCTTAAATCACCAGGATTTAAGGTAAAGCTATCTAATACCACAATTTTTATTGGTGTAATCAAACTATTACTCCAAGTTTAAACGGTTTACAAACAGCATACTTATTAACTCTAGAAGGAAAATGACAAACCTGCATTAGCCTGACTTTGCCACATCACATCGCCTTTTATGTTCCATGCACAATTAGTCGCATCACAAAATAATGTCGAGCTTGAATTAAACAGCGTGGCGTAAGCTTTTACCTCAGCAAATAAAGCGACTTTTTTACTCAGGTGATATTTTATGCCACCGCCTACTGCCATAGAAAAACGGCTTTCATTTGAAAAACCCGCATTGGGTCTAAGTTGCGTCACTCCAACACTCGCAGTGACATAAGGTTTGAGGTTGTCATAACTAAAAAATAGCGTGCCACCTACATGGTAATAATGGATATCGACATCAGAGATGGGATTTGAAGACCCCCAATGCGTTCCTATTTGGGTACTTTGTTGGCTGTACATAACGTAGATATTACCGGGGTCTTTAGTCGTTACCCCTAACATCACGCCAAGATGATCAGATTCTTTTATCGATAACGTTGATGAGGTATCGTTTTGATCAACGACATCAAGCTTACTGCTGGCAAAGCTGTAACCACCAAAAGGGGCAACAAACATCTCAGCACTGGCTATGTTTGGCGCCAGCAATAACACTATTAAACTTGGTGCGGCCTTTTTTATCATATTACATCCTTATGAATTGTTATTATCGCATCCCACGTTCACTCTTAATCAATTGATATGCAGACTGAATATCTTGTGCTTTTCCTTTTGCAAGCGCCATCATTTCTTCTGGTAAACCTTTAGCGACTAACTTGTCAGGATGATTCTCGTTCATCAGTTTTCGATAAGCACGCTTAATTTGTTGATCGCTGCTCGACTCTTCAACACCTAAAAGTGCATAAGCCTCAGGAACGGTCATGCTATGGGGTTGTGAAGATGCTTTATGGTGGCTAAATTCAGACTGAATATTGGCAATAATCTGCTTAAGTTGCGCCATTAACCCTAATTCACTGGCAATTGAAGTAAGAATGGCCATTTCATTTTTATGTAAATCACCGTCGTGCAGCGCCATTTGCACTTGTATTTCAAGAAACATTCTTCTTAGCGCATGTTGTCCGCGTGAAGCGGTGGCAAACTCTTTTAGCTGTTGGTTAATATCAAAACTGGCTTGTTTACCATCTCGAAAAGCTTGTTGGGCATCGATTCGAGACTGGCCAATTAGATTTAGGCGGTCCATTAATAAGCTGGCAATTTGTATGTCAGCCTCGGTAACCCGTCCTGTCGCTTTGGCCATATTGCCAAGTAAGGCAAAAGTTGAGCGAAAGAAAACGCTTTGAACATTTCGAATATTATTATTGTATTGGCTTATCATTCGACGACGATCAAATTGATGCCCCAGCCAACAACCGAATATCGCGCCAACAACACGGCCAAACATAAAGCCAATGATGGCGCCAAAAACTTTACCCCAAATAAACATCAATAATTTCCAACTGTAATAAGACTAAAAACTAAAAACTAAAAACTAAAAACTAAAAACTAAAAACTAAAAACTAAAAACTAAAAACTAAAATGCAGATTCATTAAATTGACACTCAATCATTGCTTATGTCAGCTACCCTCTGCTCAAGTGCATTTAAGCGCGCCACGGTACCGACATCACACCAAAAGTGCTGAAAATATCCGCCTTGCACTTTTTGTTTATCCATTGATGCACGAAATACCGGTAATAAGGCTCGTTTACCAGCACTTATCTCATTAAATACACGTGGTTGATAAAGCGCCATTCCACTATATGTAAGACGTTGCGATTCAGGCAAAATGCCCACATTACCCATGTCATTAATAGCAAAGTCACCTTGCGGATGAAAATCTGGGTTATCCACTAACCATAAAAACATATCACTGTCGTGTCGAGTCAGTTGCGTTAAAGCTGAATTGATATCAGGTAATTGATCAATATAGACATCACCATTAATCACTAAAAATGGCGCATCGCCAAGCAAGTCCATTGCGTTTTTAATGCCACCGGCAGTTTCAAGAGCTTGAGATTCATGACGGTAACGAATGGTTAACCCCCAACGACTGCCATCACCGAGTTGTTTAGGTAATTCACCACCTTGCCAAGCACAGTTAATAACCACTTGTTTAACGCCAGCGTGAGCCAACTTTTCTAAATGGTATTCGATTAACGGTTTCCCCGCTACTTTCACCAGCGGCTTAGGTAAACTATCGGTTAATGGCCGCAATCGCTCACCCCTTCCGGCGGCTAAAATCATCACTTTTATCATAATTAACAACCGACCTTGGTTAATTGCGGTTTTATGTTGTGTTTAATCCATAAACCAAATTGCGCCAGTTGCGGATAACCCTGCGCCACCTCAGCAATATAATCTAAGGTCAAAGGAATATCTTTTAAATAGCCAGGTTTACCGTCACGCAAATGTAAACGCGTAAATATACCCGCCGCTTTGACATGGCGCTGTATTCCCATCAAGTCGAACCAGCGTTCATAGCTTTCAAAGCTAACATGTTCAGGCAAGCTGCCATCAGCTTTAGCTTGTTGAAAATGAAACTGCATTAACGGTAATACAACAGATTGTGGCCACCGAACATAGCAGTCTCTTAGCAGCGATACTGCATCGTAAGTCACAGGACCAATCACCGCGTCTTGGAAATCAATGACCGCCAGTTGTTGCTTATAGAGCAGTAAATTACGGCTATGAAAATCGCGATGCATTCCGACTTGAGGCTGTTCTAACGCATTTTGAGAAAGTACTTCAAATGCTTGAGTGAGCATCTGCTGCTCTTTTGCAGTGAGAGAATATTGTAAATACTCATCAAGTAACCATTGGTTAAAGATGGTTAATTCGCGCTCAACGAATTCAGCATTAAACCCATCCAGTGCTGCCCCTGCCATTGTGCGCACAGAGCTTATCGGAGTTAATAATTTTAATGCTTGTTGATAATATTGAACAACGTTCTGCTCATTAAGTTGAGAGAGTAATTGCACGTCACCAAAATCAGACTGCAATACAAAGCCCTGATTAATATCATATTCAATAATTTCAGGGACTAATATACCAGCTCGGGCATAACTTTTTGCCATTTGAATAAACGGTTCAACGGGAACTAACTCAACAGGAGAGTCAGAAACAATGAAATGTTGTTCGTCATTTACAACACGAAAATAGCGCCTAAAACTGGCATCACCGCTAATTAACTCAACAGTAAATGAAGAAGTAAAAAAACCGCTTAACCAGACCTTTAGCGACTCTAATCTTGGATCCAAATGACTCATCTCATTAGCTCTTAATGTAAAATTGTTTTATTATAACCAGCATAACATGTGGAATCAGCTAAATTATGGATAGTTTAATATAGCTGGGTATCCTTATCTCATCATTAAATTCCCTAAATAAGAAATCATAACTAATTGATAACAATGCAGATTCGTTATTTCCTGGCAGTATGCCTATTATCCAATACTTTCTTGGCCTCGCAAGCAGTACATGCTGATGAAGCTTTGCCTCATTGTGTCATTAATCCACCGATTTCGACTTCAGTTAATGAAAGAGAGACGGTTTCAGGAGTTAAAGAACAAGATATTGTCATCATTTCCGACACATCACATGCAGAAATGGATCAAAAAGCCTACTTTGCTGGCGATGTTAGTTTTAGCCAAGGCAGTCGTCATATTGCAGCAGATGAAGCTTTAATTGATCAACAAAAACAGCAGCTCAATGCAAATGGCAACTTGGTCTTTCAAGACAGTTTATTTACCGTCACCGCTGATAGCCTTGTGGCTCAAATGGAAAACAATAGCGCCAAGCTCAAAGGGGCTAAATATTGGCTCCATGGCCAGCAAGTTAACGGTGATGCTCAAGAACTCGAAATTACCAATAAAAATGATTTAATTTTACTTGATTCCAATTTTACGACTTGCCCGCCTGAATCTCAGTCTTGGTTACTTGAAGCAAAAAAAATCCGCATTGACAGTGATGAGGAATGGGGAGAAATTTGGGATGCTAAATTGCGTATTGCTGATATTCCGGTAATGTACATTCCTTATATGACCGTGCCAATTTCAGACAAACGTAAATCAGGTTTTTTATTTCCGTCATTTAGTACCAGTACCACTAACGGTGTTGAAATTAGCACACCATATTATTGGAACATCGCCCCCGAATACGATTTAACATTTACACCAGACTTTATGTCATCACGCGGGTTATTTCTTAAAACTGAATTTAGGTACATGAACTCGCCTGACCAAGCAGGTCAAGTGAATGTGGAATATTTAAGTAAAGATCAGAAACTCAATAACTCGCCAGATCGTTATGTGTTCCATTGGAGTCATAAAGGTAAAATTGACGATAACTGGCGAGTATTAGCCAATTTTACCGATGTCTCTGATAACAACTACTTTAATGATTTAAGCTCAGATGTGAACCGTGCTACTGACAACCAATTATCACGTATTGGTGAAGCCAGTTACTTTGAAAAAGACTGGGATCTGAGCCTTCGAGTTCAGGATATTAAAGTATTAGGTGAAGAAGACAAACCGTATCAAGTCATGCCGCAACTTAGCTTCAATTATCGAAATACTAATATTTGGAATCATCTGGATTTTAAATTCAATTCAGAAGTAACCAATTTTAGCCATCAAGATAATGACTTCTCTACCGCCACGCGCGTCCACATGGCACCCAGTTTAGTCTTGCCAGTCCATAGTCCATTTGGCTCTTTCACCAGTGAAATGAAACTAATGCAAACGAACTATTGGCAACAACCAACAGCAACTGACGCGGATCTAAGTTCAACGGTAAGTCGTACCATTCCACAGCTTAGCTTAAATGGTAAAATTAACTTTGAACGCGATAGCACCTTGCTATCTAGCCCATATCGTCAAACGTTTGAACCACAATTTCAGTACTTATATGTGGGTTATCAAAACCAATCTGACATTGGTATTTATGACAGCGCCCAATTACAAGAAGATTACTTTGGTTTATTCCGTGACCGTCGTTTCTCAGGTTTAGACCGTATTGCAGATGCTAACCAAATGACGTTAGGTTTCACCACTAGGTTGTTTGACCAAAGTAATCAAGAAAAAATGAAGTTCAGCGTTGGACAAATCTTTTATTTTGATGATTCCAATGTGTTAAGGGAGCAATCTATTTCACCACAAGAACAATCAACATCGGTACTTGCCGCTGAATTAGATAGCCAAATTTACAACGATTGGTTTGTTAGCGCCTCAATGCAACATGACACTGAAAAAGGCGAAAACAAAAAAAGCCAAGCTACATTAGATTATCGCCCAAGTGTGGGTAAATTAATTCAGTTCAGCTACCGCTATGTTCCAGACTTGGTAAATAACAACACTAACGACAAAGTCAACATTTCTCAGGCGGGGATGCGTACCACCTGGCCAATGACGGATGACCTTTATTTCGTTGGTAACTGGTATTACGACTTGAATGAGCGTCGCAGTATTGAAACCTATGCCGGTATACAATATGAATCGTGTTGTTGGGCTGTGCGCTTAAGTTACCATTACAACATTAAAACTAATTATGATGATGACTTAAACCCGGGTATTGATACTCGAGAAGAGTTTGAAAAAGGCGTATATCTTAACTTTGTCATTAAAGGATTAGGTGGTTCAGGTCCATTAGGCGTAGAAGATATGTTAAATGAAGGTTTGTTCAATTATCGCAAACCACTCTACTTAAGGAATTAAGCTATTTAGTCAGCGTTTTTATGCTAAATTGCCTTCTTTATGCTAAATCGCTTTGCTATAGCTGAACCTCACGTTAAAACAAAGGTCATAGAATAATATGCTGGGTTATCCCAGTGAACAACACAAATTCCGTTTCGACGATTGACGTCAAATTAATGAAAATAATAGTGCCAAGGATTTTTTGGATGAAACACAGTAAGAAATTGATGTTTGCTTTAATGGCGTTAATCGCCAGCCACACGGCCATGGCTGCACCGCAACAATTAGATAGCGTCGCAGTACAAATTAACGACGGTATTATTTTAGAAAGCGAAATCAACAACATGATTCGTACTGTTAGTGCAAATGCCAAGGCAGCCAAACAAGCACTACCATCAGAAAAAGCGTTGAGAACCCAAGTTATCGAACGCTTGATTTTAACTCACTTGCAAATGCAAATGGCAGACCGCATGGGGCTACAAGTTGGCGACTTACAACTTGATCAAACGATTGAAAATATCGCCAAAGAACAAAAATTAACCGTCTCGCAAATGCGTGACCAAATTGAAAAAGACGGCATGAGTTTCAACCAGTACCGTGAACAGCTTCGTGAAGAAGTCACTATTGGTGAAATTCAACGTATTCAAGTTCAGCGCCGCATTCAGGTATCACCGCAAGAAATCAGCTCTTTAGTGAAATTGATGAATGAACAGGGGTTAAAAGAAGTTGAGTTCCAAGTAGGACACATTCTTATTGATGTTCCAAGCAACCCAACAAGCCAGCAGCTAGACGCTGCGAGCAAGCGTGCTGATGCCGTTTTAAAACGCTTAAATGACGGTAAAGACTTTAAAAGTACAGCTATCGCTTCATCTTCTGGCCCTAAAGCGCTTGAAGGTGGCGTATGGGATTATATGAACATCAATGAAATGCCAACCCTTTTCGCGGAAGTGATAAAAAATGCAAAAAAAGGTGACATCATTGGCCCTATTAAGTCTGGTTCAGGCTTTCACATTATCAAAGTAATGGATACCCGAGGCTTACAAACCAAAGAAATTGATGAAGTAAAATCGCGCCATATTTTACTTAAACCATCACCAATTTTATCTGAAGAACGTGCCAAAGCGATGCTAACTAACTTCCTGAAACAAATTCGTTCAGGCCAAGCTGATTTTGCCACACTTGCTCGTCAATACTCAGACGACCCAGGTTCAGCCACCAAAGGTGGTGAACTAGGCTGGGCACAACCAAGCATGTATGTTCCCGAGTTTGCCGACACATTAAAAAGCCTGAAAAAAGGCGAAATAAGTGAGCCATTTAGAACAACCCACGGTTGGCATATTGCTCAACTAGAGAACACGCGTAAAACGGATGCAACAGATACTTTTAACAGTAACCGTGCACACCAGCTAATTTTCCGTCGTAAATTTAATGAAGAACTACAAAACTGGTTAAATGAAATGCGCAGCGACGCTTATATCGAAATCTTTGACCCAGTGAGTTAGTAAGGCAAAAACAACTTAATGACAAAACGTATTGCAATCACGCCGGGTGAACCGGCGGGTATTGGCCCAGATTTAATTATTGAACTCGCTCAGCAGGCTTGGCCGGCTGAACTTGTTGTTTGTGCCGACCCTAAATTGTTAGTGACTCGAGCAAAGAAATTAGGCTTACCACTTCAATTACGCCCATACCAACCGACTTTGGCCCCTAAGCCTCAAGAAGCTGGCACCTTAACCATTGCGCCATTCTCACTTGTTGAACCGGTTGTTTGTGGACAGTTAAATGAAGCAAACAGTCACTACGTTGTTGATACGTTGCGTTATGCTGGTGAAAAAAACATGTCAAACGAGTTTGACGCTGTCGTCACCGGCCCGGTACACAAAGGTATCATTAATCAAGCGGGTATTCCTTTTAGTGGCCATACAGAGTTTTTTGCTGTTCAAGCCAACTGCTCTGATGTCGTTATGATGCTTGCCGCACCAAAATTGCAAGTGGCATTAGTGACTACTCATATTCCATTAGCTTACGTTTCTAAAGCCATTACCCACGAACGTTTAAATCACATCATTACTATTTTACATCGAGAACTGACCAGTAAATTTGGTATTGAAGCACCAAAGATTTTTGTTTGTGGTTTAAACCCTCATGCGGGTGAAGACGGCCATTTAGGACGTGAAGAAATAGACGTGATGATCCCCGCAATGGATGAGCTGCGAGAGCAAGGCATGGATCTTGTGGGACCATTACCTGCAGATACCTTGTTCCAACCTAAATATTTAGAGCAAGCTGATGTGGTACTGGCGATGTATCACGATCAAGGATTACCTGTGTTAAAATCACTTGGGTTTGGTAAGTCAGTCAATATTACATTGGGCTTACCTTATATCCGTACTTCAGTTGACCATGGAACGGCACTTGAATTAGCAGGTACAGGCGATGCTGACAGCGGTAGTTTTACCTGTGCATTAAATAAGGCCATTGATTTGGCTACAAAGAGTAAGTAGCAATTTTTCATGAGTAATAAAGTACATTTAGGCCATACAGCCAGAAAACGTTTTGGGCAAAACTTCTTAACTAACGACACCATTATTAGCCGTATCGTGGGGGCTATTGCACCTGATAACGACCATGTCATGGTTGAAATTGGCCCCGGCCTTGGCGCAATTACCGAGCCTGTTGCAGAGTCTATCGACAACCTCTGCGTGGTTGAATTAGACCGAGATTTAGTTGAGCGCTTACAATCACACCCTTTTTTGAAAGATAAGTTGACTATTCACCAAGGTGATGCACTACAGTTTGACTTTAGGCAGCTAAAACAAGCTGGCAAAAAAATGAAAGTGTTTGGCAACTTGCCATATAACATTTCAACGCCGCTCATGTTCCACCTTTTTGAGTTTGCTGAAGAAATTGAAACCATGCACTTCATGCTTCAAAAAGAGGTCGTACTGCGCTTATCTGCCAGCCCTGGCACTAAGGCTTACGGCAAACTGACCGTTATGGCGCAATACTACTGCCAAGTAGTTCCTGTACTTGAAGTACCACCAAGTGCGTTTACTCCTGCCCCTAAGGTTGATTCAGCAGTAGTACGTTTACTGCCATTTGATACCAAGCCGTTTCCGTGCGAAGACGTTAATGTGTTACGCCACGTTTGTACGACTGCATTTAATATGCGCCGTAAAACATTACGTAATAACCTAAAAACTATCTTCACCGATGAAGAGTTTTCTCAGCTTAATGTCGATTCAACATTACGCCCTGAACAAATCACGGTTGAGCAATATGTGGCATTAGCAAACCTATTGTGCCAAAAGCAAGCTCAGGAATAACTTGTCAACTCGGGACGTGCCGAGCACGTCCAAAATGGAATATTTGGACGTGAATTCACATATAAAAATTAATACTGAAACCCAATATATTGCACAGCAATCAGATGAAAATGCAGGTAAATTCGTATTTACCTATACCATCACTATCATCAATCTCAGCCAGCATGCGGTGACTTTACAAGACCGCCATTGGATAATCACTAACGCCAATGGAGACAAATCGGAAGTGAAAGGCGCTGGCGTTGTTGGTGAAACGCCGACGATTAAACCAGACACCGCTTATCAATATACCAGCGGCACTGTACTGGACACACCGATTGGTTTTATGCAGGGAAGTTACGGCATGATAGATGCTTCTGGCTCACCTTTTAAAGCCGCCATTCCAATATTTCGTTTAGCCCAACCTGGATTATTACAGTAATTAATGGCGCATTATTTTGTTGGTGATGTTCAAGGCTGTTTTGCAGAGTTGCAAGCGCTGTTAGCGAAAGTCGCTTTTAACCCATCTAAAGATGAATTATGGGCTGTGGGCGATTTAGTGGCGCGCGGTGAAAACTCCCTCGCCACGCTGCAGTTTTTTAAACAGCTAGATAACAGCGCCAAAGTCGTGTTAGGTAATCATGATTTACATTTATTGGCACTGCACGGTAAATTAAAGCGCCCAAACCCCAAAGATAACTTAGCAGAGTTATTAGCATCACCCGATATTAATCAACTAACAGGTTGGTTACGACACCAACCATTAATGCGCTACCTCCCCTCGCATAATATTGTTATGACCCATGCTGGTGTCCCACCACATTGGGATCTCAATACGCTGCAAACTGAATCCGCGTTAGTAAGTGAAGCATTAATTAAACCCAATTATCTTGATGCTCTTATTAGTAAAATGTATACCGAAGCACCAGAGCCATGGCAACCTAATGCGACAGGAGTCCCCCGGTTAAGATACTGCATTAATGCCCTTACGCGCATGCGCTTCCTTGACCTACACGGTCAGCTAGACTTTGCTTGTAAATCCTCTCCTTTTGATGTCGACAAGACACAACTTATACCTTGGTTTGAGTTTCCATCCGCTTTAGCGCCTGATATCACCATTGCTTTTGGTCATTGGGCTGCATTAAAAGGGCAAGTTAGCCGTCCTTTTCTTCAAGCACTTGATACAGGATGTTGCTGGGGTGAAGAAATGACCTTATGGCACTTAGAAACTGATCAAAAAATCACTCAAAAAAAGTTAAATTTTCGTTAAACTTTTTAATAACATAGCCGATATATAAAGCTATCATGTACGTGATTTATCCTGATAAAATGAATCCGATAACAAGCTGACGCAAAAATAATAACAATTGGAGTACCGTATGAAAATTAATGTCGCAACAAGAGTGATTGGCGGATTTGCGATTGTCACGTTATTACTGTTTATTCTCGGCGTGGTCACCTTCTACAGTAACAACAGCATTAAACAAGGTACAACAATCTTACAGCAGGTCAGTATACCGGCTTTAGAAACAACCAGTTTACTCAATGAAAACCTAGGTAAACAAAAATTTGAAACACTTTTAGGCTACCATAGCGACCACTCAACAGATATCCCAACTGCTGAAGCAAATTTAAAACACCTACACGGCACTTTTCAAAGCCAACAGTCAAAGCTCGCGCATTTATTACTTGCTAAACCTGAATTAGCTTCACGCCTAACAGATCTAGAAAACAGCTATAACACCTTCCATGATAAAGCCACTAATATGCTCAATGAGAAAGCGCAATCATTGACTAAACAAGAACAACTCAACAAGAAACGCCAAGCGTTAGAAGATGCCGCTGATGATGCCTCATCAATTTTATTGGACTTTATCGACCTTGAAACCAGTGATGATATGGATGAGCGAAGCATTGCCGCTTCAGCAAGCTCGGTTGATAACACCTTTATCAATTTAATTACCACCGTTTACGATCTTGTCGCAGCAACGGACATCAAGAAATATAATTTAATCGATAAAGAACTCGAGTTCATGGTAAGCGAAGTCAGAACCAAGCTAAACCATATTCACCAACAGGGTGAAGGCTTACTTGATGACAATTTACTTAACGACTTAAAAAATGAAACCGATAAAGTATTTAACTTATTAAGTGGCAACCAATCCATTATTGCCATCAAGAAACAACAGCTCAGTCATGCACAACTGGCTAGCCAACAACTTGCAGAGAACACTCAAAATTCACTGCACATCAATGAAATTATGGCTAACTTGGTTAAAGAAATTGATGCCTATGCAGCCGATATTAGTAACGAGGCCATCGAAAACATTGATTCAGCAATGCTCAAAACATGGTTAGTCGTTATTTTTGCCATCATTATTTCAATCATTGTTAGTATTGCTGTCGTTAGGCCGTTAACGCAGTCATTAGCGAAAGTAAATCAAGCTCTGACAGTATTAGCATCAGGCAATTTAACTCATAAGCTTGATGACTCAGGTGAAGATGAGTTTGCTGAGTTAGCAAAAAACTGTAATCAACTAGTTGATAGCTTAAGAGGTTTGATCATTGGTATTTTAGATAGATCGAATCAATTAGCCGCAGCAGCAGAAGAAACCTCAGCCATTACCGCGCAAACAACGGTCAGTATTCAAGAGCAAAAAAGTCAGGTCGATCAAGTTGCAACAGCCACAACACAGTTAAGCTCCAGTGCCCAACAAGTGTCTATGAGTGCTGATGAAGCCTTAGCGCAAATCAAACAAGCAGATCAAGAAACCCAGCACATGCATAATCTTGCTGAAGACAACAAACAAACAATTCTGGCACTAGCAGCAGAAGTCACTAAAGCGGGAAAAGTTATCAATAAAGTGCATTCAGACAGCGCTGCGATTGGTTCGATTCTTGATGTCATCCGTGGTATTGCTGAGCAAACAAACCTACTGGCACTTAACGCAGCTATTGAAGCGGCACGGGCCGGTGAGCAAGGTCGCGGTTTTGCCGTCGTTGCTGATGAAGTACGTAATTTAGCTTCACGCACTCAAGACTCAACAAGCGAAATACAACAAATGATTGAAGTCTTACAACAAGGCACTCAGCAAGCCGTTGCTGTGATGGAGCTTGGTAGCACTCAAGCTAATAGTTGTGTCGAAAAGACTGAGCAAGCGAATTTAGCGTTAGAGACGATTGCACAATCGGTTCATAAAGCCTTTGATTCAGGCTCTCACATTGCCAATGCCGCTCAAGAGCAGAACCTGGTCAGCCAACAAGTTTCTGAAAAACTGGAACACATAGCATTAATTTCAGAAGAAACCTCAACCGGTTCAGATCAAACAGCAGTCGCAAGTCAACAGGTAGCTGCACTAGCTGAAGAGCTTCAAAGCTCTGTCGGTGAATTTAAAGTTTAATTTAATTGACTAAAATACAACCAGCATAAAAGGGCCTTCAGGCCCTTTTTTATTATTTTAGATATGCCATCAGATTGGTTAGGCCAAGCTCAAATATGCCTTTATTAAGCGGTTAAATAAACCGTGTAGTTAAACAAATAACTCACCGACTTTTTTACCTGACCATTAACTTATGATTTAAGTTGATTTATTTTCCGGAGTTGGCATTTGTTTTTTTACCCAGAGATAATATAAACCTTAGGCCGTTTTAGTCATTAACACTTGCCAGTATTCCTGACATTCATCTACATGCTAGCTCGCGTTCTCTGTGTGGCGAGAAAAAGCAATCAGTCTATCTTCCTTAACCGTTCACAATGCAGTGCTAACAAGGCTAGCTATTGACGCTAAGCCTCGTTGCTATTGATAAGTAGGGATTGATAAGTAGGGATTGATAAGTAGGGATTGATAAGTAGGGATTGATAAGTAGGGATTGAACATTACAACAGATTTAATGCCATACAATAAAAACTTGTTCAATAAGCTGTAAAGTATCAATTTATTGCAAACTAAATCTCGATATGAAGCCGTTTCTTCGGAGGCTGCGATGTAGGTGAATAACATTCTAACGAGAACAGAGTTAACATAGTAAAAAGTTTCAATGTTAGAATTACTCATAAAAAAATGCCGGACAAGCCGGCATTTTTAATCAAACTGATAACCTAACTTCCACCGAGCCTATCATTAATAACAGCAGTAATGGCATTGCCACCATGACCATTGGCATTAGCCCAGTCAATGATAGTGTTGCCATCAGCTTCTGTTGCAGACAGTTCTTTAGAAGATAATCGTTTAGCAATAAACTCACCTATGTTATTGGCATTTGAATTGTAGGCAGTACGCAATAAACTGCTGCCATCACAAGAAATACCAGAATAGATGTTGCGTAATTTTACGCGACTTTCCTTTAGTTTTTTACGAAGACGATTTTTATCATCTGATTTGACATAATTACAAATATTAGCAGCTAATTGATTAGAATTAGCCACTGCAGGGGTTGATACAAAAGATGCAACAAATATGACCGCTAGGGTCACAGCTACCAAACGCATCCGACACTCCTTTATCTTATTATTTTATTTAACAATAAAGCCATCAATGGCTATATTTCAATCAAGGTCAAACGCGTATAATTTATCATCTTTTTACAAAGGTGTTAAAGGTATATTGCAAATCATCGTCATTTGTTGCGTTTTCAGTACTTTCATTAACCCATGTACCATCATCCCACTCTGGAAAATGCGTATCACCTTCAACATCAAGGTGAATTTGGGTCAAATAAAGGACTTCGGCTTGCGGTAACATTTTGGCGTAAAGTTGTCCTCCCCCAATTATCACCACCTCTTGAGCTTCTTGAGTTAAGCTCAAAGCAGCATCGATAGATGAAACCACTGTGACGCCTTGTGGCTGATATTCACCTTGGCGAGTAATCACAATATTATGACGCCCTGGCAATGGCCGCCCAATAGATTCAAATGTTTTACGCCCCATGATTACCGGTTTATTTAAAGTCAATTCCTTAAAATGGCGTAAATCTTCAGGAAGATGCCATGGCATCTTATTGTCTTTACCTATCACTCGGTTATTTGCCATAGCGGCAATCATTGCGATACGCATGTTCAATCCTTTACATGAATTAGAAGGGTTAGAGGATGTTACGGTTTCGATAAAATAATAAGCTAGGCAGGGCTAAACCAACGGCTAATGCACCTAAAATAAACACCGTTTTCAAAGCGTTTAAAGTCATATGAGCGCTTATTTCAGGATTAATTTCATTTGCTGCAGTTAGTTGAATAAGGGCAATAACCGTGTTGAATGCGTATGTACCAGGCACCATAGGAATAATCGCGGCAACGGCATACATAAGCGGCGGCGCTAAATGTTTTTTTGCAAAATGAATTGTGACAAAGCCAACAACTGCAGCTGCGGCAAATGTGGCCCACTCGATTGGCATATTAAAATGCATTAAAAAAGTTCGTGTGCTGTGCCCCATTGCACCAGCTAAGGCACAGTAAGGTAAAAACCGTTTAGGGACATTAAACACCATTGCAAAACCAACAGCTGGTATCGCAGAAAATAGCGCATCATGCAAGACTAAGAAAATGATCGAGTCGGTCAAAATATTCCCCCAATTTGCATAGCAATCGTGATACCAATGACTGAAGCTAATGTCAGTAAACTCGCTTGCCCCCAGCGTGCAATGCCGACACTCATATGACCTTTGACCATATCAGAAATCGCATTAATTAACGGAAAACCCGGGACTAATAACAACACACTGGCGGCCATCGCAGTTTGCGGCGTGTCAGTTATCGGGTAAATATAACCAAGCTGGGCAACGATATTGATACAAAATGCGGTAATAGAAAAATTAACCAATAAATTGAAATGATGTTTCGCGATAAATAAACGCACAGACATACCAATTGTCGAGGCTAAAAGGGTTAACATGCAAGCCATGACATCACCACCTAGTAAGTGACAAAAACTTGCACAAGATAACCCAATCATGGGAATAACAGCTTTGGCAGGGTAACTACGGGGTTCTACACGGGATAATCGGCGACGGACTTCATTGACACCATAAATGCCTTTTTCGGCGAGCAAACAAATCCGTTGTAATTCACACACCACCATCATATTAATACCGTGAGCACGAATTCTACGGGTGGTAGTAATACATCGCCCGTGCACCAAACTGGTTAACACGAGCGAATTGGAAGAAATAGATATTTCTATACTGGCAAGACCGAGGGCTTTACCTAGGCGCTGACTAATATCTTCAACCAGTTCAGACTCAGCACCATAGGCTAATAATAGCTGTGCACATTGCACGACTAAACGCGTAATATCATTTTGACTTTCGGCGTACACGATTTTTCCAATCAGGTCAGTTTGAATTAACGCTGATAAATAACTTCAACATCATAGTCATCGTCGTCAAAGTCATCATCAAGGTCATCGTCATCTTCAAAATCTTCGTTAACGACTTCTTGTCCTTGATGATAATTATCCCACTTGAACTCAACATCTTCATCAGCGACTTCTTTTTCTAACTCAGGAGGGAGACTGTCGATAAAATCGAGCATTTTTATCGCTAACTCTTGAGTACCATCGCGATTATAAGCTGACATGGTATAAACATCACCATCCCATTTAAGTTTTGACACAATATCGTTAATTTTTTCAATACGATCTTCTTCAAGCATCAAATCTGTTTTATTAAATACTAACCAACGCGGCTTACTCGCAAGCTTCGGTGAATATTTCTCTAACTCAGCAACGATCGCCTCAGCGGACTCAACCGGATCGCTGCCATCGATCGGTTCAATATCAATGATATGCAGTAATACGCGACAACGCTCTAAATGCTTCAGGAAACGGATCCCTAAACCAGCGCCATCTGCAGCACCTTCAATCAAGCCTGGAATATCTGCAATAACAAAACTTTGGCCAGGGCGAGGACTAACAACACCTAGATTAGGTACAAGTGTTGTAAATGGGTAATCAGCGACTTTAGGAGTGGCACGCGATACAGCACGAATGAAAGTAGATTTACCAGCATTTGGCATACCTAGCAGACCAACATCAGCTAATAATAGTAGCTCAAGCTTAATGGCACGTACTTCACCTGGTGTACCCAATGTTTTCTGTCTTGGTGCACGGTTAGTACTGCTCTTAAAGCGAGTATTACCTAAACCGTGGAACCCCCCTTTAGCGACTAATAACTTTTGACCATTGGTTGTTAGGTCACCTAAGTTTTCACCGGTTTCTTGATCGATCGCACGAGTACCAATTGGCACTTGCAGGATCAGATCTTCACCGCCATGCCCGGTACAGTCACGGCCACGACCATTTTTACCACGTTCCGCCATATGGAAACGGGTAAAACGATAATCAATCAAGGTATTTAAGTTTTCATTGGCCTGCAAATAAACACTGCCGCCGTCACCACCGTCACCACCATCTGGACCACCATCTGGTACATATTTTTCACGACGAAAACTGACACAACCACTGCCGCCATCACCCGCTTCTACGCGGATGTTTGCTTCATCAACAAACTTCATACTGACTCCTGACGCAACTTAATCTGTCATTATAACCCCAAATCCTAGGGTTTTGCAGGGAAGCGTAAAAGATAAACTCACTATGAAAACGCTAACTGCAACCAACTGAAAATATTACGCTATCCGGTTTTAATACCGTTATTAAATACAAAAACCCCACCATGTAGGCGGGGTTTTTAAAACTTGCTTAGTAAAAAATTAAGCTTCGATGCTAATAAACTTACGGTTATTAGGACCTTTAACTTCAAATTTTACTTTACCGTCTGTAAGTGCAAATAGAGTATGGTCACGACCAATACCTACGTTTACACCCGCGTGGAATTTAGTACCACGTTGACGAACGATGATGTTACCAGCTAAAACTGATTCACCACCGAAACGCTTAACACCAAGACGTTTGCTTTCTGAATCGCGGCCGTTACGAGTAGAACCGCCAGCTTTTTTATGTGCCATGAGTTAGACTCCTAAATTATGCGCTAATCGCAGTGATTTTAACTTCAGTGAACCACTGACGGTGGCCCATTTTCTTTTCGTGATGCTTACGACGATTGAACTTTTGAATAGTTACTTTTTCGCCGCGACCGTGGCTAACCACTTCAGCAACAACTTTACCACCTGCAACTAATGGCGCACCAACGTGAACATTTTCACCGTCAGCAACCAATAGAACTTGGTCAAACTCAATAGTTTCACCGGTAGCAACTTCAATTTTTTCTAAACGTACTGTATGACCTTCGGCAACGCGATGTTGCTTACCGCCACTTTGAAAAACAGCGTACATAGCTATTTTACTCCAAATGACTAACACGCTAATCCAATTTTTAGGAGTTAGGTGCTAAAAAACTTTTAATGACAATGGGCGCGGATTCTACGCGATGTTTTTAAGTCTGGCAAGTGTTAAATGACATTCAATCAAAATAACCTAACCATCACACAGTTTATTTTACTGATGCTGCATGACTACCAAAAATTAGGTAACATTGACGCCGTTTTAAGTCTGTTAGTCATATCAATATGCTAATATCGAAATGGCTTTATAAAACGCGTGTTAATTTCACATAGAACCACAAGATTTTTTGGCATTTTAACGTAGATTGTTCACTTTGTCTTTTGTAGAAATGAATGATTTTCTTGTATGATAGCCAGAGACAAAATTTACAATTTTACCTGGGTTGCTTTTTACCCGATAACAGAGATTATTATGGACTTAAACGCCATTCGTCAGCTGGCTGACAATGATATGCAAGCCGTCAATCAGCTAATTTATAAACAACTTGAATCTGATGTCGCGCTTATTAATCAGTTAGGTTTTTACATCATTAATGCCGGTGGCAAACGTTTACGCCCATTATTGTCTGTTTTAGCAGCACGCGCGATCGATTATCAAGGCGATCGCCATGTAAAGCTTGCAGCGATCATTGAGTTTATCCATACCGCCTCTTTATTACATGATGACGTTGTAGACGAATCAACATTACGTCGTGGCCGCGAAACAGCCAATGCCATGTTTGGTAATGGTGCCAGCGTGCTTGTCGGTGACTTTTTATATACTCGTTCTTTCCAAATGATGACCGAGCTCGATAGCATGTACGTACTCAATGTGCTTGCTGATGCAACCAACGTACTTGCTGAAGGTGAAGTATTGCAATTAATGAATTGCAACGACCCTGACACCACAGAAGAAAGCTACATGCGGGTTATTTACTGCAAAACAGCCAAACTTTTTGAGGCAGCAACCTTACTTGCAGGTGCGCTAAGTGATTCATCAAAACAAGTGCAACAAGCATTAGGTGATTACGGTAAATATCTAGGCACGGCTTTCCAATTAACTGACGACTTACTTGATTACACAGCAGACAGCGAAGAGTTAGGTAAAAATATTGGTGACGATCTAGCTGAAGGCAAACCAACATTGCCTTTGATTTACGCCATGAAACACGGCACGCCACAAGCCGCTCAATTGATCAAACAAGCAATTGAGAAAGGTGATGGCACGCAAGCGATCGATGAGATCGTAACGGCGTTGAATGAATCGGGTGCACTTAAATACACCGAACAAAAAGCGGAACAAGAAGCCCAAAAAGCCATTGATGCCCTCTGTGTTATTCCTGATAACGACTACAAAGAAGCATTAATTTCGTTAGCTAAATTATCAGTTAGACGTAATAACTAATCTAAACGTGGCAACAAACAATTAAGCCTGTTGTCACAGCAAAATATTTACGCAATAAAAAACACCTTATTTATAAGGTGTTTTTTATTTTATATTCAACGTCATAACCTACTGCGTTAACGCATTGTACTGCAAACGATAACTCGCTTTAGTTGCAGTTAACCCACCAATATTAAGGCGCATTGTTGCTCCATTGCATCTTTGCAATATCACTGCTCTAACGGTAGCTGCCAATTTATCTCAGTCATTTGTTGCTGTTTTAAAAATGCATTAGCTTTAGAGAAGTGACCGCACCCAAAAAAGCCCCGATAAGCAGATAATGGTGACGGATGCGGACCACAGAGTACACAATGACGCCGTTTATCGATATGTTTACCCTTTTTCATTGCATGTGCTCCCCATAATATAAACACAATGGGCCGAGTTTGTTGATTCAGGGTGTTAAGCACATTATCTGTAAATGTTTCCCAGCCAAGTTTGGCATGAGAATGCGCATTACCTTGTTCCACTGTCAGCACAGTATTAAGCAGCAAGACACCTTGGTTCGCCCATGAAGTTAACTCTCCATGTTGCGGCATAACAAAGTTCACATCCGGGTCTTGGGTTAATTCCTTATAGATATTCACCAAAGAAGGAGGTGTTTTAACTCCTTTTAATACCGAAAAACTCAACCCATGTGCTTGCCCTACACCGTGATAAGGATCTTGCCCTAAAATAACCACCTTAACGGCTTTAAGAGGGGTAAGCCCAAATGCATTAAACACCGACTCCTTGGCAGGAAAAATCGTCACACCTTGCTCACGACGTAAATCGATCGCTTGTTGCAATTGCTCAAAATAAGCTTCAGATTGCTGCTGTTTGATCAACTCATCCCAACTTTGCATCAATAGACTCCAAAAAAAAATTGCCAAGCTCGCAAAATAGATTTATTTAAATTAACATTTCAGTAACAGATATATTGTAAGTGGTTAAATATACTGGTTTCAGGCAGCTAGATTATATATTAAGGGCATCGCATTATGTTGAAACAAATAGCATTCAAACATCACGGTTTTACGTTAATCGAGCTGGTCGTCGTCATCATTATTTTAGCGATTATGGCTGTTGTTGCCTTACCCAAACTATTAGATTTGAGACAAGATGCACATGTTTCAACCGTGCAAGGTACTGGCGGGGCATTTTCAAGCGGCATTGGCTTAGCTAATATTAAATGGGCGACCTTAGGCAATTCAGGTCCTGCTGACAATCTACAAATTTATGAAAATGCTGGCACGCAAGGTCAGCTTGATATCAATGAGTGGGGTTATCCTGCACAAAACTACCCTCCTTTTGAAGCGTCGCCGCGGCTTAATAATACCAACGATTGTATCTCGGTATGGAACACAATTTTACAAGATGCACCATCTGTTTCCACGAGCAGCGATCCGGATGTGTCACTTTACCGTGCCACCTACATTAATGCAGATCAATGCCGCTATTTCTTCAACCCACTTGCTACCTTATCGATTTATTATAATTCTCAGAATGGTCAAGTGATCACAGATTCTGAGCCAAATAATTAATTAGCCTGTTTTCCATCGCTAAAATAGGTACACTCAGTATCAGTTTTGTAATCACAATGAGAAGAGTTCATGTCTGAAGAGAAAAAAGGATTAACCATTTATCAAATTGCTGATCAATTTATTGCCCTCGCAAATCAGCTGAGCCAACAAGAAAATGACATCGGTAAAGTCGGTACAGGTATGCGCTACGCTGCTTCACGATTTAACGCATTTGAAGCTGCAATCAAATCAACAGATTTAGCCGCAGAAAAAGACAACGCATTAGAATGGTTCTCAAACGAATATAAAGAAATGCTTGATGAAAACTTAAAAGATCATATCGCTTACCCACCAGGAGCGAAACGTGAAGAAGAAAAATCAGATAATGGTGTTGAAACGTTTACCGTTGAAAAATAACCCTTATTCAAGCTAATACTCAAAAAAGCCATCAAAAATGATGGCTTTTTTAATACTATAAAATTAACTCACCACACCATAAATTACCCGTAACGACAATAAAATCAGCACCACACCAGATAACTTATCAATCATAGTTGCATTGGCCTGTAGTTTGGGCAGCACAGCACCGTGAGAGAGTACCAAAGCGATAAAGCTATACCATAAACCATCAACAAATAGTGGTGTTAACACGACCAACGCGTGCGCTGACATTGAGTCAGCTACTGCCACAAATTGAGAAAATAACGCTAAAAAGAACAATAAGATTTTAGGGTTAAATAACGAGATAGCAATCCCATCTCGCGCAGCCTGCCACAAGCTTAAATGGCTGGGTTTATCTGACACAATTAATGCGTTCTTTGAGGTTGATTTAAGTGCATTAACCCCCATCCACGCAAGATATAACGCACCTATAATTGCAATAGAATTGAACACCAAAGGTGAGCTTTTTAGTACCGCAGCTAACCCAAGCAGAGTAATTAGCGCATACACACCAATGCCAATAGAGTGAGCCCACGCGCAAACAATGCCATGTAAACGGCTACCATTGACGGTATATCTAACCACCATTGCTAAACTCGGCCCTGGTGACATAGCCCCTAAACAACAAATAGTAAATAACCCCAACCAAACACTAAAACTCATACAGCCTCTTTGCTAACTACCATTATTACGGTTTGTAAATATTCTATTAACAACAACTTAAGTCAGTCTATGCTAAATTATGTTAAAACTTGCCAAACAAAATTACGCTAAAATATCATGACAATTGTACCGACTTTACTGCTGATTTTACTTTTTATCGCCATAGCAGGCTTAATCATCGCCAAACTAAAAGGCAAGAAAATCCCTTTTGCGGTGATTATTTTGCTGAGTTTCTTTGCGCTATGTATGGCCGCAATTGTGGCTTTTGTGAAAAACGGTGAAGATTATAGCGCATACCAACAACAAACATGGCAATCACTCTCCCCAGAGCAAATCCAGCCATTAGTTGCCCAAGGTTATACTGTCGTGGTCGATATTAAAGCCGACTGGTGTCTTCCTTGTCGCACCAATGAAGCTAATGTTTGGCATCGAGAACCCATTGTAGATGCTTTATCAGCCGACAATATTGTCCTTATGCGTGGCGACTTGAGCCAGCCCAATGCATTAGTTGAGCAATATTTACAGTCTGAACAAGGTTACGGTACGCCTTTTAATATGATTTATGGCCCAGCTCGCCCTAAAGGAATTAAATTACCGCAGCAACTTGAAATGACGCATGTGTATGACGCAATTAACGCTGTATCGCGTTAATTCACCTGCAAGCATATTAACCACTTGCCTAATGACAAACTGCAAAAAAACTTATAAAAATGCCGCTAACATTTTGTTAGCGGCATTTTATTTTAACGATGTTAATCAAAGCAATAACTGCTAAATCTTGGTTAGGCTTACTTTGCATTAACCTAATAGATTTTTGGCATTATTGCTCAATAGGTTAAAACGTATAACTCACCTTACCGTAATAGTAACCGCCATTAAACCCATAAGGAGAGGTTTCATAGTATTGGCCGCCCCAGTTGTTATTAGGAATACCCGTTTGATCTTCAAAAGCTAACTTCTCAGCTTCTTGGTCAAACAAGTTTTGCGCCCCAATAGACACAGAGAATGCATCATTAATAAAGTAACTGATTTCCATATCTACCGTAACAGAGGCACTGGCAGTAATCGCAGTTGCATCATAATCAACATGAACACCTTGGTACTCACCAAAGTAATTCAAACGTGTAAACATGCCAATGCTGTCCCAAGTTTGTCCCCACGTGAACGTGGCACGATGTTGAGGTAAATCTTCTTCTAAGCGTGCAACTTTAAAGTCACCTGTAATATCAGAATAGCGATCAACAGTGGTGTCGTTCCAGTTATAGGCCAACGAGAATGCCGAATCACCAGCTAATAGTTCAGCAGTATAGTTTGCAACGACATCCACGCCTTGCGTTGTGGTATCAAAGTCATTGGTAAAGAAGCTCACTTGCGCTAAACCATCAACATTGGGTACACCTGCATCTTTTAAGGTTTGTTTATCCGCATCTGTTAGTGCAATTTTCTTCGATTGTGAGATACGGTCTTCCACTTCAATATTGTAATAATCAAGCGTTAAAAAGAAATCATCAAAGCTATACACTGCACCCACGGTATAACTGTAAGATTTTTCTGGCGTTAAATCTGTGCCGCCCAATTGTTGTGAAATCGGGTTTGTTGGCGGCAGCAATGCTGAGTCAACAAGTACACCACCTTCAAGGTTAGTTTGCACGTTACTGACATTACTTTGTCCAACTGTTGGCGCTCTAAAACCGGTGTTATATGAGGCACGAACTGCCACATCGTCAAGTATGTTCCAGTTAGCTGCAACCTTATAATTGGTCGTAGAGCCAAATGAATCATAATCTTCATAACGTACGGCAAATTCTGCTAATAAATCATCAGTAAATGGCACGCTAGTATCTAAATAAATAGCTTTGTTTTGGCGAGTAAACTCACCCGCTGCAGACGGTTGATACCCAGGGAAACCATTAGAACCAATACCGAAACCTTGTGAGGTTAATGGCCCAACTTTAAACGACGCTTCATCACCTGCGACCACTTCATATGTCTCGTCATGCCACTCTAAACCAGCTGCAATACTGACATCATCGGCTAAATCAAAATCAACATATTTAACAAAATCAGCATTTAAGCTCCATTCTGTTTGAATGGCTTTACCAGGGCTAAAATCACGTGGCGTATCAGGGCCTAATGACGCATTAACGGTTTGATAAATAAAGTAACGTGACGCATTGCTACCAAACGTACCGCTAAAGTCATAGCTAATACCTTTAAGCCAATCGAGTTGAAACTCACCCTTTGTACCTGCTACGAGAGAAGCATCAGTAATTTCACCACCAAAATTAGGGGTAAATCCTTGCGGGATCATCTCATTAAAGGCAAAACAGTTAGGGTTATTTTGCACACCATTAATGTAGTTATCTTGTGTAGTGACGTTATCTGAGGTGATATTAATGACAGGACAGTCAATGCCATCGCCCATACCTAGCCCTTCATTAACTTGCCCAACAGGCCCTGGTGTTAAGTCGCCAACCAACAAGGTTGCCCCGCCATCATTTGAATACACCCCGCCACGCGTATGAGGATTACGGTAGTAAAAACCGCCTTTTACATCACGCTGAGAATAGTTACCAAACAAGTAGGCTTGTGAATGGTCGTCAAGATCTAAGCCCATATTGGCAAACAGTGAGATATCATCTTTAATCTCAGGTGAGCCCCAAACTTGCGCAGGATTATCGACAGGTAAACCCGCAACGGCAAAATCTGCCGCATCCGGTCGCTGTACACTGCGGCTAGTAGCATCAGCATTTTTATATTGGAAACTAAAATTGGCAAAACCATCTTGTGTTAACGGCATGCCCACATAACCAGAAACTTCTGTAGTATCGCCATCACCCTCATAATATTGACCGGTTTTGACTTCAATGCTGCCGCCTTGCATATCATCACGTAAGACAAAGTTAATGACACCAGCAATCGCATCTGAACCATATTGAGCGGCTGCGCCGTCACGTAAGACTTCAACTTGTTTAAGTGCAATACTAGGTATGACAGAAATATCAGGCCCATGCGCACCGTCATTAATTCCGCCCCCTAAAAAGGTAATCACTGACGAACGATGACGACGTTTGCCGTTAAGCAAAACTAAAGTAGAGTCTGCAGACAAACCACGTAAGTTAGCCGGCCTAACTAATGAAGCGGCATCACTAATAGGATTGGAATGAACGTTTAAAGACGGCACCGAACCTTTTAACATTTCTAGCATGTCAGAATTACCTGACTTACGCATTTCTTCTGCGCTAATGATATCAATCGGTACCGGAGAGTCGCCAATTGAACGTGGCGCAGCACGTGAACCTACCACGGCAATTTTTTCTACATTGTCATCGACGGTAACATCATCTGCCGCGCTGGCAGAAAAGCTAGCAAGAGATCCCGTTAATGCGAGCGAGACGGCGAAGCTGATACTGTTGCGGCTAAAAGCGCGAGTGTTATTCATTTTCATTATTTTGCTCTCGTTATTGTCCATGTCATTTTGAAAGCTAATCTCAAGCTAGCCTTTCAAGTTCTTCATCCTAGGTTGAAAACACTACAACCTGTTACATTTTTATAACAATAACGTTGTAAAAACCATCAATTTATTCTTTCCAAGAAGACTGAATTACAACAAAAGCAAATAACAAGATAGTTTAAGTCTTTTAAAACAGCAACTTAAACCTACTCACCGATAACAAACAAAAGTAACAAAATTACAACAAACGCATCAACAATATATGCCGTTGACGCTAAATAATCATTCGAAAAAGCCATCACATTATATGAAGTTGGCACCGTCAACGCCTGAAAACCATTGACCAGCAGCACAAAATAACACTAACCTAAACACCTGTTTAATTGAAAAAACACAATAATTATTCACTGATAAGGACAATCAGTATGGCTTATGACGCAGACGCATCGCTTAACCTTAATCAATACCATTCAGTTATCGATTTAATTGAAATTGCTTGTAAGAAGTACCCTAACCGCCGAGCTTATGCCTGCTTAGGGCATGACATGACATTCGCCGAAATTGATAAGGCCTCGGGTGATTTTGCGGCCTATTTGCAAAGCCAATCAACGTTAACTATTGGCTCTCGCATTGCCATTCAATTACCCAATATCAACCAATTTGTGATTGCGGCTTACGGGGTTATAAGGGCCGGAATGGTATTGGTTAACACCAATCCCTTATATACTGAGCGCGAATTAATTCACCAATATAATGACTCTGGTGCCAAAGCATTAATCACCCTGACAGACTTACTGCCTACATTAACCAATGTGGTTAAACAAACCCAGTTAGAAACCGTTATTGCCACGCATCCTCTAGACTTAATTCATCCTCAACCTATACCTGACGCCCCATTTGCGTATGTGCCATTTTTAGATGCGCTTAACCAAGGCCAACAATGCCAATATCAAGCCGTGACCGTATCGTCAGCTGATATTGTGGCCTTACAATATACCGGCGGTACTACGGGGTTATCTAAAGGAGCGATGCTCAGTCATGGCAACTTATTGGCCAATACGGCGCAGGTAAAATCTCGCCTTGCTAGCCACATGAATGACGGCGAAGATATCTTTATTGCCCCGCTGCCTATTTATCATATTTATGCATTTATGCTTAATTTAATGCTTACCTTTGAATCAGGCAGTTGCTCGGTGTTAATCCCTAATCCAAGAGACATTAATGGGTTAATCAACACTATGGCAAGTTACCCATTTACCTGTTTTGCAGGGCTTAATACCTTATTTGTTGGTTTATGCCATCAAGCACAATTCAAAGCCCTCGATTTTAGTCATTTAAGGTTAACTATCTCTGGCGGCACGGCATTAACCGGTGCCGCAGCTCAATTGTGGCAGCAAACCACTCATTGTATGATTTCTGAAGGTTATGGACTGTCAGAAACCTCGCCAGTTGTTAGCCTCAACGCACCGGGTTATGAACGACTTGGCACCATAGGTAAGCCGGTATTGGCAACCCAAGTAAAAATTATTGATGTAAATGATGACCCCGTCAAAGCCGGTCAACCCGGTGAATTAGCAGTAAAAGGGCCGCAAGTCATGCAAGGTTATTGGAATAAACCCGCAGAAACGGCCAGCGTGATGACAGCAGATGGTTTTTTCAAAACCGGTGACATTGCAATAGAAATGGAAGATGGTTTTCATGCCATTGTTGACCGTAAAAAGGACATGATTATCGTGTCTGGGTTTAATGTCTTTCCTAATGAAGTTGAAAATGTGCTGGCGCAGCACCCGCAAGTGTTAGAGTGTGCTGTTGTGGGTATTGATGATGCTCATTCAGGTGAAGCGGTCAAAGCGGTCATTGTACTTAGCCAAGTTTGTGATGATGAAAGCTTGCTTATAGACGATATCCGTCAGCATTGCAAAACTCAACTTACCGGATACAAGGTGCCAAAACATATCGTTATTACAAGCCAATTACCCAAAAGCACCGTTGGTAAAATATTACGTCGTGCGCTGCGCCAATAACTGAACCGCTGATACTGGCTTTTACTTTAAGCAAACAAATACTTTAAGCAAACAATAACGGCAAGCGAACATACGCTTGCCGTTATTGTTTGGTTGAAATCACTCAATCACATAATATATTTGCGCTGTCAGGTTTGCGTTTGCTCACTCTCTAGCATTTGCAAACTGGCAAACTCTTTATACAACGCATTGCTCGCCATTAAGTCTTGATGTTTACCCGTCGCAACCACTTGGCCTTTATCCATCACGATAATTCTATCGGCATTAATTACCGTCGCTAAGCGATGCGCAATAATAAGGGTGGTTTTACCTTGCATTAACGTGTCGAGCGCTTGCTTGACTTTCTCTTCGCTCACCGCATCTAATGCACTGGTCGCTTCGTCGAGTAGCAAAATCGGTCTATTGGCTAAAATGGCTCTAGCAATGGCGATCCGCTGCTTTTGTCCACCCGACAATCTCACGCCTCTTTCACCAAGGTAAGTATCGTAACCTTGACTAAACGCCACAATAAACTCATCCGCCTTAGCCGCAATACACGCCAGCTTTACTTCTTCAATACTGGCGTCTGGGCGACCATAACGAACATTTTCAATGACGTTATTAGCAAAAATGACCGAATCTTGTGGCACTAAGGCATACTGCTGTCGCAGCTGCGCTAATGACAGCTTGGCGATATCAATATTATCTAAACAAATTTGCCCTTGAGTTGGCATATAAAATCGCATTAACAATTCAAACAAGGTACTTTTTCCAGCACCACTTGGCCCGACTAAAGCAACTCGTTCGCCAGCTTGGATATGTAAATTAATATCATCAAGCGCACTGTTATTAGATTCTTGCGGGTAAGTGAAGACCAACTTACTAATTGACAGCTGGCGCGATTTACCCTCAGGCAATTGCTGTGGCTTATCAAGTTGTTCAATATCTATTGGGGTATACATCAGTTCAACAAGTCGCTCCGCTGCACCAAACGCGCGTTGGATCTCACTGTAAACCTCACTAATCGTCGCCACCGAACCTGCCACCATAACCGCATAAAACATAAAGGCAGAAAGCTCGCCGCTGCTCACTACACCATTAATCACATCTTGAGCACCAACCCACGTCACTAACGTGATGGCACTGATGCTTAAAAACATCACCGACGAAATTAAAATAGCGCGGTATAAAATACGCCCTTTAGCTGTATCCATTACCGCTTCTACTTTAGCGAAAAAGGCATATTGGTCTTGCTGTTCGTGGGTATAGGCTTGAACGGTATGAATTTCATGAAGGCTTTCATCAATATAAGCCCCTAAGTCGCCCACTCTATCTTGGCTTTTACGTGACAAGTTTCTTACTTTACGGCCTAAAATACCAACTGGCACCAACACTAGCGGCACCGCTAACAACACCAAAAGTGTCAGCTTTATACTGGTTATTGCCATCATTGCAATACCGCCAATCACAGTAACACTGGCACGTAATGCCATCGATAAACTTGAGCTGACAACCGACTGCAATAATGTTGTGTCAGCGGTAAAGCGTGAAATCACTTCGCCTGTTCGCTGCTGAGCAAAATAGCCTGGCGATAACGCCAATAAGTGTTGATATACCGTTTTGCGAATATCAGCACTCACCCGCTCGCCTAACCATGTCATAAGATAGAAACGACAAAATACAGCGGTTGCACTGATGGCAGTGATTAATAAAATAAAACCAATAATATGGTTCAGTCGCTCAGAGTTAGTGCTTACAAACCCTTCGTCGACCATCATCTTGACGCCTTGCCCTAATGACAACCACGCTAACGAACCAATGAACAGAAAAATAATTGCCGCAAAAACTTTGAGCCGATAAGGCTTTAAAAATGCCATTAGCCACTGCATCACACTAGGCAACATGCTTATCTCCAGTTAAATGCCTTAATAAAGCTAACAATAATGTCATTATTTTTGCTCAGGGTAGCGTGTTTCAATCGCTTTAAATGAGCGTAAAAACAACCCTAAACCACCGACACTCAATACCAATATGACGATTAAATCGAACGCAGACATATGAGTAAACCGAAAATGAATTGAACTAATCACCCCAAAAATCAACCCTGTTAACGAGCCAATTGTTAACACCCAAGCTAAAATATTTTTGGCGTTATAAAATAATAACCCCACTCCAAACATGAACGGGATCATCACCATGCCGCTGGTTAAACTAACACCAGCTACATTGTATAAGCCATAACCCAATCCAAAAGAACTGCTTACTTTAATGGCATTGAGCAGCATATAAAAACCGCCACACATCATGATTAAACCAATAAAGAATTGTCCGACTCCACCAGACGTTCCACCAGCACCGTTCATATTATTTCCTATTATATTTATCAGTCAGTTAATAATGTTACGCAACGCAGCTTAGCGACACAACGTATTCATTCAATTGAAGTGCGTCCTTGGAAGGAAATAACGAAATTAATATCCACCATGGCGACGATAACAGACACTCGCGCACCACCGCACGATCTGCGATAATGCCGCCTTAACACGTTTTTAAGGTTTTATATGAGCACCGAGTTAGTCTTATCTGGCATCACCCTTTCACTTTCACGTTACCCCGCCAAGCATGTTGTTAATTTGCAAGCATGGGACGCAGCCGATGAGCATCTGCTTAAACACCTTGGAGACACTGAACAAGCCGTGGTAAATACTCATATTATTAATGACAGTTTTGGGGCGCTGACCTGTGGACTCTTAACGCTTGACGAGCATTGGCCATTAACCGTTGAAACCGATGCCAAAACCAGTTTGTTAGGTGGGCAACTTAACTTACAGCAAAACCAACTGCCTACAGAACATATCCGCTGGGTAAATAGCCGAGAAACTCTGCCAAGTGCCATTACTTTGGTACTGATGAAATTACCTAAAAACTTAAATTATTTTGCCTACCAATTAGCAAAGTTGTCACAACACTTACCTCAAGGCACCAAAGTCTTGATTGGTGCTAAAGCTAAATCAATCAACAAAGCCTTGTTAGCGACGATAGCGCAACAGCTCGGTGCGGCATCAGCAAGTTTAACTTGGAAAAAAACTCGGGTAATAACCTGCATAAGCGATGGCAACGCCCGCGCACTGCCGCAAGCCACAAAGTGGCAAGTGCCGTCCTTAAACCTCACCATGAGTAATTTAAGTAATGTGTTCTCTGCAACCAAACTGGATATTGGTGCGCGCATTATGTTGGACAACTTACCAAAAGGTGATTTTAAACAAATTGTCGATTTAGGCTGTGGCAATGGTATTTTGGGATTACATGCCAAACAACGTTACCCAAAAGCGCACATTCACTTTGTTGATGACTCTGAAATGGCTGTCGCGTCAGCACAAACTAATTGGCAACAAAACCAATTAGATAACCCTGAACAAGCATTGCCACAAGCCAGTTTTGCTTGGGAAGATTGCTTAAGTAACTTGTCACAAGATATGCAACCAGATTTAATTTTATGTAATCCCCCTTTTCATCAAGGCGAAGCGATAACAGACCACATTGCTTGGCAAATGTTTGTTGATGCGCATAAAGCACTGGCATCTGGCGGATTATTACAAGTGGTGGGCAACCGCCACCTCAATTACCACATCAAATTAAAACGCATTTTTAAACAATGCAAAACACTGGCCTCAAATGGCAAGTTCGTTATCTTGCAAGCCTACAAAGAATAAGCCTAACGATGGCTCAGCTAGCCACCTAACCAAAATAAATAATTGGTAATAACATAAAGTCTAGGTTGTCGTTATTGTTATGACCAAAATTCAAACGCTAATCATGTTTTAGCTGATGACTATCGCAGCATCAGTTAAGCGGCGTTTTAATAGTAAATTGATGGTTTAAGAATAACAACGTCAAAGGGGTTTACCCTTAGCTAATGAGTTAGCATTTAAAACACCTTGGCAATTAGTTCATTGCTGGCGGACTGAGTTGTTAGCGGACTGAGTTGCAGAGAGCTTATTTCTAGTCAGTTGATTAAAAAGCATTAATTCAATAACAACGGCCGTTAATCACAATCAACAAAATCCCACTAATAGCAAAGCTATTATCACTGCGATTAATGGGATAACAGTGGTACTGACATAAGAGTTAGTGATTGAACTTGATAACTAACTGCGGTGTTTAACCAAATTTTCAATTGAATATAAATCTCGGTTGGCGTTATTTTTACGCCTCACTTCTTCTAATGTTTGTGCCTCAATTTTATCGAACAAGACATTAATTAAGCGGTTAAAGTGTTGATGCATCGCATTTCTGGCTTCTGAGGCATCATGCATTGATAATGCTTGATAAATAGCCGTGTGTTCAGCCATCGTTTTACGGTTATCAGTACTACAAACCATATTGTAATCATCAATAATCGACGGGCTTGAAGCACGAAGCGCCCATAAACTATCGAACACTTTAATTAGCGCACCATTGCGGGTTGATTGCGAAATAATGTGATGAAACATTTGATCCGCTTCTTCAATGTATTCCTTATCTTCCATCATCACTAAAGTATGATGAAGTTGACTGAGCTCTTCATCAGTAATGCTGTTAGCAGCCAACGCGGCAATTTCACCTTCAACTAATGCACGCGCTTGAGTTAATTCAAACGCATTAATGTTTTGGTCAACCTCTTCATCATGGTTATGGTTAACCACATACACACCCGATCCGGTTTTCACTTCCACCCGTTCACGTACTTCTAAGGCGATGATCGCCTCACGGATTGTCGGACGACTTACATCAAACTTTTCAGCTAACTCACGTTCCGGTGGCAAACGACTACCGACAACATACTCACCTTGTGTTATAGCCTGTTCAATCTTTTCAACAATCCGCCAAAACAATCGACGATTTTTCATACTCAGTCCTTCAACTTACTTTTCTAGCATTTTGTTAACAATCATATCGGTAAAAAACCGAACAGCAACCTCTATTTATTGATAATAACCAACAAAAGCGACCAATTCCAGCCCGTTGTATGACCACGCCCGGTATTGGTATAACAAAATGCAGCACAAATGTTAACAATTGGTATAACAACTCGGTTGACATTGTATCGCTTGTTCACTAATTTCTAATTAAGCGCACGATGTTATTTAAATGTTAAAAATTAAAATATGTGTTTACGTTGAGCAAGAAAGAACGACTTAATCTGGGGAGATTAACGTGAAACTTAATAAAATTAGTCACGCTTTAAAAACACAAGGAAAACGCTGGCAACCACAATCAGCACTATTTTTTACCGCTTTGGCCTCTTTGGTCACTACCAACACATTTGCCGCTGAACCACAATCAAATACCGTCTCAAATGCAGATGAAACCGCGCAAGTGAGTAATATTGAAAATACCCAAGCCGACATCCAACCAGAAATGGAAGTCATTAAAGTGGCTGGTCTTAGAGGTACATTGTCTCGTTCAGCCGATCGCAAAAAACATAACACCGTGGTCAGTGACGGTATTGTTGCCGCTGATTTTGGCGACTTACCGGGATTATCAATGTCAGATTTAATCGAAAATATTTCTGGCGCATCGGGGCATCGATTAAAGGGCTCACAAAACGAAATATCCATTCGTGGCTTAGGTTCATATTGGGGTTACGCTACCTTTAATGGGCGTACGATTACCAACGCAGGGCCGGGACGTGCGGTTAACTTTAAAAAATTCCCTTCAGAACTTGTTGAATCAGTTGAGATTTACAAATCACAACAAGCCAGCTTTGTTGAAGGCGGCACCTCAGGTACGATTGAGGTGAAGTCATTACGCCCAGTTGACTATGGTAAAGACCAAACCACGATTGAAGCGACCGGTATTTATAATTCTTATTACGAAGATGTCGATGGCGTTTCGCCTTGGGGCAGCTCATTTGTGTTATCTACAGTTCAAAACTTTGAAACCGACAACGCCGGTTCATTTGGTGTTACTTTTGGGTTAACTCGCACCGACTCAGCTAACCCTGAAGAAAACTTTGGTGGTAGCTCACAAATGGGCGTGTGTGCACTGCGTGATGCTCAAGGAAATGCCCTTTCAGATGGCGGCGGTGACTGTACTGGCGGTAGTTCAGACCAAGCGGTAAGTGCAGGTCGTGATGGCCGCGACCCGACCCCCACGCCAGAATCCATTGCCATGTTTGATCAAGACAGTATCTTTTATGTTCCTAACGACGCTTTTTGGCGTACAGGCGAAGATGACGATACCCGTACAGGCATGGTAGCCGCATTTCAGTGGGTGCCTAACAGCAGTTGGGATATTAATTTTGATTACGAATATTCACGCTTAAAGTACAACGAGCAACGTATGGAGCTTGGCTTAGACTCTCGTCGTCGTTTACTTAGCGACCACATTATTGCCAGCGATCACACCTTACTATATGCCAAAGGTGAAGCCAGACCACAACTAAATGGTGAGAGCCGAAGTCAACAAGACGATTATGACGGCTTTGGCTTTAATATTGAGCATCATTTAACGGACGATCTCAGTATGGCGCTCGACTTATCTTATTCACGTTCATACCGTTACCGTTTACGTCACCGCACCAAAATGCGCTCAGATGAACGTTATCAATATGAATTAGATGCCAGAGGTACAAACGTACCTAAACTGACCTTCTTAGATGACAATCGTAACGGTGTCGGTGATGCCGGTTACGATGCAAGCCAAGTATTTAATGCCAATGACATTAATTCATTTATTCATGACGGTGTCGCTTATCAAGAATATCGCCGTTCACATGATGAACGCCGCGATGAAATAAAAGCCGTGAATTTTGATGTCAATTACGCACTACATAACGAATACTTTTCAGGTATAGAAGCTGGGATTCGTTATTCAGAAGAAAGCTTGGTCGATTATAAATCTAATGATGTGTCTGTCAGCCCTGTCACCGGATTACAACGCAATGGTTCATGGGGAACGAGTCGCGATGACTTTGACGATGATTACCCAGATTTGCACGAACAACTCACCAATAATATTGTCGCAGAATGTCTAAATGACCATCAAAACAATAACCTCTTTGATGAAGAAGGCGGCGGATCAGGCGAGTTTGTCACTTATGATGCCGAATGTTTTATTGGTCAAATGTTAGGTGCGGTAGACGGCAACACTGGCTTCTATGACATAGGAGAACGTGAAGATGGCCGCTCAGGTAATGACGTAAATGTTGAAGAAGACATATTAGCAGGATATGTGATGGCTAATATTGATGCCCAAATTGGCGACTTACCGGTATTTGGTAATGTCGGAGTGCGTGTTGTCAAAACAGACACACATTCAGACGGTTGGGGTGACAAAGTGTATATCACCTCAAACAGTGACGGCACCTTTGCAGCTGACATTAACCAAAGTGGTGAAATTGAAGCGGTGACACTGGACTCAAGTTACACCGAATGGCTACCAAGCTTAAACTTAACGTTTGTGCTAACCCCTGAAATATATCTACGAACCTCCGCTTATCGGGCGATGTCACGTTTTCAAATGAATGCCATGGCATCAGGCGTGTCTTATAGCATTTGTGAAGATGAAGACGACACCATTTGTGACCCTAATACTAATACTGACTACAGCAAGGTCATCAGTAACGGCAGTGCCAACGGTAATCACATGAAACCGTATCTTTCAAATAACTACGACATTTCATTTGAATGGTACCCAAGCGACGATGCTACCATGTCATTAGCCCTTTACTATAAAGACTTTAAAGGCGGTTATGTTAACACTACGGAGACGCGTGATATTACGGTTTCACTTGATGGCGTTGACACTATTTATCCGAATGTAAGTCATACCGTTCGCCAAACAGCAGATGATTCATCGGTGATTAAAGGCTTTGAAATTAACGCGCAAAAACACTTTACCGAACTGCCTTATCCCTTTGATGGGTTAGGCGCTAAAGTGGCTTATAACCGTGCGGACTCAAGCTTTGTCAGCGCAGAACCGGGCAGTCCCTATATTGTTGATGACGCCAATTTATTTGGTTTCTCTCCACAAGTGGCATCTGCGTCAATGTATTGGGAAGGTGATAAAACCACAGTGCGATTGCTGTACAAGTACCGTGAAGAATATTTCCAACCTAATAACCTCCCCTTTCCTGACCGTTCAAACCGATATGTCCAAGATGCCAGTTACTTAGACTTTACCGCGTCATACAAAGTAACCGACTACTTGTCTCTTTCACTTAAAGCGCTGAATTTATTAGATGAACCACAGCTAATGACTCGAGGAAATAGCACCACAATTGCTGATTACTCTCGTTCAGGGCCAAAGTTCTTCTTAGGCGCGAAAGCCAAGTTTTAACCCGTAACTTAAATGCTAGCAGCGGGGTTAATTGTTACCCGCAAATTAAGGCTGTTCTCACCGTGCTAATACGTTTCCCCACTGTTTAGCACAGTGAGAATTTTTAGTTATAGCCGTAATTTTCCACAGACTATTTCAACCAAAAATAATTGAGAACAATAATGAAAGTTAACCATTTACGCTGGCTTGTTGTCAGCTTAGTCGCCCTTGCTACGGTGATAAATTATATCGACCGCTCCGCTCTTGCCATTATGTGGCCCAGCATTTCACAAGACCTTGGCTTAACCAAACATGACTATGCCAATATTATTAGTGTCTTTATGATTGCCTACGCAGTGGGTCAATCATTGTTTGGTAAAGTGTTCGACGCCATTGGCACCCGGTTTGGTTTTTTACTGTCAATTTTGGTGTGGTCAATCTCAATTGCGCTGCATGCTGTTGCCTCAACCGCGTTCAGTTTTGCACTCGTTCGTGCATTACTTGGCATTGGTGAGGCTGGTAACTGGCCCGGAGCAACCAAAGCCAATGCGGAATGGTTTCCAGCAAAAGAACGCGCATTAGCCCAAGGTATTTTTAACTCTGGTGCGTCATTAGGATCGATAATTGCGCCGCCACTGATTGCTGTGTTGTTTGCTTTTATTGGCTGGAAAGCCACCTTTATTGTTATCGCCATATTAGGTTTTTTATGGGTGATACCATGGATGATTATTTATAAGTCATCCCCTGACACTCACCCTTGGATCACCGAGCAAGAACGCCAACATATTCTCAGTGGCCAAATTGGTGGCAATCAGGCACTCACTGCAGACAACTGTGCCAATAAAGCCGCTTCAAAAACTGACGAATACGTGCCAACGCTGTCGCAATTGTTACGCCATAAACAATCATGGAGCGTCATTGCTGCACGGTTTTTCATTGACCCTATTTGGTGGTTATTTGTCGCTTGGCTACCGTTATATTTAAACGAAAAGTTTGGTTTTAACGTCAAACAAATTGGTGCATTTGCATGGGTGCCTTATGTCGGTGCCGCCATTGGTGCTATTTTTGGTGGTTGGCTTAGCGGTAAGTTAATTGACAAACATGGTGATATTAGCCGTGCTCGTCGAAGCTGTATAACGTTTGGCGCGCTCATTATGCTGCCGTCGCTATTACTCACCACACAAGCCGCCACGCCGATAGCAGCAATGGGGTTAATCGCCCTGATTTTATTTGGGTTTCAAACCGCCATTGGCAATATTCAAACCTTACCAAGTGATTACTTCTCTGGTAAAAGTGTGGGGACATTAGCGGGGATAAGTGGTACATCGGCGGTGTTAAGTGTCATTATCACCATTCAACTGGTGCCAGGATTAACTCAACATGGTGACTACTCTGCATTATTTATACTTGGCGCTATTTTGGTGCCAATGTCATTAATATCAATTTGGTTAGGCGGAAAAATAACACCGGTGAAGAAAAAAGCTGACTAGTGAGAGTAAACTGATTTTTCAAAAATCTTGCACCTAGTATCTGATATCTAATATCTAATATCTAATATCTAATATCTAGTATCTAGTATCTAGTACCTAGTACCTAGAACTCAGGCCCCTGAACAACGAGCCGTGCTAACAACAAGCGGCTCGCTTTACAGTTAATCAACAGGTTCTTTTTGCGGTGCGCCAAATAGCACTTTTAAGCGCTGCTTTAATGTTAACGATCTTTTGCTAACATCTTGGTACATATCTCGCCACTCACTAAAGCTTACCACCACAGGGTTTACACTGTTAATGGGTTTGGTAATGCCATATTTAACTGGCTCGACTTCGGCTGCAAATGTCGAAAAGAGTTTGTCCCAAATAATTAAAATACCACCATAGTTTTTGTCTATATATTGAAGGTTGCACCCATGATGAACCCGATGGTGCGAAGGCGTATTAAACAGCAACTCTAACCAGCCCAGTTTGTTCACCGCCTGAGTGTGCACAAAAAACTGCAAGCCTAAGTTAAGCAACACCACAAATACGACCCATTGCGGCGCAAAACCAATGATCACCAGCGGTAGCCAAAATACCCACATCCCCGCCAACGGATACATTAAACTTTGCCTAAATGCGGTCGCCAAATTCATATTTTCTGAGCTGTGATGCACCACATGTGCTGCCCACATCCAGCGGATACGATGGCTGGCACGATGAAACCAGTAATAACAAAAGTCTTGCGCAATCATCAACCCAATAAAACTCTGCCAAGTTAATTTAATCTCAAATAAGCGCCACTCAAATAAACCTAAATATAACTGGGCAATCATTAAGCCAGTTAAAATATCCGTTAATTGATGCATTGCCGCCAATGTAAAATTACATAACACTTCCGGCGCATAGTAACGCGCACTTTGAGGCAATGAGCTTGCTCGTCGTCCTAACCACCATTCTAAAAAAATGCAGCAAGCAAACACCGGTGCCAGCACAATTAATAATGCTTCTGGGTGTGAAAATATCACGGCAATATCCATCAATTATCATCCTTAATCATTGCTATTTTAGCCTTGTTCAACTCCGTCGTTCGCGTTACTTATACCAATCACACCGTTGGCAGAAACATCGTTTAGGCTTGGCTTACTGACTTATTGCGTTGCTGCGTTGCTGCGTTGCTGCGTTGCTGCGTTGCAAAAACACTATCTATACTGCATCTCTGATATGAGATGAATTACCATTTTGCATAATGATCTTCACATAATCCTAATTGATGGCTTATGACATGTTGCTGCTGATGTTCATCTATCAAAACGCCATCAAAGTAGCCGATAAACTGCCTAAAATTACTTTTAAGCAATCCAAGGTTAAGCTGCTCTTTTCGCACTGAAACCACTTTAAACCTTAATGCAACTTGCCCGCATGCACTGTGTATTTTCCATGGGCGAATAGGTGATAACCGAGAAAACTCAAAATGCATCGCCCCCACTAAAAACCGTTTGCCATCAACCCAAAACACGTTTTCATTGGCGCCAGTTTCATTTACCCCAGCAGCAAAATTTGCCCCCACAACACCTGTGGCAGTATGGGCATTGAAACTTGCCCAGCGCCAACTGGTTTCTCGGCGCATATAACCTGCGGAAAAATCATAACTGCCTAATGCTTGATTCAATGGCTGCGGCTCATGCTCAACGGTTAATTTCCCAGATACTGCTAATCCATTATGTTTTTGAGTATAAGTCCAGCCACTATAAGCTGTGGGAGTACATAGGCTCATTGGTAAACTTAGCTGCGCGGGGGTCAATGTTAACTTGGCGCTCACCATCGGGGTTTGAATGTTGATGTGCCATAGCCCTTGTTGAATATGGATGCGCAATCCATTTGATGCACAACCAATATGAGCATGGCCATTAAAAGGCGATGGTTCGGTGTGATAACCTATTTTGGGCGGCCTTAACCAAGTGCGTTCGACTAGCTTATTACGCTTAATATCAAATACGTATAAAAAACCGCTGGCCAAATAGCGAATATCTGCAATAGCGCCACTAATAATGTAACGCTGCGTGTTAAGTGTAAAAAATTGAAATTGCTTGTAGTTAAAGTATTGAGCAACAGTGCCAGCAGGTTTATCCATTTCGGTGAAGTAGCGAAACTCATCAAGCGCTAACGACTCAACCACACCATCAAAATGTCCATAGTGCGGACGGCCATGCTGATCCATCAATCGCTTTGGCGCTAACAACGCTTGCATTGCAGTGGCTTTGGTCATTATGTTTACTTCTCTTCGCTCAAGATAACAGGGCATTCCCTTTGGGTTAGTCAGCAGTCATTGGCAACGTGGCAATTAGTTTTTAATCAATGGCTAGTGGTGACGATGTAGCCAATAATCGCTCGTGGTGAGCTAACACACTTCGGCATCACAATTGCCCGATAATGCCAATCTCAAGCATTGAGAAAAACCATTGCATCTCATTAATTTACTTAACCTGCAATGCCGTGAATATATTGTCAACTTGAACAAGTGATTATCGCGAATGCTGATACCAAAATTGAAATCTGTTATGCTTGATTTATCTAACGTAAATCGACTTAAAACAATATGAAACGTACTGTTATATTTTTATTTTCAACGCTTCTTTTAAGCGCCTGCGCCACTACACAACCAACCCATATTGCACTCGATCCCACTTTAGGTGACGTTACTTTTCAAACCGCTCGTCCGATCCCAATTCATATGGACACCATTGATATTCGTAATGCTAACTTTATTGTTCGCATTAATAATGACGATGATGCCGCACAGCTAATCAGCCCAAGTGAGCCTATTCGCCAACAACTGGCACAAGTCTTTCGTGATGGTATGATAAAAATCGGTTATCAAATTGACCCTAGCGCTTATAAAACAGTGCAATTTCAGTTAGAAAGCCTACTCACCGATGTCACCGAAACCACTTTTGGTTATGAAGCAAAAACGGAAGTCATCATTAATGTTATCGCTAAAAATAAGACTCAAGAATTTACCAAAATTTATAAGGGACGCGGCACATTAACAGGGCCTTTTAGTTCTGACTTCGCCACCTTAGAGCTCGATATTAATAAATTATTGAACAAGCTCAGCACAGAGATTTTAAATGATACTGAATTACATCACTTTATTGAGCAGCAATAATGTCAATCTAAGACCAAACGGCCCAAATCAAGGAATCATCACATGTTTAAATGGATAGCCACCAGCATAATGTCACTTGTTATCGGCTTGAGCAGCACCTACGCTGTTGCCAAAGTTGATATTCAACCTGATACCATCTATCCCAAAGTGAAACTGTCTACCACTATGGGCGATATTGTGGTTGAGCTAGACCGCAAACGCGCCCCGATTACCGTGGATAATTTTTTAACCTATGTGGTAAAAGGCGAGTATGACAACACCATTTTCCACCGCGTTATTCAAGATTTTGTGGTGCAAGGTGGTGGACTTGATCCGCAATTTGAAGAAGCAAAGCCATCATTAGCGCCCATCGTAAATGAGTCAGGCAACGGCTTATCAAACAGCATTGGTACTATTGCCATGGCACGGGATAATAACCCGCACAGTGCCACCAAACAGTTTTACTTTAATGTTGCTGACAACGTGCGTCTTGACCCATCTAAACGCCGTTGGGGTTATGCGGTATTTGGTGAAATTGTTTCAGGGCTCGATGTGGTTGAAGCCATATCAATGGTCACGACTGGCCAAAACCAAAAGTTAGGCTGGCCTGATGTTCCTGTTAAAAATATCATCCTAACCAAAGCGACATTACTCCCAAGATAACGCCGGCGAATTATTGATATCAAAACGCATTTTAAAATCTATTATTAAATTTAAAATGCGTTAATCGTTGGCAGGTTTTCCTTTAATAGATTCAATGATTGATAAATGAGTCATTTAATTGATAAAGCTGCCAATTGGAAGACTGATTGTCAAAACAGTGTTTTTACAATCAAACGTCTTAGTTATTTATATCTAGTTACCCCCCACAAACACACGAATCAGCTGCACTTTATCGTTCATTTCTTAGTTTCACGTTTATAAAACTTACCCAAGAAAAAAACTAAAATGATTCTCATTCCGCAAAAGTGAGCAATCTTGGCTATACTTTAGTCGAATATACTTAAGTTTAAATAAAACGCCCGATACAGAAGGCGTTGAGGACAAATGAGATGATGACAACAGATGACTTCATTGAAGCTAAAGCCCCACAATTGGCTTTTTATGGTAAAGCATTTTTAGACAACAAGGTGGAATTTAACGAAATACGGATTTACATGTGGGATGTATTAGAAGAGTGGCAACACCTGTCTAACCAACCTCAACAACCACAAACACCAAGCGAAACCGAACAGGTTTTTTGGCATTTATTGCATTGTTTTGATAAGTGGCCTGAATGGGCTATTCGCGGTAATCAATACCTTAGACAACAAGTTAATGATTGCTGTTACTTTATTAATTTTGGCGGAAAAGTACCCAACAGCTGCATTGGAATTCGCCCATAAACAATAATTTAGTCAATCTACTTGAACCAACAAACGCAGGCACATAAGCTAGTCATCTTGACTCCTTAACTGCGTTTTTTTATGCCTTCTTCTTTTTCCCGTTTTTTATCGACATTCTCGGTATATTTTCACCGTCGAGTGCTCGCATTATTGATCTTAGGCTTTTCGTCTGGCTTACCATTAATGTTGGTATTTTCCACCCTAAGCTTTTGGTTAAGAGAGGCAGGAGTTGACCGTGCAGCCATTGGTTATTTCAGTTGGATAGCCCTAACCTACGCATTTAAATGGGTTTGGTCTCCGCTAGTCGATAGGCTATCACTGCCCTTTTTAACCAATATACTTGGGCGTCGTCGCAGTTGGATGATAGTCGCCCAGTCCTGTGTTGTTCTCGCCATTTTGGGTATGTCGATGAGCGACCCTAAAGTTAATCTTGAACATTTAGCCTTATGCGCACTGCTATTAGCCTTTGCCTCTTCTACCCAAGACATTGTCATCGACGCTTTTCGAATTGAATCAGCCCCACAAGAAATGCAAGCGGCTTTAGCTGCGGCTTACCAAGTGGGTTATCGCGGCGCAATGATCGTATCAACCGCGGGCGCATTAACCATTGCCGCAGCCATTGCGCCAGGAGATAGCGGTTATCATTTAGCGGCATGGCAAAGTGCTTATGCGGCAATGGCGGCATTTATGTCAATTGGTATTATCACCACATTATGTTGTAAAGAGCCGCAAGTAGACACCCAACAAGCTGACGAGGTTGAACATCAACTTCGTCAACGCTTTAGCACCAATCACTCGCCTAAAGTGGCAAAAATATTAGCCTGGTTATATAGCGCCAGTGTGCTGCCATTTACCGACTTCTTTAAACGCTATGGTAAAAGTGCCATTCTGATATTGTTGCTGATTTCTTGTTATCGTATTTCAGACATTGTCATGGGTATTATGGCGAATGTGTTTTACGTTGATATGGGCTTTAGTAAAGAGGAGATTGCATTTTTAAGTAAGGTATATGGTTTAATCATGACCTTAGTGGGTGCCGGTGCAGGTGGATTATTGATTGTTAAGTATGGCACCTTACGTATTTTATTCTTAGGGGCATTATTGGTTGCGCTGACCAACTTGTTATTTGCATGGCAAGCTTATATTGGTTACAACGTGCCATTTTTAACGTTCGCAATTTCAATGGACAACTTTAGTGCAGGTATTGCTACCGCGGCCTTTATTGCCTATTTATCAAGCTTAACTAGCAGCGGTTATAGCGCGACTCAATATGCATTACTATCATCAATCATGCTGTTATTCCCCAAGTTTATCGCGGGTTTCTCTGGCGTCTATGTAGACAATTTTGGTTATATTAACTTCTTTATTGCCGCCAGCTTAATTGGCTTTCCAGTGTTATTGCTTATTCATTGGGTGCAAAAAAGCCAAGCTAACCAAAGCGATTAAGTGTTGAATGCCTTCATTTTAGCTTAGGTAATCTGCAATAAAAAAGCGGCCAACTGGCCGCTTTAATGTTTATATTAATCAGTGATCTAGCGCAGAGATTAAGCTGCATAAGCGTTTAAGTGCTGACAGGTTTTCAATCAACTTAGACATCTACATCTACATCTACATCTACATCAACATCAACATCTACATCTACATCTACATCTACATCTACATCTACATCTACATCTACATCTACATCTACATCTACATC